>JBFWZA010000003.1:0-368952 GCA_050185825.1 Pseudomonadales bacterium | reverse complement strand
CCGGCGCGCTGCCTTTCTGGTCCGGCGTGGTGTTCATCGCCATCGTCATGTCGGTCTACATCTCCGTGGGCGGCTGGCGCGGAGTGGTGTGGACGGATGCGTTCCAGGGCGTGCTGCTGACGCTCGCGATGCTCGGCGCCACTACCGTGGTGCTCGGCATGGCCGGCGGGCTCGGCAGCGTGGTGGAAACGCTGGAACGGATCCAGCCGTCGCTGCTCACCGCGCCCGAGGATGCCGAGACCGCAACGGCCAGGTGGCTGTCGCTGCTGGTGGTCTCCGCCATCGGCTTCTCCATGTATCCCCAGGCCGTGCAGAGGATCTACGCGGCGCGCACGGTGGGGGCGCTGAAACGGAGCTTCCTGCTCATGCTGCTGGTGCCGTTCGCCCTCGGCGCCTGCACACTGCTCATCGGTCTCTCCGGCGCGGTGCTGCATCCCGGTCTCGAGGGCACTGCATCGGACGGCGTGTTCGGTCTGCTGCTCGCCGATGCGCTGGCCGACCACTACTGGCTGGTGGTGTTCGTGCTCTGCGGGGTGCTGGCGGCCATCATGTCCACCTCCTCGTCCGTGGTGCTGTCGCTGTCCTCCATCTTCACCCGCGACGTCTACCACTCGGTGGTGCGGCCGCACGCGGGGGACCGGGAGCTGACACTGGCCGGCCGCGTGTTCGTCTCCGTGATCCTGCTGGGGGTGGTGCTGGTGTCCGTGAGCCCCACGGCCACGCTCTGGCGGCTCACGGAAATCAAGATCGAGCTGCTCATGCAGCTCTTCCCGCCGCTCATTCTCGGGCTCTACTGGCCGCGGGCGACCACCCGGGCGGTGATCGCCGGGGTGCTGGCCGGCACGGCGGTGGTGGGACTGATGATCGTCACCGGGCACGCCCGGTGGTGGCTGTTTCAGGCGGGCCTCTACGGATTTGCCGTGAATCTGGCCGTGTGCGTGCTGGTGTCCCTGGCGAGCCGCCCGGATACCGAAGTGCAGGAATGGGTGGAGCGGGAATTCTTCGCGCCGTTCCGGGAGGATGACACGACGGTGGACGCTCAGTCCGGGCGCGGCATCTCGAACAGCTCGCCGAGCGTGCCGTAGTCGAAGTAGCCGAGCCGGGAAAGGGGATCGAGTGCCGCGGTGTCCACCCGGCCGTCCACGATCAGCGCGTCGTCGATGTGGATGCCCACCACTTTGCCGATCACCAGGTGGCTCGCGCGTCCACCCGGTCGCGCGGGCAGGGCCACGATACGCCAGACCGTGCACTCCAGCGCCGCACGGGCCTCGCCCACCCGGCAGGGACGGACGAGCCGCGAAGGGGCGGCGGTGAGCCCGGCCAGCTCGAACTCGTCCACCTCCGGGTCGGCCTCCCGGGAGGTTTCGTTCATGGCCCGGGCCAGTGGCGCGGAGACGATGCTCACCGTGAACTCGCCCGTTTCCCGGACGTTGGCCAGCGTGTCCTTGTCCTGCGCGTTCGGGCGGCTGTTCGGCGCGAAGACCACCACCGGCGGATCGGCCGAGACGGCATTGAAGTAGGAGAACGGGGCCAGGTTGCGCACCCCGGCTGCAGAGACGCTGCCGATCCAGCCGATGGGCCGGGGGGCTACCAGCGCGTTCAGCGGGTTGTGGGTGAGCGGCGCCGGCCGCAGATCCTCCCGGGGATCGTAGAACATCAGCCGGACTGGACGCGGCCGCGGTTGGTGGCGAATCCCTCGTCCGTGCCGAGGATCTTCGCGGGCCGCGACAGGTCCTCCTGCCAGAGCAGCGACTCCATGTAGATGTTCAGCGGCTGATCCTGGATGGTGAGCTCGTAGACCGGCTCTCCCTCGTAGGAAGCGTGGTTGTGCACGGCCCAGCCGGGTGCGGAGACCATCAGATCGCCGGCTTTCCACTCGTAACGTTTGCCCTCAACGCGGCTGTAGCCCGCGCCGCGGAAGTAGTAGTTGATGGCGGACGACACGTGCCGGTGGGGCTTGTCGACGATGCCCGGTGGGCGGATGGTGATGGTGGAGAAGAAGTTCGGCGTGGTGCCGTTGAAGCGGTCCGTCCTCGGGTTGAAGAGCAGATAGAGGCGGCGGCCCTGATATTTTTCGCCGAGGGCGGCGAGCTCGTCGAGATGGGCCTTCACCGTGGTCCACGGCCAGTGCAGGCAGTTGGAAGGGACGGCCGGCGGGCTGATGAGCGTCTCGTAGGGCATGAGCGCCGCGCCGTCCTCACCGATGGTGAACGTGGGCAGCGCCATGCCCGATCCGGCATGCTCCGGTGCCTCGGTTTCGGCGGCTGCGGTTTCCTTCGGATCCTCCTCCAGCAGATGCACGCGCATCATCTCCAGCAGCGCCGCGTTGGAGTAAGTGAGACGCGCCTGCAGCTCGCCGGTGTCGTTGATGTGCCGGTAGGTGGCGTAGGACGGATGGTTCCAGACGTCGTACTGGCCGTAGGCGATGCTGCGCTCGCCGACGACCGCGCGGCCGCCGCCGCGGATGCAGAAATTCACCTGGGTGGCGTTCTGGCGCACGGGCGTCGTTTCCTCGCCCGGCTTCAGCACGTCCAGGGTGACCCGCACGCCGGGGGTCAGGCCCCGGCCCGGAGTCGGCGCGCTCGGATGCACGAACATCACCTGGCGGCGCCCGTTGGCGGGCCTCGGCGCATCGGCCAGCCGCTCGATCTGCTCGTCGATCATCTCCCGGCTGATGATCACCGGCGGCCAGTCCTTCGCGGGCTTTGCCCGGGTCGGGTCGCAGTGGCTGTCGTGGTCGCCGCTGGTGTCGAGCAGCAGGGGAAGAGGGACCTGATCGTTCATGGCGGGAACCGCGGGGGTTTCAAAATGCTTTGATAGCAAAGTAATATTCCCGGCGTCAACCGTGCGGTTTCCGCATGCAGGCAAGCAAGAGACGTGCAGGCATGCAAGAGAAAATGAAGCAGGAAAAATGAGCAAAGAGCCATCGCTCGTCTGGCCCGGGGGCGTCTCGGAGGTGCCCTACGGGATCTACACGGACCCCGCGATCTTCGAGCGGGAAATGTCGTGCATCTTCGAGGGTGAGCACTGGTCCTACGTGGGCCTCGCGGCGGAGATTCCGGAGCCCGGCGACTATCTGGTCAGCGTGATCGGCCGGCGCTCGGTGGTGATTGCGCGGGATCAGGACGGCGCGATCCACGGCTTTGCCAACCGCTGTGCGCACCGCGGCGTGAAGCTCTGCCGGCAGCAGCGCGGCAACACCCGCTTCTTCGTCTGCCCCTACCACCAGTGGTCCTACGACGCCTGCGGCAACCTGCGCGGCGTGCCCTTCATCAAGGGCGTGAAAGGCAAGGGCGGCATGCCGGAAGACTTCGAGCGTGGCGACCACGATCTGCCGAAGCTGGCGATCACGGAGCGCAACGGCGTGATCTTCGCCTCCTTCGCAGCCGAGCTGCCGCCACTGCCGGACTATCTCGGCGAGACGAACCTCCGCTACTTCGACCGGGTCTTCGACGGCCGCCCGCTCACGCTCCTCGGCTACTCGCGACAGCTCATTCCGGGCAACTGGAAGCTGATGTTCGAGAACATCAAGGACCCGTACCACGCCTCGCTGCTGCACGTGTTTCTGGTGACCTTCGGCCTGTTCCGCGCCGATCAGGAGTCCCAGGTGCAGATGGACGAGTCGGGCGGCCACGCGCTGCTCATCTCCCGCCGCGGCGAGCAGAAGAAGACGGATGCCACCCGCGACATCGCCAACCTGCGCGAGGACTTCGTGCTCCAGGACACCCGGCTGCTCGATCCGGTGAAAGAGTTTCCGGACGATGCCACGGTGGTCATGCAGACCATCTGGCCCAACCTCATCGTTCAGCAGCAGTCCAACACCCTCGCCCTGCGCCAGATCCGACCACGGTCGCCGGGGTCGTTCGAGCTTGCCTGGACATTCTTCGGCTACGCGGACGACGACGAGGCGATGACCCGCCGCCGGCTGCGGCAGGCGAACCTGATGAGCGCCGCGGGTCTCGTCTCCGCGGACGACAGCGAGGTGATCAAGCTCGCCCAGGACGGCGTGGCCCAGTACCGGGAGCACATCGGCGTGGTGCAGATGGGCGGCAAGGGCACGGAGAACGAGAACCACATGGTCACCGAGACGGCCATCCGCGCCTTCTATGCCCACTACCGCCGGGTGATGGGGCTGTGAGCCTGGACCCGCTTGCGCAGCGACGCCTCGAGGCGCTCTACGACCTCTACGGCGAACTCCTGGACGACGGTCCGCTCGAGGACTGGCCGGCGCTCTTCACCGAGGACTGCACGTATCTGGTGGTGCCGCGCGACAACTTCGAGCAGGACCTGCCGCTCGCCATCATCCGCTGCGAGAGCCGCGGCATGCTCGCGGACCGGGTGCGCTCCGTGCAGGAAACCATCATGTTCGAGCCGCGCTACCTGCGCCACCAGATCACCAACATCCGCGGCAGGGCGCGCGAGGACGGCGCCATCGACGTGATCGCCAACTACCTGGTGATCGAGGTGCTGCCGGACGAGCTGCCGAAGATCCTGAGCGTGGGCCGCTATCTCGACCTGGTGGTGGAGGAGGCGGGCGAGCTGCGCTTCGCCGAGAAGTGGGTCGTCTACGACTCGGTGCTCGTCCCGAATACCATCGTCTATCCACTGTGAGCTGACGGAGCGACCGATGGCCCTGACCCGGGAACAGATTCAGACCGCGGCTGCGGCGCTCGAAGCCGCAGAAGCCGCGCGCCGGCAGATCCGACCCATCTCCGTGGATCATCCTGACATGACGCTGGACGATGCCTACGCGGTGCAGGCTGCCTGGATGAGGTCGCGGGTGGAAAGTGGTCGCACGGTGCGGGGTCGCAAGGTCGGCCTCACCTCCCGGGCCATGCAGGCCGCCATGAAGATCGACGAGCCGGATTTCGGCACGCTGCTCGACGACATGTTCTTCGAGGACGGCGCCAGCATCGAAGCCGCGCGGTTCACCGATCCCAGGGTGGAGGTGGAGCTGGCCTTCGTGCTCGGCCGGTCCATCGCAGGCGCTGAGCTCTCCACCTGGGACGTGCTGGACGCGACGGACTACGTGGTCCCCGCCCTGGAGCTGATTGCCGCGCGCAGCTACCGGGTCGATCCGGAGACGGGCCGGTCGCGTACCGTGCTCGACACCGTGGCAGACAACGCGGCCGCCGCCGGCGTGGTGCTCGGCGGCCGGCCGGTGCGGCCCATGGACGTGGACGTGCGCCGGGTGGGTGGGCTGCTGTTCCGTAACGGTGTGATCGAGGAGACCGGTGTGGCGGCGGGGGTGCTGAACCACCCCGCGAATGGCGTCGTCTGGCTGGCGCGGCGGTTCGCCGCGCACGGCGTGGGGCTGGAAGCGGGGCAGGTGATCCTGGCCGGCTCCTTCACGCGGCCGGTGGAGATCCGTGCCGGCGACACCTTTCACGCCGACTTCGGTGAGCTCGGCAGCATCGCCTGCCACTTCCACTGAGCCCGCGGACCCCATGCGCATCGTCGAGGTGAGGGAGGTCTCCGTGCTGCTGGAAGGCGCGGTGGCCAATGCGGTGGTCAGCTTCGCGGAGCACACGGTATCGCTGGTGGCGCTGATCACCGATCAGCGGCGGCACGGCAGGCCGCTCACGGGCCTCGCCTTCAACTCCATCGGCCGGTTCGGCCAGTCCGGCATTCTCCGTGAGCGGATGATTCCCCGGCTGCTCGCCGCCGACCCCGAGCATCTTCTGGCGGACGATGGCGCCGCGCTCGATCCGGGGAAGGTGCTCGCCACGGTGATGAAGAACGAGAAGCCGGGCGGGCACGGCGACCGGGCGGGTGCCGCGGCCGCCCTCGAGCTCGCCGTCTGGGACCTGAACGCCAAGCTCGCCGACGAGCCGGCCTGCGTGACCATTGCCCGGGCGTTCGGCCGGCTCGAGACGCCACGGCCGGTGCCGGTCTACGCGGCGGGGGGCTACTACTACCCGGACGACTCGCTCGAGCGGCTGAAGGAAGAGCTGCGCGGCTATCAAGCGCTCGGTTTCGAGGCGTTCAAGATCAAGATCGGCGGCGCGTCGCTCGACGAGGACCTGCGGCGCATCGACGCGGCGCTCACCGTCGCCGGATCCGGCGCGCGGCTGGCCGTGGATGCCAACGGCCGCTTCGATCTCGATCAGGCTCTGGCCTACGGGGAAGCCATCGCGCCGCTGGGCCTGCGCTGGTACGAGGAGCCCGGAGATCCGCTAGACTACGAGCTGAACCGTTCGCTGTGCGCGTCCTACGATGGGCCCGTTGCCACCGGCGAGAACCTGTTCAGCGCCGCGGACGCCCGGAACCTGGTGCGTTATGCCGGACTGCGCGCCGACCGGGACGTGCTGCAGATGGATCCGGGACTCTCCTACGGACTCACCGAGTACGGCCGCATGCTCACCCTGCTGGAAGCGGAAGGCTTTCCCCGCGGCCGCTGCTTTCCCCACGGCGGCCACCTGATCAACCTGCATGCCGTGGTCGGGCTCTCGCTCGGCGGCTGCGAAGCCTACCCGGGTGTGTTCCAGCCGTTCGGCGGCTACTCCGCGAGCTGCACGGTGGGCGCGGGCACGGTGGCGCCGGGCAGCGAGCCCGGGTTCGGGCTGGAGTGGAAGGCGGAGCTCGCGCCGCACATCGAGCGGCTGCTGGCGGGGTGAGCGCATGAAGATCGCCGTCGTCGGCTGCGGGGCCATGGGCTCCATCTACGCCGGGCTCCTCGCCTCTGCCGGTCACGATCTGCTCGCCATCGGCCGCAACCGTGAGCACATGGCGGCCATCGAGCGCGAGGGCCTGCGGGTGTCCGGGGCCAGCGGCGACCGCCGCGTGCGTCTCCGTGTCATGAAGGAGCCTCCCGCCGAAGCGGAGGCGATGGATCTGGTGGTGATTGCCGTCAAAGCGGCGAACGTGGCCGAGGCGGCGCGATCCGCCGTGCCCCTCGTCGGCCCCCAGACTCGGGTGCTGACCCTGCAGAACGGCCTCGGCAGTGCCGAGGTGGTGGCCGGCGTGCTGGGTGCGGCGCGGCTCATGGTCGGTGTCGCGCAGGGGTTCGGCGCTTCCCTGGAAGCACCGGGACATGCACACCACAACGACATGAAGGCGATCCGGATGGGCGCGTTCGCGACGCTCGAGCCGGCAGAGGTGGAGCGGACGGCGGCCGTGTGGCGGCAGGCGGGCTTCGATGCCGCGGCGGTGGACGACATCACCGCCATGCAGTGGGAGAAGCTCATCTGCAACGTGGCCTACAGCGCGCCCTGCGCGCTCACCGGCTTGACGGTGGGCGAGGCCATGGACGATCCGGCCCTGGGTCCGGTGACCCGGTCGGCGGCGATCGAGGCGTGGACGGTGGCTCAGGCACGCGGCATCGTGCTGTCCTTCGTCGACCCGGTGGCTCACGTCCGCGAGTTCGCCGCCCGGATGCCGCGCGCCCGGCCGTCCGTGCTGCAGGATCTGGCAGCGGGGCGCGTGACGGAAGTGGATGTGATCAACGGCAGCATCCCCAGGGAGGCGGCCAAGGTGGGCCTCACCGCGCCGGTGAACGCGACCCTGACAGGACTGGTGCAGGCGCTGGAGCGGGTGCGCTCGCTGTAAAGGTAACCGCTCGGCACGAGCGCAACCGGAGAACCGACGGATGACTGAGCAGGACGGTGTGCTGAGAGCGGATGCGCAGCGCCGCGCGGCCATGGTGGCGGGTGACGTAACCGCGCTCGGCGCGCTGCTCGACGACGAGCTGATCTGGACCCACTCGTCAGGCAAAACGGACGGCAGGCAATCGTTTCTGGACGGCATCGCGTCCGGTGTGGTGAGGTACCTGGCTCTGGACACGGAGGCCGTGCAGGTGATCCGGCGCGGCGAGGTCTTCGTCTGTCACGGGCTGCTGAACGGGCGGGCGAGCCGCGACGGTGTGGAGAAGGCGCTCAGCAACCGGTTTCTGTCCGTGTGGGTACACGAGGCCGGCAGCTTCCGGATGCTCGCCTGGCAGTCCACCGGGGTCTGATCACCGCAGACAACGTCACGAAAAGAGTCGCGCAATACTTCCACTAAAGGAAAGGGTGGCGCGACATACCAGATACTTTGTATGCTAAGTAACTTCACGACAATCCGAGGGGAGGACTGATGTCGGGCTGGACACGGGAATTCGTTTCGCTGAACTCACCGACCGCGGCGCGCAACGGTGCGGGATTCATGCCCTGTCAGGGTCTGTACTACCGGCCGGAAGATCGCCGCCCCACCACGGCCCTGATCGCCACCCACTATAACGTCGATTTCTCCGAGCACTACCTGGGCGAGTACATGGCTGAGCGCGGCTATGGCTTTCTTGGCTGGAATACGCGTTTCCGCGGCAACGAGGGCTTCTTCCTGCTCGAGCACGCGCTGATCGACATCGGCGTGGGCGTTCGCTGGCTCAAGGAGCAGGCCGGCGTGGAGCAGATTGTCATCCTCGGCAACTCCGGCGGCGGCTCGCTCATGGGTGCCTATCAGTCCCAGGCCCAGGGTGTGACCATGACCCCCACGCCGGGCCTCAAGCTGCCGGATGCGCTCAACCATCTGATTCCCGCCGATCTCTACATCTCGCTGTGTGCGCACCTCGGGCGCCCCGAGGTGCTCACGGCCTGGTTCGACCCGTCGATCACGGACGAGACGGATCCCGCGAGCATCGATCCGGCCCTCAACATGTACGACCCGGCCAACGGCCCACCGTACTCGCCGGAGTTCATCGAGCGTTACCGCGCCGCCCAGGTCGCCCGCAACGAGCGGATCACCGCCTGGTGTCACAGCGAGCTGGCCCGGCTCAAGGGTCTCGGCATGGTCGACCGCGCATTCAACGTCTACCGCACCTGGGCGGACCTCCGGCTCATGGACGGCAGCATCGACCCGTCCGACCGGGAGGTGGGCCGCTGCTACGCGGGCGACCCGAAGACGGCCAACTTCGCTCCGCGGGGAATCGGCCTCACCAACACGCTGCGCACCTGGCTCTCCATGTGGTCGCTCTCCGACTCGCACTGCAGCGGCGCGCCGCACCTGAACCGGATCACCCAGCCCGCGCTCGTCGTCCAGAGTCTCGGTGACACCGGGGTATTCCCGAGCGACGCCAGGGCCATCTTCGACGCGCTGGGTGCCGCGGACAAGCGGCTGGAGATGATCACCGGCGATCACTACCTGGAGAGCCCCGCGAATGCGCGGGACGACGTAGCGGACCTGATCGTCGGCTGGCTTCGCGAGCACGGCGCCTGAGGTCAACACATCATGACTGAGCGGGATCCGTCGGAGCCGTATCTGGACCCGATGCACAGCATCGGTTATCTCACGCGCATCAACTTCCGGGCGTTCTCCAGAGCGCTGGAGAAGCTCACCATCGAGCACGGGGTGAGCGCCGGTCAATGGCGCTTTCTGCGGGTGCTGTGGGATCAGGACGGCATCACCCAGCGTGAGCTGGCCGACCGTACCGGTACCACCGAGGCGACCACCGTGCGCTCGGTGAACGGCCTGCTGAAAAGCGGTTTCATCAGCCGCAAGCGGGTCGCAGACGACCGCCGGAAAATGAAGATCACGCTCACGGCCAGAGGACGGCGGCTGCGCAACGAGCTGCTGCCGCTGGTCATCTCCGTCAACGAGCGAGCCCTGCGCGGCGTGCCGCAGCGGGACGTGGAAACCACCCGCCGGGTGCTGATGCGAACGTTCGAGAATCTGACATCCGAAGAAGAGGTGAAGGAATGAAACCGCTGCCGCTCCTGCCCACGTCGCTCGTCGGCAGCTACGCTCAGCCCGGCTGGCTCATCGACCGGGAGCGGCTCGGCCAGCGCCTGCCGCCGCGGGTGCTGCTCGACGCGCTCTGGCGCATTCCCGCCGAGTCCCTCGCCGAAGCGCAGGACGACGCCACCATCCTGGCGCTGCACGACCAGCACCGCGCCGGCGTGGACATCGTCACCGACGGCGAGATGCGGCGCGAGAGCTATTCGAACCGGTTTGCCAACGCGCTGGACGGCGTCGACCTCGACCACCCCGGCGAGGCCATGGATCGCACCGGCGCCGCCGTGCCCGTGCCCCGCGTGGTGGGTCCCATCGCCCACCGGTCGCCGGTGGAAGCGCCGCACGTGCCGCTGCTCAAGGCGCACACCGACCGTCCCATCAAGATCACCCTGCCGGGGCCGTTCACCATGGCGCAGCAGGCTCAGAACGACTACTACCCGGACGACGGGTCGCTGGCCATGGCCTACGCGGACGCGGTGAACGTGGAGCTGAAGGCGCTCTTTGCCGCCGGTGTGGACATCGTCCAGCTCGACGAACCCTACGTGCAGGCGAGGCCGGAAGCGGCCCGCGAGTATGCGGTGGAAGCCATCGACCGGGCGCTCGCAGGCGCCACCGGTCCGACCGTGCTGCACGTCTGCTTCGGCTACGGCAAGCACGTGGCGGACAAGCCGCCGGGGTATGCCTTCCTGGGTGAGCTCGACACCTGCGGGGCGGACGAGATCTCCGTGGAGTGCGCGCAGCCGAAGCTCAAGATGACGGTGCTCGAGTGCCTGCAGAACAAGAAGGTGCACGTCGGCGTGATCGATCTCCGGGATCTGACGCCGGAGACCCCGGAGCTGGTGGCACAGCGTATCCGTGCAGCGCTCGAGCACCTGCCTGCGGAACGCATGGTCGTGGCGCCCGACTGCGGCATGAAGTACCTGCCCCGGGACGTGGCATTCGCCAAGCTCGCCGCCATGGTGGCAGGTGCCAGAATGGTGCGTGCCGAGATCGGCTGAGGAAAGCAGCAGAAAGCGGAGGAGAGACATGAGCACGCCCGAGCACATCGTGATCGTGAGCTTCGAGACCACGCCGGACAACCAGGACGAGGCCCTCGAGAAGATCGGCGCCTACGTGGATTCCTTCCTCTCCCGGCAGCCGGGTTTCATCGGCAGCCAGCTCCACCGCGGGCTCGACGGCACGACCCTCGTGCACTACGCCCGCTGGCGCTCGGAAGCGGACTTTCAGGCGGCGGGGGAGAAGGCCCGCGTCCACCCGGACCTGCCGGCATTGCGGGTTTTCAAACCCGCGGGCCGGGGATACGCGGTCTGGGCGTCCTATCCGACGCGCTGATCGGTGCGGCCCGGATAGGCGCGCCTGGCGCGACGCTGCTGCCGGCGGTCGAACGCTTCGCGCAGCCGCGCGAGCCGGAGGCGGCTGACCGGATACCGGTAGATCACGGCGATCGCGAGCAGATAGCAGGCCGGCGGCAGCAGGGAGATGGCGTAGCGCAGGGCCGCGATCTCATCGGGGCCGTTGTCCGCCCGCGGGTCGAATCCGAACAGGCCGAGCAGAGGCAGGGAGATGCCGAGTGCGAGTGCCTGCGTGGTCTTCGAGCCGAGCGACCAGACTGCCATGTAGGCGCCCGCGTTGCTCTCGCCACGGCGGCGTGTGGCGATGTCGATCACGTCGGCCTTCATGGACAGGGACAGGGCGACGAAGTTGCCGCCGGCGAAGCCGATGATGGCCGTCATGATCACGAACGGCACGATCTCTCCCGGGGCCAGGGTGAGATAGAGGGGTGTCGTCAGCGCCATGACGAGGGTGCCGGTCATCCAGGCTTCCCGTTTGCCGATCCGCCCGGACAGCCACACCCAGAACGGCAGACCGATGATGTTGACGGCGAAGTACGACAGCAGGATGGGCTGCGCCTGGCGTTCGAGATCCATGGCGAAGGTCGTGAAGAGCATGAACAGGGTGCCGATCATGGTGGTGCCCAGCGACATGAACGTGAATCCCACGAACAGCACCAGGAACGAGCCGTTCTTCAGCATGGCGCGGAGGTCGCGCAGGATCGGCGCTCTGGCGGGCGGCGCCACGTTCCGCTCCGGGAGCCGCCACACGGTGAGGCCGATGAGGGTGGGCAGCAGCACGAGCGCCATGCCGCCGATGATGACCAGCGCTTCGCTCGCCACCCCGCCGTAGCCGAAGAGCTGTGACGCCGCCACCGGCACCAGCAGCACGCTGATGTTGCCCGCGTAGCCGAATGCCTGCCGCCAGCCGGTGATCCGCGTGCGCTCGTCGAAGTCGTCGGAGAGCTCAGCACCCCAGGCATAGTAGGGAATGTTGATCATGGTCCAGCCGAACCAGAGCAGCACGGACCAGATGAGCAGATAGGCGTTGCTCACCGGTCCGCTCGGCGAAAAGAGCTGAAATGCGGACAGCATCATCAGCGGCACGCCGGCGAGCATCCAGGGCTTTCTGCGCCCGAGCCGGGTGCTGGTGCGATCGCTCAGCGCCCCGATCAGCGGGTCGGTGATCACGTCGCTGATTCTCGCCACCATCAGCAAGAGGCCGATATCCGTTATGCTCAGCCCCAGATCGCGCGAGTAGAAGAACGGCAGATAGAGCGACATGGGTATCACCGCCAGGTAAACCGCGAACTCCGGCAACCCGAACAGCATGACCTGCGAGCGACGGAGCGCCGCACCCTTGTTCGACATCAGCCTGTTACCTCCTGCTTGCCCGACACATTCTGATCTGAATAGTAAGGAAGTTGCATGCCCGTACTGCTAGAACTGAGGACCAGCATTTTCTCCACCGACGGCGAGTCGTCGAAGCTCAGCGAGCGATTCGTCGCGAAGTGGTGCGAAAAACATCCCGACACCGAGGTCGTCGTTCGGGATCTGGCCACCGATCCGGTTCCGCATCTCACTGCGGATCGCTTCCGGGCCTTTCTCACACCGAAGGACGACCGGACACCGGCGCAGGTCGAGCACGTCGAGGCGAGCGACGAGCTCATCGAAGAGCTCAGGAGCGCGGACACGGTGGTGCTGGGACTGCCCATGTACAACTTCGGGATCCCGTCCGCATTGAAGGCCTGGTTCGACCACGTTGCGCGCGCGGGTGTCACCTTCAGGTACACCGAAAGCGGCTCCGTCGGGCTGATAGGCGACAAACCACTGTACATTCTTGCCGCCCGCGGTGGGCTCTATCAGGGCACCGAGCGGGACTTTCAGACGGGACACGTGCGGCTCTTCTTCAATCTTCTCGGCATCAAAAACATCCATTTCGAGTATGCGGAAGGGCTCAACATCAGCCCGGAGAGCAAGGAGAAGTCGCTGCAGGAGGCCCACAGCGCCATCGACTCGCTCATCTGATCACTGCGGGGGGAGGAGCCATGTTGCGCATCCCGCCTTGCATGTCCTTAGCATACTAGGTATTTTGCCGCAGGCGTGGGCACGAATGCGTGCACCACGTGCCGTGCTGCCCGCGCAAGGGACTGGCTGACCCAACCCCCGGTTGACGTCAGACGGATGGGCCACGGAAAACTCGAGAGGTGCGGACGATTCCGCATCGGAAAGCGCAGTCTGTAGCTGCGCTGATGCGCGGCTGCAGCAGTGGCTGCGCACGGAGAAAGACACGTTTATGGGAGAGGATTTATGAACGTTGCTCGTCAGGGGCAGACGCTGCTCGGCGTGCTGTCGCTTTTCATCGCATTCTGCCTGCCGATCGCCGCTCACGCCGAAGAAATGGCGCGGGCGTCCAGCGGCGTCATCGAGGAAGTCATCGTCACCGCGCGTTACCGTGAGGAAACTGCGCAGGAGACGCCGATCGCGATCACCGCGTTCAACAAGTCGATGCTGGAGGACATCACCGCGCAGGATCTGCGCGACGTGGGTCCGCAGGCGCCGAACGTGCGCATCCAGGCGAACACGTTCGCGCCCAACTCGTCGACGATCCACATCCGCGGCATGGGCTCGCTCACCATCGAGTCCACCAACGAGCTGCGCAACGGGGTGTCGGTGAACGGCGTGTACATCTCCCGTCCCGTGGCCACGCTGGTCGACTTCTTCGACGTGAACACGGTGGAAGTGCTGCGCGGACCCCAGGGCACGACGTTCGGCAAGAACTCGCTCTCCGGTGCCGTTGCCGTCACCACCGTCATGCCGGACGGCACCGTCGACTACGACGCCGAGATCACCGCAGGCAACTACGACCGGCTGGATTTCCGCGGCGGCATTCAGTTCCCGGTGTTCTCGGACAAGCTTTCCATGCGGGTGGCCATGCTGCTGCAGAACTATGACGGCCACTACAAGAACCGCACCAACGGCGGCCACCTGAACGGCGAGGATGTGGACACCATCCGCGGCACGCTGCGCTGGGAGCCCACCGACAACTTCGACGCCACCCTGATCTACGGCTGGCTGAAGGAACGCAGCCAGTCGCCGGGAGGTGACGATGCCTCCGATCCGAATCAGCTCATCAATATCCTCTTCGCGGGCGCCCCGTTCTTCTGGCAGGGTGAGCCGGACGACGGTGCCTTCACGGTGGGCCGGGACGCGCTCGACTTCTACAACACGGATCAGGACAGCGTCACCGGCATCATCAACTGGGACATCGGCAACTTCACGCTGACCTCGGTCACCGGTTGGGTCGCAACCGACGACTTCGTGGCTGCCGACTACGACCAGACCGAGCTGCCGTTCTTCCCGACCTTCCGGGATCAGGTGCACGACCAGTTCAGCCAGGAGGTCCGGCTGCAGTCCGACTTCGGCGGCATGGACGGCTTCCTCGGCAACCTGGATCTGGTGATGGGTCTGTACTACTTCGAGCAGGAGCACGAGATCGTGCAGTCCTTCCCGACTCTGGGAGTTCCAAGCTCGGCGGACTATGCGCACCAGGAAAACGAGAGCAAGGCGGTCTTCGGCCAGGGTATCTATGCCCTCACGGACAGACTGAACCTGATCCTCGGCGTGCGCTACACGGATGAGAGCAAGGACTTCGAGCGCAACCCGGGTACCAACTTCGGCCCGGGCAATCCACCTGGATACGATACCCGAATCACCTACCTGGATCCGGACAGCCGGCCCAGCATCGACTTCATGTCCATGCAGCCCTATACCGTGACCGGCGATCTGAACAGCGACCGGACCACCTGGAAGCTCGGTGGTGACTATCACTTCACCGACAACATCATGGGCTACGTCACCTACTCCACGGGCTACAAGGCCGGTGAGTTCGGCGCCAGGGCGGGCTCGAACACCACGGCCGGACCCACCGACGACGAGACTTCCGACGCCTACGAGGTCGGGCTGAAGAGCGAGTGGCTGGACGGGCGGCTGCGCGCCAACGTCACGGCGTTCTACACCAATTACGAAGGGCTCGCGTTCGAGGTGTTCTACCCGGCGCCTAACAACCCCACGGGGCAGGAAACGGCCTCCCAGAACATCGGTGAGGCAACGGTGACCGGGCTCGAGATCGAAGCCACCTGGGTGCCGATCGACGGCCTGACCCTGGACGGCTCGCTCGGCTTCATGGACCCTGAGTACGACGAATTCTGCGCGGATCTGAACGGACCGCAGAGCTACACCACCACGCCGACGTCCGACTGCAACGGCGTGGTCGAGCTGCTGCCGAACGGCACCTACCTGGTGGATGAGGACCACACCGACCTCAAGCTCAGCCGGGCACCCAAGACCCAGGTGTATCTCGCCGCCAAGTACGAGTGGTTCACGGACATCGGCGGTTTCTTCATGCGCGCCGCCACCAACTACGAAAGCACGTTCTATTCGGACGGCGTGCTCAACCACCCGAACGGCAAGACGGGCGATTTCTGGCTCGTGGACGCCAGTGCCGGCTGGACGAGCAACAACGAGAAGTGGCGTGTGCAGGCCTGGTGCAAGAACTGCTTCGACAAGACCTACACCAATGGCCTGACGCCGACGGCCCAGTTCTTCAACCAGCACTTCTACGGTTATCCGCAGCTCTACGGTCTGACGCTCTCGTTCCGCCAGTAGCGGGAGCCCTCGACGCCGGCTGCTTGCGCAGCCGGCGTTTTTTTTGGTCTACTTGCAAAAGCTTAGAAAGCTAGGGAATTTTCCGTGGGTCCCCGAGCCCGCGGAATGTGCCCTTCACACGGACTAGGGGAGAGAGAGCATGAGGGAACCTGCGTTTCCACGTAGCGGGCGCGCGTGCGCGCTGAAATCCGGACTGTTACTGGCGGCCGCAGCGTTGACGTGCGCGTCAGGGGCAGTGATGGCAGCCGCGCCGGCAGAGCGCGCCTCCAACACGGTCATCGAGGACATCGTCGTCACGGCGCAGCGCATCGAGGAGAACATCCAGGACGTGCCGGTCGCCGTGACCGCGTTCAGCGAGGACAAGCTCTGGGACAACCGCGTCAAGAGCATGGTCGACATATCGCTGCGTACGCCGAGCTTCACGGCCACGGAGGTCAACCCGGGCGAGCCGAACCTGACCATCCGCGGCATCGGCACGGAAGGCATCAACTCCAACGCCGGTGGCGATCCGTCGGTGGCGCTCTTCCTCGACGGTGTGTACATCGGCCGTGGCGGCGCCGCCCCGCTCAGCTTCTACGATCTCGAGCGGGTGGAGGTGCTCAGGGGGCCCCAGGGCACGCTGTTCGGCAAGAACGTGGTGGGGGGCGCCGTGAGCCTCGTCACCCGCAAGCCGTCGCTCGACGAGGACTTCGTGGAGGTGAGCGGCTCGTTCGGCAACTACGATCTCATCGAGGTGCTCGGCCGCTTCAACAAGGGCATGAGCCCCACGTTTGCGGTCTCCGGTGCCATCAACGCCCGGCAGCGCGACGGCTACACCCTGAACGAAACCACCGGCAATCACGTCGACGACGAGAAGATCGCGGGCGGCCAGATCTCTTTCCTCTACACGCCGACCGATGAGCTGGACATGCTGCTGTCCGTGGACTACACGAATCAGGATCAGCGCGGCCAGCCACGGGACAACGTCTGCGATGCCAGCGTCGCCGGCGGTGTGCACTGCGTGGGTGTCAATCCGAACGTCCGGCGCGTCAATGCCTTCGACGACGGCTACCTGAAGCGCGACGTGCTGGGTCTGAACCTGACCATCGACTACGACATCGACTGGGGCACGCTGACCTCGGTCACGGCCTACCGGAGCGCGGACTTCTCCCATGCGGACCCGTTCTTCAGCAATCCGATCAACCCACCGGCGCAGATCGAGTCCTACAACGAGAACATCGAGGACATCGCCCAGTTCAGCCAGGAGCTGAGGCTCGCCTTCGACGCGATGAACAACCGGTTGTCCGGCGTCGCGGGGATCTACTACCTGCGCGAGGAGAACGAGCGCAACGAGATCCTGGTGCAGACGTTCCCGGTACCGGCGGCAAGCGGTACCGGCTCCTTTCCTCAGGACGTGACCGCGCAGAGCTTCGCGCTGTTCGGCCAGCTCAACTACGACCTCACCGAGCGGCTGACGCTGACGGCCGGCGCGCGGATGACCTGGGAGGAGAAGGACGCCGATCTCGCGGGCGTGCTGGTTTCCGGCCCGGGCATGCCGCCGCCGCTCGCGGAAGAGTACTCGGTCAGCGCCGATGAGAGCTGGGATGCGTTCACGCCGCGGTTCGCCGCCACCTACCGTTTCAGTGACGACGCGATGGCCTACGCCAGCGCCTCACGCGGCTTCAAGAGCGGCGGCTTCCAGGGAACGGCAGGCACGGCCGCGAGTGCTGCGACGCCGTACGATCCGGAGTACGCCTGGAGCTACGAGATCGGCACCAAGACCCAGTGGCTGGACGACAGCCTGCAGCTCAACCTGGCCGCTTACTACATCGACTACGAGGATCTGCAGGTGTCGCAGCTCGTGCCGCTGTGCTGCGTGGTCATCGGCAATGCCGCCACCGCCGAGATCTACGGCGTGGAGGTGGAAGCCATCTACCAGCCGGTTCCGGGCCTCGAGCTGAACGGCAGTTATGCCTGGCTCGATGCGGAGTACAAGAGCTTCGAGAGCGGCGCCACGGCGGACAACACCGGCAACACCCTGCAGCGGGCGCCGAAGAACAAGGTGAACCTGGGCGCGCAGTATGCCTGGCCCGTGGGCGACTTCGGCGTGCTGATGGCCCGCCTCGACTGGACGTACCAGACGAAGATCTACTTCGAGGCGTCGAACACGCCGCTCGAGGTCCAGGACAGTTACGACACGCTCTACGGCCGGATCGCGCTGCAGGCGCCGGACAACAGCTGGGAGGTGGCGCTGTGGGGGAAGAACCTGGACGACGAGCTGATCAAGACGCACATCGTCGCCTTCGCACCGTTTGCCCAGCAGCTCAACCTGTACGAGCCGCCGCGGACCTACGGCCTGACGTTGACCTTCAGGATGTAGCGTGACCCGTCCGCTGTTCGAGCTCTGAGGGCGTGACCTCCGCTGTCAGAGCCTGGGGCTCGCTCGGGGTGCTGATGGTCGCCTACACGGTGTCCTTCGTCGACCGGACCATCCTGAGCCTGCTGATCCCGCCCATCCAGAAGGACCTGGGGCTGACGGACACGTCCGTCAGCCTGCTGGTGGGGATGGCGTTCGCCGTCTTCTACACGTTCATGGGCATCCCGCTCGGCCGGCTGGCGGACCGCTACAACCGGCGGAACCTCATCGCCGCCGGTATCTTTCTCTGGTGCCTGATGACGGCGGCCTGCGGCCTGGCGCGGAATTTCTGGCAGCTCTTTCTCGCCCGTGTGGGCGTAGGGGTGGGGGAGGCCGCCCTGTCGCCGGCCGCCTACTCGCTGATCAGCGACCTCTTCCCGAAGGAACACCTGGGCCGGGCCATTGCCGTGTACTCATTCGGGCTGCCGGTGGGTTCGGGACTCGCGCTCCTCATCGGCGGCTACGCGATCGCGGAGATCGCTGCGCTGCCGCCGGTGGTGGTGCCGGGTTTCGGCACCCTGAGCGCCTGGCAGCTCACGTTCGTGATGGTCGGCCTGCCCGGCCTTCTGGTGGGCCTGATGGTCATGGGCCTTACAGAACCTGCGCGCCGCGACCGGCTCACCCGGACGCCCGGGACGGTCGGAGAGCCGGCGTCGACCGGGCTGCTGGCCTTTCTCGGCGCCAACCGGCACCTGCTGCTGCTGCAGTTTGCCGGGCTCTCGCTGCTGGTGATCATCGTCTACGGCTGCACGGCCTGGATACCCACCTTCTTCATTCGGGTGCACGACTGGACGGCAACGGACATCGGCTACGCGTACGGGGTGATCTTTCTGCTCTTCGGCACCAGCGGTCTGTACACGGGTGGCGTGCTGGCAGACCGGTGGTGGCGAGCCGGGCGGACAGACGCGCACCTCAGGGTGGTGATCTGCTCGGTGGCGACCATGACGCCCTGCTTCGCCCTCATTCCCGCCGTCGGCTCGCCACAGGCAGCACTGGCGCTGCTCGCGCTGGCGACGTTCACTTCCAGCCTGCACGGCGGTGTGGCCGGTGCCGCGCTTCAGCTCATCACCCCGAACGAGCTGCGGGGGCAGATGACGGCGATCTACTTCTTCATCGCGAACCTGGTGGGCCTCGGCCTCGGTCCGAGCGTGGTGGCACTGCTCACGGACTACGCCTTCGGCGATCCGAAGGCGCTCGGCTGGTCCTTCGCGACCCTGAGCCTGATCGCGGGCCCGCTGTCCGTGCTGCTGATCACCGCAGCGCTCGGCCACTATCGCCACGGCGTTGCGCGGATCGCCCGCCTGGGCGGACCTATTGACAACGACCCGAATGGTCAATGATATTGATTCTCGACTGTAGGGGGCCGATTCCATAGCGGCCGCCATGATCTGATCGTTGAGAGGAGACGACATGACTGCCAAGAAGAACGAGAAGTTCGAGATCCGCGGGATCAACCATCTGGCCCTGGTCTGCCGGGACATGAAGGCGACGGTGGATTTCTACACCGGCGTGCTGGGCATGCCGCTGACCAAGACCATCAACCTGCCGGCCGGCATGGGCCAGCACTTCTTCTTCGACATCGGCAACGGTGACTCGCTGGCGTTCTTCTGGTTTCCGGACGCCCCGGACTCCGTGCCCGGCGTCACTCACGCCGAGAGCCTGGTGGGCAAGGGTTCCATCACCTCCGCCCACGCGTCGATGAACCACGTGGCCTTCGACGTGCCGGAGGATCGGATCGAGGAGTACCAGAAGAAGCTGGAAGCCGCCGGCGTGGAATGCACCGCCGTGGTCAACCACGACGACTCGGAGACCCAGGCGAGCCCGACGCTTACGCCCTCCACCTTCGTCCGCTCGATCTACTTCAAGGATCCGGACGGCATCCTGCTCGAGTTCGCGGCCTGGACAAGGGAGCTGGACGAGCGTGACGTGAACGCGGAGCCGGTGGCCGCCGGGTGACAGTGGAACCGTAAGCCCGCGGCTGGCGACCTGTCAGCGCGGGCTTCGCTTTTCGAGCTGCGAACGCAGATCGTCGGCATCGACGATCTCGCTGCCCCAGTCCGTCTCCAGGGCTGACTTCAGACCGTCGAACCGTCGTCGGCCGATCCGCTGCGCCAGCACCTGCTCCATGTCGGCCAGCGCATCGAGCGCCAGATCGCGCAGCTCGCCGGATTCGTCGGAGAGCCGATAGATGCTGCGCCGCGGATCGTCCGGATCCGGCGAGCTCTCGATCATGCCGCCCTCGATCAGCGTCTTCGCCATGTGGTGCACGTTCTGCCGGGTCAGCCCCATCTCCCGGGCGATGTCCGACGGCCGGTCGATGCCGAGCGCGATGTGCATGAGAATCATGGACTGGGTGCGGTGCAGCGGCTCGTAGCCGCTCGAGCTCACCACGTTCTGCAGGCTCTTGTCGAACCAGTCCAGCGCCTGGGTCAGCCCGGCCATGACGCGGGCTGCAACCCTCGGTGGGGGGGGCTCAGCGGATTGCCTGGACGTTCCGGCCTGCTTTCTGCTCATTCACGGCTGCGGTAGCGGATGGGCAGGCGATGATACCCCTTGAACATCAATCCTTCCCGCGGAACGGGATCCCCCGCGAGCTCGAACCCGCTGAAGCGGGCCAGCAGGCGATCGAACGCGATGCGGCCTTCGAGCCGGGCAACCGCGTGGCCCGCGCACAGGTGACGCCCCGCGGCGAACGTCAGATGCTGATCGGCATTCGGGCGGGCGACGTCCAGCGTATCGGGCGCAGCGAAGACCCGGGGGTCCCGGTTGGCGCCGGCGAGTGACAGGATGAGGATCGCGCCGGCCGGGATGGGCACGCCTTCGATCTCCACCGCTTCGACCGTCTGCCGGAAGAGCACGTAGAGGGACGGATCGTAGCGGAGGAACTCCTCCACCGCGTTGCCCACCAGCTCGGGCGACCGGGCGAGCTTTGTGATCTCGTCCGGGTTGTGCATAAGCGCGAGCAGGCCGTTGCCGAGCAGGTGAGTCGTGGTCTCGTGCCCGGCGAGCAGCAGCGTGATCGCCGCCCAGACCACCTCGTCCCGGTTCAGCTGGTCTTCCTGCTGGTGGCGGAGCAGCAGGCTCAACAGGTCGTCTCCCAGACTGTTCTGACGGGCGTCCACCAGCTCGCGCAGGTAGTCGAACAGGGTCTGTGCGGCCGCACCGGCCGATTCCAGCTCATCCGCCGAGGCGGAAAGCTCGAGCCCGGCCAGCATGGCGGCGGAGCCGCGGCGCAGGATGTCGTGGTTGGCATCCGGTATGCCGAGCATCTCGCAGATCACGGCGACGGGCAGCGGGTAGGCGAAGTCGTCGATGAAATCTCCGGATTCCCGCTCCGCCATGGCGTCCAGGAGGGCATCGCTCGTCTGTTCGATGAAGGTGCTGAGCGTCGCGATCTGCTTCGGGGCGAAGGCGCGCATGATGGCCTTGCGGAAGCGGGTGTGGTCCGGGGGATTCATGCCGATCATGTTGCTCCTGCCGAACTCACGGAAAGGGCCCGGCGGCTTGCGGGCGCTGGACCAGTCGGTGGGTCGGAGCACCCGGTCGTGGTCTCTGAGCGCCCAGCGCACGTGGTCGTGGCGGCAGAGCAGGTAACGGTTGTCCGAGAGCGGCGCCACGGGCTGCTCGCGGAGCAGCCGCTGATAGATCGCGATGGCGTTGCTGCGGAACGCCGGCGAGGTTGGTTCCAGGTTCTCCACGATGCCTCCTCGCCGGTGTTCGTTGGTCAGCCTGCCGTCATTGGAACCGGTAGCTGAGCTCCAGGGTCAGCGTACGCCCGATGCTCTCGGCCACGAAGCTCGATCCCGCCACCTCGTAAGCATGCGCGATGATCCGCTCGTCGCCCAGATTACGGCCGATGAACGCCAGCTGCCAGGTGTCGCTGGCGCTGGCCAGCGCCAGGCGCGTATCCCACTTGGTGAAGCTGTCCTGCTTGCCGAGCGGTGAGAAATCCTGGCGTACGTAGTAGTTGCCCGAGTAGTACATGGACACGCTGGCCAGGAACAGGAGATTACGACCGAGCTCCGCCTGCCAGTCTGCGCCCAGGTTCGCTTCCCACTTGGGGCTGCGCTCGAGCCGCTCTCCGCTCAGGTCTTCCTCGCCGTTCACACAGTTCGGGTCCTCGAAGCTGCCGTCCGGGCTGGCCACCTTGCACTGGGCGCCCTGGAACTCGTCGTAGGTGGCGTCCACGTAGCCGAGCGCACCGGAGAGCTGAAGGTTGGTGGTGGCGAGCCACGAGCCCTCCACCTCGAATCCCGAGACCTCGGCCGAGGCGGCGTTCTGAATGATGAAGCGCGTGCCGTCGTAGGAGGAGGTCTGCAGGTTGTCGAACTCCATGTAGAAGGCCGCGGCATTCAGGAATGCCCTGCCGTCCGCGAAAACGAACTTGGCGCCGATCTCGTAGTTGGTGGCGTCCTCGCCCTTGAAGTCGAAGATGCCGTTGCCCTGCTCGAGCGTCACGCCGTTGATCAGGTCCGCCGGGGTGACGACGGATTGCCCGACGTACTCGTTCAGGAAGTCCGGATCGGTGTTCTTCTCCAGCAGATAGGTACCGAGGTTGCCGTCGTTGGCCTTCAGGCCGCCGGGCTTGGAGCCTGTGGAAACCGCGCCATAGAGCATGAGCGAGTCGGTCGCGTCCCACTGCAGCCGGATGGAGGGATCGAAGTTGTCGTCTTCGTAGGTTTCCTGGAACCGGTACTCCGGCGGCTGGTTGAACGCGGTTGGCGTGTACACCGGCGTGATCAGGTCGGCATAGGTGGCGGGATAGGCGTGTGCCTTCCCTTTCTGGGTCTCGTCGGTGTAGCGGGCATCGACGATGGCGCGCACGGCGTCGGTGATGTTCCAGGTGAGCTGACCGTAAACGGACCAGGTGTCCGTGTCGCGCTCGAACTCCCGCACGCTGCCCACCGGCACCGGCGCGAGAAAGGCCGGGAAGAAGCCGAACGGCGAGTCCTGCGACGTCTGCGTATCGCTGTGGTGGTAGAGCACACCGGCGATGTACTCGAAGGTGTTGCCGGTGGGGGAGAGCAGCCGCACCTCCAGGGACTGCTGGTCGTAGTCCTCGGTGAGCGTGGTGTTCAGGAAGTTCTCCGGCACGCCGTCCACGTCCAGATAGTTCTCGTACTCGAGCTCCCAGTAACCGCCGATGATGGACAGGGTGTGCTCGCCGAGCTCGGCGTCGTACTGCGCGGTGAAGGCCAGCGAATCCGAGTTGTCCTGCTCGTTCTTGCTGGTGCCTGTGCCGACCCGGCGCAGACTGTCGCGCTCGAACTCCGCGTCGGGATCCGCCGTCAGGCCGCCGAAGGTGCCGGGATAGACGAGCTGGTTGCTGCGGCCCGTCATCTCCGTGTCGAAGCCCTCGAGCTTGAGATACAGCTCCGAGGTGTCGGTGATGTCCCACTCCAGGCTGCCGCGGATGGCCCAGGCTTCGCTGCCGGGAGCGTCGTCGTACTGGATCGGGTTGTTCATCCAGCCGTCGAGGTCCTTGTACTCGGCGGCAAGGCGACCGCGGACCGTGTCGCTCAACGGCCCGGAGATCATCCCGGATGTGGTCCAGCCGCCGTTCTCGAACTCGTAACCGGCCTTCACGTAGCTCTCGAAGGTCTCGGTGGGGCGGGCGGACAGCACCGCCAGCGCACCGGCGATGGTGCTCTTGCCGAACAGCGCGCCCTGCGGGCCGCGGGCGACTTCCACCCGACCCGGATCCATGTAGGCGGTTTCGAGACAGCGGGAGCGTCCGCAGTAGACGTTGTCGTTGAACACGCTCACCGACGAGTCGAAGGCGAGGTTCGTCACGCCGGACCCGAGGCCGCGGATCCTCACGGCCCAGTTACCGAACGTCCGCTGCACCGTCAGGTTCGGCACGAAGCTCTGCAGATCCTGCAGGTCGACGATCTCGTACTTCTCGATGGTCTCGCCACTGACGACGCTGATGGAAATGGGCACGTCCTCGAGACTCTCGGTCCGCTTGGTGGCGGTGACGATGATCTCTTCGAGCACGGGATTCTGGGGACCTTCCTCGGCAGCGGTGACGATGCCTGGAACGGTCAAAAGGACAGCAGAAAGCGTGAGCGCGAAGCGCTGCAGAGTTGCGAGCATTGGATTCCCCTCTTAAACCCGAAAACATTCTGCGTAAAATCGTTTGACGCCGTCAAGCCGATTCCAGGCAAAACTCCGATTGACATGCTTAGCATGCAAGGTATTTTCCGATCTGGGTCTGATTCGGGTCTCGAGGAGGAATGGACGATGGATTCAGTGCCAGGTACGCGGTTTCTGTGTGACGTGTCCATCGAGCTCGATCCTTCGGCGCCGCTGGCGGTCGGCGCCTCGCCGTGGCGGAACCGCCGGGTGAGCGACATCGCCGGTGGCCGTATCGAAGGCCCGCGTCTCTCCGGGGTGGTGCGCAGGAGCGGAGCCGACTGGTCGGAAGGCGGACGCGCGGCGGACGGTGGTATCGCCACCGCCATCGACGTGCGCTCCCTCTGGGAAACGGACGACGGCGCACTGATCTACGTCACCTATGCAGGGCGGCTGATCATTCCGACGGGTGTCACGGATGCCTTCCGCGACCCGGCCGCGCTCGAGGCGCTGGATCCCTCCACCTACTACTTCCGCATCGCGCCGGTGTTCGAAACCGCGGCGGAGCCGTACCGCTGGCTGAACGAGATCGTTGCGCTGGGCATGGGCAGGAGGACGCCGAAAGGGGTGGACTACCGGATCTTCGAGGTGCTGTAGCGACCGGGACAGCGTTGCGTGTACGTTGCCGCTTGCAAGGCCGAGCGCTCTGCGTAAAATCATTTGACGCTGAATTCGGGGAAGGGGAACACGTCGTGAACGAACAGGAACTCGTCGAGCGGGTACGGTCGCTCGTGCCCATGGTCGAGGCGCACGCCCGGCAGGCCGAGGAGGAACGCAAGCCGGTCGACGTCGTGATGAAGGCCATCGAGGATGCCGGCGTGTATCGGTACTTCGTGCCGAAGCGCTACGGCGGCTACGAGTTCCCGCTCACCACCTTCATGGACATCGGCATGATCCTCGGTGAGGCGTGCATCTCCACGGGCTGGGTCACCACGTTCTGCATGGAGCACAACTGGCTGCTCGCGCTCTACAACAGGACGGCCCAGGACGACATCTTCGGCAAGCAGCCCTACATCATCGCGCCGGGCGCGCTGGCGCCGAAAGGCACCGCGACGCCAGTGGAAGGCGGCTACCGGGTCACCGGCCGCTGGGAGTGGGGCACGGGCGTGATGCATTCGGACTGGGTGATGGTGGGGGCGCTGATCCCGTCGTCTGGGTCGGATCAGCCCGAGCTCGGCATGTTCATCATCCCCAGAGCGCAGGCGGAGGTGATCGACACCTGGCACACCGCCGGCATGATCGGCACCGGCAGCAACGACATCGCGGTGAACGACGTGTTCGTGCCGGCCCATCTGGTTCAGAACCTCTCCGAGATGCGCGACGGCCGCTGCCCGGGCGGCGAGGTCAATGATTCCTATCTCTATCGCATGCCCATGCTGCCCGTGCTCGGGCTCACCGCCGCGGCGCCGGTGGTGGGTGGTGCCAGGAAGGCGGTGCAGATCTTCCGCGAGCGGCTCCAGGAGCGGTTCGTCTACGGCACCGGTACGAAGCAGGGCGAGAAGCCCGTGGCGCAGATCCGTCTGGGTCTGCTCATGGCGCGGGCGGAAACCCTGGAGGCCAGGCTCAAGGCCACGGCCTGCGAGGTGGAGGGCTGGGGGAAGTCCGGAGAACCGTGTCCGGCAATGGAGCGTGCGAAGCTGCGCGTGCAGATCGGCTCCATCGTCCGGGAGGCGCGCGATATCGTCCGTGACGTGGTGGAGGCGAGCGGCGCCCACGCCCACTTCCTGGACAACCCCCTGCAGCGGATCCAGCGTGACCTGCACACGGCGTCCTGCCACACGGTGTTCGATCTGGACGTGTCCGCGGAGCAGTACGGCCGGCTGCTGCTCGGACTGGCACCGAACGCGCCGTTCTAGGTTCTCTTCAGGGCAGGTACCACACCGGCGAGCTCCAGGCGCGGTCCTCCACCAGGCGGTCCGCGTCCGGGTACTTGTCGCAGAGATCCAGGCGCTCGCACAGGAACTTGGACCAGCGGGGACTCGGCAGCTCGATCACCCGGGCATACCAGTAGGCGGGACCTTCCGCCTCCGATGGATCGGTCCAGGTCACACAGGCCGTGTCCCGGCCGCCTTCGAAGCTGGCCACCCGGTGTACGTTCTCAACTGGCTCGCCGTCGACCAGATAGCCTTTGACGATGTCGATGGCGGCCAGGGGCGTGCGGTCCTTTGCCGCCTGCACGGTGAAGGTGCGCCCGCCGGCGGTGGTCGTGCCGCCCATGGGGGTGTCGAATCGTACCTTCGCCGCGTCGCAGGCGTCGGGCGCCGTCGCGCCGAACTTCAGACGGATGCGCGTGCCGCTGGTGGCATAGGCCTCGCGACGCTTCAGCGCGTCGAACACGGCAGCGCGGGTGTTCTCTTCCGCCCACACGGCGACGAGGCCGCCCGGGTTGTACACCGGATTGGCCAGCAGCGCTTCCGGGTCTGCCCAGATGGCGTAGACCCCGCCGTTGAAGGTGGATTCCTCGGTGAAGCCGGCGGCGCCGAAGTGACCGTCCGTGGAGCCGATGGCGCCGAGCTGGAGAGGATTGATGCGCCGGTTGCTGTCTTCGTACGCGGCGAGCCCGCGGCCGAGCAGCGTGCGGTAATACCCCGAGCGCATCGCCCGCCATTCCGCATCGGGATCGGTGGCCGGCCCACTCATGCGGGTCTTCGCGGAGTTCTCCGGCAGCAGCTCGAAGCCGCAGTCCACGCGATCACCGTCACGGGTGGCCGGCAGGCACTCGCTCGAGCCCTTCTCCTGGTGCATTTCCGCGAGCCGCTCGTAGCGTGCCCGCAGCGTCGCAACGTCCGGCGAATCGTTCTCCACGTCGAAGGTGCCGCCGTCCGTCCAGTTGAGATTGTGCGGGATGGCGATGGCGTCACACCCTGCATCCGGACGGCAGTGCTCCGCCAGGGCGCTCCAGAGCTTACCCACGCTCGGATAGCGGATGTAGTCGAAGGCGTGGCTGGGCACCTCGTTCGAGCGGAAGATCACGTTGCGGTGCCAGTGGCGGCCGCCAGGGGTTGCCGTCCACTCGTAGCCGATGAGGGCGGTGAAGGCACACGGCTCGTTGGCATCGTCCGCCGCCTCGCGTACCCGCCGCCACTGACCCACGTTGGCCGCCGCACAGTCGAGCGTGTCGCAGAACGGCGCGGCCACGGGTGGCTCGGCGGTGACCACGGGCAGCAGATAGCGGACGAACACGCCGCGGCCGTCGCCGCTGTCGCGGAGCGCACGCATCTGCTGGCAGTAGGGAATGTCTGCGTAGAGCGGATCGGTGCAGGAGTAGGTGATCTCCCAGGTCTCGGCGTGATCCGTCACGGCGGCGAAATCGAGCGGCCGCTCGAGCGACACGAGCTCGCCATTGGCGAGGCGCAGCGACTGACCCCGCGCGAACGAATAGGCCTCCCGCGGCGTGGCGATGGCGCCGAACGCGTAGGCATCCAGCGAAAACGCGGTGTGCACGTGCAGATCGCCGAACAGCAGAGCCTTGTCGCCGGGCGCGGCGCGGGCGCAGGTTTCCTCGGCCGCCTGCGCCAGTGGTGCGGCAAGCAGCGCCAGCACGCAGTAGAGCCCCCGAAGATTCATCCCCCGTCCTCCCCCGGATTCTGCCGCCACACTATTGACACCGGGGAGAACAGTCAATGATATTGATCCTCGCTCCGGACACACATCGTCCGTAAACACATCGAAGGGGAGGAAGCATGCCGAGATTGAGACAGGTCGCCCGGGCGCAGGCCACGGAAAACGTTCGCAAGTACTACGACGCGCTGTTCGGCGACCGGGATCCGGTCGCGGAGCCCGGCACCGCCACCGGCACGCCGGGCAACTGGTGGACCGTGTTCGCGCTGGTGCCGTACGTGTTCGACCACGCCACCAGCCACTTCGGCATGTTCGGCATGTTCGCCGACAAGTCGGTCAGCCAGCTCGACGGCAAGCTCCGTGAGCTCGCGATTCTCCGCGCCGGCTACACCCAGGCCAGCCAGTTCGTGTTCTCCCAGCACTGCAAGGCATCGCGCCGTTTCGGGGTCACGGACGAGCAGATCGCCGCCATTCCGCACTGGGAGATCAGCGATGCGTTCGATGCGAAGGAGCGGGCCGTGCTCGCCTGGGCGGACGCGCTGATCCTGCAGGGCGGCCGCGCCTCGGACGAGCTCTTCAAGGCACTTCATGAGCACCTGAGCGACGAGGACATCCTCGAGCTCACCTACCACACGCTGGGCTACAACCTGCACGCGGTGACGTGCAAGGCGCTGCGTCTCGAGTATGACGACGTGGACGAACGGATCCGCGAGGTACCGGTCCCCGGAGCGGGAGAGACGGCGGACTGGGCAGGCAACGCCTGGAAGAAAGAGGACTGAAACATGGCTGAAGCAGCAGGACAATACGAGTTCGGGGGTCTGCACCATCTGGCGCTGGTGTGCAGCGATATGGAGCGGACCGTGGATTTCTACACCAACGTGCTGGGCATGAAGCTGAAGAAGGGCTTCGACCTGGACGGCGGCTACGGTCAGCACTTCTTCTTCGACATGGGCGGCGGCAACGAGCTGGCGTTCTTCTGGTTCCGGGACGCGGCCAAGGCCGAACCGGGGGTCGCCTCCGCCGCGCATCTGGTGGGCCGCGGCGGCACCATCACCTCGGCGCACGGCTCCATGAACCACGTGGCCTTCTCCGTGCCCGCGGACAAGATCGACGGCTACCGGGAATCGCTGCTCGCCAAGGGCGTCGACTGCACGCCGGTGGTGAACCACGATGACGTGGTCACGGGCGAGGACGCGCGCCGGGGTGAAGGCGTGACGGACAAGACCTGGCTGCGCTCGTTCTACTTCTACGACCCGGACGGCATCATGCTGGAGTTCTGCGCCACCCTGCAGTCGGGTCTGCCGAGCGTCGACCTGCCTGTGAATGCCAAGGGCATCAAGGCCAACGGGAAGCCCATCACGGGCGCCTGATGGCCTCCGTCGCGAAGAAGCACGCCGCGGCCGACGAGCCCGGACTCGGGCATCAGGAGATGCTGCTGCGCAAGCTGCTGCACGCCTTCTACTGGGTGGACGACGGCCTGCAGGCCCACATGGTGCGGGAAACGGGCATCTCGCTGCCCCGTGCCCAGTCCATGATGATGGCCTGCATCGACGACGGCATCACCCGCCAGGCGGACATGGCGAAGCAGCTCCGGGTGAGCAAGCAGGCGGTGCAGCAGGCGCTCAAGGCACTGATCGGCAAGGGCTTCGTGCAGGTGGATCCGGACCCGGACAACGGCCGCCAGAAGATCGTCTCGCTCACCAGGAAGGGGCGCGAGATGCGCCAGATCGCCCGGGAAGGCATCCGCGAGCTCGAGCGCGCGCTGGCCGAGCGGATCGGCAGCACCCGGCTCGAGGCGCTGCACGAGGCGCTCGACGCGGACTGGGGTTCTTCGGGGCGAACGGATTGAGTCAGGTCGCAGCAGGGGAAGCACCGGACGAAGAGGCAGCGTCCACCTCCCTCTTTTACGCCTGGTACGTGGTGGCCGTGCTGCTGGTGGCCCAGGCGTTCTCCTTCCTCGACCGGATGATCATGGGCCTGCTGGTGGGCCCGATCCGCGAAACCTTTCAGATTTCCGATACGCAATACAGCCTGCTCGCCGGACTCGCGTTCTCGCTCTTCTATGCCGTGATGGGCCTGCCGCTGGCGCGCATCGCCGACAGCAGGAGCCGCCGCAACCTCATCGCCGCCGGCATCGTGGTGTGGAGCGCCATGACCGCGCTCTGCGGGTTGGCGAAGGGATTCTGGACCCTGTTCCTCGCCCGTGTGGGGGTGGGAGTAGGGGAGGCGACCCTGGCACCCGGCGCCTACTCCATGATCACGGACTCCTTCCCGCGTCGGCTCCTGGCTCGGGCGCTCTCCGTCTACATGATCGGCGTCACCCTGGGCTCCGGCCTCGCCTACATGCTGGGCGGCGCGGTAGTCGCCTACGTGGCGGACATGCCGCAGGTGGTGCTGCCGCTGCTCGGCGAGGTGCACGGCTGGCAGCTCACCTTCTTCATCGTCGGTCTGCCCGGTATCCTGGTCGCGGTGCTGCTCCTTGCCACGGTACGCGAGCCCGCACGCCGGGGTGTCAGCACGTCGGATGTGACCTCCATTCCGGTGCGCGAGGTGGTGGACTACCTCTGGCAGCGGCGCGGCGCGTACGCCGGCCACATCCTCGGCATCGCGATCTTCATCATGGTGGTCTATGCCCTGAACCTCTGGGGGCCCACCTACTTCATCCGCACCTTCGGCTACAGCCCGGCGCAGGCGGGCTGGGTGTTCGGCATCGTCATGATCGTGGCCGGTACGGCCGGCCTGCTGCTGGCCGGCTCGCTGGCCGATGCCTGGATGCGCCGCGGCAAGGTGGACGCCTACGTGCGGGTGATCCTGCTCAGCATCGTCGCCATCGTGCCCTGCGCCGTCTCGCTCGGCTTCATCGAGAACGACCTCATGGGCATCGTGATGATGGGGCTGGCGGTGTTCTTCTCCGCGTTTCAGGGCGGGCTCTCCAGCGGCACCCTGCAGCTCATGACCCCGAACCGCATGCGCGGCCAGGTTACGGCCGTGTTTCAGCTCTTTGCCAATCTGATCGGCCTTGGACTCGGCCCGACGGTGGTGGCGGCGACCACGGACTACGTCTTCGGCTACGACGCGGCCATCGGCAAGTCCATCGCGCTCTGCACCGCCGTGCTCTGCCCGCTCGGCGGGGTGATCCTCTGGCGGAGCCTGCCGGCCATTCGCAGACAACTCGGCGAGGTGGCCTGACGCCACGATTGCCGTCCGGTATGGCGAAGGCGGTATAGTTGGGGGCGATTTCCGCGGAGAACGCCCGCCGTGATCGAATCACTTCACGATACCGTGCTGACCCATGGCCTCCTTCAGGCCTGGCTCGCGATCTTCGCGATCCTCTCCGCCCGCTATCTGGTGATTGCGGGCGCGGCGGCGGTCATCTGGTACGGCTGGCGTCGCCGGCACGCGTTCTCGCGCAAGATTCAGCAGCGCTGGCCGCGCTTTGCCGACTACCGTCGTGAGGTCGGCTACTCGTTCCTGACCTTCACGATCTTCGCCGCCATCGCCACGCTGGTGCTGGCCGGACCGCTGCGGCCCTACACGCAGATCTACTCGAATGTCGCCGACCATGGCTGGGGCTACTTCGCAGCGAGCCTCGTCGCCGTGCTGCTGCTTCACGACGCCTACTTCTACTGGGTGCACCGGGCCATGCATCATCCCAGCGTCTATCGGTGGGTGCACCTCACCCACCACCGCTCCACCAACCCGACGCCGCTGGCGGCCTTTGCCTTTCACCCGCTGGAGGCGGGCGTGATCGTGCTGATCGCTTTTCTTTTCCCCGTGCACCCGGGGGTGATCCTGCTGTTCGTGCTGATCATGACCCTCGACAACGTTTACGGGCACCTCGGCTGGGAGCTCTACCCGAAGGGGTTCCAGCGCCATCCCATCGGCCGCTGGATCAACACCTCGGTGAGTCACAACCAGCACCACCGCCACGCCGCGGGCAACTATGGGCTGTACTTTCTCTGGTGGGATCGGATGTGCGGCACGCTGCGCACCGACTACGATGCCGCGTTCGACGAGGTCACGAGCCGGGACGCGGCCGGCCCCTTACCGGCCGCGTAAAAAAAATGCCCGGCAGGTGCCGGGCATCGTGCTCCCTTGGCAGGGCGTGCTTACCGGAAGCTGTAGCTCACGGAAGCGGTAACCGATCCGAAGTCGGCGTCGCTGACGTCGACCATCGTCCACTCGCCGCGCAGCGACCAGCGATCGCCGAAGCGGAAGGCGCCGCCGACGCCGTAGATGAGGTCGTCATCGTTGGCGCTGTCGTCCACGCTCTGGCCCTGGAAGCTGGCACTGATGTTCCAGTCGTACCAGGAGTAGCCGAGGATCGCGAACGCCTCGAAGCGGTCGCCGATGGGCAGCGTCGGGCGAACCATCACGTCGAACGCATCGCCGTCCATCTCCACGTCCACGCCGAGAATGTCGTCGGAGACCTCGAAGAGGTGGGAGTAGCCGGCTTCGAACGAGAGGTACTTGTTCAGCGTGTAGCCGCCGAACGCGCGCCAGTTGGGTGCGGACTGGTCGAGGTCGATGCCGTCGATGTCCACGTAGTACATGCCGATGCCGCTGCCGAGGTAGAAGCCCCGGTCGGTTTCAGCCTGGGCCGTTGCGCCGAAAAGGCCGAGAACCAGAGCGGCCAGCAGAGTTCGAATCTTCATAATCTCTCCATAATTGGTGCAGATTCGATGCGGATTCTAGAGCGGTGGCGGCGGATAACTGAGAACGGTGCCTCATCCGCGCCCCATTCGGGTGCATGACGGCGGAAACGGGATGCCGGTCACATCGACGGCGCCGCCTGGCCCGCAGCCGGGGCAGGGCTGGCGCGTTGCTTGAATTTGGAAGGTCTGGCAGTAAACTACGCCCCCTGCCTCGACCCCGGTCGGGGCGGCCGTTCGGCAGACCCCCGAACGCGACGTTCGGCCAGATCCGGACGATCCCTTTTCCGCCTTAGCTCAGTTGGTAGAGCAGCTGACTGTTAATCAGCATGTCGCTGGTTCGAGCCCAGCAGGCGGAGCCATCAGGAAAGCCCAGGCAGTGCCTGGGCTTTTTCTTACCTGACATCTCAACCTGGATCTTGGCGCTGGCTGCCGAAGGTGCGCTGCCGGTGGCAATTCGCACAGACCACTTCGCATTTTGCGAGTTCGGCCCGCGCTTTCACGTCGTTCGGCCGGCTACCTCCAGCCGACAACCAACCACAATGGATCCGCCCCTGAAGGAGAACGGTCCTCGAACTCGATCTTCCTGAATCCGGCACCATCGAGGTAGCTGGATACCAGCTGAATTCGCTCAGTCGGCGTGAAGTGGTGAAACGCGGCGATGGCCTTGGTAGGAAACAGCCGGTGTGACATGGCGATGCACACACCACCGTCTTCCCCGAGCACATCGTGAACCGACTTCATGACCTCTATCGGCCGGATAAGGTACTGAATCGATACGGCGACGCAGACCCGATCGAAGCTGCCGTTTGGATAGGGCAGGATCGGATCGTCGTTCAGATTCTGCACGCAATGGCCGTCCAGTCGCCGGTTCGCAGAGAGTTCGGCGGCGTTCATGCCAAGCCCCTCCACCCAAGCGTAAGGCACCTCCTCCGGCAGGTGCGAGATCCACGAGGACATCAGATCGAGCACCCGCGCGTGGGATGGAATGAATGTGCGATAAAACTCCGTCAGCGCATCGATGGTGGCCTGGTCGATATGGGCCACGAAGCGAGGCGCCTCGTAGAAACGTTCATCGGGAGATTCGTCTGCGCGCTGAAGCCAGTGGGGTGGGATTTTCATCTGGCAGGTTGCCGGTATGTACGGGTGTCGACTGCGGGCGAGACCTGCGGGCTCATGGTCCTGCCTGGTCGAGCGCTTGGCGCAGTGGCGCCAGGGACCCGGACTGTGACCAGAACGACACTCGGGTGGTGCTGAACCTCAGATATCCCTCGCGGTTGAACGTCAGCTCCGTGCCCCGGTATTGCGGGTACTTGTCGAGCAGCCGGTCGGCAACGGTCCGCGCGAGCGCCTCTTCCGGTTCGCACCACTGTGCTTCGCCGTCGATTCGTACCCACCACAACTGCTGCCAGTCGGCGTCGTACTTGTCGAGCAGCAACGTGGCGCTCGGGTTCTCGGCCAGGTTCGTGAAGCGTTGGAGCCGGCCGGGGCGCTTGCGTTTGCCATCGAGGGGCGCGTACACGACCCCGTCGTGTGCACAGAAGACTATGGGCACCAGGTGAGGCTGGCCGGAGCGGGACGCCGTCCCCAGTCGGGCGACAGGCCATCGTTCGAGAAGCGCGCGCAGCGTCGGTTCATCGAGATCCATGAACTCTCCTTGAGGCGGATGCTCACACCTTCAGTCGCCCTGCAGCTCGGGATAGAGCGGCGACGACGCCTTGATGAACCGCAGCAGGTGGCGCATCCGCGCGATGAGGCTCCCGGACTCGTCGCGGGTTTCCGCATCCCACCACAGGTACTCGGTTTTCGGGCTTTCACCCACACCGACGACCGTTCCGCTCACCGTGTATGGCCGGTCGAGAAACACCGGTCCCTGGACATACACGACCTCGAAAGCGCCGAACATCCCGGACGCGTGGCCGATGGCCTCGGGCAACCGCGGGTAGCCTTCCTGCTCACCTCCGGCGATGTGTCTGAACATCATCCCCGCCGTCGAGCTGACGGATGCGATCGGGCCACCCCAGGGTGATGCACCGAGGTACCAGTCGAGCGGCTCGTTCATCGAGCCGGATTCGATCAGTGCCTGCTGTGCGTGTGTCGTCACCGTGCCCTCGGAGGTGCCCAGGTCGTGGCCCGGGGCGACACCCTTCAACAGGCGCAGCCCGCTGTGATCGCACAGGCGCAGATCGCGCGTCGACAGCTCCGAACGTGAGTGATCGCCCAGCGAAGCCGTTCCGGCGCACACGATGAATTCCTCGTCATCCGCGCGTCGTGCCTCGATGCGGGTCTGCGCGCCGGGCCGGGTTGGCCGCTCCACGACGGCGCGCACGGGCTCGCCGGAAACCACGATGTTGAGAAAATAGACGGCGAGACCACCGCGTTCGAACCAGTCGTTGCCGTACGTTTCGAGCAGCGGTGGCACGAACAGGTCAAGGTGGACGTTGCCGCCCACGGCGGATCCGCGGAACCCCAGTTTTTTTGCTTCTGCCTCGTTGTGAATCGAAGCATCCGAGTGATTGAGCGCTATGCGCGGTTCGCCCACGATCAGGTCCGCTGCTGCCTGGCCGGCGATCATGTGTGCCCCCTTCGTGGATCGATTCTCTCTTGCGGTCGCTCGATGCTAGCGCCGCGATGGTTGGTGTCGCAACAGAGGGAGTTCTGCGGAGATCGGTTCTGCACGGTTGTGCATCGTGAGGCATCTGGTGGCGACCAGGGTATAGATAAATCCCGTGGAAAAAACCGTACCCCAACAAGTTGGGGTACTCTAGCTTAAGGTTTCAGGCTCCAGACTCCAGACTTGGGGGAGTGCTTGTACGAGGCCCTGATGGACATCGTCCAGTGGCTTAACAGCAACAATGGTTTCATGATGGCCGTGCTGACTGCCGTCTATGTGGTCGCGACACTTTTCATCGTCTACGAATCTCGCAGAACAAATCGGCTCCAGGCCGACTCAATCACTCAGGCTGAAAAGCTAGAGCTAGCTCGCAGCCGGCCGTACGTGGTCCTATCGTTAGACTTCGAACGCGAGGCAAGCAACCAATATGATACTGCTATAGATCTGTACGCAAATGTTCGCAACTTCGGATCGACTTCTGCACACAACGTCTTGGTGACGACTGAACCGATCCTAAAGGCAAGGCTGGGTATCGATTCCGAGCATAGAACACCGGTTGTAATCGGGCGAACCATTTCATTCATGCCTCCGGGTTACAGTATCAAAGACCTCGTGGGCTATTCGCGGTTTCTCTACGAAGATTACGAAGATGCGAAGCTAGCGTTTGTCGTCACCATCAAGTACTTCGATGTCAATGGCGTTCAGTATGAAGATCAATACACGATCGATCTGGCTGCCCAGAAAGAACGGCTAGAGCGAAGTGATACTGAAGGACAGGCACGCTATCGAGTCCTCGACATGCTCGAAAAGAGCGTCCGGGCGTTGGAGGAGATAGGTCGGACTATCTCTGCTCCGGATAGAAGTTTCTTTCTACAGGGTCGCGTCGAAGCCAGACTTGGCCCTACACAGGAATCACTCCTCCGAGATCTCGTTCTGACCTCCATTCTTACATCTAGGGTCGACTATTTTGTGAACCCGGTCATTACTGGTGTGAGGATTGAAGTAATCGGTTCTGAAGGACTTTCTCGAAAGGTCAGCCCGATGGATGTCGAGTATCTCTGCCGTGTAGGCGCATTGCATGGCTACTACCGGAATGGAGCGCTATGGTGTCAGCTCTCACCGTTGGCGCTAGAACTTGCCAAGAGGCGCTGAGAAAACCGCTATCTGCTGACAAAGAGGCCCCCGATCAACCCAGCTACGAATTTCCCGATCACGCTCATCTAGCGCCCGCTCCCCCTAGCCAGCAACTTGCTCATCGAGGGTGCTCCAACAGGTAGTAGATGTCAAAGTTGGTTCAATTGCTCGCTGGACTTACTACTGTAATCGACCTTCTTACTATGGGCCTGATTTAACGACTTCAATCAATCGCGAGCGTATGCTGATCGGAAGTTTGTTGGGTCGGAGGGTCGGAAATGGATCGCCAACGAGGTTTTGCGCTTGTAACCGCGACTGTCCTTACCCTGATGGGCTTCGGATGTACTCCGCCCAATATTGACGAACTCGATCGTGACATTCAGAAGGCATCAAGCCGGATTGAGGAAGTTGAGTCAGAGCTCTCAAAATACAACGGCGGGGTCATACACAGCATCCTTCTGGTAAGGAAGCAGCTAAACAGCACAACGAGGGAAATGCTGGAGCAGAAACGGGCTTCACTTCTATATTGGATCGATCTCCAATATCCGGTAGGGGGTGATATACCTGTGGCTGCATCCGCTGAGAGGCTTCAAGAGATTCTCGCCGATATGGAGAAGCTGAAAACAAAGATCGAGACGGAGCGAACAAAAGTATCGGGCGGATTAATTGGGGTGCTCAAACTAACGGAAGTTGCGACCCTAGAACTTAGCTTGGCGACAGTCGAACACAGTTACTTTGCTGAGAAGTATGGTCTGCCGATATGGTACAAGGTTCCGGGCCAGCAGCAGGTTGATGAGAAGCCAGTTGTGGAAATAAGTCCGGAAGAACTCTGAATAGGCTTAGCAGGGCATGTTTCGAATCCTATTATTTTTAACGGTGGGTTTGAACGCACCTTCGCTGCTCGCAGCCGATTTTCGTTCTGTTGATTGGGGAGCTAGCGAATCGGAGGTGCGAGCAGCCCATGAGAACGCCGAACCTGATGCGAAATCCGAAGGGATCATTGCGTACAAGGGGAGGCTGGGAGAGTTGGACGTTTTGGTTATGTACATGTTCGACGATTCTGGTCGGCTGACCGCGGGCGGCTACTCTTCGACTGAACAATACGTAAACAAGAACAATCACATTGATGACTACGAAGCACTCAACGGTCTACTTAGAGATAAGTATACCCAGTCAAAACCATTCCGAATTAACTGGATAAACGACCTGTACAAGGATGACTATTCAAACTGGGGTACGGCGATCTCGGCTGGCTATCTCCAGTATTGGTGGGAGTTCGAAAGCGATCGAACTCGGATTACACATGTCTTAGGTGGCGAGAATTTCTCAATCAATCATGTGTTGAGATATGAATCCAAGACGCTGGCTGCTGAACAGGCGGAAAAAGATAAGGAAAAAGTTCTCGATAATCTTTAACGGCGGACACCGCAGTTTTTTTTAGCGGGATTTATCTATACCCCCATCTGGTGGCGACCGGCGCCTCGGCAACTGATTGATTTAAATGAATTTAGTTTTCCATCGACTCGACTCTTAATCAGCGGGTCGCTCAGCAGGCGGAGCCATATTTCCCCCAGGTTGCTCCGGGTCCTTGTCATGGCTGCGGTATCTCTGTATGTTCCGCGCCTCGGCTGATTCCGGGCCGAGACCAGCCCGAATATCCCCATGCACGATTCCGCTTCCCCCGTTTCCGATTTCCGCGATCTCAATCTGCCGCCGGTGCTGCTTGGAGTGCTTGATGAGCTCGGTTACGAAAGGCCGTCGCCCATCCAAGCGCAGGCCATACCCAGCCTCCTGAACGGGCGTGATCTGCTCGGCCATGCGCCGACGGGCACGGGTAAGACCGCGGCCTTCGCGTTGCCGCTGCTGGCGCGGCTGGATCTCAAGGCGCGTCCCGTCCAGATTCTGACACTCACCCCCACCCGCGAACTGGCCATCCAGGTCGCAGAGGCCTACCAGCGCTATGCCGCCGGTCTGTCGGGTTTTCACGTGCTGCCAATCTACGGCGGCCAGGAGTATGGCGGCCAGATTCGGGCGCTGAAGCGCGGCGTTCACGTGGTCGTGGGAACGCCCGGGCGGATAATGGACCACATGCGCAAAGGGACACTCCGACTCGACGGCCTTCAGGCCATGGTTCTGGACGAAGCCGATGAGATGTTGCGCATGGGCTTCATCGATGAGGTGGAGTGGATTCTCGAGCAGGCGCCGAAACAGCGGCAGATGGCGCTCTTTTCGGCCACCATGCCGAAAGAAATCGAGCACATCGCCCGCCGCCATCTCCAGGATCCCGTTGAGATATCCATCAAGGCACGTACCGCCACAGCGGAGACGATCCGCCAGCGTTACTGGCTGGTCAGCGGTGTCCATAAGCTGGATGCATTGACCCGTATTCTGGAGGTGGAGCAGCAGGATGCCGTGCTCATCTTCGTGCGCACCAAGACGGCCACAACGCAGCTCGCAGAGCGCCTGGCGGCGCGAGGTTATGCGGTGGCTGCGATGAACGGCGACATGGCACAGAGCCAGCGCGAACAGATGGTGGGACGGTTGAAGAGCGGTTCCCTCGACATTCTGGTCGCCACAGATGTGGCAGCCCGTGGCCTGGATGTGGAACGCATCAGCCACGTGATCAACTACGATATTCCCTACGACACCGAAGCCTACATCCACCGGATCGGGCGTACCGGCAGAGCCGGTCGCGAAGGCGATGCCATCCTTTTCGTCTCCCCACGGGAGATGCGCATGCTCAAAGCCATAGAGCGTGCAACCCGGCAGAAGATCGAAGAGCTGGAGTTGCCGACCACCGAGCTGGTGAACAATGAGCGCATCGCCAGATTCAAGCAGAAAATCACTGACGCGCTCGCCACCGATGAACTGGCCTTCATGCGCGGGGTCCTTGAGCAGTATCAGCAGGAACATGATGTGCCGGCTATAGACATCGCTGCCGCGCTCGCTCAGATGTCCATTGGCGATCGGCCGCTCTTGATGAAATCCGAGAAGCGCAGTGGCCACCTGCAGCGCGACGATGCCGGAGCAGCAGCGGGCTCAGGCGGAAAACGCCGTGATCCCACTACCATGCCGGAGATGGAGCGCTTCCGTATTGAGGTCGGCCTGATCCACGATGTCCGTCCCGCCAATATCGTTGGCGCGTTCGCCAACGAAGCGGGGCTCGATGGCAGTCATATCGGTCGAGTGGACATCCAGGAAGACCACAGCTTCGTCGAGCTGCCCGTGGGCATGCCCCGGGAAGTGTTCAGGGATCTCAAGAAGGTGTGGATCTGCGGTCAGCAGCTCAACATTTCGCGCCCCGATCAGCCGGAAGGCGCCAGCGGGCGGAAATCGGCACAGGCGCGGACCAACAGGAGCATCCACAAGGGTAACGCGAAAGTGAAGCCCAAAGACGGCCGGCACAAGACCAAGCAGAAGCAGAAGCAGAAACGACAGCGTAAGCAGCAGGAAGGCTGATCAATCCGCCGCACCGTCGCCAGGACTGCCTACACCTGACTACCGCAAAGGAATGTCGTAGTACCGTTCGAAATCCGCCGGATCGTGATTGCGCAGTTCCATCTTTGCGATGCCTGGGAGGTGCACTTCACTGGGGCCATCGGCGATGCTCAAGTGCATGCCCAGCCCGAACAGCCCAGCCAGTGGCGTCTGATTGGATACCCCCATGGCGCCGTGTACGCGCAGAGCACGCTCAGACACATTCTGCAGCAGCTCGGTGCCGACGATTTTGAGCATGGCGATTTCCTTGCGCGCGCCTTTGGCACCCTTTTCATCCAGTGCTTTCGCGGTATACATGCACAGAAGTCTGGCCTGGTCGATCTCGATTCTGGAACGGCCGATGTCATTGGCCACGCTGCCGTGTTCGTGCAGGTATTTGCCGAAGGCAATCCGCTCCTTGGCCCGGGAGATCAATAGCCCCAGCGCCACCTCAGCCATGCCCACGCAACGCATGCCGTAGTGGATGCGACCGGGACCCATGCGCTTCTGCATGATGGCGAAGCCTTCGCCGGGTTCGCCCAGAAGGTTTTCGGCGGGTACGCGAACGTTGTCCAGCAGGATCTCGGGGTGACCGCCTGTGTGGTAGGCGTTCATCACCGTCGTATCCTGCAGAATCTTCACGCCGGGTGTATTCATCGGAATGATGATGACGCCGTGCTGCTTGTGGCGGTTGGGGTTTTCGGGGTTGGTCTTGCCCATCAGGATCATGAAGCGGCACTTCGGGTGCATCGACAGGGAGATGAACCACTTGCGGCCATTCACCACGTAGTGATCGCCATCGCGCACGATGGTGGTCTGGTAGTTGGTGGCGTCCGAAGAGGCGACTTCCGGTTCCGTTGCGGCGAAACAGGAGTAGCACTCACCCTCCAGCAGCGGCAGTAACCATTTCTGCCGTTGTTCTTCATTGGCCGCTGCGCCGAGCAGCTCCATGTTGCCGGTGACCGGCGCATTGCAGTTGAAGACTTCAGGCGCCCAGGGCAGTTTGGCCATTTCTTCAAAAATGGGCGCGAACTCGAAGTTGGTGAGCCCGGTGCCGGGCTCATCTTCTCGCAGGTGTGGAAAGAACAGGTTCCACAAGCCCAGGCCTTTGGCCTTGGCCCGCAGGTCGTCGACGAAAGCCAGTGCTTCAGGGTCGTTGCGGCGATCGCTGTGGGCGACGTCCTGGTAGTGTTTGTTTACGGGATAGATGTGCTTGTCCATGAAATCTACTACCTGGGCTTTGATTTCCAGGCTTCTTTCGGTTTGCGTGAATTCCATTGGAGGTTCTCATTTGTTGGTAGGTAGGGTGTGCCTCGGTAACTGATTGATCTGGCAGCTTCCTCGGATTCGAGGTCAGCGAAGCTGCTCCAGGAAAGTGGCAATCATGGCGTTGGTCTGGTCGGGCACTTCCAGTTGCGGAAAGTGGCCGGAGCCCACCACCTGGCCGAACTGAACGTCGGCAAACTGCCGGGCGATGTATTCCTGATCGGCGCGTGTCGCCGTGAGCCACAGCACCGGCTGGGTGATGCCGCGGGCGATCTCCTCGGTGCTTACAGCCATCCCCTCCAGCTCGGCGACGGCCACCGTGAGCGGCGTCTGCATCGCATCATCGACCGCGCCGCGTGACAGGGTCCTGTCGCAGTGGGGCGAGAAGTAGCCGCGGTACATCTGCGTAAAAGACGCCTTCCCATTCGTGCCCGACAGTGCCTGAATCATCGAGCGCAAGATGGCCCCGAACCCGGTCGCCGAGGATCGCAGATCCGGTTCCGGATACAGCCCGGTGTCCACCAGCACGGCGGCCTTGACCAGCCCCGGATGACTCCGGGCGAGCTCCAGAGTCGAGGCGCCGCCGCCGGCATGACCGATGACAACGGCCCGCCGCACCCCGGCCGCCTTCGCCACCGCGGCGATGTCGGCAGCGTGCTGCCTGGCCGTGTGACCGGTGCCTGGCGTGCTGGAACGGCCCATGCCGCGCCGGTCGACCCGCAGGATTCGATGGGTTCGGGAGAAACGTTTCACCTGAAAGCGCCAGTGTTCGAGATTCGAACACCAGCCGTGGACGAACAGCAGGGTCGGCGCCCGGGAATCCTTCGCGCCCTGCAAACGATAGTACAGCCGCGCTCCATCCGACGTGGTGTGAAATGGCATGTCGTTCTTCCTCCCTCCGAAGTTGATACGCGTTATGACTTTGTTCGTTTTCTGGCGAGGCCGTGTCATGTTACCTGCCCCCGTGGATGAGCGTTGTGAGTTTCGGTCGTCCGCCTGGATCGAACTGGGGGCGCCGCAGGTTGCCGAGGACCCCGTCTCTCCGCGCCGACAAGGTCAACCGGAGCTGGTCTGCTACACTCGCTCCTCGAAAATCCGGCAGAGCGGGTGTCGGCTGAGGAGCCTGGACGTATGGATGAGCCCTTGCGCAGCAACAGCCGGCTGATCGCCGGTGTGGGTCTGGCGGACCTCCCGCGAAAGAGCCGCTGGCCGGCGCGCATGGACCTGCTGCAGAGCGTGAGTGGCCTGTTTCTCGGGCTGTTCATGTGGGGTCATATGTTCTTCGTCGCTTCGATCCTGATCAGCGAGGAAGCGATGTGGACGGTCACGAAGATGTTCGAGGGCTACTTCGTGTTCGGTCGTGGTTATCCCGTGCTGGTGTCTGGCGTCGTCGCCGCGGTCTTCATCGCCTTCGTGCTGCACGCGTTTCTGGCGATGCGGAAGTTTCCGGCGAGCTACCGGCAATACCGCGCGTTCATTGGCCACCGGAAGCTGTTCCGCCATACGGACACCACGTTGTGGTGGGTCCAGGCGGTCACCGGGTTCGTGCTCTTCTTTCTCGGCTCGGCGCACCTCTATCAGATGCTCATGAATCCCGGCGACATCGGTCCCTACGCCTCGGGTGAGCGCGTCTACAGCAGCTGGTGGCCCCTCTACCTGGTGCTGTTGTTTGCTGTGGAGCTGCACGGGGGCATCGGGCTCTATCGGCTGGCCGTCAAGTGGGGCTGGCTGGAGGGCAAGCACCCGGACGCCAGCCGTCGTCGCCTGTCGCTGGCCAAATGGGGACTCACCGCGTTCTTTCTCGTGCTCGGTCTGCTGACGCTGGTGGCCTACTACCGGATCGGCTGGTCGATCCGTGATGAGCCCGGCATCCGCTACCTGCCGGAGGGGACGGTCGTCGATCTGTCAGGGGAGCCGCGATGAAGGTGATCTATACGGACGTGCTGGTGATCGGCGGCGGGCTGGCCGGGCTGCGTGTGGCAATCGGCGCCAGGCGCCGCGGTCACGACGCGATCATCCTGTCGCTGGTGCCGGCCAAGCGATCGCATTCCAAAGCCGCACAGGGCGGCATGCAGGCAAGCCTTGGCAACGTCGCCAAGGGAGAGGGTGACAGCGAGGACGTGCATTTCGAGGATACGGTCCGCGGCAGCGACTGGGGGGCCGATCAGGAGGTGGTCCGGATGTTCGTTCGCACGGCGCCCAAAGCGGTGCGCGAACTCGCTGCCTGGGGTGTGCCCTGGAGTCGAGTGCGCCGGGGTGACCGTGAGGTGATCATCAATGGTGAGCGGGTCACGATCACCGAGCGGGACGAGGCGCACGGTCTGCTGGCGCAGCGCGATTTCGGTGGTACCAGGAAGTGGCGCACCTGCTACGTATCCGACGGCACGGGCCACGCGATGCTGAACGCGATGGCCGATCGCGCGCTTGCTGAGCGGATTCCCGTGCACGAGCGGACCGAAGCCCTCGCGCTCATCCACGACGCCGGCCGGTGCTATGGGGCGGTGGTGCGGAACCTGATCACGGGTGAGCTCTGCGCCTACGTGGCGAAGGCGACCACGATCGCCACCGGTGGCGCGGGTCGCCTGTACGGTGTGACGACGAATGCCGTGATCTCCGAAGGCATCGGTCACGCCATCGCCCTGGAAACCGGCGTCGCCGCGCTCGGCAACATGGAGGCCGTGCAGTTTCATCCCACCGGCATTTTCCCGGCCGGAATTCTGGTCACGGAAGGCTGCCGGGGTGATGGCGGTCTGCTCCGGGACGCCGAGGGTCATCGCTTCATGTTGGACTACGAACCGGAAAAGATGGAGCTGGCTTCCCGCGACGTCGTTTCGCGGCGCATGGAGGAGCACATCGCCCGGGGAAAAGCGGCGAGCAACCGGTTCGGGCAGCACCTGTGGCTCGACATCACGCTGCTCGGCGAGGCGCACATCCGACGCAACCTGCGCGAGGTCTGGGAGATCTGTCACTACTTTCTCGGTATCGATCCGACGCGGGAGTGGATTCCTGTGCGGCCCGCCCAGCACTACACGATGGGCGGGGTGCGTACTGGGCCGAGCGGCGAGAGTCCCAGCCTCAAAGGTCTATTCGCCGCCGGCGAGGCGGCCTGCTGGGACATGCACGGCTTCAATCGTCTCGGCGGCAACTCCGTCGCGGAAGCGGTGGTTGCAGGCATGATCGTTGGGGAATACGTTGCCGACTTCTGTGACCGCATCGGCAACGACCTCGATCTGCCGATGGGCGTGGTGCGGGATTTCCTCGAGCGTGAGAAGGCCGGCCTGGAGGCACTGATGCGCGGCGGTGGCTCGGAAAGCGCTTTCGCCATCCGATCCCGCATGCAGGAAATCATGACCAGCAAGGTCGGCATCTTCCGCCGCGGTGAAGACCTGCACACCGCGGTCGAGGAGCTGCAGCAGCTGCTGCAGCGCAGTCGGCGCATCGGCGTGTCCTCCAAGGCGCCCGGTGCCAACCCGGAGCTGGTCACCGCCTATCGCACGCGGATGATGCTGAAGCTGGCGATCGCCACTGCGTATGGCGCCGCGATGCGCACCGAAAGCCGGGGTGCGCACTTCCGTGAAGACTTTCCGAGGCGCAACGATGCCGAGTGGCTCAACCGGACGCTGGCCACCTGGCCGGACGGTGCCGACACGCTGCCCCGAATCGACTACGAACCGCTCGACGTCGGGCGTATGGAGCTGCCGCCCGGGTGGCGCGGCTATGGAACGAGGGATCACATCGATCATCCGGATACCGAGGCGCGCACTCAGGCGGTGGCGCAGGTGCGGGATGGCGGCGGCGATGAGAAAACGATTCAGCGCCAGCTGATGCCATACGAGCACCTGCTGCCGGAGCGGTTTCGTGGTCAGAACGAGCGCATCAACGGGACACAGGGATCAGCGAGATGAATGCCGACGTTTCCAGAGGGATTGACAAAGCACCAGACGTGCCGGGTGACCGCAGACGGTTGAACGTCGGCATCCTGCGTTACAACCCGCAGCTACCCGGAGACGTGCCCAGGGTTGAAGTCTTTGAGATCGAAGAATCGGAAGGCATGACGCTTTTCCTCGCCCTGAACGAGATCCGGGAAACCCGGGACCCGTCGCTGCAGTTCGACTTCGTCTGCCGGGCCGGCATCTGCGGCAGCTGCGGCATGGTGATCAACGGCAGACCCGGCCTGGCTTGCCGCACGCTGACGAAGAACCTCGGTCCGGACATCCTGCTGGCCCCGCTGCCGGTGTTCGAGCTGATCGGCGATCTTTCCGTGAATACGGGGAAGTGGATGCAGGCGATGAGTGAGCGCCTGGAAACCTGGGTGCACATGAACGAGCCGGCGCCGGACCTGGACCGCATGGAGGAACGCATGGACCCGGACCTGGCGGAGGAGATCTACCTGCAGGACCGCTGCATCGAGTGCGGCTGCTGCGTGGCCGGCTGCGGCACGGCACGCATGCGCGAGGACTTCGTCGGTGCGGTCGGGTTGAGCAAGATCGCGCGTTTCCGTCTCGACCCGCGCGACGTGCGCACCGACCAGGACTACTACGAGCTGATCGGCGACGACGACGGCGTCTTTGGATGCATGTCGCTGCTCGGCTGCCACGACGTCTGCCCCAAGGAGTTGCCGCTTCAGACCCAGATCGCCTTCCTGCGACGCAAGATGCTGTCGGCCGGACTGAAGTAGCGGCAGTCGGAGGGAATTGCCGAGCTACCCCCCCGAAATCGCCCCCAGTATGAACAGCGGCTCACGGCCGCTGGCGATCTCCGCGGGCAGCGGCTCGTCCGGCGAGTCGTGAGAGACGTCCTCGTTGCAGGCGAAGATCCGCACCTTGGGCCGGCGCCGGCCGTCGTGATCGCGGATGGTGCCGCGCAATGCAGGATAGGTTGCTTCCAGCGCATTGAGGATGCTCCGCTGGGTCACGGGATAAGTGACCCGCACGCAGACCTCGTGCTCCACCCGGGCCAGTGCCTGGAGCTGATGCGGCAGCGTCACCCGGACGTCGGCGTGCCGAGCTTGCGCATCCTCGCTCATGACAGCGTCTGCACCTCCACCGACAGCACCGCGGGCAGGTCGCGGACGATGGCCGTCCAGTGGTCGCCGCCGTCCGGCGAGGCATAGACCTGGCCGCCGGTGGTACCGAAGTAGATGCCGCAGGAATCGAGCTGATCCACCGCCATGGCATCGCGCAGGATGTTCACGTAGCAGTTCTCCTGGGGCAGGCCGTTGCCGAGCGGCTCCCACTCGTTGCCGCCGCCGCGGCTGCGGTACACGCGCAGCTTGCCGTCCGGCGGGTAGTGCAGCGAGTCGCTCAAGATCGGCACCACGTAGACGGTCTCGGGCTCGTGGGCGTGCACGGCGATGGGGAAGCCGAAGTCGCTCGGCAGGTTGCCGCTCACCTCGTGCCAGGAGTCGCCGGCATCGTCGCTGCGCATCACGTCCCAGTGCTTCTGCATGAACAGCACGTCCGGCCGCGACGGGTGCATGGCCAGGTTGTGCACGCAGTGGCCGATCTCGGCGGTCGGGTCGGGCATGAACTCGGAGTGCAGGCCCTTGTTGATCGGCTTCCAGGTGTCGCCACCGTCGTCGGTGCGGAAGGCGCCGGCGGAGGAGATGGCAACGAAGATGCGCTGATCGTCGTTCGGGTCCAGCAGGATGGTGTGCAGGCACATGCCGCCCGCGCCCGGCTGCCAGTCGGGGCCGGTACCGTGGCCGCGGAGCCCCGCCAGCTCGCGCCAGGACTCGCCGCCGTCGTCGGAGCGGAACAGCGCCGCATCCTCCACCCCGGCGAACACCACGTTGGGATCATGGCGGGACGGCTCCAGGTGCCACACCCGGGCGAACTCCCAGGGATGCTGGGTGCCGTCGTACCACTGATGGGTGGTCAGCGGTCTGCCGGTGGCCTCCGAGGTGTCGTAAGCGAAACGGCTCGGGATCTTCGGCGGCATGCCATCCGCCGGCGGCTCGTCGAATTTCGGCATCGCACCCGGATCGAGGCCGGGCTGGTCCCAGGTCCTGCCGCCGTCGTTCGAACGCTGAATGATCTGGCCGAACCAGCTGCTGGTCTGGGAGGCGTAGATCCGGTCCGGATCCAGCGCCGAGCCCTTCATGTGATAGACCTCCCAGCCGGCGAAGAGCGGCCCGTCCACAGACCAGTGCTTGCGCTTCTCGTCCGAGGTGAGAATGAACCCGCCTTTGCGGGTACCGACAAGAACCCTGACTCCCTTCATGATGTCCTCCTGTTTCCCCTGACAAATTCTAGCGCGACTCAAGCCTCCGGGATCGGCAGACATTCCATCACTTCCACCGCATCGCCGGGAAAAATGGCGAAGTGGGGATGTCCGGTGAATCGCGCCGCCGCTTCGGCGTGGGAGTCCGCTCGGATGATCACGTACCCCGCGAGCTCGTTTGAGGTATCCGCCACCCCGTCTTTCGAGATGCGTTTGGTCTGCCCCAGCGGGCCGCCGGCGTCGACGATCACGTCCGCATTGACCTGCATCCACTCACCCCAGGCCTGCATGCCGGCCTGCTCACGGGCGTTGCGTTCGTCGTCGTTCAGTGCGTCCCATCCGGACCGTTCGCGGGAAGCGGCAGAGCCGGTGTACACGGCAAGAAACGTTTTCATGGGTCCTCCTCAGGATAGATCGAGCTCGCGGGCCGGGCGGATCTCGATGCTGCCGATCCTTGCCGGGGGAATCCGCGCGGCGAGGGAGATGGCCTCGTCCAGGTCGCGGGCGTCGATCAGGTAGAAACCGGCGAGCTGCTCCTTGGTCTCCGCGAACGGTCCGTCCACCACGCTCACCTTGCCGGCCCGCACCCGGATGGTGGTGGCGGTGTCCACCCCCTTAAGGGCCTGCCCGGTAAGCAGGTGGCCGCTTTCCTCGATGGACCCGGCGAAGGCGGCGCAGTCCCGGTCGTCCTGCTCGCGCATCAGCGCCTCCTCACCGTAAACCAGACAGACATATTTCATGGGTGCTCCCGTTCGTTGTTGCTTGCGCTGGGTGGTCGTTCCGATGCCTGCGAATTCGACAAGCTACGGCTCATTGTTCGCGGGTTGCCCGCGAAGATCGGACAGACGCCGGGTCAGAAACCGGCGCTCCGCGTCCTGCCCGGTGAGATCCAGGGCCTGCTGATAGGCCAGGCGCGCTTCGTCGAGCCGGCCGAGGCGCCGGCAGAGGTCGGCGCGGGCGGCGAACGCCAGGGAATAGCGGTCGAGTTCTCCCCGCTCGAGGATCTCATCGACGAGGGCCAGACCCTCGGCGGGTCCGTCGCGCATGGCGATGGCGGCGGCCCGGTTGAGCTCGATCACGGGAGACGGTGACGCCTCGAGGAGCAGGTCGTAAAGCCCGACGATGCGGGACCAGTCCGTCGCGTCCGCAGTCGATGCCGCGGCATGGGCGTCCGCGATGCCCGCCTGCAGGGTGTAGGCGCCGATGTCGCGCGTTGCCAGTGCCTGCTGATAGAGGGCCCGGCCTTCGTCGATGAGGGCTCTATCCCACAGCGAACGATCCTGATCTTCGAGCAGCACCACGTCATCCGCTGCGTCCGTTCGTGCGTGGCGGCGCGCTTCCGTGAGCAGCATCAGGGCCAGCAGGCCGAACGTCTCGGCGTCCGGCAAAAGGTCTGCGAGCAGGCGGCCCAGACGGATGGCCTCGGCGGAGAGATCGACGCGCAGCAGCGACGCGCCGCGGGAGGCGAAGTAGCCCTCGTTGAAGACCAGATAGACGACCCTCAGCACCGCGTCCAGACGGTCGGCCAGCTCGGCCGCCTGCGGGACCTGGTACGGGATGCCCGCGTCGCGGATCTTGGCCTTGGCGCGGACGATGCGTTGGGCCATGGTGGGCACCGCGGTGAGGAAGGCGCTGGCGATCGCCTCGGTGGTCAGCCCGCACACCTCCCGCAGGGTGAGCGCCACGCGGACATCTTCCGCAAGCGCCGGGTGGCAGCAGGTAAAGATGAGCCGGAGCTGGTCATCCTGCACGCTGGCTTCGTCTTCCGCATCGACCAGGTCGCCGCCGAGCTCGGCATCGTCGCCGAGCGAATCGGCGATGGCTTTCAGGGAGCGATCGAAGCGGGCGCGACGGCGGATCGTGTCGATGGCTTTGAAGCGGCCGGCGGAGACGAGCCAGGCCCGCGGGCTGGCGGGGATGCCGTCGCGCGGCCACTGCTCCAGAGCGGCGACGAACGCGTCCGACAGCGCTTCTTCCGCCCGGTCGAAGTCGCCGAGCAGGCGGATCAGGGTCGCGAGCACCCGCCGGGACTCGGCGGCGTAGATGCGCTCGACCTCGCGTCGGACTGTTGGATCTGCGGTCTGCACGGTCTGAATCTGTGCGTGGCGGGCTTAACAGAGCGCGATGAGAAACCAGTAAGCTGCCGGAAGCAACTCGTCGGGTGTCGAATCAGCGGCCGGCCGTTCGATCAGTGACTGAACACCGGAAGAAATCAAAGGAGGTTGCGGGATGGCTGGCCAGACCGATCGTCAGATGTACCTGTGCCTGGCCTACGAGGAAGAGGCCCGGCTCGATGCCCTCACTCCCGACGAGTGGGAGTCGTTGCGGAGCGCGACGCTCACCTATGTGGACGAACTCGACCGGAAGGGCCACCTGATCAGAACCCACCCGCTGCAGAGTGCCCGCACGGCGGTGACCGTGCGCGTGCGGCAGGGGCGTCTGAGCACCACGGATGGCCCTTTTGCGGAGACCAAGGAACAGCTCGGCGGCTTCTTTCTCATCGAGGCCGCCGATCTGAACGAGGCCATCCAGCTTGCGGCCAACTGGCCCTCGGCGCGCATCGGCAGCATCGAGGTGCGGCCCATCGAGACGGCGCTGAAGGTGAGTGGGCGTTACGCCCCGGTCGGCCCGCGCCTCGACGACGAATAGTTTTTCGCAGGGGTGCTGGAGCCCCTGTCGAATTCCAGGGCCTCGCGGCGACTAACCAGGTGTGGTGAATGCCGCGAAGTCGCCGAATCAACCGAATCTGCTGGGAGAATCGACCATGACCCGAATGATCTTCGTCAATCTGCCTGTTGCCGACCTGGACGCCTCCATGGCGTTCTATCGGGCCCTCGGCTTCGAGAACAACCCCACCTTCACGGATGACACCGCCGCCTGCATGGTGTGGAGCGAGGCGATCAGCGTGATGCTGCTCACCCACGAGAAGTGGGCCACGTTCACCCGGCGGCCGATTCCCCCCAGCACCTCGAGCGAGGTGATGCTCGCGATCTCGTGTGACGATCGTGCTGCGGTGGATGCGATGAACGATGCGGCGGCCGCCCACGGCGGGGTAGCGGACGTGAACCCGAAGCAGGATCTGGGGTTCATGTACAACCGCAACCTCGCCGATCCCGACGGTCACGTCTGGGAGGCCATGTGGATGGATCCCTCGGCCATGCCGGGCGCCGCCTAACCGCCCCAACCAATCGAGGAGGACACCCCCATGGCAACCATTCATCAGATCACTCCCTGCCTGTGGTTCGACGATCAGGCCGAACGGGCGGTCGAGCTCTACACCGGTCTGTTCCCGAACTCCCGTGTGCTGAACGTGCATCGCTATACCGACGTCGGCCAGGAGCATCATGGTCGGGAGCCCGGCAGCGTCATGACCGTGGACTTCGAGCTGGACGGCCAGCCGTTCACCGCGCTCAACGGTGGTCCGGTCTTCGCGTTCAACGAGGCCATTTCGTTTCAGATTCGCTGCCGGGGCCAGGACGAGGTGGACCATTACTGGTACGGGCTCTCCGAAGGCGGCTCGGAGCAGCCCTGCGGCTGGCTCAAGGATCGGTTCGGCGTGTCCTGGCAGGTTGTGCCTGCGGAGTTTCAGGCCATGGTCAGCGACGCCGATCCGGAAAGGGTTCGGCGGGTGATGACGGCCATGTTCCAGATGCGCAAGCTGGACATTGCGGCGCTCCAGCGGGCCGCGGATGGCATCACTTGAGCAGGCCGAACGCGCGAAAACCTCCCCTGTTGCCATTACCCATAGCCCCGCTTTAAACTCCGACTAATTAAGTCGGATATCTTGGAGCGTTCAGGTGCCGCACATCAGTCGCGGGGTGGAATACGCGCTGCACTGCCTACTTCACCTGACCGATTCAGAGGATCCCCATGCCCCCAGTGCCCTCGAGCTGGCTGAGTTTCAGGGAGTCCCGAAAGCCTTCGTCGCCAAGCTGTTCACCCGATTGGAAAAGGCCGGACTCGTGCGGTCGGCCATGGGGGCCCATGGAGGCTTCAGCCTGGCGCGGCCGCCCAGGGAGATCAGCGTGCTGGACGTGGTGGAGGCGGTGGATGGATCCAAGCCGCTGTTCCAGTGCACGGAGGTCCGCCGCAACTGCGTGCTGTTTGCCGATGGTGCGCCGCCGGCGGCGGTGAGCGGGGTGTGTGCCATTCATCAGGTGATGCTCGATGCCGACAAGGCCATGCGGGCGGAGCTGGCGAATCGAACGCTGCACGATATCGGCTCGACCGTGGCGCGGAAGATTCCGGTACGGCACCTCGTCGAGGGTCGGGATTGGTTCCATGCGCGCGCCGTCGAAAGGACGGCGGGTAGAACGGGAGGGAAGCGATCATGAGTGATGGCATCGTTGTGGCCGGGGGTGGATTCGCCGGGCTGTGGGCCGCACTGGCGGCGCGGCGCGAAGCGGACGTGCCGATCACGGTAGTCAACCGGGATGAGTACCTCACCATCCGCCCGCGGCTGTACGAGGCGGATCCTGCGACACTGCGCGTGGCGCTGGCCGAGACGCTGGACCCGGTCGGCATCAACCTGATCGTCGCCGATATCGAGTGCGGGGTGATCGGCGAGCAGCGGTTGCTGACGAGTCAGGGCGAAATCGGCTTCGATCGCCTGGTGCTGGTCACCGGCAGCCGGGTGAAGCCGCTGCCGGTGCCTGGTGCGGAACGTTGTTACGACATTGATTCCTTCCGCGGGGCCAGTGCGTTCGACGCGAGGCTGGCGACCCTGCAGCCCGGTGATCGGGTGGTGATCATCGGCGCCGGGTTCACCGGCATCGAGCTCGCAACCGAGCTGCGTCCCCGCCTGGCCGTCAGAGATCCGGCTCTGGCCAGAGGAATCGACATCGTCCTGCTGGATATCGCCGAGGTGGTCGGTCAGGAGCTCGGCTGCCATCCCCGGCCGGTGATCGAGCAGGCGCTGGATAAAGCGCGGGTCGAGGTCTGGCTGGGTTCGCGGGTGGAGGAAATCCTGCCGGACGGGATACGTCTGGCGGACGGCAGGCGGGTGGCGGCGGCCGCGGTGGTCAACTGCGCGGGCCTCCAGGCCAGTCCCTCACCGTTGCCCGGCTCGCCGGCGCGCGATGAGTCTGGGCGTCTGCTGGTCGACGGGTATCTGCAGGTGCTGGATCGGCCCGGGGTGTTCGCGGCCGGTGATGCGGCCTCCGCGGTCGTGGACGATCAGGGCCATCGGGCGCTGATGTCCTGCCAGCATGCGCTCGTCATGGGCAGGTACGCCGGGTTCAATGCCGCCAGGAGCCTGCTCGGCCGGCCTCTGGCGACCTACCGCCAGGAGCGGTACGTCACTTGTCTCGATCTGGGCGCCAGCGGCGCGGTGTTTACTCGGGGTTGGGAGCGTCAGGTGGTGTTGACCGGCGAGGAAGCCGGGGCGTTGAAGCGCGACATCAACACGCAGCGGATCTATCCGCCCACGGAAGCCGGGGAGATCCTGCGTCAGGCGGCGCTGCCGGAATCTTAGACACCCGGACTGCCTCGAAGGTGCGCGGTGCACGACACCGGTTGACCGGGGCTCGAGCGCGCAGCGGATAGCATCGCCTGAGCTGGCCTTCTTACGCATTCTACAAAGAAGACCCCTGTGGTAGCGTGCTGGCTACCTGGGGGAGAAAAAGCACATGAGTGATACTCGTCCGCTCGCAGAAGCGGACGCGGCAGCGCGCGACGAGGCACCGCCGCTCAGCACCGGCACGAAACTTTCCTACGGTATCGGACAGGTGGCGGAAGGCCTGAAGAACACGGCCATGGCCACGTTCGTGCTGTTCTACTACAACCAGCTGCTCGGCCTGTCCGGGACCCTGGCGGGATTGGCGCTGGGCATTGCGCTGGTGTTCGACGCGCTGACCGATCCTCTGGCGGGCTCGGTATCCGACAATCTGAGCTCGAAGTACGGCAGACGCCACCCGTTCATTTACGCAGCCGCGCTGCCGCTGGCCGTGTCGTTCTTCTTCATGTTCTTTCCGCCGTCGGACCTCGGCCAATGGGGGCTGTTCGTCTGGCTGACCGTTACGGTGGTACTAACCCGGGCGGCGATGACGTTGTTTCATGTGCCGCATATCGCGCTGGGCGCGGAGCTGTCCGAAGACTACGAGGAACGCACGGTGGTGGTGAGCTACCGCTACTTCTTCGGCACGTTCGGTGGGCTTCTCGTCTACCTGCTCGGCTTCGGCTGGTTCTTCACGGATAGTCGCGGTGGTCAGCTGAATGTGGAGAACTACGGACCGTTCGCGCTGACGCTCGCAGCCCTGATGGCGGTGACGGTGCTCTGGACAGGCTGGGGGACCCGGTCGCGGATACCCTTCCTGGCCAGGCCGGAGGTGGGGCCGGAGCTGACCATGCGCCAGGCCCTGGCGCGGGTGTTCCGGGATCTCTGGCGGGCGCTGCAGAACAAGACGTTCCGCTGGCTGTTCGCCGGTGTGCTCATCATCTTCGTGATGGTGGGCGTCGACAGCGCCCTCAATCTCTACATGTTCAACTACTTCTGGGAGTTTTCCTCCACCGAGACCATGCTGCTGTTCCTGGCGTTGCCGCTGGGAGCGCTGCTGGGCGCACCGCTGACCCCGTACCTTCATCGCTTCATGAGCAAACACGTGACGGTGCTGTTCGGCACCTCGTGGTTCGCGATCTTCGAGCTCACCCCGGTGCTGTTGCGTCTGCTGGGCTGGTTTCCCGAGAACGGCACGGCGGAGCTGTTCTGGTTGCTGCTCACCGCTCGGTTCCTGATGGGACTCGGCGCGATACAGTCGAACGTGAGCTTCAACTCGATGATGGCGGACATCACCGATCAGCACGAGCTCGAGACCGGTCGGCGGCAGGAGGGGATCTTCTTCGGCACCATCTCGTTCTCGGCGAAAGGCACCTCGGGGATCGGCAACCTCGTGGCCGGGGTTGGCCTTGACGTGATTGCCTGGCCGCGGGGTGCGGACGTGAAGACCGCGGCCGATGTGGCGCCGGAGACCATCGTCAGCCTGGGGGTGTTGTATGGACCGATGGTGGGTGTGTTCGCCATCGTAGCGTTGTGGTGTCTCGCCCACTACGACCTCACCCGGGAGCGCCACGCCGAGATCCAGGCCGAGCTGGCCATGCGGAAGCGTCTCAAACGCGAGCAGGCTTCCAGTCGATAAGCCGATCCAGTGCTTCGCTGGGCCTGCCGGCAGCCAGCGAATGCGGGGGAGTGGTCAATAACCGTCGGGTGTTGGTATTGTTCGGCAAAACCGTCAAATCTGACTGTTATCGAGAAAAGGGGGTTGCGAGCCATGGCTGAAATGTTCAGGGAACTGGATCCGGAGACGATGACCCGTTCGCCCGGGATCACTTATCAGCAGCTCCTTGACCAGGACACGCACGAGGTGCCGGCGGTTCTGCGGCTGCAGTCGCCCCGGGACGTGGGTCTGAACGAGTTCCCGGTCGAGAGGTACATCAGCAGGGAATACCACGACAGGGAGGTGGAGCGCCTGTGGATGAAGGTCTGGCAGTTCGCCTGCCGCGAGGAGGAGATTCCCGAGCCCGGCGACCACATCCGCTACGACATTGCCGGGCGTTCGTTCCTGATCGTCCGGCAGGCCGACGGCAGCATCAGGACCTATCCCAACGCCTGCCTGCACCGTGGACGGATGCTGAAAGAGAACGATGGCCACTGCTCCGAGCTGCGCTGCCCGTTCCATGGCTTTGCCTGGCACCTCGACGGTGGCCTAAAGGACATTCCCGCCGGCTGGGACTTTCCGCAGATCGACAGGGCCGACTTCCGCCTGCCCGAGATCCCGACGGACACCTGGGCCGGCTTCGTGTTCATCAACCCGGACCAGAACTGCGAACCGCTGGCGCCCTTCATCCAGGATCTGGCCGAGCAGTTCGAGCGCTGGGATCTCGGCTCGCTCTACATCCAGGCGCACGTGGCGCGCATCGTGCCCTGCAACTGGAAGATCGCGCAGGAGGCGTTCTGCGAGGCCTATCATGTGAACGCCACGCACCCCCAGATCCTCCGTAGCCTTGGCGACACCAACAGCCAGGTGGACATCTGGGACAACTGCGCGCGGGTGATCACACCGGGCGGAACACCCAGCCCCCTGCTCGACTACGAGGTATCCGATCCGGAGATTCTCCGCGCGATGATGGCGCTGCCCGCGGATGCGGAGCTGCCGGAGCTGCCTGACGGCATGAACGCCAGGGCCTATCTTGCCGCAATGAGCCGCGAGGCCCTGCGCAAGGATGCCGGCAGCCGGGTGGACAGGTACTGCGACGCGGAGATCGTCGACAGCATCGACTACACCCAGTTTCCGAACTTTCATCCCTGGGGCGCGTTCAACAAGATCGTCTACCGGTTCCGGCCCAACGGCAACGACCACCGGAGCGCGATCATGGAGTGTTACCAGCTCATGCCGTTCGAAGGCGAACGTCCGCCCGCGGCACCCGTTCACTGGCTCGGTCCCGACGAGAAGTGGTCGTCGGTGCTGGGGTTTCTCGGCCGGGTGTTCGACCAGGACCTCTTCAACATGCCCAACGTGCAGCTCGGGCTGGAATCGACCTACAAGCCCGGCGTCACGCTCTCAGCCTATCAGGAAGGCAAGGTGCGCTGGCTGCATCACAAGCTCACCGAGTGGGTCGGAGAATAGCCATGTCGCTGACGCATCCGTTCGATCCGGAGTCACTGTACGAGCTGATGGAAGACGGCAACATCCGGGTGAGCAAAGGTGGGGAGCAGGGGATCTTCACGCCGGCGGGCGTGCACGTTTCGGGCACCATTCGCGAGTGTGATCCGCAGATCTGTGTGTGGGTCAGCAACGTGCCGAACCCTGATACCCAGCTCACCACTTCCCGCATCGCCGGCCGGGACACACGCTGACGCGGTTGCCGTCATCGTGACCTGAATCCGAGCAGGCTCGCCTTGTAGGTGCTCGGATCGCCGTGATAGATGATGCTCTGATCGGCGGTAGCTACCAGCAGCACTGCCTGCCGATCCCCGGCCAGGTTGACCACGTCATTGCACTGCCAGCGGGAAGCCTCGAAGAAGCCCACCAGCGTCTGGCCGAGGGTGCGCAGGTGGGTCGGCGCCAGGCTGACCCCGGCCACCCAGCGGTCGCTGCAGATGCCCAGGAAGCTGCGGAAGTACTTCGGCCGCTCAAGATCCGCTTCGGAAATGTCCAGCTTGCCCTCCTCGATGATCCCCGGGCCCGCCTGCAGCGCGCTGTGGAAGAGGTCGCGCTGATAGCGGTCGCGGTGCACGACGCCCAGGCCCAGGTCGTTGATGCCGAGAATCCGGGTATAGCCGTAGCCCTGTAGCGGGCTCAGGGTCTGACCCTGCACCTGCAGCAGACCCACGGGCTCGAGCCCGCGCAGCTCCGCAACGAAGCCGCTGCCCAGCACCACCGTCAGGTGATTACGGCGCAGCGCCGCCTCGGCCGAGGTGCCTTCCCGGGGGGTTCCGATCAGCACGGGCTCGAACGCCGCGGGATCGAGCTCGAGCAGCAGAAGCTCATCGTCACCGCTGCCGACGAAGTGGGTGATGAGACCGCGGACCCGGGGGTCGGTCAACTGATCGCGCAAATCTGTCGCCGAATCGGGAACGCTGCCGAACGGCACGCTGGTTGCGGGGGTGCCGGTATGGTCTGCCGGCGGCTGGCTGCACCCGACAAGGGTGAGCACGGCGCACGTGAGCAGTATCGATCGGGAGTTGACCTTCATGGTGGGGAAACGTTCAAACTCTGATTGCACCATTCCGGGACCCGCGATGATTACTGCAGCCCCAGCAGCCTGGCCGCATTGGCTCCCATCCATTTCGGCCGCACGGAATCCCGCAACGGCAGCTCATCGTACTCCGCAACGACCTCGGCGGGTGTCATGCCCAGCGTCATCCACGAGCTGGCGAACAGCATCTTATCCTGCAGCAGCGTGTTGCCGAACTGCAGCATCATCTCCCAGCCGCTGCCGGGCTTCGGCAGGTTCCGGGGTCGGTGGGCAGCCAGATCGATGTAGAGGTTTGCATGCCGTCGGGCCGCCCCCACCAGCTCCGGCACCCAGGGCCAGCCACCCAATCCCGCGATGACGGTGAGATCGGGGAAATCCACACAGACCCGATCCAGATAGAGCGGTCGGCCGAGGTCCATGGGTCTGTCCGATGCGTAGCTCATGGTGCAGTACACCCGGGCCGGAATACCCAGTTCCACGCACTTGGCATACACCGGGTAGTAACGCGGATCGTTGGCGTAGGCGCGATCCCGGAAGCACGAGATCTCGAGTCCCCGGAGTCCACGTTCCTTGACCATGCGCTCCAGTCGGGTTGCACCTGCCTCCTGCTCGTGGGCATTGATCCTGGCCCAGGGAATGAAACGGTCTGGATGGCGGTCCGCCAGGTCGAAGGTATGCTCCGCGGACGCGTGCCGACCGGTGCCGATGCAAGCAACTGTGATACCGGCGGCGTCTAGACTGGCGATGAATTCAGCTTCTGTCGGGGCATTGTCGACCGCTCTTGCCGCGATCGCCCGACGTAGCTGCATTGGCGGCAGTTCTACTTTCAACGCTTCGAACTCCTCGCGCGGCATGCCGGCCTCATCGGCCCATTGAGTGCCGAAGATGTTCACGTAGTTAGCCATGCCCGGGTCTTCGGCATTCAGGTTGGCGAGGTCGGCCTCACGGGCCTCGCGGGTCGGGATGTCACATTCGATGTCTACGATCATGTTCCCTCCGGATCCACAGCCACGATACCGTCGAAGACGAGCTGGTCGACGACCGCGGCCGTCTTGCCGAGCAGCCTGGTCAGAACCTCCCGAGTGTGCTCCCCGAGCCGCGGCGGCGGTCCGGATGGTCTCGATTTCCCGGAGGCGAAGTTGAAAGGCGTGTTCACCACGGTGAGCGAGCCGCCTGCTACTTCCACCTCTGCCAGCAGTTCGCGGTCGCGGGTGGTGTCCGCGGCCAGCACCTCCGCGGTCGACCTGACTTTTCCGTACGGGATGTCGTGTTCCGCAAACAGGGTTGTCACCTCGGCGACGGTCCTGTCGGCCGCCCAGGCGCTGACGATGTCGACATACACCGCCATGTTGGCCCGCTGCTGCGCTGAGGTGGCGAACAGCGGATCGTCGATCAGTTCCGGTCTGCCTATGGCTCGTAGTGTTTTCTCCACATTGAGACCGATAGAGGCGGACACGAATCCGTCCGTGAGTTTCAGCGGCGGCCGGAAAATGGGGCTTGGCCCGTCGATCTCACCGTTGGAGAACAGGTAGCGCTGCAGGGTAGTGTCGTTGACGGAAATCATGGCATCCAGCATCGACATATCGATGTGCTCACCACCACCCGTCTGCTGACGCCTGAACAGCGCAGCCAGTATGGCGATCGCTGCGTACTGTGCGGTGCAGACATCGGCCAGCGAGGCGGGGAATCCGGGCGGTGCGCCACTGGCGTTTCCGAACATCTGAGAGGCGGCATAGTCCAGTCCAGACAGGGCCTGGATAATGTCGGTGTACGCAGGCCTGCCTGCGCCGTCCCCATGCTGACCAAAACCGGAGACGGAACAGTAGACGATTCCAGGATTGGTCTGGCGGATTGCCGCATGGTCGATCCCGATCTCCGCGGCCAGACCGGCGCGGAAGTTTTCCAGGAACACGTCGGCGGTTGCCGCGAGCTCGTGGACGAGCGCAATGCCGCCAGGATCCCGCAGGTTGATGCAGACGCTTTTCTTTCCGACGTTGAACTGACTGAATAGCGCCGAGAACCCGTGCTTCTGAGGCTCACCACGACGGAAGGCATCGCCAGTGGGGGGTTCCACTTTGATCACCTCCGCTCCGAGGTCGCCAAGCATGCGTGAACAGAACGATCCGGCGATGACGCGGCTGAGATCGAGTATGCGAACACCTTCAAGCATGCTCAATCGACCCAACCGAGGACGTTTCTCAACACAGACCAGCGGGGCTCAACCTCTTCCACACCACGGCCACGGATCCAATGATCGAACAGGGCATCCACAGTACCGTCCTTTTTCCTCAGAGTCAGCCAGTCGTGTACATAGATCGCCCATCGGTCGTCTCCTGTGGGCACCGGGTACCCGGCGGGCAGATTGACGACTTTCGGTTTGGGCACCACAACTGCGAAATCCGGATAAATCAGCGTCCATGCGGCTCCGCCCTGCGCGGAGTAGATCACGGCGTCGAGCTCCGGTGCTTCACCGCGCAGAAACCTACGAGGCGAGTCGATCTGCAGAATGGATGCATTCGGCAGGGCCGATTCCAGGCGCCGCTGGAAAGCGGGGTCGTGCTGAACCATCCCAACTTTGAGCGTCATTTCTCGCACGGTGGTGAAGTCCTCGTATCGCTTGCGCTGATGGTCGGGCACCAGAAGGGCGAGTGTGAGGTCCAGCGCCGATCCGCCGAACCGCCAGCTACGCAGCCTGTCAGGTGTCATGGCAAGTCCGGACATCACGATGTCTAGACGTCCTTCCTCGAAGAGTCTGTCTATGTCATCGGCAGATATCCGAACGAGCTCGAGGCTGGCACCCAGATCCTGGGCCAGTTCATGCGCGAGTTCGATGTCGAAGCCCACCACTTCTCCCGCCGGATTGGTGAACGCAAAAGGTAGGGCGTCGGGAAGATAGCCCACACGAAGCGTGCCGCGCGAGGCGATTCGGGTCAGCCTGTCGAGCTTATCCGTCTGCGATTCAGGCAGCGTGTCCCGGTAGTGCCTGGCAGGAACGGTGCGCTCCATCCAGCGCATTTCAACCAGCGCGCTGTCTCCTTCGTAGGCGTCGCCGTAGGTTTGAGAAAGGTAACCGCGAACCATTGTCAGCGAGGCCAGCACAGCGACCAGTGCTGTGCCGACTGCAATGGCCAGGCGCGCCCAGTCGACTCGGAACATCCGGCAGCGTATGGACAACACGATCACGCCGATTCCATACAGATGCATTCCGCCCAGCACCACGCGAATGCGATCGGTGTATACGGTAGACATCGTGAACAGATCGATGAGATCAGCCGGCAGGCGCATCAGGTCGAGGGGGAAGGGAATTCCGATGATCGGCGCAACGAAAGAGCTCAGCAGAGATGCACCTTGCAGAGTCAGAAGCTCATCCAATTCGAGACTCCGGCCCATGTACCAGGCACCGAACGGGATGAACAGCAGGATGATGTAGGTGCCGAGGTTCGGAAAGGGATACGCCAGCGGCAGCAGCACTTCTGCATCGTGTTTCAGTTGCTCGTCGAGACGGTCGTGTCGGGCAAACAGCATCTTTACGTTTTCGATGAGCTGCGGCATCAACACGATGATCTTACCGGTGGCGAAGATCATCAACAGCGTATCCCGGGGTACGGCGAGGATCTCCCTGAATCGAAACGGGGTGACCGCGGCGATCAACATGGGCAGCACCAGAAGGGTGAGGATGAGCACGAGTGCGGTGTAGACCAGGAGGTAGGCCTGCAGGCGACTCAGTTCTTCGAGAGACAGCGTACCTGCAGTTCCGCTGGCGATGGCGAAAACCCCGATCGGTGTGATCCGGATCACCAGCTTGTTTACCTGATTCAAAGCGCTGGCCAGAACATCCAGTCCGCGCAGCAGCCCCTGACGCTTCGGTACGCTGCTCAATCCGATACCCAGCAGAATGCTGAAGAGAACTGCGGCGGGAACCACGTTGTCCGCAAGTGATGCGAACGGATTCGACGGCACGTACAGGGCTATCAGATCTATGGTCGGCGGGTCCATGATCAGAGCGTCGTTGAAAAACGCGGCTGTTTCCCGCTCGGGGAACGCAATGGGTACCGCAAATAGCACGCCGATGCCGATGAGAAGGAATATTCCCAGAATCGCAATTCCGGCGAGGATAAGGTGACGGCTCTCGGTCCATGTGATCCGGCCCAGGTTGGCGATCAGGGAAATCACGATGTACGGCAGCACGGTCATCTGCAGGAGACCGATGTAGATTTCCCCGGCAACGTTCATCGGTGCGGCCAGTTCGCCCAGAAACAGGCCTGTCAGGACGCCTAAGCAGAGGCCGGTGAGAATTTTTCGGGTAAACGACATCAGCCTGGACCTGGTAGATCAACGAAGTGTAGGCACCAGCGTTTCGATGCGCATTCCTTTTCCGAGAAGTACACCACCGCCGTGCTTGCTACCGCGTGGCGTTTCGGCTCGTGCTAAATTGACCTCTTTTCGAAGCCGCCCATGAGAGATTCCACAGACGACGCAGCATCCACCAGCAGTGGGCCCATGACCCCGGGCGCGCAGATGGTCGCCAACCGGCTGCGCAAGAATCTCAAACGCCTGAATGGCTGGCGCCGGCGCAACGACATCACCTGCTTTCGGGCTTACGACGCCGACCTGCCGGAGTACGCAGCGGCCATCGACGTCTATGAAGAGGAGGGCGGCCAGGGGCGGCGCTTTCTGCACGTGCAGGAATATCAGGCACCCGCAAAGATCCCGGAGGAAGTGACCGAGCGCCGGCTGGATGAGCTGCTCGCTGCGGCGGTGGCGGTGTTCGAGCTGCCTCCGGCGCACCTCGCGCTCAAGACCCGGGCCCGCGGCAAGGGCGGCAGCAAGTACGGCCGGATGGCCGAGCGCGCCGAGTTCGTACCCGTGCGCGAAGGGCCGGTGCGTCTGCAGGTGAACCTCTTCGACTATCTCGACACGGGGCTCTTTCTGGATCACCGGCCGGTTCGGCGCAGAATCGGCGGTCTGGCGGCGGGCAAGCGCTTTCTCAATCTCTTCTGCTACACCGCCTCGGTCACGGCCCATGCGGCGGTGGGCGGTGCAGCCAGCTCGGTGAGCGTGGATCTTTCCGCCACCTATCTCGACTGGGCACGCCGCAACCTGGCCATGAACAGCGTGACGTCCGGCAACCATCGTTTTGAGAAGGCGGACGTGATGCGCTGGCTCGAGCAGGACCGCGGCAGCTACGATCTGATCTTCTGCGACCCGCCGACGTTCTCGAACTCGAAGAGCGCCGACGACTTCGACGTCCAGCGCGAGCACGTGCGCCTGCTGCGTCTGGCCATGGCCCGCCTGGCGCCGGATGGCCTGCTGCTGTTCTCCAACAACTACCGCCGTTTCCGCCTGGACGACGAAGCCGTCGCGGCATTTGCAGATGCCTGCGACATCACACCGTCGACCCTGGACGAGGACTTCCGACGCAACCCGCGCATTCACGCCTGCTGGGAGCTTCGCCACCAATTGCCCAGGTAATGCGCACTCGTGGATATTCCCTATTGAGGGGCTGATGGCGGTGTGTTGAGAATTACACCTGGCAACTGGGTAGATTGACGAAAACAATCGTCAGGATTCAGTTAATCAATTTTACCGATCAATTGCTCCCCGGCTATCGTGTTCCGCAGTCTTGGGTCCCAGCACCCAGCCAGTCTCACAATCCATAGGAGATAGGAGAGAGAGCTAATGCGTAAAGCATCACTATCATTGATCACCGCCGTGGCTGTCGGAATCAGCGCGGCGGTGCCGCTCGGCGCGTCCGCCAGCGATGCCATGGGCACGGACGCCTCGGGCACCACGAACCAGTTCTGGTGGCCGCAGGGGCTGGATCTGTCGCAGCTTCGCGCCCATGACGAGCGGTCCAACCCGTACGGCGACGATTTCGACTACGCGAAAGCCTTCAACAGCGTCGACATGGCCGCGCTGAAGCAGGATATCGAAGCGGTCCTCACGAACTCGCAGGACTGGTGGCCCGCGGACTGGGGTCACTATGGCGGCCTGATGATCCGGATGGCCTGGCACAGCGCCGGCACCTACCGGATCCATGATGGTCGCGGCGGTGCCGATGGCGGTCAGCAGCGCTTCGAGCCGCTCAACAGCTGGCCGGACAACGTCAGCCTCGACAAAGCGCGCCGTCTGCTCTGGCCCGTGAAACAGAAGTACGGCAGGAGCGTTTCCTGGGCCGACCTGATGATTCTGGCCGGCAACGTTTCGCTCGAGTCCATGGGCTTCGAAACGCTCGGCTTCGCCGGCGGGCGCGTGGACGACTGGGAAGCGGACACCGTCTACTGGGGTGCCGAGACCGAGTGGCTCGCCAACGACAAGCGCTACGACGACGAGGGCGAGCTCGAGCGACCCCTGGCGGCCGTGCAGATGGGCCTGATCTATGTGAACCCCGAAGGACCAAATGGCAACGGCGATCCGCTCTCCGCCGCGGCCGACATTCGTGAGTCCTTCGGCCGCATGGCGATGAACGACGAAGAGATCGTTGCCCTCATCGCGGGCGGCCACACGCTCGGCAAGGCGCACGGCGCGCACTCCGCCGACTGCGTCGGCCCGGATCCGGCTGCCGCGCCCGTGGAGAGCCAGGGCTTCGGCTGGGCGAACAAGTGCGGCAAGGGCAATGCCGAGGACACCATGACCAGCGGGCTGGAAGGTGCCTGGACCGCAACGCCCACGGCCTGGTCGATTCTCTATCTCGATAACCTGATGCGCTTCGACTGGGAAAAGTCCAAGAGCCCTGCGGGTGCCACCCAGTGGGTGCCGGTCGACAAGGCTGCGCACCAGATGGTGCCGGACGCCCACGTCGAGGGTAAGCGCAACCCGCCGATCATGTTCACCACGGACATCGCGCTCAAGGAAGATCCCGGCTTCCGCCAGATCACCGAGCGCTTCTGGAAGAATCCGAGGGAGTTCGATCAGGCGTTCGCCAGGGCCTGGTTCAAGCTGGTGCATCGCGACCTCGGACCGCGCTCCCGGTACCTCGGCAGCGATGTTCCCGACGAAGTGTTCATCTGGCAGGACCCGGTCCCGGAGGCCGACTACACGTTGATCAACGACAAGGACGCCGCCAAGCTGAAAGCGGACATCCTGAAGACCGGTCTTTCCGTGCCTGATCTGGTGAGAACGGCCTGGGCATCCGCATCCACCTACCGCGGCTCCGACATGCGCGGCGGTGCGAATGGCGCGCGCATCCGGCTGGCCCCGCAAAGCGGCTGGGCGGCCAACGACCCGGCAAGCCTGGCGCGGGTGCTCGACACCCTGACGAAGGTTCAGCAGGACTTCAATGCGTCCGCCTCGCGCGGCAAGCAGGTGTCGCTGGCGGACGTGATCGTGCTCGGCGGCAATGCGGCGATCGAGCAGGCTGCCAAGGCCGCGGGCTACAGCGTCAAGGTGCCCTTCACGCCGGGACGCACCGATGCCACCCAGGAGATGACCGATACGGCATCCTTCTCGGTGCTGGAGCCGAATGCCGATGCGTTCCGCAACTACTACACCAGCCGGGCTTACGCGTCGCCGGCCCAGATGATGGTCGAGAAGGCGGACCTGCTGACGCTCACCGTACCGGAAATGACGGTGCTGGTGGGTGGCATGCGGGCGCTGGATGCCAATGCCGGCGGTTCGAAGCATGGTGTGTTCACCGACAAGCCGGGCACCCTGAGCAACGACTTCTTCGTGAACCTGCTCGACATGTCCACGGTGTGGTCGAAAGCCGAGACTGCGGGTGTCTACGAAGGCAGGGACCGCAGCAGCGGCGACGTGAAGTGGACGGCCACCACGGTGGACCTCATCTTCGGGTCTAACTCCGAGCTGCGAGCCGTTGCCCAGGCGTATGCGGCAGAGGATGGCGACGAGCTGTTCGTGAACGACTTCGTCGCCGCCTGGAACAAGGTGATGATGCTCGACCGCTTCGATGTGAAGTGATCCTCGAGCGGTAACTGCTCGAACGGCGACGTCTTTACGTCGCCGTTTTTTTTTAGTCCGGTGCCCAGTCGTTCAGGCTGCCGCGAAACGTTCCGAAGGTGCTGTCGATGAGCACGCTGCTGCCCGGCCGGCGCTTGCCTTCGATTGGTACGGACCAGCGCTGTGTGACACGCGCTACACCTTCGATCGTTCGGTCATCCTGAAGTCCGATCGTGAACGTACGTTCGTCGGGCCCCTCGGCCTCGATCTCGAACGACATTACGGGAACGATGTTGCCTTCGAGTTCGGCATACCCCACCGCACCGTTCTCGCGTCCGATCACCAGCAGGGCTCCTGCCTCGCTCTGCGCAGCGAGGTAGGTGAACGCGGGTGCGAATCGCGCCCGCGGCCCGCTCTGCTCGTGCCATTTACCAACCGAATCGATGTGGTGCGTCCTGCCATCGATGGTCACGGTACCGATCAGACGGCCGGACAGCTCCCAGCGACCGGCCTGCTTCAGACCACCCGATCCCGCACGAAATACCAGCTGCAGGTGGGCGGGTATCTCGCCGGCACCCGCTTCGGGATGCCGCGTGTCGGCAACGAAGAGATTCGCCGAGAGGTATCCCGTGAGGGACTCATTGCGACCGGTCGCATGGAAGCTGATGGACTGAGTCGAGCGCACCGCCCCGAAAGTGACCGTGTCCTGAGCGACCGCCGTCATCGGCGAGCCCGCCAACGCGAACCCCTCGTCCACGACGGACCAGGCGTGTCCAGCGAACGCGGCGTGCAGCCATACGTGGGCTTCGTTCCTGCCCGGGAATCTGGCCAGGCGCAGCGACAGGTCCGACGCACCGTCTTCCGACAGGAACCCGATCATCACCGATTCGGCATAGTGATCCGGTATCGGCGGCTCGTTGTAGTGGTCCTGCGCGTCGATCCGTGCCTTGAGCGGATCGAGCAGCCGGTCTACTGCCCGCATTCGCGTGTTCGGCTCCCACGGCGCGTGGTAGCGGAACAGGAAGCGGATGGCTTCATCCAGTCGCTCCGCCATCGACGGGCCGACGTGATCGGCACCGCGCACCAGGTGATACTCGTGCGGGATCCGCTGCGTCCACAGCACCTGGTGAAGAAACTCGGCGCCTTCATAGAGCCAGAACTGGTCCTCGTCACCCGCCTCCAGATAGATCTGCAGACCCGAATCCCGGATCTTCGACGGGTTGTCCTCGACCATGCTGGCCGGGTTGTTGTCGCGCCAGAATGCCGTGTCGATGGGATTGCCGTACGCCTGCTGCAGCAGCTGATCGCTGCGCCAGAACCGGTGTTTGGGCTGCATGGCTTCGAACCGGGTAATCGGCTCGATACCGGGCTCCAGCGCAGCCACGGCACCGAACCTCGCCGGATACCGGAACGCGATGCGCAGGGATCCCATCCCGCCCATGGACACGCCCGTGATGAACGTTCGGCCGGCATCGTCGCTGACCGGATACGTCTCTCGCAGGTGGTCCAGGAAGGGCCCGACGAGGAAGTCTTCCCACCGTTCGCTGCCGTCGTGGTAGTTCATGTAAAAACTGCGCTCGGTCACCGAGGGCATCACCACGACTGCCGGCGGGATGGCGCCGGCTTCCCAGAGTGATTGCCAGACAGCCGCCTGGTCGAAGAGACGTTCGCGGTTACCGCCACCGCCATGGAGGTTCAGGACCAGGGGCAGGCCGCTCATGGCCCGAAAACCATCGGGCACAATAAGCGCGTACTCGACAGGCGTCGGCACGATGTCGGAAGTCACCGTCGAGCGGATCGATTCATAGGCCATGACAGGTCCTGCCAGAGCGAGAAGAGCAAGAAAAACTAGCTGTCTGCTTAGCAAGGTCAACCCCAACCTGTTTGATGCCTGCCCACGGCAGACTGTCTGACATATTATCCGGGTCCTACCGCCTATGATGCCCGGTGGAGGTTTGATCGACAGCCATGGAAGACACGGATCCCAGAGTCAGAGACGCCCTGCGCGATGCCACGGAGGCCCAGCAGGATGCCTATGCGCCCTATTCGAAGTTCAAGATGGGTGCGGCGGTGGTGACCAGCGACAATGCGGTGGTCCGAGGGGCGCTGGTAGAGAACGTTTCGCTGGGCCTGGCGATGTGTGCGGAACGGGTGGCGCTGTTCTCGACGGTCGCCAACAGAGCGGGAACTCCCGAGATTCTCGCCCTGGTGTCCCGTCCGACCGGCGGGAGATTGACCTGGCCTTGTGGTGCCTGTCTGCAGGTCGCGATGGAGCTGGGCGGTGCAGACATGCTCATCGTTGCTTCGGACGGCAGGCGCACGGAATCACGAAGGCTGCGTGAGCTCGCAGCCAATCTTCCCTATAAGAGATAACGGGCGTCCGATCGGTTCGGCAGCTCAGCCGATGAAGCCGGCAGAGGTGAGCACGGCGATCGTAAGGAGCGCAAAGCCGGCAATCTCCGGTGCCCAGGACTCTCTGCGCATTTCCATGACCCGGGCCTGCTGGCGCTGAAGCTGCGCTTTGACGTTTCTCCTGTTCACGATTCAATTCCCGTCGCGGTGTAGATGCGTAGATGATCAACAGGTGGCGTCGAAGAAACGTAAAAATCCCTGGCGTTCGAGCTGACGGTCGTGCCAGCTCGCGAGCAGGAGCAGCGAGAGAACGGCGCCCAGAAGGGCCCAGGCCATGTCGGACTGGGTGTCCCACACGTACCCCTGAGTGCCCAGGAAAGATTCCGCCGCCTCCTCCGAGAGCAGCGCCACCCACCACTCGATCAGCTCGTAGAAGGCGCTGAACGCCAGGCAGAAGCAGACGATGAAGAAGTCCCGCCAGAGTCGGTTGGCGACGACCCGCTTGCGGATCAGAACCTCCCGGGCCACCAGCGCCGGCACGAACCCCTGCACGAAGTGGCCGAGCTTGTCGTAGTTGTTGCGTTCGTGGCCGAAGATCTCTGCGAGCCGGTCGAACGCGGGCACTTCCGCATAGGTATAGTGGCCGCCCACCATCAGGATGATCGCGTGGATGAGGATCAGCACGTAGGTGAGCGTGGTCAGCGGAAAGGTGGTGCGCGTGTAGAGCAGCACCGCGGCAGCAATCAGGGCGGGAGACACCTCGAGCAGCCAGGTCGGGTAGTCGTGCGGTTCGATGGCCGACCAGACGAGCACCGCCAGGAAGGTGGCGATCCAGAAAGCCACGCCTTTCCCGGAGCCGGCTGTTGCGATGTTCATCGGCTGAGCATTCCTCTCCAACTGCCGCATCATACGTGCGGAAGCAGTGCCCCGGAACGACGCGCTCCGGAAGCGGCTGTCAGGAATGCAGAATCAGCTTCTGGCTGCGCGGCACCGAGGCAAACGCATCGACCGCATCCGCCATGGGCAGCTTGGCCGGTCTGATCGCGTCGGGGTCCAGCCCCTGGGCGGCCAGCGCCAGCACCCGGTCGAGCTGCGCGGCGCTGTTCACACGCCCGGTCCTGAGCGTGATGCCCTTCATGTACATGTCGGCCAGCGGGATCGGTGTGGCCGCACCGAAGTAGATCGAGGCGATGGTCATCACCCCGTGCGGTGCGGTCGATCTGACCACCGCCGCCAGACCTTCGCTGTCGTTGGTGCAGTCGAAGGTGATGTCGTGGCTGCTGAAGCGTCTCGGCCAGCCACTGACCTCGACGCAATCCGCACCCAGCGCCTCGGCGGTCTCCAGCGCGAACCGGTCGCGGCTTGCAAAAGTGACCTGCCCGGCCCCGAAGCAACGGGCGAGCTGAGTGGCATAGAGCGGAATGCTACCGGAACCGGCGATCAGCACCGATGCGCCGGGATTGTCCACGAGTGGCTCATCTACGGCGCGCAGGCCGTCGGCCAGGTTGTCGCTGCCGGAAGCGAAGGCAACCGGATCGATTCCGACAGGGAGTTTTCGCAGATTGAACCCGGCCCAGGGCACGCGAACCCGCTCGCTGAGCGCACCGCCCCAGTCGCCGCCCGCGGCGCCGATCCCGTACATGGATGTGGTCGGCGCGTTGCTGCACACCGAGCTGTGACCACGGTGACAGCGCGGGCAGGTGCCGCAGCTCGGCTGAAACGAGGCGATCACGACATCGCCGGGCGCCAGGTCGCTCACCGCGTCACCCACCTCGATGACCTCACCGCAGAATTCGTGCCCCAGCACGAACGGCCCGGGAAACGGCGATGTGCCGCCGGCGATGGCCCGATCCAGATCGCACGCCGCCACGGCAATGGGTCTGACGATGGCGTCCGCCGGTGACTCGAGGGTGGGTGATGGAATGTCCCGCCATTCCAGGCGGCCGGATTCGACGTAGTGCAGTGCCCGCATGATGGGTCTCCGAAATCACGCCAGGCTAGATTCCGGAACGGACCGTCCGCAAAAGGATAGTTTTCAGGACGGGTGCAGGATATTCATGTGAGCTGCTCGACGAGCCAGTCCTTGAGACGCGGGATCGCCGGGTTGTCCCGATTGTGTGGGGCGTAGACGAGACACGCCTTGACCGGGATCGTGCAGCGGAACTGGTCCAGTGCCTGTATGCGGCCTGCGGCGATCCAGGGCTGCATGAAAGGCATCACCCCCAGACACATGCCGTCCCCGCGCGCCGCCGCCAGGGTCGCCGCATGGTAGTTGTCCGTCTCCATGACGATGCGCGTGGGCTTGCGGTCGAGGCCGTGCTGTCCGGTCCACGCCCCCCAGGCATCGAACGGGCCGAGCACCTTGATCACCGGTTGTGCCAGCAGTGCCTCGATATCCGGCACAGCCGGTCTGCCGACGGCCTGTATCGGGACCAGGCCGATGTCGAACAGGTCAAGCGACAGCAATCCCGGAGGCGGCGCGCCGCTGGCGTAGCGGACCACCACGTCCAGCCGTTCTCCGGGATCGGTGTGCAGCAGCGGTGCAAATCCGGTTTCCGAGCGGAAGCTCAACTGCCGGCAGTCGAGAGCCTGCTTGAGCGCTGCCATGTTCGGCAGCAGGACCTCGTTGGTCAGGAAGGGGAACGCACCAATACGGAAACGCTCGCGGGCATCCGGGCCAGATTCGAAGGCGGAGCCGATCAGTGCAAACGCCGAGGTGAGCGGCGCCAGGTAGCGGGTGCCTTCCCGGGTCAGCTCGATGGGTCTGCCGCCGCGGCCGAACAGCGGCACCCCGAGCAGGATTTCCAGGTCTCTGACCTGATGACTCACCGTGGAAGGTGAAACGTTGAGCGCTTCTGCCGCTGCTTTGAAGCTGCCGAGACGGCCGGCGGCTTCAAACGCACGCAGCCAGGTGAGCGGTGGGGTCGTTGCAGGTTTCACCGCTGAAGCATGCCCAGCGTACATCCGCGAATCAATTCGAAGGGCGTCAACGTTTAAGATGAACGGACCTGCCAGCCAGTGGTTTCCGACCAGGCGATGACGAGATCCATCAGACACCGTGGAACATTCCCGGAGAAGCCGAAGAGCTACGGGTATTCAGCGGAGCGATCCCCGCTGAGCATCTGGCGCCACGACCGGAAAAAGGTGGAGCTCCTGGTCTTCGCGGGCATCCATGGCGAAGAACCGGATACCACGATGCTGCTCTCCCGGGCGCTGCGATCAACGGATCGACTGTCCCCTTCCTGTGCCGTGGTGCTGTGCGCGAACCCGGATGGTCTGCGTCTGGGCACGAGGGGGAACGCCAACGGCGTGGATCTGAACCGGAACTTTCCGAGCGCCAACTGGCAGCCCGATCCGGTCCTGCACCAGTGGCAGGTGGACGCGGCCAGGGAAGTTGAGCTGTCGCCCGGGCCGGCACCCGCTTCGGAGCCCGAGGTCCAGGCGCTCATACGGCTGGTGGAGGATCTCGAGCCCGCCTGCGTCGTCTCCGTTCATTCGCCGCTCGGGCTGATCGACGATCCGGATTCGCATCCCATCGGTGCTGCGCTCGCGGCGCGATCGGGTCTGCCGAGAGAGGTCATCCCCAACGAGCACACCCCAGGCTCGTTCGGCTCCTGGGCCAGAGACATCGGCCTTGCGTCGGTCACCTACGAGCTGCCGAATCAGACGGTCTGGGACATGCTGCCGACTCACCTGCCGGTGCTGCTGGCGCTGCTGGAGGAAGGTATCGGCCTGGCCCCCCGATAGCGGACTGCATGCGGAAGACTGCCGCTTGACATAGTTAATCGTTGGGTTAACTATTTACCTCCGTCCATCGGGGAGAACAAAGTCATGGCGACCTATGCACCGGTCATCACCCCCACGGTGATGTACCAGAACCCGCTTGCAGCGCTCGACTGGCTCGAGCGCGCGTTCGGCTTCGAAACCATTACCCGCATCGTCGACACGGAAGGCAACACGGCCCATCTCGAACTGGCGTTTCGCGACGCCGTGGTCGGCGTCGCCGGCGAGTGGGAAAGCGCGGAACTGCTTGGCGAAGCGCGCATGCGCTCACCGCGCAGCACGGGCGGCGTGGCCACTCAGTTCCTGTGGATCTCCCTGCCAGACGGGATCGACGCGCACTGCGAGCGCGCCCGGGCCGCCGGTGCGACCATCACCCAGGAGCCGGCGGACCAGTTCTACGGCTCGCGCACCTACCGTGCGCGTGACCCGGAAGGCCACATCTGGTGTTTCAGCGAGTTCCAGAGGGAGGTCTCCGAGGAGGAGATGCGGAAATCGATGCCGGGCCTGGTGTTCGAAGATCCGGAGGCGCGATCATGAGTGTCGAGGTGTTTCGCTCGAGTCTGGCCTCGGCGGTCTGCTACCGGGATCCCAAGGCCGCATTGCACTGGCTCGAGGAGGCGTTCGGCCTGGAGCCGTTCATGGTGATCCTGGATGCCGAAGACAACCTCGTGCACTCGGAGATGCGTTACGGCAACGGCATCGTCATGGTGGGTAATGAGTGGAGCGCGGACCACAAGAGTCCGGCATCGATCGGCGGCAAGAACACGCAGACCGTGCACATGCAGCTCGATACCGACATCGACGCCCACTGCGAGCGTGCACGCAGGGCGGGGGCTCGGATCGATCAGGAACCGGAAACCCAGTTCTATGGCGACCGTACCTACCGCGCACGGGATCCGGAAGGTCACATCTGGACGTTTGGTCAGACGGTGACCGCGATGTCGAGCGAGGAGTGGGATCGCGCGATCGGCAGCCGCACGTTGTCCCGCCTGCCGTGACGCCGACTGGAGGCTCGAGACGCGCTCGACCGTCACTCGATCGAACGTTCGCGGTGTTGGCCGAGCCGAATCGCCGGGCCGTCGTCGAGCTGCTGCGCGAGCGACCGCGGCGTGCGGGTGAGCTTGCAGAGGCGCTGGGCCTGTCGCCACCGGCGCTGTCGAGGCACCTCAAGACGTTGAGGGAGAGTGGCCTCGTCGAGGAGTCCCTGCCGGAGTTCGATGCGCGCGTGCGAATCTACGCGCTGAAGGACGGCGCCATGGACGAGCTGCGTCGCTGGCTCGACGAGACTGAACGTCTGTGGGCAGCACAATTGACCGCATTCAAGGCGCACGTGGAGCGGTGATTCACGAGGTTTTTGGATGACGTCCTCGGTGATGGTCGCGATTCGTGTGAAGGCGACGCCTGCCCGGGCGTTCGACGTGTTCACCCGCGAGATCGCTGCCTGGTGGCGTCCGAGCGACCTCTTCCAGCTCACCGCCCGCGGCGACGGCACGCTCTCTTTCGAAGGAGAGGAAGGTGGCCGCCTGATCACCACCCTCGACAATGGTCGGGTGTACGAGATCGGTCGTATCCAGCGTTGGGCGCCGGGCGAATGGCTCTCGTTCAGCTGGCGGCCGCCGAGTTTCCGTCCGGAGCAGACGACGGAAGTCGACGTGCGGTTCGAGGCGGTGGGTGACGAGACACGTGTGACCGTGGAGCATCGAGGTTGGGCGGAGATCCCTCGCGAGCACGTCGCGCGCCACGGGTTTCCCGATCATGCCACGCTCGCGCGGGCGGCGGACTGGTGGCGCGGCTGCCTCGAGGGGTTTCGCGGGCACCTCGCTGTCTGAACCCGTCGCTCAGGCGGCGTCGTGAAAGATGATGCCGAGCGAGGTCCGCCTGCCGCTCCGTACCTCGCTCACCCCGTGACGGACCTCGACCCGGCGCATACCGCGGGGTGTGGTTTCCGGCCGGCAGGTCACCGGGATGACGACGGCGTCACCCTGGGAGAGCGGCACGACGATGGGGCGGGACTGCCGTCGCGCACGTCGCTCGGTGAGGATGAGCTCGCCGCCCGTGAACTCCTCACCGGGCCGGCTCAGGAGCACGACCACCTGCAGCGGAAAGCAGATCTCGCCATAGGTGTCCTGGTGCAGGCAGTTGTAGTCGCCGGCCTGGTAGCGCAGCAGCAGTGGCGTCGGGTGAATCTGGCCGTGCTGATGGCACAGGCGGAGGAACGTCTCGCTCTCTGTGGGATACGCCCCGCCTTCTCCGTTGGCCCACCCGTTGGCGGTGTGTGCGCAGAGTGTGTGCAGCTCACGTCGCAGCGCGGTGACGGGTTCCGGCAGCGGCTGGTCGAAATACCGGTACTGCCCGCGACCGAACCCGTGTTTCGCCATGTCGACAGTGCGGCGGAAACCCTCCGGCTGCTCGTAGAGATCGCGCAGCGTCACGCACATGGATTGCGGGAGCAGACCCGGCAGCAGTGCGTGGCTCGCCGATTCCAGTGCTGCCCGGATCTGCTCGGGGGACGGCAGGGGTTGCCTCATCCGCCGTGCTCGGCGGCGAGCAGGGCGGCCTTGCGCTCTGCACCCCACCGGTAGCCGCCGCTGCCCCTGCCGGTCTGTGCCGGAACCACCCGGTGGCAGGGGATCGCCAGCGCGATCCGGTTCTGCCCCAGGGCGTTGGCCACCGCCCGTGTGGCACTCGGACGGCCGATGCGGGCGGCGAGATCCGCGTAGCTGACCTGCCTGCCGGGTGGGATGCCCCGGGCCGCATCCCACACCGCGCGCTGAAAAGCGGTGCCACGGACCTCCAGCGGCAAACGGCCGAGGTGCTCGAACTGGCCGGACATTGCAGCGGCGAAGGCGCCGGCGATGGGTTCGATCTGATCCGCCGCCACCGGGATGCGTTCGGCATCGGGGAACTCGGCCGCCATGGCCGCTTCGGCTGCCGCCGCGGAGTCGTAGAAGCCGGCGAAGCACAGCGCCGTGACGGTCTGTGCCAGCAGCACCAGCCCCAGGGGAGTGTGGCTGATCGCGTAGAACACTGGTTCCTCGATGCTGCTCGACCGGAGCTCGCCGGCGGTGAGTCCGGTGCGGGATCGGAGCTGCTCGTTCAGCCGGCTCGGCGACGGAAATCCGGCGGCATAGCACGCCTCGGTCACGGAGGTGCCCTGACGGACCAGGCTCAGGAAGCGCTGGATGCGCGACTCGATCTGGAAGGCCTTGGGGGAGAGCCCGAGCACGGTTCTGAACAGGCGCTGCACGTGCCGGGGAGTCATACCGTGCTGCTCCGCCAGCTCCGCGACGCCGGCACCTGCTTCCAGATCCCCGCACATGCGAGCAACCAGCGCACAGTCGTCGCTCTTTCCCAGGCATCGCCGGCAGGGCCGGAAACCGGCGGCCAGCGCGTCCGCCAGCGCTTCGAAGTAACGCACGTTCTCACGCCGGGGCGCGCGGCTCGGGCAGCCGGTGTCGCAGACGACGCCGGTGGTGACCACCCCGTAGAGGAAATCATCCTGTGGGATGCGGTTCACCACGGACCGCCAGCGTTGTTCGTCGGTGATCGGCATGTTCATGGTTGTCGGCCTCCTGCAAGCTTTCGATGCGGAAAGCCTCGCACCCGCGGTCGACCCGCGCTACCCGGAATGCGACATCGCGGTGGAAAACCGCCGGTGCCTGCGGGCTGCAGGCATGATCAGCGCCGGTCCAGGCGGAACACCGCGACCTGATCTCCTGCTTCCTCAACCGCAGGAAATCCGGCGACGATGTCCGGATAGTCGGGCCGGTACTTCTCGACGTACGCTTCGAGCACCCTTTCCCAGCCTTCGAGGACAGGCGTTGCGGTCAGCTCGTACGTGTTATCGGCAAGGCGCATCTTCACCGGGCTGCCTGCGCCCAGCATGGTCACCCAGCCGCTGTCCCTGGCGCCGACCACGTGCAGCGCACCCTGGTAGTCGACCACCCAGATGATCACTACACGCGGCAGTGTGCCTGGTACGCGCAGCCTGATCTCGTGGATTTCCGAGGTGTCCGGCCAGGTTGCTGGTGCCGTCGCGGGCGTGCCACCGATGAAGAACCCGGGAAGCGGGCCGATCGGTGCCGCGACGGCCAGCCCGATCAGCAGCACCCCGACCACCAGCAGAGATATCTTCAGAAATTTCACGGCGTTCCTCTCTCCCTGTTTCCTCTTCCTGCAGCTTCCTGCAGCTTCCTGCAGCGGCCTGGCTCCGGCAGCGAGCCGGCGCTGGACCACCATGGCATGATGCGCCCGTGAGCGACATCCTTTACAGCGCCCCGGCCGAACGCAACAGCCAGCCGATACTGGAGGTGCTGCTGCGGGTACTGCCGGCGACCGGGTGCGGTCTGGAAATCGCCAGCGGCACCGGCCAGCATGCCGTGTGCTTCGCCCGCGCGCTGCCGGGGTGGGTCTGGCAGCCGTCCGATCCGGATCCTGTACAGCGTGCCTCGATCAGCGCCCGCATTGCTCAATCCGGATTACAGAATCTTCTGCCGCCGGTGGATCTGAACGTGCTCGAACCCTGGCCCGTGCCGCCGATGGACGCGGTCGTCGTTGCCAATCTGCTGCACATCTCCCCACACGAAACGCTGACGGCGTTGTTCGAGGGTGCCGTCCGGACGCTGCAGCCGGGCGGTATCCTGCACGTTTACGGGCCCTTCAAACGCGAAGGCGCGTTCACCTCACACAGCAATGCGGAGTTCGACGCCTCGCTGCGCCGGCGAAATCCGGCCTGGGGACTGCGTGATCTCGAAGAGGTGATGGAGAGCGCCGGGCGCAACGGATTCGAGTGTCTCGAGGTCAACGACATGCCTGCGAACAACTTCTCGCTGCTGTGGACGCGTCGTTGAGCCTAGGCCACCTGCTCCGAATCTCCCTGGAGCCCGTGCTTGCGGATCTTCTCGACCAGGGTCGTGCGGCCGATGCGGAGCATCCGCGCCGCTTCGGCGACCACGCCGTGTGAGCGCGCCAGGGCCTGCTCGATCAGCTTGCGTTCCACCTGCTGCAGGTGGTCCTTGAGATCAACGTCCCCGGCGAGGGCTTCGAGCGACCTCTCCTCGCCGCAGGTCGGCGTCTCGCTGGAGCACAACGGTTCGGGTGGCAGATCGGCCTGATACTCGACAGGCAGATGGTGCAGGTCCACCTCCGCTCCGGGATGAAGAATGCTCAGCCGCTCGACCAGGTTGGCCAGCTCGCGAACATTGCCGGGCCAGTCGAGTCGGGCAAGCGCCCGCTTCGCCCGCTCGGAAAAGGTTGCAGCAGGCCCGCCGCGCTGAACGATCTCGGCGATCAGCTCGTCGATCAGCGCCGGGAGATCTTCGGCCCGTTCGCGCAGCGGCGGCACTTCCACGGGGAAGACGCTCAGACGATAAAACAGATCCTCGCGAAAGCTGCCGGCCGCCACGGCTGCCTTCAGGTTGCGGTGAGTGGCCGCCAGGATGCGGACGTCACAGTCGATGGCGCGATTGCCACCGAGGCGCTCCACGGACCGTTCCTGCAGCACACGCAGCAGCTTCACCTGCATCTCGAGGCTCATGTCGCCGATCTCGTCCAGAAACAGCGTCCCGCCATGGGCCAGCTCGAACCGGCCTTTGCGCGTGGTCAGGGCGCCGGTGAAGGCACCCTTCTCGTGACCGAACAGCTCACTTTCCATCAGCTCGGACGGGATCGCGCCGCAGTTGATCGGGACGAAGGGGCCTTTCCGACGGTTGGACTGAGCATGAATGCTGCGCGCCACCCTTTCCTTGCCGGTGCCTGATTCGCCGAGAATCAGCACGGTGGCATCGAACGGGGCCACCCGCCCGATGAGGTCTGCCAGGGTGCGGGCCGCTCTGGATCGGCCCGTGGGCAGGAGCGCGGGTGGGCGCTCCTCCGGCTGCGGGCGCGAAGCGGCGCTCTGCAGATCGAGTATGGGGATGTGTGGGTGCGCGGCCGCGAGCGCTTCGAGCAGACGGGAGTTTCCTGCGGCGGCCTCGGCATTGCCCACGACCACGGCGGACCATGGCCCGTCATGACCGTCTGCCCGCTCGCCAGGCGTCAGCCCGTGGGATTGGTGTGGTCTGTAGCCGAGAAACGTGAGAAGTCGGGCGACGCGTCTGGCCCGATCAGAATCGGCCTCCAGGAACAGGACGTCGCCATGGGGGATCAACATATGATCTCCAACTGCTTGCAACCACCGGTCCTTCCCCGAATCGGTCAATGCACTTCCCTTTCACGGGGAAGCCTAGTGGGACTCGTGGGCATTGGCAAGGACATGATGGCCGGGACATTCGGTCGCGTGCTTGTTGCTTGGTAAAGCAGGCTGCCGTATCGTCTGGGATCGAAATCCCAGCGGGTTTCGATCGGCAGGCGCGGAAGACGCCCGCCCTGAATAACGACAATGACATGCCAGACAACAAGGACGGTTTGAATACGGCGGGCACGTTGCCCGTCGAGGACCGCTTCACCGCACTGGTCGAACGCTCCGACGAGGTCATCGTCGAGATCGAAGCAGACACCCGACTCACCTATGTCAGTCCGAACGTGCACGCCGTCTTCGGCGTCGAACCGGATACGCTGATCGGCAAGGATCTCATCACGCTCGCCGACCTGTTCGACGCATCGCCTGCGGAAGAGCTGCAGGGTTTCGCAGGACCGCTCGCCCTTCATCAGCTGCTGGCTCGCGGACCCTACCAACCCGATCGACGCATTCGCCTGCCGGGCGGCGAGGTCCGCTGGGTGAACATTGCCGTGACGCAGTTCGACAGCTCGAACGGCCAGTCCCGCGCGACGGCCGTGGTCCGGGACATCACGCAGCGCGTGCAGCTCGAGGAGCAACTGATCCGTGCGCAGAAGCTCGAGAGCCTCGGCGTGCTGGCGGGGGGCGTTGCGCACAGCTTCAACAACCTGCTGACAGCCATCCTGGGCAACGTCGAGCTGGCCATTGCGGAAGCGGAGAGTGGGGACAGCTCGAAAATCCTGCCGTATCTGTGGGCGGTGATCGAAGCGGCTACCCGTGCCGAGGAAACCACCAATCAGCTGCTGACGTATGCCGGCAAGCAGCCCCTCGAGCTCTCGGAACTGGATCTGACCGGTCATGTCCGGGCATCCCGGGGCTTTCTCCGCTCTGTGGTTGCCGGCAGGGCATCACTCGAGTTCAAGCTGCTGGGGTGGCTGCCGAAAATCCAGGCAGACAGCCGGCAGCTCGACCGACTGATCACGAATCTGGTGCTGAACGCGGTGGAAGCCTGCGGCGAGGCCGGGGGCAGGGTGCTCGTGTCTACCGGCAAGGTGGAGCTGGACGAGCAGTCTCCGGACGCCATCCGCGTTGGCCTGCCGCCTGGGACCTATGTCTACCTTGCGGTGCGGGACGACGGTGAGGGTATCGAAGCCGAGACCGAGCTGAAGGTGTTCGATCCGTTCTTCACCACCAGAGTCGGCGCGGGAGGGCTCGGACTGGCGGCGGCGCTGGGGATTGCGCGCGCACATGGCGGCACGATCGTCGTCGATTCGAAGCGCCATCAGGGCTCGACGGTGAAAGTGCTGCTGCCGACGTCCGAGCGGATCGTCGCGCGCCCGCGGTCGATATCCGAGCCGGCTGCGGACACCGCGAACAGGGAAGGTGAGTCTGAGTCGGCGGGTCGGATCCTCGTGGTCGACGACGAAGACTACGTCCGCCAGCTTGCCGCGGTGGGTCTCGCCCGGTCGGGCTACGAAGTGCTGATCGCAAGCTCCGGCCAGCAGGCCGTGGCGCTGTTCGCGGAGCACGGTGAGCGGATCGATCTCCTGGTTACGGATCTGGCGATGCCCGAGATGAGTGGCGAGGAGCTCATCTACCAGCTCCGCCGGATCCGGCCCGACCTTCCCGTGCTGCTCATGAGTGGGTACAGCCGGTCGGCCGTGAACGAAGAGCTGGTCGGCCTGCCCACGGTCAGCTTTATTCAGAAGCCCTTCCTGCTGAGCGAGCTTTCTGCCTGCGTACGCCGCATCACCCATCCTGACTGAAGCAGAGCATCGTCGGGCGTGATCCGCATATCGTGATCCTTTTCGCTAAACGGTCCTAAAGTTTGGTGTCTACTGGCCGAACCTAGTGGGTGGCTCAGTACGTTCGACGAATGTGAATTCCGCCGAACGCTCCGGGCTACTGATCGAAAGTCGGAAAGGAGATGCTGAAATGAAAGTCAAGACCAAGGTCAAGGCTGGCTCCATCGTCTGGAACAACTAGCCACCAGCAAACGCCGGGCAACTTCGGTTGCCCCGGCTTTTTCCGGCAGATATGACCCGATGCTCCGTAGAGGCATTCTCTGAGCGGAGCTTTCAACCCAACAACGCGACAGGTCGTTGCTGTTCAGTTGTCCGGCCGCTGCAAAGCAGCCTGGTAGCAGTCCCGACAGTCTGTTCTGACCAACACGACGAGCGGTACTGTGGCCATACCTTTTGAGAACACTCTGAATGCCGCGGGCAGCGGCTCGATGGGATCCGGCTGGGGGCTGGCCGGAGCGGGCGCACTGCTGCTCCTCGTCTGGGGTGTCGTGGCCTTCTCCGTCGCCCTGCCGGTCACGGTTTCCAGCGCGGATGGCCGGGCAGTGTCGGCCACGGATGCCTTCGACATCTCGAGCACCTCGGATGCTCCCATAGCGGCGCTGCCGCTGCGCCTCGGCGATACGGTTCGGTCTGGCGACGTGCTCGTGGAGTTCGACACCGAACCTCTGCGCCTCGAGCTCGCGCGCAGTCAGCAGCGCGTTGCCGCGCTCCAGCAGGAAATCGAATCGGTCGACCGTGAGATCACGTCCACCGGCGAAACGCTGCAGGGCGAGCTCGACAGCTTCGACCGGGCGTATGAGGCGCTTCAGGCACGCATGGCAGAGACGCAGGCCGAGCTCGAGTACGCGATCGAAGCCGAATCGCTCTATCGCCAGATGCGTTCGGAGCGTCAGATCGATGCGCTGAAGTACTCCCGCGCGCACACGGAGCTCGCCCAGATCCGGCTGCGGCTGCAGGCCCAGCAGGCCGAATCCAGTGAGCTGCTCGCCAACAGACGCCTGGCCGTCAGTCGCAACGAAACCGCACAGGCACAGCTCATGCGCCATCGCGCCCGGCTCACCGGTGACATCGCCGAGATGCGGCCGGAGCAGCGCAAAATCGAGCTCAGCATCGAGGAGCTCACCGTCAGGGCGCCGTTCGCCGGTCGGGTGGGCGCCATGGCCCGGGTGTCCGTCGGGCAGACCACACAACCCGGGGACTGGCTGCTGACGCTGGTGCCTTCCCGGGAGTACGAGTTCCAGGCGACCTTTGCGGCCAGTGAGGCGGCAGGCCGGATGCGGGTCGACCAGCCGGCGAGCATCCGCTTCTACGCCCTGCCATGGACCGAGTACGGCACCCTGGCAGCGACCGTGCTCAGGGTCGGCAGCGAGGAACGCAACGGCACCGTGCGCGTCGACTTCGCGCTGGATACCGATTCGCCGCTTGCCGCGCAGCTCAATCACGGCCTGAAAGGCCAGGCGATCGTGCAGGTCGATGAGGCGACCCTCACGCAGCGGATGTTTCGACTGCTGAATCGACCGCTTCCCTCGCCGTCGGCGGAGCTCGCCCGGGCAGAGACCCGCTGACCGGCGCCGCGTTGGACATGGAGGCCAGGCGCAACATCCCGGAGGTTACGCAGACCTCGGCCATGGACTGTGGTCCTGCCGTACTCGCTTCGATGCTGGCAGGCTTCGGTGCGTCGGTGAGCTTTCCCAGGTTGAGAGAAGCGTGCCAGACCGATGTGGATGGCACCTCCATCGACACGCTCGAGGAACTTGCGGTTCGCTTCGGGCTCTGTGCCGAGCAGGTGGTGCTGCCGAACGACTGCGTTTTCGATGCGGCGGGCAGCAACCTGCCGTGTATCGCCGTCGTGACGCTGCCGAACGGTCTGACCCACTTCGTCGTCGTCTGGCGGGAGCGCTACGGATTCGTGCAGATCATGGACCCCGCTCGTGGCCGCTCCTGGATGCACACGTCGCGTTTTCTCGATCAGCTCTACCAGCACCGGGTCGTCGTGCCCGCGGAGGGCTGGCTCGAATACGCGCGGTCGGATGAGTTCAGGACGTCCATCGCACAGCGGTTGCAGGCCATCGGAGTCGATGCACGAACGGCGGGCGCGTTCCTGGAAGAAGCGTATTCGCCGGATACCTGGCAGGCCGTGGCTCGTCTCGATGCCGCCGTCCGCATGTGCACCTCGATTCGAAGGGCGGAGCGCAGAGCGTCCGGAAACGCGCAGGCGCTGGTCCGCACGCTGCTGGACTCACCCGAGCTCCTGACGGACGACTATTTTCAGGTGCGCCTGCACGGCGACGGGCTGGCCCTGACAGGCGCGGTGATCGTGCGGGTGTCGGGGCATCCCGGGCACGCAGACCCTGACGACCCGATCATCTCCCACACCAGGGATTCGTCGGCGCAGTCGGTGTTCCAACGGTTGAGAGTGCTGTACCAGGAGCTGGGCATGAAGCGCGTCGCGTTCGGCCTTGCCGCCGTCAGCGCCCTGGTCGGGCTGGTGACGTTCGTCGAGGCGCTGATCTTCCGGTATCTGATCGGCGCTCAGCCTCCGGCAGATTCGGGCATGCTGGCTCTGATCGCGTTCATCGTGATCACGCCGCTTGCCGCGGCCGTTACCCTCGAGGCAGCCGGCCTGAAGCTGTCGCAGGTGCTCGGACGGAATCTCGCCACGAACATCCATGCCAGGCTGCTGCGCAAGTTGCCGCGCATGGCGGACGGTTACTTCTCCAGCCGGCTCGTCTCCGACCTCGCCGAGCGCAGTCATGCCGTTTCTCAGGTGCGTGAGCTGCCGGAAGTCGCGCGACAGATCATGGTCGTCGTCTCGCGCATCGCTCTGCTGCTCGTCGGCCTGGTCTGGCTGCTGCCGGGGCAGTTGCTGCTCATCGTCGCCGCAGGCGCGATCGCGCTGCTGGCACCGCTGGCGATCTTTCCGACCCTGGTCGAACGCGACCTGCGGGCACGCACGCATCTGGGTGCGCTGTCGCGCTTCTATCTGGACAGCCTGCGGGGATCCGATGTGATCCGTGCTCATGGCGCGGATCGATCGATCGAGCACGAGCAGGAGTCGTTGCTGCTCAACTGGATGCGGGCGATCTCGGAGCAGCAGCGTCCATCTCTCATCTTCGAGAGCGGGCAGATCGTGCTGCTCGGCGGCTTCAGCGTCGCTCTGGTGATGCTGGCGCTGGACTCGTCGATGTCCCTGGGCTCGATTCTGCTGGTGGCCTACTGGTCGCTGTTCGTTCCGATTCTCAGTCGTCAGCTCACGCAGGCGCTGAAGCAGCTCCCCGCCTACGAAAACGTAGCCCGACGCGTGCTGGAGCTGCTGGATGCCCCGGAAGAGAATGTGGATTCCGCCGCTGCCGCACCGTCGGAGCCCGCCCCGGGAGTCCACCTGCGTTTCGAGGCAGCCACGGTGATGCGCGGCGATCTGCCTCTCATCGACAGTGTGTCCGTGGACATCCGCCCGGGCGAGCAGGTTGCCATCGTCGGCGCATCCGGTTCCGGCAAGAGCTCCTTTCTCGCGACGATCCTGGGCTGGAATCTGCTCGACGATGGTCGGCTGCTCGTTGATGGTGAGCCGTTGACGCCGGGAGCCGCCTGCGCGCTCCGGGAGCAGACCGTGGTCATCGATCCGGACCTGTACCTGTGGAACCGGAGCCTCTTCGACAACATCTGCTACGGGCGGGAACAGACCGGCGGCGAGGCGTATGAGCAGGCGCTGTCGGATTCCGAGGTCATCGCCGACCTGGCTCGAATGGATGAGGGCCTGGCCACCATCGCCGGCGAGAATGGCAGCCGTCTTTCGGGCGGTGAAGGTCAGCGTCTGCGGGTCGCACGCGGCCTGGCGCGCACCGATCGGCGCCTGGTGCTGCTCGACGAGCCGTTCACCGGCATGGATTCGACCCAGCGACGGCGCCTGCAGCGTACCGTTGTGCAGCGCTGGCCGGGCGCGACGCTGCTGCTCGTCAGTCACAACATCCGGGAGACCGCCGGGTTCGATCGCGTTCTGGTGTTCGATCAGGGTCGCGTCGTCGAAGATGGGAATCCAGCAACGCTGCTGACGGCGCCCGATTCGGTCTACGCCCGGCTGTTCGAGCAGGAGGCGGCATTCGAGCAGCACCTGGCGCGGAGCGGACTGTGGCGCCACCATCGTCTGCACGACGGCGAGGTGCTCGAAGCATGAGCGATCTCGACGCGCTGGCCTGGCAGGCACAGGCACTCCCCCTGGATCGTTCCAGAGCCTTGAGCTCGAGATTCGAGAACCTGCCGCGCTGCATCGCGCAATCGGCGCCCATGGTGGTGCCGTTGCGCCGTTCCGGCCATGCGGTGCTCGTGGCCCGGGCGGGCCGTCGCAGCGCGACCCTCCTCACGCCGGACGGTGATCAGCGGCGCGTGCCCATTCAGGCACTCGTGGACGAGATCACGCCGGTGGATCCGGCGGAAGCGAGCCTTGCAAAGCTCGAGCGTGAGGCCGGCGCGACGATTGCAGACACATTGCGGCGCGAACGTCGGCGCAATCAGAGGGTGTTTGCGGGCTGGCAGCTTCCCCCCGATCAGGAATCATCCGCGATCGGGTTGTGGAATCGGCAGATGATGGTGCGGATCGGTGTCCTGCTGGGGGCGCACGTGTTGCACTTCTGCCTCTGGCTCGTAAGCTGGGTGGCGCTGGTGGGCGCGCTGCTGAGCGCGGGTGATCGCACCTCGCTGCTCCTCCTCTGGGTCATTGCGCTGGCTACCGCGCTGCTGCTGCTGCCCGTCGAGTCACTGCTGCAGCAGAACCTCGCCACCCGTCTTGGCGTTGCGATCAAACAGGCGCTGCTGCGGAACGCGCTGGGCATGGATCAGGCGGCCGTCCGCCAGTGCGGGATCGGACAGCTCATTGCCCGGGCGCTGGAGGCGAATCGTCTGGATTCGCTCGCAACGCAGGGTGGTCTGCGGGTGCTGCTGGCCGCTTTGGACTCGATTGTCATCGTTGCGCTGTTCATCTGGTTCGCCGGGCTGCAGCCGTTGCTGCTGCTGTTTGTCGCCGCAGGCGCGCTGGCCGCCTGCTGGTGGACGGCCTACTACCGGGCGGCAGAACGCCTCCATGCGGCACATCTCGACCTCACGGCGCTGCACACCGAGGAGATGATCGGTCATCGAACGCGCAAGGCCTTCGTGGGTCGATCGAACTGGCACGCTCAGGAAGAGCAACGGCTGACGGGGTACGAACGCGCCTGCGCCGCCACGGACAGGGCCGAGCTCGGTGCGGGCGCGGTACCGCGTCTGTGGGCCGTTGCCGGTGTCGCCGTGATCCTGGTCAGCCTGTTCGATCGGGGTGCGGCGACGGTCGACAGCGTTGCGATGATCGGTTTCGTGATCGTCGCGTACGGTGTTCTGCAGAGTGCCTCCACCGGCATCATGAATTTGCTGCGGGCGCTGGTGTCGTGGAACTATCTGGGTGGGCTGCAGCGTCAGAGCACTCCCGCCGTCGCGCCGCAGGCGCATCCCCAAGCGGCTGCGGACCCCGGCTCCCGACTCATCGTCGACGGGCTCGGATACGCCTACCCGGGGTCCGCCCGGCAGGTCGTCCGTGATGCCCACCTCGAGCTGCAGGGAACAGAGAAGCTTCTGCTGACGGGCGACTCCGGCAGCGGCAAATCCACGCTCGGCGCGCTGCTGTCGGGTAGTCTGCAGCCGGCATCCGGGACCGTTCTGAGCCAGGGTATGGACCGGCACGTGCTGGGCGCGAGGGAATGGCTGAAGCATGTGTGCTGCGTTCCGCAGTCGGGCCGAAACCACGTCCTGACGGACACCTTCGCGTTCAATCTGCTGCTGGGTCGGGCATGGCCACCAAGCGCGGAAGATCTCGAGGAGGCTCGGGAGGTGGCCGAGCTCGTGGGGCTGGGGCCGCTGCTCGAGAAAATGCCGGCCGGGATGATGCAGATGGTGGGTGAGGGTGGTTGGCGCCTTTCTCTGGGAGAGCGAGCGCGTCTGTTCCTGGCCCGCGGTATCCTTCAGCGCGCCCGCGTTCTGGTCATCGACGAGCTGCTCTCACCGCTCGATCCGGTGAGTGGTTTGAGCGTGCTGAAGGCCGTCGAGCGGTTACCTTCTCAGCTCATTCTGATTGAACACAGCTGAGCGATCCCTTCTCTCGAGGTGAGTTCCTCACCATCCCGGGTTGATTCTTGCAAGCGCTGCCGATGACGTGGATATTGGCTTCGGGGTCCTGAAGGAATCGGATTGGGGGCGCGTTGCGGGATACTGGTGCGGCCGCGAAGCGGGCAATGGTCTGCCTGCTGGCCTTGCTCTTGCAGAGCTTGCTCTTGCAGACAGATGCGTATGCGTTGGAGACCACGCGCTTCAACCGGCTGTCCGTGGAGCAGGGGCTGTCCCAACCCGTGGTTCAGGCCATCGTTCAGGATCAACGCGGCTTCATCTGGATCGGCACCCAGCAGGGACTGAACCGATTCGATGGCAATGAATTCGTCACTTACTTTCACGACCCTTCGAACCGACTGTCGTTGTCCAATGACTGGATCTGGGCACTGCACGTCGATCGCGAGGGGACGCTTTGGATAGGCACCGAAGGCGGGCTCAATCAGCTGAATCCCTCGACGGGAGACGTGCGGCCCGAGTTTTCGCAGCTCGAGGGTGATGACAGCGCGGATCCGATCCGTGTCATCGTCGAAGACCAGCGGGGCCAGCTCTGGCTCGGTACTGACGGGAGTGGAGTCGTCTGCTACGACCCGGAAACCGGCACGATCCAGAGATTCCTCCACGACCCCGGCGATCCCTCGTCGCTTTCGAGCAACAGGATCAAAGCGCTCCGTGTGGACGGTAACGGCTTCGTCTGGATTGGTACCGATGGTGGCGGTCTGAACCGGCTCGATCCAGTCAGTCAGCGCATTACGCGAATCGACCTGGAAGGCAACGACGGTCGGGTGCGCTTCATCACTGCCGATGCCGGAGGAAATCTCTGGGTGGCGACGAGTGAGCGCGGCCTTTACAAGCTGGATGGCTCCGGCGCCTCGGTGCAACGCTTCACCACGGGTGCCGGGAGCGGGCTCAGCTCGAATGCCATCCGGGTCCTGTTCAGGGACGATCGCGGTACCTTGTGGGTCGGCACGGACAGTCACGGTCTCAATCGATTCGATCCGGTTGAGAACCGGTTCAGCGTACTGCGTCACCACCCGTCGAATCTCTACAGCCTGAACGACGACCACATCACCGCCCTGTTTCAGGATCGGGGTGGTGTGATCTGGGTCGGCACTCAGGTGGGAGTGAACACCTGGAATCCGCATGTCGGGGGATTCTCGACCTACGCGCAGACCGGCGCGGCGGAGCATGAGCTTTCGAGCAACTGGATTTCCGGCTTTGCCGAGGCGCCTGACGGTCGCATTTACGTCGCGACGCTGGGTGGTGGCGTGAATCTGGTGGATCTGGAAACCGGCCGAGCGGAACTGGTCGGGCCGTTGGAAGGTCCCGGGGCGTTGGCCGACAGCCGGGCAATGACCCTGGCTGCGACGGAGCAGGGCGTGGTCTGGGCAGGTACCCGGGCAGGCGGGCTCGGACGGTACGATCCCGTAACCGGTCGATGGCAGAACTACCTCCACGACCCGGACGATCCACACAGCCTGAGCTTCGACGGCGTAACCAGCCTCCTCGTCGACAGGACGGGAAATCTGTGGATCGGCACTTATGGCGGGGGTCTTAACCGCTATCTCCCCGGGATTGACGGATTCGAACGCTATGGCCAGGCGCCGACCGATGCGACCGACGCCTGCTCCGATCGCATTCTGGCGCTCTACGAGGACCGGAAGGGCACTATCTGGGTGGGCACGCATCGGGATGGTCTATGTCGATTGGATCCGGAGACGGGCGGTTTCCAGCGCTTCCAGCATGACCCGGAGGATGCGTTGTCGTTGTCCAGCAATGCCGCCTGGGCCATAGCCGAAGACAGCGTCGGAAACCTCTTGATCGGCACGGCAGATGGGGGCATGGCCGTGTGGGGAGCGGATGACCGTGAGAGCGGCATCGTCCGTTTTCGACGCTTCGGTGTCGCAGATGGGCTGGCCAGCAACCTCGTGTACGGGGTGGTGCCGGACGCGTCGGGACGGATCTGGGCATCCAGCAGCCGCGGCCTGTCGAGCATCGAGCCGGACACGGGCGTCGTCAGACGGTTCAGCGTCGCGGACGGGCTGCAGAGCAATGAGTTCAACCATGGTGCGGCGTTCCGGTCCAGAGACGGGAGGTTGTTCTTTGGCGGTGTCAACGGCTTCAATGCCTTCTATCCGGGCAGCATCCGGGCCAACGACTTCGCGCCACCCGTGGCGCTGACACGTTTTCTCCGACACAACCAGCCCACCAATCTCGACACGCTGAGGGACGAGAACGGTCTCGTCACCTTCCGGCACACGGACCGGCTGGTGACGTTCGAGTACTCCGCGCTGGATTTCACGGATCCCCGCGGTATCCGCTATCTGCATCGTCTCGATGGCTTCGACGAGGACTGGGTGGAAGATGGAGGCCGCCGCTCGCTGACCTACACGAATCTGACCCCGGGCGATTATCTGCTGCGCGTGGTCGCGGAGAACAAGGACGGCCTGCGCAGCGCGGAGGAGTTCCGGATCCCGTTCCGGGTTCTGCCCGCCGTCTGGGCCACCTGGTGGGCGAAGACCGGCTACGGGCTGATGGTGCTGCTGGCGGGCTTCATGGTGTATCGCAGCTACGCGCGACGCCTGGCCCATGCGGCGATGGTCAGCACGATCAACGAGAGCCTCGTCAAGGAGATCACGGCCCGACAGCGCAAGGAGGCGGAGCTGAAGCGCACGGAGCAGCAGGCGCAGAGATACCTGGACGTCGTCGAGGTGATCCTGCTGGCGCTGGACCGCCGAGGCGCGATCACGATGATCAATCAGAAAGGTACCCGGGTGCTCGGCTGCACGGAGGAGGAGATCCTCGGCAAGGATTTCTTCGATGAGTTCGTGCCTCCGGAGATCCGTCAGGAGGTGCGGGAGCGGTTCGAGACCGTGGACCAGCATGCCTACTCGGAATCCCCGATCCGGACGAGGAAGGGCGAGGAGCGGATGATCGCCTGGCATGCCATCGAGCTGCCGGCAACGGAATCGACGCCGGCGGGCACGCTGATCTCGGGTGAGGATATCTCCCAGATGCGCGCCCTGCAGAAGCAGCTCAGGGACGCCCAGAAAATGGAGTCGGTGGGCACGCTGGCGCGGGGAGTCGCCCACGATTTCAACAACATTCTCGGCTCGGTGCTCGGCTATGCCGAGCTGGGCATGGCGGCAGGCGCCGACCGGGCGAAGGCGGCCGAGCATTTCCGCAACCTGGAAAAGGCGGTGAACAACGCCCGCCTGCTCGTCCGGAGGATCCTTTCCTTCGGCAGCAGCAGCGGGCAGAAACCAAAACCGGTCCAGGTCGCGACCGTGGTTCGGGACACGCTCAAGCTGGTGGAGCCGATCATCGGCTCGAACATCCGAACGGAGAGCCTGCTGCAGCCGGACTGCCTGCCGGTGATGGCGGATTCGGCGCAGCTCGAGCAGGTCGTGCTCAACCTCTGCACGAATGCGGCTCAGGCGATGGATGCCACTGGAGGCACCCTGCGCGTCGAGTTGTCGTCCTGCGACATCGACATCGAGCGTGCCCGTTCCTCGACGACGCTGTCCCCGGGTGTGCACGTCAGGCTGGTGGTCTCCGACACCGGCCCGGGTATGGACGACGCGACGCTCGCGAGAATATTCGATCCTTTCTACACCACGCGTCGTCAGGCGGGCGGCACCGGTCTGGGACTCGCGATCGTGCACGGCATCGTTACCCAGCTGCAGGGATCGGTGGAGGTGTTCAGCGAGCCTGGTAAGGGCAGCCGGTTCGAGGTCATTCTGCCCTGCTGTGATTCGCTTCCAGCCAATCTCCCCGAAGAGTCGCCTGCAGCCGCTTTCAAAGCTGAAGGTTCGGAAACCGTGCTTTTCGTCGACGACGAGCCGAGTCTGCGCGCGATCGCCGAGGAAGCGCTGACCCGACTCGGCTATCGGGTATTCACCGCGAACGACGGCGAGCAGGCCCTGGCGCTGTTCGACAGGATCGGGGGCGACGTGGACGTGGTGATCACGGATCAGACGATGCCGAAGATGCTGGGCAGGGATCTGGCGGCCGAGCTGCAGAAACGACGCAGCGACCTGCCGATCGTGATCATGAGCGGCGCGGATCGGCGCGCCGACGATGTCGCGGACCGTTTTCTGGAAAAACCGTTCTCGCTCGATTCGCTGGCGCGGTCGGTGCGCACCGCGCTCGAGGAATCCACCTGATGCCTAGTGAGTCGCCCGCTCACCCCAGATCGCCGTGAGGCGCCGGTCCCGACCGCAGCCCGTGCGGTAGAAGTGGTAGCGGATCGGATTCTTCTGGTAGTAGTCCTGGTGCGCCGCCTCCACCGGGAAGAACGTGGCGGCGGGCAGGATCTCCGTGGCGACACGCTGGTCCGGAAACTCCGCGGCGACCCGATTCAGGGACGCCTGTGCCAGTTCGCGCTGGGCGTCGTCGGCAACGAAGATGGCGCTGCGATAGCTCGGGCCCTTGTCGCAGAACTGGCCGGCATCGTCGAACGGGTCTATGTTCACCCAGAACAGATCCAGCAGGTCCTGATAGCTGATCACCGTGGGATCGTAGGTCACCCGCACCGCTTCGTAGTGGCCGTCGTGGCGGCCACTGTAGGTGGGATTCGGATGGGTGCCGCCGGTGAACCCGGACACCACCTCGGAAACGCCGGTCTGCTCCTGATAGAGGGCTTCCACACACCAGAAGCAGCCACCCGCGAAGACAGCTTCATCGGCCGATGCGCTGGCGGTCCAGAGCATCAGCAGGGCGGCCAGTCGGAGAGATCGCTTCATCACATCTGGTGAGGTCGTGCAGCCATCGAATCGGGTCGCGGTGGACTTCCGGACTCCGTGTGCCACGATATCCGGGTAGAGGAGGAAAGCAAATGGCCGAGGCAGAGAACCGGGCACCCGGAGTCGCCCCGTACGTACCACCGCTGGAGCTGACGAAGGGGCAGCCGCCGCCCATCGCCGCCAACGGCGGGTTGTCCTACCTGTCGCGCGAGCGGAACGGCGATGCGGGCACCGCTGCGGCCCTCGAGGACGCGCTGGCGCTGATTGCGGGCGGCGAGGGCCAGGCGGTGATCGATCTCATCGAGAACGCCCCACCGGGGCCCATCGAGACCCGATGGGGTCCCGGCTTCCGGCGTTACGCGGAGTGTCTGGAGTACATCCGGGAGCAGAAGATCGAGGCGCCCGAAGGCGGGCTCGCGTTGCCGCTGCGCTACACGATCTACGAGCAGCCGTCCTATTCGGTGGTTCCTTCGAACGCGCTCTGGCGCGATCCGGCACGAGCAGCAGACGCCCGGGCGCTGGCGAAAGACGAGCGGGACAACGTGCGCCGCTGCCTCTACTTTCCGCAGGTGCTGCGGGATGCGCGACGTATCGGCGAGTACTACCCGGGTCTCGATCCGACCAGCCACGAATGCATGGACAGGCTCGGCGTGGCGCTCGGCTACTGCGAATCCGAGTGCAGGAACTTCTATGATGCCGCCGAGGTGGAGCGGGTGTTCTATCCGGAGATGGAGAAGCTGCTGCTCCAGTTCTACCCGGACGCCACCGATGCCCTGGTGTACAACCACGACGTGTTCGACAAGGACTACGAAGGCGACCGCACGGAAGATCAGGCGAAGAAGAACCCGGGCGTGAACGCGGCCTACGCCAACCTCGTGCACAACGATCTCAACGACAACAGCGGCCGGGTACGCTGCCGGGAGCTGCTGACGAAGAACCTGCGCAACTTCGGCCGCGAGCAGCACTACTCGGAGGCACAAGCCGACGCGAAGATGTCGCGCCGGTTTCTGTCCATCAATCTCGCCAAGCCCATGGAAACGGTGGAGCAGAACCCCTTCGTGCTCTGCGCCTGGCCGTCTTTCGCCGATCAGCCCTACATCAACAACTACCGGATCTACGACGACCGCGTCGGTGAAACCACGCGCTTCACCTATCGTCCTGAGCACGAGTGGTACTGGTTTCCGCAGCAGCGGCCGAACGAAGTCTCCATGCTGAAGTGCTACGACTCGGTGACGGACGGCTCGGTGTCGCGCTGGTCGTTTCACACCGCCTGCATCGACCACACGGCGCCGGAGGACGCCCGCTGCCGGAAGAACGTGGTGGTGCGCGCCTTCGTCTTTTTCTAGGATTCTGCTGGAAGGGTCATGAACTATTCAGTCGCTTTTGCCTCGGAAGTCGATTCGTGGCGCTGGGCGAAGCGCGCCGAGGAACTCGGATTTCACGCCGCCTGGTTCTACGACACTCAGCTCCTCAATCCCGACGTCTTCGTCTGCATGGCCCTGGCGGCCCACGAGACGTCCACGATCCGGCTCGGCACCGGCGTGCTGGTGCCGTCCAACCGGATCGAGCCCGTGACCGCGAACGCATTCGCGTCGCTGGCAAAGCTCGCCCCGGGACGCATTGATTTCGGGGTGGGCACCGGTTTCACCGCCAGGCGCACCATGGGCCTCGGGGCGATCCCACTGGCGACGACGGAGCGGTACGTGGAGCGGGTGCGGACGCTGCTGCGCGGTGAGACCATCGAGTGGGATTTCGAGGGCAAGGCGCGGAAGATCCGCTTCCTCAATCCGGACCTCGGCCTCATCGACATCGCCCAGGAGATCCCCCTGTGGTTTTCGGCGTTCGGCCCGAAGGCCAAGCAGGTCGCCGCGGAGCTGGAGGCAGGCTGGCTGAACTTCGGCGCCCAGGGTGCCGTCGAGAGCCTGGAGGAAACCCGGGAGATCTGGCGGGCATCGGGCCGGGATCCCGACGCGCTGCGCTCGAACCTGTTCTTTCTCGGCGCTGTGCTCGACGGGAATGCACAGGCCGACGAGGCGAGGCTGATGGCGGAAGCAGCGCCGCTGACGGCGGTCATGTTCCACAACATGGCGGACGACGTCGGTGCGATGGGTGGACGGAACCTGCCGACGGGGCCTCTCGGCAACCTGCTGGGTGAGTACGTGAAAGTCCACGATGCCTATCAGCCTGCGGACGCGAAGTATCTCTCGAACCATCGCGGCCACCTGATGTTCGTCCGACCGGAGGAAACCCACCTCACGCCGGAGCTGGTGAAGGCGACCACCCTGAGCGGCACCCGGGAAGAGCTGGTCGAGCGGCTGCGGGCGCTGGCAGCGGCGGGATACGATCAGGTCACCGTGCAGCTCGTCCACGACCACGAGTCCGCCATCGAGCGCTGGGCGGACGTGTTCGCCGCCGTCTGAACGATGCTACGCGCCGCCGGTTGTCGGCGCTTCGAAGGCGCGTTCTTCCGCAAATCGACGCACGTCCTCCGGCCACGCCGACGTGTGCTCGCGAAACCGATCTCCGTCGCCGGCGAACAGCGCCCGGCTGGCCTCCTCGAAGCCGGGCAGGTTGCCGGCCATGGCCGACATGAAACGGTAAGCGGCCTCACGGGCGGTCCGTCTCGCCGTCGTTCCCCCATCTTCGCGACGGGCCTCGTCGACCAGGCGCCGCAGCGCCTGGGAGGCGCCTCCGGGCTGCGCGGCCAGCCAGTCCCAGTGGCGGGGCAGTAGGGTGACCTCGCGGGAGACCACGCCCAACCTCGGCCGACCTCTGCCGCGAGGCGTGGCCGGCCGTCCGGCAGGCGCTGCGCCGACATCCTCACCCGCCCCCTCGGCGATCCGGCGCAGAGCCTCGTCCGGCGAACCGCGCAGATCGAGCTCCACGACGTTGCCCGTCTCCACGTCGAACAGCATGGTCGGTTCCCTGCCGTCGGCTGCTGCGGCGTGAATGGCCGGCAGGATTTCGGCCACTGGCCCCCGGGCAATGCAGCGACTGCCGACGAACGCGATGCTGGCTCTGGAAGGACGATCGGACACGGATCCGCTCCTGCGGGTTTTTTACCCGGGCAATATTGCACGATTAATATTACCCGGACAATAATGCGCCTCCGTTCAGAGGACCCGATCATGAAGGGTGAAGCCAGACGAGCCGCCATCGCGGCCTGCAAGCGCCGGGTGGTCCCGGCCGGCATCTTCGCCATCCGCTGCTCGGCCAGCGGCCAGTGCTGGGTCGGCAAGGCGGTCGATCTCGACACGATTGCCAACCGCCTGCGCTTCACGCTGAGCCGGGGCATCTCGCAGAACGCCGCCCTGCAGGACGCCTGGCGCCAGCACGGCGCGGCCAGCTTTGCCTTCGAAACCGTGGAGACGCTCGACGACGACCTGAGCGCCTATATGCGTGATCGCACCCTCAAGGCGCGGCTTGAGCACTGGCAGGCAGCGCTCGGGGCCGAGCTGGTCTAGCCGCCGCCGATTGCCGGAGCGCTCAATCCACCATCGCCCAGGTCGAGTGGCCCGCAAACCACGCTTTCAGGTGGGCAACGATCGCGCGCACCCGGGCGCTGACGTTCTTGTGCCGGGGATACAACGCGTGCACGGTGAGCGCCGAGAGGGTGTAGTCCGGCAGCACCCGCACCAGGCTGCCCTCGGCGAGATCGCCGCCGACGATGAACGTGGGCAGCAACGCCACGCCTTCGCCGGAGAGCGCAACCTTGCGCAGCACCTCACCGTTGTTCGACCAGAGCGAACACCGCACGGGCACGGTATGCAGGCGCGAACCGACGGTTCCGGGAAAATCGGGTCCCTGCAGCTGCCAGACGTGACCGCTGGCCTGATAGCCGTAATACAGGCAGCGGTGCTGCTTGAGGTCCCCCGGATGCTCGAGCGGCGGGGTACCCGCCAGGTACCCGGGTGAGGCGCAGAGCAATCGTGCCGTGGTCGTCAACGGCTCCACCACCAGGCTGGTGGCGAACTCCGGCTCGGCGATGCGCACGGACACGTCGAAGCCTTCGGCAATGAGGTCGACGAAGCGGTCGTTCAGCACCAGCTCGAGCTGCACGTCCGGGTGGTCGGCGAGAAACGCCGCCACCGCATCCGCCAGGTGCAGATGTCCGAAGCTCATGGGCGCATTGACTCGCAGCGTGCCGCGCAGGGCGGTCGCCTCCTCCGTGACGGACCGCACTGCTTCGTCCGCCTGTTCCAGCACCGCCACGGCACGCGGGTAGAACGCGCGACCGGCAGGTGTGGTGCTCACGCGCCGGGTGCTGCGCACGAGCAACTGGGTGCCGAGCTGCCGTTCGAGCTGAGCGATGTAGTTGGTCAGCGCAGGTCGGGAAACCCCGAGCACCCGGGCGGCGCCGGCGAACGTGCCACTGTCCACGACGTGCGCGAATGCGCGCATACCCGTCAGCAGATCGGTCATCTTACGCTCGATAATTCACGAAACATGAATAGTATCTTTATATTTTGGATGATTGTTAACGTTTTTGGATGTTGGAACAATGCCTCGCATACGATCCGTATCACACGGATTGCTGCAAACGATCAGGAGGCGTCATGACCTATCTGCGACGATCCGACGAGCGTGGACATGTGAACCTCGGCTGGTTGGACAGCCGGCACACGTTCAGCTTCGGCAACTATCACGACCCGCGGCACATGGGCTTTGCCACGCTGCGCGTCATCAACGAGGACCGCGTTGTTCCCGGCGAGGGCTTCGGTGCCCACGGCCATCGCGACATGGAGATTCTCACCTACGTGCTCGACGGGGCCCTTGAGCATCGTGACAGCCTGGGTAACGGCTCGGTGATCCGCCCGGGTGACGTCCAGCGGATGACAGCGGGGCGTGGGATCCGCCACAGCGAGTTCAACGCGTCCTCGTCCGAGCCCGTGCACTTCCTGCAGATGTGGGTGCTGCCCGAGGCGGAGCAGCTGACACCGGGCTACGAGCAGAAGCATTTCGCGCCGGAGATGCTGCGTGATCAGTTGCGGCTGATCGCCTCACGCGACGGCGACGAGGGATCGGTGAGCATCCATCAGGCGGTGGACCTCTACGCGAGCCACGCCAGTACCGGGCATGTGGAGGAGGTAGCCATCGACACTCCGGTTGAGTTCTGGCTGCAGGTCGTCGCGGGCCGGCTAGAGGTGGCGGGCGAGACCCTGGCAGCCGGTGACGGGCTGGGCCTGGAAGGCGTCGAGCACCTCGAGATCAGGGCGCTGGAGGACAGTCACTACCTGCTGTACCGGTTCAACGACGGGAGAACATCATGAACGTACTCGAGATCGATGCTGCCGCTGCGCGCGGGGTGAAAACGTCGGACTTCGCCGAGCTGCATCCGCAGTTTCCGGGACGCTGGTCGCCGCGGGCGCTCGCCGGCGGCTCGCTGACCGGCAAGCAGATGGAAACGCTGCTGGAGGCGGCGCGGTGGGCGCCTTCGTGCTTCAACGAGCAACCCTGGCGGATCGCCTACGCGTTGAGGGGCGACGACCGATGGCCGGTGTTCTTCGACGTGCTGGTGGAAGGCAACCAGACCTGGGCGGTGAATGCGGGCGCGCTGCTCGCTTTCGCCGCACGCAGGGATTTCGAGCGCAACGGCCGGCCGAACCCGGTCCACGCCTTCGATACCGGCTCCGCCTGGATGAGCCTGGCGCTGCAGGCACGGCACATGGGCCTGGTGGCCCACGGCATGCTGGGCTTCGACAGGGAGGCTGCCCGCGAGCGCCTGGAATTGCCCGATGGTTACGAGCTGTGCGCCATGGTGGCCGTGGGCACGCCAGGCGACCGGGAAGACCTGCCGGAGGCGCTGCGCGAGCGGGAATCACCGTCGCCGAGGAAGCCGCTCGTCGAGATCGCGTTCCGCGGTGGCTTTTCGGCCCTCACCGGATAATCGTTCAGCGTTCTGTCTGCGAGCCGGCAAGTGCGTCGGCGAGCAGCGTCAGCGCCGCCTCGGTGAAGTGCCACATGTTGGCTTCGCGATCCGCAATGCCGGTCTGAATGGTTCGTGTCATCGGCCGGGGCCCATCGACGGCGAGCACGCTGAGTCCCGGCGCGTGACCGTATCGTGCCGGCGTCGGTCCCGCGACGCCGAGCTCCGCGATGGCCCAGGTCGCACCCAGCTGCTGCCTGGCCCTGGCGGCAAAGCGGGCGACCATTTCCTCGGTGAGCGGCGCGAGCCCCTCCACGTCCGCGCGGCGGATGCCGAGCAGCTCACGGCGCGCTTCCAGCGTGTAGATCACGGACCCACCCCGATAGTAGGCGGACGCACCGGGGACCGCGAGCAGGGCGGCGCTGATCAGTCCGCCAGTGGACGACTCGGCGACCGCGACCGTGGTCCCGGCGCGCACGAGACGTTCCGCGACGTCACCTCCCAATGCTTCCAGGTTTTTCAAGCGTTGCTCCACGTCATCATCACCCTGGATTGAAGCACCCACCACAACCCGCCGTAAACAGACCCACGACAGGGTCATCGAGTAGTATGCCCGGCTGGCTGTTGTGAGGATCCGCTGTGAGTGCATCCGTGGACGGGGGAAGGTTCGCCGGGATCGGCGGTCTGTGCCTGCTGCTTCTCGTGGGCTGCGGGAACGCGAGTGACGAAACAACCGCTGCAGGAAGTGGGCCTGACCCGGCTGATCTCCTGATCGTGAACGGCCTGGTGCTGGACGGCAATGGCGGTGATCCGGTACGCGCGGATGTGGTGGTCGAGGACGGACGAATCGTCGGGATCGGTCCTGCCGACGACATCCGGGCAGATCGAATCATCGACGCCGCCGGCCGCTATGTGACACCCGGTTTCATCGATCCACACAGTCACGGCGATCCGCTCGAGACGCCGGCCTTCGAGAACTTCCTGGCCATGGGGGTCACCACCATCTCGCTGGGTCAGGACGGTGACAGCCCGGATGTGCCGAGCCTCGCGGCGTGGCTCGACGAGGTAGCCGCGCGCGGTATCGGCGTGAATCTGGCGATGTTCACCGGCCACGGCACGTTGCGCACGCAGTCCGGCATCGAACGCGACCCGACTCCGGATGCGGTCGCGCTTCGGCACATGCTCGATCGTCTCGACGCGAATCTCGACGTCTGTTTCGGGATGAGCAGCGGTCTCGAGTACAACCCCGGGCTGAATGCGTCGAGTGACGAGCTTAAGGCCATCGCAGAGGTGGTGGGCGCCCGGGATCGGCTCATCATGAGCCACGTTCGCAACGAGGACGACGATCAGCTTGCCGCCTCGCTGGCCGAGCTGATGCAGCAGGGCGCGTTCGCCAGGGTGCACGTGGCGCACCTGAAAAGCGTTTACGGAAAGGGTGAGGCGAGGGCGGAGGAAATCCTGCAGATCCTGGCGGACGCGCGGTCCGCCGGCGTGCGGATCTCCGCGGACAGTTATCCCTACTCCGCGAGCTACACCGGCATCGCGCTGCTGTTTCCGGTCTGGGCGAAGACCGCCGAGCAGTTCGAGCTGGCGAAGCAGACGCGCCGGCAGGAGCTGGCCGACTATCTCCGGGCGCGCGTGAATGCCCGCAACGGACCACAAGCCACGTTGCTCGGCACCGCGCCGTTCGTGGGGGAAACACTGGCGGAGCTGGCTGCGCGGCTGGAGATACCTTTCGAGGACGTGCTCATCGATGTGATCGGCCCCCAGGGCGGCTATGCCGCCTACTTCGTGATGGACGATGCGCTGCAGACCCGGCTGATGATCGACCCCGAGATTTCCGTCAGCTCGGACGGCAGCCCGACGGGCTTCCACCCGCGCGGTCATGGGGCTTTCGCCAAGGTGATCGAGGAGTATGTGGTGGCGCGGGAGCTGCTGGGGCTGCCCGAAGCGGTGCGAAAAATGACGTCGCTGCCGGCAGATACCATCGGCATCCGCGATCGCGGCCGGCTGGCGCCGGGCATGGCCGCAGACATCGTGATCTTCGATCCCGCCCGGGTGCGCGCGCCGGCGAGCTATACGGATCCCCTGCAGCTCGCACAGGGTTTCGACGTGGTGATCGTGAACGGCAAGGTGGCCCGTGAGGAAGGTGCCCTGCAAGCGGGCCTGTGGGGTGAGGTGCTCGTGCCCCGTTCCACCGCACGGGCGCTGCAGCGATGAGCGCGCGGAGAAAAACCCTGGCCGTGCTGATGCTTTTGGGGTGTCAGCTCGCCGGCGCGGCCGATGAGCCCGACCGCGTGGATGCGCTGTTCGCAGCCTATCAGGGTGCGGGGATGCCGGGTGCGGCGGTGCTCGTGGTCAGCAACGGCGAGCCGGTGCTGGTCGGCACCTACGGCCTCGCGGACGTCGACGGCAACGTCCCGGTCCGGCCGCAGACGAACTTCCGGCTCGCGTCGCTGAGCAAGCAGTTCACTGCCACCGCAACCATGATGCTGGTGGCGCGGGGGAAGCTCGGCCTCGATACCACGCTGCCCGAGGTGTTCGAGGACTTTCCGGCGTACGGCCGGTCGATCACCGTCGCACACCTGCTCGGACACACATCGGGACTCGTCGACTATGAATCGCTGATCCCGGATGACTTTCAGGGCCAGGTGTCGGACCGGGACGCGCTGCAGAGCATGTACCGGGTGGATGACACCTACTTCGAACCGGGCACGCAGTACCGCTACAGCAACACCGGCTATGCGATGCTGGCGGTGCTGATCGAGAACATCTCCGGCAAACCCTTCGCTGCATTTCTCGAGGAGAACATCTTCGCGCCGCTGGAGATGGACGCCACGGTCGCTTACCAGAAGGATGTGTCGACGGTCAGCAACCGCGCCTACGGATACACCGTCGAGGAAGGAGCGGTTGCGTTCTCCGACCAGAGCACGACGAGCGCGGTCCTGGGTGACGGCGGCATATACACTTCGGTGCTCGACTACCTGAAGTGGGATCGGGCGCTGTACACCGACTCGCTGCTCCCCGCCGATCTGCTCGAGCGGATGTGGACGGCCGGTCTCGGCGACTACGGACTCGGCTGGCGGGTGGATTCGGTCGCCGGTCGCAGGCGTCTGCATCACGACGGCAGCACCAGCGGTTTCCGCAACTACGTGATCCGCTATCCGGACGACCGCCTGACGGTGCTGGTGCTGACCAACCGCCGCGGCCCGGACGTGATGCCGCTGGCTGAATCGGTGGCGGAGCTCTACCTGCGCTAGCGGCATGGATGCGCCCCATGGCCGGAACCGGATCGGTTCTGGCGCGAAAAGACTGATCCGATCATTGCTGGTGTGACAGATTCTGCCCGTCTCAGCCTGGAGTTCGATTCACGTGCGACCGAACAGACTTCATGCGGGAGAGTGCGCGTCTTCCCGACGATCGCTTTTCCGCGCGGTACTGCCTTTCAGCACTGTTGCTGCGCTGGTCTTCGTCCTGGGGGCCTGCTCGGGTGGGGGCGGTGATTCGGGTGTCGGGGCGGTCACGAGCACGCCGCTGGTCGTCGACACCCTGCTGGATGACGGCGCTGCACCGGCAGGCAGCCTGACGCTGCGTCAGGCGATCGGGCAGGCCGCGAGTGGCCAGCCCATCCGCTTCGACCCGTCCCTGGACGGCGGCATGATCGAGCTCACGACCGTGGCCGAGGAGCACACGGTTCTGAAGGGCGAGGTCATGGGCATCCGGGACGAGCCGAGCGGTCCGGTCTCTTATCTCGTCGGCTACCTCGATCGGGATTACGGCCGGTCGGCGCTTTATGCGCGCAAGGACCTCGTGATCGACGCCTCCGCGCTGCCGTCGGGCATCACGATTGCCTGGATGGGTGGTGCCGCGGATCCAGCCAGGGTGCTGGCCGTCTACGGCGATCTCACGCTCCGCAAGGTCTCCGTCACGGGGGGCGTCAACATCGCGGAGGACATCTCCACGGCAGACCCGGACGATCAGCCCTGGACCCTGGCGCGTGGCGGTGGCATCGCGGTGTGGGGCCTGGCACGACTCATTGACTGCGAGATCTTCGACAATCACGTGCAGGGCGATTTCGACCCGTCCCGGGATCGCGGTGCGTTCGGTGGCGGTGTCTACGCGAACATCGTGGACATCCAGCGCTGTGTGGTGAGCGGCAATTCCGTGCTCGGTGGCGGCGCCGCGGGTGGCGGTGTGTTCTCCGTCGGCGGTGCGGACTCGTCACGCACCGTGTCGAGCATCTCTCTGTCGGCCGTGACCGGCAATCGGATCAGCGGGCTCTTCACGTACGGCGGCGGCGTCTATTCGGATGGCGGTGGCATAGGCAACCGCAAGACCCTGGAGATCAGGAGTTCGACGATTGCCCGCAACCTGGTGGAGCCGGCGCCCGGGCTTCCGCCGTTCGTGCTGGCCACCGGATACTGGCGCGGCGGCGGTGTCTACATGTCGAACGGCTACCTGCTGCTGAAAGCCGTGACGATCGTCGAGAACGAGGTGCACGGCGTGGCACGTACCGATTCGCTTGGTAAACCCAATCTGGCCGGTGGTGTTGCGGCGACGATCGGCAACGCACACGCCATCGAGGATATGCGGATAGGACATTCACTGATCGCCGGCAACACCGTCCACGAAATCGGCGGCACGAGCTACAACCAGGATGTGTTCACCGGCTCGACCTTCTACTTTCAGAGCCTTGGCTACAATCGTTTCGGGGTGCTCGACTTCAGTCAGATGCTGGTGCCTGTGGGCGAACCGGGATGGGCTTCACTGTCGCGACGCCACTATCCGCAGGTGGGTGACGAGGATGGTGTTGGACTCGACGACCTCGTCAACCGCGCCTCGGGGCTCACTCGCTCAGCGAGGATCCAGTCCGCCGGCGTGGATGCACCGGAATCTGCTGTGCTCAGCTACGAACCCTGGGGTCTGGCGCTCGATCAGGTGCCGACGGCACGCTACGGGGTCAGTGAGGTCCTGGGCGACTACTCAGTGAGCAGCGGCGGCATCGACAGCTTCCTGTCGATCCTGCTCGATCGCATCGAGTCGACCTACGGACTGCCCGGCTTCGCTGCAACGTTCACCAGCGCGTTCGAGAGTTTCCTGACCAGCGTCGACACCGACGAGAACACGGCGGGCAATCAGCCCTACCGCTCGCCGGCTGGAGATCCGATTCTCACCCTGGCCGATACCCGCTGGTTCGGGCCGGCCGAGACCTGGCCGAGAGAGGTCGCCAACTGGCCCTACATCGAGTTCTGGCATCGGCTCGACCAGGCCCTGACTGCCGAAGGCATCGCCGGCATGGGGCCCGCCCTGCTCAATGACGACGCCTGGAGTTCGCTTTTTTCCTCGGGTGTGCTCGTGGAGAACCCGGATATCAGGATGTCCATCCAGCGGCAGACGGCGTTCCAGGTCTCGCTCGAACCCACGGATCAGCTTGGCGTCGATCGGCCGGCCAGCGGCCGAGGTGATGTCGGTGCTCTGGAGCTTCCGTAGCGCTGGATAGGGCCCGGCGGCCCTAGCTGTACCAGAACCGTCGGGTAAACAGCACGGTGATCGTGAGTATCTCCAGGCGTCCCGCCAGCATGCCGAGCGATAACAGCCACTTGGCGCCGTCCGGTATCGCGGCGAAATTCCCCGCTGGACCAACGACGCTGCCGAGCCCCGGACCCACGTTACCGACGGCAGTAGCGGATGCGCTGAAAGCCGTGACGAGATCGAGATCGAAGAGAGACAACCCCAGTGCGAGCAGGCCTATGGTCATGAAGTAGGCAAACGAGAAGCCGATCAGCGACCGGACCACATCCTCGCCCACGGTCCGGCCGTTGAATTCGACCCGGAACACTCCACGGGTGTGCACGAGGCGCAGGTACTGGTTGCGCAGCACCTGCAGTGCAAGCTGCAGGCGGAAGATCTTCATCCCGCCGGTCGTGGAGCCTGAGCACCCGCCGACGAAGGTGAGGTAGAAGAACATCATGACGGGAAACGAGCCCCACAAAGTGTAGTCTGCAGACGCGTAGCCGGTGGTCGTAACCACGGAGACCACGTTGAACGTCGCAACCGTCAGGGCTGTGAACGGCGTAAACAGGTGATCGGCGATCAGCCAGATCGCGGTGGCGCCGGATGCCACAATCAGCAGGAGCGCGAAGGCTCGCACCTGGTCATCCTGCAGGAAGCCCGTAGCCTGCCTGCGAACCGCTCTCACGTAGAGCACAAATGGCAAGGCGCCAAGAATCATGAACACGACTGCCGTCCACTGAAGAAGGCGGCTGTTGAAATGCCCGAACGATGCATCCCAGGTTGAGTACCCTCCGGTCGAGACGGTGGTCATCGCATGATTCACGGCATCGAATGGCGTCATGCCTCCGACCCAGTACGCCAGAGCGCAGGCAATGGACAGAGCGAGATAAACCAGAGCCAGATAACCCGCGAAGGATCGGGTCCGGGGCGTGGCTTTCTCGCTCCAGTCCGACGACTCGGAACGGAAGAGCCGCATACCCCCGACACCCAGGAACGGCAGGATACCGATGGCCATCACCATGAATCCAAGACCGCCGAGCCACTGCAGGAGCGACCTCCAGAGCAGCACGGAGTGTGGCAGCGTCTCGAGACCGACCAGCACGGTCGAGCCTGTTGTGGTGATTCCCGACATCGTCTCGAAAACCGCATCCGCGTAGTCGATGTCCGAATAAATCACAAAGGGCAGAGCGCCGAACGCACTTGTGGCGAGCCACACCACGCTGGTGATCACGAATGTCTGCTTTGGCAGTACGGTGACGCGAGCCGCCCGATTGGGGTAGGCGAGCAGAAGTCCGCTGGCGAGCACCAGCGCTGCGGATGTCAGAAATGCATTGCTGGTCGGCTCCGCGTACCACCAGGCGAAAGCGGCCGGGATGGTGATGAATACCGCCAGACCGATCAGCGCGACGCCAACGATCAGAAGTATGGGCTTGAGCATCACGCTGAAAATGCCGGGGGAGCCTGGCGCCCATTCTAAGACGCCAAGGTGCGGATAAGTCTACCGGCGAAACCTGCTTGCGGTGACGCGTCCGTAGAGGTTCCCGGACTGGAACCTCGGAGTCAGCGCCTCAGTCGGCCTTCGACGTTCTGCAGCCGCTGCGCGAAGTTGCGCCGCGTATCGTTGCGGATGCTCATGCGCCGATCCGGCGGGCTTTCGGGGCGGCCATACAGATCGTTTATGAGTTTTAGCACGGCGTGGGTCTCACCGGATTCATCGGTGTTCGCGAGCGACGCATCCAGCGCCGACCAGGCTTCGACCAGCGGCGCGCCGCGCGCCAGGGAGTCGGCATCCGAGAGCGGCTGGCCAGCATCCGCAATCAGGATCGGTCGGGTCTGATCCCAGAGCGCGAGGATCCGCGACATCGGCTCACCCTGCTCGGGTACGGTGAGCTCGCGTGGTACGTCCAGGGCGAGAAGAAAGGGAAAAGCCATCAGGGCAAGAAACGCATGCACGGCACGCAAAGTACGCACCTCCAACAAACGCTTTGACAGGAGCCCGGCAGGGCCTGTGCCCTGCACGCGAGCGCGATCATTCATCAGCCGCTTCGCGGAAAGCAAGGCAAATTTCGTTCGTCCACCGGCTGTTGCGCGTGCACGGCGCTGCTTATACTCGCGCCGCGGGATACTGGCGTTTCTGCGCCTGACCCCGCTTTCCGGCTCCCGTGTCGACGATGATGGGTGGTGCTAGCCCAGCGTCTCCATGGGTGTCAGGCGGGTCATCACATCGAGCATCTTTTCGGCCAGGGACGCACGGACGGGCGCGGCGTGAGGTTCGTGCGCCAGGTTGTTGAGCTCACCCGGGTCGCTGGCGAGGTCGTAGAGCTCGCAGTCGCCCGAGGAGTAGCGCGAGTATCGATAGTCGCCGTGGATGAGCGTTCTGCTTTTCAGCGGCAGCGGGCTGCCGTGCTGAGCCAGCGGAAAGTCTTCCTCCACGTAGGCGTGATCCCGGACGCTGGCGTCGGCGGATTCCACGACGGGTTTGAGGCTCACTCCCTGCATGTCTCCAAAGATGGGCACGGATGCGAAATCCAGGAAGGTCTGCGCGAGATCCAGAGAGCTCGCGAAGGCGCGGGTGCGTCCCGGCCTGCTTCCGGGTGCTGCAATCAGCAGTGGCACGCGCAGGCAACCCTGGTAGTGCATCGTCGCCTTCAGCATCAGCCCGTGGTCGCCGAACATGTCGCCATGGTCGCTCGTGAACACCACGATGGTGTTCTCCGCGAGCCCGAGGTCGGCGAGGTGTTGCAGCACGCGGCCGATACCTCGATCCATCATCTCGATCAGGCCGAATTCCGCCGCCATCGCATGGCGGACGAGGTCTTCGGTCGGTCCGAACATCTGCACGGGATTCTTGCCAGGCGGCAGCTTGCGGATGAGCGGAAGGTGCGCGGGAGCGTTCGCTAGCGGGTCGAAGAACGTTTCGGGCAGAGGCATGTCCTCCGGGCGATAGGCGTGCCACCAGTCACCGGGTGGCGCGAACGGATGGTGCGGATCCGGGAACGAACACTGCAGGAAAAATGGCCTGCTGCGCCCGCCGGAGACCGTCTGTGCGTCCAGCCACGCCATGGTGCGTTCGGTGACAAACGTGGTGGAGTGGTATGCCTCCGGCAGGGCGCTCTGGTAGACCTGCCACCAGCCATCGTAACGCTCGAGCGCCGGAGAATCCGTCCCCCAGCTGATGTTGAGCTCGTCCGGTCGGGCACCCTTCTCGAGGGCCCACTGGTAGTGATGGCCTGCCACGGAGTCCCCATGGCCGATCGCGAACTCCACATGGCTGAAGCCGTAGAAGTCCGGGATGGCCGGGTTCCCCTCAAGGTAGTTCTCGGGGTTCTCGAGCTCGTCCCAGCCGTCCGGATAGGGGCTGAACAGGGTGGGTGCTTCGCGCTGCTCGCGTACCACATTGCGCGACAGGCCGTGCTGGATATGGGACTTGCCGATCAGGGCCGTGGCGTAGCCGGCGCCGGACAGCTGTCGGGCAAAGGTGTTGGTGTTGGGCGTGAGCGAGCGGTCGTTGAAGATCACGCCGTGGGCGGTGGGCATGCGGCCGGTCAGCATGCTGCACCGGTTCGGCATGCAGATCGGATTGGCGACCCAGGCGTTGTCGAACACCATCGCCCTGGCTGCCAGGGCGTCGAGATTCGGGGTGCGGACGATACCGTTGCCGCCGAATCCGACGTGATCGGCACGAAGCTGATCGGCGATGATCCACAGGATGTTGGGTCGCGTTCCCGTTTCGATTCGATGCTCAGTCACAACATATCCTCACAGGCGCGCAACCGGACGCGCCGCTCAGTTCAGGGATAGCCTGGCAGCCAGGGCTCCAAGCAGGTCGTCTGCGGTCGTCTCCGCCGTCGTGTGCCCGAACACGTAGCGATCGGGGCGGACGATCGCCACGTCAGCCTGCTCGAACAGCGGGTCAAAGCGTCCCTGTTCCGGCGTCAGACCTGCAAGGGTGAAGTGTCGCATTTCGAGCCGGGCCATGATCGACCGGCTCGCATCGCTGAGCACCGGCAGATCGCCGCTCGTGACGAGGCTGAAGCCGGGCCCCAGCAGCTCGTCGAGACGGACGGGGGTCTGAGTTGTCGACGATACGATCGGCTGGCAGAAAAGGTATCCCGTCGAGCCTTCGTCGGAGACCTGATCCCGCATCAGCACACCGTCTCTCAGCGGCGGCGCCTCCCGACCCTGCCCGTATCCGGAGGCCTGCTTCCGGGCTGGTAGCACCGGCGGCGCCTCTCCGCGCTGCCCGGCAGCCTCGGCCGCCGCCAGGTGCTCCATGAGCTGGCCAAGTGAAACGGCCCACTCAACCAGGTCCTGCGCGTGCGGCATACGTTCCGCCTGATAGCTGTCCAGCAATCCGGATCCGCAGACGCCCCGCTGCACCAGCGCCAGCTTCCAGGCCAGATTGGCCGCATCCCGCATGCCCGCATTGAGCCCCTGCCCGAGGAACGGTGGGGTCTGGTGAGCCGCATCGCCGGCGATGAAGATACGCCCCTCCCGCCAGCGGTCGGCTGTCGCCGCATGAAACTGATAAACGGCCTTGCGGCGCAGCCTGTAGGCCTGCCGGGGCAGCCACGGATCGATCAGCCGACCGATCACGTCGTCCTTCAGCAGGTCCTGCGCGGTTTCGCCGGGATTGAGCTTGAACTCCCAGCGGCGAAACGGCTCCTTGGTCCCCACGTAGGTGACGAGCCGCCCGGGATCGCATACCTGCAGCGTCTCCGGCTTGAGCGTCGCGCCGGGATTGAGGGTGACGTCCACCACCAGCCAGTCGTGGTCGTAGCCGAGATCCTGCCAGCCGATGTCCAGGGCCTTGCGGATGGGGCTCGCTGCCCCGTCACAGGCGATGAGCCAGTCCGCATCGATCACCTGGCGGGTTGTGGTGAGCGTTACCTCGTCGGGTGATTGCCGGGTTTCGAGGACTTCCTCAGCGAGAAATACGTAGCAGTTCGGGTAGCCGGCCAACCTGCCTCTCATGAATCGTTCGAGCTCGGGCTGATCGAACATGGAGACGGGCTGCCAGCCGTTGCGTCCAAAGGGCACGAGCTGCTGGCCGAAGAGCCATTCCCGGCGGGAGTTGGTGAATCCTGCCCGCTCGCCCGGCCGGACGGCCTGCAGGACCTGGGTCAGCGCGTCTCCTAGCCCGATACCCTGGAAGGCGCGCACGATTTCGCCGTCGAGCGCAACAGCCCGCGGCAGCTCGTATACGTCGGCGGCCTTGTCGAATACCGCGACGGACAGACCCTGGTGCGCCAGAAACAGCGCGACACCGGCACCCACGGGCCCCATCCCGACAACGGCGACGTCGAACCTCGGCCGCGCCATCAGAAGAACTGCGCCCGCTCGGCGGGCTCCTGAATCACCTCGTTCTCGATCGAACCCAATCCGTCGATCGTGACCCGCACACGATCACCAATCACGAGCGGACAGGGTGGCTTCATGGCGAAACCAACACCGCTCGGCGTGCCCGTGGCGATGATGTCGCCGGGCTCGAGGGTGAACGCGGTGGACAGGAACTCGACGAGCTCGTAACAGTTGAAGATCAGGTCGTCAGTGGAGGTGTCCTGCCGCAGCTCGCCGTTCACATGGGTCGTCAGCCGGAGCCCGTGCGGATCGAGATCGGGGTCGACCACGATGGACGGGCCGATCGGGCAATGGGAATCCCAGGACTTGCCCATGGTGAAGGAAGGTGGTGTTCCGCGCAGCTGCCAGTCGCGAACGCTGACATCGTTGAGCACGGTGTAACCGAGGATGACCTGGCGGGCCTTGTCCTTCGGCACCCGTCGACAGCGTTTGCCGATCACGATGGCCAGCTCCCCCTCGTAATCGAGGGCCTTGCCTTCCTCGGACCAGAAGATCGGATCGTAAGGCCCCGTCACCGATGTCGACTGCTTGGTGAAGACCAGCGGCACCTTCGGCAACTCCATGTTCGATTCGGCGGCATGGGCCCGGTAGTTGAGGCCGATGGCGATGATCTTCGGCGGCCGGGTGATCGGTGCAATCAGCCGCACCGCGTCCCGCGCGAAGTGTGCGGGGGAAGTCTCCGCCCTCCGGGTGGCCGCGAGTGCCTCGGGCCCCGCCCCGATCAGGGACAGCAGATCCGCTGGCAGCTCCGGCGCCGCTCGAGAGAGATCAACGATGCCGGTCTGTGTGAGAAGGCCGGCCCGGCCCCGGGATTCTGAATGGGGAGTAAAGGTGACGAGCTGCATGATATTGACTCTAATCAAAATCGTATGTAATCATTTATGACTTCAGTCAGTCAACAGGTTCATCGATCATGCAGCCTCGAAGAAGTCAGCCGGGCAGCGAGGCCATCACGGCGCCGGAACTGAGCCGTGTCGAGCGGCGGAAGAAGAACACCCGGCGGCGGATCCTGGCGGCCGCTGAGCAGCTCATGCGCAGCCGCCCTGTGGACAGCGTGACCATCCAGGACATCACCGCAGCCGCCGACGTAGGGCACGGTTCGTTTTATCTGCATTTCAAGACCAAGTACGACGTGCTGGTGCCCATCGTGCAGGCGATGGCCGCGCGAACGGACGGGCAGTTACGGCAAATCCTGGCCGGCACCGACGATCCGGCACTCGTGATCGCTGTTTCCGCCCGTGTGGTGGGCCGCCAGATCGTCGGTGATGAGCTCTGGCGCTGGCTGCTGCAGCACTCGGGTGTGCCTGTCGAAGAGCTGCGAAGAGCAGTAGGCACGTATGTGGAGCGGGACTTCCGCACGGGTTTCGCCAGCGGCCGGATCTCGGCGCCTGACCCCATGGTGGTTGCCACCTACGCGTTCGGTGGCTTCGTGAATTGCGTTCTGGCGGCCATGAATCACGACCGGCCGGAGGAACAGATCGATCAGGGCGTGGAGCTGACGCTGCGGGTCTTCGGGCTGACACCCGAAGAAGCGCGACAGCTTGCGCACCAACCCTTGCCCGAACTGGAGCTCGAGTCATGAATGGCATCGTCGATATTCAATACGTCCGTTTCAGCGTCGCGGATCTGGAGAAGGAGCGGGCATTCCTCGACGACTTCGGGCTCAGCACGCAAATCACCGGCGACATGCTCATCGGCCGAGGGACCGATGGTCCCTGCGTTTACGTGGCGACGCGGGGAGAGAATGCCTTTCTGGGCATGGGTTTCCTCGCCGAGTCCGCGGATGCGCTCAGGCGCGTCGCTGCTGTCGACGGACTGCCGGTCGAGCCGATCACCGACCTGCCAGACGGCGGTGAGAGGGTCAGGATGACCGACCCCAACGGCGTTGCCGTGGACGTGGTGTTCGGCCAGCAGACTCAACCAAGCAGCCGGCTCACGCCCCGAAGCCCCATCAACGACGCCGTCGAGATCCGGCGGCTGGGCGAACGCGTGTCCCTCACGCCCGAGGCGAACATCGTCAAACGGCTCGGGCACTGTGTCATCAACGCCGTGGATTTTCGTGAGAGCGAGGCCTGGTACAAAGAGCGCATCGGCTTCATCACCAGCGACGAGATCTACATCGGCGACGAGTCCCGGGTGCTCGGTGCCTTCATGCGCGTCGATCGGGGGGATGCCTTCGTCGATCACCACACCCTGTTCTGTGTAGGCACAGGCCAAGCGGGTTTCAACCATGCCGCCTTCGAGGTGCACGACTGGGACACCCTGATGCAGGGGCACGATCGGCTGCGCGGCGGCGTGTATGAGCATCGCTGGGGAGTGGGTAAGCACCTGCTGGGCAGCCAGGTCTTCGACTACTGGAAGGACCCTCACGGATTCACCCTGGAGCACTTCACCGATGGCGATCTCGTGAACCGGGAGTTCGGCTCTCACAAGCAGCCACTCGAGAAGCTGCTGGGTGTGCACTGGGGGCCTGAAGGATCGCCGTAATCCCCGGGCGTTGCTCGACGGCGCCGCCGGCCGTGTGCGTATAATCCCGTGAAATCTTCACGGACGCCGGTCGTCTCCGCGGCTGGCCGAATGACAGCAATGAGCGAAAGACCTTACTACGAAACCGTAGTGCTGGGCGCGGGTGTGTCCGGCCTCTACCAGATCAAGTGCCTCATCGACCGGGGCGTGGATGCCGTGCTCTTCGAAGGAGACGAGGACCTGGGCGGCACCTGGTACCGCAACCGGTATCCCGGCGCGCGCTTCGATTCCGAGAGCTACACCTACGGTTACTCCTTCTCGAAGGAGCTGCTCGAGGAATGGCACTGGAAGGAGCGCTTCTCCTCGCAGCCCGAGAACCTCAAGTACCTGAATTTTGTCGCGGACAAATTCGACCTCAGGCGGCACATGCGCTTCAACGCCCGGGTCGCGCGCATGCACTGGGCCGAGGACGAGCGCCTCTGGCACCTTACCTTCGAGGATGGCGGCAGCTGTACCGCCCGCTTCGTCGTGACCGGGATCGGCGTGCTGTCGGTGCCGACGCTGCCGAGCTATCCGGGCATGGACGACTTCGCAGGTGAGGCCTTCCACACGTTCTGGTGGCCGAAGGAACCCGTGGCCCTGCAGGGCAGGCGGGTCGGGGTGATCGGCACCGGCGCCACCGGCATTCAGGTGATCGCCGAGATCGCCGACAAGGTGGGCGAGCTCACCGTCTTCCAGCGTCGTCCCAACTGGAGCACGCCGCTCAACAACTCGCCGATCTCCGAGGCGGAGATGACGCGGATCCGCGCCCGCTACGACGAGATCTTTGCCAACTGCGCAGCGTCGCCCAACGGCTTCGAGCACGTGCCCGATCAACGGGGCTTCTGGAACCTGACGAAGGAAGAGCGCCGCGCGTTCTGGGACAGCCTTTACGAGAAGCCGGGATTTGCGTTTCTGGCGGGCAACTTTCCCGAGATCTTCTTCGATGAGGCGGCGAACCGGGAGGTCTCGGACTACGTGGCCGATCGGATACGCCGGCGGGTAAAGGATCCGGCCGTCGCGGAGCAGCTCATTCCCCGTGATCACGGCTTCGGCACCCAGCGGCTGCCGCTCGAGACGCACTACTTCGAAGCCTACAATCGCGACAACGTCCGTCTGGTATCGCTCTCGGAGACGCCGATCGAACGCTTTACCGCGCGAGGCATCCAGACCTCGGATGCGCACCACGAGCTCGACCTGATCGTCTACGCCACCGGATTCGACGCGATCACCGGCGCCTTCGACCACCTGGATATCCGTGGAGTGGGTGGCAGGTCCCTCTCCGACAAGTGGCGGAACGGTCCCATCACCTACCTCGGCGTTCTGACCCACGGTTTCCCCAATCTGCTGATGGTTGCCGGTCCGCAGAGCGTCTCGGGCTCCACAAACTTCCCACGGGCCATCGAGACCGGCGTGGAATGGGTCACCGAGCTGCTCGATCATGCGCGCGAGAGGGGCATCACCCGGCTCGAGGTGCAACCCGATGCCGAGTCGGAATGGGGAGAGGAGGTGCGGGCGTCCTACGAACGTCTGCTGCTCCGGCGAAGCAGGGGCTGGTTCACCGGCTACAACTCGAACGTCGCCGGTCACGAGGCGGGCACCGTGCGCTATCAGGCCTACTTCGGCGGCGGACCCCGCTACCGGGGTATCCTCGAGCAGGCCATCGCGGAAGGCTATCCGCGAATCGACATGGCGGGAGGGCTGCGACATCGCGTCGCCAGATGATCGTCCGGGGGTGATGCGTCCGGCCTTCGCGCAATCCGACGGTCTTTCCATCGCCTTCTGGCGTTCCGGTGCCGGACGTCCGCTGGTGCTGGTGCACGGCTGGGGCGCCGATACCCGCACCAACTGGGTGGAAACCGGCTGGATTCAGGCGCTCGAGCCGCGGCGGACGCTGATCGCCATCGACATCCGTGGCCACGGCCGGAGCGACAAGCCGCATGCGCGCGAGCACTACGGCTATGACGCCATGAGCCGCGACGTGCTGGCGGTGATGGACGCTCTCGAGCTCGAAACCTGCGACTTCATGGGCTACTCCATGGGCGCGTTCATGGGCGCCTGGCTGCTGGGCCACCATCCCGAGCGATTCACGGCCATGGTGCTCGGTGGCATCGGCAACGAGTCTGCAGCGAGTGCCGCCCAGGGTGCGCGCATCGCGCGGATACTGCGCGAGCCGGAGCTGGCGGCCTCGGACCGTTCCGCCGCAGGGGTGCTGGCATTCGTCGCCTCGGTCCCGGACGCCGATACGGAGGCACTGGCCTGCTCCGCGGAGCAGATGTGGCCGGAAGGCTATCCGTTGGTGCTCGCCGGATCCGGCGTCTCGAATGCGCGCTTTCCCGTGCTGATCGTCAACGGCGAGCACGATCATCCCTATGTCGACACTGCCGATGCCTTTGCGCAGGTACTCCCGGATGCCCGGCACGTGGTGATACCGGAAACCGATCACCTGACCACCGTGTGGAGCGAGGCCTTCAAGCAGGCGGTGCTCGGGTTTCTGGTGTCCGCAGGCCCATGAGCAGTCATCCGGGAAAGGAGCTGCCGGAGTCCGTGCCCGAAAGCACGAGCGTGCTCTACCTGGCCATGGACAAGCCCACCGCCTGAATCGTCAGAAATCGTCGCTGCGCAGGACGATCATGCCGAACTCGATCTCACTTCCGAGCCACTTCCGTTCGGCCGCGTCGCCGATGATGTCGGCGTGCAGCAGGAACGCATCGCGGTAACCCAGCGCGCCGGCGTCGAACAGCTCTTCGAGCACCGCGTAGGTGACGAGACAGCCGACCTGCCCGCTGCCGTCGACGGCGAGGCATCGAACACTGCGGAACTCGTCATCCTCTCCCTGCAAATGCAGCGTCACCTCGTGCCCTTGCGGAGACGGGGTGTCGAATGGCCGCTCGATCGTGTCAGTCGTTGAGTTCACGACGCCATCGTCGCTCATGGATCTGCCGGGAGCGTTGATGCCCGGGGCAGATTTACATCCCGCTATCAAAATTTCCGGCACGGTCTCGAGCGGTTCAACCCAGCCTGGGAAACAGCCGCGCGGCGTTGTCGCGTCGAATCGCAGCGAGCACCGCAGCTTCAGGAGACAGATGACCTTCCAGCGCGCCCAGCAGCGCCCGCACCGCGCGCTGCGGCGTGAACGGCCAGTCACTGCCGTAGAGGAGGTGCGCGGGATCGGCGAATGTCCGCAGTGCGGGCAGCAGCCGCGGCACCGGCATCCCGGCGACGTCGTAGTAGAGGCGCCTGAGCGGGCCGAACACCGGATCGTCTCCCTGGTCACGGAGGCCGGGAATCAGCCCGGCGGCCGCTGTGGTGGCGATCCGGTCGGCCAGCACCGGCAGCGTTGCGCCGGCGTGCGGAACGATCACCTTCATGTCGGGATGCCGCGTGAGCGTGCCGCTCACGATCAGGCTGGTCACTGCCCGGGTGGTCTCAAACATGAATTCCAGCACCGGGCGCGGCAGGGCACCTTCGCGCTCGCTGCTGCAGGCCTGTTGCTGGCAACAGGGACAGCTCGGCGAGGTGGGATGCAGGAAGACCACGGCTTTCCGGCGGTTGAGCTCTCTGAACACGGGTTCGAATCTCGCATCACCCGGGTAGACGTCGGCCGTGTTGCTGTAGAGCACGACCCCGTCGGCGTGCAGCGCGTCGAAGGCATGATCGATTTCCGCCAGTGCCCGCTCCACATGGGGCAGTGGCAGCGATGCGAAGAATCCCACCCGCGTGGGATGCGCCGACTTCAACCGTGCCCCTTCCTCGTTCACCAGCCGTGCGAGATCCGCGGCTGCGGCATCGTCACCGAACCACACGCCCGGCGAGCTGATGGACAGCGCCGCAAACTCCACACCGACGGCGTCCATCATCGCCAGCATCTCCATCTCGCTCCACGCGGGGAGCTCCGGCATGCCGTCCGGCTGTGCATGGCCGGCGGCAACGGCAGCCCGCCGGTAGGCGTCGGGTAGGAAGTGATGGTGCACGTCGACCAGCCCCTGCCCCGCGTGATTGACCATTTGTTTCACCCCTTCCCCGAAGACATCGTGACTGTAGCAGGAACCGGCGCGCGGATAGCGTCGGCGGGGTAGCATGTCGTGGCCGTATCACATCGAGGAGGGGAAGGATGGCGGACTGGAATGAACGGCAGCGGCGGGCCGGCAATACGTTTTCACGATTCGTGCCGGATGCAGAGCCCGAGCGGGTGCTCGCCTCCATGGAGCGCAGCATGGGGGCGCTCGGCACGTTCGCGTTCACGGCCGTGGGCGAGATGTGGGATCGGCCGCAGCTCGACCGCCGCGATCGCAGCCTGATGATCATCGCCGTGCTGGCGGCCCAGGCGCGGGACGAGGAGCTCGTGCTGCACACGGGTATCGGCCTGCGCCACGGTCTCAGCCGCGCAGAGATCGAGGAGATCAACCTGCACGTTGCCGCTTATGCCGGATTTCCCGCCGCCATGGCGGCGAGGCGGCGGATGGATCAGGCCTTCTGCGAGGCCGAAGGGGTCGATCGCATCGAGGGGCGGCAGGCAGCCGAGCACCTGGACGACGACGAGCGGCTGCGCCGCGGTGCGGACGTGCGTCGCACCCTCACGGGCGGCCGGGCGAATCCGGATCCGGAAGCCGATCTGGCGGTGATGCGTGAGCACCTCGGGGACCTGGGCGACTGGGCGATGCAGTGGGCGTTCGGCGAAATCTGGTCGCGACCGCAGCTCTCACGCCGGGATCGGTCGCTGCTGGTGATCGCGATTCTCACCGCGCTGGGTCAGGCGGCGGAGCTCGCGTTCCACGTGCCGGCAGGCCTCGCCCACGGCCTGAGCCGCGAAGAGATAGAAGAGGTGATGACCCACCTCTGCCTGTATGCCGGATTTCCCAGGGCGGTGGACGGCATGCACGCTGCGCGTCGGGCATTCGCGAAGCTCGACGAAACCACCTGAGTCCCGGGTCAGAGCGGCGGCGCCTCCATGGACGTGAGGCGCCTGCCGAGGCCGGCGCCGAACAGGGGCATCACCGGCCAGCGCGCATCGAACGTCGCCGTTGCCGGGTTCAGCGTGATCTCCAGTCGATGGGGTGTGGCCAGCGGCACCAGGTCGATCGCGATTCGCCCATCGGGAAGCTCGCTGGCGCTGGCAGCAAAAGGGCGCTGCGTCGCCTGTGTCCAGCTCGCGGACAGCGGAATGCGCAGACGGTCGTCGTCCTCGCAGATCAGCAGCTCGTTTCCCTGCAGAACGACGGCCGTGATCGTCCGGTGGCTGATCGCGGGGGGTGACACGGGGGAAAAACGGCCCTGTTTCAGGACCGGCGGCCTGCCACCGAGCCGACTCTGCGCGGTTGGCAGAGAGAGCGATGCCAGCCGCTCCTGAAGTGTCCGGTCGTCGTGTTCGGGTGCCCGTCTCGGTGTGTCCTGCATGGCCGGCAGCAGGTGCTGCCACATCAGGTCCAGAACGCGCTGCATGTTCACGGTGCAGGACAGCAGGGCGACCACCGCATCCACCTCCGGCAGCACCACCATGTACTGACCCGCGGCACCGTCACCCCGGTAGCCGTGACGCGACATCCAGAGCTGCAGGCCGTACCCCTGACGCCAGTCGGGCTCGACATTCTGCGGGTTGGGTGTCTGCACTCGGGATGCCTCGGCCACCCAGCCGGCTGGCAGCAGCCGGCGGCCCTGCCACACGCCGTCATCGAGATAGAGCTGCCCGAGCCGGGCGACGGCGTCGAGGCTGGCGTAGACACCGGTATAGCCGAAGTCGAAGCCGGGTCGGCGCTGCTGTGCGCGCACGTCGTCGATACCGAGCGGCTCGAACAGCCGCGGACGCAGGTAGTCGACCAGCCGTTCTCCCGCCAGGCGCTGCAGAATCGTGGCCAGCGCAACCACGGGCGGCTGGTTGTAGGCGAAGAGGGTACCCGGCTCGGCGTCCGGCGGGATGGTGAGAAATCCCCGGACGACGTCGTCGGGATCGCGCCCGCTGGCCTCCTGCAGGGTTTCCCGGTTGTGCCCGCTCGCCATGGAGGCGATATGACGGATGCGCAGGTTGCGGAAACCCTCGTGGGCGGTAGCGAAAGCCTCGGGCAGGTGCGCGCTGGCCAGATCGTCCAGACCGAGCTTTCCCTCGCCGATGAGCAGTCCCAGCGCGGTGCCGGTGAACGTCTTCGAAAGCGAGTACAGCAGCCGCAGCCGGCCGCGGTCGTGGGGACGCCAGTAGCCTTCCACCACGCGACGTCCGTGGCGCTGGACGATGAGGCCGTGCGGCTCGATCCGGGGATCGGCCTCCAGCGCGTCCAGAAAACGGAGGATGCCTCGGGCGTCGATACCCTGCTCGCCGGGGGTGCTGGTGGGGATCGCTTTCCGGCCGTCGTCTGCCAACCGGCTCACCGGGACTCGCTGTCCAGGATCATGAACGTGCCGGTTGCCCTGGCGAGAAGCCGGCCCTCTTCGTCGAAGATCTCGCTTTCGAGGGCGCCGGTGCGACTGCCCTTGTAGACGACGCGGGTGTCGCAACGCAGCCGCCCGGCACGGGCGGGACGGAAGTAGTTGATCTTGATCTCGATGGTGGAGCAGAGCTGGCCTTCGTCCAGCATGCTCGTCAGCGCGCCGCCCATGCCGGTGTCGGCGAGCGCGTAGAGCACGGCGCCGTGCACGACCCCGTTGGGATTCAGGTGTCTTTCCTCTGCGGCGAGCTCGCTCGTGCAGCGACCTTCGCCGCGGGCGGTGATCTCGAAGCCGATCAGATCGGCGAACGGGTGAGGGCGTGATGCGACGGGTCTGTTCATGTGACGGGCAGCATAGTCCGGTCCGACGCGGTTGCTCAATCCGTTCCCGACCTGAAACTGGCTGGCACCGGTCCTCTGTTACAGCACGAGCATGCCGTCCGGTACCAGGCTGGTGGCGAGCATGACGGTATTGATGTCCTGATGATCAGTCCAGGTTGCGGATTCGTGGGTCCGCGGGACCGACCAGAATCGCTCGATGGAGATACCCAGCTTTCGTCGGTTCAGAAGTCGTGCGACGACCGCACGAGCCGGTTGTGGCAGGTCGTAGGGCTCGATCAGCTCGGGGACCTGCAGCCCGATGCTGAGCCCGAGCTCCCGAAAGGCCAATCGGTAGGCGGCCGGCTGAGCGAGGTCCGATGACCTGGAGAAGGACTCGAGCCCTCGCTCGGCATCCGCCAGAACCGTCGCGAGCAGGTCTGGGTCGACGTCACCGGGCACGCCCGGAGGGAGCTGAGCCAACCGACCGGCGTCGAACAGCAGACCACCGATGCCGAGGGGATCGTCCGTCACCCAGCTTTGTCCGCGGCACATGGCAGACAGACCCGCGATGATGGGCTCGAGAACGCCCTCATCCTCTGCTCCCGTTCGGAGCGTGAGTGCCGTCACCAGTCCGTCCAGCGGATCGTGCAGACCGGATGAGGGCACCAGCGGGTAGCTGAGGTCGATGCTCATCTTCCAGAACAGGCGCGCGCGGCCCGACGGGGCCCGGAAGCCGCGGTAGGCCGCCATGGCGAGCTTCCGGGCCCAGACCAGGTAGCGTCGCTCGCCCGTCGCGGCAGCCACCTGCAGAAGCGCGTGCATCCACTTCGTCAGATAGTGGTAGTACTGGCCGTCCTGATCCCACTCGGCGCGCGGATCCGACGGCTCGTCGCGGCGCCGCTCGGGCAGCGGCTTGCCGATCCTGAGACCACCGGCCGTCGGGTGCTTCCGGCCGTCGCTATCGGCAAGGCCGCTGATCCACCCGGACCGACCGTCGTCGCCGCGATGACGGCCGAGCACCTCGTGCACCTGGTCCACCAGGGTGACGGCAAGCCGGGTGTAGGTGTCGTCGCCAGTCGCTGCCGCCAGGGCGAGGTAGTTGCAGACCGCGTGCGCGTCGGTCCAGAGGTAGCGGTGCGCCGGACGATCCCCGATGAGCCCGCTCGATCGCGCGAAACGGTCCATCAGCCGTGCCGCTTCGCTGATCCGGTTCACCAGTAGGTCTCGGTTCCGTCGATCAGCTCGGACCAGATCCGGGGCAGACCGACCAGAATGGCATGGGCCACCTCCGCAGCTTCCGTCTCGAGCTCTGCAACCGGGCGGGCGCTGCCGATGCCGAGCCAGACCAGGGGCGGCTCCTCGATCGGACTGCCGATGCGGCTCGCAAGGCACACCTGTGCGCGATCGACCGCTTCGAGGGATTCCACGAGCGACCGGGCCATGCGGGTGGCGACGACGTTGTAGAGCTTGCCCACATGGGTCACCGGATTCTTCCCCGCGATGGTCTCCAGCGTCATCGGGCGGAACGGCGTGATCAGGCCGTTGCCGCGGTTACCCCGGCCCACCTCACCATCGTCGCCAGACTCGGCGGAGGTACCGGTGACGGTCAGGTAGATTTCACCGCGGGCCAGGTCGTCACCGGCGTTAACCACCACGTCCTGATCTCCCGCCAGCTCGGATAGACGTTGGGCCAGCCTCGTTGTCGCGTCGCGATAGTCGTCCAGGCTCGACAGATAGCGGTCGATCATCGCGCAGCCTACGGTAAAGCTGGTTACTTCACCTACGCTCACCCCCAGGACCTTCACATCCTCACCGAGTTCCGGTCGCTCGGCCTTCACGGCCGGGTCGTTCACGTGCCGTTCGATGTCGAGAACCTGCTGCTCGAGGAGGCTCAACGGCCAGTAGCCGACGCCGATGGAAGTGTCGTTGGCGAGCGGTCTGCTTCGCGCGAAGAGGCCGGTGAGCTCGGCCGAGCCACCCCGGATGGCGCAGCGGAGGGTCACGTGCCGCTCCGGGTCCAGCGCGTGCATGTGCTGCCGGAGCCACGCCTGCACGCTGGAGCGGGCGATCTCCTCGACGGGAACCCTGCGGCCGCCGACCTCGGTCGTCGCGCGGCCGGCGAGCACCAGCTCCATGGGCGCATCCACGACGCCGCCGCCGAACGCTGCCCTGGCGGCGCCGCCGATCAGCAGTGCCTTGTCCACGTTGTGGTGCAGGATCCGGCCGAACTCGTCGCGGTAGAAGCGGCTCAATGCCCGCTCGAACTGATCGGCGAGGGCATCACAGAGGGTGTCAGGATGGCCGATCCCCTTCCGCTCGACCACCTCCACACGGCGTGTGGACTGCTCCAGAGAATCAACGATCAACGGCATCACTGGCTCCGGGATACCGGGCCATCCAGTGGACCTCGCGTTTGGATGGCTGTCTGTCGTGGAAATCCCTTATCCGGCACTGTGTCGGCCCGGGGCGCGCTATGATGAGCGCATCGAATATGGAGGCCCCTCATGAATCGATTGGTCAGTGCCACGCTATTTTCGATGCTGCTCGGCCTCGGCACGCCGGCGGGATCGAATGCGGCGGGAATGGCGTGCGACACCCTGGCGGCGCTCGCGCTGCCGGACGTGCGCGTGAACCGGTCTGTGAGCGTCGACCAGCCGGTTGCTCACTGCAAGGTGGAGGCGCTCATCGGCGACAGGATCGGCGTCTCGATCTGGTTGCCGGAGGCCTGGAATGGCCGCTTCGTCATGGGGGGCTCCGGCGGCTTCGTCTCGCCGGAGGACAACCAGGCGCTCCGGCTCGCCGGCGGGGTGCTGGAGGCGGGGTACGCCACGGCCAGCACCGACACCGGCCACCGCGCCGACGGCATGGACGGATCCTGGGCGCTCGGTGACCTGGAGGCCATCGTCAACTACGGGCACGTCGCCATGCACCGTGCGGTGGTGACCAGCAAGGCGGTGGTGGCTGCGCATTATGGCAACCCGCCGGGCAAGTCCTTCTTCTTCGGCTGCTCGAACGGCGGCCGCCAGGCGCTTGGCGAGGCGCAGCGCTATCCGAACGATTTCGACGCGATCATCGCCGGCGCACCGGCGCTCGACTTTCCCGGCGTTGCGGCATCCTTCGCGCAGATCACGGCGGCCATGTACCCCGATCCCGCCGCGCTGAGCACGCCGCTGGTGACCCCCGAGGACCGACGCCGTCTGCGCGCCGCCATCGAAGCGCATTGCGATGCGAATGACGGGGTGAAGGACGGTATTCTCCAGGACCCCGCCGCGTGCGATTTCGATCCCGGCAGCCTTGCCTGTCCGGCGGGGGGCGATGGTGATTGCCTGCCCGAAGAGAAGGTTGCAGCGATCCGGCGCGTCTACGAAGGACCCGTGTCGGGAGCGGGAACGCTGCACGTGGGATTTCCTTTCGGCGCCGAGGCGACGGATGCCAACGGCTGGGGTTCCTGGCTGACGGGTGGTGCCGCGCAGGGTGATCCGAGTGCGGCCTTCGCGTTCGGCGTGGGATTCATGCGCTACTTCCTCTATCACGATCCGGCGTGGAGCTATGTGGGCTATGACTGGAGCCGCTTCGAGCGCGACAGCCGGCCGCTGGCCGCCGTGCTGAACGCGGAGAACCCGGATCTCTCCGCGTTCCGGGCTCAGGGCGGCAAGCTGCTCATGTATCACGGCTGGGCGGACGTAGCGCTGTCCGCCCGCATGAGCATCGACTACGTGGAGCGCGCCTACGCTCTGGATGACTCCTCCCGGGAGGATCTGCGCCTGTTCATGATGCCGGGCGTCCTGCACTGCGCGGGTGGAGCCGGCCCGTGGCGCGTCGACTTCCTGGAAGCGCTGGAGGCCTGGCACGCGAGCGGTGTGGCGCCGGACGAGCTCACCGCGGCCTATGCGGACAGACCGGGCACCCGCCGGCTCTGCGCCTGGCCGCAGCAGGCTCACTTCGTGCAGGGAAATCCGGACACGGTCGAAGCCTGGGAGTGTCGCTAGCCGGCGGACCCATCACGAGTACAATCCGGTCATGACGGAAGGTGGCAACCAGCGGATCGCGTACTACAACGGCGAGTATCTCCCCGAGGATCAGGTACGCATCCCGTTCCGCGACCGGGGCTTCCTGCTCGGCGACGGCGTCTTCGACATGACGCGTACCTTCGGTGGGCGCATCTTCCGGATCGGCGAGCATGTGGAGCGGTTGTATCGTTCCCTGCGCGCGCTGCGGATCGATCCCGGGCTCAGCGCCGAGGCCATGGTGGAGATCAGCGAGGAGGTGCTGCGACGCAATCTGCATTTCCTCGAGGAGACGACCGACTACTGGGTAGCGCAGCGTGTCTCCCGCGGCCTGAACGCGGTGGGTGACGAGGGGTGGGATCAGCACGGCGCCACCGTGATCGTCGAGTGCATCCCGCTGCCGCTGAAGACCCGGGCGCGCTACTACCGCGAGGGTATCGATCTGGTCCTCTCTCCCGTGCGCCGCACACCGCCCGACGCCCTTACCCCGCGCGCGAAGACCGCCAACTATCTCAACCTCATCAACGCGAACATGGCGGTGGCCGGTGGCGGCCCGAACGCCTACACGATTCTGCTCGACCACAACGGCAACCTCTGTGAAGGGCTCGGCGCCAACGTCTTTCTGGTCCGGGACGGGCGCTGCTACACGCCGCGTGAGCAGTTCGTGCTGCCGGGCGTGTCGCGTCAGTGCGTCATGGAGCTCGCCCGGAACCGCGGCCTCGACGTGCTCGAGACGGATCTGGATCTGCACGATGCCTACAATGCGGACGAGATCTTTCTCACGTCCACGAGCCTGTGCATCGTGCCGGTGCGGTCGTTCTGCGGCGAGCCGGTGCGAGGCGATGTTCCCGGACCCGTGACAGCCGCGCTCACGCAGGCCTACGTCGAGCTGGTGGATTTCGACTTCGTGGCACAGTACTTGCACCATCTGAACTGAACAACCTTCGGAGGCGGACGTGGGATACCCGGACAGCGGCTCGAAATCTGCAGGCCTGTACGAGCGCGCGCGGGCCGTACTTCCGGACGGCGGATCCCGCAGCAGCATCCGCATGCTGCCGTATCCGCTCTACCTCTCTGCCGCGCAGGGCAAGCACGTGGTGGACGTGGACGGCAACGAGTACATCGATTTCAACAACAACTTCACGTCGCTGATTCACGGCCATTCCCATCCGGCCATCGTCGAGGCGGTGAGCGCCCAGCTTTCGCGCGGCGCGGCGTATTCGTTTTTGAACGAGACGGAAATCGAGCTGGCAGAGCTGCTCTGCGAACGGGTCGACGGCTTCGATCAGATCCGCTTCATGAACTCCGGCACCGAGGCAGTGATGAATGCGGTGAAAGCGGCGCGTGCGTACACGGGCCGGTCGGCCATCGCCAAGTGTGAGAACGCCTACCACGGCACCTTCGACACCGTGGAGGTGAGCCTGGGCGTGCCGCCGACGGTGCTGGCCGACGGCGATCCGGTGCCCCAGCCAGGTTCGCCGGGTACCCCTCAGGGAGTGATGGACGACGTGGTGGTGATCCCCTTCAACGAGACGGCGGTGGCGGAACGGATCCTCACCGCCAATGCCGGACGGCTCGCTGCGGTGCTGATCGATCCCTTCGGTACCGGTATGGGGCGCGTGCTGCCGAGCGACGGGTTCCTGGCCATGCTGGCGAGATTCTGCAAAGCGCACGGCGTGCTGCTGGTGCTCGACGAGGTGGTGTCGTTCCGCGCCGGCTTCAGCGGCAGTCAGGGCGCACGTGGCATTCCCGCGGATCTCACGGCGCTCGGCAAGATCATGGGCGGTGGTTTCCCTGTGGGCGCGGTGGCCGGCCGGGCGGAGGTGATGGGTGTGTTCGCCGACGGTGCAGACGGCAGTCCGGCGCTCCTGCACCACGCAGGAACGTTCAATGCAAACCCCGTGACCATGGCCGCGGGGCTGACGGCGATGCAGCTCATGACCGAAAGCGAGTTCGAGCGGATCAACGCGCTGGGTGATGCGTTCCGGGCGGGCGTCGACGAGGTGCTCCGCCTCACCAACACGCCCGGAGAAGGCGCCGGCCACTATTCGATCTTCTCGGTGGCGGTGGACGACCCTGAGCTCGTCACCCCCCGCGATCGCAACAAGGCGCATACCAGCAGCGGGCTGCACCGCTACCTGCTCAACCACGGCTATTACATGTCGCCAGGGATGATGGGCGTGATCTCGACGGTGATGGATTCCTCGGACGTGGACCCCTTCTGCCAGACACTGCTCAACGGCATCCGGTCGCTGAAGGGCCGGGCCTGATCCGCTGGCTTACGCTGCCGGATGGCGCGGGCCGTGAGTAGCGGTCGTCTCGAACGTAAGGTCGGCCTGGCCGGTGCCGTGTTCCTACTGATCGGTCACATCGTCGGCGCTTCGATCTTCATCCTGCCGGGCCAGCTCGCGGGCATCGCGGGCCCTGCCGTGTTCATCGCCTACCTCATCGCCAGCGTTCCGGCCATCGTCAACTGCCTGATCGCGGCCCAGGTGGGCAGCATCCTGCCGGTGAGCGCCGGGGATTACGTGTTCACCAGCGTGGCGCTGCACCCGCTGCTCGGCTTCCTCAAGGTCTGGGCGGGCATGCTGGCGCTGATGGTGGGGGTGCCGATCCTGGCTTTCGGGTTTGCTGACTACATGGCGTACTTTCTACCCGAGACACCCCGGCTCGTGATCGCCATCGGCGTGGTACTGGTGATCCTGCTCGTCAATCTGCTCGGCATTCACACCAGCGTGCGTACGCAGATGGCCATGGTCACGATCTTCGTGGCCGCGCTGCTCACGTTCGGTGTCGGCGGGCTGTTCTACGTGGACTGGTCGCTGCTCGAGCCCATCGCGCCCAACGGGGCCGGCGCGGTGATCAGCGCGGCGATTCCGGCCTTCTATTCCTATTCGGGATTTCTCGCCATCGTGGTGATCGGCGAGGAGATCCGCGATCCGGGTCGCAACGTGCCGCGCATTCTGCTGATCACCTTCATCCTCGTGGCCCTCATCTACACCCTGGTCACGCTGGTGCTGCCCGGGCTCGTGCCCTGGCAGGAGCTCGGCAGCATCGTTGCGCCCATGGGTACCGCGGCGCGCATCTTCCTGCCCGACTGGTTTGCCGTGCTGATCACGCTGAGCGCGCTGCTGGCAGCCGCCACTTCCATCAACACGGTGGTGCTGACCACCTCGCGCAGCTTCTTCGCGCTGGCCCGCAACCACATCTACCCCGAGGCGTTCAGCCGCCTGAACCCGCGGACCCACGAGCCCCATGCCGCGCTGCTGCTCGTGGTCGGGGTGGTGATGATCGGCATTGCCCTGCAGGGAGACATCGTCCAGTACGCGGCCGTCACGGTGATCGGCTCCATGCTCTACGGTATGGTCTGGGCCGTGGCCATGCTGCGTCTGCAGAAGGCGTTTCCCGAGCACTATCGGGATGCGGCCTTCCGTCTCGAGCCGGGAACGATCTGGATCATCGCCACCCTGAAGATGGCCGTTTCTGTCGCCTTTCTCTATGTGGGATTCCGCGACAATCCGGGACCCGGGCTCGTGTACCTGGCGCTGCTGGCTCTGGGTGCCGTCTACTATTACTTCCGCCGGCAGTTCCTGGTTCGGGAAGGGATCTCGCTGGAGGCGCTGCTGCGCCGCGAGGTGGACGAGGCTGCCGCCGCGGCGCGGCGCTGACGCCAGGGGGAAGCGTAAGGGGAAGGGGCGTCGCGTGAAACCGTCACTGCGAATCATGATGAGAAGGACAGGAGCGTGCGTCGCGCTGCTGGCGTCGATCGCCGTTCAGGGAGCGTTGGGGAGTGAGTCTGAGACCGCTCTCGAAGCAGCGCCCCAGACCAGCAGGCTACTGCCCGACCTGCCGCCCGGGATTCTCTCCTACGACGGCGAGCACCTGCGGATCGTCCCGATCGTCGCCCTCGTGGGCGACTACACCGTCTTCGAGCAGGACGACGAGAGCGTTCTGCAGGTCGGCAGTCAGGAGGACACGCAGGATCTGCGTGCGGCGCGGTTCGGCATGGCGCTGTTTCCGAAGCACGACTGGAAGTGGTCGGCGTTCGTCGCCGTCGACTATCAGGAACGCCGGACACGGCAGAACAGCGTTTTCCAGCTCTACGACCTGCGCCTTCGAGTGCCCATCGGCGGCGTCAACATCGACATCGGCAAGCAGAAGCAGCCGTTCGTGTTCGAGATGGCGGGACTGTCGATCCTCAATCCCCAGCAGGAGCGGATCCTGTCGCCGTTCTTCGTGACACGCAGCATCGGCATCAAGGCCTCCGGCCAGCTCGCCGGTGATCGGATGACCTGGGCGGCTGGATGGTTCAACGACTGGCTCGAGAACCAAGCGTCGTTCGAGGACAACGCCGATGATTTCGTTGCCAGGCTCACAGGCCTCGTCTCGGTGTCGGCAGATAACCGGAACTACCTGCATCTGGGGCTGGGACTGCGTCGTGCGGGTCCGGACGCCGGTCTGGTGCGACTGCGTGGGCGTCCGGAATCCAACGTCGCGGACTGGTACGTGGATACGGGTGAGTTCGAGGCATCTTTCGTCGGTGAGCTCGGCCTGGAGCTGATCTGGGGGCAGGGGCCTGTGCTGCTCGCCGCCGAGCACGTGGCGTCCCGCACCCACGCCCCCGATAGCGGCAATCCGCGGTTCTCGGGCACCTATGTGCTGGCGTCCTGGATGCTCACCGGTGAGAGCCGTCCCTACCTGCGTGCTACCGGATCGCTCGGCCCGGTCTCGCCGGACTCAGCTCGCGGGGCCGTCGAGCTCGTAGTCCGTTACTCCCACCTCGATCTGACCGACGGCCTCATCGACGGCGGGGTGCTCGACAAGTGGCACTTCGGCGCCAACTGGTGGATCACGCGGCAGTGGAAGATGGGTCTGTCCTGGGGCGATGCGGACCTCGAGCGGGAGGGCCTGACCGGCAACACGCGCATGCTGCTCGCGCGGGTACAGTGGTACCTGCCCTGAGGTAGTGCCCCTGCGCCGCTAGTCGGTCTTCTTCGAGGACGGAAACATGCTCCGCATGTTCTCCTCGAAGCGTGTGCGCATGATGTCGAAGGCCTTGGTCTGTGACACCGAGGCGATTTCGGCCAGCTCCCGCATGTTCTCGAGCGCCTTCTCGAACCCTTCCCGCGCGAGCTCGGTCTGCTTCTCGGCCGACGCTGGCTCGCCGCCGGGCGGCTTCATGGTTTCGAGCCAGCCCTGCATGGTCTGCTGAAAGATCTCCATCTGCTTCTCGGCCAGCGCCTGCCAGCCGGCCGCAACGGCCTGGTTGGCGGCCTGAAGCGCTTCGATGTTCTTGCGGGCATCCTCGGCCAGCTGCGACACATCGATGCCGGGCACCTGCATCTGCTCCAGCATCCGGCCGAGATCCATGGGCTGAAACGGATTGAACGGGTCCGCACCGCTCTGGGTCTTCTTGTCGTCACCTGCCATATCGTTCTCCCCTGCTAACGTGTCTCGTCCCGGAGATTGTAGCCGAAACACCCGCGGCTGCCCGCCGGCGCCGGAGTGTGAAATCATCGGTAACATCGTCAGCCTCACGCGAGCAGCTGAACGCCGTCAGGCAGGGAGATTTTGATGCTCAAGCTCTACGGCACCTCGAAATCCCGCGCCTCACGATCGATCCTGGCCCTGGAAGAGCTCGGACTCGACTATGAGCACGTGCCCTGGGGTCGGGCTCTGCGTGATCCGGCATCGGTGGAGCGTCAGCGGCTGAACGTTCTGAATCCCAACGGCCACATACCGGTGCTCGACCACGATGGGTTCATCGTCTGGGAGTCAATGGCGATCAACCTCTACCTGGGTGCGACATTCGGAGGTCCGCTCTGGCCTGGGGATGCGCAATCCCGCGGGTTGATCTACCAGTGGAGCTTCTGGGCGCAGACCGAGATGGACCGGCGGGACTGGGACGTGGCACGGCGGACGGAGGACGAGTCTGTGGTGGAGCGGGTGACCCAGGCCAAGGTGGCCGCGCTCACGGTGCTGGATGGTGCGCTCGCGGCGGCGCCGTATCTGCTCGGGCAGACTTTCACTCTGGCGGATCTGAACGTGGCCAGCACGCTGAGCGAGCCTCACGAGGAAGGCCGGATCGACTGGCAGCGGCTGGACCCGCGCGACTTCGGCCTTGCACATCTGGGCGACTGGCTCGAGCGCTGCACCAGAAGGGAATCCTGGCACCGGGTGGCGGATTACGACTGAAGGGACCGGGCGAGCTTCTGCGCCCAGACCTCGCCCGTGCGTCGGCGTCCGGAGGCACGGTACGCGTTCAGCACCCAGTCGTAGAAAAATCTGGTCGGACGCGCGCAGAAACGAGCGCCGCGCGGCCGGCGATTTCGGATTCACGGTGCAGAAGCGATCCACCGGCGGACGCGGTGTAACGTTCCGCGATCAGCGCGGCACGGTGGCGAGCGAGGTCCCGCCGCGTCTGCAGCGGAATCCGGACGGTACGATCCGCCAGCCAGCCGGCTGACGACGAAAACCCTTAGCCTTTGAAGCAGTCTGTGCGAGACTGGCCGATTGTTTTCGGGTTCCGGCGACTGAAGTGGTACTGAGACTGTTCCTTGCGATCCTGGCCATCGGGACGGTGGCGGGTGGCGTGATGTGGGTGAAGCACAACCAGAATGCGGCCCGTATGCAGGCCATGGCTGGCGGGCCGCCACCTGCGGTGGTCACGGCGACCCGGGTGGCGCGTACGCACTGGGCGCAGCGCATCGAGGCTGTGGGAGACCTCACGGCCATTCAGGATGTGGCCATTGCCTCCGAGGTGCCGGGCAAGGTAGTGGAGATCAACTTCGCCTCCGGCGCGCCGGTGCGCTCCGGCGATGTGCTGGTGCGGCTCGACGCGGCGGATGATCAGGCACAGCTTGAGGCTTTGAAGGCCGAGCTCCGGCTGGCCCGACTGGAAAACGAGCGGGTGGAGCGGCTGCGCGGCTCGTCGGCCTTTTCGCAGTCGCTGCTGGACCGTACCCAGTCCGAGATGGCGAATCTGGAAGCGCAGGTGGAGCGGCAGGCCGTGCTGCTGCGGCGCAAGGTGCTGCGGGCGCCGTTCGACGGCGTGCTGGGGATCCGTCAGGTCAGCCTCGGCACCATCGTCGCACCCGGCACCCCCATCGTCCGGCTGCAGAGCCTGGCGCCCATCTACGTGGACTTCACGGTCCCGGAACGCCACCGCGGCACCCTGTCCACGGGTCAGGCGCTCGAGGTGTCGGTGGCGGCCTGGCCGGAGCGGACCTTCGCCGGTGAGCTGATCGTCGTCAGCCCCGACGTGGACGTGAAGAGCCGCACCCTCAAGCTGCGCGGGCAGCTCGCCAATGCGGAGCTGATGCTGCAGCCGGGGATGTTCGCCACCGTGCATCTGATCCTCTCCGGCGAGGAGCCCGTGCTGACCCTGCCGCGGACGGCCATCAGCTTCTTCGCCTACGGCGAGTCCGTGTTCCGGATCGAGGAATCGGGTGACAGGCTCATCGTCCACCGGCAGCCCGTCCGGGTGGGCCGCACCCGCAGCGGCCAGGTCGAGATCCTGTCCGGGCTCGAAGCGGACCAGCAGGTCGTGCACACGGGCCACCTGAAGCTGCGTGACGGCCAGGCCATCGTCATCGACGAGGGTATCCCGCTGCCGCAGGATGTGAGCGAAGGATGACCATCACGGACGTCTTCGTGCGCCGGCCGGTGCTGGCCTCGGTGATCAGCCTGCTGATCCTGCTGCTGGGTGTTCGCTCGCTGCTGTCGCTGGAGCTGCGCGAGTATCCGAAGACGGAGCAGGCACTCGTCACCGTGATGACCCCGTTTCCCGGTGCGGATGCGGATCTGGTGCAGTCCTTCATCACCGAGCCGCTGCAGCGCGCCGCCTCCGAAGCCGATGGCATCGACTATGTGACGTCGGTTTCCCGGCAGGGTGTGTCTGTGATCCAGGCCTACATGGCGCTCAACTACGATCCTTACGATGCCCTGGCGGAGATCCAGGGGAAGATCGCCAGCGAGCGCAACAACCTGCCGCGTGAGGCGCTGGATCCGGTCATCTCGCTGTCCACCAGCGAAGGCTGGGCCCTGATCTACATGGCGCTCACCAGCGAGGACATGAACACCGCGCAGATGACGGACTACACGCTGCGCAGCATCGTCCCGCGGCTGCAGGCGCTCCCCGGGGTGGCCAAGGCCGGCATCAACGGCGATCAGAAGATGGCGCTTCGGGTGTGGCTCGATCCGGTGCGGCTCACGGCGCTGGACATGACGGCGTCGGAGGTACGGCGGGCGCTGCTCGAAGAGAACGTGCAGTCTGCCGTGGGTCAGACCAAGGGCGACAGCGTCAAGATCAACCTGTCGGCGACCACCAACCTCACCACGGTGGAAGAGTTCGAAAACCTGGTTCTGCGCACGGATGGCGCCGCGGTGACCCGTCTGAAGGACGTTGCGGACGTGCGCCTCTCCACCAGCAATCCCGATCAGGAAAGCTGGTTCAGCGGTCGGCCCGCCGTCATGCTCGCGATCACGCCGACACCCGGGGCGAACCCTCTGTCGCTGTCGGCCGAGGTCAACGCGCTCCTGCCTGACATCACGAACCAGCTGCCGCCGGGCGTGGAGCTGAACCTGGTCTACGACGGCAGCCTCTACATCGAGGACTCCATCGACGAGGTGTACACCACCCTCATGGAAGCGCTGGCCATCGTGCTGCTCATCGTCTTCCTGTCACTGGGTACCTGGCGGGCGGCGGTGATACCGGCGCTGGCGGTGCCGCTGTCGCTGGTGGGCGGCGCCTTTCTCATGCTGCTCATGGGCTTCTCCATCAATCTGCTGACGCTGCTCGCCATGCTGCTCGCCATCGGCCTGGTGGTGGACGATGCCATCGTGGTGGTGGAGAACGTGCACCGGCACATCGTCGAGGGCAAGACGCCCTATGAGGCGGCGCTCGTCGGCGGCCGCGAGCTCGTGCTGCCCATCATCTCCATGACCACGACGCTCGTGGCGGTGTACGCGCCGATCGGCTTCATGGGCGGGCTTGCCGGATCGCTCTTCACCGAGTTCGCCTACACGCTGGCAAGCACCGTGGTCGTCTCCGGGGTCGTGGCGCTGACCCTGGCACCCATGCTCGCCGCGCGCATCCTGCCGGACCGGGATCACAGCAACGCCCTGGAACGGTTCGTGGACTGGGCGTTCTCCCAGCAGGTGAGGGTCCATCAGTGGCTGCTGCGCGATGCGCTGCGCTATCTGCCGGTACCCCTGCTGGTGGCCGCGGTGGTAACCGGCTCCATCTACTTCCTCTACCAGGGCAGCACCAAGGAGCTGGCGCCCACGGAGGATCGGGAGGTGCTCAACATCCAGATCTCCGCCCCGGAGACCGCGACGCTCGAATATGCGGCCGCCCACGCCGCCGAAGTGGTCAAGGCCTTCGAGACCTTTCCCGAGTATCTGCGCAGCTTCCTGCTGATCGGCGGTGGCGGCACTCCGGCCAGCAGCTTCGGCGGGTTCCGGTTCGTGCCCGTTGCCGAGCGCGATCGCTCACAGATGGAGCTGCAGCCGCTGGCTCAGCATCTGGTCAGCCGGATCGCCGGGGTGCAGGTCGCCGTGTTCACGTTTCCCTCCCTGCCGGGCGCCTCCCGCGGCACGCCGCTGCAGTTCGTGCTCTCCGGAGACGCCACCTATCAGCAGCTGGTGGAGCTGGCCGATCAGCTCATCGGCGCGTCGTACTCGAGCGGCAACTTCATCTATCTGCGCAAGTCGACGGAGATCGCGCTGCCGCTCACCCGACTGGTGATCGACCGTGACCGGGCGGGCGCTCTGGGGGTGGACATGGACGAGTTCGGCGCAACCCTCGCGACGCTGCTCGGCGGCGGCTACGTGAGCCGCTTCAATCAGGCGGGACGCAGCTACGAGGTGATTCCGCAGGTGGCCCGCCGTTACCGGCTCGACGAGTCGCTGCTCGAGGACTATCACGTGCGCGGCGGCGATGGCGAGCTGATCCCGCTCGGCAGCTTCGTGTCGCTCGCGCACGAGATCGAGCCGACGGAGCGTGCCCAGTTCCAGCAGCTCAACAGCGTCACGGTGAGTGGCATCATGGCGCCCGGAGTTTCGCTCGGCGATGCGATGAACTTCATGGAGGAGACGGCGCGGGCCAGCTTCCCGCAGAACGTCGGCTTCGACTACATGGGCGAGTCACGGCAGCTCATGCAGCAGGGCAACGCGCTGCTCTACACGTTCTTCCTCTCACTGCTCGTGATCTATCTGGTGCTCGCGGCCCAGTACGAGAGCTGGCGGGATCCGCTGATCATCCTGGTGTCGGTACCCATGTCCATTGCCGGGGCCATGCTCTTCGTCTATCTGGGATTCGCCACCGTGAATCTCTACACCCAGATCGGGCTCATCACGCTGATCGGGCTGATCGCGAAGAACGGTATCCTCATCGTCGACTTCGCCAACCGGCTGCAGGTGACGGAAGGGCTGGACAAGCGGGCCGCGGTCGCCAGGGCCACCGCCACCCGCTACCGGCCGATCCTCATGACCACGGTGGCCATGCTCATGGCCATGGTGCCGCTGCTGCTGGCAACCGGTCCGGGATCGGTGAGCCGCTTTCAGATGGGGGTGGTGATCTTTACGGGTCTCGGCCTCGGCACGGTGTTCACGCTGTTCGTGGTGCCGGCCGTCTACGTGCTGCTGGCCAAGGATCGGAACATGCAGCTGCACGACCTGCAGGATGCGGCGACGGAGTCACCGGCCATCTGACCCCCGGGGCTCACAAACTGTTACTTGTGGGCCCGCGAGTCGGTTCTATATGGTCGGCACTCCTGCTTGAGGAGAAGGACCATGGTGATTGTCTCGAGGGACACGGGGCAGAGCATAGTGATCGGCGACGACATCAAGGTGACCGTGCTGGAGATCGGTGGCGGTCGCGTTCGAATGTCGGTCGAGACACCGGCCGGAGTGGAGGTCCACCGGCAGGAGATCTACCAGCGAATCGCCAGAGGTCCGGCTCAGACCGACAGCAGCCGGAGTATCTAGACCCAGCCTGGAGCAGCCGTGGCCACGGGTCTTATCGCCCTGCTTGACGACATCGCGGGCATCGCCAAGGTTGCGGCGGCTTCCGTCGATGACGTTGCCGCGCACGCCGCCAAGGCGAGCGCCAAGTCCGCCGGCGTCGTGGTCGACGATACGGCGGTGACGCCACGCTACGTGGTGGGTTTCAGCGCTGATCGCGAGCTGCCCATCGTGATGAAGATTGCCCGAGGATCGCTGCGCAACAAGCTGCTCGTTCTGCTGCCGGTAGCGATCCTGCTTTCCGCCTTCGCACCCTGGGTCATCACCCCGCTGCTCATGCTTGGCGGTCTGTACCTCTGCTACGAAGGTGCGGAGAAAGTGTACGAGACGCTCCTGCCTGACGCGGCGCACGAGCACGAGACGGAGCTCGGGCTGGAGGCGACCGATCCTGTGGCGCTGGAGGCAACGAAGGTGGCAGGTGCCATCCGTACAGATTTCATCCTCTCCGCGGAGATCATGGCCATCGCGCTCGCCAGCGTCGCAGATGCCGGCCTGCTGACTACCACTTTTTCTCTGGCCGTCGTTGCCGTGACCATCACCGCCGGCGTCTACGGTGTGGTGGCGCTGATCGTGAAGGCGGACGACGCCGGACTGGCGCTCGCCGGCAGCGCCGTCGCGCCGGTCAGGGTGCTCGGCCGCGGGCTCGTCGGCTTCATGCCCGCCTTCCTCGAGGTGCTCACCGTGGTCGGCACGGCGGCCATGCTCTGGGTAGGAGGGGGCATCGTTCTGCACGGTATCGAGCACTACGGCATTCACCAGCTCGAGCACGGGATCGATGCGGCGAGCGAGTGGGTGCGGTCCGCCGTACCGTACGCCACCGCGTTCAGCAGCTGGCTGGTCGGCGCCCTGGGTGCGGGCTTGTTTGGCCTGCTGTCAGGCGCGATGCTGATCCCCGCCGTCGGATACGCGCAACCGCTGGTGGCGCGGCTGAAACGCTCCTGACCGGCGAACCGTTCCGTCAGCCGGACGCGACGAGGCGCTTCAGCAGCGCCCGGGTGTGCTCGCGCTCCGACGGGTTCCGATAGAACTCCGAAACAGCAAAGTCGGTGACCCCGGATTCGGCCATGGCGCGAATGCCGTCGGTGACGGCGGCTTCGCTGCCGACGATGGCCAGGTCTGCGGGACCATCCACACCTTCCCTGTCGAACATTGCCCGGTACGACGGCAGCTGCCCGTAGAGACTGAGCCCCCTGCCGATCGCTTCACGCACCGCGCTCTCGTCGTCGGTCACGCACGCGGGTAGCGTCGCGATGACCCGCGGCGCGGGTCGGCCGGCAGCCGCTGCGGCATCGGAGATGCGGGGAACGATGTGCTCCCTGACGGTTTTCGGGCCGACCCAGGCCAGTGTCGTGCCATCGGCGAGCTTCCCTGCCACCGCCAGGGCCTGAGGACCGAGCGCTGCCACAACCACCGGCAGCGGCCGTTCCGGCGCTCTGAAGAATCGCGCCCGCGCGCTCAGGGTTTCCCCCCGGTAGTCGACCTGGCCTTCCCGGAGGAGCGGCATGAGGATGCTGAGATACTCGCGCAGGTGGCGAATGGGTTTCCCGAAGCCGATACCGAGCTCGGCCATCATGGGCTCGTGCGACAGGCCGATGCCGAGCGTCAGGCGGTGACCGATGACGCCGTCGGTGGTCAGCGCCTGGCCGGCAAGAACCATCGGATGGCGGGGAAACGTGGGCACGATGGCAGTGCCGAGCTCGATGTCGGCAACGTCCTGCCCGACGGCAGCGAGCACGGTGAGCGCATCGAAGCCGCCGGTGGGGTGCTCGGCCAGCCAGTAGCTCGAGAAGCCGTCTTCCCTCGCTTCGGCCGCATGCTGTCGGATCCGTTCCACGTCGGCCCGCTGCACCAGGCCGGTGCCGTTGATTCCCAGCTTCATCTTCCTTCCTCCCTCAGGCGACCAGGTCGAGCGTGCGTCCGGCACGCTCCTTGAGCTGGTCCGCGTCGCGTGCAAACAGCCCGAGGATGACCTGGTCGACACCGAGGGCGGCGAACGCGGCGAGATCCTCGCGGTTCGACGCCGCGGGCGCCGGGCTGGCAAAGATCTGCACATCAGCGCGGCTGCGCCGCGCCTGTGCGAGCAGGCCGTCGAGCGCTGCGAGCCGTTCCTCGAGCAGGGTCGGCGTGAGGTTGAAGCCGAACCAGCCCTGGCCCACCAACGCGACGCGCTGGAGTGCCGCATCGCTCTCGCCGCCGAAGAACAGCGGCGGGTGCGGCTTCTGTACCGGCTTCGGGTTCTGGTAGGCGGCCTCGATGCGGAACCGCTCGCCGTGGTGGCTGGAAACCTCGTCGCACCAGAGCGTTTTCATCACCTCGATGCACTCGAGTGTGCGTCCGGCCCGGTTCTGCCACGGCACGCCCAGCGCCTCGAATTCCTCCCGCAGCCAGCCGATGCCGATGCCGAAGTCGACGCGCCCGCCGGAGAGGTAGTCGAGATCGGCCACCTGCTTGGCCGTGTATACGGGATTGCGCTGGGGGACGAGGCAGATGCCCGTGCCGAGCCGGATGCGGCTGGTACTCGCCGCCACGAAGGTCAGGGCGGAAAAGGGATCCAGCAGGCTCTTGGGATCGCCACGCAGCCTGCCGTCATCGGAATAGGGGTATTTCGACGCGTACTCGGGGAAGAAGAGCACGTGCTCCGGAACCCACAACGAGTGAAATCCCGCCGCCTCGGCAATACGGCCGGCTTCGGCGATGTATGCGGGTGGGGTGTGGTCGTTGAACGCCATCTGGCAGCCGATTTTCATGGTCGTTTCCTTCTCACTCTGCAAGCTGATCAGCGAATTTCAGCTGCCGGTTTCCTTCCTGTCGCGGAGGCGCAGGCTCTTCAGCAGCCCCTGACTCGCCGTCCAGGCGATGGCCGGGGGCTCCCAGCGCCGGTACTTTTCCAGCGGCTTCGGTGTCATGCGAACCATCAGACTCAGATCTGTCAGGTCCGAGCGTCTGCCGAGGACCAGGTCCGCCATGGCCCGGCCGCCCAGGTTGGTGGCCGCGACGCCGTTGCCGAAGAAACCACCGAGCCAGCCGGTGGCGGTGTCCGGATCGTACTCCACGAACGGTGTCTGATCCCGGCTCATACCCATGGCGCCACCCCAGCTCTGCTCGAAGCGGACGCCCTTCAGCACAGGAAACAGCCGCGTGAGCTGCTGCTGGACGTCGCGATAGTAGCTCCCGGCGTCGGCGAACACGTCCCGCGGCCTGCCGTCGGCGTAGGATCGGCCGCCGTAGCCGAAGGCGAGCCGGTTGTCGGCGGTCCGTTGACCGTAGGTGGCCAGCCAGCTCATGTCGCCGAAGGCCTCCCGATCGGCGAGGCCGATCTCTTCGAACAGCGTTTCCGGCAGGGGCTCTGTCACCGTCATGAAGGAATGCATGGCCATCAGACGCCGGGTCGGGAGGCCGCGGGTGGCAGCCGTGTAGCCTTCGGTCGCCATGATCACCTTGTCGGCCGCAATCTCGCCCTGTGTTGTGATCACGGCGCCGGGCGCGACCTGCACGGCGGGTGTGCGTTCGAAGAGCCTGGCGCCCAGGCCGGCCACCGTATCGGCCAGCCCGCGGGCGAGCTTCGCGGGGTGCAGCACCGCGCCGTGCGGCGAGAACACACCGCCCAGGCAGCCGGCCATCCGCACGCGCTCCTCCATCTGCGACCTGTCGAGCCAGCGATGGACGTCGCCGAATCCGGCGCGTTCGAACTCTTCGTGCAGCGCCCGGGCGCGTTCCAGATGCGCGGGAGACACCGCCACGTGAACCAGTCCGCCTTTGTGGAAGTCGCAGTCGATGTGCTCCGCATGGATCACGTTGGCGACGACGTCGACCATGCCGGTGAGGTGGGGCATCAGATCGATGGCCCGGGAGCGGGTCCTGGGGTTCTGCAGCAGCGCCAGGTAGTTGGCGAAATCCAGCGAGCACCAGCCGCCGTTCCGACCGGCGGCACCGCGACCGGCGAAAGCGGCGTCGATGAGAGTCACGTCCAGCGCCGGATCGAGCTTCTTCAGGTAGTAGGCGGTCCAGAGCCCGGCGTAGCCTGCGCCGACGATGGCGACGTCGGTGCGGAGCGGTCCCTGCAGCTTGGATCGGAAGACGAGTGAATGCTCGATGGTCCGGAGCCAGTAAGACAGCCCGCCCGGCTCCACGGATGAGATCACCTCGCTTTGTCCCTGCCTCACGGCTCCCCCGTCCGCAACCGTTCGTCCGCAGCCTCACCGGCAACGAAGAGGCGTCAAACTACCATCGGTAGATGCGACGTGGCTACTCAGCCTGTCAGCGTGCCGAGGCCACGGCCGGCAACTCGCTGCGACTGTGGACCCAGGGGGCGAATTCCTCCGCGCTCATGGGTTTCGCGAATACGAAACCCTGACCGAGATCGCATCCCATGCTGGTAAGCAGCGAGGCCTGAGCCTCGGTCTCGATCCCTTCGGCGACCACTTCCAGATCCAGGCTATGGGCCATGCTCAGCGTAGAGCTGACGATCTTCCGATCGCTTTCCCGGGTGCGCAGCTCCGAGACGAAGCAGCGGTCGATTTTCAGCGTGTGCAGGCGCAGGTGCTTGAGGTAGGCGAGCGAGGAAAAGCCGGTGCCGAAATCGTCGATCGCAAGCCGTATGCCCTGGCTCGTGAGCCGGGTGAGCACCTGTCGCGCCCGCTCGGGATCCTGCATGAGGGCGGTTTCGGTGATCTCGAGCTCGAGGCGGCTCGGGTGCAGTCCGTGCCAGTTGACGATGCGGAGAATCTCCTCCACGAAGCCGGGATCGGCCACGTGTCTTGCCGAAAGGTTGACCGACACGCCGATGTCGATGCCCTTCGCGCACCAGCGTACATGATCCCGGATGGCCCGGTTCAACGTGAAACGGGTAATCGGCTCGATCAGGTCGGACGTTTCCGCCACCGGAATGAACTCGCCGGGCGATACCTCGCCGAGCTCGGGATCCGTCCAGCGAACGAGAGCCTCTACACCTACGCACAGACCGTCCGACAGGCGAACCTTCGGCTGGTACACCACTCGGAGCTGCTCGTGTTTCACGGCGCGCCGCAGAGCCGCGGCCAGCTTCAGATTGCGGACGGTGTTGTGATCGGCAGCCGCGTCGTAGAGCTCAACGCCGACGTGACTCGCCTTGGCAGCGTACATGGCCACGTCCGCGCATTGCAGGAGCATGTCGCCGTCCCTGGCATGCTGGGGATACAGGGAGATACCAATGCTGCCACTGAGCTCCAGGACCATGGATCCTGCCTTCACAGGCTCGCGAACGCGCTCCAGGATCACTCCGGCCAGCGTCTCGAGCTCGGGCTGACCGCCATGGCGCGCCACCAGAACGGCGAATTCGTCGCCGCCGATGCGATAGATACGCACGTTCTTCGGCAGATCACGCCGCAATCGTTTGCCGAGCTCGCGGAGCAGGTCGTCGCCGATCCGATGGCCGAGCGTGTCGTTCACCTTCTTGAAGCCGTCCAGGTCGAGCATGAACAGCGCGGCGGTGCGCATGTCGGTGAGCGTCTTCAGATCCCGAGACAGCCGGGTGCGGTTGGGCAGCCCGGTCAGCGGGTCGTGGGTTGCCTGATGGCGAAGCAGTGCCTGCTGCCTGTGGCGCTCACCGATGTCGCGGAGAATCACCGTCAGCAGGGAGGCGGCAGCCGACTGCGCCGGCGAGATGGAGAGTTCCACCGGAGATCGCCCGCCGGCACCTCTGGCGTCGAGTTCCCACCGGCCCGCCTCGATGACGCCTGTACGCTGCGTCGCTTGCGTGGACCGGGGCAATCCCGGTAAGAGCGTCAGGATAGACTGGTCTGTCAGCTCGGAGGCTGAACTGCCGAAGTAATCGGCGGCCGCCTGGTTGGCCTCGAGAATCCTGCCGTCGGTATCGATTACCAGAATGCCGTCGATGCTTGCCGCGAACACGCCGGAGACTAGCGCCCGTTCCCGGTTCAACCGCAGGCCGGCGAGAAAGGCGGCCATCGCCTCACGATCCGCCGTGGCGATCAGAGAAGCAAGGAAGCACAGTGTCCCCAGTACCATCGGCGCCGCTGTGTTCAGCAGGATGTCGAACGTGGCGAGCGCCTGGAGTGACACCACGCTGATCGACACGATGAGCGCTATCCAGATGCCGAGCTGGACGCTCCAGCGGCGCGTTCCCCCAGCCGCCGAGGCAGCGAGCACCACGAGCAACGCCAGCGCGGCCGCCCAGGTGGGGGCCGTGTGCGGCACCCCCCCGCGTAGCGTCTCGTAGATGATCGCCTGCAGCGTTACTCCGGGCAGGGTCCGGTGCAGGGGCACCGGTACGTTATCGCCGAGCTCCAGGGCGGTGGCCCCCACGAAGACCCGGCGATCCCGGATGGCGGAGTCGGGAATCCTGCCGTTGAGCACGTCCACGTAGGAGACGTAGTTGAAGGACTGGGGAGAGATGCGGAAATCGATGGGGTAGCTTCGTCCGAACGCGACGTCCGTTCGTTCCGCGAGCAGCGCACCGGGTGAGAAGTAGTCACGATCACCGAACCGGTCGCGGTGCAGGGCTTCACGCACCAGCCCTCCGGGTCCCGGTGACAGGTTCACCAGACCGGTCGACGTAGTGGCGGCAAAGGCGGCGAGGGGCTCGGTCAGCACTCGGGTGTGGCTGGTTGCGATGCTCGCGTCCTGCCAGAAAACCGGCAGGATCACGGTGTGGTCTCGCGGCCGACCCAGCACCTCGGCAAGTGCGGCGTCCGCGGCCGCGTCGTCCGAGGTCACGCTGAAGTCGATGTCCATGAACACCGAACGGGGCCCGGCGGCATCCAGTCTCTCGAGCAGCGCCGCATGCCGGGCGCGGGACCAGGGCCATTCGTTGAGCTCGCGCAGACTTCTCGCGTCGATGGCGACGATCAACGCGTCGCTGTCCACCTCCTGCTCCAGCAGCTCCGAGCGGAAGTCGGAGAACATGCGGTCCAGAGGCGACAGCAGGTCGAGCGACGCCGCAACGATCGTCAGTGCAATTCCGACGATCGGTGGCAGCCAGCGGCGGAAGTGGGCGCGCACGGATCGGATCCGGACGGTCAGGGCAACAGGCGGGGCAGCGAGACCCCGAGGCCGCTGCCGGTGAGCTCGTCGAGCGTCTCCGTGATGTCCGTAGCGTCCAGCGCCCCCGCAGTGTCGCCCAGCAGATCGCCGCTTCCGCTGCCCAGATCAGCGGTCAGGTCACCGGTTCCCGAGGAATTACCGCCGGTGAGGTCCGCTGTGGCAGAGCCCAGGTCGGCAACGACGTTGCCCGTGGTCGATCCCACATCGGCGATGACCTCACTCGTAGTCGCCCCCACGTCGGCCACCAGATCACCAGCCGGCTGGCTTACCGCGCCCACCAGATCACCCGCGGTCGATCCAACGTCACCCACCAGGCCGCCGCTGGCCGATCCAACGTCGCCGACCAGACCGCCGGTGGTCGACGTCAGGTCATTGACCAGGCCGCCGGTGCTCGAACCCAGATCGCTCACCAGCACTCCGGTCGTGGAACCCAGATCACCAACCAGGTCACCGGCCTGGGCCCCCACATTGCTCACGACCGCCCCGGTGTCGGATACGATGCCGTTGACGCTTCCATCCAGTTGCGGAACAACGCCGCCCGTATCCAGGGTGGAGCCGACGGTGGTGTCCACGAGTCCCTGGGACACGCCTTCAGCACCCGGCAGAACGGTCGCCCGGGCGACCGATGCCACGTCACCGGCTGCCACGTCGCCAGACTGCTGGATCCCGGCGGCGAGGCTGCGCGTCGAGGCATCGACGCTCCGTCTGGACGCCGGCAGCTCGCCGGGTGTCGCATCGGGCGTGGCGGTGCGAGCCGCCATGGTGCGGTTCAGTTTGCGAACCTCACCGGTGGCGGTGGAGAAGGCGATGTCGCCCGGCAGCAGATCCACGGATTGAGTCCCGTCCGGATTGCTGACCAGCAGGCGGCCTTCGTGCAGTGCTACCGTCGCTCCATCGTCACCTACCACGACATTGAAGATCGTGCCCTTGACCACGGACACGAGGTACGGGGTCCGTACTTCGAAATGCTCCACGCTGCGCCTGTCGACGCTGAAGAACGACGTCCCGGCTTTCTGGAGAATCCGTTGAAACAGACCGGACTCGCGCGGCTCCGGTGCATCGATGCGCATGACGGAGTTGGGTTCCACCGAGATTTCACTGTCCGGCAGGCGGAACAGGGCGGAGTCGCCAGCGCCTGTCTCCACCTCGATGGGAAGCCGATACTCGCCTCCCGGTCGTGGGAGGCTCACCTGCCGGGCGCCGGCCGCTCCGATCTCGAAGATCTTCGGGCTGCCGCTCATGCGCTCGATGGTCGCGGTCGCGGCCTGAACCGTCTGCAGGGTCAGAGACAGCAGGGCGGTCAGCGTGATGAGTCGAATCGGGTACCACATGGCGAGCCTTTTCGTGGCCAAGGTTCTGCCATGGTAGACGCCCGCCACGATTGCGATGTGATCCGTGTCACATCTCATTCGTGTCATTGAACACTCCTCACAAAGCGCTCAAAACAGCAGCGCCATCCACGCACACAGTGCCTCAGACCGGTGGCGGGATTGCGGGCAGACTGTTGATCCGAGAAAGTGAACCTTCAGTTTTCAATGCCATTGCTTGCCAGAAACGGATACGCCAGGAGGTGGTTGTCGACGATCGGCAAGCTGCCCGTGCGGTGGCTGCACGAGACCATCGTCCTCTGCTGGTTGACGGCGGTTCTGTCATCCCACAGTGCGCTCGCCGTACCTCTGTTTTCCGGTGTGCTCTTCGAGGACGGCCCTGCGTTGTCACCGGTGGATCTGCTGCCCGCCTACCGGCAGCAGCTCGGCTCGCCGCTGGATGAAGGTTTGCAGACCCGCCTCCCGGACGCCTTCATCCGGCACTACCGATCCGCAGGCTTGCTGCCGCCAGCCCCGCGTGTGGTCGCGATTAGAGAGGATGCGGGCATCGTCGTCATGGCCGTCCAGGAAGCCCGAGTCAGCCAGGTTCGCGTCAACGGCAGCGAGCCTGAGCGGGATTCGGAGTTCTGGCTGCTCGTCAGGGAACTCAAGGAAATCCGGCCGCTCAGCCGCGCGGCGTTCGATGCGTGGCTCGATCGGGTGAACCGAGCCGGATTCGCCGTCCAGGGCAGCCTGACCCGTGCCGCACCGCACTCGCATCACTACCTGGCGACCCTCACGGTTGCCGAGCGTCGCTGGCACGTGCTGCTGCATCTGGACAACCGCGCGCCTGAAGAGCTCGGTCGCGAGGTGGCTCAGGCATCGGTGGGATACCGGTTCACGGATGCACGCCTCGGGTACCTCCGGCTCGACACCGCGGCCGCCATCGACACGGACAGGCTGCGCTACTTCGGCGCATACGGCGAGCACCGGCTGCGTCGTCGGGGAGAATCGATTCGGTGGCGCTACTCGAGCTCGGAGTCGTCGCTACCCGTGGAAAACCGCGACATCGACGTCGACTACGAGCGCAGCCAACTGGATGCGGACATCGTGATTCCGCTGGCACGCCGGCTCAGGCTGTTCAGCGACCTCGGTGTCGGCCTGCATACCTACGATCTCGACCAGGCCATCGATAGTGGGGTGACCCTGCGCCGGGATCGGATACGCGCCCTGCAGCTCGCCTGGAATCTGGCGGTCGCTCGAGGCAACCGTCACCTGCACAAACTGACGGTGGAAGCCAGGCAGGGTCTGGACGCGTTCGGTGCGTTACTGTGGCCGGAGGGTAGTGGGGTCGCGGCGGAGCTCGATTTCCTTCTGGCCGATCTGAGCTATCGGTATCAGCTGAGGCTGGCTACCGAATGGCGTCTCCTGTTCGACCTGCAGGCGCAGGTGTCTGCGGATCGTCTACCTTCCTCGGAACGGTTCTTCGTCGGCGGCAACCGGTTTGGCGGCGCCTTCGATCCCGCCACGCTCAGCGGAGATCTGGGACTCGGAGGGCGGATCACCGCCGAGCGTGCGCTGCCCGTGCCCTGGCTCCACAGTCCGCTGCTGGGTTTTGCGTACTACGATCATGCCTATGTCTGGTCCAACGACGGGGTCCGGACGGCCGATGATGCCGGGTCCGCCGGCATTGGCATTCGTGGCGCCATGGGTGGTCTCTCCTTCAGCCTGGAAGGCGCTGTGCCGGTGCAGCAACCGGAGACACCGACCCTGCTCGAGGACGAGCCACGACTGTACTTCTCGATCTCGCAGCGGTTCTGAGGCGCGGTAGGGTTACGGTTTCTCGGTGGTCTTTTCGGCCTCCGGCCGTTTCAGCAATCCGCGCAGTCCCTGCTCGATCAGGTCGCGCGTGGTCGGTTGGGGTGACGGTTCGGCGTCCGTCGCCTTGTCTGAGGCCGATGATTCAGCGGAGGAATTCGTCGTCGCCGGTTCTGTCGTCAGCGAGTCGGCGGCTGGCGCGGCGGAGGTCGCTGCCGCGGACGAGGTGGCGGCCGTGCCGGAAGCCGGTGAACCCGCAGCCGAACCTTCCTGCTGATCCACACCGAGGCGCTTCAGCAGCGCATCGCGGGCCTTGTCCTTGACGGTCTCCACGACCAGACCCTGCAGGTTCACGCGAACGCTGGGATCGGCCATGGGTCCGGTGATCGTCAGCGGGATGGTGCTGCCCCCGAGGCCTTTCAACCCGGAACCGGAGGCGCTGTCAGCCGTCTTCAGCACCTGGGCGTTCAGCTGGTAGTCGAGCGTCCGGTCCACCAGATTCACGCCGCCCCTGCCGCCGAGCTTGAGGAAAGGAATCTCGGCGTTGAGGTTGTCGCTGCCGAGCACGCCGTCAGCCATCCTGCCGGCGAACGTGAGGGCGCGGATCGGCGTCTCCTTGCGGTTGGGGCGTTCCGGTGCGGCCGTGCGCTTCAGCAGCGACTGGGCGTTCTCGATCTCGTAGGCGATGTCCATGCCGTGGTAGATGCCATCGCTCAGATTGAAGTCGAGGTTGCCGGTGAGTGCCTGCAGCAGTTCCTTCTGGGTGTTGCCGACGCCGGCGCCGGCGAGCTTGAACGTCAGCGCGCCGCTGATCCGATCGGAGCCGACCAGCGCGTTCAGCACCTGGCCCACCTGCACGGCGGAGAGCTGCTGGTCGAGGCTCAGGCGGGATTTCGCACCCGTGGCGTCGATGGCGATGGTGCCCCGATAGCTGCCCCCGTAGAGATTGGCCAGCAGCGGTTCCAGCCGCAGCACGCCATCGCGGGCGGTGACCGTGGCGTCCAGGCCGGTGAGATCCAGGTCCATGATGCGCATGGCCGCAGCCTGGAGGCGGCCCTGCAGGTCCAGCCCGCGGATGACTTCCACGGGAATTTCCACGTCCGCATCGTCCGCCGGCACCGCTTCCCCGCTCTCCGGTGCCAGGTAGTCGTCCAGGTTCATGCGGTCCAGCGCCAGGTCGAAGCGCGTCGCCGGGGTGTCGAAGCCGTCGATACCCAGCGTGCCGGTGAGTCGGGTGTCGTCGAGCTGCCAGCTCATCTGCTCGAGCGCCAGCGAACGGCGGCCGAGCCGCCACTGGGTCGATCCGGAGAGACGGGTCAGCACCTCCGGATTGGCGGTTTCCGGCGGCTCGCCGAGCGCGGTGAGCGCCGCACGCGGCGAGATGCCGTTCAGCTCCAGCCTGCCGGTAAGGCCCGCCGCGGCGCCTGCGACGCTGCCGCTGCCGGTGAGCGTCAGCCGTCCGCCGAACAGCTCGGAGCCCACCGACACGGACAGGTTGCGCCCGTCACTCTTCAGCTTCGTATTCAGCTCCCCGAGGGTGATGCCGCCGGTGGTGAGCTCGCCGACCTCGAGCTCGGCATCGAGGAGCAGCGCGGCGAGGTCGTCGAATGGGATTTCCATGGGCTCGGTGCCGCCGTTTCCTGCCGCGGCGGTGGGCGCTTCCGGCTGGTAGTCGTCCAGACCGATGCGGTCGATGTCGAGCCGTGCGGTGGCGGCACCGGTGTCGAAGCTGGTCACCCCGGCGCTGCCCGTGATCCGGCTGTCGTCCAGCGCGAGATCGAGCTCGCTCACGGCCGCGCCGGTCCCGGTCAGGGCCCAGCGGCCGCTACCGGAGACGCGTTCCAGGGCTCGGCTGCCTGCCGGAACGTAGCCCGCATCGGGCATCGCTTCGAGCAATCGGCGCAGATTGCCTTCGGCAATGCGGAAACCACCACTGCCGGTTGCGGCTTCACCATCGAACGCCGCATCGCCCGTCACCTCGAACCGGGTGCCGGGCAGCGTGACGGCAGCGTCCAGCGTCTGGAGGGCGGCGGTTCCATCGGTCGTGTGGTAGCGCAGACCGGTAGCTGTCAGGTCCAGATCGACGTTGCCGGTCGGGAGGTCGGCGCCGGTTGCCCGGACGGTGAGGCGGGGCTCCGTGAGATCGACCACCTCGCCGGCCAGAGCGAGGCTGCCGGCGAGCTCGAGGTCGGCGGCCGTGCCGGCGCGCTCGTCGCGCGCCGTAAGCTTCAGTGCGACGGGAACGGGTGCGTCGCCATCGATGGCGCCGGACTCGAGGTTGATGTCGCGCGCCGAATAGTGGGAACCGTCGGCTGCGCGGTAGCTCACGTTGCCGTCCCGGACGTTCAGACCCTCGATGCTGAGCGAGGCGATCGTGGGGCCGGTTTCCGCCTCCGCAGCCGCAGCGGGCTCTTCACTGGCGAACGTCCAGTTCGTCCGGCCGTCCGGGAGCTCCAGCAGCTCCACGTCGACACCCTCCAGCGTCACGGTGCCGATCTGCACCTCGCGGCGGGTGAGCAGTGGCCAGATCTTCACGCTGACCGCCGCCGAGCCGATGCTGGCGAACGCGCCTTCAGGAAAGCCGGCGGGATTCCCGAGCCTGGCCGAGCCGACCTTTACGCCACAGCAGGGAAACAGCGCCAGCTCCAGATCGCCATCGAGCGCGAAGTCCCGACCGGTCGCCTTCTGCACCGAGTCGACGACGAACGGCCGGTAGTCGTTCGGCTCGAAGACGAACGCGACCGCCACGGCAATGGCGACGAAGACCAGGAGCACGGCGGCCACCGCGGCGAGCAGAATTTTCGTCAGGGTGTTCATGACTGGCGCACTCCTTCGACCGCGCCTTGGGGCAATGATTCCGGCAGATCATAGCGCAGGCACGGATGACCGCCGTGCCGGACCGCTCAGCGGGGGAAGGTAGGCTTCAGATCGCATAATTTATATTCAGAACTTGCTTTGTGATGTTTTAACCTTTAACTTGCATGCTTCAAGCCTGATTTCTGCTCGTAAATGATCACAGCACCCCAGCTGAAAGCGGCCCGCGCGCTCCTGGGCATCGACCAGCGGACGCTGGCAGTTGCCGCGGGCGTATCTCTCCCGACGATTCAGCGTATGGAAGCCAGCGATGGCCAGGTCCGCGGCAACGTGGACTCGCTGACCAAGGTGATTGAAGCGTTGGAGCTGCTCGGAATCGAACTGCTGGGGGAAGGCGCCGCCAGTTTGAGCGGGGGGCGAGGGGTTCGTCTGAAACCCGACCGACAGGGTGGTGTGACTTGATGACGCCGGTGTCGCCGCTAACGTTTGCTGTCGCAGCGGTGCTGCTGGCACTCGTATCCGGTGCGTCCGCGCTCTTCGCCGCGATTGTTCCCCGGGTCCTTCGCGTGCTCGCCCTACCGGTATTCGGGATTTCCGGCGGGTGTGCTCTGGCCGCGGGCATCTGGGCACTGGCAGGCGAATCTGCGCCTGCGGTCGCAGAGCTTCCGTTTGGTCTGCCGTGGTTTCCGTGGCACGTACGGGTGGATGCGCTTGCCGGATTCTTTCTGAGCATCATCGGCGCGGTAAGTGTTGCTGTCGGGATTTACGGGACGGCTTACGTGCGCGGTTTTGAGCGCGGTTCCGACTCGCCTGCGGTGCTTGGAGGCTTCGCCGGTCTCTTCCTGGCAGGGATGCTGCTCGTGGTTCTTGCAGACGACGCCTTCGTGTTCATGGTGGCGTGGGAACTCATGTCACTTTCCTCCTACTTTCTGGTCGCGTTCCACCATGAGCACGCGGCAAATCGGCGAGCAGCCTTCATTTACCTGTTGATGGCTCACGTGGGGGGCCTCGCTATTCTGCTGGGCTATGGCGTGCTGGCTTCATTCGGCGATGGTTTTGCTTTCGAGCAGATGCGGGCGGCTGCACTGACACCGGCGTGGGCGAGCATCGCGTTTGTCCTGGCGTTTTTCGGTTTCGGAATGAAGGCGGGGCTGGTCCCGGTGCACGTCTGGTTGCCGGAGGCACATCCGGTTGCACCCTCCCACATATCCGCGCTGATGTCCGGCGTCATGCTGAAAGTCGCCGTTTACGGGTTCATCCGCTTCGTGTTCGATCTCGTTGGCGACATCGAGTGGCAGTGGGGAGTTGCCCTTCTTGGTATCGGAAGCCTCTCGGCGCTGTTTGGCGTTCTCGCCGCGATGATGGAGAGCGATCTGAAACGTCTGCTCGCCTACTCGTCAGTCGAAAATGTGGGGATCATCTTCATGGCGCTCGGCCTGTCCCTGGTTTACTTCGGCACGGATCACCCCGTTCTCGGCTGCCTCGGGTTGGTCGCCGCGCTGTTCCATGCGCTCAATCACGCGCTGTTCAAGAGCCTGCTCTTTCTCGGCGCAGGGGCGATACATCACAGCGCGCATCGGCAGGATCTCGAACAGATGGGTGGGTTGCTGCGACGCATGCCGTGGACCGGGCTGTTTTTCCTGATCGGCTGTCTCTCCATCTCGTCGCTGCCGCCGTTCAACGGGTTTGTTTCGGAATGGCTGATCTTTCAGACCGCCTTGCAGGCCTGGGAGCTCGAAGGCGGTGTCCTGCGCAGTCTGTTGCCCGTGGCCACTGCCGTCCTCGCGCTCACGGGCGCATTGGTCGCTGCCACGTTCGTGAAGGTGTATGGCGTAGCGTTTCTCGGCAGGGCGCGGAGCCGGCAAAGTCGTCGTGCGGGCTCGGTTCCGTATGCGATGCGTGCCGGCCAGGCCCTGCTGGCGGTGTGCTGTCTTCTCGTAGGGGTGTTTCCGTTTTTCATCCTGCAGGGCATTGCGCGCATTACCCAGCAGATCGTCGGGTTCAGATTGCCTGAGGCGACTGCTCATGGCTGGTTGTGGCTGACCCCCATTTCTCCCGAGGTCGCGAGTTACAGCGCCCCGTGGGTTGCCTGTCTTCTGCTGCTGGTCGGCATTGTTACGGCAATCATCACGCGTCCGTCGTTGAGGCGCCGGGTCAGGCGGCGCGATCCCTGGGATTGTGGTTTCGCACCGCCGACACCGAAGATGCAGTATTCAGCCGCAGCGTTTGCTCAACCCATTCGTCGTGTCTTCGGCATTCTTTTCCACATCGATGAACGGCTGGAAACTGGCGAGGCGTCTCAGGCGCAATACCGACTGTCGATTGTCGATCGCACCTGGTCCGCGATCTTCATACCGATTGCCCGTCTGGTCGACAACGCATCCCGCCGGATCCTGATCCTGCAATCCGGTAACGTTCGAGCCTATCTGGGCTGGACACTCACTACGCTTCTGCTCCTGTTGTGGATCGTTTCATGAGTGCGCCTCCGCTATCGATGATCTTCCTGCACGCGTTGATCTACATCGCCCTGGCACCGCTTCTCGTGGGCTGGATACGCAAGGTCAAGGCCCGGCTGCAGAACCGGCGGGGTGCGTCGGTTTTCCAGCCTTACCGGGATCTGAAGAAGCTCTTCACGAAAGAGGTCCACGTCGCCCATACGGCTTCTCCACTGTTTCGAATCGCGCCCTACGTTGTGCTGGTGTCCACCTGGCTTGCAGCAATGACGATTCCGGCCATTGCCGTAGACGTGCCGACGTCCGCGGTGGCCGACCTCATCGTCCTGGTGGGCTTGCTGGCTCTTGGCCGGTTTTTTCTCGCCCTTGCGGGAATGGACGTTGGTACGGCCTTCGGGGGAATGGGCGCATCGCGGGAAATGCTGATCTCCGCGCTCGCGGAACCGGCAATGCTGATGGCGGTGTTCACGCTGACCATGCAGGCGCACAGTACGAACCTGTCGACCGTCGTCGCTCATCAGCTCGATCTCGGATTTACCCTGAAGCCCTCGCTGTTGTTTGCGCTGGCGGCGTTGAGCCTTGTTGCAATCGCGGAAACCGGACGAATTCCGGTTGACAATCCGGCGACACATCTTGAGCTGACCATGATCCACGAGGCCATGCTGCTGGAGTACTCCGGTCGCCACCTGGCGCTCATGGAATGGGCGGCCCACATCAAGCTCATGCTTTACGCAGTTCTGATCGTTGCCGTCTTCTTCCCGTGGGGCATGGCCAGGACCGTCGATCAGCCGGCGTTGGCGATCGCGATGCTTGCGACCCTCGGGAAGCTGGCGATTCTCGGCGTGGTGCTCGCGACCGCTGAAACAGTGCTGGCCAAGATGCGTCTCTTCCGGGCACCAGCGCTTCTGAATCTCGCGCTGCTGCTGGGGCTCATCGGCCTGTTGAGCCACGTCATACTCGAGATCGGAGTTTAGCGATGACGCTGGATCTTACCCTGCTTCAACAGACCGTCCTCGTTCTCGCAGCGGTCGTGCTGTTTCTCTCCTTCATTCTCCTGGCTCAGCCTCGTCTGGTTGCCGCCATCCGTGCTTTCGCATGGCAGGGGGCATTGCTGGCCCTGATCACTGCCCTGGTGGCAACGGTGAACGCACACCCGCATCTGCTCGTATCCGCCATGCTCACGGCTGCCCTGAAAGCCGGCTTGATCCCGTGGTTGCTGCACAGGCTGACGCGACGACTGGCACTCGAGAGGCACGTTGAGGCGGTGGACCACGCTGCCCTGATACAGATCGTTGCTGTTGCCATCGTGATTTTCAGCTACTGGCTGGTTCTGCCAATAGTTCAGCAGGAGCTGGTGTTCACACGGAACATCGTCGCCGTCAGCCTCGCCGTGGTTCTCATCGGCTTGTGGGTGATGATCACCAGGCAGCAGGCCGTGTTCCAGGTACTGGGTTTCATGTCGATCGAAAACGGGCTGTTTCTGTCGGCGGTGTCCGCCACAGGAGGCATGCCGCTCGTCGTCGAGCTGGGTATCGCTTTCGACGTGCTTGTGGCAATGGTGCTCTTCGGCGTGTTCTTCCTGCAGATTCAGACCAGTATCGACACGCTTGACGTGGATCGTCTCAACCGTCTGCACGAGCGGCTGGAGGACGCGGAGTGACGCCCCTGCTCTGGCTACTGCTGATTCCGGTGGTCAGTGGATGCGTCCTTCCAATGCTTCCGCAGAAACGGATCGCCGGTTGGGTAAACGTTCTGGCGTCGTCCGTCACGCTTCTTGCTTCGCTGCTGCTGGCCGTCCAGGTGGCTGACCTGGGAGAAGTCCAGGGTGCCTTCTTCCGAATCGATGCGTTCAACGTCTACCTCGTTGCGCTGACCTGCTTCGTCGGGCTGACCACCTCGATCTTCTCCCGCCCCTATATGCAGTATGTGCGCGAAACGGGGATGACGGACATGCGCGGGTTGCGCCTCTACCATTCCATGTACCAGATCTTCACGTTCACCATGCTGCTCGCGCTCACCACGGACAACATCGGCGTGCTGTGGGTGGCGGTTGAGGGGGCGACGCTCGCGACCGTGCTGCTCGTATCGCTGTACAGGACGCCTGAGGCGATAGAAGCAGCCTGGAAATACTTCATTCTCTGCGGGGTTGGCATTGCGCTGGCTCTGTTCGGCACGGTCCTCATGTATTTCGCCGCCCAGCGAGTGGAAGGATGGGAGAGCGCGAGCCTTTCCTGGGTGGAGCTGCGCGAGCATGCTTCCGGACTCGAGCCGGTCGTAACCAGTCTGGCGTTTGTTTTTCTCCTGGTCGGCTATGGGACGAAGGTGGGTCTCGTTCCCATGCATCAGTGGCTTCCGGATGCCCACTCCGAAGGTCCCACACCCATGTCCGCAGTGCTGTCAGGATTGCTTCTCAACGTTGCGCTGTATGCCGTCGTCCGCGTCAAGATGCTGGTCGATGCCTCCCTGGCTGCTACCGGGACTCCGCATCTTGCAGGCCATCTTCTGATGGGATTTGGATTGATCTCCTTTCTCGTCGCGGGCTTTTTCCTCCATCGTCAGCGCGACATCAAGCGCATGTTCAGCTATTCGTCCGTCGAGCACATGGGTCTGATGACTTTTGCATTCGGGCTGGGAGGCCCCCTGGCGACGTTCGGAGGGCTGCTGCACATGCTGGTGCACTCCCTGACCAAGTCCGCCATTTTCGTGACGGTTGGCCATGCGGCGCACATCGCCGGCACCCAGAAGATCGAAAATATCCGCGGGCTCATTCGAACACAGCCGGCAGTCGGTTGGGGCCTGCTGCTGGGCGTAGCGGCGATCGCAGGATTTCCACCGTTCGGCGTGTTCACCAGCGAATTCCTGCTGCTCACGGCCACCATGGAGGCGCAGCCGTGGTTCACCGTAGCGCTGCTGAGTGGTCTTGCGATCGCCTTTGCGGGGTTGTTCCGCAACATCCATCCGATGGTCTACGGTGCGGCTCCGGAGGGGCAGAAGCCGGTACAGGCCAACATGATTCCGGTCGGCATCCATCTCGCACTGGTTCTGATGCTCGGGTTTGCGATTCCGGATGTGCTCGCCACCTGGTTGGACCGCGCGACGTTGCTGATCACGGGGGAGCACTGGCTGTGAGCGACTCATGGAAAACCGAGTTCCTTGGTGCGCTCACCAGCAATGCGATCCGTTTCGAGTCTCACGGGGCGGCGTCATCGGCGCCGGTTCTCGAGATCGAGGTTTCGCCGGATGAGTGGAAGCCGGTAGCCGTCGCGTGCAGATCACGTGAATCGCGTTTCGCTGGCCTTTGGGGCGATCAGCGGGATGACGGATTTTCTGTGCATGGCCTCTACGAACTCGCGGGCGGGTACCTGCATGTCTCCACCGTTCTGGTAAATGAGGCACCGCGCATCGTATCGCTTTCAGATGTGTTCACCGGTGCCGGACGCCTCGAGCGGCACATGCACGACCTATTGGGTATCCTGGTCGACGGTGGCGACGAGCGCCGCTGGACCCGGCATCAGGGATGGCGCAGGGAACACTATCCGCTCCGTCACGACTTTCCTCTCCTGGGCTTCCCTCCGAGACGCGCACCGTCCGATTTGAACTACCCTTTTCGAGATATCCGGGGCGACGGCGTCTACCAGATACCGGTAGGACCGATCCATGCGGGCATCATCGAACCCGGGCACTTTCGGTTTCAGGCAGTCGGCGAGGACGTTCTGCGCCTCGAAACCCGTCTCGGCTACGTCCACAAAGGCATCGAGAAGCTGGCGGTCGGACGGGACGCTCAGGGTCTTGCCCGGCTGGCAGGGCGCGTATCGGGTGATTCGACCGTCGCCCACACCTGGGCAGCCTGCCAGGCTATGGAGCGCGCAGTCCATTGTCACTTGCCTCCAAGAGCTCTGGTGTTGCGCGCTCTGCTTTGTGAGCGGGAACGCATTGCAAACCACATCGGCGATATCGGCGCGATCTGCAACGACGTCGGTTTTACCTTTGCTCATGTCCAGTGCTCACGGTTGCGTGAACTCTGGTTGCGAAGAAGTGCCGAGCTCTTCGGGCATCGGCTGTTGATGGATTCGATCGTTCCCGGTGGCGTCGGGGTGGATCTCGATGCGCGGGCAATCGCCATGCTGATGGCTGATCATGAGCAGCTCCGGCGCGAGACGGCGACGCTGTTCGACATTGTTCAGGATCATCCTTCGCTCGATGACCGCTTGATCGGCACCGGAGTGCTGAAAGCCGAAGATGCTCGGGCTCTTGGTTGCACGGGTTATGTAGGCAAGGCCAGCGGTGTTCCCTTCGACGTTCGAGTGCATGCTCCATATCCGCCGTATGACGATCTGAGCCTGCAGACCCCGGCACTGTCGGAGGGTGACGTCGCTGCGCGGGTGCTTGTTCGCATGCAGGAAACAGCCCAGAGTCTCGACGTGCTCGATCAGCTGCTCGAAAAAATACCGCCCGGGTCGATCGCCGCGGAGATGACCACCACCGGCGGCGGTGCCGAAGGGTTCGGAATGGTCGATGGCTGGCGGGGAGAGATCATCTGCTTCGTTCGCTTCGGCGGGCAAGGGCGCATCGCGCGTTACTTCCCCAGGGATCCGAGCTGGTTCACCTGGTTGGCACTCGAACGTCTGATTCACGGCAACATCGTCCCTGACTTTCCTGTATGCAACAAGTCGGTCAATGCCTCCTATTCGGGGCATGATCTGTAGGTGCTGGTATGTGGAGAATCCTGAAACAGAGCCTGCGTGTTGGCGTCAAAACCGAGGCCCCACCGGACAAATCGAGCAGCGAGCTGGAGCAACTGGGAATCTCCCTCAAACGCACCATCGACTCACGGTTCAGCCGCAGCCTGGCGATACGACATGTCGATGCCGGCTCCTGCAATGGCTGCGAACTCGAGATCCATGCGTTGAACAATCCGTACTATGACATCGAGCGTTTTGGCGTGCATTTCGTCGCCTCACCACGCCATGCAGACGTCATTCTGGTGACAGGTCCCGTCTCCCGGAACATGGAAAATGCGTTGCGGCGGGCGGCCGCGGCGACGCCTGCACCGCGATTCGTGGTCGCTGCCGGAACCTGCGCCTGTGACGGAGGTGAGTTCGGTCAGTCCTACGCCAGTTGCGGGGCTGTTGAAAACGTGATTCCGGTGGATGTCAAGATTCCGGGATGTCCACCGACCCCTGAGACGCTGCTGCTGGGCATTCTCGCTGCGATATCCGAGGAAACACTGATTGCTCGTGAATCGAAGCAGACAGCGACCGGACAGTCTGGTCGACAGGAAGCCGTGTGATACTCCGCGCCGGCAGGGATGGCTTGAATGCGTGCACTTCCTGCGACAGAGTCTGAGGTTCGAGCTTTGATCTGAAGCATCCGGGGAAGGGGGAATCATGAACACGAAGCGAGCCATTGCGCTGCCGGGGCTGCTGTTGCTGCTGCTGGGCGCATGCGACCGCGACCAGACAGAGACAGCGACCACCGTGCCGGTGACGCCGGCAGGCACGTCCGAAGCGGTTGCCGCAACGGGCACCTGCTCGAACCATGACGAGCTGGGCATGGCGCTGTACGGCGACCTGCACGTCCATACCAGCTACTCCTTCGACGCCGCGGCCAACGCGACCGGTGCCGATCCCTACGCTGCGAACCGCTACGCGCAGGGCGAGGAGATTCCGTTCTTCCCGATCGATTCATCGGGCAAGGCGATCGGCACGGCGCAGATCGACCGACCACTGGACTTTCTGGCGGTCACCGATCACGGCGAGTTCCTGGGTGAGCGCGCCATCTGCCGGACCGAGAGCTCGCTGGCTTACGACACGGCGTTCTGCCAGCGCTACCGGTCGGATCAGCGGGTGGGCATGTCCATGCTCGGCGCGGTGATCACTACGGAAACCCCGGAGCGCATCACCGAGATCTGCGGTGAGGACGGATCCCAGTGTCTGGCCTACGCCGCTTCGCCCTGGGAGAAGATTCAGGACGCGGCCAACACGGCCAACCGGCCCTGCGAGTTCACCAGCTTCATCGGCTACGAGTACACGGGCACCCCGGGCACGTCCAACTATCACCGCAACGTGATCTTCAGAGGCAGCCAGGTGCCGAAGCTGCCGGTGAGCTACGTGGACGCACCCATCGACAGCAAGCTGTGGTCCGGGCTCGACGGGGTCTGCCTCGCCTCAGAAGGGTGTGACTACCTGACGATCCCGCACAACTCGAACCTCGCCAACGGCCGCATGGCGCCTTACATGCAGCTCGAGAAAACGGTGGAAGCCCGGCGCGGCTATGCCGAGGCACGCCTGAAGCGGGAGCCGATCATGGAGATCTTTCAGCACAAGGGCGGCTCGGAGTGCGTCAACGGGCTGTCGAGCGTGCTGAGCGCGCCGGACGAGCTCTGTGACGTCGAGGCGGTGCGGCCGCTGGGCGGCACGAAGACCTACGCGGCGCGGAATCCGGATGGCAGCCTGGTGATCGACGGCGTCACGGAGGACATCCGCGAGTGCGCACCGGACGAGACCAGCAACAACGGCATGCTGGGCGGCGGCTGTGTGCACCCGACGGACTTCCAGCGCTCCGCTCTTGCCGTGGGTCTCAGGGAAGAGCAGGAGATCGGCCTCAACCCGATCAAGCTCGGCGTGATCGCCTCCACCGACACGCATGCCGCTACGCCGGGCAACGTCCAGGAGTCCGGCTGGACCGGCGCGGTCACCGGCGAGGCGACGCCGGCCGAGCGGCTGCAGCCCGGCGTGCTCACCAGCGGTATCGACGGTAATCCCGGCGGGCTGGCCGCCGTGTGGGCGAAGGAGAACACCCGGGACGCCATCTTCGACGCCATGCTGCGCCGCGAGGTGTTCGGCACGTCGGGTCCGCGCATCAGCCTCCGGTTTTTCGCCGGCTGGTCGCTGGATGGTGGTCTCTGCGGGCAGCCCGACATGATCGCGAAAGCCTACACTCAGGGCGTGCCGATGGGTGGCGATCTCGAGGGAGAGGGCACGAAACCCCGATTCCTCGCTGCGGCCAGCAAGGATCCGGCGGGTAACGATCTGTCGGAGCTGCAGCTCGTCAAGGGCTGGGTGGATGCGGACGGTGCGTTGCGCACCGAGGTGGTCCCCATCGCGCAGGAAGCGGAAGGTGCGGCGAGCCTCTGCACCGTGTACACGGACGAGGGCTTCGATCCGGCGCTGCCATCCTACTACTATCTCAAGGCGGTGGAACCGGAAACGCCGCGCTGGCATACGTATGACTGCGCGAAGGTCCCGGAGGCCGAGCGACCCGCCGTCTGCAGCGACGGCTCGCATCCGCAGACGATCCGGGAGATGGCCTGGTCGTCGCCGGTGTGGTACCGGCCGCAGACGGAGGAGATCTGAGCATGCTCAGCTGGCATGTTGGCGACGTGACCATCACCCGCATCGTCGAGCTGGAGATACCGATTCCCTACAGTCGTGAGTCGGCCTTCCTGGCCGAGGCGACCCCGGATGCGCTGCGCGACATTCCCTGGCTCTTTCCGCACTTCGTCACCGAGGAAGGGGCGCTCAAGCTCTCGATTCATGCTCTGGTGGTCAAGGCGCCGGGCGTGAACCTGGTGGTGGACACCTGTGTCGGCAACGACAAGCCGCGCGCCCTGCTCGGCGGGGAGGCGTTGCGCTCGGAGTTCCTTGCCAGCCTCGAAGCCGCCGGCTGCCCGCGGGAGTCGGTGGACACGGTGGTCTGCACGCATCTGCACGTGGACCACGTCGGCTGGAACACCATGCTCGAGAATGGCACCTGGGTGCCCACCTTTCCCAATGCCCGCTACCTGATCGGCCGCCAGGAGTACGAGTACTGGGTGAGCGAGGGCGACGACGACCAGCAGACGATCCTCGGCGACTCCGTCCAGCCCATCTTCGATAGTGGTCTCGCGACGCTGGTGGAGATGAACCACCGGATCAGCGACGAGATCCGTCTGCTGCCGACGCCAGGGCACACACCGGGGCACGTGAGCGTGCTGATCGAATCCGGCGGCGAGCGGGCCATGATCACCGGCGACATGCTGCACCACCCCTGTCAGTTCGCGAATCCGCACTGGTCGCCGAGCTTCGACTCGGACCCGGTGGCCGGCGCCCACATGCGCCGCGCGGTGATGGAGGACGTGGCGGACGCGCTGATACTCGTCATCGGCACCCACTTCGCCGCGCCGACCGCCGGCCACGTCCGTCGCGACGGCGGCGCCTTCCGGTTCGACACGTGAAGGCGCCGGCCACCGCCACGATCGAAGGTCCGGTCACCGGCGGCCGTCATGGCTGGCCGTTCGCCGCCTCCCTGCAGGACGTGGCGCGGCTGGGTTATGTCGAGGCGGAGTATTTTCTTGCCGGCACGGCAAAGCGCTATCGCGACGTGGGGGAATCGTTCTCGCAGAGAGACGGCCAGTGGCGCGCGGAGGTGGCCGGCGAGGCGCCGTTCAAAACCCGTCTCCTCGTCTATCGGCCAATCGATCCCGGGCGTTTCAACGGCACGGTGATTCTCACCTGGAACAACGTCACCGCCGGTTACGACCTCTTCGGTGCGGAAAGCCTCGAGCTCTTCGAAGGCGGCTTTGCGCTCGTCTGTCTGACCACCCAGAAGGTCGGCATCGAGGGACTGCCGCCGGTGCCGCAAGGCCTTGCACACTGGGACCCGGAACGTTACAGCAGCCTCTCCATCCCGTCGGACGACTATTCCTTCGACGTGTTCACGCAGGCGGCGCTGGCGGTCGGCTCCGATCGGCACCGCACCAGCGACCCGATGGGCGGGCTCGACGTGCGCCGCGTGGTGGCGCTCGGCGCGTCGCAGTCCGCGGGACGGCTAGCCACCTACATCAATGCGATCCAGCCGCTGACACAGGCGCTGGACGGCTTCATTCTCGCCATCTACTTCGGTCGCGGCACGCCGCTCGAGGTGGGTGATGCGGTGGTCAACATCAACCAGCCCGCGGCCGGTGCGCAGACCCGACTGACGGGGTCGAATCTGATCCGCGACGATCTGGGCGTGCCGGTGTTCGTGGTGAACTCGGAGCTCGAGGCGATCGCCTGCTACGGGGTGCGGCAGCCGGATACGGACACGTTCCGCTGCTGGGAGTCCGCCGGTACCTGCCATGTCTCGCAGCAGATCCAGGACACGCGACAGCGCCTGCAGGAGCGCGACGGCGTCGTCGGTCGGCCGGCGGATCCGGGCATCAACCGCATTCCCATGGCGCTGCTCTACGACGCGGTCTTCCACCACATGCAGCGCTGGCTCGCGGACGGCACGCCGCCGCCCGTCATGCCGAAGATCGAGTTCGCGGGAGACCCTGCCGAGGTGGTGCGCGACGGGCACGGCATCGCGGTAGGCGGCATCCGCCTGCCACAGGTGGAGGTGCCGACCGCCGTCAACAGCGCCATCCCGCGGGGCGAGGGCATCCTCGCGCTGCTCGGTGGCTCCTGCGCGCCGTTCTCCAGGGACAAGCTCGAATCGCTCTACGGCGACGTGGACCGTTTCCTCGAGGCGTTCGAACGCGCCGCCCGGGCCGCCGTAGACGCGCAGGTGCTGATGCCGCGCGACGTCGAGCGACTCGTGGCGGAGGCGCGGGGGCAGTGGCCCGATTGAGGATGCGCCGTCAGGTTGCGCGAGGCGCGGTGGGCCTGGGAATGCCCATCCGGCGCCGGAACTCGGCGATCACGGGCAGCGCCTCGATCCAGGGGGAGGCGTCTGCGCGGAACGGATCGATCGAGCTCGCCGGCCCCGCCCAGCCGGGGGGAATCTGTGTGAAGAGCTCGGGCGGGTCAACGCTGTCGTCGACGAAGTGATACTCGTAACCCGGCAGGAAAATCTCATCGTCCGCGAGGACGTGCAGCGCGCGCACCCCGTAGGTCGTGATCTTCGGCATGAAGGTCTGCGGCGGATTGACGAACACGTGGGTCGGTGACGAGACGAACTGGTACTGCACCACGCGGTTTGCCGAGGCGATCCGATGCTTCCTGATCTCGCCGCCGTAGAGCGTGCTTCGCGACGCGCCGATCTCCAGCAGGCCGTGGTCGAAGTCGGGCTCGAATCCGCGTGCGAACTGCAGCGAGCGGGGATCTTCCGGCCTCGTGATCCGGGCAATCGGGCGCCCAGCGTTCACGGGATAGCGGGCTGCGGCTTCCCGGCGGGGCCGGCGGAAGTCCGCATACGGCTCGAATCGGCCGGCGGGTGCGTCGCGCAGCACCAGGGCCAGCGCCGCTGCGTTCCTGCGTGAAGGCCGGCGCCGGCTGATGTCGTCGAACGCGGTCTGGATCTCGTAGGGCAGATTGGTGCTGCTCTCGTCGGATGAGATCCAGGTGCCTTCGCTGGTCCGATGCACGCGGATCTCGCCCTTGCCGATCCACTGCTCCTCGGCCGAGTCGATCAGGTGGCTCGCGACACGCCAGACGAGCGAGGAGTCCTTGTAGAAGATGCGTGGATAGAGAGCCGCATCCGCACGCTCCTCGCCGAACAGCACGTAGCCGACGAAGAAGTTGAGGTCCTCCACGTGGTAGAAATCGGTCAGGAAGTAGGTGGCATCGAAGAGCATCACCCTGTGTTTCGGCACGAACGGTGACGCGAGCAGCTGCTCGGGCGCGCGCCGCGCGCGACCGGCGGGTTTGAGTCCCTCTCCGCCCCGGGCGAGCTCGCGGAAGCGCCGCGCGACTTCGCGGCGCGTGAGCGCACAGGGTTCGATGCCCGTCACGGGCTCCCACCTCATCGCGCTACTTCCGTTCGGAGGTCCGTTCGAAGGTCCGGTCGATCCGCTCGAACCGCCGGCGGATGAACGGCCGGCTCTCCTCGTGGGGCAGGATGTAGAGCGCGTTGGCGTCCATGGCGCGGAGCACCTCCGTGGCCACGTCGTCCACGTCGAGCACGCGTCCGGCGAGATCCGTGTTGGCTTCGTCCTGGTCCGCCACCCCCGGAGAGGCCGCCTCACCGCCATAGCGGGCCTGCCGGTTGCGCTCCGAATGGGAGATGTTGGTGCCGACCCGCATGGGGCAGAGCACCGACACGCCGATGTGCTCGTCGCGCAGCTCCCTGTGCAGCACCTCGGCCAGCGCCACCACGCCATACTTCGCCACGCAGTACGGCCCCAGCCCGACGTTGGGCACCAGCCCGGCGAAGGAGGCGGTGAAGAGCAGGTGGCCGCCTTCGCCGCCGGCGCGGATGTGCGGCAGGAAGGCTTCCACGCCGTGGATCGGGCCCCACAGGTCGACGTCGATGATCCAGCGCCAGTCGTCGTGGCTCATCTCAGCCACGGGACCGCCGACGGCCACCCCGGCATTGTTGAAGACGATGTGCACGCCGCCGAAGGTCGAGACCACGTCGTCCGCCAGCGCGACCATGGCGTCGTAGTCGGTCACGTCACAGGTTCGGGTTTCTATCCTTGCGCCCGAACCCTGAAGCTCGGCCGCCGCGCGCGTGAGCGCCGCCGGCTCGATGTCCACCAGCACCAGGTGGCAACCGCGTTCCGCCAGCCGTCTGGCGGTGGCGAAGCCGATACCGCTGGCGCCACCGGTGATCACCGCAACCTTGCCTCGGACGTCCATGGGCTTCTCCCCCTCCCTCTTGGTTCGCCGAGCCTACCGCGCCCGGGCGTGCAACCCAAGATTCCTTGTCGGTCGGCGCAGTACACTAGAACTGCCGCGAATGGGGAAGGATGACGAACATGGATGCGCCTGCGCCGCTGCACGGACTTCGGGTGCTGGACCTGACGGACGACAGCGGCCGCTTCTGCACGAAGCTGCTCGTCGAGCTGGGTGCGGACGTCGTCCGCATCGCGCCGGCCGGCTCGCCGGGCGCTCCCATGGCGGATCCCGCGGCCGCGGCGCGCGGCGGGGTGCTCGACTGGTGGTACGACGGCGGCAAGCGTTCGCACCCGCTGGATCTGGCAACGGAGGCAGGGAGAGACGCCTACCGGTCACTGGCGGAACGAGCGCACGTCGTCGTCGAAACCGCGAAGCCCGGGCTCCTGGCCGGACGAGGCATCGACCATGCCGACCTGCTCGGCGTCAACCCGGCCCTGGTGCAGGTGTCGATCACCCCGTTCGGCCGCAGCGGCCCCCTCGCCGGCTGGCAATCCTCGGACCTGGTCTGTGCCGCCATGGGTGGCTTCCTGGCGCTCACCGGGCTGCCGGATCGGCCGCTCAATCCCTGGGGCCGGCAGGCCTACAACTACGCGGGCTTCATGGGCGCCCTGTGCGCGCTGGCCGCTGTCCGCGCCGCCCGACTGGATGGCCGCGGCCGGCACGTCGACGTGTCCATTCACGAGACCCTGACCGGCTCCATCGAGAACCTGTTCTTCCAGTGGTTCTTCGACGACCTCACGGAGCTGCCGAAGCTCGCCGAGCGGCAGGGCGCGCTGCACTGGCTGCACGCCTACGACCTGGCGGCCTGCCGGGGCGGCTACACCATGATCACGCCGACGCCGGACGTGGCGGCGCTGTTCGCCTGGATGGCAGAGGACGGTGTGGACGCTGCGCAGCAATGGCTGGCGATGGATCTGGCCGAGGCCGTGCAGAACATCGACGAGATCATGGCCGCCGTCCGCGGCTGGGTGGCAGACAAGGACGTGAACACGCTCTGGTGGGAGGCGCAAGAGCGGCACGTGGCGTTCGGCGGCGTGCAGAACATCGAGCAGGTGGCAGAGAATCCTCAGTTCGAGTTTCGAAAGCTCTTCGTGCCGACCGCATGGGATGGACCCCGGGTGGTGCAGCCGCGCGGCATGGTCGCCTTCAGTCACACCCCCAGCCGGCCGCCGGGTCCGCCGGCTGCCGGGACTGCTCCCCTCGACGATCTGCTGAACGGCTGGGGTGCCCGCGACAGATCGGCCGACGGTGCCGCCGTGCCGCGGGGCCGGCCGCTGCAAGGACTGCGTATAGCCGACTTCACCTGGGTGCTCGCAGGCCCCTTCGCCACCCGGATGCTGGGCGATCTGGGCGCGGACGTGGTCCGCGTGCAGACCGAGGAGCGGGCCACGTCCGTGAATGCCCCCGACCACCCGTTCACCTTCGTCTGGGGCCGTGCCAAGCGCAACGTCAGCCTCAACATGAAGCACCCGCAGGCACTCGAGGTGGTGCGCAAGTTCATCGAGCGCTCCGACGTGCTGATCGAGAACTTCGCCGCCGGTGTGCTGGCCTCCTGGGGTCTCGACTGGGCGACGCTGCACGCCTGGAACCCGCGGCTCGTCTACGTGACGATGTCGGGCTGCGGCCACGAAGGACCGTGGAAGAAGGTCATCTCCTACGCCCCGACGGTGCACGCCCTGTGTGGCATCACCCATCTCACCAACTTCTCCGATCGGGGTGACGTCGGCTGCGGCTTCTCGCTGAACGATCATCTGGCCGGCTTCAGCGCCGCGGTATCCGTGCTCGCTGCGCTCCACGCCCGCGAAACCACCGGCCTCGGGCAGCGCATCGACATGGCGCAGCTCGAGACCGGGACGTACTGCATCGGTCCGGCACTGTTGGATTATCTGAGCAATGCGCGCCTGGCCACGCCGTCGGGCAATGCGGACGGGCTGCACGATCACGTGCCCAACGAGGTTTATGCCTGTGCGGACGGCCACGTGGCCGTGAGCGTCACCGGGGACGGCCAGTGGCCAGGCTTGGTGGCCGCGGTGGGTGCAGACGTGCTCAAGGATCCGGCGCTCGCCTCGGAGGCGAACCGGCGGGTGCGGCGTGCCGAGATAGACGGCGTGCTCCGTGGCTGGCTGGGCGCTCAGCCGGCCGAAGCGGCCGTGGCGACCCTGCAGGCACACGGGGTGCCGGCTGGCCGGGTGCAGAACGCCAGGCATCTGGCGGAGGAAGACGTTCAGCACCAGGCGCGCGCCTACTGGCGCCCGGTGACCCACGAGTCGTTCGGCGAGCGGGTGGCAGACACCTTCCCCGCGCTCTGGGACGGCGAGCGTCCGGTCTCGGAGTACCTTTCGCCCGCCTTCGTCGGCCAGCACAACTTCGATCTCTGGGGCGAGCTCGCCGACCTGGATCCCGAAGCCATTGCGGAAGGCATGGGTGACGGGCTGTTCAGCTGAGGAGCAGGGAGAACCATGCGCATACTGAAACGGATCCTGCTGAGTCTGGTGACGCTCGCCGTCGTGCTCTCCGTGACCGGCGCGGCATATCAGTGGCTCGCCGAGCGGTCTGATCTCCAGCGGTTCCCACCGCCGGGCAGCATGGTGGACGTCGACGGGCTGCAGATGCACCTGGACTGCCGGGGCAACGGTCGTCCGCTCGTGCTCATGGAAGCCGGCCTGACCACCGGCTCCTGGAGCTGGGGCAGGGTGCCTGCCGGGCTCAGGGAGGTGACGGAGGTCTGCACCTACGACCGTCCCGGCATGGGCTGGAGCGAGCCCATTCACCACCCGGCGGATGCCGGGGAGGTTGCCGATCGGCTGCACCGGCTCGTCGGGCTCGCCCCGATCGAGGGGCCCTACGTGCTCCTTGGCATGTCGGCGGGCGGCGTCTACGTGCGCGAGTACTACCGCCGTTACCCCGATGACGTGGTCGGCATGGTGCTGGTGGACTCCTCCCACGAGCAGCAGGGCAACCGGCTGCCGGAAAGTGGTGATCCGTCGCAGATGGAGCGCATGCTGACGCTGTGCCGCTGGCTTGCGCCGGTGGGCGTGGTGCGGCTGTCGGGGGCGTTGGACATGCTCACGGACCAGCCCGGCATCCCCGAGACCGCGAAGCCGCTGCTCAAGGCCCTGTACAACCGCACCACCTACTGCCGCGGCATCAGCAACGAGATGCAGGCCTTCGCCGGCGACGTGCGCGACGTGGATCCGCCGGCGTCGCTCGGCGATCTGCCGCTGGTGGTGCTGTCACAGGGTAAGGAACCGGAGGCCGATGAAACCTTCGGCATGACCCTCGAGCAGGCGCGCGCCATGCGCCGGGAGTGGGACGTGCTGCAGCAGGAGCTGACCGCGCTGTCGAGTCGGGGTGAGCGTTTCGTTGCTGAGGAGAGCGGCCATCCGATCCAGCTCGAGCAGCCCGAGCTGGTGATCGACACCGTCACAGACCTGATCAGGGTGCTGCGCGCGCCATCCGGTTAGCGCGCGGGCGTTTACCCGGCGGGGCGGTCTGCTCGGCAGATCCCGCCGCCGCCGGGAAGGGCTCTCTATTTGGGTGCGAACCGCTGGCCGGCATCCACCCGCACCGTGCCGCCGTTCATCATGGCGTTCTCGTAGATGGCGATGGCCTGGATGGCATAGTGGATGGGCTTACCCATCTTCTTCGGGAATGCCGCATCCTTGGTCAGTGCCAGGGAGAACTCCTCCGGAATGCCGCGGGTGAGGCCGGTGTCGAAGAGGCTGGGCGCGATGGCGTTGGCGCGGATGCCCATGCTGCCCAGATCCCTGGCCATCACGAAGGTCATGCCGGCGATGCCGGCCTTGGCCGCGGAGTAAGCCACCTGGCCGATCTGACCCTCGAAGGCGGCAATGGAGGCGGTGTTCAGGATGACCCCGCGCTCGCCTTCCTCATTGGGCTCGTTTTCCGCCATCTTCGCCGCCACCAGCCGGGAGATGTTGAACGACGAGATCAGGTTCAGGTCGATCACCCGCTGGAACTCTTCGAGCGGGTGGGGGCCTTCCTTGGTCAGCGTCCGCTTGGCGAGCCCGCCACCGGCCGTGTTGCAGCAGAAGTGCACGGAGCCGAGCGCGGCGACGGCCTCGTCGATGGCCTTTTCTGTGCCCTCGTAGTCCATGACGTTGCAGGGGTGGAAAGTGCCACCGAGGCGCTTCGCCACCTCGGCACCGTTCGACTTCGGCAGGTCCAGGATGGCGACGTTGCCGCCGCGCTCGTGGAAGAGCTCGGCGGTGGCCAGCGCCATGCCCGAGGCACCGCCGACGAAAATGGCGTTGTGGTTCTTGATCTGCATAGGTGTGTCCTTGATGGTTGAATACGGTTGGAGGGTGCTAGTGTACTTCCGCCACCGTGCGCGTTCAGCCGAGCACGAGCTCGGCAAACGTGCGCAGCTGGTCGACGTTGCGGGTGGACACCAGCAGCGACGTCACCGGGGAGTCGCGCCAGGCCTCGAGCCGGCCGCGGATCCGGTCCACCGATCCGACCAGCGAGATCTCGTCGGCGAGCTCCGTCGGCACCGCCGCCTCGGCCTCGTCCTTCCGGCCGGCCAGGTAGAGATCCTGGATCTTCGCCGCGGCTTCCTCGAACCCCATCCGCTGGACGAGCTCGTTGTGGAAGTTCCGGGACTTTGCGCCCATGCCGCCGATGTAGAGCGCCAGGTTGCGCTTCAGCGGCACCAGGGCCTGTTCCACATCGTCGTTGATGATCACGGAGACGCCCGCGGCGATCTCGAAACCCGGCTTCGCGCCCGCGATCTGATCGGTATAAACGGCCTGCCGGTAGGGCGAGTAGTACAGCGGCAGCCAGCCGTCCGCGATCTCCGCGGTCATGGCCACGTTCTTCGGACCCTCCGCGCCGAGAAAGATCGGCAGGTCCGGCCGCAACGGGTGGGTAATGGATTTCAGCGCCTTGCCCAGACCCCAGGAGCCTTCGCCGGTATAGGGCAGGGGGTAGTGCTCGCCGCCGTTCACCACGGGCTCCTTCCGCTCCAGCACCTGGCGGATGATGCCGACGTATTCCCGGGTGCGCGCCAGCGGTTTCCCGAAAGGCGCGCCGTACCAGCCTTCCACCACCTGCGGTCCGGAGACGCCCAGGCCGAGAATCACGCGACCGCCGGAGAGGTGATCGAGGGTGAGCGCCGCCATGGCGGTCGCCGTGGGTGCCCGGGCCGAGAGCTGGGCGATGCCGGTGCCCAGACGGATCCGCTGCGTGTGCGCGCCGATCCAGGCGAGCGGTGTGAAGACGTCCGAGCCCCAGGCTTCGGCGGTGAACACCGCGTCGTAGCCGAGCCGCTCCGCCTCCTGCGCGATGCGGACCATGTTCGGATCCGGTCCGGCGCCCCAGTAACCCATCTGCAGTCCGAGTTTCAGGTCTTTCATGTGGTCCATCCTCCTTCAGAGTGATTGTTCGTGATCCAGCCGGAGCGTCGTCGGGATGAGCTTCAATCCGGGATCTCGACGGTGGTCTTGCCCAACCCGTCGCGCGAGGCTGCCAGCGCCATGGCGTCGCGGAAGCGATCTAGCGGGAAGCTCGTTCCCCGGGGCGGTTTCAGGTCGCCTCGCGCCACCGCGTCGAAAAGCTGCAGATGAATACGCGCTGCCGCTTCGCGCTCGAACACGGAGCCGAACTGCCGATAATCCACACCGACGAGGGCACTGCCTTTCAGCAGCGCCAGATTCACCGGCAGTGCTGGAATACGGCCGCCGGCAAACCCGATCACCAGGTGGCGGCCCCGCCAGGCGAGCGAGCGGAAGGCGGGCTCGAGCAGATCCCCGCCCACCGGATCGTAGACCACGTCCACGCCGCGCCCGTCCGTGAGGGACTTCAGGGTACTGCGCCAGTCTTCCCGGCTGTAGTCGAGCCCTTCATGCGCACCGTGCGCCAGGGCGAAGGCGCGTTTCGTTTCCGTGGACGCACCGGCGATGACCCGGGCGCCGGCGAGGCGTGCGACCTGCACCGCGGCGATGCCGGTGCCGCCGGCGGCGCCGAGCACGAGCACCGTTTCGCCCGGCTGCAGGCCGGCGCGATCGATGAGCCCGTGCCAGGCCGTGGTGTAGTTGACGATGAAGCCGGCGGCGACGCCGGGATCGAAGGTTGCGGGAAGGCGCGCAACGGCCGCCGAAGGGGCCACGGCGTACTCGGCGAGGCCGCCGCCGAAGGCAGAAACCGCCACCGTATCGCCGATGGCGACATCCGTCACCCGCTCACCGACGGCGGCGACCGTACCGGCATACTCGAGGCCGGGGCAGTACGGCACAGTAGGCTTGACCTGATACAGACCCCTGGAGACGAGCCCGTCCACATAGCCCATACCCGAGACGCGGACCCGGACGAGCACCTCGCCGGGGCCCGGTTCTGGAACGTCGGTTTCCAGCAGCTCGTAGTGCTCCGGAGGGCCGAGCTCGGCACCGATGACGGCACGCATGCGCTTTGGAAGCACGTTCACAGGGGTATCTCCAGCCCTCCACAGGCGCGCCATTGTACCGGTGGTTCGGACCTGCGCCGATGCGCACAACCCAGTAGACTGAGCGGCTTTTTTGACCAGGAGGCAGAAATGACGAGCCAGATTCGTCGGGGAGAAGCGGCTACGTTCGAGGTGTTCGGCCGTAAGCTCGAGGCCAAGCGCTGGGGAGATCCGGAGGGCGTGCCGACGCTGGCGCTGCACGGCTGGCTCGACAATGCCAACACCTTCGACCGGCTGGCGCCTAGGCTGCCGGAGCTGAATCTGGTGGCACTGGATTTCGCCGGTCATGGCCATTCCGAGCACCGGCCGCCCGGCGTGCACTACCACTCGTTCACGGACATCCAGGACGTGATGGCGGTGGCCGGCGTGCTCGGCTGGGCGCGGTTCTCGCTGCTCGGGCATTCCATGGGCGCGAGCATCGCCAGCGAGCTGGCCGCCATGTTTCCGGAGCGGATCGAGCGGTCGGTGCTGATCGACGGCTTCATCGCCACGGGGGGTGTCTCCGTTCACGACCGGATCGGCCAGAACCGGGAGGCGATCGAGAAGATGCTGACGGCGCACGACAAGGCGCCGAAGGTCTATCCGGACATCGAGACCATGGCGCGGCGGGTCACGGAGGCCACGGATCAGACTTACGACGCGGCCATCGTGCTGGTGGAGCGGGGCCACAAGCGGGTGGACGGCGGGGTGACCTGGCGGACGGATCCGCGAATCCGTTTCCCGACGCCGCTGCGGCACACCCGGCAGACCATCGACGAGCTGCTGAAGAGCAGCGCCTCACCGGCCCTGCTGCTGGTGGCCGAGCAGGGAGACAAGTGGTATCAGGGCGAGATCGCGGATGCCGAGGCGCACCATCCGAACCTGACCGTGGAGCGGCTGCCCGGGCCGCACCACATCCACCTGGAGCCGGCGTTCGTCGGCGAGGTCGCCACCCGGGTGCGGCGCTTCTTCGGGCTCGCCCGCGGCGGGGAGATCGCGGCCTGCGCCTGACCGGCAGGATCGCTCGGCACCGGCGTCAGCGGCAGCGGAAGTGCTCCCTGCGCCAGTTTGCAGGATCGTTCTGCGTGCCGGCATCCCCGCGGCAGTGCGCCATGCCGGGCACCCCGTAGAGGCGGGCTCCTATGCCAGTCGGCTACACCTTACGTCATTGTTCAAATTTCAGGGACCACTTCTCTGCGGGGCGGTTCCGGTTCGATATCCAACACCAACTACACTTTCGGCCGGCTCTTGGAACGCAACGCATAATAACGAATCGTGCCTTGAACCTGGGATTCAGCCTCTAGAAGGTTGGGGTACTCAGAAACAAGAACCATCTCAACTTCTACAGATCTCTGGCCTTGAATTGACAAAAACGGAATCAAGAACCTCCACTCGTCCCCCGCCACGAAGTACAACTTGACTTCGAAGCTCCCCGCCGATCCCTTAGTTGGGAGCGTCTGATCTAGGCGGTAAAAACCAGGTGCTTTTGCGGCTGTGTCACCTGACGCTCCTGGGTAAAAGTGAAACTCTCCCAAAGCAGATGCTACCGAAGCATCGCCAGCATCCTTTGGTGAGGACAGTTCAAAGCGGATGTCGACGAGCGGTGGAGGAAGATCACGCGATTGATACGCTCGCAAAATAGAAGTAGGTCGCAGATCGGCTTCACATTTTAATGAGATTGCTTGGCCTGACTGTCCATCAATCTCTACCTCGGATGAGGTCAGCGTGAAGGTCAAATCTGTGGTGTGCAATCCGTCCTTCAGCGAAAAGCTAGGATTCAATCGACCCTGTGAGGAATCGAGGTACCGAGTTTCCACTACGTCGAAACCAGTGATGGGGTAGCTGCTGGACTCTGATAGGTTCAAGTGTTTCGGTCGAATCCAATTCAATCTGTCTTCGGGTTCTGGCAATAGATCTCCGGAAATGGTTATCCGAAGCCGAGTGATTCGCTGTCGAGATTCGGATTCGTTGATCTGGCCCAGGATTACATTGAACGCATCAAGGCTAACGTTTAATCCAACTCGAATAGGTTCGATTTCGAAAGATTCGCCTTCGTCCGATTGATAGGTTTGCGGCTCTGATTCTGCGCGAATCCACAGGTAGCCGATTGCCTTATGAACCCCGCCAACATCTGCAATCTTGCTGAGCCACTCTTGGTCGAGCGGCGCTGAAACCTCGATGTCCACTGCTTTCTCGTGGAGCTTAGATGCCCCCGCATCAAAAGGGCCCGGGTGCCCACTCATCGATATGTCGGGGTCGTCGACATACCCCTTGAGTCTTAGCGAGCGGTGAACGCCGCCATTGTCCTTTAACTTGGTCTCTGTGCTGCCTCGCCGCGCATAGACGAATATGTCGCAGGTTCGTTCATCTGAATCCGGCCCAAGCATGGTCCTCCCCCGGCAAGCTAGAAAAGTCGCTCGTCTATGGTATCAAGGGCTTGCTAATTCTCGGCCTCGCAGTGAGTCTGAGCCCCTTGGAGACACTACTCAGTTGGCCGGGCTCGTGCATTGGCGCGACGGCCCGCGAAGTAACGCCATCTCTACGGCTGTCCCACCACGTTCGAAGGGCATCGGCATCCGCTGGCCCTCCTATCGCCTCGCCATCGATGGGGAAATCGCCGCCTGCGCCTGACCGGCAGGAACGCCCGGCACGGCCATTAGCGGCAGCGGAAGTTCTCCCTGCGCCAGTTTGCAGGATCGTTCCGCGTGCCGGCCACGTCGGTGTTTCCTGGCGTCGGAGAGGAGGTTTCGGGCCTACGATCTTGCCCTTAAACTGTACGTTGGCGCAGCGCATCACTTTTTCCTCTACACGGGTTTGCCCGTCTTGGGGTCCGGGTTTCGGTAGACCCCCGCATCGAACTTTTCCTTGAAGCGTTCGGTCGAATCCAGTTTGCCCTTCGTGCCGCCGCATGACGGGCATTTCTTTTCGGTTGCGGTGGGGAACACCTTCTCGCAGGTGAAGCAGCAAGAACGCCATCGGCGATGCTCCTATTCGTTCCAAGATTCGCCGATGATCTGGCAGTTCTGCCGGATCGCGCTGCCCTTCGAAGCCCAGATCAGCGGTTCAGCGTCATTCATCTTCTCGCATCTGACCAGCGAGAAAGCCACGTCGTCATCCGGCTCGGTCACGATGGTCTGCGACGAGTAGGTCCACCACGTCCCGTCGTCCGACTTCAGGGTCTTTATAACAACGGCACCGCATGTGTTGGCTTCCGAGACCGATCGCCAGTGTTCCACCTTCCTGTCCCACCTGAATCGCTCGCCGTCGTTACGCAGTAGCATCACCGAACAGGTCTTCTGCTGCTGTTCCCTGCGTTCGGCGAACAGCTGCAGCACTGTCGCCCGGCGCGTCGACGGATCTTCGTCCAGGCAGAATGCCGCGAACTTTTCCATCTGCTGAAGCTCCGCGGGACTGACATCTGCCAGCTTTTCCTGAATCTTGGGGTCATCCAGCGACAGCTGGTTGCGCCGCATCTCCGAACACATCATTTCGTCCATACCGTCGATGAAGGAATCGATGTCTTCGTCAGATGGGGTGCCTTCGATCTTCGGCTTGGAGAACACCAGCTGAATGACATCGCAATCCAGTGTTTCAATGTCGTGAATATCGCAGTCTAGATCGATCAGCGATCCGCTGATGTTCCCCTGCTGCGGGAAGAGGATTTCCCGGGTGGGATGGTCCGGCGTGGCAGCGTGAGCTGCGATTTGGACAGAAAGTACCAGTACGAACAGTCGCTTCAACGTACCCGCCCCCCAGAATTCCTGTAGAAGTTTTACCCCGAACCCTCAATCATGCAAATCGCCGCGACCGGCTCCGTCGCAGCCAAGAGCGACTGAAGCTGTCTTCTGATACATTTCCCTTTTCTGACAAGAAAAGGTCCGGACCGATCATGTGGGAATGGTTAGGGAGCGTCACGGCCACATCATGGCTGACGATCATTGCAATCGTCATCGGACCCATCGCTGCCGTGCAGATTGAGAAGTACCTTGAAGCTCGCAGGGAGAAGACGCGGCGGCGGATGGATGTCTTCCGCACGCTGATGTTAAGTCGGGCGACGACCTTGGCACCCGACAACGTCGCTGCCCTGAACAGCATCGATCTGATCTTCGAAGGCACGAAGTACAAGCCAGTCCGCGACAAGTGGCGAACACTGCTGAGCCACTTTGAAGATACGCCCAGTGATGTGAACCACCCTAACTTCCAGCAAGCCATGATCGTGTGGACGAATCGAACGAATGACCTGACCGGGCAGCTGCTGCAGGAAATGGGGAATAAGCTGGGCTACGACTTCGGGGATGTCGACATAAAGAAAGCCATCTACTACCCGAGAGCGTTCGGGGATCAAGAAGCCGAGAATCGGCTGATTCGGGCAGGTGCTGTTCGAATCCTGACCGGGCAGCAGCAGCTGCAAGTCCGCACCATCGTCGACGACGAACAGTACGAAACTGGTCAGCGGATTGCGAAGGCAGCAGCCGATATTCTGGAAGGTTCCGGGTCGCTGCCCGTGACGATCAGGAGCGGCGACGTCCAGCCCGCGCAAAAAGAGTAGGTCAGATGTCGCAAGTGCTTCGATCGAAGTAACCAAAATGCCGAGCAATGCCGATAAGACAACGCACGTATTTATTCAGATTGACGACGATTCACTGTCAGGGTCGCTGTTGCTTGACGGTGGCAAAACGCGATTGACGGTCTTCTCTAAAGAACCGGTAGCATCGCTACCGGCCCAGATTCATGCCGTTGACGAAAACGCCCGCCACATTAGCTTGCTCGAATGCATCAACTTCGGTGGCGGCAGTTCAGGGTCGAACAAACAGAGGATCTACTACTGCGTTGTGTTTCCGCACTACGTTGCAAGCGGAGATTTCCATTGTTCGATCGATGAAGAGGTAGTCGATAAAATTTCCTTTAGCCTGACTGACGCAAAGGCGTTGTTTTGGGATCATAGCCCCTGGCGGTTCTTTGATTCGAAGTCGCTAGCTGACTTACTCGATATTAACGACGACGAAATCGCCGAGATCTATGGTTTCGTCGGCTCGGGAACGATCTTTAAGAGTACGACGACATTCGGAACGATTGCCGCATACCACCGTCCTACTTTCACTTCTCCAAGCGTCGAAGGATTCTCCGCAACCAACAACATTAAGGTCGAAATCGAACTGTCTAAGCCGGCGACAATTCGAGATTCGATTACCCTGATGTATCGGGTGAAGCAGTTCACTGAAATCTGCTCTGGCAGGCTTCAAGGAATATCTGACGTGTCGATCATCAAGGTGGGCGCGAGCGATGACGATAGATGGACGCAGATTGCCCTGACAATATCGCACGCTGAGGAGCCAGAACGATCAGATGACCATCTAACAGGTTTCGACATGCTAGCGTCCCCGTGCATAGACCGTACTGCTTTTGAGCAGCTTGTTACCAATTGGTTTTCGCTCGAAGATCGAAAGCGTTGGATTGCGTTCTCCCGCTTCTCATCAAACCTAAAGCAAGAGAATTTTTACGACCACAATAGACTGGTAAGCGCCGCGAGTCTTTTCGAGTGGTACGACACAACACTGAAGGTCGACGTGCCTAGCGGCATCCGGGAGCTGGTCGACAGCGCGACTGAGAAGCTCCAAGCTATGCCGAAGAGCTACGAGCAGCAGCGACTCAGGGGGATTCTGGGAACGGTCGGTTCAGAAAGTCTGCAATCGAAGATAATGCGTCAGACGAACGATGTTCTTGACGCATTGAAGGGCGTGGATTCGTTTGACCGGAAGACGTGCGAAACGGTCATAGCGTGGGCGGTAAAGTCACGCAACAAAATCGTTCATGGAACTGGAGCGCGTAAGATAGAGAGGATTCTAGAACAACACCTGATCTTTATGACGGAGACGTTAGAAGTTCTCTTTGGCATCATGAGTGTGCATTCGGCAGGCTGGAGTGTTGGCAAGCGCACCGACGGACGCGCAACAAGTTTCAGTAGATACTCCGCGTTCCTTCGATACTTTTCTCACAACGCATCTCAGTTGCTTGCTGATGTTGCTCAACCCGACTGATCAAAGGGAGATTCTGTAGCTGCCTCAACGTATCTTTCTCCCTCTTTCCACTATCGCCAGCAACAGTTTCATTCTCTTGTCACCCTGGCTTCGGGACCCCGGTCCCGGGGTGCCCGTTCCAGCATCTGTTCGTTGTGGTCCAGTCGTTCGTCGATCTACTGCAGTTGGTCTTCCACACCCCCTGTCGTCCACACCCGCTACCGTATCGCGGTCGGGCATGGGGCAGGGGACGGCAGCCGTCACCGGCAGGTGAAGTTGTGCTCGCGCCAGTTCGCGGGGTCGTGCTGCGTGCCGGCCGGACCGGTGTAGACGGCCCGCGCAGGATAGGGGCAGAGGGGCCGCTCGTTCGTCAGTCGGCCATCCTCCAGCGTCCGGGCAGTAATGGTCTCCGGCCGCCGGCCGTCCTCCACCCAGGCTACCAGGGCGGTCAGCCAGTCGGCATAGTCGGGCTGTGGCCCGGCGCCGCCGCGGCAGTGCGCCATCCCGGGCACGCCGTAAAGGCGCACGTGATCAACTGCGCGACCGGCATCTCCGGCGAACGTCGTCTCCACCACCGCGTCGAAGTAATCCAGTGTCGGCTCCGGTGGGATCACCGCATCCGCCAGGCCGTGGAACATGAGCAGCTTGCCGCCGCGATCGAGCAGAAATGGCCTGAGGTCGGCCTCGTCACCCTGCATCAGGTCGAAGACGGGCGTGCGCCGGTCGGGATCGTCCAGGTCGTTCAGATCGAACTGCCACCAGCCCCACTGAGCCACACCCGCCGTGCCCGCGACGAGCAAACGGTCCGTTGCCGCCAGATCCGGCGGCATGAGGCCCGGATCCGTGGCGAAGAATCGGTAGCCGATCACCTGCGCGCCGGAGATGAGCGCATAAGGGGTGAGGTCGTTACCGGCATGCGGAATGAACACCGCCGGCCACTGCAGCTCCGATCCCAGCGGCGCACCGGGGTAGACGATCTCGCCGCGGCTGTTGCGGCTGCCTTCGTAGAGCTGCACCAGGGCGGCGACCTGCGCCTCGGTGAAGCAGTCGTCCGCATCCCGGTCGGCCTCGCAGCGCATGCCGGAGAGCAGGGTTCGGGCATCCAGCGGGCAGAGCGCCGGCTCGATGATGCCGTCCTCGATGCCGTCGGCGGCGTCGCAGGCCTCGGTCGCGCGCCTGGCCAAAAGGTCGATCTTGCCGAGATTCTCCGGCACGCCGTCGCCGTCCGCGTCGAACGCCGGATTCGCGGCCATGCCGTCGGCGAAGAGGGTCTGCATCAGGGCAACCCGGTGCGCCATGCGCGGGTACCAGAGGTGCCCGGGCGCACCGGCAACGATGCCGTCGTAATCGTCCGGCAGCATCTGCGCGGCAAGCAGCCCCTGACGGCCGCCGGTGGAACAGCCGAAGTGATAGGCGTGGTGGTGCGGCTCACCGTAGTGGGCGCCGATCAGCCGTTTGGCGGCGTTGAGCGCCAGATGCTGGGCGCGCCAGGCGAAATCGATCTCCGAGGCGGGGTCGTCGAAGCCGAAGGCCTGACCTTCGATGCCGTCGTCGTGACCCATGTTCGAGTTCACCACGGCGTAGCCGGCGTCGACGAGAAACGGTGCCTCGTCCAGATCGCCGTCCTGGCCGCCGTCGCCGAGATAGACCAGGCGGCCGTTCCACGCGTCGGGCAGCGACGTGTGCCAGGCGATCGCCCGCGGGCCGAGACCCCGGGCGTAGCAGTAGCCGTTGCCGGCTTCCGTGGTGCGTGTTTGTGCGCGGATCAGCGTGAGGTCGGCCAGTTCGAGCAGCGCGGCGCAGTTGCCGGGCTCGGCCTCTGCCCGCACGGCCAGGCCGCTCAACGTGAACAGCAATGCAACCGTCAGAACGACGTTCGGATATCTCATGGTGGTGCTCCCCCTCTCGGGGATGCTACCACCGCCGGGCTCAGTCGGCGGGCACTTCCACCATGAGATCGGTGGCCGAGAGCTTCGACCACACCAGATAGGCCGCGGCGACGTAGATGGACGAGTAGGTACCGACGATCACGCCCACCGTCAGCACCGCGGAAAACCCGCGCAGCGCCTCGCCGCCGAACAGCAGCAGCGAGATGAGCACTGCGAGCGTCGTGCCCGACATGATCAGCGTCCGTTCCAGGGTCTGGTTGAGCGAAAGGTCGATGGCCTCGATCAGGGACGCCCGGCGCAGGCGGCGGAGATTTTCCCGTATCCGATCGCAGATCACGATGGTGTCATTGAGAGAGTAGCCGATGACGGTCAGCAGCGCCGCCAGGCTCGCGAGGTCGAACGACCAGCGGAACAGGGCGAAGGCGCCGAGGCTGATGATGACGTCGTGCACCAGCGCGACCGTGGCAGCGATGGCGAACTTGCCCGTGAAACGCCAGGCGATGTAGGCGCCGGTGGCCGCCAGAGCGAAGAGCAGGGCGAGCCCTCCGGACTCCCGGAGATCCTCGCCGACCGCCGGGCCGACAAACTCCGAGCGCACCAGCACCACCCCGGGATGATTCCCGGCGAGCAGCGAAACGATTCGATCGCCGAGCTCGAAAGCTTCGGCATCGGCCCGCGCTCCGATCCGGATCAGCACGTCATGATCGCTTCCCGAGTGCTGCACGGACGCGTCGGCGAAGCCGTTGTCTGCGAGCTCGATGCGCACCGCATCGACGGGCGCCGCGCTCTGGAACCGGAGCTCCACGAGCGTGCCGCCCGTGAAGTCGAGCCCGAAGTTCAGGCCGCTCACGGCAAGCAGCACCAGTGAGGCCAGCACGAGAAACAGGGAGGTGCCAGCCGCCAGGTGGCGGCGGCCCATGAAATCGATTCGGGTGATAGTGTGCGTACCCGCATACTCCTGCGAGCGGTGCGCAATCCTAGCGCCGGCAAAAACGGTCTGCCAGAGGGGTTCTTAACTTTCCGACGAACGGTGGCTGGGCGGGGCGGCGCTTCAGCTCCGCCGTGCGGACAGCCGCCAGCTCACCAGCGCTCCAGCCAGACCCAGCAGCAGGGCCAGGATCAGCCTCGGATCACCGAGCGACAGCCAGGGATCGATCGGGAAGGCGATGGTCTTCTTCATGGCGGCAATCTTGAAGGCGTGCGCTCCGGCGAACGCGGGATTCGTGGCGATCTCCAGCATGTCTCTGCGGCTCCGGTAACGCATGCCGGCGCCCTGGGTCCAGGATGACATGCCGGGCGCATTCATCAGGTCCATGGCGGGCGCCGCCGCCTGACCGAAGAGCACGGGATGCGAGGCTCGGGAAAACAGCGCGGGATACATGTAGGCCATGTATTCGCCCAGCGCGTCGCTGCCGGTGGCGCCCGCCTCCAGACCTTCCATCGCAACCGGGGTCTCGTAGAGGTCGATGACGTTGATCATCACGAAGTCGTCACCCGTGTCTTCTTCCATGAAGCGTCGGAGGGTCTCGAGCATGTCTTCGGACGGCGGCGGATTCCGGGCTTCGAACCGATCGAGGTAGCCTTCGATTTCCGCTTCCGTGAGCGGCCCGCCGAACGAGGTGTACCAGATGAAGAAGATCGCATAAACGATCGCGAGTCCGAGCCAGGTCCAGCCGATACGCGTCATCACTCAGCTCCCGAACGACGGCATGACCGTCTCGGCAAAGGCGAGCACCGCGTCCCGGCGCCCCTCGATGCCGCCGCGTGCCACCGGATCGAGCACCAGGTGGCTGACGCCGATCTCGCGCCAGGCCGCCACCTGATCCGTCATCTCGGCGGGCGAGCCGGCGATGGACTTGGCGGGCTCCATGGCGCCGGCAGGGTCCAGATACAGCCGGATGGACAGCGTCATCCCGCCGGGGTCCCGACCGAGCGCCTCGGTATGCGCGAGCACCTGCCGCCAGGCGTCGGCGACCACCGCCTTCGGCTCGAAGGCCGCGTGCAGCCCGGAACCGTAGCGGGCGGCCCGGCGATAGGCGGCGTCCGTGTTGCCGCCCACCCAGACCGGCACCGGCGACTGAATGGGCTTCGGCTCGAAGCCGACCTCGGGGAGCTGGTAGTAGGTGCCGTCGAAGCGGGGTACTGCTTCCCCGAACAAACGCGCGAAGAGCTCGAGCTGCTCGTTGGTGCGCGCACCCCGGTGGTCCCAGGGCATGCCGAGGATGGCCGCTTCCTCCGCCATCCAGCCGACGCCGCAGCCGAGAATGAGCCTGCCGTTCGACAGCACGTCCAGCGTCGCGAGCTGCTTGGCGGTCACCACCGGCTGCCGATAGGGCAGGATCAGCACGGTGAAGCCGAGCCGGAGCGTGCTGGTCACGCCGGCGACGAAGAGCTGGGTGCCGATGGGATCGAGCCAGCCCATGTCCGGCGCCGGCGCGAAGGAGCCGTCGTCGGTGTAGGGATACTTCGAGGCGATCTCCGCCGGCCAGCAGACGTGGTCGCTCACCCACCCGGAATCGTAGCCGGCCGCCTCGATGGCCCGGGCGAAATCGATCAGCGGTTCCCGCGCGACGTTGCGTCCGAGCTGCGGCAGATGAACACCGAATTCCATGGAAGCTCCCCTTCCGACCTTGCCCCGATGGGGAGTGTGCCCTACGGCGGCTGGAATCCCCAGTGGTCTGTACACTGGGCCGATGCCGGATCCGATCCTTGCTCTGAAAGTGCTGCTCCTGCTGCTCGCCGCCAACGGCTCGCCCGTGCTCGGCAAGCGCCTGCTGGGCAGCCGGCTCGCGGTGCCGATCGATGGCGGCGGCCTGTTCATCGATGGCCGGCCGCTGCTCGGACCGAGCAAGACGGTGCGCGGGCTGCTGCTGAGCCTCGCCGTCACTGCCCTGGTTGCGGTGCTGCTCGGTCTGCCGTGGTCCCTGGGCGCGGGCTTCGCTGCCGCCTCCATGGCCGGCGACCTGCTCTCGAGCTTTATCAAGCGCAGGCTCTCCGTGCCGTCGAGTGGTCAGGCGCTGGGTCTGGACCAGATTCCCGAAGCGCTGCTGCCGATCTGGCTCTACCGTGAGGCGCTGGGCGTGGATGCGTGGGGTGTCCTGTTGCTCGTCGGCCTCTTTACCGTGGGCGAGCTGCTGCTGTCCCGGGTGATGTTCCGGCTGGGGATCCGCGACCGGCCCTACTGACCCTCGGCAGGCTGCAGCACGTGCACGGTGATCTCCGGTGGGCAATTGAGGCGCACGCCGACCACGGAGGAGCCCGTGCCGGGTGAGGTGTAACCCTGCAGGTCCCCGTGGCGCCAGGCGCCCCGGCCCAGCCGTCGGGGAATCCGCGCGTCCAGCGTGATGGGCAGGCCGCCGGGCAGGCAGAGCTGCCCGCCGTGAGTGTGGCCGGAGAGCATGAGCCGAACTCCGGCGCGAGCCGCGTCCCGATACACCTCCGGCGTGTGGCTCAACAGGATCGCGGGTGCCTGGTCGGGTATGCCGGCGAGCGCCTTGTCTATGTCGCCCACGGCGAAGAAGTGCGCATCGTCGATCCCCGCCAGATACAGGCGCTCGCCGCCCCGCTCGCAGCTCGTGCTTTCGTTCATGAGCAGCCGGATGCCCATGTCCTCCAGCTCCGGCAGCATGGCGACGCTGTCGTGGTTGCCGAGCACGGCCAGCACCGTGCCGGTGAGACTGCCGCGCAGGCGGCGCATGCCATCGAGGCAGGCGCCCACGTCACCGAAGGTCCGGAACCGGTAGTCGCCGGTGAGCACGCAGAGGTCGTAGTCCACCGTTCGAGCGCGTTCGATGATGGCGTGGGCGACGGCCTCGTTCATGTCGATGTGCAGGTCCGAGAGCTGCAGGATCCGGAATCCGGCAAAGGCACGCGGCAGCGCGGGCAGGGTGACGTGATTCTCGACGATGCGGATGCCCAGCGTATTGCGTTCGGCGCGGCCGTAGAGGCCGGTGAGCTTGAGCCCGCCGCGGATGAGCGCGTGCACCGAGTACCAGTTCTCGAGGTGAAAGAAGCTGAACCCACCCCCGAACACGCGGGCCTCGTGCGCGACCTCCACGTCGAGCCGACGACGTGCGTGCAGGATGCCGAGCCTGGCCTCCAGCCGCTCGATGATCTCGGCTTCGCTGAGGTGATGCGGCCAGAGTCGGACGGGTGCTTTCACGGGCACATGATATCAGCGCCCGCCGTGGCGTTCGGCACGCCGGCCTATCGCCTGGACGGACGCCGTTGCATAGAATCCCACCCGGCCGATTGGGGTTGTGGCGATCGTGTCACTTTTCTCGGAGCTCAAACGCCGTCAGGTTTTCCGCGTTGGCGCAGCCTACCTGCTGACCGCCTGGCTGGTGATTCAGGTGGTGGAAACGATCTTTCCCGCCTTCGGATTCGGCGCCGACGCCGTCCGCGTCGTCACCATCGGCTTCACGGCCGGGCTGGCGCCGGTGCTGATTGCCGCCTGGCTGTTCAGGCTGACGCCGGAAGGGGTGCGGAGGCAGACGGTGCCGGTCGACGTGGATGTGGCGAACGCGCCCGTCGGCAAGTGGCTCGACCGGATCATCCTGCTGGCGCTGATACTTGCCGTGGCGGTTCTGGCATTCGAACTGGCCCGCTCGCCGGTCCGGGACGTGGTGGACTCCGCGCCCGACCGGGATGCCCCCTCTTCAGGTGCCACCTTCGCCCGTTCCATCGTCGTGCTGCCGTTTGTGAACATGAGCGGAGACCCGGGCAAGGAGTATTTCTCGGACGGCATCTCGGAGGAGCTGCTCAATCTGCTGTCGCGGATTCGCGACCTGCGGGTCATCTCGAGGACCTCCGCCTTCTCCTACAAGGGTAAGGAGGTGAAGGTCGGCCAGATTGCCGAGGAGCTGAACGTCTCCCACGTGCTGGAAGGCTCCGTCAGGCAGTCGGGCAGCCAGGTGCGCATCACCGCGCAGCTGATCGATGCCCGCACGGACACCCACCTGTGGTCGCGGACCTGGGATCGGCAGCTCGATGACATCTTCGCCATCCAGGACGAGCTCGCGGCCAGCGTCGTCTCGGAGCTCGAGCTGACGCTGGCCGGCGAAGCACAGCGCACACCGGAAACCGTGCCGGAGGCCTACGCGCTGTTTCTGCAGGCGCGGAGCGTTGCGCGGCTCGGCAGCGCCGAGAGCTACACCGAGGCGCTGACGCTCTTCGAGCGGGTGCTGGCTCTGGATTCCGGATACCTGCCCGCGTGGGACGGCGTGTCCGGTATCCGGCTCAATCAGGCCAACAAGGGCCTGCTCCCCTTCGAGGAAGGCATGGCGCTGGCCCGGGTGGCGGCCGAGAAGGCCCTCTCCGTGGATGCGCAGTTCGGCCCGGCGCATGCCCGACTCGGCTGGATCGCCATGCTTCGCGACAACGACCTGGCCCTCGCCGCCTGGCACTACCAGCGTGCGCTCGCGCTCGATCCCGGCAACGATCGCATCATCGGCAACGCGACCGCATTGCTGAAGAGCCTTGGAAGGCTCGACGACTGCGTGACGCTCGACGAGTGGGCCATCGCGCGGGATCCGGTCAATCCGGTGAGCCGCTTCAACCTCGGCGGCAGCTATCTGTACTCGGGGCGGCTCGATGACGCCATCGAAGCCTACCGCGCGACGCTGCGCCTGAGCCCCGGCCGGCTCGGCGTGCCGTACCACATGGGGATGGCATATCTGCTGAAGGGTGACTACGCGGCGGCGCTGGCGTCCATGCAGCAGGAACCTCTGGACGTGCTGCGTCTGACCGGTGAGGCGATGGCCCAGCATGCGCTCGGCCAGGTGGCCGAAGCGGACCGGATCCAGCAGCAGCTCGTCGACCGGCACGGCCAGGATGCGGCGTACAACATCGCCTACCTGCGGGCCTACCGCGGAGATGCGGATGGCACCTTCGTCTGGCTGGAAAAGGCGGCTGCCGAGGGAGATCCGGGACTGACGGACGTGGGCGTGGAGATGCTGTTCGACAACGTCCGCGATGATCCGCGCTGGCTGCCGTTTCTGAGATCCGTGGGCCGCTCGCCGGAGCAACTCGCCGCCATCGAGTTCAGCGTGGTGCTGCCCGGTGGGCTTTGAGGCTCACGGATCCTGCAGGGACTCGAGCTGCGCCCAGCGGTCGTAGGCCTGCTGCAGCGCGGACTGCGTTTCCTCCAGCGAACGCATCGCCTCCGTGATGACGTCCCGGGAGGCCTGGTAGAGGTCGGGATCCGCCACCCGGGCCTCGATGTCCTTGAGTCGCGATTCCAGCGCTTCGATCTGCTCCGGCAGCGACTCCAGCTCCCGCTGCTCCTTGTAGGTGAGCTTCTTCTTCCGGGCGGTGTGCGGCGGGGGCGCCTCGGCCGCAGGTCTTGCCGGGCGGGTGGCGGCGTCTGCGTGTTCGGCCCGGAAGCGGGCCCAGTCGCTGTAGCCGCCGACGTGCTCTTCGACCCGGCCGTCGCCGGCCAGCACCAGCGTGCTGGTTACGGTGCGATCCAGGAAGCTGCGATCGTGGCTGACGAGGAGCAGGGTGCCGTCGTAGTCGGCCAGCAGCTCCTCCAGAAGCTCGAGGGTCTCCATGTCCAGGTCGTTGGTCGGCTCGTCGAGCACCAGCAGGTTGGCCGGCTGGGCGAAGAGCTTCGCGAGCAGCAGGCGATTGCGCTCCCCGCCGGAGAGGGTCTTCACCGGGGAGTTCGCCCGCGCGGGCGGAAACAGGAAGTCGGCCAGGTAGCTCATCACGTGGCGTGACTTGCCGTTGATCTCCACCTGATCGGTGCCCCAGGCCAGGTTGTCGCGCACGGTGCGTTCGTCGTCGAGGACCGCCCGCTCCTGGTCGAAGTAGGCCACCTGCAGGCGGCTGCCCCGGGTGATGGTGCCCGAGTCGGGCTCGAGTGCACCGAGCAGGAGCTTCAGCAGGGTGCTCTTGCCGGAACCGTTCGGACCGATGATGCCGACCCGGTCGCCACGGAGGAGGACGGTGGAGAAGTGATCGATCACCGGTGTGCCGTCGTAGGCAAAGGTGACGTCCTCGGCGACGCAGACCAGCTTGCCGGAACGCTCACCGCTGGCGACGTTCATGCGCACGCTGCCGGACCGCTCGATCCGTCCGGCACGCTCCCGGCGCATGGCTTCCAGGCGGCGCACGCGACCTTCATTGCGCGTGCGCCGGGCCTTGATGCCCTGTCTGATCCAGGCCTCCTCCTGCGCCAGGTTCTGATCGAACTTCCGATTCGCATCCGCCTCGGCATCGAGTTCGGCGGCTTTACGGGCCTGGTAGGCGGCAAAGCTGCCGGGGTAGGAGCGAAGCCTGCCCCGGTCGAGCTCGACGATGCGGGTCGCCAGGTGATCGATCAGCGTGCGATCGTGGGCGATGAACAGCACCGCGCCCGGGTAATCCAGCAGCGCGCTTTCCAGCGACTCGATGGCCTCGATGTCCAGATGGTTGGTGGGCTCGTCCAGCAGCAGCAGATCCGGCTCGCCGACCAGCGCCCGGCCGAGCATGGCTCGCCGCCGTAGCCCGCCACTGCATTCGGACATGCGGGCGTCCGGGGGCAGTGACAGGCGGCTCAACACCGTGTCCACCCGCTGCGATCCCTCCCAGGCTCCGGCGTGCTCGAGCTGGGACTGCAGGGCTCCGTAGGCATCGAGCTCCGCTTCGCTCAGCTCCCGGCCGCGTTCGGCCAGTGCGGCTCCGGCCTGGTGGAATCGGTTGAGCAGTGCGCTCCAGTCACCGAGACCGGCGCTCACCACCTCATACAGAGTGAGTGAGTCCGTGTCGGGCACTTCCTGGGCGAGCCTGGCGATGTTCAGCCCGTCAGATCGCCAGACGTCACCGGCGTCCAATGGCTGCTCGCCGGCGATGACCTTGAGCAGCGACGACTTGCCGGCGCCGTTCCTGCCGATCAGGCAGACGCGCTCGCGCGGCTCGACGACGAGGTCGACACCGTCCAGCAGGGGAACGTGGCCGAAGGCGAGCTCGGCATTCTGTAGGCGCAGCAGGGGCATGGCGGCGCATTCGATCATGAATGCCGGGCGGCGTGAAGCCAGGCGCGCACGGCGCTGCCGCCGCGGCGTGCCCGGCACCGTCCTGGTTCACGTCGGTAGAGGACGCACCACTATGTATCCTAGCCGTCCGGTAACTGGACAGGATCTGTCGCACGGCGGTCGTAATCCGCTGGCATGGTAGTTGCTCCATGGAAGGTGCCCATCGGTGCCGGATCGGAGATGCTTTCGTGCCCATGCAGTATCGTGGCCTCAGAGCGTTCTGTGCGGCCGCGCGCCGGGAAAGTTTCAAGGACGCGGCGGACGAGCTGTGTCTGTCCGCGTCCGCCATCAGTCATCAGATCCGCGACCTCGAGGACTACCTCGGTGTGAAGCTCTTCGAGCGTGGCACGCGGTCCATCGCGCTGACCACCCAGGGTCTCGCCTATTTTGAAACGATCGGGCCGCTGCTCAGCCGTATCGACGAGGTGACGGAAAACCTGCGGACCAGACCGGCGCGCGTGCAGATCCGGATCCACATGCCGGAGTTCTTCGCCAGCGAGCTCTTCGTGCCGCGTATGGCACAGTTCTCCGAGCGGCATCCGGACGTGGATCTGCAGATCGACTCGTTCGGCCCGGGGGACTCGCAGCCACCGGCAGCGGACGTGCACATCGTGCTCACCCGCAAGACGCCGGAGTTCGAGCAGCATGAGAAGCTGTTCCCGATCCGCTACGTACCTGCGTGCAGTGCGGCGCGTCATCCCTGCTTCGCGGCACGGGGAATCAGGGTGCTCGAGGAGGCGACGCTGCTGCTGCACCAGGCCAGACCCCACGCCTGGCATCAGTGGGCCGAGCTCGCCGGCGTGCCGGCGCCGCAGGCAAGGCAGGTGATCACCGTGGACAGCATGTTTGCGCTGGCGAGAGCTGCCGAGCAGGGCGCCGGCATCGCGCTCATTCCCATGCCGATCAGTCATGGCTGGTTCGACTCCGGGACGCTGACACGGCTGTTCGAGCCGGATCTGATCACATCGGACTACTACCACGTTGCCGTCTCGGACAGCACCCGCTATCCGGAAACCAGCGAGCGGCTGATGCGCTGGATCGTGGAGACGTTCACGGATTTCGGATGATTTTTCTGCAGCCGTGCGACGCAAAGACATACTTTGTCGCGCCGCGTCCGGCTCTCTAGCCTGTTACCCGTGATGCAGATGCTGCATCCGCTCTCCCCCAAAGATCAAAGGAGTATGAAATGGTAACGGGACATGGAATGGTGAAACGAACGCTCTTCGCCGCCGCGGCGGTGGTGCTGTGCTCGGCGGCCGGCGCGCAGGCCGAGTACCGCGTGTCCGCCTTCAAGAGCGCCCCGGGATACGAGGCTCTCATGGAGGGTGACTACCAGTCGGCCAGCGAGGAGGCCGGGCTGCGTTTCCAGTCGACCGGATTCGCGACGGACGCGAATCGCTGCGTCGGGCTGCTGATGGTCGAATCCCTCCCCGAGGCCCTGAAGAGCTGCAACCGGGCGCTGCGCCAGCTGCCGGACCTGTCGCCGCTGACCTTCGAGGCCAGGCGGGCGAACGAGTCCGTGGTGCTGTCGAACCGGGGTGTGGTGCTCGCCATGCAGGGCAACCTGACGGCGGCGGAGGAAGACTTCGCCCGGGCACTGAAGCTGGACGATGACAACGCCAATGCGCAGACCAACCTCAATCACCTGCGCGCACTGAAGGTGAGCGCGCGGTAGCGCCCCGCGTCCAGGCCCCGGCATCGGGGGTCGCAGGCAGGCGCCTGCGGTCCCCGCAGCGCGTAGAATCCGCTCATGGCCAGGACGTTGCGGAAGTAAGTGGAGTGAAGATCCGACCCATCGTCACCGACGATTTCTTCCGCATCTACGATCCGTCCGCCCGTCTCGAGCGGGGTTACGCCTGGTACGTCAACGACCATACCTTCGTGCAGGATGCGAGCGGTAGCTGGCACCTGTTCGGCATCACCCAGCAGAATCCGTTCCGGCCGTTCGAGGAAGTGTTCCTGACACACGTGACGGCGCCCGAGATCGAAGGTCCCTGGACCCGGCAGGACGATGTCATGCACCGGGACGAGTCGATCGGCGAAACCGTGGTCTGGGCACCCCATGTCATCCGCCATGACGGCCGCTACTGGATGTTCTACTGCGGCGGGGACCGTGATCCGAGCCGTTTCCGTATCCAGCTGGCCACGTCCGATGACCTCTGGCACTGGGAGAGGCACCGGGCGAACCCGCTGCTGCAGGATGGCTACGAGGCGCGCGACCCCATGGTGATCCGCATCGGCGATCGCTGGTATCTCTACTACACCGCCACCAGCGCGCCAGCGGGCGGGCAGCACACCGTCAAGGTGGTCGTCAGCGACGACCTCGTGCGCTGGGGCGATCCGCAGACGGTGTTCGTCAGCCCGCGCTCGGGCACGGGTGGCGGTCCGACGGAATCGCCGTTCGTGGTGCAGCGGGGCGGCAGCTTTCTGCTCTTCGTCTGCACGAACCGCCGCTACATCGAGACCGCCGTGTACGAGAGCGACGATCCGCTGTCGTTCGGCGAGGAGCACCGGATCGCGACCATCCCCGCGCACGCGGCCGAGGTGATCACCACCGGCAGCGGAGCGACCTACGTGTCGAGCTGCGGCTGGGGCATGGGTGGCGTCTATCTGGCACCGCTCGCCTTCGAAGCGGGCTGAGCCGGCACGCTTTCGTCAGCCGCCTCTGCCCGGAAAGCCCTTCATGACCCCTCCGACCGTTTTGTTCACGGTCGGGGTATCCGGGCGGTCGCCCATGGGGGCGGTCGTGCCGATCCAGACTTCGCGGTCGTCGTCCGTATCCACGGCGCGGATGGTGATGGTGAGCTGCTGGACGACCTTCTCCTTGTCGCCCACGTCCATGGACGTGCCGACGCTGCCGCCACCGCTGCCGCCCCAGGATCCGACGCCGATCCCGATGCGCACGGGATTGCCCTGCTGGACGGCAGCGGCTTCGAAGGTTTCGTGACCGACCCGGAAGTCGGGCGAATCCTCCGTCTCGACGTACCCCTTCTGCAGCAGGTCGGCACGGATGGCGTCGCGGATCTGGTTGTCGAGGATGGTCACCGGCGGCTGACCCGAACGGTCGAGCCAGCCGAACGTCTCGTAACCGGGGATGTCGGCACCCGAGGCTTCCACCCAGCGGGGCTTGGCGTCCGGATTACCGGCACAACCGAGAATGCCGATCAGCACGAAGGAAAGGGTGGTGGCGCGTGGAATGCTCACTGGGGCCTGTCTCGAATGACACACGCCGACAGGCTATCAACACCACCGCCCCGTTGCACTTCGGGAAGCGTCGTTCCTTCGGGAGCGCTCACTCCTTCAGAAAGGCATCCACCGGTCCTTCGAAGGCGATGAACAGAACGCAGGCATCGTCGCTCTCGCAGCGGCCGACGTGCGGAAGCTTCGGCGGGCCGTAGGCATACATACCCGGCTCCAGCACCACGGCTGCCTGGCCGTCGTACTGCACCGAGAGCCGGCCGGCGACGAGCACCATGCGCTCCGCGGACGAGTGCCAGTGGTGCGGCAGCTCGTCTCCCGGTGCCACCCGGAAGAAGACGTCCGCGTTGGGCTGGCCCGGATCGCCATGCAGCACGGCGATCCGGCAGGTGCTGCTGAAAAACGCCGGGCAGGGACCCCAGGTGAGGGATGGCTCGCCTGCGCGGATGGCCAGTGCCGTGTCGGACCGGGTCGGGGTTTCTGCGAAGGCGATCACAGCGGACACCATCATGGCCAGCATCATGGGCAGCTTGATGGTCAGTTTCGGCAAGGCGAGTGCCAGGGAATCTCTCATTTTCAGCTCCTTATTTGTCAAAAGACGTATTTGTTAAAGGACGTAGCAGGCCGGCTTCAGGACTGCCGGGCGCACTACGGGAGCCTAGAGTCACTTGCGCGGGTGGTAGCAGGCGTTTGATCTGGCGTTGGAATGCGTGGCCCGTCGCGACGGCCGCGCTCGAAAGGTCAGCCCCTCGGGAACCAGTAAGTCAGATACTCCGCGTAGAGCACCCGGCCTTCGACGCCGGCGGCTTCGATTTCGTGCGCCGTCTTCAGCAGGTACTCGCCCGCCGGCTTGGGTGTCACGTCCATGAGGGTGATGTGGGAGCGCAGGCGCACGCCGTCGCCGATCACCACCGGCTCGAGAACCCGAACCTTGTCCAGACCGTAGTTGAGCGGATTTCTGCCGTCCTCCGGCCACAGCTTCGCATCCCGATAGAAGTGCGAGAGCAGCGACACCATGTGAAAGCCGTGCATCAGGGTGCCGCCATAGCGGGTGGTCTTTGCATACTCCGGGTCGCAGTGGCCGGGCGTGCGCCAGCGGGTGACCTCGCCGAAGACGTTCACCTGGACCTGGTCGATGAACACCCAGTCGCTGACACCCAGCTTCTCGCCGATCCGATCTGCGGCGGTTGCGAGCAGAAAGGGTTTGCTCATGGTGGTGCCTCGCTTGTCTGACACGCGCCAGCTTAGCCGTTTTCCCATGAAAGCCGGAAAGGGGTAAGTTGGTCGAATGCGATCGGGCAGCCGCAGCCGGAGTCATCGTCCCAGCAGGGGGATCGTGCCGTGAGAGTTCTCGTCAGCGTCGCTTTCGTGGTGCTGCTCGCCGCCTGTGGTGGCGGGGGCGGCGGCGACAGCGCGCCTGCGCCGATCGGGTCCGCACAGCCAATACCACCACCAACGCCTGCCGCACCCACGGCGGCGGAGCTTGCGGCCGCGTCGAAGCTGCTGGCACGGACCACGTTCGGCCCGTCCTACGGCGACATCCAGGAGGCGGCAAGGGAAGGCCTGGATCTCTGGCTCGACCGGCAGCTCGCCATGGCACCGAGTCTGCACGAGCCCATCGTCCGCCGTTACCTGCTGGAGTACGGTTTCGACGTCACCGCCAACCCGCCGCCCGGTACCTTCCGGCGCTTCGCGTTCTGGGAACGGGCGTTCACCGCGCCGGATCAGCTCCGGCAGCTGGTCGCCTATGCGCTCTCCCAGATCTTCGTGGTCAGCGACAACGTCGACACGCTGTTCATCAATCCGCTGGCGCTGTCGAGCTACTACGACACCCTGCTGACCCACGCCTTCGGCAACTTCCGCGACCTGCTCCGCGCGGTGACACTGCATCCGGTGATGGGCGTGTATCTGAGTCACGTCAACAACGCCCGCTACAACCCGGCTAACAACACGTTTCCGGACGAGAACTACGCCCGGGAGGTGATGCAGCTCTTCTCCATCGGGCTTTTCGAGCTGAATCCGGACGGCAGTCAGCGTCTGGACGGCACCGGCGCACCCATCCCCACTTACGGCAATCCCGAAATCCAGGAGTTCGCAAAGATCTTCACGGGCTTGAGCTACGGCGAAACGCCGAACAGCGGCTCGAGCTACTTCGGGCGCACGGATCCCGTCCTGCACGTGCCCATGGTGATGTTCGAGGCCTATCACGAGGCGGGCGAGAAGCATCTCCTGCGGGGCGCGGTCGTGCCGGCAGGTCAGACTGGCATGGCGGACATCGAAGATGCGCTGGACAACCTGTTCGAGCATCCGAACGTTGGCCCGTTCATCGGTCGGCAGCTCATCCAGCGGCTCGTGACCTCCAATCCGTCGCCCGCCTACGTGGCGCGGGTGGCGGCGGCGTTCGAGGGGAACGGCAGCACACCGCGCGGGAACATGACGGCAACGCTGCGTGCGATCCTGCTGGACCCGGAAGCGGAAGGCGGCATCCGGCTTCGCGAGCCGTTTCTCCGCTACCTCGCCCTGAACCGGGGGCTGAACGTCACCGGGAGCGACGGGACCTATCCCGGCCTCGGCTACGTCGCGCAGTTTCTCACCCAGCAGCACGTGCTGAGCGCGCCGAGCGTATTCAATTTCTACTCGCCCTTCTTCGCGCCGCCCGGGGAGCTGGGTGATGCGGGTCTGGTGGCGCCGGAGTTCCAGATCACCAACGCCTCCACCGTGGTCGGCATGACGAACCTCGTCGCCTACGCGCTGTTCGGTGACCAGTCGCTGGACACACCGGCGGGATTCGCCGACATCACCGTCGATCTGACCGACTTTCAGAGCCTCGCGGCCGAGCCCGATGCGTTGCTCGACCGCATCGATCTGGTGTTCTTCGCCGGTGGCATGGATGAGGACACGCGCAGCATTATCCGCACGGCACTGGAACCGCTGGGCGCCGACCTGCTGCTGCGCACCCGGGTGGCGCTCTACCTGGCGCTGTCGTCGCCGGACTATGCCGTGCAGGGAGGGGCGTGATGGCGCGCTTCTCCCGCCGACGGTTTCTCGGTCACGGCACCGTCTCCGTGCTGGCCGCCACCCAGCTCACGACCCTGGCACGGGTGGCTTCGGCGGCGCCGCCGGACGACTATCGGGCGCTGGTCTGCATCCTGCTCGCTGGAGGCGCGGACTCCTTCAACATGCTCGTACCCTACGATCAGGCGCGATACGACGCCTATGCCGGCATGCGTTCCGATCTGGCGCTCGATCGGGCCGAGATCCTGCCGCTGACTTACAACGGGCCCGACGGTCGGCAGTTCGCCGTGCATCCGGGGCTCGCCGAGGTCCAGGACCTCTTTGCCCTCGGCGACCTGGCCTTCGTGGCGAATGTCGGGCCACTGGCGGAGCCGACGGATCGGGCCGGCTACGACGCGGGCACCCTGCGGCTGCCGCTCGGTCTCTTCTCACACGCGGATCAGATCGCCCAGTGGCAGACGTCCGTGCCCGATCGGCGCATCGCAACCGGGGTGGCGGGCCGGATGGCAGACGTGCTGCAGCCCTCGCTGCCCTCGGGCCCGGTATCCATGAACATCTCGCTGTCCGGCACCAACGTCTTTCAGACCGGAACGACGGTTTCGAGCTACAGCCTCGATGCCACGGAAGGTGCGCGCCAGGTCGCCGGCTACGACAGCAACGACGAAGGCAGCGCGCTCTTCACGAGCGCGGTGGATGCGCTGCTCGCGGCGGACTACGCCGATCCGTTCCGGCGGACCTACGCGGCCTCGCTGCGCGATGCCATCGATGCGGCGGGTGAGGTTCAGATCGCCCTCGACACGGCGCCGACCCTCGGCACCATGTTCTCCGGTAGCGGCCTGTCGGAGGCGCTGGCCCAGATCGCCAGGCTCATCAGCGTCGGCGACCGGCTGAACGTGACGCGCCAGACCTTCTTCATCACCTTCGGCGGCTGGGATCATCACGATGACGTGCTGCCGCAGCAGGCGGCCATGCTGCCCGTGGTGAGCCGTGGTCTGGCGGAGTTCCATGCGGCGCTGACCGAGCTCGGCGTGAGCGATCGCGTCACTACCTTCACCATTTCGGATTTCGGCAGGACCCTGACCTCCAACGGTAAGGGTTCCGATCACGGCTGGGGCGGGCACAGTCTTGTCATGGGCGCAGCGGTGGCGGGGGGAGACGTCTTCGGCGTCTATCCCGACATCGATCCCGGCAATCCCCTGGACGTAGGCCGCGGCCGCTACATCCCGACCACCAGCGTCGACGAGTTCTATGCGGAGCTCGCGCTGTGGTTCGGGGTCGCCGCCGCTGATCTGGGTCTGGTGTTGCCGAACATCGGACGGTTCTACGCGCCCGGATCGGGCACGGCCCCGCTGGGGTTCCTGCTCTGAAGGGCCGCCCGCACGCTTCGCGGCTCCGAGCCTCAGTCGTAGCGCTCGCAACCCGGCAGGTCCGCCACCCGCCCGCAGACCGCCGCCGCGGCGACCGCCACGTCGGCCACGTAGTAGAGCGCCGCGAATCCCAGATCCTCTCGGCCCAGGTTGTGGAAGACCATGCCGAGCGCCATGTCGCCGGCGCTGAACTGCGCCTCGTGAGCGGCGAAGTACCGGGCGGGGGCGTTCAGCGCAGGATCGTCGAGCAGTGAGATCACCCGGCCGATGCCGGTGTGGTAGGACTGCACCAGCAGCATCCGGTACAGATCTGAGGCTTTCCCTGCGGGCAGGTGGCCGAAGCGGCGGTCGAACACTGGCGCCAAGTTGCGATGGTTCTGATCGAGCAGGTACAGGGCGCAGTCGATCTGGGCGAGCCGGTGCAGGACGAACGGCTCCTCGAGCCGGCAGTCGGCAAGACCGGCGGGCGAGAGCTGCATGATGCCCACCGCGCCGGCGACGGACTGCGCGCCTCGAACGCCGCCGCTCTCGATGATGACCTTTCCCGCCAGGGTGCTGAGCACCGTTTCCGGCAGCGCGATCCGCTGCGCGTCCCGCCGCTGGCGGTAGACCTCGCGCATCGCTGCGTGCAGCGACACCGGGGCCGCCTCGCTGCCGACCTCGAGACCATCCCAGGTCCCCCACAGTCGGGCCGTTTCGTCCTCGCCGAGGTAGCGGGCCACCAGCTCGGGCAGGAACGCATCCGGCTGATGGCAGCTCAGCACGAAGGGATAGCCGCTTTTCCCCTCCGAGCCTGGCATCCAGGCGGTCACTCTCCCGGCTGCTGCCAGCCGGCGGCGCTCGTCGTTGATCCGGGTCTGGTTCGCCGCGCGCTCGCCGGGATCCGTCAGGTAGCCGAGGAACTGCATGCGCCGATCGAAGAGAATGTGCCGGTCGGGCTCCTCGCAGAAGCCGCTGCCGGTCAGCACCCAGCGGCGAATGGTAATAAGATTGACGTAACTGCCCTGACTATCGGCATAGGGCGTGGCCGCGACGACATCCCGCCAGCCATTCAGCGGCGCCGGTTCTGCCGCCACGCCGCGCACGGCACCGATCGTCAACGCCAGGCCCAGGAGCAGCGCCAGGCTGAGGACCGTCCTCGGGATTGCATAGCTGAGCATGAGTGTGTGCATAGTACGCCGCCGAGCGCAGGGAAGGGCCCGGCTACGGGTATGCCCGTAGTGGCGGAAGGGGCCCCAAGCGGGTTAAAAATTGATGCTGATCAATATCGGGAGCGCGGGCGTGACCATTAAATGGCCGTCAGGTGCAGCGAACGAATACGGGAATGACAGGAGGAAAGTCGGTGGCGAAGGCGCAAACGAAAACTAAGGCGGACGCAACAACCCACGTGGACGTGCTGATCGTCGGGGCGGGAATCTCCGGCATCGGCTCGGCCTATCACCTGCAGGAGCAGTCTCCAGGCAGGAGCTACGTGATCCTGGAAATGAAGGACACCTTCGGCGGCACCTGGGAAACGCACAAGTATCCGGGCGTGCGATCCGACTCCGATCTCTACACCTTCGGCTACCGCTTCAAGCCCTGGGTGGGCGCGCCCATTGCCAGTGCCGAGGAGATCCTCAAGTACATGGGTGAGGTGATCGAGGAAAACGGCATCGACGAGCACATCCGCTATGGCCATCGCATCAACCGCTGCAGCTGGTCGAGCGACGACAACCTGTGGACCGTGGAAGCGACGCGGAACTCCGACGGGGCGACGGTCCTGTTCACCTGCAACTTCCTCTGGATGTGCCAGGGTTATTACGACCACGAGCATCCCTACCTGCCCGACTGGCCGGGTATGGACAGATACAAGGGTCAACTCATCCACGCTCAGCTCTGGGACCCGAAGATCGACTACACCGGCAAGAAGGTGCTGGTGATCGGCTCGGGCGCCACCGCAGCGACCGTGATCCCGGCCTTCGCGGAAAAGGCCGGGCACGTGACCATGCTGCAGCGCTCGCCGACCTACTTCTTCTGCAGCGAGAACAAGAACGAGCTGGCCGACCGCCTGCGCGAGATCGGTATCGACGAGCCCACCATTCACCGCGTGGTGCGCGCGCAGATCATGTACGACCAGGACATGCTCACCAAGCGCTGCCAGACCGAGCCGGACGTGGTCTTCGAGGAGCTGAAGGCGCTGGTGCGCCAGTTCGCCGGTGAGGATTTCCAGTTCGAGCCGCACTTCATACCGAAGTACCGGGTGTGGCAGCAGCGCCTGGCATTCTGCCCGGAGGGCGACGTCTTCAAGGCGGCGGTCTCGGGCAAGCTCACGGTGGTGACCGATACGATCGACACCTTCACGGAGAAGGGCGTTCGCACCAGCTCCGGCGAGGAGATCGAGGCCGACATCATCGTCGCCGCCACCGGATTCCGGCTCTCCGTGATGGGTGGCATCCCCTTCGAGGTGGACGGCAAGGCGGTGGACTGGCACGACACGGTCAACTACCGGGGCATGATGTTCACCGGCGTGCCGAACCTGGTGTGGGTGTTCGGCTATTTCCGGGCGAGCTGGACACTGCGGGTGGACATGCTCGGTGACTTCGTCTGCAAGCTGCTCAACCACATGGACGAGATCGGCGCGAAGCGCGTGGACGTGGCGCTGCGTGAGGAAGACCGGGACATGGAGATCCTGCCCTGGATCGAAGAGGACAACTTCAATCCCAACTACCTCATGCGCGATCTGAACAAGCTCCCGCAGCGCGGCAGCAAGCCCGAATGGCGGCACAACCAGGACTACTGGGCGGAGCGGGTGGAGATTCCGGCCATCGATCTGGACGGTGAGGAATTCGTCTACGACGGCATGCGGCGGGTGAACACCGTCCGCAAGGCCGGCGCGGCCTGATCGCTGCTGAGGAGACGCGCGAGCCGGTTCGCGCGTTCTCCGCTGTCGATGCACTCAGTCTGCTGAAGGTGCGGACCGGCGTTCGGCCTGGAGCTGCTCGAGGTAGATTGCTTCGAGCCGCGTCACCTCCGCCAGAAATCCCTCCGGATCCACGAAGGTGTCCGGGCTGTACGGCATCCGGGGCTCGTGCTTGCTCTCGAGATCGTACTGGCTGCCGTGGGCGGCCACCCAGACATCCACCGTCATGGCCTTCTGGCTGCGATAAGTTGCGGCAAAGTCTTCCGCCGCCCCCGGATAGGTGGGGTCGATCAGCAGCCTCTTGCCCGGATTGATGGTGCCCATGTTGGCGATCGCTACCTGGTAGTCCCTGCCCGCCTCGTGGTGGGTGAACGTATAACTCGAGCTGCCTTCCGTATGACCCGGATGCAGGTGGGTGGTGAGACGCAGGCCGCCGAGCTCGATGACCTCGCCGTCGGCGAGGATATGATCCACGCTCACCGGCTCGAACCGCATCTCGATGCACTCGCCGAACTGCGCATCGCTCTTCCCGCCGTCGGCGAGCACCCGCGCATCCTTCGCTGTCGCCCACATCTCGGCACCGGTGAGCTGCTTGATCTCGGCCAGAGCGGCGGTGTGGTCGAAGTGCGCCTGCATGGTGAGCAGGATCTTCACGTCCTCGAGGTGGAAGCCGAGGCTCTCGATACTGTCCCGGATGGGCGCTGTCGAGTCCTCGAGGCCCGTGTTGATGAGAATGTGACCCTCGGGGGTGGTCAGGAGAAACACCGACAGATCCTCCATGCCCACGGCGTAGAGATTGCCGATCACCCGATGGGCGGGATAGGGCGTAACCCAGCCTGCCGGCGGCGATGCGTCTTCGGGCGAGCAGCGGCGCTCGGCCGCAGACACCGCGGGCGGCAGCAACGAAATCAGCAGCAGGGGGGAGAGCAGCGTTCGGATGTTCATCAGTGAGTTCCTAACAGGACAGCGCCTCGAGCGCGGCGTCGAGCGGGGCGTCAACACCCTCCCGCTCGGGTACGGTGATGTCGGGGGCGACGCCGATCCCTTCGATGACGGTGCCGTCCAACCGGCGCTCCTCGACGGCCATCATCATGGCATAGTCCGCATCACGATCGGCGAAGGCGCCGTAGCCGGCCACGAAGGCGCCCGCGGTGGTGGTGCCGACCAGGGTCGCCCGCCCCGTGTGCTTGAACTGGTAAGCGAGAGACTCCTTGCCGCTGCGGGTGCCGTCGTTGATGAGCACCGCCAGCGGACCCAGCCAGGCATCGGGGTTGGCGCGCGGCTCGGCGCGGAAAGGCTCGGACTCGCCGTCGCGACCGACGATGGTGAAGGCAAAGTAGCGCTCGCGGTCCGCGAAGAACGGGTCCAGGTACTCCCACCAGGCACCGCCGTGTCCGTCCCGCAGATCCAGTACGAAGCCGGAAGCCGCGGCCGCTCTGGCGCTCGCCACGGCGTCGATCAGGGTGTCCAGAAACCTCGAGTCGGTGCCCGACCAGAGATGCAGATAGGCAACGCGGCGCGAACCACAGGGAATGAAGCGGCGGCTGGCGGCGGTGGCATCGGCGAGCGCGGCGTGAAACCCTCGCCATACCGGTCTGACCGCGACCTCCTGCCGACCGGCGGCGCTCTCCACGGTCAGCCGTACCGGCTCCGGCGTCTGCCACTGCAGCAGCGACGAGAACGGCGCGCCGTTGACGGCGACGATCCGCTGACCCCGCGAGAGCCCCGCGCGTTGCGCGTCGCTTCCTTCGAACACGGCCCGGATCCTGTCCGGCGCTTCTTCCCGGAGCTGCACGCCGAGCGTGTAGAGGGAAGGCTGGTCCGGGTCCCGGGTCGTGAACAGCGAGCGCAGCAGGTAATAACCCTGGTGGCGGCGATCGTAGAAGCGGGTGTGGGAGATACGGAGCGATGCCAGAAACGGATTGAGCACGTCTGCCAGCGGCCGCTGCGTCTCCCGGAGCTCTGTTTCCAGCCGCGCAAGCGTCCGCTCGTCGAATCGCCCGGCGAGCGCTGCCGGGTAGATCTGCTCGCTGCCGAGCTGCCATACCTCGCGCAGAACGGGGATGGCCTCCGTGCCACGGGGGCCCACCTCCGGATCCGCCCGGCCGGGCAAGGCGGCAAGCATCAGGGCCAGCAGCGCAAGCAGGCGACCTGTCGGCGGGCAGGATCCTGTTCCGTGACCTCGGAGGACCGCCTTCATTCCATATTGAAGAGCTTGAGTGCCGTCTTGCCGACGATGAGCTGCGCATTCTCGACGCTGGTGGCGTCGAACACCGCCTGGATGGAGCTCCTGGTATAGCCGAACGTGCTCTCCTGGTGCGGGTAGTCGGAGGACCACAGGCAGGTTTCCGGGCCGATCCGGTCGAGCAGGGAGAGTCCGACGGGATCCGTCATGAACGTGGCGTAGCAGTGGTTCCGCCAGTACCAGCTCGGTGCGTGCGCGAGCTTAGGGTTCATGGCGGTGCGGAAGTGGGTGGCGGCCATGTCCGCGTCGTGGAGCATGCTGGCGACCCAGGAGAGACCACCCTCGACGAAGACGGCCTTCAGTGCCGGGAAGCGGTCGAACACGCCGCCGAAGGTGAGCTGCGACCACTGCAGGCGGAAGCCCTGCATCTGGGTCAGCAGCGAGATGCCGGCGGCGCCGTGGACGGCAGTACGGATCGCCTCACCGATGTGGAAGATCAGCGGGATGCCGCTCGCGGCGATGGCCTCGTAGAGCGGGTCCATGTTCGGATCGTTGTAGTTGATGTGGTTGCCGTCCTTGTCCTTGCCCGGCTTGAGCGGCACCATCAGTCCGCGCGCGCCGAGGGCGGCGCAGGTGCGTACCGAGCTCGCCGCTTCCGCCATGTCCCAGTAGTTCGGCACCATCACCGGGTAGAGACGATCCGGCGCTTCCGCACAGCGGCGCGCGATGGCTTCGTTGTAGAGACCGAAGACTTCCTCCCGGTTCTGCATTTCGCCGAACATGAACAGGCCGAACAGGCGCTGCGGGAAGATCAGTTCTTTCTCCACCCCTTCGATGTCCAGGTCCTTCAGACGCGCCGGGATGTCATTGAGCCCCGGCGTGCACTCCATGGCGGTGCAGAGGAAGCTCGCGAGCTGGGGCGGCGTCATGTGCTTGTCGCCGATGGTCAGATCGAAGTACCCGTCGTGAAAGATCATGCGAGGCGCCTGGTCCTTCTTGTCCTCGGGAAAGCCCTCGTACCAGTAATCCTGCTCGATCAGGTGGGAATCCGCGGAGACGATGCGGGTCCCGGCGGGCCAGGGGCGGCGTTCTCCCTGTGGCTGGCGCCTGGGCGGCAGGTCCAGCGTCTTCTGCTCGGGAATCTCCAGGATGTACTCGTCATGGACGGGATCGACGATTTCGGCCACGGTGGCGTCTCCCTCGCGTGCTTCGAGGCAAAACTTATAACGCATTAAAAAAAAGCCGGCAACGCCGGCGTGCTGTCGCGCTCGTCGCAGGTGCCGGGCGTCCGGGCGATGCGCCCACGGCGGACACGGCCGCTGAGCCGGTGTCCGATCGGGAGGCGGCCTGATATCCTCCCGCGCATGTCGAAAACCACGTGGAGATGACCATGCAGGGCCCAACGAAGAGCATGAGCCTGGAAGAAGTTCAGAGCCACGTCGGCAAGGAGATCGGCGTGTCCGACTGGTTCCTCATGGACCAGGAGCGGATCACGAAGTTTGCCGACGTCACCGAGGATCACATGTTCCTGCACGTGAACCCGGAGGCGGCCGCGGCAACGCCGTTCGGCGGCACCATCGCCCACGGGCTGCTCACGCTCTCCATGATGCCGGTGATGGCCTACCAGGCCGTGCCGGGCATCTCCGGCACGAAGATGGGCGTGAACTACGGCTACAACCGCATCCGCTTCATGGCGCCGGTGAAGAGCGGCAAACGCATCCGTGGCCGGTTCGTAGTGAAGAGCGTGGAACCGAAGTCCGGCGGTCGGATGGAGATCGCGCACGAGTCCACCATCGAGATCGAAGGGGAAGACAAGCCGGCGCTGGTGGGTGAATGGATCACGATGGTCTGGATGTAGTTCCGGATCCCGGGAAGCTGGACGGCACCCTGCTGAAATGTCCGGGGTGCCGGTTGAAGTTTCCTTTCTCTGCTGAGCGCCATCCCTTCGAGCGTCGCACGCTGCCGCCTGTCCGTCAGGGGGTGACGGAGCCGCGCAGCGTTCTGATCACGCACTGCCCGCAATGCGGCGGCTGGGTGACCATCGTCTGAGCCCTGGACCTTCGACCTTTGCGGTCAGTCCGGCGCGATCGCCGTGTCTGCGGGCTCGCGCAGCGGCATGAGCACCTTCTGCCACAGAGTCGGCTCCGTGGGGCCGGTGCCGGCCTCCACGGTCCGCGCATCAGCGAACGTCCCGAACAGCCGGTCCCAGACGATGGCCGAGCACCCGTAGTTGGTGTTGCTCTCGGCCATCACCATGGAGTGATGGTGGATGTGATAGCGGTTGGTGGTGAACAGCCAGCCGATTCCCCGGGCGTTGAGATCCAGATTGGCGTGTGCGATGGATGCCTGGGCGGTGCTGAAGATGGCGGCGCCGGCCGCGGCGGCGCCGACGCCGAACGTGAGCTCGACGAGCGCGGCAGGCAGCACCAGCAGGAAGAACTCCAACGGGTGGTTGAGACCGAAGTTCAACGCGCCCAGTCGTTTGAACGAGTGGTGGACGCCATGGCCGGACAGTCGCCACACCGGATGCCAGCGGTGCTCGGCCCGGTGAAACCAGTACCAGATGAACTCGCTGGCGAAGAAGACGAGAAACACCTGCGCGAGCAGCGGCCAGTGGTGCGGCCACACGTCCAGATGCAGCGATTCCCGAAAGACGGCCAACGGCTCGCGCAGAACCTGGTCATAGAACGCCGCGACGTAGCCGATCGCGATGGTCAGCACCACCACGATCAGGATGTTCCGGACCTGCTCCCAGCCGCGGATCACCCAGCCCGGCCGGGCGGGAAGCAGCCGCTCCAGAACACCGAGCGCCACCTGCAGCGAGCCGATGGTGATGAAGAAGGCCAGCGGGTTGGCGGCCGTCATCCAGTACGCGAGGATCAGGATCAGAGCGACGGGCTGCAGCGCGTAGTGGACGAGCGTTGCAGGCAGACCGGTGGCCGCGTTGTAGGTGGGATCCGGATGATCCATGCTGCACCCCTGTGACTATGCAGGCGGGATCATGATGGGTCAGCGTCGTGCGGATTGAAAGCGCCCGCCGGGCGGGCGCCAGGGGGCTGACGGGCCTCCTCGTCGCCGCGCTCTGCGGTTGCGGTCAGTCGATGCCGGACACGAGCCTGGCCACCGCGGATGCGTTCGTCGATGCGTTCTACTCCTGGGACCGGGCGCGTCTGGCTGCGCTCGTCCTGCCGGGCACGGATGCGGACGCCGTGCTCTACTACCAGGCCTGGGCAGAGGCGGCTCACTACCAGGTGGAGCACCGCCTGCCGTGCCGCGAACTGCCCGAAGGCACGGTGGTATGCGCGATCACGGTGACCGACGACTTCGGCTTGGCGCTGGGCTATACGGCCACCGACACCTTCACGCTGACGGTGGTGGACGACAGGGTCGCGACGGTCACCTTCGAGGGGGATGACCCGCCGATTTTTCAAGCAGTCTTCCGGTGGCTTGCCGAGACGCGTCCGGAAGTGTTCGACGGTCCGTGTAGAGACCTGTTTGCAGGCGGCCAGACGCCTGGCGACTGCGCGCGGGCGGTCGCGCAGGGGGCCAGGGACTATGCGGCCCGGCTCGCCGAGTGATCAGGGCTCGATCAGCTCCCACACGGTTCGGAACCCGTCATCGCGACCGAGCAGCGCCTGGATGGGACTCTGTCGGTCGATGTGCCCCATCAGGTGGCGATAGGTGCCGAATCCGGCGAGCTCCTGCAGGCGTGGCTCGAAGGTCCGTACCCGGTCCAGAGGAATACCGAGCTGCTGGTTCTCCTGCTGGCGGATGAAGCCCGCGCAGTAGTTCATGGCGATGCCGACCCGCCGCCCGGTCGACCGGTTGGCGCCGCCGCCGTGCCAGAGGCTGCCGTTCCAGACCAGCACGCTGCCGCGCGTCATCTCCGCGGGAACGCTCGCGGGATGGGTGCCGTATTCGGGCTTGCTGTCGAAGCAGTGACTGCCCGGCACGATGCGGGTCGCGCCGTTTTCCTCGGTGAAGTCGGTGAGCGCCCACATGGAGTTGCACACCAGGGCCGGGTGGGGCCGGGGCAGGCCCATCAGCGTGTCGTCGGCGTGGATGGGCTGGGCTGCCTCGCCGGGATCGATGGAGATGGAGGAGAGCGAGGAAATGAGGCAACCCCGGTCGAGCACGCCCTCCACGACGGGCAGCACCGCGGGATGCACGGGCACGGCCTGAAACACCGGATCCCGGGCGAGCAGATTGTAGATACGGATCGTGTGGTGACCCTCGAACAGGTTGCATCCGGGGGTCGTGCCCAGCTCCCGTTCCAGCCGGTCGAGCGCCTCGTTCAGACCGTCGACCAGGTCCGGCGCGATGACGTTCTCGAGAATGGTGTAGCCGTTCCTCTTCAGGTTCTCGAGATGCGTGTCGAGCCGTGTGTCCATGCTCCCTCCGCGAGCGGTGCGCTCGCCAGTCTATGAGCTGATGCCAGGGAATCAATGGGCAGCAGGGCCGGCCTGCGGTCGCCCGGTTTGCGCCTGCGTCAAGTCCCCTGTTGCCCGTATACTGACGGGCTTTCGGCGACCGCCCCACGCTGCCTCCTCTGGCGGCAGACGCGGCGTGCTCAGTCTTCGGGGGACCCTGCACTCATGGACACCACCACCAGTTTCGTTGCGGTCGCTCTCCTGCTCGTGGCGAACGGCTTCTTCGTGGCGGCCGAGTTCGCGCTGGTGAAGGCCCGACCGTTCAGGATCCGCGGCATGGCGGATTCCGGGAGCGGTGCCGCGAAGCTCACGGCGCGTATCCAGGGCAATCTGGAGGCGTACCTCGCTGCCTGTCAGCTGGGCATCACCATGGCCTCGCTGGGCCTCGGCTGGGTCGGCGAGCCGGCGGTTGCGGCTCTGCTGGAACCGCTGTTCCATGCGGCAGGCATGCCCGAGTCCGTGCTGCACACCACGGCGTTCATCGTCGGCTTTCTCATCTTCTCGTCGCTGCACATCGTGATCGGTGAGCAGGTGCCGAAGACGTTCGCCATCCGCCAGGCGGAGCCGGTGGCCGTCTGGTCCGCGTATCCACTGCACATTGCCTATCTGCTCGTCTGGCCGCTCAACTATCTGCTGAACAGGGCAAGCCGATCGATACTCGCGCTGTTCGGTGTGGAGGAAGCGACCCATGCGGACGTGCTGAGCGGCGAGGAGCTCAGGGGACTGGTGGTGACGTCCAAGGAGCACGGCGAGCTGCAGCATCAGAAGGCCGACATGCTGCGCAACCTCTTCGATTTCGATCAGCGGCAGGTGAGCCGGGTGATGATCCCGAGAACGAACGTGGACGCGCTGGATGTGCATGCGGATCCGGAGATCAATCTGGCGATCATCCGCGACAGCCAGCATTCGCGCTTTCCCGTGATCGACAGCCGGGAAGGCGAGGTCATCGTCGGCGTCGTGCTCGTCAAGGACCTGCAGCATGCGGTGCTCTCCGGCCAGCCCGAGCCCTGGAAGAAGCTGAGCGAGCTCGCGCGCGATCCGCTGATCGTGCCGGAAAACCAGCAGGCGGCGGTGCTGTTCGATCACATGCGGACCCGGCGCGCACACATGGCGCTGGTCATCGACGAGTACGGTGCCTTCATCGGTATCGTCACCATGGAAGACCTTCTCGAAGAGATCGTGGGCGAGATTCACGACGAAACGGACACGGAAGAGGTGGACAGCAAGGGGTTCGTCGAAGTCTCTGAGAATGTCTGGGATGTGGACGGCCTGATCTCGCTGAACGACCTGGAGAAGCTGATCGGGCTGGAAGCGCCGGCCGAGCTCGACGTGAACACCGTCTCCGGGCTGTTCATGAGCCGGCTGGGTCGGGTACCGGAGGTCGACGACGAGCTGACGGAGAACGGGTTCCACCTGATGGTGCTGTCGCTGGAAGAGCATCGGGTGGGTAAGGCGCGGGTAACCCGGATGCCCGAGGAGGCACCGGATGTCGTGCCGGATGCGGACGCGACAGACCCGGAGATCGATGCGGGCGACGTTGGACCGGATCCCCGGTAGCCGCGTCAATCAACCGAAGAGAAACAGCGAGCAGAAACAGCGAAGAGCGAAGGGGGCAAGATGCACACGGCCAGAGCGTTCTGTGCGGGGGCGGTCATCGGCGTGATGGCGGCGGTTTCGGGGTGCGGCGCGGAAGCGGAGCGCGAGGCGCCGGTGGCGGTTCCCACGACGCCGGCGGCGGCAGCAGACGAGGTCATCGCCGCGACGGCAGCCGGGAAGGTGCGCGGGATGCAGGTCGACGGCATTCTGAGGTTCCGGGGAATCCGTTATGGTGGCGATACGTCCCTGACGCGGTTCGCCGCGCCGACGACGCCTGACCTCTGGAAGGATGTGGCGGACGCGACTGAATACGGTGCCTCCTGCCCGCAGACACCCACCGGCAACCCGGGCGGTCTGTTCTCGTCCTGGCGGCCGGAACCCGCTCCGCCGCTGAGCGAAGACTGTCTGTTTCTGAACGTCTGGACGCCGGCGCTCGCCGATGGCGGCAAACGCCCGGTGATGGTCTGGTTCCACGGCGGCGGCTTCACCAGCGGCAACGGCTCATCCACGGCCTACGAAGGCACACGACTGGCCCGACGGGGCGATGTGGTGGTGGTCACCGTCAATCATCGGTTGAACGTCTTCGGCTATCTTGCGCTGAATCACTACGGCGAGGGATTCGAGGACTCGGCGGTCGCCGGGGTGCTGGACATGCTGCTCGCGCTCGAGTGGGTGCGGGACAACATCGGGAACTTCGGCGGCGACCCGGATACGGTGATGATCTTCGGCGAGTCCGGTGGCGGCGCCAAGGTGTCGACGCTGATGGCGACGCCTGCCGCGCAGGGGCTGTTTCACCGTGCCGTGGTGCAGTCCGGCGCCATGCTCCGGTTTCCTGAGCAGGCCACGGCCCGCAGCGCGGCGGACAAGGTGGTGGCCAATCTGGGGCTGACGGCAGAGACCATCGGCGACATCCGGACGCTGCCCGTGGAGACCATTCAGGCAGCCTTCGCCGGCACCGGCACCGGCGCCGCCACGGCGCCGTCCATCGACGGCCGCACCCTGACCCGGCATCCCTTCGAGCCGGATGCGGCCCCGCCCGGCCGGGACGTGCCCCTGATGCTCGGCACCAATCGCACGGAGAGCTCGCTGTTTGCCGGCTCCGCCAACCCGACAGTGTTCGATCTCACCTGGGAAACCCTCGAGGCCGCGATGGCGTCGGCATTTCCGGGCAGGGACGTGGCGGCGGTCATTGCCGGCTACCGCCAGCTCGAGCCGGAAGCCACCCCCGCCGACGTCTATTTCGAAGCCACGACGGATTCCCGGTTTCTGGCCGGTCACGTGCTGCAGGCGGAACGCAAGGCGGCGCAGGGTGGTGCGCCCGCCTACCTGTATCTCTTCGACTGGGACACACCGGTGGACGGCGGCAAGTGGCGATCGCCCCACGCGCTCGAGATCGGCTTCGTCTTCGACAACGTGGCGAATTCCGAGAGCATGTCCGGGGTGGGCGAATCGCAGCAGCGGCTCGCCGACATCATGGCGGACACCTGGATCGCCTTTGCGCGAACGGGCAGTCCGAACAACGCCCGGATTCCCTCGTGGCCTCCGTACGATCTGGAGCGGCGGCCGGTGATGGTGTTCGACGAGACGCCCGAAGTGGTGGACGATGCGCGCGCGGCCCAGCGGGCGCTCTTCGACGACGGCGAGGCCTACGGCAACCGCTACCAGCCGTAGCGGCGGCGCGAAGGCGGCTCAGTCGGGCTGACCCACCGCGGTGGACATCATGAGAAATCCCGTGAAGGCGGCGTTGTTCGGCGCCAGCGCCGGACTGACCGCCGCCTTCATCTGTGCGATCGCTTCGCGATATGCCTGGTAGAACGCCCAGCTCGGCCGCGGCCGGTAAACGAGGCCGTCGAGCTCGAACTGCCGGATCACGTTCTTCGTGGTGGTCGGCTTGACGAAGACCTCGGTCTCCGGACGGTACTGATACAGGCAGATCGTCGCCAGGCTCCACTTCGCCAGCCCCGCCTCGGCCAGCAGATCGACGAGGTCCGTGAACCCCTTCTGCTGGCTGCCGTGCAGCGTGCGCTGGAATGCCGAGGCGAGCAGTGACCGATCATCGCGGGCGAGGCCCTCCACGAAGCGTTTGAACTTCGGCTTCTCGAACATGGAGACCATGGAGGAACGGGAGACGATCTTCACGATGTCGTCCAGCACCTGTGCGGTGTGGCGGAAGCGGGGACGGGCCAGGGTCTCGGCCGCGAACTCGGAGAGTCGGCCGACGTTGTGCCGCTTGCGCACGATCGCCTGGATCTCCTCGTTGTCGAACCCTCCGGGGTAGCGGTGAAGAAACAGCGATTCGGCTTCGCGCAGCTTGTCGAGGTTCATGGGTCTCCCTGTTCGGATCTGCCTGATGCCGGGCCACATCGTCATGCCGCCCGGCGGCGGTGTCGGGGTAGCATACGACGGGTGTTGCGAATCGGGTGAGGAGGAGAGATGGGGGAGCTGACCGGCACGCGGGTAGCCGTCATCGGTGGGAGCTCGGGGATCGGCTTCGCGGTCGCTGCCCGTGCCATCGAAGCGGGGGCGCAGGTGGTGATCGGATCGAGCGACGGCGACAAGGTGGATGCGGCCGTGGGCCGACTCGGCCCGCAGGCCTCGGGTGCGGCGGTGGACGTCCGTGACGAGGCAAGCCTGGCAGCCTTCTTCGCCGGGGTCGGCGCCTTCGATCATCTGGTCTTCACCGCCGGTGACTGGGGCGCCTTTCGCGCGCCCCGGCCCGTGGCGGAGCTCGACCTGGAGGATGCCGGCGCGATTTTCACGGTCCGGTTCTGGGGCGCCGTGGCGGCCGTCAAGCACGCGCTCGGCGGGATCTCGAAAACGGGGTCGATCACGGTCACCAACGGTGTGGTCGCACACCGGCCGCGCAAGCAGGCGGCACTCAGCACGGCGATGGCCGGCGCCATCGAGCACCTCACCCGGGCGCTGGCGGTGGATCTGGCGCCGGTCCGGGTGAACGCCGTCTGTCCCGGCCTGATCCTGACCGAGGTCTGGAACGACATGCCCGAGGAGCGGCGGGAAGAGCAGCTCCGGCGGATGACGTCGAGCCAGCCGCTGCCCCGGGCAGGACTGCCTGCGGAGGTCGCCGAGGCGTATCTCTATCTCATGACCGGCAGCTATTCCACGGGCCAGGTTCTCATCGTCGACGGCGGCCGGACGCTGGTCTGATGGGATCGGGAGCCCGGAGAAGCAGCGCCGCGCTCTGGGTAGGTGGTGGGACACGGCTGGTCGTCGCGTTGACCTGCATTGGCGTGCTGCTGTTCGGGGGTGCGGGGACCTTCTCCTGGGCCCGCGGCTGGCTGTTCCTCGGAGTGCTCGGCGCGACGCTCGCTTTCAACCTCTCGTTTTTGATCAGAATCAATCCGGTGCTGCTCGAGGAGCGCTGGAAGCGGCGGTCGGATACCAAGCCGTTCGACCGGGTGTTCGGCGCCCTCTACTTCCTTGCCACGCTGCTCATGCTCGGGACGGCGGGTATGGACTCGGTCCGCTGGCAATGGACCCACATGCCGGAGACGTTGCTCTATGCCGGGCTGGCCCTGCACTTCGCCGGCATGGTACCGGTGCTCGCCGCGCTGCTGGCTAATCCGCACCTGGAGACCACCGTGCGGATCCAGACGGACCGTGACCATCGGGTGATCTCCACCGGACCGTATCGTTATGTGCGCCATCCCATGTACGTGGGCCTGATATTGCTGTTTCTCGGCTGGCCGCTGCTGCTCGGCTCCTGGGTGGCGGCAGCCTTCGGTTTCGCCGTAGCTGTGCTGCTGATCGTGCGCACGGCCCTGGAAGACCGTACCCTCCGCGCCGAGCTTGCGGGTTATCGGGCATTCTGCGACCAAACCCGCTACCGCCTCCTGCCGGGGGTCTGGTGATCCGGTTTCCGGCTGATTTGTCGATATAAAACAACAAGTTAGATCGCTGCAACTTCCCCACAACTCCTCACCACCGCGGCTGGCGGCCCGTGTACCGTCCTGTGAATGGCATCACGAATCCGCGCGAATTACATGATTTCCACAATTCGTCTCTGGACCGCACCCGGGGATTTGGGTAGCTTGTCCCAAAACGAGATATTTGGGATGAACGTCCCAAATATGACGAAACCGTCGAACACAGGCGGAGAGACGAAGGGAGGAAGAGAGATGAAGGCACTCAGCCGCATACAGCAGTCGGTCTGCACCAGCTGTCCCAGCTTCGCGCTGATGGAGGAGATCCGCCAGCTGCAGGGGTTGCGCAAGCTCAGGCTGAAGACCTACGAGCCTGCTGCCCGGGAGGTCGTTCACCTGGACGAGATGATTCACGAACGTCTCGTCAAGCTGATGACCCGGTGAGCGCTGGCCATGACTCAACAGACACTCATCGAGGCATGCTTCCGGATGCTGCGCCCCATGGCGCGCATCCTGCTGCGCCAGGGACTGACGTCCGAGGCGTTCGAAGAGATCGTGCGTCGGGTCTACGTGGACGTGGCGGAGAAGGACTTCGCGCTTCCGGGCAAGAAGCAGTCCACGTCGCGCATCGGCGTGCTGACCGGCCTCAACCGCAAGGAGGTGGCACGGCAGCTCAAGCTTCCCGTGGCCAGGCCGAATACGGGCGTCGCGCCGCACAACCGGGCTGAACGGGTCTTGAGCGCTTGGGTGCGCGATGACGACTTCCACGACGAGAAGGGCGACCCCGCATCACTGCCGTTCCTCGGCGAGAAGAGCTTCAGCGAGCTCGTCCGCCGCTACAGCGGCGACATGCCCGCCCGCGCGATCGCGGACGAGCTGATCCGTATCGGCGTGCTGCGTGAGGAGCAGGACAAGCGCCTGACGCTGCTGTCCCGGGCCTATGTTCCCGGTGGCGCCTCCGAAGAGATGCTCGGTTACCTGGGCACCCACGTTCAGGACCTGTTGAACACCTTCGATCACAACATGACGCGTCCGCGGCGGGAGGCCCGGTTTCAGCGTCAGGTGATCTATGACGACGTACCGGCACGGTACGTCGAGGATTTCCGCTCCGTCTCGGCACGCTGGTCTCAGCAGACGCTGGAGGAGCTCGACCGCTGGCTGGCGGAAAAGAAAGCGACCCGCGAAGAAGGTGAGCCCACAGTGAGGTTGGGACTCGGAATTTATGAAGTCGAAACATGGTCGACTGAAAGCTCGGCAGGGATTGAGCATCGTGATGGAGATGTGCAATGAAACCCGTGGCGAAGAATCTGTTCAGCCTGGCGTGCGTACTGCTGCTGGCGGCCTGGGGCAAAGTGGCCTCGGCCGACGGCATCGGTGGATCGGGCGTCGTCAAATACTTCCACAGCGTGGTCATCGACGGCGTTCACTATGAAACCGATGGCGCCATCATCCGGATCAACGGCCGGCCGGCCTCCGAGGCGGATCTCAAGGTGGGTTACCACGTGAGCTACCGGGCGGATGGTGACACTCTCGCGGCCTGGTCCATGGACTATTACGACACGGTGGCAGGCATCATCGAGTCCGTTCGGGTGAAGGACGCCGACCTGCAGCAGGCGACGCTGGTCGTCCTGGGCCAGCGTGTGCAGATCGACGCGGACACCTGGCTCCACGGCGTGTCGCTCGAGACGCTGGAACCGGGCATGTTCGTCGCGGTGAGCGCGCAATACCGGCACGACGGCACGCTGGTCGCGAGCTCCGTGGATGCGACGGACCGAGCCGAGAACGTGCTGTCCGGCGCCATCAGCGCCATCGACGGGACTGCGGTAACGATCGGCGGAATCATCGTCGATGCGCTGGCGACGGGTATCGATCCGGATGGCGTGACGTTGGCGGTCGGCGAGTGGATTCACGCGCTGGGCGACTACGACGGCGAAGGCACCCTGCATGCCACCAGGCTCGTCCGACAGGCGGATCGGGATGTCCGGTCCATTCCGGTTACCCTGGAAGGCATGCTCCGTCGTGACTCGGGTGCCTGGTGGATCCGGGATACCGCGCTGTCGGTGCCCGCAGATCTCGAAGCCAGGCTGCTCCCCGGCCTCGATGCGACCGTGACCGGCACGCTGACGCCCCAGGGTGAGCTGGTTGCCCGCGACGTGCGCACCGAGCAGCGCCGCTTCTATCGGCTCGACGGGATGATCGAGGCCCTGGATGCCGACGGCACGACCATCACCGTGGCTGGTTCCCGGGTGCAGATCGACCGGCGCACGAGCTTCCGCGACGATCGGGACGGTTACCGCTGGCTGGGGCCGGACAGCCTTGGCGTGCACGACGCGGTCAGCCTGATCGTGGAGGAGAGCGACGGTGTGATCCGGGCCCGCAAGGTCACGCGGACCGGCACCCAGCCGCAGCTGGTGCGGGCTCAGGTTCGCGACGCGAGCTTCTGGCGTGGTCCCGAGCTGCTGAATCAGCGTCGGGCGGGCATCTTCCGGGCAGCGGCGGCGTTCTACGATGGACGCCGGATACCTGCCTGGCAGCTCCGCTTCCTGGTGCGTGCCGGAGATGCGATGACGCTGAGATTCGGATCCGACGGGAACGTCATCAGCGCCGATGTCCGTTCGCCTTCGGCGTCGAACGACTGAACGGCCGCGGATTGGGGGTCATGATGCAGATCGAGGTTCAGTCGACCATGCACGGCGGAAGAGGGAAGGGGTCGGCTGCCCGCCCCCCCAAGCTTCAGGTGCTGGATTCCAGCAGCGAAACCAGTCTCGAAGCGCTCAAGGCGCGGGTGCAGGCGCTCAGTGCCGCGGGCGGGGCGTGCGTGCTCAAGATCGACGAGAGCGAGATCGATGCCATCGGTCCGGAGCTGTCCGCGAATCCGCTGATCGATTTCGTCATCAAGCCGGTGAGCGAGCGTGCACTCGCCATGCGCCTGTCCCGTCTCGCGGACACCGTCAGCGCGCTGTCGGCCAGCGAACGCGAGCTCAGCGAGATGCGCACCGAGCTGGATCGGCTGGTGCACTACGACCGCGTCACCGACCTGCCGAACTACGAGTTCTTCCGGCGCTATCTGGCGTTTCAGGTGCGGCATGCGTCCAGGTTCAACCGCCAGCTGGCGGTGCTGGCTGTGGACCTGCGGAGCCTGGGCCGGCATCAGGGAACGCTCGATCCGGAAGGCATCCAGGGGCTGCTGCTCGAAACCAGCCGGCGTCTGGTGCGGGAGCTGCGCGGCTACGACCTGGTCGGGCAGGCGCCCTCGGCGAACGAGCGCATGCTGACACGGCTGGAAGGCGATCGATTTCTGGTGCTGCTGTCCGAAGTCCGCCAGCTCGGTGACGTCACCGGCATCGTGGAGCGCATGCTCGACGCCGTCTCGGAGCCCGTGGCGGTCGGCAACGTCACCATCCGTCCCGCGCCACGCGTCGGCATCAGCCTCTACCCCGAGGATGGCGGTGGCGAGCAGGATCTGATCCGCAACGCCATATCCGCGCTGGCCTTTTCCAGCGATCACAAGCTCGATCGGTTCGGTTTCTTCGCGGCGTCCATCAATGAGCAGATCGCCGATCGCAACGCGATGGAAGGACAGCTCATGGCGGCCATCGCCGAGGGCGCTTTCGAGATCCGCTATCAGCCCAAGGTATCGCTGGAGACGGGCAAGGTCACCGGTTTCGAGGCCCTGCTCCGCTGGGAGGACGCGAAGCTGGGCGTGGTGGCACCGTCGAAGTTCGTGCCGCTGGCCGAAGAGATCGGCGTCGTCACCGACATTACGCGCTTCGTCGTGCGCTCCGTATGCCGGCAGATCCGGCAGTGGCAGGGGGAAGGCATCCGTGTGCCCACTGTCGCCATCAACCTCTCCGGCCAGGACCTGCTGCGCACGGACTTCGCCAACTTCGTGACCGAGCAGCTTCTGGAGCACGAGGTGCCGCCGCGAAACCTGGAGTTCGAGATCACGGAGAGCGCGTTCATCGACGATCTCGAAACGTCCACGAGGCTGCTGGAAAATCTCAGATACATCGGCGTCCGGGTATCGCTGGACGATTTCGGCACCGGCTACTCCTCGCTGAGCTACCTGCAGCGGATGCCGGTGGACACGGTGAAGATCGACCGGTCCTTCATCAGGAACGTCACGAGCGACTGGAACAGCGCCGCCATCGCGTCCGGCATCATCACCCTCTCCCACATCCTGAGCCTGAACGTGGTGGCGGAAGGTGTGGAGACGGAAGAGCAGCTGCAGCTCCTGAAGGATCAGCGCTGCAACGAGGTGCAGGGCGCCTACTACAGCATGCCCCTGCCGGCAGACCAGGCGCGGCGCTGGATGTAGTCGGGCATTCGATCGATGGTCTAGCGGGGCGGCCGGCCGGCGCAGCCGTAGATCCAGTCCGTGAAGCCCAGACCCTTGCCGGGAGTCGCGGGACAGGGTGCTGGTAGCGAGACGCCGTAGGCGTGGTTGATCACATGGGGCATCCAGGTATCGTCACCCCGGGCGGGGTAGCGGGCTTCCGTCTGAAGCCAGCGGAATGCCCGCAGCAGGGCGGCGTCGCCCCAGGACCAGACATCGTATCCCTGTGCCTCCAGCAGGAGCGCCTGGGTGAGGGCGCCTTGCAGCGCTTCGTAGACGTAGTTCTCCTTCGGCGGTGGCCAGCGGAAGGCTCCTGCCCGACGCTGGTCATCGGGAAGCACCCCGTCGACCGAATGCCCCTGAATCGACGAGCCGGGTGGGTTGATGGCGTAGTTGCGTGAGCCGGCGGGCTGCCACCAGGTGTCTCCGAACTCGAAACCCTGCCAGCCATCCGCATCGCCCAGCCAGCCGCGGAAGACGTGGGCAGAGCGTTCGATCTCCTCCCGATCCTCGAGGTAGATGGCCACGGCCAGACGGCTCGCGCCGGCATGTGTTCCCCAGTTGTTGGGACGGTCCTCGTGGGTCGAGCGGAGGGTGCGCCCCTGAAAATTCCGGGTCAGGAGTGAACGGAGCCAGCGTTCGAAGGCAGCCCTCTGCTCCGCGGGCAGCCCGACCAGATCGGCTGCGATCACATAGGCTGCCAGCTCCCGTCCCAGTGCCAGGGTCCTCGCGCCGCGTTCCGTGCCGGGAACACGGCGGACGATTTCCCGTACACGATCCCTGGCCTCGGCGTCGTCGGCACGCGTGGCATAGAGCGCTAGCGCCAGGGTCGCCACGTTGCTCGGATCGTCCTGATCGGCGAGGCAAGGCGAGATGTCGGTGCGCGTGGCGCGTTTGATCATCGCCTCCCAGGCCGGACCGTCGTCGGGCAGCTGACGGAGATCCTCCGCGTCGAGCCAGACTCTGGCGGTCGCGGCCGGCGGCAGCAGCAACAACAGCAGAGCGACGAGGATCGGCATCCGATCAACCGGCAACGACGTATCTGAACAGCGGCACTTTGAGCAGCTCGGGGAAAGTCCGGCCGACGTCCAGTGCCTTTGCGCAGCTTCTCAGCAGCGCGAGGCAGACCACCGCCAGGAGTGCGAGCTCGACGATCAGCGCCGGCTGCCAGGCCCAGCCCAGCAGCGAAGCGGCGACCGTGGCCGCCAGCAGCTTCCACCAGATCGTCCGGATTGCATCCGGCGCGGAGCCGATGGAACCGGAGGAGAGCAGCGCCCGCTGCCGTACTGCCGCTCCCAGCAGCCGTGCGCCCGTCACGGCGACCGCTGCGCCCAGCGCGCCGTAGGTCGGGATGAGCAGGGCAGCCAGGACCACGGACACGAAGATCATCAGCAGGTTCGACTGCAGCAGGGGTCTGGTCAGATGCACGACCTGCAGGGCTTCGGAGCTGAACGCCGTGACGACCGCGGCGAAGCTGCCCACGGACATCACCGCCAGCACGATCGCGGAGTCCGCGTACGGCTCGCCGAACAGCACGGTGACGAGCCTGGGAGCGATGCAGAAGGTGAGGGCGAAGATCGGGAAGCTCAGGATGGACACCCAGGCCACGGACTCCCAGTGGTGCCGGGTCATGCCGGCAAGATCGTTGCGGGCGAACAGTCGTGCTGCGCTCGGCAGAAACAGGATACCGAAGCTCTGGATGACAAGCAGGTTCAGGGCTGCGGCTGGCGCGACGGCACGCATGGACGCCACCTCGGTTTCGCCGCCTGCCGCCATGAGCATCACCGTGGTGACGCCGGTGAGCACGATGGCGACCAGATCCGAGCTGACCAGCGGCAGCGAGTAGTCGATCAGGGGTCTCCATGGGATTTCGATCCTGACCCCTTCGCGCAGTACCCCGTTCTCCACCAGCTCCTTGACAACAAGGTGCACGCAGATCGCCAGACCGAGCACGCCACCTGCCAGATAAACAGCCGCAAGCACCTCGCTGCTACCGCCGGCGAAGAAAGCAACGGCAACTGCCAGAACCCGCAACAGTGGAGCCAGAACGTGCTTGCGCAGAAAGATCTGCCAGGGCTTCGCGAAGCAGGCCAGAGTCTGGATGCAGATCTGGTCGAGTGCCTGAACCGGCGCGAGCAGTGCCAGCAGCAGAACGACGGTGCTGCCGGTGCCGCTCGGGAAGCCTGCCAGACCGTAGCCGGCAATCCACCAGAGTGCGGCGAAGCCGGCGCCACCGAGCACCAGGATGGTGACCGTTACCAGCAGCAGCGTGCCGAGCAGCCGATCGTGCTCTCCGCGCTCGAAGTAGTACGGTACGAACCGGTTGGCGCCCTGGCCCAGGCCGATCTTGACGAGTACCTCGCCGGCTGCGACGAGTGCCAGACCATAGGCGAAAGCGCCGAAGTCTTCCTTGGTGAGCAGGCGGATGATGGCGACCTGAACACCAAAATTGATGAACTTGCTGAGCAGGCGGCCGGCGAGCAGCACGCTCGATCCGCGCAGCTGGCGATCGATGCTGCCGCCGGCGGGCTCAGCGTCCCTGTTCGGGTTCACCTGCCACCTCCCGACTTCTGACGCTGCGGACCGTCTCCGCCAGCATCCGGCCCAGCAGGTGAATGAGCAGCGGCAGCCGGTCGGCGCTCGCGACGATCACGCACAGGCCCAGCAGCATCCACAGGTATCTGATGTAGGCGGAATGCAGGAAAAGGCTGGTTCCCAGGTAGATGATGAGGGCGAGTTCCATGCCGCAGGCGAGACCCCACAGCCGGTAGTCCCTGGCGGCGAGCCGCTTCCTGGCACGCTCGAGTCCGCTGAAGGCGAATACGATTACCGTCGCGAACACTGCCAGACCGATGATGCCGGTCTCCGCGGCCAGCTGCAGATAGAGATTGTGCGCCTCCCGCTGACCGGGCCGGACCTTGCCACCCACCACGGGTGCATAATCCGCGTAGAGCACCTGAGCCATGCCAGGGCCGGCGCCGAGCAGCGGGTGATCTGCAAACACCAGGGCGGTCGACTTCATCTCGGTGAGCCGACCGCGGGCCGCGCCGTCCGCATTCCGCAGACCGTGCGGCGACAGCCCGAGTGTCTGGATCGCCACATCACCGATGCTGACGACCCGTTCCGCGTAGTGAGGCAGCATGAGCATGAGCAGCAGCCCGCCGAGCAGCCCGAACGCGACATGGCGCAGCTTGAGCAGATTGAAGAGGAGCGCGAAAGGCACAGCCAGTACCAGCGCAACGATGACGCCGCGCGAAAACGCCAGCGCCATGCCACCCGTGATCAGCGCGGTCATGAACCAGTACCCGAGCCTCTGGAGTCCGCGAGAGGTGATAGCGAGCGCGGCCGCCATCGGTATCAGGACCGCCATGATCTGAGCAAAGCGGTTGGTCTCCCCGATCGGTCCGGCCAGCCGTCGCTGCAGAGTTCCCTGGTCGCTGACGAGCTCGGCGTCGAGCTGACCGAATCCGAAGAAGTCACTGTCCGTGGCGTCGAGCGCCTGCTGCAGGAGCACGATGGCGCCCATCACCGCGCCGGCGGTAACCACCGCTACCACGGCGGCAATGGCATCCGCGCGCGTCCGGAAGACGTTGACGATCAGCGCGGTCAGCAGCACGCCTTCCAGGGCCCACTCCAGCACCCGATCGAAGGACTCGTCGGGTCTGACGGCGAAGTAGGCGCTGACGGCGTGCACGGCCAGCAGAATCATCCCGGCGATCAGCAGACCCGGCAGGCGCAACGGCTCTCCACGCACCACCAGCGAGTGGGCGAGCGGTATGGCGAGCAGCAGGGGAATGGCCGCACCGGCGAAAAACGGGACGCCGAACTCGCGAACCGCTACCGCCGGAACGTTGAGATAGATGGCGAACAGGACGATGGCGGCGAATACTTTCATCGGGACTCGATCGTCCGGGTGTCGTGTGATCGGGAGTCCTGCGTCCTCGGCAGGTGCCACCGGGAGATTCGGCGTCCCGCCAGCAGGTTGTAGGTTGCGACGAGGCAGGCCGCGTTGACAACAGCGACATAGGCGGGCACCGCGATGAGGCGATAGCGCCGAAGCGGGGTGAAGAGGATGCCGAGCAGCGCCAGCAGCACGAAGGTCAACGTCGCAGATCCGATCAGCCCGGCCAGACCACCTGCCGCGACGACGAACGGTGAGCACAGAATCAGCACCAGCAGAGGCAGCCACACCAGTCGGCGCCAGAGCTTGTGGACAAAGAGCTGCACCCCGTAGAGACCGGTCCGGAACGGGTTCATGAGCGCGCGCCGGTAGGCGACCCCGCGCAGACCGCGGCTGATGATCCGGACCTTGCGACGGAATTCCAGCCCCGTGGACGCCGCCGGCGGCTCGACGGCCACGGCATCCGGCGTAAATGCCAGGCGCCGGCCGGCTGCGATCACCCCGGTAGAGACCATGAAGTCGTCGGTAGCATCCGCCGGCGGCGGCTCGAAGAGCTCGCGCCGGATGCAGTAGATGGCACCGGTGGCCGAGGTGGTGTTGCCGGCCTGCGACTGCCAGCGTTTGAGCATGCGGTCGAACGACCAGTAGCCTCTCTCGCCGCTCGCTTCCTGGCCCGCGGTCGGGTCCGGCAGGCTGTAGCGCTGATCGCCGGCCACCCCGCCCACCGAAGGATCGTGAAGCGGCGCGACCAGCGCGCGCAGCGCGTCGCGCTGCCACTGTGAGTTGGCGTCCGAGAAGGCGATGACCGCCGAGCTGCCCGCGCTCACCGCGGCGGTGAGGGCACCGGCCTTACCGGTACGAGGCAGGTTCAGCACCCGAAGCCGCTGCGGCGAGTCGGCGGCGGCCTGTTGCGCTCGTGCCACGGTGTCGTCCGTGGAGCCATCGGAGGCCAGCCAGATCGTCAGCAGCCCGGGTGGATAGTCCAGGGCCAGAGCGTTCTCAATCCGCTCGCCGATGACGCCGGCTTCGTTGTGGGCACAGATCACCAGATCCACCGATGGGGTCACGGCGGCCGCCTGAAAGGGTGCGGGAGCAAGCCTGGCTCTCGCCCAGAGCAGGGCTGGAAAGACCGCGAACGGTACCGCGATCAGCGACAGGCAGAAGATCAGGGTCAGGAGCACGCCACCACCCCGCCGAACATCTGTCGGCGCAGCGAATTCACGGCTGCCGTCAGGGAGAACTGCCTCGAGACGCGCGCTCTCGCCTGCTGGCCCAGCGACTGCCGCAGCTCGCGGTCGTCGGCCAGTCGGAGCAGAGCGTCGGCGAGGCTGGCCACGTCACCGGGCGGCACGAGCAGGCCGCACTCGCCGTCGACTACGAGCTCCGGAATCCCTGAAAGGCGACTCGCCACCAGCGGCAGGCCGCATGCCCCGGATTCGATGAGCGCGACCGGAATGCCTTCCCGGCGGCCGTCCGCCGTCGGCACGCTGGGTGCGCAACCCACGTTCATGGTGCCGAGCAGGGCGCGTACCTGCTCCTGGGTCCGACTGCCGTGAAAGTGCACGAGATCCGCGATCCCGAGGTCCCGAGCCAGGCGCTCCAGCTCCGGCCGGTCAGGTCCGTCTCCGATCAGATGACAGGACCAGTCGGTGCCGGCCTGGCTGAGACGCTGGCAGGCTTCGAGCAGAAAGCGTTGTCCCTTGACCGCGTGCAGGGTGCCGGTGCACACGATCCGCAGCCCCCCGCAGGAGACGTCGGCGCGGGGAAAGACGTTCGGATCCACACCGCAGTGGACGACGACGACCTTGTCCGCTTTGTCTGCACCGGCGTGTTCGAGAATGAACCGGCGGTTGTAGTCCGATATGGCGACGACGAACTTCGCCTCAGCAACCTTCCGCTCCAGCATGGCCTGTTCCCGGTGCAGATCCGAGCCGTGCGCCGTGAAGCTGAAGGGCAACCCCGTCACTCGACCGATGACGAGCGCAATCGCGGCCGGATGGCTGGCGAAATGGGCGTGCACGTGGCAGACACCCTGCGCCTGCATCCGTCTGGCCATCGTGCAGGCCTTTGGAAACGCAGCCAGTGCTCCGGCCAGATAGCGCAGACTCCTACGGTTGTCCCGGATGACGTCGGCCAGCGCACCGAGCAACCGTTTCGGCTGGTGCAACAGCCAGTAGCCCGTGTCCCGAAGGATCTCCAGATCGAGGGCCGGCAGGAAGTTGGCGCGCTGTGCCAGCTGCCGGACCGCGGGGTGGACGACCGCTTCCTTTTCGCGCCACAGCGGGAAGACTTCCACCCGCACACCCTGCCGTTCCATTTCCAGAATCTCGTCGAGGACAAAGGTTTCGGTGAGCTTGGGAAAGCGGGACATGACATAGGCCACGGACCGCTGGGATCTGCCGGCCGTGACGCTCACGACTGCCGCAGCTCCAGATTCCCCGCTGGCGTCTCATTCCCGGCATCAATGGGTGTGTCGCGGGTCAGGTCGTAGAACCGGCGGGCCGTATCCGCCGTTTCGATCATGCCGGAGGCGGTGCATTCTTCCCGAGGGAAGCATGCAGCTCCGAGTTCGATGGCGGTCAGATGTTGTGCCTTGGCCGATGTCAACAGCCGTTGCTGAAGCGCCGGGTAAGCGGCCGCATCCAGCTCCGGAACGATGACCAGCAGCCGATCGCCGACATGAAAGATCTGCGCGTAAACGTGCACCTGTGAGGCGATGGCCTCCCGGAGTTGCTCCAGGTCGGCCTCCGGGCTGCAGGTTGCGGAAACCAGGGTCAGCGGTCGTTCGTACCGGCGTGCCCGTCCCACCTCCCTCGCCATGGCGAGCTGGAAGGCTTCTTCGGCTGCTGCGCCGTCGTTCGTCTGCGGTTGCTGCGCTCCGGTGATGGGTACCGGGGCCAGCAGCAGGGAGAACAGGTAGGCGGCCGGGGGCAGTGCCGTCTCCAGCCACCCATCGAAACCGGCGATGAACGTGATTGTGGCGAAGGCCACGAGGCCCAGAACAGCCATCCTCCGGATGCCGATCCCCGGTACGATCCGGTGCAGCAGCGGTCCGGCCGCGGCGATCCAACCTGACAATCCGAACGGCCCGGTGGGAACGACCGTAAAGAACAGGGAAGCGACTGCGATCCATGCAAGCCAGAGCGTGAATCTCTCAGGAACGTACAGCATGTGTTTCTCAGTAGGCGCCCTGTCTCAGCAGGACGGCCGGAATGGTGCGCAGAAAGATCCACAGATCCAGGCGCAGGCTACGGTGGCGGAGGTAGGCGATATCCAGTCTGGCCCGCTCGTCGAAGTCCAGATCCCCCCGCTTCTCCACCTGCCAGAGCCCGGTGAGCCCCGGTTTGGCTTCCAGGCGCTCGGTGTGCCAGAGGGTATAGGTGGCGGGGCCGAACGAGGTCGGCCGCGGACCCACCAGGCTCATGTCGCCGCGAAGGACGTTCCAGAGCTGAGGCAGCTCGTCGAGGCTCAGTTTCCGAAGCAGGGCGCCTACTCGGGTGACGCGGGGGTCGTTGACCAGCTTGAAGTCGGGGCCGTTCATACCCCGGCTCGCCTTGAGCTCATCCTTCAGCGCGCTGGCGTTGTTCACCATCGAACGGAACTTGAGCATGGCGAACGGCCGGCCGTGCTGGCCGGTGCGCGGCTGTCGAAACAGCACCGGTCCGGGGCTGGAAAGCTTCACGGCGATCGCGCACAGGGCGAGCACCGGCAGTGTCAGCGGCAGGCTGGCGATGACGGCGAGCAGGTCGAACAGGCGTTTCTGCTCGTGGTAAACGCTTGGCGGCGGCGCTGGCTGTCGTTTCTGCAGCGGCCCCGGAATGGACGACTTCATCTTTGCTCTGCCGGAGGCATGGATCTGGTTGTGGTGGATCACACAGCATATCAATCGCCCGGATAGCGCCTAGCCCCGCATACAAGGCGTTCACACACTACGCACAGGGCCGTTCTGTAATATGCCGCGTCGCCCGTGCAGGGTCGTCCCATGGTATTTCCCGTGGGGGTGGGTCCCGCACACCCGCGATTCAAGGGCCACACTCGAGCATCATTCTGACGGGACGGGAGAGACATGACCGACACCAACCTACCCAGCGAATCCAACGGCAGGGATCTGTCCGCGCCGGAGGTGCGGCTGGAGCTCACTCAGGCCGGTGTCCGACAAGTGCTGTCGCTGTACGCCGAAGACCAGGCGGGCAGGGCGGCACACGGCGGGATGGAAATCGGATTCGCCGAGATCCTCAAGGCCGTTCTGGAGCGCAAGGGGCTCGTCGCGGGCTGTCTCCTGGCAGGGGTGGTTGTCGGGTTGCTGGTGCTGCTCGTCGCGACACCGCTGTACACGGTCACCACACAGGTAGTTCTCGATCAGCAGGACACGCTGGAGAGCACTCTCAACAACGGTCGCGGTGGTTCCGCCTTCATCGCCACGCAGGCGGAGATCATGCAGAGCCATTCGGTGGTGGCCGATGCGGTCGCGCGGGTACCCCCACCGGCCGTTCAGGAGGAGGATCCCGTGGCGGCAGCCATGGAGTCGCTGCAGGCGAGCCCGGTTTCCGGTACGCAGGTAGTGGCTTTGAGCTATGTGGGTCCGGACCCGGTTTACGGCGAGAAGCTGCTCCGGGCCACCGTCGAGGCGCACCAGCGGCGCCTGATCGACGATGAGCGCAGGAGCCAGGCCGGTCGGCTGGAGGTCAAGGAAGGCGAGTACGCGGCCCTCGTCGCGGAGGTGGAACTGCTGGAAGACCGGCTGCGGGAAGTCCGCCGGGAATACTTCAACGGTGGCAGCGCAGAGGACGTGCTCGCCGCCCAGAATCAGAACATCCGCAATCAGTACCAGCAGCTTCTCGAGGTCCGTGCCCAGCGCTACGGTCTGGAAAATCAGCTCCTGGCCGGCAGCACCGCGATACAGAGCAACGACTCGGCGATCCGCTCGCTCCAGGATCGCCTGTTTCAGGCGGAAGCAGAGGTGGCGCGTCTTCGTCAGACCCTGCAGCCCAGCCACCCGTCGCGGGTCGCTGCCGAGAGGCAGGTCACCCTGCTGAGGGAGCAGCTTGCAGGCACCACGCGGGCGACACCCCAGGCGCTGCAGCGACAGCTGGAGGCCCTGAAGGGGGTGGAGGTGGCGCTCGTCGAGGGCCTCGATCTGGCCAACGAAGAGCTTGCCGAGTCGGAACGGCGTGGTCGTGCGGAACAGCTGATCATGGACGAGCTCGCTCAGACCCGCGGCATCATGGAGCAGCGCCGCCGGGCTTTGCTGGATCAGCGCCTGTTCACCCGCCTCGCGGAAACCGGTGAGGTCGGCGTGACGGCGCGCATCATCGCCGAGCCGATCCAGCCGCTCGGCCCGACCTGGCCGAATCCTCCGCTGGTGCTGGCCGTGTGTGGCTCGATTGGCCTGATGGCCGGTGTGTTCTGGGCGCTGATGGCTTTCCGGGCACGGCAGTCGGACTGGTTCGGCGGGTCGCGCAGCATGGCGGCTGCAGGAAAAGGGGCATGAGGCGCCTGGTCGAAGGTATCGCCGCGCCGATCGAGGCGGTCGGGCTCTTCACGCTGCTCGAGTCCCTCGAGCGGGACACCGGTCGGCTGCGGGTCCTCACCTACCACAGGGTGGCGGAAACCGACGAGGAGCCGGATCTCGAGCCCGGGTTGATCAGCGCAACACCGGCAGGCTTCAGGGCGGAAATGCAGCTGCTCGCACAACGCTACTCACCGGTCTCACTGGAAGACGTCCTCGCCGCCCATCGCGGCAGCAGGCCACTGCCGAAACGGGCGGTGCTGGTGACGTTCGACGACGGCTACCGGGACTTTGCGACCAACGCCTGGCCGGTCATGAAGGAGCTGGGCATCCCGGTAGTGCTGTTCGTGCCGACAGCCTATCCGTCCGGGGAGCGCCCAGGCTTCTGGTGGGATCGGCTGCATGCTGCGATCACCCGCACGACCCGCGACGTGCTCGTGGCGCCAGGGCTGGGTGAGTTCTCGCTGGCGACCCCGGAGTTGCGACGTGCGGCCTACAAGCGTCTGCGCAACCATGTGAAGTCTCTACCACACACCCGGGCGATGACTTGGGTGGAAGATCAGGTCGCTTCGTTGGCTGAGTTGCCGGATCTGAACCGGGTATTGAGCTGGGACGAGCTTCGTGCGCTGGCAGCAGAGGGTGTCAGCCTCTGCTCGCACAGCCGGGACCACGCCCTGCTGACCCGACTCGATCCCCGGACCCTGATGGAGGATCTCCGGGAATCACAGAGCAGACTGAACGACGAACTCGGTGCGCATACCGCACCGGCCACCCTGGCCTATCCCGCGAACGCGGCGAACGGCGCCGTACGCCAGGCGGCGCGGGACGCGGGCTATGTGCTCTGTTTCGGTGGCGCGCGGGGGCTGAATCGCGTGCCGCTGGCAGACACCCACGAACTCAAACGCCTGCCGGTGCTCCGCTACGGTATGGGCCTGTACCGGGCTCAGCTGCGGCCGAGCCTGTCACTGGCCGGCGGCGCCCTGAGCACGATCCGAGGAAGATTACGAGCATGAACCGACCTGCGCATACCAACGGCGTCTACCGGCTATCGATCCGAACCGGCGGCTGCCTGTTCTTCAGCGTGATGCTGGCACTCGCGGTCCCGTCTCCGGTGCTGGCGGAAGACGAGGCGTCGCCGAGCGATGGCGAGATCTATCGGATCGGCGTCCCCGATCTGCTCGACATCCGGGTCTGGGAACAGCCCGAGCTGTCCGGGACCGCGCTGGTCAGAACCGATGGTCGCATATCGGTGCCGCTCGTCGGCGACATGGTGGCCGAAGGGCGGACGCCCGAAGAGCTCGCCGCGCTGCTCGCGGCAGAGCTGGCGGAATACGTCACGGATCCGAAGGTGGACGTGGCGGTGCTGGAGATGCGCAGCCAGGTCGTGAGCGTGATCGGCGGCGGCATCGTGCGCTCCGGGGTGCTGGAGCTTCGTCACGAAATGCGCGTGCTGGATGCCATTGCGGAGATGGGTGGATTCACGCCGTTTGCCAAGAAGTCGAGGATCAAGGTGCTCAGGAAATCCGCTGGGGCGGAAGACGAGCTGCCGTTCGACTACACCAGCTTCGTCAACGGCCGCGCCCCCGGCAGCAACTTTCTGCTGAAGCCCGGCGACACCATCATCGTTCCGGAGTAGACCCATGACAGTTCGGATGTTGATGTTCCTGGCGGCCTGCCTGCTCAACTGGCAGGCCAATGCGGCGGAGCTGCGGGGCGGTGTGGAAACCGCGACGCTCTACAACTCCAACATCTACTCGCTGAACGATACGGACGCCATCGACGACGTGATCGTCCGCCTGGGTCCCGATCTGGAGCTGCGTGGCGATCAGGACCGCAGGTTTCACTACCGTCTGAACTACCAGGGCTGGTACGACTACTACACGGAAGAGACGGATTCGAGCGGGTTTCAGCACCGGGAACGGCTGCGTCTGGGATACGACTTCACGCCCAGAACCACGCTGAGCTTCGACCAACGCTATCGCTACGTGAACATCCTGCAGCTCGAGCGCGACGACTTTCAGGCGGGCGACACCGGCATCGATGTCAGGCAGAACGAGTACCACCGCAACGACATGTCGCTCATCCTCGACCACGAGCTCAGCCGGAACTGGTCGCTGAATCTGAGCCTCGATCAGCAGACGGTGGATTTCAACAACAACACCGCGCGCAGCGACAGCGATTCGTGGGGGCTGATGGGCTCGCTCAGCTACACGCTTTCCGAACGCCACGATCTGGGATTCGGCGTCCGGTTCGTGAATCAGGACTTCATCCGTACCCAGAACCGGCTCGCCGCAGAGAGTGACTACCTCGGGGCGATGTTCCTCTGGACCTTCCGCATCTCCAGCAGGGTTACCCTGTCAGCGGAGGGAGGGCCGGCGGAGGTGCAGACGGAGCAGAAACCGCAGAGCCTTGCCGAAGCACCTGCCTTCGTCGGCGTGCTGGTTCAGGACAGCCTGTTCCGGGCCAACATCAATGCGTGCTCGCCCGGCGACGGTCAGACCCAGCCGATCGCCAGCACCTGCGTGTACACCGATCCCACCGCCCCGCCGATTCCTGCCGACGATCTGGGACCTTCGCTCGACTACCCGCTGGATTTCAGCGGCACGGATCTGGACGACGAGTCGCTCGAGTTCTACGGCAGGCTGGGCCTGACGATGGGTCTGTCGGATTTCCAGCTCACGGCAGGTATCGCCCGCCGTCCCAGCGCCATCTCCGGTTCTTCACTCGCCAACAACATCGACGAGCTCACGCTGAGCCTGGACTACGGACCCGCCAGCAGCCGCTGGCGGACGTACGGCGAGATCCGGTTCGAAAAGCGCAAGGCGTTGACCCGTGCCCTCGAGATCGACTACACCCTGGTGCCCGGTCCGGACGATGCCGCCGTGCGCGACGAGGCGTTTCTGAGCCCGACCGGGCGCGGTGATCAGGATTCGTTCGCCGTGCTCGTCGGCAGCAGCTATGCGTTCAGCCGAAACTTCCTCGGAAGCCTCGAAGGGCGCTATAGGACGCTCGACCGGTCGAGCAGCGCGGCGGCTGATTCCGATGCCGATACCTTCATCGTGGAACTGGCGTTGCGGTATGAGTTCAATCCGGAACGGCTCTGAAACCGGTTTGCGGACCATCCGCATTCCGGAAGACCCGTATGACGAGTTCATGCGCCTGCCGGTCGGCAAGTCGTCACCGGATCCGAGGTTCGACGTCCGCCGTGCGCAGGAAAGCGAGTTTCCGCTGGTCTACGACTGCGTGGATGCGGCATTCGGGAAAGTGCGTCCACGGCCGCTGTACGAGTGGCTTTACCGGCGGAACCCCTACGGGCGGGCGCAGGTCTGGATGGTGGTGGAGCGCGCGACCGAGCGGGTGCTGAAAACCGGTGCGAACTTTCCCTGGCCGGTCTGGCGGGACTGGGAAGAGATAGCGGGCGCGGTGAGCGGTGATGCAGCCACCGTGCCCGAGTGGCAGAGAAAAGGTCTGTCGGAGATCCGGCGAACCGTCCGCCGATCACATCCCTGGCAGGGAAAACGCTGCTCGATTTCCGGCCCGAACGAGAACTCCCGGGCGGTGTCCGCTAAGGACGGTACGGCGCACAAGATCCTTGGTGCACTACCTGGTGGGGTGCTGCCATTGCGTGCGGTGGAGGATCCCGAAGACTCCACGCTGCCGACACCGCTCGCAGAGATGATGAATCGGACGCTTGCCGCTGCGGTTTCTGCGTGGCACTCGCTCACCCTCCGCGACGGCGGTGATCTGCGGATGGAGGAGATTCGCCGATTCGATGCCGAGCACGATGTCGCGACACTGCAGACGATGCACTTTCCAGGCTACTGGTGCCCGCACGGCTGGCAGTTCCTCAACTGGCGGTACCTCGACCACCCGACAGAATCCTACACGGCCATCGGTCTCCGGCGGCGGGACACTCTGCTGGGCTACGCCGTGGTCAGGCTGACCGGGCAGCGGGCAATGTTGGCCGAGTTTGCCGTGTCGGACTCGGACCGGGCGGCGGCAAGCGCACTGCTCGACGGTGCCATTGGACTGGCTCGCGAAGCGGGGTGCATGGCCCTGACGTTTTTCGGCACGCCCAGCTGGCGTCACTGGGGCCTGTTTCGCCGTGCGGGGATGCTGCCGGTGAAATCGAGCAACTTCATGGAGATCTCGTACGACGCGGATCCAGAGGGATCGCTGGATCCGCGCAACTGGCAGCTCATGCCGGGTGACCGGGACTACCACTGACGACCCCTCAAATGAAGATTCTTGTCACCGGCGTAGCCGGATTCATCGGTACTCACGTTGCCCGCGCTTTGCTCGCGAGAGGCGACGAGGTCGTCGGTCTGGACATCCTCAATGGCTACTACGATGTGAGCCTCAAGGAAGACCGCCTGCGTTTTCTGCTCGACGATCCTGTCTTTCGCTTCGAGCGTATCGACATCGTCGACCGCCCGGCGCTGGAATCGTTCGTGCAGCGCGCCCAGCCGGACCGGGTCGTTCATCTGGCTGCTAAGGCGGGGGTCCGTTACCCTCCAGCAGCTCCGTGTACGGGGCGAGTGGCCGCAAACCCTACTCTGCGCACGACAGTGTCGACCATCCCCTGAGCCTGTACGCGGCAACCAAGAAATCGAACGAGCTCATGGCGCATGCCTACAGTCATCTGTACGGCATTCCGACCACGGGCCTGCGGTTCTTTACGGTGTATGGTCCATGGGGACGGCCGGACATGGCGCCAATGACGTTCCTCCGTCAGATTCTGGCGGGTGAGACGATCGCCCTGTTCAATGAGGGTCACCACACCCGGGATCTCACCTACATCGACGATGTCGTGGACGGTGTGATTCGGGTGCTGGACCGGCCGGCAACGGCGGATCCGTGCTGGTCGGCCGCCGATCCCGATCCCGGCTCTTCGACCGCGCCTTACCGGCTTTACAACCTGGGTGGTGGCAGCCCGGTGGAGCTGTTGAGCTTCGTCGCGGCACTGGAGAAGGCTTCAGGTGTGGCGGCGAATCGCAAGCTCCTGCCCATGCAGCCCGGTGACGTGCGCGATACCTCGGCGGACATTCGCGACCTCGTGAGCACTTTCGGGTGGCGGCCCGCCACGCCGCTCGATCAGGGTGTCAGGAACCTGGTCGACTGGTATCGGAGCTACTACGAGGCATCCCGGTAGCGAGCTCAGCGGTCCGGCTGCCGGGGAGTCCGGTTCCATGCAAACGGCAGGTAACAGAAGAAGCAGGCGACGACCGCCATGCCCATGAGTCCGAACACGTAGTAGGGCCACGGCCCGAGCAGGTCCAGCGGCGAAGCGCCCTCCGGCTTGCTGCGCAGAAACAGGTAGTTCGCATCCAGCAGCCAGTTCACGGGCACCATCAGCAGGGTGTAGAGCCCGAGAAAGAGCACGGTCACGCCGAGCGAGCGCAGTGTCGGACGGAACCCGAAACCGAACACCGCGCAGAGCGCCCCCAGAACCGCCAGGCCGTGGCTGAAGCAGAAGGTCAGAAAGCGCGGGTCCGGAAATCCATATGTCAGATCCGGCGTCAGCAGTGCGCTGGTCGAGCCGGCCAACGAGAGAAAGTAGGTTATCTCGAAGCTCCGGTAGCTCTGGCGGAGCAACATGTACGCGCACAGAAATTCGTTGATCCGGCAGAGATCCAGCGGCAGGTTCTGTCGCCAGGGTCCGTCGTAGAAGCCGATGTACAGCGGCAGCTTCAGCACGGCCACCGTCAGCAGCGTCACACCCATCAGTCGCGCGAGGCTGCTGGCCCGGCTGCCCGGCGAAAGTCTCGACATCGCGAGGGCGAGCACGAACGTCACCACCAGCACGACGGCGTGGTCGGTGCCGAAGAGAACGAAGGACGGAGCGTCAGTTACCACGATGATTCGCGGCGAGCGCCGCTGCCCGCCCGCGCTGCTCGTCGACCGTCATGAGGAGCAGCAGGCCGATGATGAAAAAGCCCAGCGTGGAAACGAGCGCCAGCCGCTGATTGCCGGCGGTCATCCAGCTGATCGCGCCGTAGGTCACCGGACCGATGATGGTGGCCAGATGCACGGCCAGGCCCCACAGGCCGAAGAACTCGCCGGTTCGTGAGATCGGGGTGAACCGCCCGATCAGCGCCCGGGCTGCGCTCTGGGTGGCACCCATGGCCAGGCCGATCAGGTTGGCCGGCAGCCAGATGGCGGTGCGCGAATCGGCGAGCAGCACGAGCACGATGGCCAGGATCCAGATGGCCAACGCCAGGGTCAGCGAGCGTGCGGAGCCGATCCTGTCCTGGAGATGGCCCATGCCGAAGGCCCCCACGGCCGCCGTCCCGTTCACGACCAGGATGATGAGAATCAACTCGTCGCTCTGGAAACCGAGCACCTCCTGAGCGTAGATCGCCGCGATGACGATCACGGTGCTCATACCTGCCTGGAAGATCACCAGCGTGATCAGAAACCGGAACAGATCCTGGAAGCCGCGCGCGTGACGCAGCGTGTCGCGGACCCGGCTGAAGCCTTCGATGAGCGCGCCCGGGTGATCGGCGGCACTGCCTGGCACCGCCCGTTCCCGGAGGATCACGAATGTGGGAAGCGCCGCCACCGCAAAGATCGTGGCGGTGATCCAGAGCGTTGCGGGCACGAACCGGGTCGCTGGCAGACCGTGCTCCTGAGCCCAGGTGATCCAGATCAGGCACAAGCCCAGGGTGAGCAGCCCGCCGAAATAGCCGAGCCCCCAGCCGTAGCCGGACATCCGACCCATCTCGTCCTCGGCGGCAATCTCGGGGAGGAAGGCGGCGATCAGGTATTCACCGGTGCCGAACGCCACCACCGACAGGACCAGCAGGGCCGTCGCCACGGCGAGGGCGTCCTGGTCCGCGAAACCGAGCAGGGCGGTGGCGAGCACGCAGCCGGTGGTGCTGATGAGCAGAAACTGCTTCTTGCAGGCCCGATGATCCGCGACGGCACCGATCACCGGCGCGGTGAGCAGCACGATGCCGTTGCCGAGCGCCACGGCCAGCGTCCAGAGAAAGGTTGCCGTGCCCGAACCCAGACCGGCGCCGGCCGCCACCCCGCCCACGAAGTAGGCGTTGAAGATGGTGGTCAGCACCACGGTGGTGTAACCGGAGTTTGCGAAGTCGTAGAACGACCAGGCAAGCTTTTCTCTACCGGTGGCCGGACCCATCAGCCGACGCCGCGCTGTAGAGCCAGGTCCTGCTCACCGACGTGGCGGAGGATGTCGGCGCGGCTCGCGTTGCGCAGCGAGAGCGCCGCCTCCCAGTCGGTGAGACCTGCGTCCGCCGAATGGGGCTTACCGACGATGACCGCCACCGGCCCGCGCCGTGGAAACCAGTCCTCCGAGCGCAGCACCGAGCGCGTGCCGCGCAGCGTGATCGGGACCACCGGCAGGCCGTTTTCCGCCGCGATCACGAAGGCGCCCAGATGAAAGGCGAGCAGACCGGGCGAGCGGGTGAACGTGCCTTCTGGAAAGATCAGCAGCGGTACCCCGCTCACGGCGTGTGTGGAGAGGCGTCTGGCATCCGCCGTGCTCTGCGTGCCTTCGAACCGTTCCACGTACTCGGCGCCGATTCTGCGCAGAAACCAGCGCGCGAACGGCCGCTGCTTCAGCTCTGCCTTGGCGATGAAGGTGACCGGCCGCGGCAGCGTGGCTACGAGCAGCAGGCCGTCCAGGTAGCTGGCGTGGTTGGCGACCAGCACGCAGCGTCCGTCGGCGGGCAGGTTGTCGAGACCCTGCACGACCCGGGGTATGGCGGCAAGACGCAGCAGCGTCCGCGACAGGGCGCCCAGAGCCCGCCAGCGACTGGCCGGATCCGGGAGCACGGCGAGCGCCAGCAGGCCGAGCGGCAGGGTCAGACCGAAGCAGACGTACGCCCGGCCGGCGTAGACAAGATCCGAAACGGTCTTGCGTGTGCGGCGCCATTGCGGCAGCAGACCGGCCACCCAGAGTCGGGCGATCTGCCAGGCGGCTACCCGCGAGCCCCGACGGATCCGCCCCCGCTCGTAGAGCTCACGGCAGGCGGCGCGGCGGATCTTGCCGCTGGAGGTCTTGAGCACCGTCCGTGGCGGGGCGAGCACCACATCGTCGGGGCTCACGCCGAGCAGGTCGGAGGACAGGTTCTCGATGCCCTGCTTGAGATCCGCCAGCGCGGCCGGGTCCGTCGCCCGCGTCTCGGCGACCACGATGAGACGCTCCACCTCCGATTCCGGATCGGCGCTGCCGAACACGGCCACGCAGCCTTTGCGAACGTCGTCCAGGCCGCCCACCGCCTCCTCGAGCTCGTACGGATGGATGTTCCGACCGGCCCGGATGATCACGTCCTTGACCCGGCCGGTGAGATAAACATCACCCTCGGCGATGTAGGCGAGGTCGCCCGTGTCCAGCCAGTCGCCCTGGAAGAGCCTGGCCGTGGCCTCCGGGTTGGACCGGTAGCCCTGCGTGGCGGACGGGCCACGGAACTGCAGATGGCCGGTCTCCCGATCCGCGAGCTCGCGGCCCGCATCGTCGATGATGCGCACCTCGTAGCCACGCAGCGGCTGTCCGCAGGCGACGAATTCCAGGGCAGTGTCGTCGTCGGCCGCGGGCAGCGCCCGGCCACTGCGCTCGAAAGGATCGCGCTCGACCCGGTCGATGAGCGGACCGCGTCCCAGGGGCGGAAAGGTCAGCCCTACCGCCGCCTCGGCGAGCCCGAACACCGGGGCGATGGCGCCGGGATTCAGGCCGTGAGGTTCGAAGCGCTCGCGGAAGGCCCTGAGGGTGTGTGGCCGCACCGGTTCCGCGCCGTTGAAGGCGAGCCGCAGGGAGCTCAGGTCCAGTCCCTCGATGGCCTGATCGGGGATCTTGGTCAGGCACAGCTCCCAGGCAAAGTTGGGCGCGGCGGTGATGGTCGCACGGTGGCGCTCGATGGTCTGCAGCCAGCGCCAGGGACGGGTAAGGAAGGCCGTGGGCGGCATCAGCACGGAGAGCATGGCGTAGTAGAGACTGCCGAGCCAGGCGCCGATGAGGCCCATGTCGTGGTAGAGGGGCAGCCAGCTCACGAAGACGTCCTCCGGAGTGGCCTGCACCCAGTCGCCCATGGCCCGGATGTTGGCGATCAGGTTGGCGTGGGTGAGGATCACCCCCTTAGGCTGCCCCGTGCTGCCCGACGTGTACTGCAGGAACGCGATGTCGTTTGGGGCGGCGGTAACCGGCGTGTAGTCGCCACCGTGGCTCCTGAGCTCATCCGGCGTGACCACGGCTTCCAGGTGCTGCACCTGTCGCCGCAGGAGTCGACCCACCGTCAGCCCTTCCGGCACCGTCACCAGCAGCCGGGCATCGGCGTTGTCCAGCAGCTTCGCGTGTCTCCTGAGATGGTCCTCCAGCTGGGATGGCCGCGCCGGCGGGTAGATGGGCACCGGGATGCCGCCCGCCAGCAGCACGCCGAAGAATGTTTCCAGGTACGCCCGGCTCGTCGGCAGCATGATGGCCACCGCCTGGGACGGCGTCAGCCCCTGGGCGATCAGGCCGACGGCAATCCGTTCGGCCGCCTGTTGCAGATCGGCATAGGTGATCTCCACCGGGTGACTGCTGTCCGTCTCGTAGAGCAGCACGTGGGTTCGCTCCGGCTGGTGACCGGCCCGCCAGGCCAGCACTCCCTGCAGCGTGCCGACGTCTACCGGCACCGCATCGGTGTCGCCGAGCACGAGCCGATCGGAATCGAAAACCGGTGCCGGTTCGCCCGTCGGGCGGCCGCTGCTGATGGCGCGAAGCAGGTCACGGGGTGTTTCCGCGGTGCTGAATGCCTGCTCCGAAAGACTCACATCGAGCTCACGCTCCAGCCGGAGCATCAGCTCGACCCGCGACAGACTGTCGAATCCGAGCGTGCGGTCCAGCTCCGTATCCAGGTCGACGGGCAGCCGTTCGCGTTCCGGTGCGAGCTCCACGGCCAGCGCCCGGACGACTTCCAGCACCCGGGATGCCAGCGTTGCGCGCTCGTCGTCGGGATTCGCCATCACACCTGCAGGCAAACTCGCCAGAAATCCATCATGTCGTCGTGGAAGGCCTGTGCGAGATCACCGGTGGTGCCGATCCGAGCCCCGCGCACGCCGTATCCGGCCTTGATGCCATAGAGCATGAGCGCCCGCTCGGTGAAGGCGGGATCCGCCTCCCCGGTGGCGGGATGCACCATGGCGCCGTCGTCGGTGATGTAGATGGTGGGCGCGCCCGGCGCTACGGAAGCGTCCTCGACGAGCTCCACCGGCGTTTCGCGATCGAAGCTGTGGTGGGCACCGGCGAAGATGCGCCAGCTGGCATTGCCGCCGGTGAGACGCATGGCCTGCATGTAGCCCTGCACCTGCTGGGGAAGACACCACTCGTCCAGATCGCCGACCACGGATCTGACGATCGTTCTGCCGATGCCCGGATTCAGGAACTGCTGACCGCACCAGGGGTAGGCGGCGTACACACCGGCGAGCGAGACGTCCGTTGCCAGGCGGTGCGTCAGGCAGGCGGCAGAGAGCACGGCGGCCCCGCCCCGGCTGTGGCCCTGAGCGCCGATCCGGGACGGATCCACATCACCTCGACCAGCGAGCTGCGTGAGTGTGGCGATCACGTCGAAGGCGCTGGCAGCAAACGAGTACTGGGCCTGGTTGGCCACCGTCGAGGTGACCCCACGGCTGCCGAAGGGATCGATGACGCAGGCAGCGAGGCCGGCGCTGGTGAGCAGCTCCGCCTTGTGGAGGTGCGACGGTGCCACGCCCAGGCTGCCCGGGACCACGATCACCGCAGGCGGGCGTTCCTTTCCCTCCGGCAGAAAGGTCTGGGCGAAGATCCGCGTCAGCGGTGCGCTGTCCGGGCTCGAGATCAGCTCGAAGAACGACGCGGGATTCGCCGTGTCCACCTGCCAGGGCGTACCCCGCACGCCGTTGCCGAGCTCGAGCGGTACGTCGTCCAGAAACACGGTTGTCATCGGCTCGTCCTCGACGTACGGTGTCTTCAGTGTGCCACACGCCGATCGGCAGGAGCGATGTCAGTAATGGACAGACGCCTGTTTCTGAGGTCCCTCGGTGCGGCGGCGTTGACCCCCGCCATGACGCTCTCCGAGAAGGCCGATGCGGTGGAGGAGCAGATGATGCGCGAGCTGGACCGCGTGGTCGCGGGCTCGAGCATCTGTCATTACGGTGAGGATGGGGAGTTTCCCGAGCTGGCGCCGGGCCAGCACTTCCTTCAGGGCCACGACCCGCGGCTGCCGCGCATGCCTGAGCGGCCCACTCTTGCCGATTTCTTCAACTACCGACTGGCGCCCGCCACGCACCTGCTGCAGAGCGCCAAGGTGGCAAAAAACGCCGGCATGGACGAGGAGACGATTCTTGCCTGTCTGCTGCACGATCTCTCGGTGGTCGGCTTCGTGGGCACGGACCACGGCTGGTGGGGGGCGCAGTTCGTGGAGCCATACGTGTCCGAGCGGGTGTCCTGGGCGATCCGCTACCACCAGGCGCTGCGCTTCTATCCCGATCCGGCCATGGGCTACGAGTATCCCGAAGCCTACTACCGCTTCTTCGGCGAGGACTACACGCCGGAACCCTATGTCGAAGCGGCGTACCGCGAGGCCAGGAACCACCGCTGGTACGAGACCTCGCGGCACATCTGCATCAACGACTTCTATGCCTTCGATCCGGACATGGCGGTGTCCATCGAGGAGTTCACGGACATCATCGGCCGCCACTTCCGGCAGCCTGCCGAGGGCCTCGGGTTCGACGGCTCGCCGGTCGCGCACATGTGGCGGACGCTGATCTATCCGAACAACTTTCTCTAGGAGAGGGCTTTCGGTATGTCTCCCGAGGAAATCGAGACCATCGAGCGCGGATTCTGGACCAAGTTCCGCCGGCTTGCGGCACATCTGCCGTTCGCCGACGAGCTGCTCGCCGGCTACTACGCCGCGATGGATCCCGAGACCCCGTCCCACGTCCGGGCCGTGCTCATCGGCGCGCTCGCCTATTTCGTGCTGCCGACGGATCTGGTGCCGGATTTCGTGATCGGTCTCGGCTTCACGGACGATGCGGTGGTGCTCGCCACGGCGATCAGATCCATCGCCGGTCATGTACGGCCTCGGCACCGTGCCCGCGCCGCCGGGACCCTCGCCGACGTCGTGCGCGGAGAGTAGCGCCGCGTCCGCTCGCAGTGCTCCGCCTACTGGTAGAGCTTCTCCGCCCAGCCCTTCTCGTAGTAAACGCTCATGCCGGGCCGGGCGATCTTCAGGTGCCGGATCTTCCAACCGTCGTCGGTCCGCGCGTAGGTCTCGTGGTATCGCGCCGCCTGCCACTTCGCGGTGGGAATATCACCCTTGAAGGTGAACGGACCGAAGAAGTACCAGGTACCGGTCGCCGTGTCGCCGTCCACCTCGATGCGCGGGTTCATCGTCATGTGCTGGGTGAAGCTCATCATGTCGCGAAAGCGCTCGAACAGGGCGCGGATCTCGTCGTGTCCGCGCGCGGTGCCGATGCCGCGACCTTCCCAGACACCATCCTCGGTGAAAACGCCGACGATACGGTCGGGGTCGTGGCCGTCGTCGCAGATCTCGCAGTAAAGCGCCTTCAGCTGCCGGATGGCCTCGATGTCCTCGAGGCGCTGAATGCGGGCGGCCAGGTCGTTCATGTGCGTCAGCGCGGCGCGGCGATCGGGCTCATGCCGTGGCGGCGCGCGGGTCCTGCCGATGCCCGCGCACCAGCCTGCCCGGCAGCCTGCCCGTCGATGTCCCGTTCTCGAAGATCACCTCGCCGGAGACGATCGTCGCGGCGATGCCCTGTGCATCCTGCAGGAAGCGCTTACCACCGGCGGGCAGGTCGTGAACGATGTGCGGCGTTTTCAGCGCCAGCGCATCGATGTCGATGACGTTGATGTCTGCCTTCATGCCCGGTGCGATCAGCCCGCGGTCCAGCAGCGAGTAGAGCTCCGCCGGCTGACGGGTGAGCATGTGAATGCCCTGGGCCAGATCGAAGGCGTGACGTTCCTTCACCCACTGCGTGAGCACGTAGAGATTGGCGCTCGAATCGCAGATCGACCCGACGTGCGCACCGCCGTCTCCGAGCGCGGCCACCGTGTAGGGATGACCGAGCAGCTCGGGAATGTGCTCGGAGAGGTTGGCCGCGGCGATGTAGATCAGGTTGCTGCCGTCGTTGCCGAGCAGGTAGTCGTAGAGCCAGGAGGCCGGCTCCTCGCCCGCGGCCGCCGCCCTGGCGGCGACGGAGTTCTCGGGTTTCGGCAGGTAGTCGATGGGATCCTCGAGCACGTACATCCGCTCGAAGCGGTCGTTGAAGATCATCACGAAGATGTGCGGGTTGACGTTCTGCTCGCCGAGTATGCGGGCCTTGATCTCCGGATCCTTCAACCGCTCGAGCTTCTCCGCGAGCGGCAGGCCTTCGAGGGAGAGGAAGGTCGGCCGGCGGTAGAAGGGGTGCATGGAGGAGCGGTGGCCCATCATCATGCCGATGGGTCGCGAGAGCACCTGGCCGCGGATGTCCAGGCCGGATTTCTGGGCCGCCTCCACCAGGTCGAGCTGGCGACGCCAGAGCTCCGGCTGGTTGTCGATGTAGACCAGGGTGAAGGTGCCTTTGGCGCCGGTCTTCTCGCTGGTTTCGCGAAGGATGCTGAACTCGTCTTCCGGGTCCTCCCAGTCGGAGATGAGCTGGAAGACATGGCCGGCATCGCCGGAAAGCGCCTCGCCGAGCGCCTTGAGCTCCGAGGTGGCAGCCTTGTAGGTGGGTATCAGGTCGCCCGTGCTGCTGCGATGGACGAGGGTCCGGGAGGTGGAGAATCCCACCGCGCCGGCGTCCATGCCTTCTCTGAGCAGCACCTTCATGCGCTCGATGTCCTCGGCGGTGGCCGGCTCCCGGTTCACCGCCCGCTCTCCCATCACGTAGACCCGCAGCGGCCCGTGCGGAAACAGGGCTGCCACGTCGATGTCCCGCGGGCGCTGCTCCAGCGTGTTCAGAAACTCCGGGAACGATTCCCAGGTCCAGGGCAGGCCTTCGTCCATGGCGGTGCCGGGAATCTCCTCCACGCCCTCCATGAGCTGGATGAGCACGGCATGGTCGTCCGGGCGGCAGGGCGCAAAGCCGACGCCGCAGTTGCCCATGACCACCGTGGTAGTGCCCAGATTGGACGACGGCTGAAGGTGGGAATCCCAGGTCGCCTGCCCGTCGTAGTGGGTGTGCACGTCGATGAAGCCGGGGGCGACGATCTTGCCTGCGGCGTCGTATTCCCGCGTGGCGGTGCCGGGAAGGCCGGCGCCCACCGCCGCTATGACGCCGTCGCGAATGGCGACGTCCGCCTGGCGCGGTGCGCCGCCGGTGCCGTCGTACACCGTGCCGTTCCGGACGATGAGATCGTAGTCCGCCATCCCGTACTCCCTGCCTGTCGGCACTGCCCGCCTGATCCGTTGATGCTACTGCCACGGTCGGGGGGTCACAACCGGGCGGGCCTGGCGTGCCGTTTTCCGGTTGCAGGACCCGACTGCTAACATGCCGGATCCTTTCAGGGTGGCCGTTGATCCATGAGCGCAGTAGCCAGAGACGTGACGGACGGGACCTTCGCCGAGGCGGTGGTCGAGCGTTCCAGACAGGTGCCGGTGCTGGTCGATCTCTGGGCGCCGTGGTGCGGCCCTTGCCGGGCGCTGGGACCGGTGCTCGAGCGGGTGGCAGCGGACGCCGACGGCGCCTTCGACCTGGTCAAGATCAATGTCGACGAGAATCCGGAGACGGCGAGCCGGCTGGGCGCCCGCAGCATCCCGCTGGTCGTTGCGTTCCGGGACGGCAAGGCGGTGTCCAGCTTCCTGGGGGCACAGCCGGAGAGCGCCGTCCGGCGGTTCGTGGATACCCTGCTGCCGACCGAAGCAGACCGGAGGGTGGACGACGCCCGGCAGGCGATGGGGCAGGGGCGCGCCCGGGACGCGGAATCGACCCTGAATGCCGTTCTCGACGACGATCCGAGGCATGTCGCGGCACGGCTGACGCTGGCGCGACTGCTCGGCGACGAAGGTCGGAAAGACGAGGCAATGGAGCTGCTGGCGAAAGCGGATCCCTCTGCCGAGGTCGAGCAGCTGCGTTCTGCTCTGCGGTTGTCTGCAGCCGGGGAGCTCGACGTGGATGCCTTGCGTGACAGGTTGGCAAACGGTGATCTGTCGGCCGCCGTGAGCCTGGCCAATGCGCTCCACGCCCGGGATCAGACCGAGGAGGCGCTCGGCGTGCTGCTCGATGCCGTCCGCCGCGATCCGAATCCCAAGGAGAGTGCCGCCCGGCAGGGCATGCTCGATCTGTTCAACGTGATCGGTGGCAGCAACCCGCTGGTGAGGAAATACCGCTCGGAGCTGGCCCGGGCGCTGTTCTAGCCGTCACTGGACGGCCGGTTACTGAACGGCGCTCAGCAACGGAGACTCTTCGGGCGCCGCCACCAGAACGTTGCGTCCACTCTCCTTTGCCTCGTAAAGGGCCATGTCAGCCTGCTTCAGCGCGCTGGACAGATCCGTACCCGGGCGCCACTCTGCCGCACCGATGCTCAGCGACACCTCGGGGAGATCCGTCGACGCGGCGATCTCGGACCGCAGCCGCTCGAGCACCGATCGGGCGTCGGAGATGCCCGTGCGCGTCAGCGCGACCAGAAACTCGTCTCCACCCCAGCGGGAAAGATAGTCGGAGCTGCGGAAGGCGCGGCGAAGTACCTCGCCGAGATGCTGCAGCACGCGGTCGCCCGTGTCGTGACCGTGCCGGTCGTTCACGTTCTTGAAGTGATCGATGTCGAGCACGGCCAGGGTCACCGCCACGTCGTGACGACGCAGGAACTCCGTGAGCTCCTTCAGGCGCTTCTCCATGCCGCGTCGGTTCAGCAATCCGGTGAGGGGGTCGTGCTCGGCGAGCGTGCGCAGCTGTCTGCGCAGGCCCCGCTGGACGCGCTCGTAGCTGAAGGCCAGGCCGGCCGCGGTCAGATAGGCGAGTGCCACCTGCAGCAGGGTGCCGACGCCGATGGCGGCCACGACGTCCCGCCCGATCGTGAGGTAGCAGATCGTGATGAACAGGAAATGGGCGGCGCTGAGCGTGCCCCCGAGGCGCAGGCCGCCGAGCGAGATGTAAAGGAAGGGCATCACCGTGAACCACGCGAAGTTCGGCGTCGAATCCAGCTTCTGGACGCTGCCGAGGGCGGCGAGAGCGAACACAACCACCAGCGTCCAGCGGCTGGCCCGTTCCGGGCCCAGGAGGCGGATGGTCAGGACGAGGCTCAGCAGTGTCACCGCGGCGATCAGCTCAACGAGCGCACTGAACCGGTAGCCCTGCTGGTAGTCGACCCAGGCGAGCACCGGCAGCACCGCGACGGCGATGCCCAGGATCAGGCGCATGAGCACCGACAGTTTCGGGACCTCGGTCGGCCGCAAGACAGGTTCCGGCTGTTATTGACAAGAACTCAGTCTAAGCCAGTACGTCGGCCGTCTGCGTGAACTGGGCCACGCATCCGCTCGGCACCGGTCACGCCTGTATGATTTCTTGCCTGAACGAATCCTTTCTCGTGCCGGCTCAGAGCGCGTTCAGGCCGCCGTCGATCACGAACTCGGCGCCGGTGGCGTAGGAGCTCTCGTCGCTGGCCAGGAACAGCGCCAGTCGAGCGACTTCCTCCGGGCGGGCCGCGCGCCCGAGGGGCACCCGGCGGGTGAGTCGGGCCTCGTCTTCCGAGCCCGGGAGCTGGTGCAGCATGTCCGTGTCGATGAGGCCGGGATGGATGGAGTTGACGCGCACGTTGCGGCGTCCGTTTTCTGCGGCGGCGGCCTTGGTCATGCCGCGCACGGCCCACTTGGAGGTGGTATAGGCGAACGCACCGATGCCACCGCTCATGCCGGCGAGCGACGAGATGTTGACGATCGAGCCGCTGCCCTGCTCGCGCATGATGGGTGATACGGCCCGCATGCCCAGAAACACACCCAGGCAGTTCACGTCCATGACCCGCTGAAACGCTGCCACGTCGATCTCGAAGTGCCGGCCGGTATCGAAGATACCCGCGTTGTTGACAAGAACATCGACGCTGCCGCAGGAGGTCACCATCTCCTCGACGAGGCGTTTCCAGGCGTCCTCCTCACGCACATCCAGGCGCCGGTAGGTCCCGCCGACTTCCTCGGCAACGGCTTCTCCCTCGCGGTCGAGCACATCGGTGAGCCACACGGTGCCTCCTTCCGCTGCGAACAGGCGTGCCTCGGCAGCGCCCTGGCCGCGGGCTGCACCCGTGATCAGACAGACCTTCCCGTCGAGCCTTCCCATGCGATTCCTCCCCCGATGACTGGTATTGTTTCCGCGAACCGTTGGCAGTATAGGCCATACCCTCATGAGCAGACCCAGAGCCAGGCGGATGAGTCCGGAGGCGCGTCGACAGACCATCGTCGACGCGGCGGTCGGCCTCATCCTGGAACTGGGCCACTCCGGCGTGACGCTGGAGCAGGTGGCGGAGCGGGTGGGCATCAGCAAGGCCCTCATCTACAAGTACTTTCCGCGGCGTGAGGTGCTGCTCAGAGCGATGCTCGAGCAGGAGTTCAAGGCCTTGCGTGGCCGCGGCCTCGACAGCATCCCGGAAAGGGTGCCGGTCGAGCGCGTGATCCGGGGTACTGTCGAGCAGGCGCTCCGCTACTATCATGACCACGGCCCCATCCTGCGGTTGCTGTCGTCGGATCCGGAGGTGGCGGACCTGGCCCGGAGAGGCAGTCGATCCTCCCGCTCCAGCACGAACGCCTACTTCATCAGAGCGCTGGGCAGGCACTACGGCGTGCCGAAAGACGTGGCCGTAATCGCCGTCACCATGGTCGTCAACGCGCCCATTCACTCCATGAGCCACCTGCACAGCCAGAAGATCGACATCGACAGAACCATCGACGTCTGGACGGAGTTCATCATCGGCGGCTGGCAGGCACTGCAGAAACGTTACGGCAGCCGGGGAGGCGCGCAGACGGCCGACGATTGAAGACCACGGCCATTGGCATTTCCGGCCGGCGTCGCTAATATAAATCCGTTCTACTAATTCGGGCGAGACCAGGGGAGAGCGCGATGAGCTACGCCGATGGACGGGTGATCTACGACGCCGACAGCCACGTGATGGAAACCCGGGAGTGGCTGGATCCGTTCATGGATGCCGATCTGAAGGCGAAGCTGCGTCCGCTCTATGGTCACAAGCCCGGCCGCATCGACAGGATTCTCGACCAGGCGAAGGCCCGAAAGGGCGATCCCGTGGCCGAGGCGGCTGCGTTCGAGAACCCCATTGCCGGTCCCAAGGGGTGGCTCGCGGCGGGCGCGTTCGATCCCGAGGAGCGTGTCCGCGTGCTCGACCAGTTCGGCTTTTCCGGTCAGCTTGTCTTCGGCACCGCCGGGTTGGGTCCGGTCCGTGCCGCCAACGACGAAGGTGTGCTCTACGCCGGTGCGCGTGCTCACAACGAGGCCATGGCAGCGTTCTGCCGGCACGATGCGCGGCTCTACGGTGTGGCCTATGCGCCGCTGGACAATCCCCTGCGTGCGCTCGAGGAGGTGAATGCCGCCATCGCCGCCGGCAACCGGGCCATCATGGTCTCCGCCGGCCCGGCGGGCGACAGATCACCGGGACATCCGGACTTCGATCCGGTGTGGGCGCGGCTCTCGGAGACACGGACGCCGTTCATGCTGCACATCGGGCCCGGCACCAAGACGCAGCCGAAAGCGTTTCAGAACAACGGTCGCGAACGTGCGCCCGACCTGCACGGTGGCGGTGAGAACCTCCGCTTCGCCGACTACATCATGCTCAGCTTCGCACCGCAGGTGTGGCTGACCGCCATGGTCTACGACGGCGTGTTCGAGCGTTTTCCGGAGCTGAGAGGCGGTGTGATCGAGTCCGGTGCCGGCTGGGCGCCGGAGTTCCTCCGCGAGCTGGACCTCGGCTATCGGAGCTTCGGCAGGACGGATCCCTACCTCCAGGCGATGCCGATGAAGCCTTCCGAGTACGTCCGGCGTGCGGTCAAGTTCACGCCGTTTCCCGGCGAGGACGTGGGCCGGATGATCCGCGACGGCGGCGACGATCTCTTCATGTTCTCGAGCGACTACCCGCATCCGGAAGGCACCAACGATCCCAAGGGTCGGTTCGAGCGCACCCTGGGTGAGTTCCCGGACGACGTATGGGACAGGTTCTATCGCCGGAATTTCGAGGAGATGATGTCCATCGGCTGATCGCGGTCAGCGATCGGATTCGGACCTGCGCCGCACCAGCGGCACCAGGACCAGCGCGAGCAGCAGCACAAGCAGGATGACGACGGCGGGGCGCAGCAGCAGCTCCGCAAAGCCGCCCTCGCCGATGAACAGCGTCCGCCGCACGTTCTCCTCGAACAGCCCGCTGAGGATGAAACCCAGCAGCAGTGGTGCCAGCGGGAAGTCGAACCAGCGCAGCAGCAGTGCCAGCAGCGCCAGGCCGAGCATCAGGTAGAGGTCGAAGCCGTTGAGCGTGGTGAGGTACACGCCCACCAGTGAGAACGCGACGATCAGCGGGATCAGCAGGCTGCTGGAGAGGTTCAGCAGCCGTGCCAGCACGGGTATGAGTGGCAGATTGAGCGCCAGCAGAAACAGGTTGCCCAGATACATGGAGGCGATGACGCCCCAGAAGATGTCGGGCTGCTCGGTGAGCAGGCGCGGCCCGGGCTGCAGGCCGTAACTCAGCATCACCCCGAGCAGCACGGCGGTGGTGCCCGAGCCCGGGATGCCCAGGGTCAGCAGCGGAACGAACGACCCCGTGGATGCGGCGTTGTTGGCGGCTTCCGGTGCCGCCACCCCGGCTTCCCGGCTGCCGTCACCCACCCGCTTCTCGAGATCCCAGGCGAAGAAGCTCGCCAGCGTCGCACCGGCGCCGGGCAGCACGCCGGTCAGGAACCCGACGAGCGCGCTGCGTCCGACCACGGGCGCGAGCGGGCGCGCCAGGCTGCGGGGCAGCACCAGCTCCCTCGGTGTCACCCGGCTCATGGGCACCGATTCCCCGAGCAGCACCATGCGCACGGCCTCCGCCAGGGCGAAGGTGGCCATGACGACGAGCACGAAGTTGAGCCCGTCCGCGAGGTCGTAGCGGCCGAGCGTGAAGCGCGGAATGCCGGCGAGCTGATCGGTGCCGATGGTGCCGAGCATGAGGCCGATCAGCAGCGTGACGAGCGAGCGCACGCGCGCACCCCGATCCGCGAAGATCACCACGCTGGTCATGGCGATGAGCAGGAGCAGGCTGTACTCCGGTGACTGGAACTCCAGCGCGAGCGCGGCGAGGTAGCCGGCAAAGATCATCAGTGCCAGCGCGCCGAGCGTGCCGCCGGCAAAGGAGGCGTAGGCGGCGATGGCAAGCGCGCGGCCGGCCTGCCCGGCACGGGCCATGGGGTAGCCATCGAAGCTGGTGGCCACGGTGCTGGCCACGCCGGGCGCGTTGATGAGAATGGCCGAGGTGGAGCCGCCGAACACCGCGCCGTAGTAGACGCCGGCCATCATGATGAGGCCGCCGGCGGGATCCAGCGAGTAGCTCACCGGGATCATCAGCGCAATGGCGGTGATGGGACCGAGGCCGGGCAGCATGCCGATCACGGTTCCGGCAAGACAGCCGACGAGCACCCAGCCGATGTTGGCGAGCGTCAGCGCGGTGGCGAATCCGGTGCTGATCCCTTCCCACATGTGGCTCAGTCCGGCAGGTAGAGGCCGAGCAGCAGCTCGATCCCTACGTAGCCCGTCAGCGGCACCAGCGTCGACAGCGCGAGCAGCGGCAGCACCCGACGCTCACCGAGCCACAGTGCAGACAGACCGATGAGCCCAGCGAGGGCGATCCACAGATCGATCCAGCCGAGTGCGGCGACGAAAACGACGGTGAGCAGGCCGATGCCACCGGCGCGGAGCACGCGATAAGGCGAGGGTGGATCCGTGTGCTCGCCACCCCGGAAGAGCAGCCAGCAGAGCGCCACCGAGAGCACGGTGCCGTAGAGCGTCGGCAGGGTCTGGGCGTTGACGAGCTCGGCCGCCGTCCATGGGTTCATGGGGATCATCCGCGCACCGACGGTGTAGACCACCGCGGTCACCAGCAGGGCGAGCAGAAAGAGCCGGTAGCCCATGGTCAGCGGCGGATGAAGCCGAGGTCGGTGAGGGTGCCGGCGAGCTGCGCTTCCTGAGCATCCAGGTAGCGTCCGAAATCCTCGCCGTAGAGTTCGAGCGGCGACCAGCCGTAGCGGCTGAGTGACTGACGCCAGACATCGGTGTCCGCGGCGGCGCGCACGTCGGCTTCGAGCTGGCGGACTAGATCCGGCGGGGTGCCGGGTGCCGCGAACACACCTCGCCAGTTGGCGAACGTGAGCGTCACCCCGAGCTCGAGAAGTGTGGGTACCTCCGGCAGTGACGGCAGTCGTTCCGGCGCCGTGACCGCCAGGACGCGGACGTCGCCCGACCGTGCATAACCGAGCGCTTCGCCCACCCCCGTGCTCAGCACGTCCGCCTCGCCACCGAGCAGGGCCAGCATGGCCTTGCCGCCGGCATCGTAGGGCAGGTAGCGGATCTGCCGCGGGTCGATTCCCGCGCCGGACAGCGCCAGCGCGAGCACGATGTGATCCAGGCTGCCCCGCACGGAGCCGCCGCCCACGTTCAGGGCCGACGGTTCGGATCGGAGCTGCGTGAGAAACGCCTGCCAGGTGTCGATGGGGCTGTCGGCGCGCACCACGAACGCACCGTACTCGCCGATCAGTCCGGCCACGGGAGTCACGTCGTGATAGGAGTGCGGAAAGAGACCCTGCAGCGAGCGGACGATGAGCGGTGTCGAGTTGACGAGCAGGGTCTCCTGCTGACGGGGTGCGGTTTCGATGAAATGCGCCATGGCGCGACCGCCGCCGCCGCCGGTCATGTTCTCGTAGGACACGGGCGAGCGCAGCTCGGCTGCCTGCAGGGCGTTACCGAGCGCTCTCGCGGTGGTGTCGAGACCACCGCCCGGTCCGGCCGGGATCAGCAGGTGCAGGCGCTCGGCCGCCTCGGAGACGAGCGTCGTCAGCAGCAGGGCCATGGCCAGGAAAAATCGCATGCCTGCCTTACCGGTTGAGGTAGTTCAGCGCCAGCCCGGGAGTCTGCCACCGCGTCGAGACCAGCTTGCCGGTGGAGGACAGGGTGACGAATGCGGTCATCAGGTCTTCACCACCGAAGCAGATGTTCGTGGTGACGATGTCCGGCATGGGCACGTGCTCCGGCTCGCCACCGGCCGGATCGAGGATGGTGATGCCGCCGTCGATGATGGTGGCGACGCAGACGCGACCCTTCGCATCGACGGCCAGGGAGTCGAAGAGGTAGTAGCCGGGGCGCCCCCGGACGAGCCTGCCGCCGTCCGGCTTGTCGCGGCGCTCGCCTTTGAGTCGTCCCGGACCCGCGAGCTCGTAGGTCCACAACCGGCCGGAATGGGTTTCCGCCACGTAGAGCTCGGTCTCGTCCGGCGAGAGGCCGATACCGTTCGGGCCGTCCAGCGGGAAGATCACCTCTTCGATGCGTGATCCGTCCGCCATGGCGTAGAACACGCCGGTCCTGTCTATTTCCCTGGGCCGGGTCTTGCCGTGGTCCGTGAACCAGAAACCGCCGGCGGAATCGAACACCAGGTCGTTGGGTCCGCGCAGCGGCTGGCCGTTGCAGTGGGTGTAGAGCACGTCGATGCGGCGCGAGGTCAGATCCACCACCTCGATGCGGCCGCTGGAGTAGTTCTCCGGCTCGAGACTCGGGAACAGTCGTCCGTCGCTGGCCTGTATCCACTGGAAGCCGCCGTTGTTGCAGACATAGCAGTAGCCGTTGGGACCGATGGCGGCACCGTTCGGGCCGCCGCCCAGCTCGGCGATGACCTCCACCTCGCCATCGACGATGCGCGAGAGGGTACCCCGGGCGATTTCCACCAGGATGACGCTGCCGTCCGGCATGGCGATAGGGCCTTCCGGAAAACGCAAACCTTCCGCGACGACGGTGAGCTCGGTCATCGAATCTCCAACAGAGAGGCTGTTTGCGGGCATTCTAGCCTGGCGGTAGGCAATCCGGCGATTCCAAGTAAACTCGGAAGCCTTGCACAAGGATCCACAGATGCACGCGAAGACACCCTCCGAGGGTCCAGCGCCGTTCGGCACGCTGCTCGGTACCGCACCGGGCGGCGTGCCTGCCTATTCGTCCGACTACGAAACCGCCGACGAGCGCAAGCTGCCGAACCGCAGCGCTTTTCGAAGCTATCTCGACGGCATCTACATGGGCTACAAGTGGCAGTGCGTGGAGTTCGCGCGGCGCTGGATGTACCTAAACCGCGGGCTCATCTTCGACGACGTAGCTATGGCCTACGAGATCTTCCAGCTGCGCACGATCCGCGACGTGCGTAATGACCGGGAGCTGCCCCTGCGGGCGTTCCGCAACGGCTCGAAGCGTCATCCGGAGCCGGGCTGCCTGATGATCTGGAGCGAGGGCGGCGAGTTCGAGCGTACCGGCCACGTCGCCGTGGTCACGGAGGTCTATCCGGACCGGGTGCGACTCGCGGAGCAGAATGTCGGGCATCGGGTGTGGCCCGAAGGCCGTAACTGGGCTCGGGAACTTCCGGCGCGTATCACCGACGACGGCGGCTTCTGGCTGCGCTGCTCGTTCGGCGACGCCTCCATTCTCGGCTGGGTGGTGCAGACGGACGACGACACCCACGCAGAAAAGGAAGTCGTGGTAGACCCGCGTCTGTTCGAGGTGCGCACGGACCGGGTGCCGGACACGGGCCAGAGCCAGCGCTCCTGGTTGAATGAGGCCAATCCGGACGAGGCGGCGTACGTGGCCATGATGGGCGGCCACAAGCTCGCTGCCCGGGCCGAAAACCAGACCCGTTTTTTCGTCATCTCGGAAACAGCGCACAGCGAGCTTCGACGGGCCACCAACGAGCTGCACGCCGTGTTCCTGCATGCCACGGAGTACGTGCTGCGCGACGATGCGCTGCTCGAGCGGTTCAACATCCCGCGGGTGCTCTGGCCACGCATCCACCAGTCCTGGAACAACCGCAAGAACCAGATGATCACCGGCCGGTTCGACTTCGCCATGACCCCGCAGGGGCTCAAGGTCTATGAGTACAACTGTGACTCAGCGTCCTGCCACATGGATGCGGGCAAGGTTCAGGGCAGGTGGGCTGAGCACTTCGGCTGCGACGTGGGCCGTGATCCCGGTGCGCAGCTGCTTGCCAGCCTCGCCGAGGCCTGGAAGGACAGCGAGGTGGACGATGTGCTGCACGTCCTCATCGACGACGATCCGGAGGAGATCTACCACGCCCTGTTCATGAAGGAAGCGCTGCGCTCGGCCGGCATCGAGAGCCGGATCCTCGAGGGAGTGGAAGGGCTCACCTGGGCCGACGACGGTGAGGTGCTCGATCCCTTCGGCACGCCGATACGCTGGGTGTGGAAGACCTGGGCCTGGGAAACGGCGCTGGATCAGATCCGCGAGGAGTGCGAGGAAGACGAGGAGAAGCTCGCGAACTACCGGCCCGGCGAGAAGCGCGATGCGCCGCCGCGGCTCGTGGACGTGCTGCTGCGTCCGGAGGTGATGGTGTTCGAACCGCTGTGGACGCTCATCCCGAGCAACAAAGCCATTCTGCCCATCATCTGGCAGCTCTTTGCGAACCAGCGTTATCTGCTGAAGGCAGCCTTCGAGCTCACCGACGAGATCCGGGCGGGCGGATACGTGCAGAAACCCATCGTCGGCCGCTGCGGTGCCAACATCAGTCTGTTCGATGCGGATGATCGGGTGATCGAGGAAACGGCCGGCGACTTCGAGAGCCGCTATCAGGTGTTCCAGGAGCTGTTTCCGCTGCCGGTGGTCGAAGGGGACTACGTGCAGCTGTGCACGTTCTCGGCCGGGGGGACCTATGCCGGAAGCTGCGTGCGGATCGACCCCTCCATTGTCATCACCACCGACAGCGACATCGTTGCGCTCCGGGTGGTGAGCGACAAGGAGTTCCTCGAGGACTTCGCGTCGTCGGAGGTTGGCTACCAGATCTGACGTCAGTCCGGCTGCGCGCACCGGTCCGCGATGATACGAAGCACCTCCGGTGAGAACCCGAGACCGATGTGCGTTGTCGACACCTCGACGTGCTCCACGTTCGGGCTCCTGTCGTCGATGCAGGCCTGCCAGGAAACGACGCCGTCCAGGCGGGAGTAGACGGCTGTTACGGGGACCGTGAGCGGTGTCGCGTAGCGGGCGTCCACGAGTGCCTCGATGTCGTCCAGACCGGCGAACAGGCGGGCGACGGACGTGTACTTCGGCCCGCCCACCACCGGGCTGCCGAGCGTGACGACCCGGCCGACGGCTTCCGGACAGTCACGGGCAACCTCCCGTGCCAGATAACCACCGAGGCTCCAGCCGACGAGGCGGATGGGTCCTTCCTCGGCAAGGGCCGCGACGCGGCTGCGCAGACGCTCCAGCAGCGCCAGGACGTCCGCGTCGTTGCGCCCAAGGCCCCATCCTGCCGGGCGGTAACCCAGAAAGCGGAGATAACCTCGGATCAGCGCGGTCGACGAGTCGTCCGCTCCGTAGCCGGGCAGCACCAGCACCCGCTGCCCCGTCCCTCGGGTTGCCCGCACCAGGCGGGGCGCCTGAAGGAGGAGCCGCGGCAGCTCCAGGGCGGTGAGGGACTCATTCAGGAGGGCGCCGGGCGGCGGCGCGCTGAGCGTTCTGTTCGGTTGGGTTCTCATCAGGCGACGATGGGCCCCAACCCGTGAAACCGCCGTGAGACGGCCCCTGCCTTGATCCGGATTTCACAGGGCACACCTCACCGTTCGGAGAGGTTTCAGGGAGCGCTGCTCATGGAGTTCGTCGATACCGCCCGCGACCAGCTGTTGCCGCTGACCCAACAGGTGCTGGAGGCACTCAACGATGACACCCAGACGGCGGAACAGAGCTTTTTCACGCTGCTCATGCTCTCGATCCGGCAGATGGAGACCGACGCGGATCTGATGAGCGTGTTTATGGAGCTGTCGACCACCGCCTTCCAGGGCTTCCGGTTTTCGCCGGGGCAACGACTTCTGATCGATCAGCTGCTGGAGGCCGCGGAAGACATCGCGCTGACCCTGAGCGTCTCCCCGGACCAGTCACACTGACCCACTGCCCGAACGGAATCGGGGCACCCGGAGGTGCCCCGCCTGCCAGTCACGGTCCGGGTCAGTGGTAGGAGCGGTGGCGATAGTCGCGACCGTCACGCCCGTCGTGACCGCGACGCTCAGGGCCGTGCTTGTGGCCCTTGCCGCGCTTGTGGTCATGCTTCCAGGCCTGGTGCTGGTAGGCGTGCCAGTCCTGGCGTTTGTGCGAGCGGCCGTTCCAGTGATACCGATCGTGGTACCGGTGGTCGTTCCAGCGGTAGCGATCGTTGTAGCCGTAGCGATGGCGATGATCGTGCCGAGCCTTTTTCTTGTCGAAGCCGCCGGCAGCATCGATCACCGCATAGGCAATGCCCGCGCTGACGAGCACCTCCAGGGCATCGTTGTCATTGGCATGGGCACTGGCGCTGAAGGGCGTCGCCAGACCGATCGCGACGCCTGCGAGCGCCAGCCATCGCAGCCTCGGGCGGGACTGCTTCCGGGGGGTATTGATAGTCATGGCATCTAGGCTCCACTGGTTGTGAGGGCCTCAAGATGCCTGTGTGCGCCTGACCGGAGGATGAATCGAAACTGTCCGCTGGCTGAACGGCCCGCGGCTGTCAGCTCAGCACGAGCTGTGTCTGCGTGACGATGGCGACCGGCTTGCCTTCGCTGGTGGTGAGCTTCGTCTGCCAGACGGACGTTCTGCTGCCGATGTGTACGGGTGTTGCTTCAGCGGTGACCGCGGCGCCGAGCTTCGCGGCGCCGAGAAAGTTCGTCTTGCTCTCGATGGTGGTGGTGGCCTTGGCGCCGTCCGGCAGGTTGAGAAAGGCGCCGATGGCGCCCAGGGTGTCCGCCACCGCCATGATCGCACCGCCGTGCATGATGCGGCCGGTGGTGCAGAGCGCCTCACGAACGGTGAAGGTGGCACGAATCAGCGTCTTTTCGGCGCTGTCGATGTCCAGACCCAGCAGGCGGGCGAAGGGCATGTGCTCGATCAGGTTGACGGTCATGGCAGGCGCTCCGGTTCAGCGCGTCCTCCCGCTGCGTCGTCGAAGCCGACGAAGGTGACCGCCTCGTCCACGGGCTTGCGCCGGGAGACCACCGCGTTGGCCGGAAAGTCCTCGTCAGGCCAGCCCATGGCGATGCAGATCATGATCACCTGATCCTCCGGAATCCCCGCGTGCTCGCGGACGACCGGAGACTGCATGATGCCCTGGCTGTTCACCACGCAGCCGAGCCCCCGGGCCCAGGCGGCGTTGACCAGGGCGTTTGTCACGGCGCCGCAGTCGAACGGGGCGATGTCGCCACCGTGGATCGAGCGGTCGTAGGTCACCACGATGGACACGGGTGCATCGAACTGCCGGAAACCGCGCAGCACCCAGTCCTGGCGTCGGGCCTTGTCGTCCCAGGCGATACCCATGGCCTCGAAGAGCTGCCCGGCGATTTCCTTCTGCCGTTCCCTGTGCTCGCCCTTGTATGCGCCGTGGCCGCGGAACTCCCGCGAGTCCGGTACGCCGGCCAGGTTCCGCTCCGTGTTGCCCCGGCGGATGCGGTCGAGCGGTTCACCGGTCACCACGTAGAAATTCCACGGCTGGGTGTTCAGCGAGGATGGCGCACGCATGGCCAGCTCGATCACTTCCCGAATCAGCGACTTAGGCACCGGCTCGGGCTTGAACCCGCGGATGCTTCGTCGACCCCGGACGACGTCTTCGTATTCCAACGATGGTTCCTCTGCGTCACGCGAAAGCCCGGCATTCTAGGGAGGCTTCGATCAACTATCAAAATCCGGGCATCTGGCGGATGCGCCCGGATGATCTGATCGCGCTAGACTGATGCCAGTCGGATCCGAGGGAGGGATGCCATGCCGGTGTGGAATCAGCCTCGCAGCTTCTGGACGTGGGGCAACGTCAGCGACGAGCCAACGCAGGCGGAGCGCGAGAAGATGGCCAGAGTGGTCTCCGAGCGGCTTGGCCGTGAGGTGGTGCCGCCGCCCGTTCCCCGCCTGGAAGACGTCGAGCTCGCGCCGTCGCGGATCCCGGTTCCCGATCCGCTCCGCGGCTTCGTCAGCACGTCCCACCGGGATCGGCTCCTGCACACCTATGGCGGTCACCCGCTGGAGCTGCTGAAGGCGCTCCGGGGCCGGTTCGACAACCCGCCGGACGCGGTGGCGCATCCTCGTGACGAGGGGGAGCTCGAGGCGGTGCTCGCCTGGTGCGACCGGCAGGGATACGTGGCGATTCCCTACGGCGGCGCCACCAGCGTGGTCTGGGGGGTGAACGTGCCGGTGGAATGCAACGGGGCGGTCACCATCGACATGGCGGGCTTTCACCGGGTGCTCGAGGTGGACGACGTCTCCCGGGCGGCGCGCATCGAGGCGGGGGTGTTCGGTCCGGACCTGGAAAGTCATCTGCGACCGCAGGGGCTGACATTGCGTCACTTTCCCCAGAGCTTTCCCTGGTCCACGGTCGGCGGCTGGGTGGCCACCCGGTCCGGCGGACACTACGCCACCAACCACACCCACATCGACGACTTCGTGGAGTCGGTGCGCATGCTCACGCCGGCAGGCTGGTGGACGTCGCGGCGGCTGCCGGGCAGCGGTGCGGGCCCGAGCCCGGACCGGCTCGCCATCGGCTCCGAAGGCATCCTGGGCGTGATCACCAGTGTCTGGCTGCGGCTGCAGAAACGGCCCGTCTACCGCGCCACCGCCGGGGTAGTGTTTCCGTCCTGGGCGGAAGGCAGCGAGGCAACACGCCACATCGTCCAGGCCAAGCTCTGGCCAGCCAACCTCCGGCTGCTGGATCCGGCGGAAGCGCAGGCCAGCGCCGGACTCGACGGCGATCAGTCACTGCTCATCATCGGCTTCGAGTCCGCGGACGTGCCGCAAGGCCCCAACGTGCAGGCGGCCGTGGGGATTGCCCGGGCGTTCGGCGGTCAGGTGGACGATGATGCGATCCGCATCGACGACGGGTCCGGACAGGCCACCGGGCGGGAAGGGGCCGTAGGCGCGTGGCGGCAGTCGTTCATCGGCGTGAACGCCGGGGTCGGCAACGGGCTCGGGCTGCTCTCGGACACCTTCGAGACGGCCATCACCTGGGATCGGTGGCCGGCGTTCGATGCCCATGTGCGTGAGACGGTCGGGCAGGCATTGAAGGAAGCCCTGGGCGAGGGCACGCGATTGTCCTGCCGCTTCACCCATGTGTATCCGGATGGTCCGGCGCCCTACTACAGCTTCTCCGGCATCGCCCCGCCCGGCGGCGAAGCGGACGCCTGGCAGCACATCAAGGATGCGGCGACCCGGGCGGTGGTCGACGCGGGTGGCACCTGCACCCACCACCACGCCGTGGGCCGCATGCACCGGCCGGGATACGACCGGCAGGTACCCGATCTCTTCCGCGACTCGCTGCGCGCCGTGAAGCGCACGCTGGACCCGAACGGCATTCTCAATCCCGGGGTGCTGATCGATCCCTGAGCGGGTCAGGGGAGGACGAGGGCCGTCTCCGGATTCCAGTAGCTCACCGATCGGATCACGCCGGCCTCGTCGAGGGAGAGCACCGTGACGCGCTCGGCCTGCTGTGGGAACGGTGTCAGCAGATCCTTGCCGTCCGCCAGCACGATGCGGTGCGGGTAGGTGCGCATCTTCGGCAGGGCGAAACGCCGGCCGATGCCCGGCATGCCGTAGATGTTGGCGATGTACACCGCGGCGTGATCGTCGAGGTACTCCGCGGGCTGCTCTGCCAGGTACCGGTTGGCTGCCTTTGCGGCGGACATCTGGAAGGCGATCAGCACCGCCCGGGCACCGGGTTCGAATGTGTACGCCTTTCCGTGCTGATCCTCGGCCTGAAACGGTGGAAACGGATCGCCCGGCCCGAGCAGTGCACCACCAAGTGCGGTCCGGCTCAGCAGGCCGCATACCAGCATGACCAGATAGAACGACGGACCGCACAAACGTTTTTGCAAAACCGGACTCCTGTCATCGATCGAAGCGGGATCCGCTGAGTTGCGGATGGGTGACCTCCTCGGGCATATGCGTCGCGAGCCCCAGCAGCCAGCGGATGCCGTTGGTTCCCTGGGCACGCTCTCCGGCCAGCATGTTCACCATGCCGTAGTTGCCTTCGTGACACGCGTACTCGTAGATCCCGCCGTTGCTCGGGTGGAATATGAGCTCCCCCCGCCAGGGCTGCCGGTAGAGCGTATCGTCAGCCACCGTGAATTCGTAGAGGATCTCGTGCTCGGCCGTGCGTGTGAAACGTTCTGTCACCGTGCTGTCGGGGCCCATGAAGAGCAGGTGCTTGATGGCGCCACGCAGACCCTGCTGGGGATGGAAGCGGTTGGTTTCCACGACCAGGGTCTCGCCCTCCCAGCGGCCCAGCGAATCGCCGTACCAGGGCCGGATGGGCTCCGGAAGGGGCTCACCGTCCAGCCGGATCGTCCGCACGGAGTGGTTCATTTCCACCAGAATCATGACGTAACCCGGGGTCTGCACGATCTGGTAGTTGTTGTTGTAGAGCACGGGCAGCATGGGCGGACCGCCTGTGGAGCCGTACCCCACCAGGCACCGATCGCCGAGCAGCTGCTCCTCGGGATTGTTGCGTTTCTGCGAGTTGATCAGCGCCCACCAGAGCTTCGCCCAACCGGTCAGCGTGTAGGGTACGTGACCGTCTTCCGGGTCGACGATGATGGAGGTCCGGGGTTCGCCGTTCACGCGCAGCAGCCGGTCGCCGCGCTCCAGCCAGGCGCTGTTGTAGCCGCCGACCATGGCGCCCTTCGGCAGGTCTCCCTCTGGCAGGCCGTCGATGTCCGCGGAGAACTGCGCATCCCGGCGTTCCAGATCGCGGGCGGCCGGCTCGGTGATGACCAGATCCTCCATGCCGGAGAAGCGCTCGAGGCCGGTGAGCGTGGCGTTGGTCCAGGTGCCCTGCAGATCCGGGTCGCCCCAGGGCAGAGGCGTGCTCCAGCTCTGGACGCTGCCGCCGTCCGCGGCTGCAGCCGCGGCGGTAAGAAGCACGATCCAGGCGACCAGATACCTCACCGTGAAACGTCCGTCGCGGCGAAACGAGAGGCAGCAGCCGGCTCGTGCGGATCGATACCGTCTTTCGGCGCGCCGGTGCCGGAAGAGCCCATGAACACCTTGCGGCCGTCGGCGAACGCGATGTCGCGACCGTTGGCCTTGCACGCAGGTGTGCAGTTGCCATCCTTGCTCCGGTAGCCGCGGACCACTACCTCGCTCCCCACGGGCAGGGAGTTCCGGTCGAGTCCGGCACGTACCAGTGTGTTCGGCGTGCCGCCCTCGAACATCCACTCGGTGACGGTGCCATCGGTACCGGTGACAGCGAGATGGATCCAGGCATGCGGGTTGATCCACTCCACGCGGGACACGGTGCCGCGAACGATGACGGGAGCCTCGGCGTCGAACTCGGCGGAGAAAGCGTGATGGGCGAGCGCCTGCGTTGAGATCGTGAGCATCGCGACTGTCAGCAGCATGCCTGGCGTCAGCACGGTCCTCGTTCGCTGGTTCTCCATGGTGTCTCCGTTCAGTCCAGAGGGTGCTTACGCAGGTGTCCGTACATCAGCTCCTCAACGAACTCCACGCAGTTGAACTGCATGAGCCGGTCGTCGGGCGGAACCCGGCGGTAGATGGGCATGCGGATGGTCCAGGGTCGGGTATAGACGTTGGGATCCGTGAGCGTCGCCTCGTAGTCCAGTGTGTATGGGCTCGTCAGCGTGAAGCGCTCCGTGACTTCGAGCCGGTCGGTGTGAAAGTTGCCGGACCGGTCGAGCCAGGTCTGACCATTGAAGCCGCTGGTTTCGATGACCATGGTGTCACCCTCCCAGTGCACCCAGGACTGCCCCATCCAGCTGTCGATGGGCGCGGGTCCCGGATCCGACAAGTGGATGTTGCGAACGGCGCCGGCGTACTCGTAGGAGAACACCAGCGCGTCGTCGTTCTGGAAGATCTGAAAGCCGTAGTCCATGTAGCTGGCGCGTGGGACGCCGGGCAGGTAGCAGCGGATTTCGGGATCGCCTTCGAGCCATCCTGCCCGGTTGCGGATCCGCTGCTCGAGCGCCTCCGGCGTGTAGGGGATCTCACCACCGACCACCACGCCGAGCCCGGCCGGCACCGCACCCACCGCGCCGAGCGCGACCACTTCCTTTGCCGGCACCGGCACCACGGGGCCCTTGCGGAACGCCCGCGCCGCCTGGGGGCCGTGTGCCTCCAGGTTGTCGTTGGCCCGGTTCATCACCTGCCAGACGCCGTTGAAGTCGGGCCTGCCGCCGACGGTCCGGGGAGGCTCCCAGGTTTCGGCGGCGAGGACCGTCCCGGTGGCCGCCAGCAGGAGGCCTGCAAGAATCAGCTGTCTCAATGCTTGTCCAGCGGCCCGATGGCCGATCCGGTTCTGTCTTGCGTGGTGTAGATGCTCGGGCAGCCGGGAATCAATCGCTCCCGACGGGCAGCTCCGGAATATCCACTTGACGCTCGAGGCGTTTCCCAATAGCGTGCATATGCACGTAAATGGGAGATCCCCGTGACGGACGAGCTGCTCAATCCCGGCCACTGCGTCGGCCTGAACCTCTATAAGACGGCGCGGGCAGTGAGCCGCGTGTATGCGGAGGAGATGCGGCCTGCCGGACTTGCCCGGTCCCAGTTCGCCATACTGGGCACCCTGGAGCGCAGCGGGCCGACCGCCCTGTCGACGCTGGCCGAAGCGCTGTACATGGACCGCACCACGCTCACCCGGAACCTGAAGCCGCTGGAGAAGGCCGGCTTCGCCGTGCGTCACCGCTCGGAAACCGACGCCAGGGTCTCACTGGTGGAGATCACGGCATCGGGGCGAGATAAGTTCCGCGAGGCACGCCGGTACTGGCGGCAGGCGCAGCGGCGCATGCTCGAGCTCCTGGGCGAGGACGAGTGGCGGGCGCTGGAGTCGAAGCTCCTCGCGGTGCGCGAGCTTGCCGCGGAGGAGGCGCGATGACGGACCAGGCGGCAGCCGCACCGAGACCGGCGGCGACAGCGCTTTCCGAGCAGATCCTCAGCGCGCCACCGTTCCCGGTGCTGCTCAGGCTGGCCACCCCCAATGCCATGGCCTTTTTCGTGCAGGCGGCTGTGAGCATGGCCGAGGTCGCCTTCGTCGGCCGCCTCGGCACGGTGCCGCTGGCCGCCATCGCGCTCATGTTCCCGGGTCTCATGCTCATGCAGATGCTGGCCAACGGCGCCATCGGCGGCGCGGTTTCCAGCGCCATCGCGCGGTCGCTCGGGGCGGGGAAGCCCGACCGTGCCGCTGCGCTGATCTGGCACGCGCTCGTGATCTCGCTTGTCTCGGGATTGCTGTTCCTCATCGCCTGGCACGCCGCGGGTGCCTCGCTGCTCGATGCCCTGGGTGCGAACCCCGCCGTCTCCTCCGCGGCAAGCGAGTATGCCGACGTGCTGTTCGGCGGCGCGGTGCTGGTCTGGGCCATGGCCCTGCTGAGTAGTGTGCTGCGCGGAATGGGTAACATGAAGCTGCCGGCCATGCTGATGATGATCGGCGCCTGCGTGCAGATACCGCTGTCCGGAACGCTGATGCTCGGCTGGTTCGGTGTGCCTGCCATGGGGCTGACCGGCTCGGCGGTTGCGCTGCTGGTGGTGGCGGCGGTGAACACGGTCGTGCTGCTCGTCCGGTTGCAGCGAAGCGACTCGCCGGTGCGGCTCGAGATCGCTGCCTGCCGGCTGCAGGGTGCGCTCTTTACCGATATCTTCCGGGTCGGCGCGCTGGCGGCCCTTTCTCCCATCTTCGTGGTGCTGACGATCGGCATGATCAACGGACTGATCAGCGGTTTCGGGGTGGCGGCGCTGGCCGGCTACGGCATCGTCGCCCGCCTCGAGTTCCTGCTCATCCCGATGGTATTCGGACTCGGGGCTGCCATGACGGCCATGGTGGGCACCAACATGGGTGCGGGGAACGTCGCGCGCGCCGAGCACATCGGCTGGCTGGGGGGGCTCTCCGCCGCGGTCGTCACCGGAGTGGTCGGCCTGCTGCTCGCGGTCTTTCCGGGTCTGTGGCTGGGTCTCTTCGCGGAAGACGCTGCCACCTGGGCGGCGGGCGAATCCTATCTGCACATCGTCGGGCCGGTATTCGCCTTTCAGGGTCTGGGGCTGTCGCTGTATTTCGCGTCACAGGGCGCCGGCACCGTGCTCTGGCCGGTGATCGCCACCGCCCTGCGCTTCGTCATCGGCGTCGGCGGTGCGGTGCTGGTGGTCAACGTCTTCTCGCTGGGCCTCGACGCCGTTTACGTCTGCCTGGCGGTCGGCATGTTCGTTTACGGTGCGCTGACCGCGGCGGCGATCCGGCTCGGCGCCTGGCGCCAGCGCAGCACGTGGTGAAAGCGGCGTTCCGGACGAGGCAAATTGCGATCGAATCGTCTACCGTGGCATCGGGCACAAGGTGATCTGGTGAAGCAGCAGGAAGACGAATCTCGCGCCGGCGCGTCGATGGTGGATCAGCTCATCCCTCTGCTTTCGGGATGTCCCCCGTTTGCCTACATGTCACGCGAAGACATCGAAGCGTTCGCCCGGGCCGGCAGAGCGGTCGAGGTGCCGCGCGGCGCTTCCATCTTTCATGAGCAGGAAGAGTCCGATGCCGTGCTGGTGGTACTGGAAGGAGTGGCCTACATCTGCTCCTTCGAGGCGGATGGTGCGCAGGTCATCGAGGCAGTGCTCGCGCCGGTGGAGAGCTTTGCCTGGTTTTCCGTGGTAGATCCTGCGGAGCGGTCGTTCAGCGCGGTGATGCGAAACGGCGGTCGCCTGCTGCTGATCCCCAAGCAGGAGGTCAACAGAATCCTGGATTCGTCTCCGGGCGCCTGGCGGGCGGTGGCCCGCTTTCTGGCGGTACGGCTGCGCCGGACGCTGTCCACCCACCGCGCCCTCGCCGGTTTCCCCATGGACCGGAAGATCGCCTTCATTCTGTGTCAGACGTTTCGGGTAGGTGTGCCAGGAAGCACACCGCTCTCCGAGCTCCAGCTCTCTCAGGACGACATCGCCAGCATGGCCTCGGTCTCCCGCCAGAGTGTCAATCGCCAGCTCAAGCGCTGGGAAGATCTGGGCATTCTGCACATCCGCTACGGCAAGCTGACGCTGCTGGATGCCGCCGCCCTCAGGGATATCGCCTTCGCCCGTTGAGCACTCCTGAAAAGACTGTCTCCCAGGCGACAATCTCTCAACGGCACACCTCGTAGCCTCCCCGGCGCCTTGCGGTCACGGCTACGTGCCGCGTTCGATTCGAGCCAGGGGAGCCATTCACATGAGAGCCAAACTTCACGCGGCCTGCAGACGCTGCCGGCCGGTATTCTTATCCCTCGCCTGCATGATGCTCGGCGTATCACCGCAGCTGCAGGCCGAGCAGTCCGGCCTCGTCGTCGAGGAGATCGTCGTCACCGCCAGCAAGCGGGAGGAGGCGCTGTCCGACGTGCCCCAGACGGTGCGAGCCCTCGACAGCACCTTTCTGGAGGACTCCGGCGTCAGCAATGTCAGCCAGATTTCCGAGTACATTCCGGCGTTGCAGATCACCTACAACGTCAACCCGTTCACGACCAACGTCCGGCTGCGCAGCCTGGGAACAGGCGGCAACGAGCCGAGCCTCGAGCCCTCGGTGGGCGTGTTTCTGGATGGCGTGTACCAGTCGCGCTCCGGCCTCGGGCTGGCGGACCTGGTCGATGTGGAACGGATAGAGGTGCTCTACGGGCCGCAGGGGACCCTGTACGGACGGAACACCAACGCCGGGGTTCTGAACGTGGTGACCAGGCGACCCACGGAGTCTTTCGAGGCGTTCGTCGAGGGCCAGATCGGCAACTACGACGACCTCAACCTCTCGGGATCGGTCAGCGGCCCCATCAGCGACGACGTGCGCTACCGTCTGGCCGGCCGGTTCCATCAGCGCGACGGCTGGATGGACAACAACCTGCTCGGCACCGATCTGCAGAACATCGACGACTGGGTGGTTCGCGGTCAGCTGGAATGGGACGTCACCGACACCTTTGGCGCCCGGCTGATCTACTCGCATGTGGAGCGCGACCAGGACTGCTGCGCACCGGACGTGGTTCACGACGTGCTGGCCAGCGGGGTGCCCTGGGGGAGCGTTCAGGACATCGCCAACGGCACCGGCGCGCTGGGTGCCCTGCTGCCGACGCTGGCCGGTGTCGTGGACGATGTCGAGCCCATGCCGGTGGGCATCCTCTCCGAAGGGGACGACCGGGACGTGACCTACGACATCCAGGCGTTCTTCGAGCAGGACTCCGATTCCGTGGCGCTGCTGCTCGACTGGGACATCGGCGAGTACACGCTGCACTCGATCACCTCCTACGATACCTACGACTGGTCGACCACCCAGGATTGCGAGCGCGCCTCCGGCTGGATCTGCCGGGTGGACGATTATCACGAAGGTGACACGGTCACCCAGGAGCTGCGGCTGGAGTCGCCGGTCGGCGGGTTCATCGACTGGCAGGCAGGCCTCTACTACTACTGGAATGACCTCAAGCGCGGCCTCGGTCGTCCGTTCGCCATCCTCGGCGACACGGCGACGGCATGGGCTGGGGTGGCATTTCTGAATCACCCCGTGCTCGGGCTCGGCGGGCCTCTGGCCATGGGTGACGAAGCGGTCTATGCAGGTCTGGTGCAGGCGCAGGTCAGCGCGGGGGACTACTACGGCCGTGATCATCAGTGGAAGACAGAAGCCTGGTCCGCATTCGGACAGATGGTGATGAATTTCAGTGAGCGTCTGAACCTGACCGTCGGGCTTCGCTACAACGACGAGCACAAGGAGGCAGACCTCTATACCGACTTCGGCAACCTCTACGACCCGGCAAGCGTCGGCGGCACGGTGATCCGGCTGTTCGCAGCGCCTCAGGATGATCACTACGAGCTGGACGAGGACAACTGGTCGGGCATGGCGAGCCTGAAGGCCTACGTCTCCGAGGACGTGATGATGTATGTCACCGCGGCTAACGGCTACAAGAGCGGCGGCTTCAACGGCGCGCCGGGCAGCGGACTGAACAGCGACGTGGCCTACGATCCCGAGGAATCCATCCTGGTCGAGGTCGGCGCGAAGACCACGCTGTGGGGCGGCCGGGCGCAGGCGAACGTGTCGGTCTATCAGACGCAGCTCAAGGACTGGCAGGCGATCTCCTTCGACGGCAACAGCGGCAGCTTCCTCGTCAACAATGCCGGTGAGAAAGAGGTCCGCGGTGTGGACCTGGATGTGACGGCCCTGCTCTCCGAGAACCTCATGCTCACGGCGGCCACCAGCTACCTGGACGCGGAGTTCAAGGAATTCGAGGAGGCGCAGTGCGAGGTCGGTGATCCGCGTCAGATTCCCGGCGCGCGTCCAGGGTTGTGCGACTTCACCGGCGAGACGCCCTGGGAAAGCCCGGAATGGCGGCACAGCCTCATTCTGACTTACTCCCGGGCCACACCCTTCGGTGAGTTCTACGTCCGTCCGGAATACTCCTACACGGACTGGACGAGTGTGAGCTCGAAGCTCGGGCCGTTTTCCGATGAGCGCCACGAGATCTACAACCTGCGGGTAGGCCTGCGTGGGAACAGCTGGGAGGCGATCGTCTGGGGCAACAACCTCAAGAACGACACGATCAAGGCGATTGCCAGCGACGCGCCGACGCTCGGTCGCAGCCGCACCTATTTTCTCGGTGAGCCCCGCACGTACGGTCTGACCGTGCGCTACTCCATGTGACAGGGAGAGAGTGCATGACTCGATTGTCTTCCATGACCATCCGCTGCTGGTTGGCTGCGGCGGGACTGGCCGTTTCCGGCGCCGCTCATGCAGCCGAGGCAGCGGGAGCGAGCGGCGATCTGCCGCGGAACGCCTACTTCGGCGATCTGCACGTCCACACGATGCTGTCCTTCGATGCCTACATCTTCGGCACGCGAACGACGCCGGGCGATGCGTACACCTACGCCAGGGGAGCACCGCTCACCCACCCGGCCGGCTTCACCATGCAGCTTGACCGGCCGCTGGATTTTCTCGGCGTTACGGATCACGGCATCTACATGGGCATGCTCCGGGCCATGGAGCAGCCGGACAGCCCGGTCGGCAGCCATCCGCTGTCCCGGGAGATCCGGGAAGCAACCTCGGCGGAGTCGCGCCAGCAGGCTTTCCAGCGTCTGAGAGCCTATGTGAACGGCAACGCAGAGCAGGACGACCTCTTTGATCCCGTCGTTCTGCGTTCCGCCTGGGAAGAGACGGTTGCCGCGGCCGAGCGCTACAACGAGCCGGGACGCTTCACCACCTTCGTGGCGTACGAGTACTCCACCTCCGGCGACGCGCGGGAAAATCTGCATCGTAACGTGGTGTTCCGGGGTCCGGCGCCGGCGCAGCCGTTCACCATACGCGACTCACGCGACCCCGAGGATCTCTGGGTCTGGATGGACCAGCAGCGCGCCGCCGGCGTCGAGAGCCTGGCAATTCCACACAACTCCAATGGTTCCGACGGCCTGATGTTTGCGCCGACGCGTTTCGACGGCTCAGCCATGGACGCTGATTACGCAGAGCGCCGCATGCGCAACGAGCCTCTGGTCGAGGTGACGCAGGTCAAGGGAACCTCGGAAACGCACCCACTGCTCTCCCCGAACGACGAATGGGCCTCCTTCGAGCTGATGCAGGTCAAGGTCGGCACCGTACAGCCGAGCCGTGCGAACGGCAGCTATGTCCGCGAAGCCTACCGGAGCGGACTGTCGATGAGCGCCACCAGCGGTTTCAATCCCTTCCGGTTCGGCCTCATCGGGTCTTCCGATACGCACGTGGCGGCCGCGGGCTACGACGAGTCCAACTACTGGAGCAAGGCCGGAATGCTCGATGCAACACCGGCACTGCGGGGTTCGGTGCCGGTCGGTACCGGTGAAGACGGTGAGCCGACGTATGCCGGAAGCGGTGCGGCCAACCTGCAGAACTGGGGCGCTTCGGGGCTCGCCGGGGTGTGGGCGGAGGCGAATACGCGGGATGCGCTCTATTCGGCGTTCCGGCGCAAGGAGACCTTCGCGACGAGCGGGCCGCGCATGCGGGTGCGCCTGTTTGCGGGCTACGATCTTCGGCAGACACTGGCGGAGGCAGACCGGGTGGCGGCGCTGTATCGGGACGCGGTGCCAATGGGCGGTGATCTGCTCGGGCGCGGGAAGACGGCTCCGGAGTTCTACGTCTGGGCGGTTCGCGATCCACGCTCGGCACCGCTGCAGCGCCTTCAGATCGTCAAGGGCTGGGTGACGGAAGACGCGCAGACGCAGGAGCAGGTCTACGACGTCGCCTGCTCGGACGGTCTGGCAGTGGATCCTTCGACGCACCGGTGTCCGGACAACGGCGCTGCCGTGGATCTCTCCAGCTGCGCGATCCGTGAGGACTCCGGTGCAGCCGAGCTTGCAGCGGTGTGGCGGGATCCGGACTTCGAAGCCGGGCAGCAGGCCTTCTACTACGCCCGGGTTCTGGAAAATCCGACCTGCCGATGGTCGACATGGGATGCCCTCAGAGCCGGTGTGGCACCGCGATCCGGCCTGGCACCGACCATTCAGGAACGGGCCTGGTCGTCACCGATCTGGTACGCGCCCCGGGCCGACGGAGGCCGGAGCTGATGCCGGACCGGTTCACATGGACGCTCGGGGTGATCTGCGTCGGGCTGTTTCTGCTGGTGAGCTTCTGGCTGTCTCCCGGCTCTCTGGTGGAACCGCTCTCGACACCGGAGATCGACAGCTATCTTGAACGGATCGACGGCCAGCTTGCGCTTCCGGCAGCAGAGGCGAACGAATTGCTGGCAAGGCTGCGTGGCTGGGCGGAAGCGGATGATGGCGCGCCCGCATTCATGCTCAACCTCATGCGCTATCGCCAGCAGCTGGCTGCCGTGAACCCGGCGGACGGTGGCGATACGCCGCAAGCCCTGAACGAGCGCTACGAGGCCGCCGTCCGGCCGATCATCCTGCGCCACGGGGGCTATCCGATCCTCGGTGGGTCCGTGCCGGGAGAGAGCCTGCTGAGTCTTCCCGGGCTCGAGCGCTGGGATCGTGTGGCCGTTGTCCGTTATCCGAACCGGCGTGCTTTTCTGGACATGATCAGCGATTCCGACTATGCCGGGCTGGAGAGCATGAAAACCAGCGCGATGGAGGTGCTGCTCGTACCGTTCTCTGCGGCGGTGGTCCTGCCCGATCTTCGCTGGCCCGCTGGTGTGGTTCTGCTCGCCGTTTTCCTGATCACGGGCTGGTGGCGCAGCGGCCGTCGAGCATCACCACGAACCGCTATGGAGGGCCTGGCATGAGCGCAAACGAACTGTCTGCCGCAGGTTCCTCGCAGCCGACGCTCGAGAGCATCGACGTCTCGGACAGCAGCCTGTACGAGCGGGGTAAACACTGGGCGCTCTTCGAGCGTCTCAGACGGGAAGATCCGGTGCACTACACTCCGGACAGCCCGTTCGGTTCGTACTGGTCCGTGACCACCTACCCGGACATCAAGTACGTGGATACGCACCACCAGATCTTCTCGTCCTCGCCGACGATCGCCATCGGCGATCCGCCGGAAGGCTTCGCGCTCGAGAGCTTCATCGAAACGGATCCACCCAAGCACGATGCGCAGCGCAAGGGCGTAATGGGGGCCGTATCGCCCAGAAACCTCGCGAATCTTGAGCCTGTCATTCGCGAGCGCGTCCTCGGAATCCTCGATCAGCTGCCCATCGGAGAAACGTTCGACTGGGTCGACCACGTGTCGATCGAGCTCACCACACAGATGCTCGCGACGCTGTTCGACTTTCCGTTCGAAGAGCGGCGCAGACTCACCTACTGGTCGGATTGCATCACCTCCTCGGCAGAGCAGGTCGGCGCGACGGGGATGACGGAGGAAGATCGCCGGGCAGAGCTCATGGAGTGCCTGGTGTACTTCAATCGGCTCTGGGAAACCAGAAAGGGCCGGCCCGGCAACGACTTCGTCTCCATGATGGCGAACAGCGACGCTTTTCAGAACATGCCGCCACTGGAATTCCTGGGAAATCTGGCGCTCCTGATCGTCGGCGGCAACGATACCACCCGGAACTCCATCAGCGGTGGCGTCTACGCGCTCAATCGCTTTCCAGCGGAGTACGACAAGCTGCGCAATGCCCCCTCGCTCATCCCGAACATGATCTCGGAGATCATCCGCTGGCAGACGCCGCTGGCGCACATGCGGCGCACCGCACTGACGGACACCGATCTCCGGGGCAGAAGGATCCGTGCGGGAGACCGGGTGGTGATGTGGTACATCTCGGGCAACCGCGACGAATCCGTCTTCAGCGATGCCGATGCGTTCCGTATTGATCGGGAGAACGCCCGAGCGCACATGGCTTTCGGTTTCGGCGTGCACCGCTGCATGGGTAACCGGCTGGCGGAGATGCAGCTACGCGTGCTCTGGGAAGAACTCCTCGGGCGGTTCGAGCAGGTGGAGGTCGTCGGAGAACCGGTGCGCATCCGCTCGAACTTCGTGCACGGCTATGCCAGTCTCCCGGTTCGGCTGCATCCTGCCAGGAAACCGCGATGACGAATTCAGAGAATCCGGCGGGTCCATTCCCCGGCTACGTGCTCTACGGCGGTGAGCTCAGCTACTTCACCCGCAAGCTGGAAGCCGCACTGAAGTTCTATGGCGTGCCGTTCGAGTTCCGGGCAAAGAGCCGGGACAACACCGCCGAGGTGGAGCAGCGTTCAGGTACCCACCAGGTGCCGGTGCTGCAGACGCCGGAGAACTGGATGATCGCCGACACGACCCCCATTCTCCAGCTGCTCGACAGCCGCTATCCGCTGCGCCGGATGTTCCCCTCCGGAGCACTCGGCGTGCTGGTGCATGTGCTCGAGGAGTACTTCGACGAGTGGATCGCCCGGACCATGGTCCATTACCGGTGGCACTATCCGGAGAGCGCGGCATTCGCGTCGCTGAGAATTGCACAAGGCGACGAGAGCATGGCTGCCCGGGTGCGCGACTGGGGCCCCCGCGCCTGTCGCGCCACCGGCACGGACTCTGCACGTCAGCAGGAGGCCGCGGAAGCGGAATACGAACGTCTTCTCGCTGCCATGGAAACCCAGTTCGCCGAGACCCGGTTTCTGCTTGGCGATCGGCCGACTGCGCTCGACTGCGTGGTGCTGGGCGGTCTGCGCGCCCACACGCTCATGGATCCGGACCCCAGGCGCGTGGTATCGGACTATCCCACTGTGGTGGCCTGGTGCGAACGGGAAGCCGATGGGTGGAGGGGAGATGGCGAACTGGCGCCGTTTCCGGAATCCACGGGCTTTGCCCGCTTCGTGCTCGGCGAGATGCAGGACACTTACCGACCCTTCGTGCTCGCCAACCGCGACGCGCTGCAGGCCGGCGCCAGAGCCTTTCAGGCGGAGGTCTACGGCGAACCGGTGAGCTATCTGACCCGGCCCTATCCGGAGCGGTCCCGGCGGATGGTGATGGAGCGGATCGAGCACCAGCTCACGGTGGACGAGCAGCGCCCGGTCGTTGCCTGGCTGCACGATACCGGGCTGGCCGACGGGCTCTTCGACTGAACGCTCCCGGCCTGCGGAACTGACGCTAAATGGCAAGACCCGGTCCGGCGTGGCTGGCTAGGGTTACGGTCTGGAGCGTCCCCGCAGAAGAAAACGCCATGCTTGGAAAACTGAAGTCTTTCTTTCTCCTCACCCTGATGCTGACCACCGGTGCCCCGCCTTACGCGGCGGAATCGGATCGGGAGGTGTACTTCGGTGAGACCCACATGCACACCAGCTGGTCGATCGATGCCTATGCCATCTCCGGAGGCACTTACAACGGCCCTGCCGAGGCCTACCGGTACGCCCGCGGTGAGACCATCAACCACCCGCTGGGCTACCCCGTTCGCATCTCGAAACCGTTGGACTGGATCGGCGTTACCGAGCACGCGGGCTACATGGGTGCCTTCCTGCTGGCCAGCGATCCGGATTCCATCCTGCACGAGCGCCATCCGGTGTGGGCGAAGGCGCTGGATATCGGCGCCGGTGTGGAGCCGCTGGCGGCCTACATGCTGCTGGCGAAGAGCGTGGTCAACCAGCGCCCCATCGAGGCCTTCCGGGATCCGGAGGTGCTGCGCACCCTCTGGAGCCGGCTGGTGGCTATTGCGGACGAGTACTACGAGCCCGGTGTGCTGACCACCTTTCCCGCCTACGAGTGGACGGCACAGCCTGGCAACAAGAACATGCACCGGAACATCTTCTTCCGCGACTCGAAGAAGGTGCCGGATCTGATCCTCGATGCCATCGAGTCCGGGGATCCGGTGGACCTCTGGGCCTGGATGGACCGGCAGCGGGAGGCGGGCAACGACCTTCTCGCCATCTCCCACAACGGCAACCTCTCGGACGGCCTCATGTTCCCCACCGATGCGGATCTGAAAGGCCGGCCCATCGACGCGGCCTGGGCCGCCAGCCGGCTGCGCAACGAGCCGCTCACGGAGATCAAGCAGGGGAAGGGCACGTCGGAGACCACGCCGCTGCTCTCGCCGAATGACGAGTTCGCAGGCTACGAGCTGCTCGAGTGGAAGCTGCTCGGAGAAACGGGCGTTCCCAGGCAGCACGGCAGCTACGTCCGCCACGCTTACCGGGATGGCCTGACCCTGCAGGGCATCTCGGGATTCAATCCGTACAAGTTCGGCCTGGTTGCCGGCTCGGACAGCCACAATGCGGCCACCGGCTACCGCCAGGACAACTGGTTCGGCATGCACGGCAGCATGGACGGCACACCGGAAATGCGCCTGAGCGCCGTCAAGCAGATGAATCTGGACAACCGGCAGCTCAGCCCGCCGGGACTGAGTGCGGTGTGGGCCGAGGAGAACTCGCGTGACGCCATCTTCGATGCCCTGAAGCGCCGGGAGACCTACGCCACCAGCGGGGTCCGCATCCGGCTGCGGTTCTTCGGCGGCTGGGCGTTCACGCCGGCGCTCCTGGACGAGACGGGCTGGGTGGGGCGCGCCTACGCCGAAGGCGCGGTCATGGGGGGAGATCTGCCCCCCGAGCCCGCCTCGGCGCCGGTCTTCGTGGTGCATGCGGTCAAGGATCCGGACAGCGGCAACCTGGACCGCATCCAGATCGTCAAGGGCTGGAGTGACCGAGGCCAGAGCTTCGAGAAGATCTTCGACGTGGCCTGGTCCGGCGATCGGGCGCTGGACCCGAACACGCAGCGGATAGGTCCGGTGGGCAACACGGTGAATTTCTCCGACGCGACCTACGCCAACACCATCGGTGCGGCCGAGCTCAAGGTGGTGTGGACCGATCCGGCGTTCGACCCGTCGCTCGATGCCTTTTATTACGTGCGCGTGCTGGAGATCCCCACCCCGCGTTGGACGCTGATTCAGTCGCGCGCTCAGGGTCAGATGCCGCCGGAAGGGATCCCGCTCACCACCCAGGAGCGGGCCTGGTCCTCGCCGATCTGGTACACGCCTTCCGAGTCTGCGCGGTCGCGACGCGAGCCGGGGACGACGGTCGCGGATCTCCTGGCGCGGGGTGCCAGGCGGCTGGACGATGCCGCACTGACGGAGTTTGCGGTGGGCAACACGCTGCGCGTCGAGAACACGGTGTCCGAGCGCCGTTACGACCTTTTTTACGGCAAGGACGGTCGGCGCCTGGTCACTGGCCTGGAGAGCGAAGCGCCGGAGGATGGCCGGCTCGGCAACGTGGTGCACACCTTCGCCGCCGGGGCGACGGCGTCCTACGTGATCCGCGACGGCCGGCTGATCACCGACGTGGGCGGCCAGAGCGTGGACATCGAGGTGTACGAGCTGGACGGCCGATACCACGCCGCCCGCGGCAACGAGTTCGGCTACGCGAACTACCGGGTCGAGCGGGTGGAGGAACGGTGACCGGATCCGCGGCCAGCGGCTCATGGGTGGCGTTGCTGCTGTGCGCGGCACTGCTCTGCGGATGCACCATCGCCGGCCCGCGTACCATCGGCAGCGGCCGGATCGCCTACAACGAGGCCATCGCCGAGACCGGCAGCGAGCAGATGCTGACGGCGCTGGTCCGCAGCCGTTACGGGCGACAGACGAGCCTGCTGTCGGTTGCCAGCGTGACGGCCAACGTCCGGATCACCGCGGGATCATCGATCCAGCTGAGATTCGGCGACGGCGACAACTATGACGGCAACCTGGTCCCGCTGACCGCTCACGCGATTTACGAGGAGAACCCGACCATCTCCTACGTTCCGGTGGCGGGTCAGCGCTATATCAGCCAGCTCACCACGCCGGTGGGCATGCAGGTGCTCGCGAGCCTTTCCGCGGCGTACTTCGATCCCGAGCCCGTCTTCCGGGTGCTCATTGCCAGCGTCAACGGCATCCGCAATCCGGATTTCCTGTTTCCCGGTAACGAGGCGGATCCCCGCTTCGACCGTCTGGTGGAGATCCTGTCGTCGCTGACCCGGCGGCAGAGGCTGCACTGGGTGGAGGATCCGGACCATCCGGAGCGCTACTCGATGGTGATCGAGACGGGGGACGCGGCGACCTTCGAGCAGGCGGGCGAGCTGATCTCGCTTCTGGGACTGGATGGACCGTCGCGAGAGGAGCGGCCGCTGGTGCTGCCCGTGTCGCTCGCCATCGACGGACGCCCGACGGGCGGTGTGGGCATACTGACGCGCTCGGTGATGCGCCTGGCCGAGCTCCTCGCCGCGGCCGTCGAGGTGCCGGCGGACGACCTGGCGGCGGGCACGACCCTGGTGTATCCGCCGCTGGGGCCTGCAGGTCAGGGGCTGCGCGTCCGTGCGGCGGCCTCGCGGCCGGCAGGAGCCGCCGTGGCCGTGCCCCACGGCGACCACTGGTTCTACATCGACGACGACGATCTGGCCACCAAGGGGTACTTCAGGTTGCTCACCGCGCTCTGGTCGGTGAGCATCGCCGAGAGCACGTCGGGCACGCCCGGTCCGGTGCTCACGGTACCCGTGAGCCGCTGATCGCGACCGGATGCCTCAGGATCGCAGGCTGGCGAGCTTGAAGTTGTCCCAGGTCACCGTCGATTCCGGCTGAAACACCATCCAGCGACCGTTGCTGCCTCGAGCCGTGGCCGCCATGGGCTGCGGATCGTCCACGGGCGGCCGGCCGTGCCCACCGTTGTATTTCCTGCCGATCTGGGCGCGGGCCTCGGCGAGATGCGGGTCCGCCGCCTCTGCCGCGGCGTCCTCCAGCACGGTTGCCTTGCCCTGCATCATGACGGCCTGCAGCTCGGGGAACTTCTCGTTGCGGTCGACGATGATCGTGCAGGTGGGGTTGCGCCGGAGGTTGACCACCTTCTGGCCGCGCCCGTAGATGTACACCTTGCCGCCTGCCCAGCCGAACCACATCGGGGTGAGGTTGATGCGCTGGCCGGGGCCGATGGTGGCGATCCGGCAGTTCCAGCAGGTGGTCATGAGTTCCTCGATCTGCCCGTCGTCGAGGGCGAGCTTTCTGGACAGTGGCATCCGTCGTCTCCAATCCGGTCCCTGAGGGTTGCTCTGCTAAGATAACGCGCCATCCGCAGCGAGCAACCATCATGAGCCACATCACCACCACCTTTCTGCGCGGGCTCGGCGCCGTGTTGCCGGCGGCGCTGACCGTCTGGCTCGTGGTCTGGCTGGCGATGGCGACGGAAGCCCTGCTGCGCCCCGTGTTTCTCTTTCTGCTGCCGGAGCGGTACTACCTGCCCGGCCTCGGCTTCGCCCTGGGCGTGGCCATCATCTACGTCGTGGGCGTGCTGGTGCAGACGTTCCTCATCGGCCGTCTGTGGGACGCACTGATGCGCCTGTTCGAAGGCGTGCCACTGGTGAAGACGGTGTACAGCGCGCTCAGCGATTTCTTCGACTTCTTCTCCCGCCGGCGGCCGACGGAAGGCTCGTCGGTGGTGAGCGTCGACGTGCTGGACAACGACATCCGTCTGATCGGCTTCGTCACGGACGACCGGCCGGCTTCCCTCACCGAGCCGGGCGCGGACTCGCCGGTCGCCGTCTACCTGCCGCTCAGCTACCAGATCGGCGGATTCACGCTGCTCATCCCGCGCTCGCGCCTCACGCGGCTCGACATCGGCGTGGAGGATGCCATGCGTCTGGTGCTGACCGCAGGCATCCAGCGGCGGAAGGGCCGTGAGGACTGACGGCAGCGTGCGGATTGTCGCAGCGCGTCGTGGCGGTTAGGCTCCACTCATGTCCGAACTGAGCCGTATCGGGGTGGCGATCGAGGGTGACCTGCTCGCCGACTTCGATGCCTATCTCGAGAAACATCACTACCCCAGCCGCTCCGAGGCGTTCAGAGATCTGATCCGCGACGCCCTGGCAACGGACCCCGGGCCCGATGAGCGTACCGAGGTGGTGGGCACCGTAACCCTCGTCTACTCGCACAGCACCCGCCATCTCGGTGATCGGATCACTGCGCTGCAGCACGATCATCACGCCTGCATCGTGTCCACGATGCACGTGCATCTCGATCACGATGACTGTCTGGAGGTCGTCGTGGTCAGAGGGCGCGCCGGGAAAGTCCGGGAGCTCGCCGATGCGCTGATCGCCATGAAGGGCGTCCGTCAGGGGCGACTCTTTCTCAGTCCCGCCCAACCGCACGAGACCGCCCCGTCAGAGACCCGTTAGCCTGCGCCGCAAGGCGTTAGCACTAATTTCTATTTCGTGCTACGTTGCCCGCCTTCGAGAAGGGTGGGGACGTATTGCCATGACAGCTCGACGCATGCTGTGCGCCATGATCTGCTGCTTGCTCGGGCTGTCGGGTCTGCCCTGGCCGCTGGCGGCATCGACCTCCGAGATCACCATCGAGGAAATGATCGTCTACGGTCGGGCCGAGCAGCAGCTCGGCTCGGCGCTGTCCGCCTCCGAAGGGCTGGTCGGCTATCAGGATTTCGAGATCCCGCCGCTCATGCGGGTCGGCGAGCTGGTGGAATCCGTTCCCGGCATGGTGGCGACCCAGCACTCGGGCACCGGCAAGGCCAACCAGTACTTCCTGCGCGGATTCAATCTGGATCACGGCACCGACTTCGCCGCCAGCGTCGACGGCACACCGGTGAACATGCGCACGCACGGCCACGGCCAGGGCTACCTCGATCTCAACTTCCTCATTCCCGAGCTGGTGAAGACGGCGCGCTACCGGAAAGGGCCCTACCACGCCGCGCAAGGTGACTTCTCCTCGGCCGGCAGCGTCGAGTTCAGCCTCTATGACCGCCTGCCGGAGTCGCTGGTCAGCGCGACCATCGGCGGGTACGGCTACGGGCGCGCCATGCTGGCGGGCAGCACCGACCTCGGTGCCGGAGCGCTCCTCGCGGCCGTGGACGCAACCGTGTACGAGGGTCCGTGGGACCTGGACGAGAATCTCCGCCAGTACAAGGGCTATCTCAGCGGGACTTTTGAACTCTGGGGCGGCACCGCGCGCACCACGTTTCAGGGGTATGAAGGTGAGTGGGATGCGACCGACCAGATACCACAGCGTGCCGTTGAATCCGGGGTGATCGACGAGTACGGCTACATCGATCCGGATCTCGGCGGCAAGACCAGCCGCTACGCGCTGACGGCCGACGTCGACTTCGAGTCCTGGCATGCCGGTGTGTACGCGATCGACTATGAGCTGTCGCTGTACTCGAACTTCACCTACTTTCTCGACGATCCGGTCGAAGGGGACGAATTCGAGCAGCGCGATGATCGCGTGGTGTGGGGCGCCTGGGTGGAAGGTGAGCGACCGGTGACTGTCGGCGGGCGCGCTGTCACCCTGCGCTGGGGTGGCGATGCCCGTTACGACGACATCCGTCGTGTGGCGCTCTACGGTACCGATGCCCGCAGCCGGACTGACGTCACGCGCCGGGATCAGGTGGATGAGATCTCGCTCGCTGCCTATGGCGAGGCGGCGGTCCCGGTGACCGATCGTCTCCGCGCCACGGTTGGACTGCGGGGCGACTACTACGACTGGGACGTGACAGCGAACCTCAGTGAGAACAGCGGCAGCGGCAGCGACCAGCTGATCAGTCCCAAGCTGAACCTGGCCTACCTCTTCTCGGATGCCCTCGAGGCCTACGCGGGCTGGGGACGTGGCTTCCACTCCAATGACGTGCGTGGCGCCACCATCTCCGTCGATCCGGGGACCGGTGAGCCGGTGGAGCCCGTGGACGTGCTCGTGCCGTCGGAAGGCGCGGAGCTTGGCCTGCGCTTCGAGTCGGGCAGCACGTTCAACGCGACCCTGGCTGCTTTCTGGCTCGAGCTCGACTCTGAGCTCGTCTACGTGGGCGATGCGGGCACGGTGGAGCCGAACGGCGCTACCCGGCGCACCGGCATCGAGCTGACCGGGTTCTGGCAGGCAGCAGACTGGCTGTCGCTGAATGCGGCGTATACCAGTACCGATGCGAGGTTCAAACAGGACCAGGGTGGCGGTGACCGCATTCCCGGCGCGGTGAAGGAGACCTTCGTCGTCGGCGCCAACGCGGTCTGGGAGAACGGCTTCGGCGCCGGTCTGCGGCTTCGCTATCTGGGCACGGCGCCGCTCATAGAGGACAACTCCGTCCGTTCCGGAGACTCCCTGCTGCTCAACGCGAGCGCCTCCTACCGCTGGCAGTCGCTCGAGTTCAGGCTGGACGCCTTCAACCTGCTCGACTCCGACGACGACGACATTTCCTACTACTATGCCTCGCGGCTCGAGGGAGAGCCGGCGGAAGGGGTGGAGGACGTGCACTTCCACCCGCTGGAGCCGCGCAGCATCCGCGCGTCGGTGACGCTGCACTGGGATTGACGCGGGTGCTCGGCGCGTTCCGCTCCGGCTAGAGGCCCATGGCGGGTTCGGCGGGTGACGGCGTCTTGTCGGGCACGATGGTCATGGTGCCTTCCGTCAGCAGCAGGACGCTCGCAACGGATACGGCGTTCTCCAGCGCGATCCGCATGACCTTGGTGGGGTCGACGATGCCTGCCTCGAAGACGTCCACGTACTGATTGCAGGAAGCGTCGAACCCCGTGGCCCCGTCACCGGCGAGCAGCCGGTCGACCACCACGCCGCCGTCGACCGCGGAGTTCTCGGCGATCTGCCGGGTCGGCGCGGACAGCGCCCGGCGCAGGATCTGCACGCCGGTGCGCTCGTCGCCCTCGCAGAGGTTCTCCGCCTGGCGCACGGCTTCGGTGCAGCGCAGGAGCGACAGGCCGCCGCCGGCGACGATGCCCTCGGCGACCGCCGCCTTGGTCGCATTGATCGCGTCATCGAGGGCCTCGGACCTGGACTTCATCTCCGACTCCGTCGGCGCGCCGACCCTTATCACCGCCACGCCGCCCGACAGCTTGGCAAGCCGCTCCTCGAGCTTCTCCCGATCATAATCGCTCGTGGTCCGGGTGAGTTCTGATCGGATCTGCGCAACGCGGCCGTCGATGTCGCTCTTCTTGCCCTTACCGCCGACGATGGTTGTCTCGTCCTTGCCCACGACCACCCGCTCGGCCTGGCCCAGATCGGTGAGCTGTGTCGATTCCAGCGTCAGCCCCACCTCCTCGGAGATCACCACGCCGCCGGTGACGATGGCGATGTCCTGCAGCATGGCCTTGCGGCGGTCTCCGAAGCCGGGTGCCTTGACCGCAGCGCTGCGGAACACGCCGCGCAGCACGTTGACGACGAGCGTCGCCAGCGCTTCCCCTTCCACGTCCTCGGCCACGAGCAGCAGCGGCTTGCCCGATTTGGCGATCTGCTCGAGGAGCGGAATCAGGTCGCGCATGCTGTGGATCTTGCGGTCGCAGAGCAGCACGTAAGCATCCTCCAGCACCGCTTCCATGCTCTCCGCATCGGTGACGAAATAGGGTGAGATGTAGCCGCGGTCGAACTGCAGGCCCTCCACGACCTCCAGCACAGTCTCGGTGGTCTTGGATTCCTCCACCGTGATCACGCCGTCGCCACCGACCTTCTCCATGGCATCCGCGATCAGCTCGCCGATGGATGCGTCGTTGTGTGCGGAGATGGTCGCCACGTCCGCCGTTTCCTTACGGGATTTCACTTCCCGGGACATGGTTTTCAGCGCCTCGACCGCTGCGGCCAGACCGCGCTCGAGACCCCGCTTGATGTCGATGGCACTCGCCCCGGCGACCACGTTGCGGATCCCATCGGCCAGCATGGCGTGCGCGAGCAGTGTCGACGTGCTCGTGCCGTCGCCGACCGCTTCGCCGGTTTTCACAGCGGCCTGGCGCAGCATCTGAGCGCCGAGATTCTCCTCAGGGTCCTCCAGGTCGAGCTCCTTGGCGATGGTCACCCCATCGTTGCAGACGATGGGAACCCCCCAGCTCTTTTCGATGAGAACCGCCTTGGACTTCGGACCAAGCGTCACGCGGATGGCGTCGGCCAGCTGGTTTGCACCGGCCAGAATTTTCTCCCGGGCGGCGGACCGGAACGTCAGCTTCTTGTGGACCATCGCTCCCCTCCCGGGGTGTCAGGTAGCACCCGTATCGTGGTGTTTGACGTCTCCGCGTCGCACCCTTGCGTAATCCTGCAGCTGGCGGCGTGCCGCATCGAAGGCGTCGCGAACCGCCACGTACATGTCCTCGTGCGCGTGGTTCTCGGCTGGATCCCGTGTCACCATGATCTGCTTGTCGGGCACCTCCAGCGCAATGTGCAGCCGGTAGAGATTGCCCTTGTGATGGCGATGGTTGGACGCCTCCACGGTGACACGGCAACTGACGATCTTGTCGTAGAAGTGCTCGAGCTTCTCGGCTCTCGCTCGAATGGCTGCCTCCAGAGCGTCCGACTGAGGGACGTCCCGCCACGTGATCTGCAGAGGATGAAGCACGGTAGTGGTCCTCGATGCCGTGAATCCAATGCCCGACCGTGAAGGCCGGGCGGTCGCGCTGTCAGGCCACGCGTCAGCTGATGGGTATCGACTGACGCTTTGATCGATCCGTTTTCGGCAGCGTCACCTTGAGCAGACCGTCCTCGAACGAGGCGGTGGCTTTTTCCGGATCGACCGTACCGGGCAGGGTGATGGTCCTGGAGAACAGCCCTCGGGAGATCTCCCTGCGCTGATACTCGCCTTCAGTCTCCTCCTCCTTCCGGTAGGTGCTCGCCTTGATAGTTATGCTGTCATCGCCCAGAGAGACGTCGATGTCCGATTTCCTGACGCCCGGGAGCTCTGCTTCGACCACGAGCTCTTCATCCTTGTCGATGACGTCGACCTTCGGCATCCGCCCCTCGAAGGATTCCTTGAGCATCGGCAGGTGGCTCGGGAACTCCCGAAGCGATGGCAGCCAGCCGCGGCTGAAGAAACGCTCGAACGCCCGTTCCACTTCCCGTTCGATATCCGAGAAGGATGTCAGCGCGCTTTTCTTCTGCTCTGCGGGTCTGGTCTCACTGACTTTGATATCTCCGGCAGCCGCCGTGGTTTCCTGAGTCTGTTGCTTTGCAGGTTTGTCGGCTTCGGCCATGATTTCCTCCTGGTAAGCATCCTTTCATTTCCCGATAAAAGGATCTCGAACCATCCGGCAGGAAGACAATTGGGAGATCTACCTAGGCGAATTTCGTCGGCGGCTCCCGGCGGGCCGGCGTCAGGGATTCGCGCCCGGAACGTAGCACACCTCGAGCTTGATGCCGTCCGGATCCGCGAAGAACGCCGCGTAGTACTGATCGCCATACCCCTGCTGCCCGCCGTACTCCGCTGGCGGGTCCAGGACTTCGCCGCCTGCGTGGCAGACCGCGTCGTGTACCCGATCCACGACCGCTTCGCTCTCGGCGTGAAACGCCAGGTGATGCGGCCCCGGTTCGTAGCGATCGTAGCGGCGATCGCGGCTTTCCTTCCGTGCCGGACGTACCTCGATCTCGAAGCGGGCGCCATCGCCGTAGCGCAGTCCCCAGGTGGCGCGGGACGGCTTCTCGCCCGACCACTCTGGTGCATCGATCTGCCAGCGGCGGAAGCCGAGCGACGTCAGCAGGGCGTGATAGAACGTAATGGACCGGTCCGGGTAACCGACCGAAATATCGATGTGGCTCAGGGGCCCGTTGACTGCCACGGAAATCGACCCCTGTTCAGGGCAGCGTTTCCGTCAGGAAGTTCTTCAGGCGGTGCTGCCAGAGAATCATCCAGTGCGCCTTGGCCGGTCCGGTGCCTGCGAACTCGGTGCCACCGTGACGCCCCATGACTTCCCTGAGCTTGTGCTCCTGATCTTCCCGCAGATCCACGAAGAACAGGTGTTTGCCCGACTTCAGGGCCGCCTCGAAGCGCTTGAAGTTGGCGTTCTGGGTCTGGATGCCCCAGAGACCGCCTTCCCAGGTGGCGAATCCCAGCACGACGATGGCCAGGAACGCGAACGGCCACCAGCCTGCCGGGGTGTCCGTCCAGCCGGCGAGCTGCGCGCCGGCGAGTACCAGCACCGCGCCGACCAGGCCGATACCCAGCCCGCGCAGCCCGGAGCGGATCAGGTCCTTTTTCATCAGTGACTGCACGTCGTGCAGCTGGTGGTGGTTCTCCGCACCCGTGTCGTCGAGGGTCAGCACGTGGATCTGGCCGCGAAGGGTGCCACTCGATTCGAGCTCGCGCTCGATGGCCTCCAGCTCGTCCAGGTCGGCACCGATCCAGTATTGCCGTTTCATTTTCATCGCATTGCTCCTTCTCCGCTTCCTGTCGCCTCGTCCATGCACCCCGGATCAGCGCCAGAGCCTGGATGAGGCCTTCATGAACCGAAGCATCATGATCATCGTTAAGACCGCCTCCCGGCCGCCGGGTTCGAACAGGTTCGCTTCGTAGTAGAGGTACTCCGTTTTCGGGGTCTCCCCGACGGCAAGCACCGTTGCCTGGGTTTCGTAGTCGTGTTCCACCAGCACGGGGCCGGCATTCAGCTGCAGCTCGATGGCGCCGAACAGACCCACGCCGAAGTCCGAGTTGCGCGGCAGGATGCTCCGCTCCGATGGCCGCAGTACCTGCACCTGCAGGGCCGGTGTGGCGATGACTGCGCCGAACAGGCTCGCATCGGTGTAGGCGGGCAGCGGTTCGGTGATCACCGCCAGCCGCGCGTCGAGCGCCTTCGCCTCGATGCGGGTGGGCAGCCGCTCGCCGGTGTCGCCCGGCGATACGTTGGCCAGGATCCGGATGTCCTCGGGTGCCGGCATGGCGGCGATGCGCTGCCGGACGGTGGATCCGGCATCCACACCGAGGCTCGCGGTGCCATCGGCCACGCGGTTGCCGTGGGCGTCGTCCATCCAGATATCGGCGCGCCGGCCGCCTGCCGCGGGGCGGCGAACGAAGGCCTGCACCGGCTCGTTGTCGGTGGTGGCGTACTTGAAGTACAGCGACATGCCGCCCTGCGTCAGCCACCCGTCGCCGAAGGCGGCGATCAGCAGCGGCGGAAACTGTTCCATGTGCAGCGATCCCGCCACGGTGCCGCCGCGGAAGCCGAGCTTCTGCGCCGTGGCATCATCATGGATGCTGCCCGCACCGAGATGCCTGGCGCTGTTTCTGGGTGCGCGTACCGGTCCTGCCAGCACGCCGTCGTGCTCCTGGAAACTGAAAGCCTCATTCATGCCTCGATCCTCCTGTGCCGGCTCGGTCGGGCGTGATCAGTCGGGCAGACCGAGCACGCGCTTGGCGATGACGTTGCGTTGCACCTCCGACGACCCGCCGGCGATGGTGCCGGCCTTGCGGGCGAGCCAGAAGCGGGTCTCTTCCAGCTCATCCGCGCTGAACGGGTCTCCCGCCCAGCCGATTCCGCGTGTGCCCATCATGGCCACGATGAGTTCCGTGCGTCGGATTGTCAGCTCGCTGCGGCAGAGCTTGAATATGGAGGTGGCGTAGGTCTGGGTGCGGCCGTCGGTATTCTCCTCACGGGCGCGCTGCTGGGTCAGGGAAAACGCCCTGGCGTCCAGCTCGTGCCGGATGACCCGGTCACGCAGGGCCGGATCGGCGATCCTGCCTGCGTCCACCCCCAGGTAGTCTGCGGCGACCTCCGGTACCGAACGCGTGGCCGGCATGGCGCCGGAGATGGAGGATCGCTCGTGCTGGAGCAGCCGTTTGGCGATGGTCCAGCCGCGATTGGGCTTGCCCACCAGATCTTCCTTGAGCGCGCGGGCATCGTCGAAAAAACACTGGCAGAAGGGCGATGCGCCGCTGATCAGGCGGATGGGCTTCACGGAGACACCGGGCTGGTCCATGGAGAAGAGCACGAAGCTGATCCCTTCGTGCTTGGGGGCGTCGAAGTCCGTGCGCACCAGGCAGAAGATCCAGTCCGCGTGCTGGGCACCCGAGGTCCAGATCTTGGAACCGTTGATCAGGTAGTGATCGCCTTCGTCGGTCGCGCGGGTGGTGAGGCTCGCCAGGTCCGAGCCGGCACCCGGCTCGGAGTAGCCCTGACACCAGCGGATCTCACCGCTGGCGATCTTCGGCAGGTGCCGGGCCTTCTGCTCCGGGGTGCCGTGCTCGAGAAGGGTCGGGCCGATCATGGTGGTGCCCATGCCGGCGAGCGGCAGTGGTGCACCCACGTCGCTCATTGCCTGGCGGAGCACGAAGTGGGCTTCGGCATCGAGTCCAGCGCCGCCGAACTCCGTCGGCCAGTGCGGCACCGTCCAGCCCCGCTCCAGCATGGCGTCGAAGTAGCGCTGGCTGTCCGGGTCGGTGATGGGCTGTTTGCGGCCACCCCCGGAGACCGGTTCCCGACGTCCACGCAGGCTCGGCGGGCAGTTCTCGACCAGCCACTGCTCGGCGTCCTCGCGGAAGTCATCGAGTTCCACCGGCTCCCCCTTCCGATTCGATTCGATGCGAAACAGTAAACTCCACTTGGCGGTGGAATGCGACCCCCGGCAGCGCCGGCGTCCGAGCATGTGCTGGCGTCCGTCCGTTTGTGGCCGTATGGTCTTGCCTGACTTGCGGGGGAGCCGAATTCTGCACGCCACCACCGAATCCCGGACGATCGGCGCCTCCCAGCCGCGCGGACTGTGGGTGCTCTTCCTCGCGGAGATGTGGGAGCGTTTCAGCTACTACGGCATGCGGGCGCTGCTCGTGCTCTACCTCGTGGCGTCCACCGATGGCGCGCAATCCGGGGGGAATCCCGGCTTCGGCTGGTCCGAGGAATCCGCCTACCTGCTCTACGGCATCTACACCTGGGGCGTCTACCTGACGCCGATTCTGGGCGGCCTGCTCGCCGACCGGCTGCTCGGTACCCATCGATCCATGGTCATCGGCGGCTGGATCATTGCGGTCGGCCACCTCTGCCTGGCCGTAACCGAATCCTTCGGCATCACTGCCGGTGCGGCGGTGTCCCTGCAGACGGGTCCCGGGGCGCTCGCCTGCTTCCTGACCGGTCTCTTCCTCATCGTGATCGGCACCGGCTTCTTCAAGCCCTGCGCGTCGGTGATGGTGGGGCAACTCTACGGCGAGAATGATCCGCGGCGGGATGGAGGCTTCACGATCTTCTACATGGGCATCAACGTCGGGGCTTTCGCCGCGCCGCTCGTTGCCGGCACGCTGGGCGAAACCCTCGGCTGGCACTTCGGCTTCGGCGCGGCGGCGGTGGGCATGATTCTGGGCCTCTTCTGTTACCAGGGACTGCGCAAACGGTACCTGCAGGGCATCGGGCTGCCACCGGATCGCGGCCTGACGCAGGTACGAACCCGTTCGATGCCGCCCGGGAAGCTGTCCACCGTGGAAACCCAGCGCATCGCGGTGATCCTGATTCTGGCCTTCGTGGGCAACCTCGCCTTCTGGGCCGCTTTCGAGCAGGCGGGCAGCTCGATGAACGTCTTCGCGGCCCAGGCGACGGACCGGACCCTCTGGGGGCTGCTGGCGGCACCGTTCCCCGCCACCTGGTATCAGGCGGTGAATCCGGCCGCCGTCATCTTCTTCGCGCCGGTGTTCGCCTGGTTGTGGCTGGCGCTCGGCCGGCGGGGTCTGGAGCCCTCCACCCCGGTGAAGTTCGCGCTCGGCCTCTGGCTGCTCGGGCTCGCCTTCATCGCCATGGTGTTCGGTGCCGTGGAGGCACGCGATGACGGGCTTGCCGGAGCGCAATGGCTGCTGATCACCTATGTGGTGTACACCTGGGGCGAGCTCTGCCTGTCGCCCGTCGGGTTGTCCATGGTCACCAAGCTGAGCCCGGCGAGGCTCCAGTCGCTGATGATGGGGGTCTGGTTCTTCACGTTTTCGCTCGCGAATCTCGCAGGCGGGCTGATCGCCCGCTATTCGGTCCGGCTCGAGCAGGGGGAGTGGACGTTTCTGGTGGAAGGGCTCGGCGGCTTCTACCTGCTGCTGGTGCTCGTCCCCTGCGCGGTAGGCACGCTCATACTGCTCATGACGCCGCGGCTGAAACGGCTGATGCACGGAATTCACTGATAAATACGGCATACGGGGAGAAGCGCACATGGCTGATGATCTGCAGAGTTATTACCGGGACCACTGGCTCAATGTGGAGGAGGAGCGCATGGCGCGCTACGAAGCCATGTTCCAGTGGCGCGACGGCTACGAGGCGCTCATTACCCCGGCGGCTGTCGGGCAAGGCCAGGTGGTGGCCGATTACGGCTGCGGTCCGGGTGGACTTGCGGTAGAGCTGGCGCGACGGGTCGGGCCGTCGGGCAGGGTACTGGCCGTGGACATCAATGCGGACTTCCTGGCCCGGACACGCGCGCTGTGCGACGCGCAGGGTCTGGGTGACCGCGTGGACACCCGGCTGATGGAAGGCGAGCAGATTCCGATCGAGGATGGATCCGTCGATCGGGTGCTGTGCAAGAACGTGCTCGAATACGTGCCCGATCCTGAAGCCACGGTCGGCGAGTTCCACCGGATCGTGAAACCCGGTGGCATCGTCCACGTCAGCGACAGCGACTGGGGTGGTGTGGTGCTGGAACCCCTGGGCGAGCGGTTCACCCGGCTCATGTCCGCCGCCAGCGTTGCGTTCCGGACGCCGCTGATCGCCCGCCGGCTCTATGGCATCTTCCGCCGGGCAGGATTCACGGACATCCGGGTTCAGGTGATGGCCAATGCCGACATCGGCGGTGGGTTGCGCGGCGTGATCACCAACATGGCGTCCTACGCCCGCACCTCCGGAAAGATCGGCGAGGCGGAGATCACGGCCTTTCTCGCGGATGTGGACCGGGCGGTGGAGGAGGAGACCTTCTTCGCGCTGCTGCCGCAGTTCCTGGTCACCGGCAGACGCTGAGGCTTCCATCCGCCGGAGCGAGGGCTGATACTGACCCTGTTCTCGAGGGAGATAGAATCATGAGCCAGACAAAGGCTGAGTCGTCGCAGAGAGCGCCGATCCGCTACGTGGAGGGACTTGCCAGGCACTACGGCGCCATGGGGCATCCACCGTATCAGTGGAGCGTCCACGAGGATGCGCCCTGGCAACCGCTGTCGAAGCCGGTGAGCGAGTGCCGTGTCACCATGCTCACCTCCGGTGGTATCTCGCTGTGCGCCATGCCGGGGTTCGATCCCATGGCCAGAAACGATCATCGCCTGGACCAGATTCCCGTCGGCGCCGACGCCGGCGACTTCCAGATTCACGACAGCTACTACGATCATCGGGACGCGGATCGCGACATCAACTGCCAGTTTCCCATCGACCGGCTGCGCGAGCTCGCCGAAGCGGGAGAGATCGGCAGCCTCGCGCCGCGGTTCTGGAGCGGCTTCATGGGCCGGATCTACAATCGGACCAAGGTGCTGGAGGAATCCGCGCCGGCCTACGTGGCGGAGCTGAAAAAGGACGAGGTGGACCTGCTGATCGCGGTCCCTGCCTGACCCCTCGACCACCAGACCGTGGGTCTGGTCTGCAGGGTTGCCGAGGCCTCGGGAATCAGCACCGTCTGTATCTCCACGGGTCGTGATCTCACCGCGCAGGTGAAGCCGCCGCGCAGCCTGTTCGTGAATTTTCCCATGGGCAATGCCTTCGGCAGGCCCTTCGACCGGGACATGCAGCTGCATGTGCTGAGAGCGGCACTGTCGCTCGCGGAATCCGCGACGGAGCCCGGCGTGCTCGTGGACCTGCCCGACGTCTGGCCGGAGCCGTTCGAGTTCAACCCCGGCCGATCGAACATGTAGGGGGAGGGAGACGCATGAAGGTTCTGAAGATCGTGCTGCAGGTGGTGGGCATACTCGTCGTGATATTCGCCGCCGCCCTGGTGACGCTGAGGATCGAGCACCGCGATGCGGATGGCCCGTCAATCCTCTTTCCCGGTGGTGCTTTCACCAGCGGCGAGGTCTACACGGGCCCCGAGCCGGACTGGTCGTTCACGGACGACATCCAGACCATCGAGCTGCAGATCGACGTTCCCATGAGCTCGCGCATCACCTGGATCATGGAGAGCGACGGCAGGATCTACGTGCCATCGGGTTACATGCGCTCGTTCCTTGGGCGCATCTGGAAGGACTGGGCGTTCCAGGCGGCAGCGGGAGAGGGTGCGGGCGCCATCCGCATCGACGGCGTGCGCTACCCGCGCCGCCTCATCCGCATCACCGAGGGTCCCGAGCTCGATGGGGTGGTGGCGAAGATGCGGGAAAAATACGCGCCGGGCGTTACCCGGGAGATGATCGAGTCCGGCGACATCTGGATTTTCCGGCTGGCACCGAAGGACGGTTGAGACATGACCTGGAAAAACTACTTCATTGTCTGTGCAGCGCTGCTCGTGCTCATTCCCCTGCTCGTGCTCTTCGTGCCCGCCGTGGCCGACGTGTTCGAGACCGTGGTGCTGATCTTTCTCTCTGTGACCGCGAGCTGATCAGGCCAGCGAGCCGCCGTCCGCCACCAGCACCGCGCCGTTGCAGTAGGTGCCCTCCTGGCTGAGAAACCAGATGGCGGCCGCGATTTCCTCCGGTCGGCCCGGCCGGCCGAGCGGAGAGATCTGGTACTTGAGCGCCTCGTCCAGAAACGGGTTGGCGGGATTGTCCAGCACCGGTGAAACCATGTCCGTGTCGACGAAGCCCGGGGCGACCACGTTGGCCCGGATGTTCTTCGGCCCGTAGGCGCGGGCGAGCGAGCGGGTGAGGTTGATCACGCCGGCCTTGGTCACGGAGTAGGTGTGGGCGTCTTCCATGCCGCGCAGCCCGCCGCCGCTCGAGACGTTGACGATGTTGCCGCCGCCCTGGCTCAGAAAGAGGGGCAGGGCGGCGTGACAGGTGTAGTAGACGGAATCCAGGTTGATGCGCAGCACCTCCCGCCACATGTCTGACGGCGTGTCGGCGAGCGCGGCCATGGAACCCGGATGCTCGACGCCGTAGGACCAGCCGACGCCGGCATTGTTCACGAGCGTGTCGAGGCGGCCGTGCTGTGCTGCCGCGTCGACCAGCGCGGTGGCCACCTCCTCGGTGCCCACGTCGCCGGCAAAAGGCACCACGACCCCGGGCTGCCCGGCTGCCTCGCGGGCAACGTCTTCAAGCCTGTCGAGTCGCCGGCCGTTGGCGATCACGGTCGCACCCGCCGCCGCGAACCTGAGCGCCGTGGCCCGGCCGATACCAGTGCCGGCGCCGGTGACGATCACCACTTCTTCCCGCGTCATCGTCATGTCGTCAGCGTCGTTCGGAGAGCTGCACCAGCACGCCGTTGGCCGACGCGGGGTGCACGAAGGCGCCACCGATGGTGCGCACGCCCTTGCCGTCCAGATCGGCCACCGTCTGTTTCGTGTCGTCCACGGCAAAGGCCACGGTGTGGATGCCGTCGCCCAGCTTCTTCAGCGAGCCCGCGATGGGCGAGCCGTCCTCCGTGGGCGAAATCAGCTCCAGAAAGGTGCCGTTGTCGAAGTAATAGAATGCCTGGTCTGCCTTCAGCTCGGCAGAGTGCCGACGCTCAGGCGTGATACCGAGGATCTTCGAGTAACCCTCGACGGCTGACTCCAGATCCGCAACCCGCACGACCACGTGGTCCACCCCTTTGAATGCCATCGCTTTCCCCCGATGTGAGTGCCGGAACATGATACTGCAAGACGCTGCCCGGTCAGCGCTGCCCGCGGGTTCGGCCCCGTAATTTTCCGGATTGTTCCCGGGAGCCACCTGAGCGAAGCTGAAGCTTTCCCACATCGAACGGAGAACTCACCATGGGCCGACGGATCTGGCTGGTGCTGGCATGGATGCTGCCGGCAGCGACGGGTGTTGCCACCGGGGCGGTGGCTGCCGAGACTGCCTGGGGGCCGGCGGAGGTCGTTGGACGAACCATCGAGCCGGGTACCGCCGACCGGTTTCCCTTCATCCCGGACACGAGCTATCAGGCATCCCTGCTCAACATCCCGGTGTTCGTGGCCCGGGGTGCGCGACCGGGTCCGACCCTGTGCCTGACCGCGGGCATCCACGGCGACGAGATCAGCGGCGTGGAGGTGGCCCGCCGGGCCTTTGTCGGCACCGACCCGACCCGCCTGTCCGGCATGCTCATCACGCTGCCCATGCTCAACGCGGACGGTTTCCGCAGCGGCTCCCGTTACCTGCCGGACCGGCGGGATCTCAACCGGTACTTTCCAGGCTCCAGCAGGGGGAGCGTCGCGTCCATCATCGCGGGTGCGGTGTTCACACACGTGATCAGGAACTGTGACGCGCTGATCGATCTGCACACCGCATCCTTTCACCGGACGAACGCACCGCAGATCCGCGTGGACGTGGACCATGACCGCTCCTTCGAGCTGGCCCGCCACTTCGGCGGCGCCATCATCATCGCCGGCGAGGGGCCCAGCGGCAGCCTGCGCCGGGAGGCGGTGGAAGCCGGAGTCCCTGCCATCATCTACGAGGCCGGTGAGCCCATGCGTTTCGAGCTCGACAAGATCGAGCCGGGGGTGGAGGGTGTGCGCAGCGTGATGCGTTTTCTGGGGATGATCGAGGGGGAAGCAGACGTCATATCTGCAGACCGGATTTTCGTGGGGTCCACCTGGTCCCGGGTGCCTACCGGCAAGGCCGGGTTCTTCTTCCCTGAGGTGGGACTCGGTGACCGAGTCACGAAAGGGCAGACGGTCGGCTATGTCGTCGACCCGCTCACCGATGTGCGCACACCCGCCCTTGCCCACCGCGCCGGTGAGGTGATCGGGGCAGCGGTGGCACAGCCGGTGCTGTCCGGGTATGCGCTGTTTCACATCGGGGAGGGCGGGGCAGCCGATTGAGCTTCAGACTGCCTGCCGCGGCTCAGACGTCCAGGCCCGAGAGTATCTCGCAGGTTTTTTCGATATCGGCGTCGGAAAGATCCAGGTGCGTGACCATGCGCACCACCGCGCCGCCGGTGGCTGACGCCCGCACACCGGCATCACGCAGCGCCCGCAGGAAAAGCCGGGCCCTGTCGGCGTCCGTCAGCTCGAAGACCACGATGTTCGTCTGCACCGGACGGACGTTCGCCACGTACGGTAACTGTGCCAGATGCCGGCCGAGCCGGGCCGCTCTGCCGTGGTCTTCGGCCAGTCGCTCGATGTGATGGTCCAGCGCGTAGATGCCCGCGGCGGCCAGCATGCCGGCCTGGCGCCAGCCACCACCGAAGCGTTTTCGCACCCGCAGGGCTTCGCGGATGAAATCGCGTTCGCCCAGCAGCAGAGAGCCTACCGGACAGCCGAGCCCCTTGGAGAGGCAGATGGAGATGGAATCGAACAGGCCGCCGTAGTCGCGCGCCCGCTCGCCCGTGGCGATCAGGGCGTTGAACAGCCGCGCCCCGTCGAGGTGATAGGCCAGGCCGTGTTCGCGAGCCACCGCTGCGATGGCCGTCAGGTCGTCGATGGGCAGGCAGCGGCCGCCGCCGCGGTTGCTGGTGTTCTCGATGGCCACCAGGCGGCTCTTGGCGCTGTGCGGGTCGTCGGGATTGATCGCGGCTTCCACCGCCGGGGCGCTCATGGTCCCGTCCGCGTTCCCCACGGTGCGTACCGAGGCGCCGGAATTGGCCATGATGCCGCCACCCTCGTAAATGTAGATGTGGGCGAGCGCGTGGCAGATCACCTCGTCACCCGGACGGGTATGCACGTTGATGGCGATCTGGTTGGTCATGGTGCCGCTGGCGCAGAAGAGGGCCGATTCCATGCCGAACAGGTCGGCCGCCTTCTCCTGCAGGGCGTTGACCGTCGGATCCTCGCCGTAGACGTCGTCGCCGAGATCGGCATTCAGCATGGCTTCCCGCATGCCGGGCGTCGGGCGGGTGACCGTGTCGCTCCTGAAGTCGATGATCGTGCGCATTCAGAGCTCCAGGCCTCTCGGGATGCCGCTCGTCTTCACGGCCTGCAGCCCGGTCATGACACTGCGGGCCCGGGCTTTCTGAGCGTCCGTCTCGACTGGCATGGCGAAGCCCATCTGCGAGGCGTACTCGCGTCTGCTCGCGACGAAATCCGGGAAATCGTCGTAGGTGCAGGTTTCGGCGAGCTTCCGGAGGTCGTCCTCGGTGATGATGTCGCGCATCTCCTGCCAGCGACCGTCGAGCGACAGCTTGTGCAGGCGCATGCCGAGATCCTCGAGACCGTGCAGCCGCAGCACGTGGTGATAGCTTCGGGTGGAGCCGTAGAAGGAGAGCGGCTGCCGGTAGCGATCCAGGCTCTCGCGGATTTCGTCCTCGTTCTCGCCGAGCGCCAGATAGCCGCTCGACGCGATCTCGATGTCCTCCCAGGTTCGCCCTGATCGCTCGAGGCCGATCCGGACGTTGGGCAGCAGCACCTCGCGCATGTACCTGTCCGTCATGATGCCGCCGTGCGGCAGCACGCCGTCTGCGACCTCACCGGCGACCCGGGCCATGGCAGGACCCACCACGGCGAGAAAGATCTTCGGGCGAGGAAAGTCGATGGGCCCGGGATTGAAGTTGGGCGTCATCAGCGTGTAGCGGTACTGCCTGCCGATGAAATCCGCCGGCGTGCCGTTCTGCCAGCTATCCCAGATGGCCTTCATCATCTGGATGTATTCCTTCATGCGTGGGGCCGCGGCGCTCCAGGTGCCGCCGAAGCGCCGCTCGTTGTGACCCTTCACCTGGGAGCCGAGGCCGATGTTGAAGCGGCCCCGGGACAGTCGCTGGATGTCCCAGGCCTCCATGGCGAGCACCATGGGACTTCGCGGAAACGCGATCGTCACCGAGGTGAGGAGACCGATCCGCTCGGTCTGACTGGCGGCGAGCGCCATGGTGAGGATCGAGTCGTGGGCGAGCTCTCCGCAGCTCACGTAATCGTAGCCCTCGGCTTCTGCCTGCCTTGCCTGGGCGGGCGCCGAATCCGGCCAGCCGCCGATGCCTGTCCCCAGCTTCATTCGCATCCTCCTCCGGTGGCTGTGCATCATCACACACTTCCCGCAGGCGTCACCACGCCGGCCGTTCGACTTGGCAGCGACGTTCTCTCATCATCACCACCGACACCCAATCGGTATCAGGTGCAACGCCATGTTGGTATGGAATCTCAGGCGGACCCGGGGATCTGCCGGTGCGCTGCTGTGTGTTCTGGCAGTGAGTGTGCCCCAGTTGCCTTCTGCGGCAGTGGTCACCGAGGACGTTGCTGCTCTGGAAGCGCGGGTAGCCGAGCTCGAGGCGGCGCTGACGATCGCCCGCAGCGAGCTGGAGGTCGCGAAACGCGCGAGTGCGCACGCGGACAGGGAGCGTATTCGCATCGGGCCGTTCACCATCGGCGGTGCGGTACGTGTCAACTACGTTCGGGGCAGCTATCCCGGCGAAGGTCCGGGACCGAATCGCGGCGGGGATGGTGGCAACGTGTCGCTCGATACCCTGCGCTTCAATGCGGATCTGGCTCACGGCCCGCTGATCGGTGCGCTGGAGTATCGCTGGTACGATGGTTACAACTTCCTGCATACCGGCTGGCTGGGCTACGGCTTCGAGGACGGCAGTCGGTTGCAGCTGGGCGTCACCCGGGTGCCGTTCGGTCCCGGGCCGTACGGCATCTCGAAGAGCTGGTTCTACGATCAGCACTACTACGTCGGTCTCGCCGACGACATGGATCTGGGCGCGACCTACGAGACCGCTGCAGGACGCTGGGATCTCGCGTTCGGTGCCTTCGCGGGCAGTGGCGGAAGCTGGAGCGGCGCCAGCAAAGCGAGTGCCCGTTACAGCTACGATGTGGTGCGCTGGCGTGAGTCCGTTCTGGCAGACGGGACGGTGCTCTACGACACAAACGTGAACGGCTACGACGAAGCCGGCCAGCTCAACGCCCGGGCTGTCCGTCACTTCGGCAACGGCCGGCAGGCAACGGACCTCGGCGTGTCGCTGCAGTACGGCTGGCTCGACGGCAAGGGCAATCCGGACGGCACCCACTGGGCAGCCTCGATCCACATGCTGAGCACCCTGGGTGGTTTCGAGCTCGGCACGCAGATTTCCCGCTACGACTACCGGATCAGCTCGGACAACCCGCTCGGCACGGACGGCGTGCTGCCCATGGGCGCCTATGACTTCGCCTGGCCGGTGGCGAGCCGGGCGTGGCTGCCGGCGGTGTCGCTCAGCTATCGTCTGGACACGCCCGGGATACCGTGGCTCGACTACGTGCTTCCCTATGTCGAGTACAGCGGCATCCTGAAGGACGACTCCGCCTTCCACGACAGCCACCTGCTGACGCTGGGAGCGGCCTGGTCCCGCGCCGGCTGGTACGTCTACACCGACCTTGCGTGGTCGACGGGCAACCTGTTCGTCGGCAACGATGGGGATGACTACTCGAATCTCTACGAGGGGGTCGGCGATTTCGGCGTCACGGGCAACGACCGCTGGAACTGGCGGTTCAACGTCAACTTCGGCTACTACTTCTGAACCGGCTCAGTAGAAACGCAGCAGCGTCAGGCCGTACCAGGTCGACAGCAGCACCGGCCAGAACAGGAGCTTCAGCACCAGGTTGTCCTGGAAGCTGAAGATCCGCCACTCGGCGCCACGGAACAGGGCTGCCAGCAGGCAGGACTGGAGCGTGATCAGCACGTACATCGAGAAGTAGAAGAGCTCGATGTAGGCGATCTCCGGTGTCTGTATGCGGTTGCGCTCGTTGACGTGGGCGAGCACCAGGATGAAGAGCAATCCGGCGGCGCTCTGGATCACGTTCATGATCGTCATGCCGGACCGGTCGTCGTGCGTTTTCGACGAGACGAACAGCACGATGAACATGATGAGCGCAACGATCAGGATGGGAACGATGTTCGAGATCAGCGGATTCACGTAGATCCGCTTGGCCACCAGATTGAAAGACAGGGCCGGATGGCTGTCCAGCGGCGTGCTGCTGCCGAAGTTGGTGTGGTAGTCGAGCTCGTCGATGGTGAAGTAGGACGAGATGATCTCGGAGGAAGGGACCGTCATGGACGGGTTCGTGCCGGGTCGCGCGGACGGATTCAGAACCTCGTAGCTCTCCAGATCCGGCACCAGCAGTACGTTCCGATCGAGGTCCGGATAGAGGAACGTGAGCCGGATGTCGTTCTGCTCGAACGGAAACTGACGGTAGCTGAAGTGCTGCTCGAGCAGCGCGCGGAAACGCCACGTGACGAGCATGTGGTCCCCGGCGTCGACCTCGGAAATCAGCTCGCTCGCGAGTCCGCGGGCCTCCAGGGAGGAGACATCCGGCAGGTAGAACGCGGGTGGTGCAGCGTCGTAGAGCGTTTTCGGATACTTCATCCAGAGCCTGCCGATCACGCTGGCCTCGAAGGACGTCAGCTCTATCGACTCGATGAACACACCGGTGGGCACCTGCCGATAATGGCTCTGGGTCAGACGGTACAGCTCGTCGTCGTAGGCCTTGACGTATCGGCTCCTGATCGTGCCGTTGACGATCCTTTCCTGGTCGTTCTCCAGCCGCGAGAAGTCGGTGGTCAGGTTCAGGTACCACACCGCAATGATGTTACCGACGATGACGATGGATACGGTACACACCAGCCACCAGAGCCGGTGCGGGTCGTAGTGATCGACGCGGAGCGCGAAGGCGAGCAGCGCAGTCAGAAGCGCTCCGATACCCAGGGCCAGGTGGATCTGCTTCCGCCTCCCCTGATCGGACGCGCCGAGAAGATCATCCTCCGCAAACACCAGCACGCTCTTCCAGCCCGTGGACTCGAGCGCCCGGAAGAAGAACCATGAGTAGCGGTAGGTATAGGTGCTCTGGTACCGGACCACGCCTTCCGGTTCGGTGCGCAGCGTCGCAATGATGGTCTCGTCCTTGCCGTCGCGGATCTGGTAGACGTTCTCGAGCAGGTAGTCCGGATCGGGGTGGGAAATGATGGCCCCGCCCGGCTCGAAGGTGAATCCGTAGCCCGACTCACCAACGGCAAGGCTGTCCACGATGCGGGTGAAGTCGCTCAGCGTGATCGTGTAGTCCACCATGCCGATCAGATCGCCTTGCGGGTTACGCAGCGGCACCCCGTAGTCGACCACCATCTCCTGGGCGGCTTCTGCAAAGTAGGGATCCGACCAGCTCGGCATGCCGGTTGCGATCACCTCCGTGTACCAGCGGGCAGTGGCGAGGTCCGGGGAGGTGTAGTCGTAGGACTCCTCCACGAACTGAAACTCGTCGCGGCTCTTGTTGAAGAACGGCGCGTAGCGCGCTCTGCCCGCGAAGCGGCCCGGCTCGTAGGCGACGGTCACGCCGAGCAGAAGCGGCACTGCCAGGCTTTCCTCCTGGATGAGGCGCAGCAGCGTCGCTTCATCGGTCACTGCGCCGATGGCGGCGGAAAAGGAGCTCGCGCGCGCGGAGACGGCGGAAAGCTGAGCATCCAATGCATCGGCGACCCGGGTACCTGCTTCGCGTCCGAGCTCGATGCTGCGCTCGTCCCGATCCCGTTGATAGGCGGCGTAGTCGAAAGCCAGATACACGGTCAGCGCCAGCGCGCCGGCGATGGCCAGCAGAAACACCAGGGTCGCGCGGTTCAACAGATCGTCTCAGCCATGGCCTCTGGAGGGCCCCAGAAAGGCGTCGATCTGGCCCGTATCGAAGTACTCGTAGATCCGCGAGATCAGTCCGTTACGCACATAGGCGACGAAGCAGACGTCCATCCTGCCGTCGAAATCGTTCTCGGTGGTGATGTGCAGGGCGTGCTGTTGAACGAATCCTCCCTCGAACGTGTGCACGCGGCGATCCCGAAAGCGCATCTTCTTGTTGCGCTTCATCCCGTCCTTCAGCATGGCCAGGTTCTCCGCCCGGGGCTGATAGAGGCAGTCGTGGCTGTGCCAGACGACGGCTTCCGGCGCGTAGCAGCTTTCCAGCGTCTCGTAGTCACCCTGCTCGATGGCGTCGAAGAACCGGTCGCAGAGCAGCAGCAGGTTCCAGTCCTGTCTCATTCTTTTTCTCCCTGCTGGGCGGCCGGCCGGGGTCCTCCCCGCCAGGCCTCGAATTTTCCGGAATCCATGTATTCGTCGATGCGCGTGATCTTCCCGTCCCGGCAGAGCCCGACGATACAGATCCACAACGCACCGCTGTGGCCGCTGTGCTGCACGCCGTGCAGCGTATAGCGGATCACGAAGCCCCCGTCGAACGTATCGATGATCCGGTCATTGTAGGTCCGCCGCCGCTGCATGGCGTAGCTCGCCGGCAGTGCCGACAGGTTCTCGCTGCCGGTGGTCTCGCGGCCGAAGACGTTGTGCCAGACGATGCAGTCCTCGGAGTAGATTCCGGCCAGCTCATCCACACGGCGATCCTGGTAGGCGTCGAAGAAGCGGTTGCACAACTCGCGGATCTCGGCGTCGGTCATCGGCCGGCCTCCCTGCGCGAGCCGCCGAACTTTCCGGAATCCAGGTACTCGTCCATGCGGAGGATCCGTCCGTCCCGGCACTGTGCCACCAGGCAGGCCCAGAGTGCCGTGCGGGTGCCGTCATGGGTGACCACGGAGCAGGTGTACTGGGCGAGGAAGCCCGAATCGAAGGTGTCGATGGTGCGGTCGTCATAGGTCCGGCGCCGGTGGCGTCCGGCGCCATCCCTCAGCACCGCGAGGCTTTCGTCCCGGGAAAGCTCGCTGCCGGTCAGGTTCACCCAGAAGCGGAGCTCCGGATGGTAGAGGTCTGCCACCGTGTCGAAGTCCTGCGTCTCGATGGCGTCGAGGAAGCGGCTGCAGAGCGACCTCAGCTCCGTGTCCGTCATACCAGCCTCTCACCTCACCGTTGTCGGCTCATGGTACGAATCCACCGCGCTTTGCCAAGGGATCTGCAGACATCGGGATTGCCGTGGTTGAGTGCTGCCCACCGTGGGCCTATGCTCGATGGTCCTGGCACCAGCGCCGCGGGAACCGGAGAGAGCATGACCACCCGTCTCGGATTCAATCACATCGATCTCGGGACCAAGGACATGGAGGCAACACGCACCTTTTACGAGGATGTGCTCGGATTCCCGCTGGTGCGTGCAGACCTGGTCGAGCTCGGTGAGAAGGGCTGCATGAAGCACTACTTCTTCGACATCGGCAACGGGCAGCTGCTCGGGTTCATGAGCGGGGAGGATGTGGAAGGCTGGCCCAGGGATTTCGATTCCGGCATCAACCGCGGTCTCGGGCTAATGCCGGGTGTGTACCACTTCGCCTTCAATTCGGAATCGCTCGCGGGGCTCGAGGCGACCAAGGCGCAGCTCGAGGCGCACGGGGTTGCCGTGCGCGGACCCGTCGATCACGAAGGCTGGTCGAAGTCCATCTACTTCGAGGATCCCAACGGGCTGCAGCTCGAGTGCTGTCACCTGACCCGCGCCTTCGATGCGGATGACGCGGTGCCGAGGGTCCGGTTCCGGATCGAAAAGGGCCAGAAGCTGCCGTCACGGGAAGAACAGGCCGCAGGGTGAGCCAGGCGCGATCCGATCCGGCCGCGGTGGAGGTGGACGCGTTGCCGGTGGAAGGTCTCCTCGAACGGGTCAGGGCGGTCGTGCCCCTGATCGCTGATCGTGCCGGCAATGCGGAGCGCGAGCGCAAACCCGACGATGGCGTGATCGAGGCGCTGAAGGCGACCGGCGTGTTCCGGTCCTTCGTGCCGCGGGCCTACGGCGGCTACGAGATCGGCATGGATCTGTACGTGGACGTCGGCATCCTGGTCAGCGAGGCGTGTGCGTCCACGGGCTGGATCACCACCTTCTACATGGAGCACAACTGGCTGCTCGGGCTCTTCGACGAATCGCTGCAGCACGAGATATTCAGCGCTGCACCCTACATTCTGGCGCCCGGCAGCGTGAACCCGAAGGGCGGCATGGCGAAGCGTGTGGCAGGCGGCTACGAGCTCACCGGGCGCTGGAAGTTCGCCACCGGGGTCGTGCACGCGGACTGGGTGCTGATCAGCACCATGGTGGAGACGGCGGACGAGCCGGTGCAGCGGCTGTGTCTGGTGCGGCCCGGGGACATCCGGGTGGAGGACACCTGGCACGTGGACGGCATGGCCGCCACGGGCAGCCGCGACATCGTCGCGGAGGGCGTCTTCGTGCCGGAGCAGCGGCTTTCGCTGCTGGTACCGCCGGTGGTTACCGCCGGGGCCGATGCCACCTATCTCATGCGCCTGCCCGTGCGGCCGTTCCTGTCGCTCACGGCAGCCATCCCGGCCGTAGGTGCGGCGCGACGTGCGGTCACCCTGTACCGCGACCTGCTCGGCGAGCGGGTACGGTTCGGTACCAGGAAGGTGCAGAAAGAGAGTGCCTCCGCACAGATCCGGCTGGCCAACACGCTCACCGAGGCCCGGGCGGCCGAAACGGTATTGCGCGCGGCAGCCCGGCAGATCGAGCGCCATGCGCACGGCGAGATCCGGCTGTCCGGCATGGCGCAGCAGGAGCTCGGACTCGCCATCGCGCACGTGGTGCGGGACTGCGCCGGCATCGTCCGCAGGGTGATGGAAGGCAGCGGCGCCAGCGTGCACTTTCTCGATCACCCCCTGCAGCGTATCAACCGCGACGTGCAGATGATGAGCGCCCATACCGTCTTCGATGTGGATCTCGCCGCAGAGCAGTGCGGTCGGGCCCGTCTCGAGTTCGACGCGCCGCTGTTCGGCACGCCTTGACGGGCGGGTAGGGTAAGCTTCGCCCTTTGCGGAGGGAGGAGGAGGCGATGCGCATCAACCTGCTGGATCCGGCGAGCTTTGCGGGCGGTCATCCCCACGATCAGTACGACTGGCTGCGCGAGCACGAACCGGTGTACCGGCACGATGAGCCGGACGGGCGGGGATTCTGGGCGGTAACCCGCTATCGGGACGTCTACGACATCGGCCGCAATGCCGAGGTCTTCTCCTCGGAGCCCACCATCATGATCGCGGATCCGGGACCCGGGCAGCTCGATCTGTCCGGTCCGCAGAAGATGATGCTGATGATGGACCCGCCGGAGCACACGGCCTACCGCAAGCTGATCAGCCGCGAGTTCACCCAGGGGCCGGCGAAGCACTACAACGGCCGGATCGAGGAGCTGGCGACCCAGATCGTCGACGCCGTCATCGACCGGGGCGAGTGCGACTTCGTCTCGGAGATCGCCGGCGAGATGCCGAGCTTCGTGATCGCCGATCTCATGGGCCTGCCGCTGGAGGATGGCCGCGAGCTCTACAAGCTCACCGAGGTGATCCACTCCGCACCGGAGACCCTGCCGGAGAACGCCATCCCCATGGCGGTGGCGAAGATGTTCGAGTACGGAACCGGCGTGATCGCCGAGAAGCGGAGCCGGCCGGGCGACGACCTCGCCAGCAAGCTGCTGGCCGCGGAACTCGACGGTCGCAAGCTCACGGACCCGGAATTCCTGCTGTTCTTTCTGCTGCTGATCGACGCTGGCGGCGATACGACGCGCAACCTGGTGGCCACCGGCATGCACGAGCTGCTCAGGAATCCAGAGCAGCTCACGCTGCTGACGTCCGATCTCGACCGCTATCTGCCCTCGGCCAGGGAAGAACTGCTGCGCTGGACCTCGCCGGTGATCTACATGCGGCGAACCGTCCGGTCCGACGTGGAACTCGGTGGCAGGCAGCTCCGCGAAGGCGATAAGGTGGTGCTCTACTACGGCGCGGCGAACCGGGATCCGGCGGCCTTCGATGCGCCCGATACGCTGGATATTACCCGCGAGCCCAACCGGCACCTGGCCTTCGGCGGAGGGCACCACATCTGCCTGGGTCAATGGTTTGCGCGCCTGGAGATCGACGCCATCCTGAGGGAGGTGCTGACGCGCATGACCAACATCGAGATCAGTGGTGAGCTCGGATGGCTGAAGAGCAACTTCATCTCCGGGCTCACCCGGATGCCCGTGCGATTCGATCCGGTGCGGGCCTGAAACGGGGAGGAAACATGGGCTGGGCATTCACGAAAGGGCTCCACGAGATCGGCAGTGGCCAGTACGCCTACCTGCAGCCCACGGGCACGTGGGGGTACAGCAATGCGGGCCTCATCGTGGACGGTGATCAGTCACTGCTCGTGGACACGCTCTTCGACGAGAAGCTCACTGCCGAGATGCTCGCCACCATGCGCGATGCTACCGGCATCGGTGGCCGCGAGGTGACCACGCTCGTCAACACGCATGCCAACGGCGACCACACCTACGGCAACCGGCTGATCGAGAATGCCGAGATCATCGCCTCGCAGGCAGGCGCGCACGAGATGGAAGAGCTGCCGCCGGCCGTCATGGCGCGGATGATGGAGGCAGCACCTTCCATGGGCGAGGTCGGCGAGTTCTTCCAGCACTGTTTCGGCGACTTCGATTTCGCCGGCATCACGCTGCGGATGCCCACGCGCACCTTCTCGGGATCGCTCGACGTGAAGGTGGGCGACAAGGACGTCCACCTGGTGGAGGTCGGCCCGGCGCATACGCTCGGCGACGTGCTGGTGTACGTCCCGGAGGACAGGGTGGTTTACACCGGCGACATCCTGTTCGTGGACGGGACCCCGATCATGTGGGCGGGACCGGTGGAGAACTGGATCCGGGCCTGTAACCAGATCATCGGCCGCGACGTGGACGTGGTGGTGCCGGGCCACGGACCCATCACCGACCGTGCCGGGGTAGCTGTGATGCGTGACTACCTGGTCTTCGTGAACGAGGAAACCTGCCGGCGCCACGCAGCGGGCATGAGCGCAGAGGAGGCGGCCTTCGACATCGCCCTTGGTGATTACCAGAGCTGGGGAGATTTCGAGCGGATTGCCGTGACGGTCGACACGATCTACAAGGGACTGAACGGCGACGATTCGCCGGCGGACGCGGCCGCGCTGTTCTCCCTGATGTCGCGGCTGAAGAAAGACCGCCAGCGCTGATCGGCAGGGTGACCGCGCCGTGAGCGACGCTGCTGCCAGCCTGCGTTATGCCGTTCGAGCCCCCGTTCTTCGCTACTACCTGAGCCGGCTTGCGCTGGCGCTGGCGGCCCTGACGCTGGTGCCGCTCTGCGTAGCCCTGCTGCTGGGAGCGCCGGGAATCGCCGGCCACCTGGGACTGAGCCTTCTGGTGCTGCTGGGATTCTGGCTGCTGGGGCGTGGCACGCCGGTACCGCGCGGCGTCCAGGAGAACGAAGCGTTGGTGGTGGTCGCGCTCACCTTCGTGCTCACACCGGTGATTCTCCTGCCCGCCTTCGCGGGTGCGGGTCTGCCGCTGGAAGATGCCTTCTTCGAGTCCGTCTCGGCGGTGACCACCACCGGCCTGAGCACGGTGGCCCACAGCTATGAGTATCCCCCTGCGCTCCTCTTCCTGCGTGCCTGGATGCAGTGGTTCGGTGGGCTCGGCATCGCGGTGTTCTCGGTGGCGCTGCTGTTCGGACACCATCCCGGCACGCGTCGACTCGCCGGGACCGAGCAGCAGGAAGGATTCCCTGCATCCACCCGGACCTATGCACGGGAAGTGCTGGCTGTCTACGTGGTGCTGACCCTGCTGGTGGTCGCGGCGCTCTGGCTCGCTCTGGGGGATGTGCTGCAGGCCGTCCTGCACGCGCTGACCTCCATCTCCACCGGCGGTTTTTCGGGCTACGAGCAGAGTCTCGCCGACATGCCGTCGGCAGTGGCGCCTTTCGTCACCATCGGCGGGGCGCTTCTGGGCGCGTTGCCGCTGGTGATGTACTACCACGTCGTCGTCCGCCGGCGGTCGGTGCCCGGCGGGGATCCGGAGTGGTGGGCGGTACCGGTTCTGGTCATTCTCGTGAGCGTGCTGCTGTCCTTTCTCCTCTACCACACGGAAGGCATGAGCGCGCAGGAGTCGCTCTACCACGGCGCGTTGCTGGGCGGCTCCGCGCAGACGACCGCGGGATTCTCGACGCTCCCCATCGCCGATCTGGGCGACCCGGCGAAGCTCATGCTCATCCTCGCCATGCTCAGCGGCGGCAGCGTCGGTTCCACCGCGGGTGGCATCAAGCTGCTGCGTCTGCTCGTCATGCTGAGGGTGATGACGTTCATGGTGCGCAGGACCGCCCTGCCGAGCCATGCGGTGGCGGAGATGCGGCTCGGCGGCCACCGGCTGGGAGAGGCGGAGATTCAGCGCGCCCTGGTGGTCATCCTGCTGTTTCTGCTCACGGTGTTGCTGTCGTGGCTGGCCATGGTGGCCGGCGGAGAGCCGGCGCTCGACGCCCTGTTCGACGTGGTTTCCGCCACCGGCACGGTGGGGTTGTCGACCGGCATCACCGGCCCGGAGCTGGCCACGCCGCTCAAGCTGCTGCTCTGTGTGGACATGCTGGCAGGGCGGTTGGAAATCTTCGCGCTGCTGGTGGTACTTTATCCGCGCACCTGGCTGGGAAGGCGGATCGAAAGCAGATGAGGGCCGTTTTTCTGGGAGCCGGCTCGCTGGCGGTGAATACCGCGCGGGTACTCGTCAAGCGGGGCCACGAGGTGGTGATCGTGGAGCGCGACAAGGAGCGCATCCAGTCCCTCTCCGAGGAGCTCGACTGCGGGTTCATCTGTGGCGACGGCAGTCGACCCGCGATCCTGCGCGAGGCCGACCCGCACGACACCGCCGTTCTCTACTGCCTGACGGGTCAGGACCAGATCAACATCATCGCCAGCCTCGTCGGCCGCTCGCTGGGATTCAGCCGCATCGTCACGAAGATCGACGATCCCGAGCTCGAGCACATCTGCCTGGAGCTTGGCCTCGAGGACACCATCATCCCTTCCCGTACCATCGGCGTGCACCTGGCTGATCTCTTCGAGGGGCGGGATCCGCTCGCGATCTCCACCATGATCCGGGAGGAAGCGCGGGTGTTTTCGTTCGTTGCCGGGGAGGATGACGCGGTTGCCATCTCTGAGCTCGCACTGCCGAAGCACACCCGCGTGGTCTGCGTCTACCGGGATGGCGAGCTGACGATTCCCGGCGACGACGGAGTACTCGAAACCGGTGACGAGGTGGTGCTCATCGCCCACCGCGACTCCCTGAACAGTCTGCTCGCGCGGTTCAAGAAGCCGCACGGATCTCAGAAAAGCGCCGGATCCGGCGCCCGATAGCGGCGGGCAGCCTAGCGCTTCATGCGCAGCGCGCCCATGTAGTCCCGCTTGCCGATGGGCACCCCCTCGATACGCAGGATGTCGTAGGCCGTGGCGGCGTGGAAGTGGAAGTTCGGCAGCGAGAACGACATGACGAAGTCTTCCGCCACGAACGGCATGCGCCGATCACCCAGCGCGAAGGCGACCTCCTTCCCCTCGAAAGAGTTTACCGCAGCCCGATCGAGCGCTTCGAGCTCCTGCTTCGCGCTGGCGACCAGCGTCTGCAGGCCGTCGTAGTCCGGCTCGCCGTAACCCGCCGGTGGGCTGAACAGCCCGGCCTGGATACCCTTGATGGCGCCGAGCGAGTGGTGCACCACCGAGATGACCTGGAAGCGGAACGGCAGCATGTCCGAGTAGAGGCGGGTTTCGACGACTTCCGAGAGATCGATGCCTTTCTCGTTGCAGTAACTCTTACCTTTCTCGAGAAAGCCCGCGACGGCGCCGAGTGTCTGCAGGTAGGAGGCAACGCTGATGTCGTAGAGCGAGATGGCCATGGGCTGGTTTCCTTGTCGTGAGTGTCGAAAGTTCAGTGATGGATGACGATCTTGCCGAAGTGGCCACCCTGCTCCATGAGGGTGAACGCTTCCCGGCTGTGCGCCATCGGGAAGGTACGGTCGATCACGGGATGCGTCTCGGCCACGGTCATGGCGCGGATCATGTTCTCGAACATGTGCCGGCTGCCGACCGTGATGCCGTGAATCCTGGCATTGGTGCGGAACAGCTCCGCGACGTTGATGTCGTTGACGAAGCCGCCGAGCACGCCGATGACGTGGATGTGCCCGCCGAGCGCCACGGCCGCGATGGACTGCTGCAGCGTGTTCGCGCCGCCCACCTCGACGATGTGGTCGGCACCGTGCCCGCCGGTGATGCGCAGCACCTCCTTTGCCCAGTCGGGTGTGCGCCGGTAGTTGATCGTGTGGTCGGCACCGAGCTGCCGGCCGTGTTCCAGCTTCTCGTCCGACGAGGAGGTGAGGATGACCTCGGCGCCGGAGAGCTTGGCGAACTGCAGGGCGAAGATGGACACGCCGCCGGTTCCCTGCACCAGCACCACCTCGCCGGCGGTCAGACGGCCTTCCTCGATCAGTCCCCGCCAGGCCGTGAGACCGGCACAGGGCAGGGTGGCGGCCTCGTCGAAGCTCATATAGTCGGGAATCTTCGTCACGCCTTCCTCGGAAAGCACCATGAGCTCCCTCAGGCAGCCGTCGATGGGGCCGCCGAGCGCGGACCCCAGCACGGCGCGCGTCGGCGGTCCGGTGAGCCACTTCTGAAAGAACATGGGCGCGACCCGGTCCCCTTCGGCGACCCGGGACACATCCGGGCCCGTGGCGATGACCGTGCCCGCGCCGCAGGAGTTCGGCACCAGTCCCGGCTGGCTGGCGCCGGCCATCTTCACCGTCATCAGGTCGCGGTAGTTGAGGGAGGTCGCGTGCATGCGGATCAGCACCTCGCCGGGTCCCGGTTCGGGGTCGGGCGCCTCCGAAACGGCCAGGCCGGCGATTCCGCGTTCGTTGATCGTGACTTGACGCATCTGGTATCTCCCCCGAGATTGGCGGGTATTGTCACCCAGCAGACGGGTGCTGCGGAACCGGTTGCAGTACCGGAGTTGCAGTACCGGAACAGGGGGAGCGGAAGTGGAGCTGGCCAAACCGGCGCTGGACATCGGGCTGTTCACGAATCGCATCGAGCCGCTGCTTGCGTTCTGGCAGCGGGAGGTCGGGCTGCCTTTCAGCGAGCTGCTGCCGGTCGGGCGCGGCCTCGACCAGCACCGGCATGCCATCGGCGACAGCGTGCTGAAGGTGAACCACGCCCGCGACCGGCTGCCCGAGGCCGCGCCCGCCGGTTATCGGGCTCTCACCCTTGCGCGGCCGGACGTCGATCGGATGCTCGAGCTGGCAGATCCGGACGGCAACACGCTGCGGCTCGTTCCGCAGGGCTGGGACGGCATCACGCAGCTGCGGCTGTCCGTGCTGGTGACGGATCTGGAGCGGCATCGATCCTTCTACGGCAGTGTGCTGGGATTGCCCGAGCGGCGCCGGGGACTCTTCGACATCGGCGCCTCGGAGCTCGAGCTTCTCGAGGGAGAGGCCACGCCGGAGCCGGAGCAGCGGGCGCGCGGTTATCGCTACGTGACGCTGCAGGTTTTCGATGTGAAGCGCGTTCACGCGGATATCCTGGCGCGCGGTGGTCGGGAAGGCATGGCACCGCTCAAGCTCGGCGAGGTGGCCCACATCAGTTTCGTACGGGATCCGGACGGCAACTGGATCGAGATCTCGCAGCGGAAGTCCATCACCGGGTCGCTCGACTGATGGCCGATCGACACCGGACTGCCTGCAGAGCCCGAAGCGGGCTGTGTTATCTTCCCGCGCGGGGAGGACCTGACTGATGTTCCGACTGATCGTTCTCTGCGCGTGTCTGATCGCGGGTGGCCCGCTGCTGGCCGAAGACTTCGACCTCGTGATCAACGGCGGCCGCGTCATGGATCCGGAAACCGGCCTCGACGGTATCCGTCATCTGGGGATCGAGAACGGCACCATCGCGGCGCTCGGCACCGAGCCGCTTGACGGCGTCGAGGTCATCGACGCCGCTGGTCTGGTGGTGGCGCCCGGCTTCATCGATCTGCACGCCCACGGCCAGGACGAGCGCAGCAACCACTTTCAGGCCGCCGACGGGGTCACCACGGCACTGGAGCTGGAGCAGGGGGTGCTCCCGGTCGCCGCCTGGCTCGCCTCGCGCGCGGGCCGTTCACCCATTCACTACGGAGCGGCCAGCGGTCACCTGGCGGCACGCATCAATCAGGTCACCGGACTCCAGGTGGGTAATCCGGTCTACGTGACGGACGAGCAGCGCGCCGCGGCCGGCGGCGGCGACTATGCGGGTGCGGTCTTCGATGCGGCAGAGATTGCGGAGCTGGTGGCTGCCCTCGAGGTGGGGCTCAGGGAAGGTGGGCTCGGCATCGGCTCGGGCATCACCTACATGCCCGGCGCCAGCCACGAGGAGATCCTGGCGCTTTTCGAGCTGGCAGCGCGCTACCAGGTGCCCGTGTTCACGCACATCCGCCAGGCGAGGTACATGGGCGGCGACCTGCTGGCGCCGCTGCAGGAGGTGCTGGCGGACGCGGCGGCCACCGGCGCACCGCTGCACGTGGTGCACATCAATTCCAGCATGGACGAGTCGGCCCGCACGGCCATGCGGATGATCCGCGGCCTGCGCGAGCGGGGCATCGACGTGACCACCGAGACCTATCCGTACACCGCCGGCTCCACCCGTTTGGAGAGCGCGCTCTTCGACGACTACCAGGGCGACTACGCCGACCTGCAATGGACGGAAACCGGCGAACGGCTCACGAAGGAGACCTTCGATGAGTACCGGCGGCGGGGCGGCTGGGTGATCATCCACGGCCGCAGCGAGGAGACCAGCCGCTGGCTGGTGGCGCAGGAGGACGTAATGATCGCCAGTGATGGCGTGCCCTTCGTCGGCGACTTCAGCCATCCGCGCAGCGCCGGGACCTTTGCCCGGGTGCTCGGCCACTACGTGCGCGACGAGCAGGCGCTGCCGCTCATGACGGCGCTCAGGAAGATGACGCTCGACCCTGCCCGTCGGCTCGAAGGCTTCGCGCCGGCCATGCGGAAAAAGGGACGCGTTCAGATCGGCATGGATGCGGACCTGACGCTGTTCGATCCGGAGACGATCCTGGACCAGGCCACGTATACCGTACCGGCCCGCACCTCGGCCGGGATCGAGCACGTGTTTGTCAGCGGCGTCGCGGTGGTGCGGGACGGTGAGCTGGTGGACGGTGTGTATCCGGGGCAGGCGATCGTCTCCGAGCTCGGTGGGAACTGACGGATCTCGCCGACCGCGGGGGCCACGCCTCAGAGGCGTTTCAGGAAGGTCAGGTTCCGGTCCGTCTCGGCGAAGCCGCAGCTTCGATAGAGCGTCAGCGCCGGCTGGTTGAAGCAGGCGGTGTAGATTCTCGCGGACGTCATCCCCCTGGACGCCAGACGTTTCAGTCCTTCGCAGAGCACGGCCCGGCTCACGCCGCTGCCGCGGAACTCCGGTCGGGTGCCGAACGGCTCGAAGGAGCCGATGCGCGAGACCGGATCCGTCCAGGCGATGGTGCAGCTCGCCAGCGTGCCGTCGGCATCAGCGCGAGGAGACCGGGCAGATTCCCGAAGGCGTAGGGCGCCGACCTGAACACACCGCACCTCCGTTCATCACCCGCCTCGGCCCGATCAGGCGCTTTCCTGGGCCAGCTCCTCGGCGTAGGTGTCCCGCATCACGAACTTCTGCATCTTGCCCGTCACCGTCATCGGGAACTCGCTGACGATCTTGATGTGCTTCGGAATCTTGAAGTGGGTGATCTGGCCCTGGCAGTAGGCACGGATATCCTCGGGCGTGAGTGATGCGCCTTTCCGCAGCTGCACCCAGGCCGCCACCTGCTCGCCGTACTTCGGATCCGGCAGGCCGAACACCTGCACCTCCTGGATGTCCGGGTGGGTGTAGAGAAACTCCTCGATTTCGCGGGGATAGATGTTCTCGCCGCCGCGGATGATCATGTCCTTGATGCGACCGGTGATCTTCACGTAGCCGTCCGCGTCCATCTCACCGAGATCGCCGGAATGCATCCAGCCCTCAGCATCTACCGCTTCCGCCGTTTTTTCAGGGTCCTCCCAGTACCCACGCATCACGCCGTAGCCGCGCGCGCAGACCTCGCCGGTCTCGCCGATGTCCGCGGTGCTGCCGTCCTCGCGGATGATCTTCATCTCCCAGTTGGTGTGCGCCCGGCCGACGGTGGTGACCCGGGCATCGAACGGATCGTCGATGTCGGTCATGGTGTCGATGGGGCTGCACTCCGTCTGCCCGTAGCCGATCACGATCTCGGCCAGGTCCATCTCGCCGATGAGCCGCTTCATGAGCTCGATGGGGCAAGTGGAGCCGGCGATGATGCCGGTGCGCAGCGAGCTCACGTCGTAGTTTCTGAATTCCGGGTGTTCCAGCTCGGCGATGAACATGGTGGGAACGCCGTGCAGCGCCGTGCAGCGCTCGTCCTGCACGGCCTTGAGCACCGGCAGCGGATCGAAGACCTCGCAGGGCAGCACCATGGTGGCGCCGTGCGCGACGCATACCAGCGTACCCAGCACCATGCCGAAGCAGTGATACATGGGCACCGGAATGCAGAGGATGTCCGCCGGCGAGAAGCGCATGGTCTGCCCGGCAAAGTAGGCGTTGTTCAGGATGTTGGTGTGGGTGAGCGTCGCGCCCTTGGGCGTACCCGTGGTGCCGCTGGTGAACTGGATGTTGATGGGGTCGGAGGGATTCAGGGAAGCGCCGATCTCTTGCAACCTCGCAGCTTCCCTTTCGCCACCCATGCCGCAGACGTCCGGGAAGTTGAACATGCCCGGCGTTTGCTTCTCGCCGACGCGGATCACGATCTTCAGGTGTGGCAGCTTCGCGGATTGAAGCTCGCCGGGGGCGCAGTCGTCGAGCTCCGGGGCCAGGTCCTTGAGCATCTGCAGGTAGTGGCTGGTCTTGAAGCTCTCCGCGGTGACGATGGCGCGGCAGCCCACCTTGTTCAGCGCGTATTCCAGCTCGTAGAGCCGGTAGGCGGGGTTGATACAGACCATGATGGCGCCGATCTTCGCCGTGGCGAACTGGGTGAGCACCCATTCGTAGCGGTTGGGCGACCAGATGCCGACCCGGTCGCCCGGCTCGATACCCAGTGCCAGCAGCCCGGCGGCGAGCCGGTCCACCTCGCGAACGAACTCGCCGTAGGTCCAGCGGATGTCCTGGTGCGGCATGATGAGCGCCGGATGATTCGGGTCTCTGGCTGCCACCGCGTCCAGGTGTGCGCCGATGGTGGTGGTCAGCAGCGCTGCCGTGCGACCCTTCGAATGTGCCTGTATCAGTGTCATGGATCCCCCTCGACCGTGGCTGCCGTTCAGTTGTCGCCAATGCGCCGGAACACGGGCGTGCGTTTCTCCAGGAAGGCCCGGGCACCTTCCGCGGCGTCGGGTGCGGTCACGAACCGGTTCTGCACCGCTTCGGCTTCCTTCAGCGCCGTGCGCAGGTCCGTGCCCAGGTGGCCGTAGACCAGACGCTTGGTGGCCGCGATCGCTTCCGGCGGTGATGTGGCGGCGAGCTTCTTCACATAACCGGTTGCCGAGTCGAGCAGCGAGATGGGCGCCACCACCCGGTCCACCAGACCCATCTCCCGGGCATCACCGGCATCGATCTTGTCGCTCATCCAGAGCAGGTCCAGGGCCCGGCTGGGTCCCACCAGGCGCGGCAGCAGCCAGGTGGAGCCGTGTTCGGCGATGAGCCCGCGCTTCAGGAAGACCGTGGTGAGGATCGCGTCCGTGGAGGCGATCCGGAAATCGCACATCAGGGCCAGGATCAGGCCGCCGCCGGCGGTCACCCCGTTGATGGCCGCAATCACGGGTTTGGGGACCTGAGTGAGGTAGCTGAAGATCCCGGGCAGCTCGTCGCTGTCCTCCGGCGTATTCGAGGGTGGCCGTTCGGCGCTGGTGACCTCGGAGAGCACCTGGGCATCCAGCCCGGCACTGAAGGCGCGGCCGTTGCCGGTGATGACAATGCCGACCACCCGACGGTCGGCAGCGGCGGCATCCACGGCGCGGCGGATCTCGGCGAGCGTGTGGTAGGTGAAGGCGTTGAGCTTGTCGGGCCGGTTCAACCGGATCAGCGCCACCGGGTCCTCGATGCTGACCTCGATGTCCGTATACGTGCTCATTCGGCAGCCTCCAGCAGGTTGATGCGCATGCCGCAGAGCATGATCTGGTCGTCGCCGCGCCGGGCGCCTGCCGCGTTGAGGATGGCGTCCCGGTCAACCGCCAGCACGTCGATGCCACCCAGCCCCTCGGGACGCCCGTCCGTGCAGGGCACGAAGCGCACCGTCGCGTTGTCGAGCGGCAGCGCGGGATGCCCGTGCTGGCGGGTGAGCGGAATCTCGGCGATCTCGGACCAGCGTGCCGCCACGGCCGCGGGATCGTCGCACTGCACCTCCGCCGCGGCGATGCCGCACACGCGGGTCAGCGAGCGCCCCGCCTGCCAGTCCGGCCCGGCGGGCTCCCAGGGGCCGTCCGGGTCGTGGGCGTGGGGACCGAGCTGCTCGTCGATCTCGAAGAAGCTGCCGCCCGTGTCCTTGGGATGCAGCTGCATGTTCCGGAACTCGTGGGTTTCGAACTGATTGACGATGCGGATGCCGAGCGACTCGACCCGGGCCCGGCGGGGCGCGTGATCGTCACATTGGGTGATCACCATGTAGCCGCCGTCGCCGCCCCGCCGCTCGAGATAGCGCCCGCCGGCCGTGTTCTCCCGTACCGGTGCCACCACCTCGAGGAGCTGGTTGCCGATGGGAAAGAGGGCATTCTCCAGCCCAAAGTGGGCAACGCCCGGGTCCCGATAGCACACCCGGACCCCCAGCACGTCGACGAGGGCTTTTTCGACCGGCGCCAGGCGTTCGGCCACCAGCGCGATCTGACGCAACCTCAACCACATGTCGCTCTCCCTTTTTTGTCCCTGCGAGGATCGTGCACGCCTTGCCGGGTGTTTTCAAACATGCCGGGAACGGTGGAGTTGACCCGCTCTCCGGGATCGCTAAACCTTGGCGTTGTCAGAGTCCGGCGGGCTCCTCGAGGAGCGTGGTTCAGCAGCCGGTATCAGCCGTTCGCAGGAAGCTTCCAATGACAGAAACAGCGGTGAGCGAGGAGTCGACGCTCGCGCCGTTCAGAATCCCCACGTTCCGGAATCTCTGGCTCGCCAGCATGGTCTCGAACTTCGGCGGCCTCATTCAGGGGGTGGGCGCGGCCTGGCTGATGACGACCATCGCCGGCTCCGCGGACATGGTGGCGCTCGTGCAGACCTCCACGACGCTGCCCATCATGCTCTTCTCGCTCATCGCCGGTGCCGTCGCGGACAGCTTTCCGCGCAGGAACGTGATGCTCGCGGCGCAGATCGTCATGTTCGCCATATCCGCGGCGCTGGCCGTGACGGCGTGGATGGGCTTTGTCACACCCTGGATCCTGCTCTCGTTCACCTTTCTCATCGGCTGCGGCGCCGCGTTCCACAACCCGGCGTGGCAGGCGGCGGTGGGCGACGTGGTGCCGCGGGAGAAGATCGCCGCCGCCGTGCTGCTGAACAGCGTCAGCTTCAACGTCACCCGCAGCGTCGGGCCTGCCGCGGGTGGCGCGATCGTTGCCGCGGCCGGTGCGTTCGTGGCGTTCGCCATCAACGCGGTGAGTTATCTGGGGCTGATCGTCGTGCTCTGGCGCTGGCGGCCCGATCTGCCGGTGAGCCCGCTGCCGAGAGAGAACCTCTTCACCGCCATGGGCGCCGGCATCCGCTACGTGTCCATGTCGCCGAAGATCGGCACGGTGATGCTTCGGGGCTTCGTCTTCGGGCTCACCACCATCGTCATCCTCGCCCTGCTGCCGCTGGTGGCACGCGAGCTGCTCGCCGGCGACGCAGTGGTCTACGGTGCGCTGCTCGGCGCCTTCGGCGTCGGCGCCGTCGGCGGGGCGTTCATCTCCCGCCGGGCCCGGGAACGGCTGTCCAACGAGGTGCTGGTGCGCTGGACGTTCCTGGCGTTCGCCGCCTGCGCGTCGATCACCGCCTGGAGCGTGAGCGCCTGGCTCACGTCTGCCGCGCTCATCGTCTGCGGTGGCGCCTGGGTGATGTCGCTGTCGCTGTTCAATACCACCGTGCAGATGTCGACCCCCCGGTGGGTGGTCGGACGGGCGCTGTCGCTCTACCAGATGGCCATCTTCGGCGGCATGGCGCTCGGCAGCTGGTGCTGGGGTCACCTGGCGGAGTGGCTCTCCATCGAGCTGGCGCTGCTCTGCGCCGGTGTGAGCATGCTGCTCGGGGCCGCCATCGGGCTGAAGCTGCCGCTGCCCGCTCGGGACGATCTGAATCTGAGCCCGCTCAACCGCTGGCAGGAGCCGCGCACGGGTCTCGACATCCAGCCCCGCAGCGGCCCGGTGCTGGTCTCGGTGCAGTACGAGATCCCCGAGAGCCGGGTCGCCGAGTTCCGGGCGGCCATGGCCGACCGGCATCGCATCCGCCGGCGCGACGGTGCCCATCACTGGACGCTGATGCGCGATCTGGAAAATCCGCGATTGTGGGTGGAGACCTTCGAGATGCCCACCTGGGTGGACTACGTGCGGCTGCACGCAAGGACGACCCATGCGGACGCCCCCGTGGGTGACCGCATCCGCGCGTTGCACGCCGGGGCTGAGCCGCCCCTGGTGCGCAGGATGATCATCCGCAACCCGGCGCGGGAGCGGCCCGACGGCGGGCCGCGGGAGACGGCCGACCTGCAGCCCTGATCCGGGCGACCCGCTACCAGCGTGCCCGGTGACCGCGCACGTCCACGTGCACGAACGGTCCGTGTGCCGTGGTGCTGCCATAGACGCCGACACCGCCGATGCGGTTGCCGAGCAGCCCCTGCTGCGACATGTTGTCGATGAAGTCGGCGAGCCAGCGGGCGTCGTTGCGGGTGGTACGGCCGTCGCCGTCCATGTCGTCCATCACGCCGTCCGCCGGGTTCTCGTCGATGTAGAAGTCACAGGCATCTCCCCACACGTGCCGGCTGTAGGGGACGTTGCCGATGGCGCGGTTGTACCAGGGAGTGCGGTAGCCGCTCATCACGGTGAGGCTTTCCGTGGGGCGGCCGCTGCTGTTCAGGGTGGCGAGGATGTCCTCGAGCTTGAGCAGCAGGCTCGGGCGCAGCACCACGTACTTCGGAAAGTCCTGGGCCTGCTTGGAGACGAACTGCCCCAGCGTGAAGTTGGGTGAGATCCGGGTGGTGAGGTTGTCCGGGTTCACCTCCACGAACCCCTTCGGCTGCTCGTAGATCGCCAGCCCGTTCAGGGGCTGCTCGGGATAGTCGCCGAGGCGATAGCCGTTGAGATAACCCGAGGAATTGACATCCGCCGCCGGCACCATGACGAAGACGTGCAAGGTGGCGATGTCGACGCCGTCGGCGTTTGCGACCTCCAGGCGGTAGCTTCCCGGCTCCACGGGTGCCTGGATGGGCGAGCCGTCGATGGCGAACCGCTGACCCTGGAAGCGGAGCGAGCCGCCGCTCGCGTCCGTGAAGCTCACCTTGAATGAAGCGCCGGGCATGACGTAGATGGCGAACTGGCTGAACGGCACGGTCTCGTCGTCGACGCGCATGGGTATGCCCAGACGCTCCGAGTTCCACCCCCAGGCCGCCGCCGGCAGCCAGCCGACGAACAACCACATGGCAATCCTGCGCATGACTCTTCCTATCCTCCGTTGCCGCGCAATGCTCTGACGATTTCCCGATCCCGCTGGTAGTGGTCCCGGCGGAACATCACCTCGCCGATCTCGTCCGCGTAGGCCGTGAAGTACACGACGAGCACCGGCAGCGGCGTGTTCAGGTAGACCGTATGGGTCTCGCCGCCCGCGAGCAGTTCCCGCATCGTAGCCGCTGCCTCGGCCTGGCCGTCGTGACGCAGCACCCAGTCCGCAAGCCCGAAGGGATTGGCGAGGCGGATGCAGCCCGAGCTGAAATCCCGCTGCTGCTGGTCGAACAGCTCCTGATCCGGCGTGTCGTGCAGATACACGGCAAACCGGTTCGGCAGCATGAACTTGATCCGGCCGAGGGCGTTGTTCGGACCCGGAAGCTGGCGCAGCTCGTAGTGGAACGTCTCCCGGGAGACCTGCCGCCAGTCGATCGTGTCCACGGGTACGAAGTAGTTCGTCCCCGTCCGCTTGGCTTCGTAGCCCTGTAAAGCCATCCGGATGGGATCGTGCTTGAGTTCCCGCAGCTTGTCTTTCGCCGCCATCTCGAACGGCACCACCCAGATCGGATTGTAGACCAGGTACTTGAGCGTCTGGCTGAAGGTGGGTGTGCGCCGGCCGGGTTGTCCGACAATCACCCGCATTCGCATCATCTCCCAGCCCTGGTCGACGGCCCGCAGTTCGAAGGCGGCGATGTTGATGATCAGGTAGCTGGACGGCAGATCGTCGGGCAGCCATCGCCAGCGCTCCAGGTTGGCATCCACCGTGTCGAGCCAGAAGTCCCGGTCGGCGTTCAGCATCGACAGCGTCGTCTCACCCACTAAGCCGTCCGTGTTGAGCCCCATGGCGGCCTGAAAATCGAGCACCGCCTCGAGCAGGGTGTCGTCGAAGACGGAGGTGTGGCGTCCCGGTCCCAGCAGTCGATTTTTCAGCGCCAGAACCCTTCGGCCGCGCTGGCCGTACTGGAGCAGGGATCCCGAGGGCACCGTCGCCGGCTCCGTGCCGGTGGCGGCCAGCAGCGCCTGGCGTTTCGCCAGCAGGGCGCGGTAATCCGCCTGCTTCGGCCAGAGCGCCGCCAGGGTGGCGGCGACAGCGTTCTCTTCCAGTGCTCCCGTCAGCACCTCCACCGCAGGCACGTCCCCCCGCGGGAGATACCAGTCCTGATCCAGCGTCGTCGGCGAGACCACACCGAGGGCACGGTGCCGCACCTGGGTGAGAAAGGCATCGGTGGCAAGCAGCTCGAGACTGAGATCGTCCGTCCTCGGATCGGTGAGCGCGGCCACGTGGTAGTGCTCCGGCAGAAATCCATGCTCCGCGGAGGCGCGGATCTCGTTCACGAGCTCGGTGAGGTGCACTGTGGACGCTGGCCCGTGCGTCCACACTCGCTGCCAGTCGTTTTCCCGATAGAAGTCGACGACAGCGGCACCCGAGCGGAGCGGTTCACCGACGACCATCAGCGAGTCCGGCTCGGCGTTCGCAAGGCGCTGGCGAATGTCATCCGCAGTCACCGCCCAGCTTGCCGCGACGGGGATCAGCAGGATAGGAGCGATGAGGCGAGTCAGCAGGTGAACGGAGGACACGCGCACAGCCTAGCGCGCGTTATAGTCTGCCGCCAGAACGGGGGGCAGGACTCATGACGGAACACCGCACCGTACTCGTAGTAGGCGCATCGGGGCTCGTCGGCACCGCGGCAGCGAAGGCATTCGCAGCCGCAGGCTGGTCCGTGATCGCGGTGTCCCGGCGCCGCCCGGAGCTGCTCGCCGACCTCCCCGTCCGTCACCTGCCACTGGACCTCCAGGATGCCGCCGCCTGCCAGGCGGCCGCCGCGACGCTCACGGACGTTACCCACGTCGTCTACACCGCGGTTTACGAGCTGCCGGGGCTGATGCCGGGGTGGTCCGATCCGCGGCAGATCGAAACCAACGGGCGGATGCTGGAGAACCTGATGGTCCCGCTGGCGGAAGCGGCGGAGATCGAGCACGTGACCCTGCTGCAGGGCACCAAGGCGTATGGCGCGTCCGTTCGGCCGATGCGGATTCCGGCGCGGGAGTCACAGCCTCGGGTGGCACACCCGAACTTCTACTGGCTGCAGCAGGACTTCATCGCCGAACACGGGACGCGCCGGCGCTACGCCTGGACGATCCTCCGGCCGCAGCTCATCGTCGGGCCCAATCACGGCGTGGTGATGAATCTGCCACCGGTGATCGGCGCCTATGCGGCGCTGCGCCATCGGCAAGGTCTACCGTTCTCGTTTCCCGGCGGTGCGGACTGGGTGTGGGAGGCAGCGGACGCGGACCTGGTGGGCAGGGCGTGCCTCTGGGCGGCCACGGCGAGCTCGGCGCGCAACGAGATCTTCAACGTCACCAACGGCGAGGTGTTTTCGTTCCGCGACCTGTGGCCCGCCCTGGCGGCGACCCTCGGCGTCGAGACCGGCCCGGACGAGCCGCAGAGCCTGGCGGCCTACCTGGGAGACGGCGCCGACGGCTGGCGGGCGCTGGTGCGCGATCACGAGCTGGCACCCATCGAGCTGCCGGCGCTGCTCGGTGAGTCCCATCACTACGCCGATCTCTGCTTCAACCTCGGCAATCCGGTGTCGCCGCCGCCCACGTTCGTGAGCACGGTGAAGATCCGGCAGGCCGGATTCACCGAGGCGTGCAACACGGAAGAGAGCTTCTGCCGCTGGATCCGAGACCTGCAGGGGCGTCGGATACTGCCGATGATCGGCTGACCTATCCCATCTCCCGGCATCGGAAGCGGCCCTTCAACGCACCCCTTTCGAAGTACTCCGCCACCCCGTCGGGCTTGAGCGAGATGTGATTGGGTCCGAATGTCCAGCGCTGTTCCCCGTCGCCGACGGTGAGGATTGCGTCGACCCGCTGGGTGCCCACCTTGACGTAGCTGTCCATTCCCCTGTCTGCGAGATAGAGGACGTTGCGGCGCTCGCCGCCCTGCGCGCAGCCCCACAGGATGCTGCTTTCTGCCGGACTTTCTGCGGGAAGCGCGGGCGTTGATGAGACGAGCGCCAGCAGCATGGTGGTGATCCGATGCATGCCTCGCCGTCCGGTGAGTTGCAGGAGCAGTATGCCACATGCCGGACGCGCATTGTCATGGCAGCGTCATCGGCGGCGGCGAAGCTCCGCAGCTGATCGCCTGGGACACCGTCACATTGCAGAACCACCGCCCTGTTGCCTGTCTGTCAGCCGCCGAGCGTTTTAACTTCCTTGTCACCAATCGCATCCCCCGGCGCTGGCTGACGCTGCTGATCGGTTGGTTCAGCCGCATCGAGAGCCCGCTGCTTGCCCGGATCTCCATTGGCGTGTGGCAGCGGTTCGTGGACGATCTCCGGCTCGAGGAGGCCGAAAGCCGTGAGTTCTCGAGCCTTCAGGCCTGCTTCACGCGCTCGCTCAGAGCGGGTGCCCGTCCCGTGGATCCTGCACCCGACATGCTCACGAGTCCCTGCGATGCCGTTGTCGGCGAGTTCGGTGACACGAACGGCCTGGAAGTCATTCAGGCGAAGGGTTTCCCCTACGGGCTCGACGAGCTGCTTGCTGATGGCGAGCTCGCCGAAACCTGCCGCGACGGTCGGTTCGTGACGCTGCGGCTCAAGTCGAGCATGTATCACCGCTTCCACGCGCCATGGCCCGGCCGTGTCGGCCGGGTGACCTACGTCTCCGGAGATACCTGGAACGTGAACCCCGTAGCGCTGAAAGTAGTGGAGCGGCTGTTCTGCAGGAACGAGCGGGCGGTAATCGAGATCGATACCGCTGCGGGTCGGCTGCTGCTCGTGCCGGTGGCGGCCGTGCTCGTCGCCTGCATGCGAATCCACGGGCTGCCGGTACCGCTGGATCTGAGATACCGGGGCCCCAACCGCATCGACTGCGACCGCAGCTTCCGCAAAGGCGAAGAGATGGGCTGGTTCGAGCAGGGATCGACCATCATCCTGCTCACCACGAAGCGGTTTCAGTTTGTCGACAGCCTCGTAACCGGAGAGGTCATACGCATGGGACAGCCGCTGATGAGGCTTCTGCCAGGCGGTGACACAGGAATGCCATGAAGTTGAAACCGGTTGATCACACTCGAAGGCTAACCTGATCCCCCGTCGATCAGCGGAGGGTCCTATATGGCGACGGATGGACGGGCGGCGTTACCTGGAGTTCCGGCAAAGCTGCGCTTCCGTGACGAGCTCAGGCTCCAGCGCTGGGACGACCACCGCTACTATCACCAGAGCCGGGTCAATCAGTCGCTGCACTTCTTCAGCTCGATCTGCTTTCTCTCGAGCTACGTCCTGGTCTTCTTCAGCCCTGCCGCCGCGGTGCTCGTCGGCTGGCTGCTGGCCATGGTTTCCCGTCAGGCAGGCCATTTCTTCTTCGAGCCCAGGCACTACGACAGGGTCAACGACGCGACGCACGACCACAAGGAGCTGATCAAGGTGGGGTACAACCTGCGCCGCAAGCGCGTGCTGCACGGCATCTGGGCGGCGATCCCCATCGTGCTCTACTTCAATCCGTCGATGTTCGGTCTCGTCGCGCCGGGCAGGGGTTTTGCCGGCTATGTGAACAACGTGGCCATGCTCTGGCTGGTGCTGGCCGTCGGGGCACTGCTGCTGCGGATGGTGCAGCTTTTCTTCCTCAGCAACGTGCAGACCGGTCTCGTCTGGGTGACCAAGATCCTCACGGATCCCTTCCACGACTTCCGGATCTACGCGGGCGCGCCGCTGCACCTGATGCGGGGCGAGCGGCTCGATCCCATGTATCACGTTCGCCAGGGTGAGGTGTTCGAAGGCGAGCCGGGGGCGATTCGGCCTGCGGCTCACGGATAAAATGTTACATCAGGAAACTGGGCCGGTTCAGCCCGGCGAGAGTCGTCGGGAGAGCACCTCGCGCAGCACCTGCTTTCTGATGGCGGCGTTGGTCAAATCCTCCGGCCGCTCCCACCAGCCGTCCGCCTTCATGCGCAGCGCCGCGCGCACGAATCGCGCCTGCACCTCGGCAAAGTCGGCGTCCGTATAGTTGTGACTGAAGATGAAACGACCGGTGCCCACCCAGCTCAGCGCGAGCCCTTCCGAGCGCAGATAGTACTGGTACATCCAGTTGAAGCGGCCCGGCTGCTCGTAGGTGAGCAGCCAGATGGATGACAGGTTGTGCACCTTGAGCGGCAGTTCAGCCGTTTCGAAGCAGCGGTTCAGGCTGGCGGCGCGCCGGTTCCAGTCCGACTCAGCCCGAGCGATCTGCTCGCCGAACTCATCCGAGACCGCGTCGCGCAGGAACTCGTTCATCGTGGCCATCACGTAGGGATGTGAGTTGAAGGTACCCCGGGCATAACAGATGTCCGTGGGCCGATCCTCGCGATAGCGCTTCATCAGGTCGGCACGGCCGCACAGCACGCCTACCGGCAGCCCGCCGCCCAGGGTCTTGCCGTAGGTAACCATGTCCGCCTGCACGCCGAAGCGTTCCTGAGCGCCACCCAGCCCCAGTCGGAAGCCGACGAAGACCTCGTCGAACAGCAGCACGATGCCGCGGGATGTGCAGACCTCACGAAGCTCGCGGAGCCACACGCCGTAGGCGTCCGGATCCGGCGCCGCGCTTCGGTCGCTGGCAATCAGCATGGCGTCGTTGCTGGCGCCGCGGTTGGGATGCAGCGCCTGGAGCGGGTTGATCAGCACGCATGCGATGTCTCGACGGGTGCGAAGCACCTTCAGCGTGCGAGCGCTCATTTCCTCCAGCAGGTAGACGTCACGAGCGGAGCGCTGGCCACCGACTCCTGGCTGCACGCCGTCCCACCAGCCGTGGTAGGCGCCGCAGAACTGCACCACCTGGCTGCGGCCGGTGTGGTAGCGCGCCAAGCCCACCGCCTGCATCACGGCCTCGGTGCCGGACATGTGGAAGGAAACCTGGTCGAGGCCCGATATCCGGCACAGCAGCTGCACGTTCTCGGCGATCACGGGATGATAGGGGCCGAGCACCGGCCCGAGCTTGCCGACCCGCGCCACGGCACGCTCGATGCAGCCCTTGTAGAAATCGTAGCCGAGCAGGTTGACGCCGTAGGACCCGCCCACGTCGTAGGACCAGTTGCCGTCCGGGTTCTGGATTCTGACACCGTCGCTGGCCACCGCCATGGCGCCGGTCCTCAGCGTGTTCCGGACGAGAGAGCGGAACTGGAAAGGCACCCGGTAGGCATTCGTGAACTGCAGGTCGGCGACGTGCGGCTCCAGAGCTTCCGTCAGCCGCAGCGACTCCGGCGCCGCGGCGGCCAGTTGGTTGCCCAGGCGTTCGAACGCTTGTCGGCGGCGCTCGGCGATCTCACGGGAGACACCGTCGGCGGAGAATGCCGTATCGGTATCGTACTCGTAGTGCGGGATCAGCCGGGCGAGCCGCCTGGAAATCCTGGCATGGCCGGTGACGGAGGCGTGCTTGGCCCGGCTGAGTCGCAAGCGGATCTGGAGCTTGCGCAACAGTGGCAGCGCAACGGCGGCGCCGGCGAGCCCGGCCCAGGTGGTAGGTTCCATGGACCGGGCAGGGTAGTCGGAGTCCGTGACGGGCAGGTGACGTTCGGGAGCGGTCATGTGACCGACACGTGTCACCACACGGCGCTACACTGGCCGGGTCCCGAGGGAGGATCCCGATGAGCAGACATGCCCCGCCCGGATGGCCGATGGTCATCCCCCGGTTGTCCGTTGCAGAGCCGAGGGAGCTCGTTGCGTTTCTCAAGACCGTTTTCTTGGCACGCGGCGACTTCAACGAGCAGCGTCCGTCCGAGCTGTGGCTGGGTGACAGCCTGATCATGGTGGCTGGTGTGCTGGAACGGGCGCCGACCGCGTCCTTTCTCTATGTCTACGTGGAAGACGTGGACGCGAGCTACGAGCGGGCTCTGGCTGCCGGTGCGACTGCCATGGAGCCACCGGCGGAAATGCCGTATGGCGATCGCAGGGCGATGGTCGAGGATCCCTGGGGCAACCGTTGGCAGATCGCCACGCACAGAGGCTTCACCACGGACTGAACCGACGCGGGATGGGGAGGGAGCGAATGGACAGTGAAACGACGGCTGGGCAGCCGGTTGCCGAGGTGTTCCCGCTGGTCTGGACGACGGACGTACCGGCGCTGGTGGATTGGGCGGTCGGCGCGCTGGGGCTCGTGGAGGCCTGGCGCGCGCCGCCCAACGACGCCGGTGAGATCGAGCACGCTGAGCTCTGCTGGATCCGCGGCAGGATCTCGTTGAATCTGCAGCGTCCGGGAAAGGCCGCCATGGGACCGGCAGGTATCTCGCTCAGGGTGGACGACCGGGCCAGGGTCGAAGCGCTCTACCGCCGGGCGGTGGCGGCCGGTGCGAGCATCACGCAGGGTCCGGAGGAAACCCGCATTGCCTACAGCTTCACCGCCACCGATCGGGACGGCAACCAGTGGTGGGTCAACGCCGAGACCGGCTTTCTCGATCGGCTGCGCGGTCGGTGAGGCCGCGAAGCTGCAGCGCCGATGGCTTGGTGGTAGGCTTGGTACGGGAACGGCAGCGGGAACAGACGACATAGTGCGCATCCTGCCTTCGCATCTGATCCAGAGCCTGATGACGGTGCTCTTCACCGCCGGTGTGCTGCTGGCGACGGATTCGCGCTCCGCGGACGTACCAGACCCGTTCCTCGACGGCGATCGTGCCGTGGTCTGTGCGGACGAATGGACGTCCGCGAAGGACCCGGAGATTCCGCTTCCCCGGAAAAACGATCACACGACCGATGCCGGGTATCACGCCCCCGTGGCGCTGCCCGTTCTTCCGGTCGTGCCTTCCGAACCCCCAAGAACGCATTTCGCCCGGGCGCCCCCTGCGGCCTGATCTTCCGAACCAGGGGGCGGGTTTCCCGCCCGTCAAGGATCGTGGCACGGCCGTTTGAACGGTTCGTGCCGGAGGAGACAGAAATGACAGTTCTCGCATTACATACGGTGGAGACGACGGACCATCTCGTCTCGCCGAAGGAGTTTTTCGACCTCGACCTGCACTCGCCGGCGCTCAGCGTCTTCACCGACTTCCGCAAGCACGAGCCGGTGGTGATCGACGGCATGATGCGCGCGGTGGATGCGGCGCTGGCGCTGCGGCAGAGCCTTCCGAGGCTGCGCCTGGTGGTGGACAAGTCCGGTGAGTTCATCGGTACCGTCACCCAGCGTGAGCTCTCCGAGGCCAACCTGCTTCGGCGGGTGGCGGCAGGCACGTCGCGTCACGACCTGCTGGTGATGGACGTGATGAAGCATCGCCACGAGCTCCGGGCGCTGTGGTACGACGATCTCGCCCACGCCACGGTGAAGGACCTGGTGGATACGCTGCACAGGAACGGTGAGAGCCACTGCCTGGTGGTGGAGGGCGAGACCCACAGCATCCGTGGGCTCATTGCCGCCAGCGACGTCGAACGGCGGCTGCACGTGAACCTGCCGGCGGACCGGGCTCCTACCTTCGCGGAGATTTTCTCCGCCGTCCACGGCTAGGGCTCCTGGCATGTCCAGCCGCACCATCGAGCTCACGGACACGCTCTACGACTACCTGCTTCGTATCGGCAGCCGCGAGTCGGTGGTGGCCCGCGAGCTCAGGCAGGCGACACGGTCCGCGACCAGGGCGCATCGCATGCAGATCTCTCCGGAGCAGGGTGCCTTCATGGCACTGCTGGTGAGGATGCTCGGTGCCCGCCAGACCATCGAGGTCGGTACCTTCACCGGTTACAGCGCGCTGGTGGTGGCCGAGGCCCTGCCGCTGGAAGGTCGGGTGATCGCCTGTGACGTCTCGGAGGAATGGACGAGCGTCGGCAGGCCTTTCTGGGAGCGGGCCGGGGTGGCAGAGAAGATCGATTTGAGGTTGCAGCCGGCGACGCAGACCCTGGCGGAGCTCGTCGATGCTGGAGAGGCCGGCCGTTTCGACTTCGCCTTCATCGACGCCGACAAGGCCAACTACGAAACGTACTACGAACGCTGCCTGACGCTGCTGCGGCCAGGGGGAGTGATCGGCATCGACAACGTGCTCTGGGGCGGGCGGGTCGCAGACGCATCGGTCACGGACGAGGACACGGTGGCGATCCGGGCGCTGAATGCCAGGGTGCACGCGGATGCCCGGGTGGATGCCTGTCTGCTGCCCATCGGGGACGGTCTGACCCTGGCGGTCAAGCGGCGCTGACACCGAGCCCCGGTTTCAGGTCGTCCGCCTGGCGATCTCACTCTCCACACGCCAGATCCGGTCCTGACCCCAGCAGGCGAACGGTTCGGGGTCGCTGCCGCCGCTGACCCGGAAGCTCGGCACACCCCAGAGACCGGCCGCGAGCATGTCGTTCAGGTTGGCCGTCAGCGGTGCTTCCCAGTCTTCGTTGGCCGGGCTGTCAGCATCCGGCAGGTGAACACCTGCCCGGACAGCCACCTCTGCCAGCCCCGCCTCCGAGGCGATGTCCACACCCTCCGCCCAGGCCGCGCGCAGGTAGCTGGTGACGAACTCCATACCCCTGCCCTGACGCTCCGCCGCCGGAAGCAAAGCGAAGGCCCGGCGGACGGGCTCGCCGAACGGGTCGACGAAGCGACCGAACGGCACGCCCCGGGCCCGGGCTTCCCTGGCGGCATCGGTGATGATGTAGCGCTGCTTGGCGGTGGGCGCCGGTATGCCACGCATCATCATCGGCATCACCGGTCGCAGGCGGACCGTGACGCCGCTGCGCGCGATCAGTTCCAGCACCCGCGGGTGGCCGACGGCGGTGTAGGGACTGCGCAGGGACGGGAAGTACTCGAGCGTTACCCCACTCGCGTTGAGCCCCCGGGTGTCCGGCGGCGTGGGCTCGGGCACGATAACGGGGCCCCCGCCGCAACCGCGCGCGATCAGTCGGGCCTCGAGATGTCGCAGTCGGTCCACGCCCCAGAACCACTCACCGTCGAGGTGGAACATGCCACCCAGATAGTGCCCCAGGTGCTGTCGCCGGGCATTGCCGGATTGGACTGCCGCCTGGCCGGCCGCATCGCTCGCGTTCCTGGCCGCCAGCGTGCCACCCCACAGGGCTTCGCCGACGGCCAGCGCTCGCGGTGCAAATTCCGACCCCTGCAGTGTCGGTGCCAGCAGGTCGTTCGCTGTCCGTACCTCGTCCGGCGTCGGTGTGTGGGTCGGCCGGAACATGGTGCCGTAGTCATCGGCGATGCTCTCGGCATCGCGCACGGCCCAGGTCGTGAAGTGCTCGGCGCTGCCCTGGAAAGCCGCTTCCGGCTGCGATACCAGATGCACCCGGAAGGGAATCCGGTAGGCGTCACGGAGCCGGTCCAGCTTCTGGACCGCCAGGTGGCTGTACGGGTCGTCCACCTGGTGGAAGTAGTCCACGGCGTCCGCTTCACCTCTGAGGCGGCGTCGCGCGCGCCCACGGAATTGCAGGAAGCCAAGGTAGCCTTCCGAGGCGAGCAGGCGCATCACCCGCGACCGGACGAAAGTCGTGCGATTCATGCGCTAGTAGTACCACGCCGAAGGGGCAATGACAGCCCTGCCGGACGGGTATGATGGCGTGTCCGGGAATTGGGGGGAAAGATGAGGAAGCTCGGCGTCGGCGTGTTGCTGATCCTGCTGGTCGCAGTGGCCGCCTGGCAGTATCGGATCGACCTTGTTGTCTGGGGCGCGCCCAAGATTCGCGCGGTGATCGCGCCGGTGCCGCCGAACGAGCCCACGCGCTGGCCTGCCGGACCGGATACCGCCGAAGCGTTGCCTCATGAGCGACCGCCCAACATCGTCCTCATCCTGATGGACGACATGGGGTTCAACGACGTCTCCCTCTACAACGGCGGAGCCGCAGACGGCTCGCTGATGACGCCCGCCATCGATTCGATCGCCCGGGACGGTGTGACCTTCACCAGCGGCTACGCGGCGAACGCGGTGTGCGCACCGTCCCGCGCAACGATCATGACCGGCCGTTACTCGACCCGCTTCGGATTCGAGTTCACGCCGTTTCCCCGCATCGGTCTGACGATCATCGACTGGATGCAGCAGGTCGAGAAGCCTGCGCTGCCGACCCTCATCGATCGCGAGGCTGCCGCCACCATGCCCCGGGCGACGCTGGTGGATCTCGGCATGCCGTCGGCAGAGGTGACGATCGCTGAAGTGCTGAAGGCGGCCGGCTACTACACGGCGCACATCGGCAAGTGGCATCTGGGTGGCGCGCCCGGCATGCGTCCGGAGGATCAGGGCTTCGACGACAGCCTCTACATGGCCGGGGCGCTGTATCTGCCGGAAGACAGCCCGGACGTGGTCAACGCCAAGCGTCCGGAAGAGGGCGTGGAGCGGATGGTGTGGACGTTTGCCGAGTATGCAGCGCAGTTCAACGGCGGTGAGCGGTTCGAGCCGGACGGCTATCTGACAGACTACTACACGGACGAGGCCCTCGAGGTGATCGAGCGGAACCGCAACCGGCCGTTCTTCCTGTACCTGGCGCACTGGGGGATCCACAACCCGCTGCAGGCACTGCGCGCGGATTACGAGGCGCTGGCCCATATCTCCGATCACCACCTGCGGGTGTATGCCGCCATGATCCGCTCCGTGGATCGCAGCGTGGCGAGGATTCTCGAGAAGCTCGGCGCGCTCGGCCTGGATGAGAACACGCTGGTGCTGCTCACCAGCGACAACGGCGGCGCAGGCTACATTCAGCTTCCGGATATCAACCGGCCCTATCGGGGCTGGAAACTCACTCACTTCGAGGGCGGTACCCACGTGCCGTTCATGGCCCGCTGGCCGGCGCGCATCGCGCCCGGCACGGTATTCGACGCGCCCGTGCACCACATGGACCTCTTCCATACCATCGCCGCCGCGGCCGGCGCAGTGGTTCCGGGTGATCGGGAACTGGATGGCGTCGACCTGCTGCCGTTCGTCACCGGCGAGCGGTCGGACGCCCCGCACGACACCCTCTTCTGGCGCGAAGGGCATCAGCAGACGGTGCTGCATCAGGGCTGGAAGCTGATCCGAGCCGCCCGTCCCGACAAGCGCTGGCTGTTCAACCTGCACGATGACCCCACCGAGCAGGTCGATCTGGCGGCGTCGCAACCGCAGCGCGTGGCGGCGCTCGAGGCGCTGCTCGATGCGCACAATGCGGAGCAGGCCGCACCGCTGTGGCCGTCGGTGCTGGAGTCGCCGATGCTCATCGACAAGCACGGCGGTGAGCCATACGTGGAAGGGGATGAGTACATCTACTGGCCCAACTGACCAGATCGGGAGGGTAGCCTGGCCGGAGCAGACTTTTTATAACGCGTTAGAGAAATTTTCGGGCTTCAGGCAAACTGTCGCCCTTTTCGCTTGCGGGGGATCAACGGCGTGAATTTCGATTTTTCGGACGACCAGAAACTGGTCCGCGACCAGACGCGGCGCTTTCTCACCGAGCGCTGCGGCACGGACGTGGTCCGCACGGTGCTCGAGGGTAAGGCACCTTACTCCGAGCCCGTGTGGCAGGGGCTCGCGGAGATGGGCCTCATCGGGACCGGCATTCCGGAGAGCTACGGCGGCGCCGGCGCCGGCTACCTGGAGCTGTGCCTGATTGCCCAGGAGCTGGGCGCGGCTCTGGCGCCCGTACCCTTCGGCTCCACGGTCTACCTGACGGCAGAGGCGTTGCTGCGCTGGGGCAGCGACGAGCAGAAGAGCCGGCTGCTGCCCGGCATCGCCAGCGGTGAGCTCAAAGGGGCCCTGGCGGTGGTGGAGACGCTCACGCAGACCACGCCGTCGCGGGTCGATACCCGATTCGACAGCGGCACCCTCACCGGCACCAAGCTCATCGTGCCGGACGGCGGGGTGGCCGATCTGCTGGTCGTGCTCGCCAGGAGCGGCAAGGGCCTGGGCCTGTATCTGGTGGACCTGCGCCACGCGGAGGTTAGACGGGAAAACGTGGCGTCCGTGGACCCCACCCGCAATACGGCCAGGATCGAGTTCGCCGGCACGGCGGCGGAGCCGCTCGGCAGGGAAGGCGCGGGGTGGGAGAACCTGCGGTCGCTGTACGACCGGGCCGCCGTGCTCTATGCCTTCGAGCAGCTCGGTGGCGCCCTCAAGGCGCTGGACATGGGCGTGGCCTACGCAAAGGAGCGCTTCGCCTTCGGCCGGCCCATCGGCTCCTTCCAGGCCATCAAGCACATGCTGGCCGACATGTACGTGGCGGCGAAGCTCGCCGAATCCAACTGCTACTACGCGGCCTGGGCACTGTCCACCGACTCTGCAGAGCTGCCGCTCGCCGCAGCCACGGCCCGGGTCTCGGCCACCCAGGCCTTCCAGCTCTGCAGCCGGGACAACATCCAGGTGCACGGCGGCATGGGCTTCACCTGGGAGTTCGACTGCCACCTCTACTACCGGCGCTCCAACTTCCTGGCGCTGCAGCTCGGCGGGCTTTCCGACTGGGAAGACCGTCTTGTGGCCAACCTTCAACCCGCTGCGGCTGTGGCCGGCGCCTGAGACGAGGAGACAGATCATGGATTTCAACGACAGCCGAGAGGAAGCCGCGTTCCGCAAGGAGGTCCGCGCCTGGATAGACGCCAATGCGCCGACCTATCTGAAGCCGCACCTCGAGCGCAGCGGCTTCGGCAACACCAACACCGGTGAGTACGACTCGCTCGCCGAGGCGAAGAAGTGGCAGCGGAAAAAGGCGGACGCCGGCTGGGCATGCCTCGCCTGGCCGAAGGAATACGGTGGCCGGGGCGCTTCGCCCATCGAGCGCGTTATCTGGGATCAGGAGGAGGGCATCTACGGCCGCCTCTCCGGCGCCTTCATCATCGGCCACGGCATGTGCGGCCCGACGATGATGGCTTACGCGAGTGAGGAGCAGAAGCAGCACTACCTGCCGAAGCTCGCGGCCGGCGAGGAGATCTGGTGTCAGCTCTTCTCCGAGCCCCATGGCGGCTCGGACCTGGCGGGGCTGCGCACGCGCGCGGAGCGCGACGGCGACGACTGGGTGATCAACGGCCAGAAGATCTGGACCTCCGGCGCCCAGCACAGCGACTACGGCATTCTCATCACCCGCACGGATCCCACGGTGGCCAAGCACAAGGGGCTCACCATGTTCTTCCTGGACATGCGCTCCCCGGGCGTGGACATCCGGCCCATCCGCCAGGCCAATGGCCAGAGTGAGTTCAACGAGGTCTACTTCGACAACGTGCGCATTCCGGACGCGCAGCGCCTCGGTGAGGTGGGAGACGGCTGGCGGGTCTCGCTGACCACGCTCATGAACGAGCGGCTCGCCATTGGCGGCGGCATCGCCACGGGCTACCCGGACCTGAAGGAGCTGGTGGAGGCGCTGCCGCTGGGTGACGGCACGGCGCTGGCCAACCCGGCCGTGCGCTCGAAGCTCGCGGACTGGCACTGCAAGGCCATGGGGCTGAAGAACACGGCTTCGCGGCTGATCACCGCGCTCTCCAAGGGCGAGACGCCGGGGCCGGAAGCCTCCATCGGCAAGCTGGTCGCGGGCGGCATGCTGCAGGACATCGCCAAGTTCGCCATCGACCTGCAGGGCCTCGGCGGCGCGCTGACGGATCCGTCGGTGGCGGAGGGGTCTGCGCGTTTTCAGGCCATGCTGCTGCGCTCTCCGGCCGTGCGTATCGAAGGCGGCACGGACCAGATCCTGCGCAACATCATCGGCGAGCGGGTGCTCGGCCTGCCGGAAGACATGCGCGCGGACAAGGGCATCCCGTTCAATCAGATCCCCACGGGCGGCAGCCGGTGATGCGCGCCAGCAGCGGCGGGGGAGAGCGCTGATGGTTGCCACGATTCCGGTCAAGCCCGCACACCGTTTCGACGAGGCGCGTCTTCACGCCTTCCTCGAGCGCAACGTGTCGGGCTACGAAGGGCCGCTGTCCGTCAGCCAGTTCGAGGGCGGACAGTCGAATCCCACCTTTCTGCTGTCGACGCCGGCGCGCAGCTATGTGCTTCGGCGCAAGCCGCCGGGTCAGCTCGCCCGGTCGGCGCATGCGGTGGATCGCGAATTCCGCGTCATGCGTGCACTCGCGGATACAGGCGTGCCCGTGCCGGAAGCGTTCGTGCTCTGTGAGGACGAACGCGTGATCGGCACGACGTTCTTCGTGATGAGCCACGTGCCGGGCCGGATCTTCGCGGACCCGACGCTGCCGGACCTGACGCCGGCGGAGCGTACGGCGCTGATCAACGACTATGTGGACACCCTGGCGGCACTGCACGCGCTGGATCACCAGGCTCTGGGCCTCGCCGACTACGGCCGCCCGGGCAACTACTTCGAGCGGCAGATCTCGCGCTGGGGGCGCCAGTACCAGGAAACGGAGACGGAACCGGTGGCGGAGATGCACCGGCTGCTCGCCTGGCTCCAGGACTCGGTGCCCGCGCAGACGGCGACCAGCATCGTCCACGGTGATTTTCAGTTCGGCAACTCGCTCGTGCACGCCTCCGAGCCGCGGATCGCGGCCGTGCTCGACTGGGAGCTGTCCACGGTGGGGGACCCGCTTGCGGACTTCACCTATTTCACCGGGCCCTGGCACGCCGCGCCCGGTGAGCGCTCCTTCGCCTCGCTCGACCTCGAGGCCCTTGGTATTCCAGCCTACGAATCGCTGGTCGAGCGCTACTGCACCCGATCGGGTCATCCGGGCATCACCCACGAGCCGTTCTACCGTGCCTTCCACGCCTTCCGCAGCGCCGCGATCCTGCAGGGCATCATCCGCCGCGCGCTGCAGGGCAACAACGCGGGGGACATGGCGCTGACCTTCACACCGGACCACGTGCGGGCGCTGGCACAGAGAGGTCTCACCTACACCTGAGTTTCAATCGCGTTCTATCTGAAAAAGAGGGGAGTCATCATGAGGGAAATCACCAGCGGCTTGCGGTTTCCGGAAGGACCCATCGCCATGCCGGACGGCAGCGTGGTGCTGGTGGAGATCGAACGGGGCACCTTGAGCCGGGTCGCAGCGGACGGCGCGGTCACGGTGATCGCCGAGCTCGGCGGCGGCCCCAACGGCGCCGCCATGGGCCCGGACGGCGCGGTCTACGTCTGCAACAACGGCGGCTTCAGGTGGCAGGAAGGCAACGGCATCCTGGCGCCGGCCGGCACGCCGGACGACTACTCCGGCGGCCGCATCGAGCGGGTGGAGCTCGACACCGGCAGGGTGGACGTGCTCTACCGTGAGTGTGACGGGCTGCCGCTGAACGGCCCGAACGACATCGTCTTCGACGCCGAGGGCGGCATGTGGTTTTCGGATCTGGGTAAGTCCTACGACACCTACAAGGACCACGGCGCCATCTGCTACGCGAAGCCGGACGGCAGCTTCATCAGCCGGCAGCTCACCCACCGGGAGACGCCCAACGGCATCGGCCTCTCCCCGGACGGCAGAACCCTTTACTTCGCCGAGACCATCACCGGGCGGGTCTGGGCCTTCACGATCACCGCACCCGGCGTGCTGGATCCCGCGACCCAGCGTCTGGTGGTGGGTCTGCCGGGCTTCCAGCTCTTCGATTCGCTGGCGGTGGACGCCGAGGGCAACGTCTGCGTGGCCACGCTCGTCAACGGCGGCATCACCATCGTTTCCCCGGACGGGGCGAATGTGCGTCACGTGCCGACGGGGGAGATGTTCACCACGAACATCTGCTTCGGCGGCAGGGATCTGCGCACCGCCTACATCACCCTGTCCGGAACGGGGCGGCTGGTGGCAATGGAGTGGGACACGCCGGGGCTGGCACTGAATTTTCTCAATCGCTGAAGGGAGAACCATCATGGATTTCGAACTGCCGAAAGAGCTCGTCGACTTTCTCGCCGAGCTGGACGATTTCATCGAGAAGAAGATCAAACCTATCGAGAACCGGGACGACAACATCCGGTTTTTCGACCACCGGCGGGAGTACGAGCGCACGGACTGGGAGAAGGGTGGGCTGCCGAAGCCGGAATGGGAGGCGCTGCTCGGAGAAGCGCGCGCGGAAGCGGACAAAGCGGGCTATCTGCGCTTTGCCTGGCCGGAGGAGTTCGGCGGCAAGGGCGGCTCGAACCTCTGGATGGCCGTGATCCGGGAGCATCTGGCGGCGAAGGGTCTGGGGCTGCACAACGACCTGCAGACGGAGCACTCCATCGTCGGCAACAACCCGTTCGTGGTCATGTTCAAGGAGTTTGCGACCAAGGCGCAGTACGAACGGGACGTGGACAAGCTGATGAAGGGGCAACTCCGCACCGGCTTCGGCCTCACGGAGCCCAACCACGGCTCGGACGCCACCTGGATGGAAACCCGCGCGGTGCCGAAGGAGAAGGACGGCAAGAAAGGCTGGCTGATCAACGGCGAGAAGATGTGGACGTCCGGTGCCAACCACGCCACCCACATCATGACCTTTGCCCGCACCAGCGGTAAGGACGGCGACGCAGCCGGCATCACCTGCTTTCTGGTGCCGACATCGTCGCCCGGCTTCAAGATCGAAGAGTTCCTCTGGACCTTCAACATGCCCACGGATCATCCCAGGGTGTCCTTCAAGGACGTGTGGATTCCGGAAGACGCCTACTGGGGAGAGGTGGGCGGCGGGCTCGCCATCGGCCAGAGCTTCGTGCACCAGAACCGCATCCGCCAGGCGGCCTCGTCGCTGGGTGCGGCCGTGTACTGTATCAACGAGAGCGTGATCTACGCGCGCCAGCGCAAGCCCTTCGGCCGGGCGCTCTCCACCAACCAGGCCATCCAGTGGCCGCTCATCGAGCTGCACACCCAGTGTGAGATGCTGAGGCTGCTGATCCGCAAGACGGCCTGGGAGATCGACCGCATGGACCACAAGCAGGTGGAGCGGACCATCTCCGACCGGGTGTCCATGTGCAACTACTGGGCGAACCGGCTGTGCTGCGAAGCGGCCGATCGGGCCATGCAGGTGCACGGCGGCATCGGCTATTCGCGCCACAAGCCGTTCGAGCACATCTACCGGCACCACCGCCGCTACCGGATCACAGAGGGCTCCGAGGAGATCCAGATGCGCAAGGTCGGCGCTTATCTCTTCGGCTATGCCGGGCCGCGCAAGGAGACGATGCGGGACCTTTGAGCCGGTTGCGGGCTAGCTGCCGGCGTAGCGCTGCTTCAGCTCCCGCTTCAGCACCTTGCCGGTGGCGGTGCGCGGCAGGGGCTCGTCGATGAAGAAGACCTTCGTCGGCACGTTGAATCGGGCCAGCCGCCCGGCCACCCAGGCCTGGACGTCCGCCTCCGTGAGGCGGGCGCCGGGCCTCGGCTCGATCACCGCCGCCACCTCCTCGCCGAGCGCGCGGTGGGGCAGACCGATCAGCGCCACGTCGACGATGTCCGGATGGTGGTGCAGCACCCGTTCCACCTCGGCGCAGTAGACGTTCTCGCCGCCGCGGATGATCACGTCCTTCTTCCGGTCCACCACATAGTAGAACCCTTCAGCGTCCCGGTAGCCCAGATCGCCGGTCCTGAACCAGCCGTCGCTGAATGCCGCCGCCGTTTCCGCCGGCTTGTTCCAGTAGCCGGCGAAGATGTTGGGGCCCTTCAGCCAGATCTCCCCGATCTCGCCGTCTGCGGCGTCCGCGCCGCCTTCCGTGACGATACGTACCGCCACAGTGACGGTGGGCCTGCCGACGCTGCTGGGCCGGGCGAGATAATCGGCACCGCCGTTGGAGATGATCGCCGAGGTGGTTTCCGTAGCGCCGTAGCCGTTGCCTGGAGAAACCCGGGTCTGGAAGAGGCTGCCGACTCGCTGGATGAGATCTTCGGGCACCGGAGCGCCGCCGGAGGCGATGCTGGCCAGGCTGGCGAGCTCTCCTCCCGCGGCCCGGGGGTGCTCGAGCAGCTCACGGACCACGGTGGGCACGCCGCTCCAGCCGCGGATCTGCTCGCGGCCGATCAGATCGAAGGCCTGCTCCACGTCCCACTTGTACATCAGCACCAGCTTCGAGCCGGTGATGGCGGACACATAGAGGCCCGAGATGCCGCCGATGTGGAAGAACGGAAACGTCTGCAGGGAGGAGGGTTGCGGCGCTTCGGCGTCCGCCGGGGATGTCTGAGCGGGTGCGTTCGCCGCTGCCATGGCGGCCGCGACGGCGCCGGAGAGCAGGGCATTGTGGATGTTGGTGAGGTGATTCCGGTGGGTGTGCAGCGCCCCTTTCGGCACCCCCGTGGTGCCCGAGGTGTAGAGGATGGTGGCGTAGTCCTCCGCTCCCAGGTTCAAGGCCGGCAACTCGGTGGTCGCGGCGAAGCTGGCGAGTGCGTCCTCCCACGCGGGTACGTCGTACCGGCGCGTGGTGTCGCGGGTCACCAGCATGGACACTCCCTGCACCTCGGCCAGGTGCGGCAGCAGCCGCGCGTAGCGCTCGTCGTCGAGCAGGGCGACCCGGGCGCCGGAATCGGTCAGGCCGTACACCAGCTCTGCGCCCGTCCACCAGGCGTTCAGCAGCACGGCGACGGCACCCACCGCCTGGCAGGCGAAGAAGGCAATGGCCCATTCCGGGTAGTTGCGCATGCCGATCGCGACCCGATCCCCCTTACCCACACCCAGTGCTTCGAGCCAGTGTGCGAGCGCCGCCACCCGCCGGAAGTGGTCCTCGTAGCTGATCCGCTCGTCCTCGAAGACCAGAAACGGACGGTCGCCGAACTGCCGGGTGGCTTCCAGTAGCTCTCGCAGCGTCTGCGGACCGGTCGCATACCGCAAGAGCGGCAGGCCCTGGTCGTCCGTGAACGTTTCCAGCTCGAAAGGGCCGCCCGCTGCGGTGAGGGTGGCGATGATCTGGTCTCGCGATGTCATTGTCTCTGCCTTGCTCCGTATTCTGCTGTCGGCCTCAGCCGGCGAGCTGTCGGAACTGGCCGCCGAGGTGCATGGGCTCGCCGGGCACGGGTGGTCGGGCGGGCTGCGGCCGGGTGCCGGAGTCCCTCACCGCCCGGCTGCGTCGGGCGGCGAACGCCTCGGGGTCCGGCGCGGGCAGCGGCGGTGTCCACACCGCATCGGCGCCGAAGAAGCGCAGGGTCAGCGAGCGGCGCTCGATCTCCGGCGTGGTGGCGCCACCGCCGTGCAGGGCGCCCAGGTGAAAGAAGATCAGATCCCCACGGCGCACGTCCCACGACAGGATGTCCCACGCATCACGATCGGCCTGGATGTCCGGCAGTCTCGGCATGTCCGAATCCGGATAGAGCGGGTGAGTGTCGTCCTCGAGATCCAGATAGCTCGCGCCGTTGTAGAGCACGCCGCGGTGCGAGCCGCGCACGAACTCGAGGCAGGCGGACCGGGGCAGGTCGCCGAGGGAGATCCAGACACCGATTATCGAGTCGCCGGTGAAGGGCAGGTAGGAGAGATCCTGGTGCCAGGGTGTGCGGCGGGCGTGCCCGCCGTGTTTCCAGAAGAGCTGCTCGCCGAGGTACCAGACCGGCCCGCCGCCATACAGTGCCCGCACCATGTCGACCACGGGCGTGTTTTCGAACACGGCGGCGAACGCCGGCTCGTCCGGTGCGTAGCCCGTGGACTCATAGAAAGTGGCGGGCTCGTGGGTGTAGCGTTTCTCTGCCCCAGGACCGGGATGGTCCACCATCCACCCGAACGCCTGATCGACGAGCGCCATCTCCGCCTCGCCGAACCCGCCGCGGAGGATGAAGGCGCTGTCCTCGTCGAGCTGCCGGCGCAGTGCCGTTCCGTCGAAGTCGCTCACGGGCGCGCTCCGATCTGCAGGGACACGTCACCGACGCGGTCGAGCTGGCCACGGTCCGCGCTCGATCCGAAATGGGTCTCGAACCAGGGCCGCAGCGGCACGTCGTCGGCCGTGGGCACGTAGTATCCCTGGTGCGTCATCGTCTCGCCGAGCAGCTGCCGCTCCACCGGCGAGCAGTCGGCGAGCACCGCCGCCGGCATGTGCTGGTAGTCGACGGGTCGCATCACGCGGTAGCTGTAGCCGTAGTAGAGGGCGACCCGCGCACGCTCGGAGAGATTGGGTGCTGCCGCGTGCCACACCCCCTGCTGGAAGATCACGGCGTCGCCGGGCGCCAGTGCGAGCTGCACCGCACCCACGGGATTGCCGGTTTCCGGGTCGAACGGTGGCGGTCCCTGCAGGCGGTGGCTGCCCGGCACCACCATCAGCACACCGGTGTCGGGCTGGGTGTGATCGGTCAGGAAGTAGCCGACTTTCAGGGAGGTGAAGGCCCTGATGCCGTTCACGGCGATGGTCGGGATGCCGCCGTCACTGTGCCAGCCGGTGAGCCGGCGCTCGGCAGACGGCCGGGCCTCGATCAGGTTCGACTGCTGGAGCTGGATGCTGTAGTGGCCGAGCAGCTTCGCCACCGCCGCGAACGTGCGTGGACAGATGAGCAGCGCGCGGAACGCCGGGTGCTTGTCCACCACCGGTCGGATGTTGAGGCCGTCGGGTACGGGCGACCGGTGCGGGTGGCGCTCGAGCGTCTGGCGCTCTGCTTCGATGACGTCGAGCAGGGAGCGGACGCTGGTTTCATCGAGCGCCTGCCGGACGATCACGTAGCCGAACTCGTCGAACATCCGCTGCTGCGCCGCGAGCACGTCGTGATTCACGAGCACCGCGTTCAGCGCGGCTTCCGCGTGGATCGTGCCCCGTGTGTGACTGGCGTCGGCTGGCTTCACCCGCTGCTCCCCCCGTATTCTGCCCCCGGTAGAAAACTTTAACGCGTTTCAATCGCCTTGCCAGCCCTCGGCTGCATTGACGAAGATGGTGAGGAGACTTCGCGGTGGAGGAGGGGGACATGGATCTGGACACCGTTTTATACGCCGCGGCGGACGGGGTAGCCCGCATCACGCTGAACCGGCCGGACAAGCACAACGCGCTCGACCACCAGCTGCTCGATGATCTGGATGCGGCGTTCGACGCGGCCGAGCGCGACGATTCGGTGCGGGTCGTGGTGCTGGCCGGCGCTGGCCGATCGTTCTGCGCGGGCTACGACCTGAAGGGCAGCTACTACACCACGCCGCCGGATCCGCCGGGGCGGTGGACGCTGTCGAACTCGCTCATGACCCTGCGCGGGGTCGAGGCCCGCTATCAGCGGATCTGGAACTGCCCGAAGCCCACCATCGCCCGCGTGCACGGCCACGCGCTCGCGGGTGGCTGTTACCTGCAGCTCCTGTGCGACATTTCCGTTGCGGCGGAGGGTGCCTCTCTGGGACATCCCGCCGTGCGCATGGGCGGTGTCTCCAGCATGCCGCTATGGCAGGTGGCGCTCGGCCTGAAGACGGCGCGCTACCTGCTGCTCACCGGCCGGGTGCTCTCCGGCGTTGAGGCGGCCCGGGTCGGTCTGGTGACGCTGGCGGTGCCGGAGGCGGAGCTGGATGCCACCGTGGACGGCATTGTCGACGACTGCCTGGCCGTGCCGTTCGAGGGCGCGCTGCACGCCAAGGAGGCGCTCAACACGGCCCTGGAGATCCAGGGGGTGGGCGCCCTGTTCCGCTATCACGGGCAGATGAACGCGCTCGGCCGCCTCCGGGACCGGGACTTCGACCCCTACGGAGACACGGCTCCGGGGTGAGCCCCGGCAGCCTCAGTGCAGGCCGTCGAGAAACTCGATCAGCAGCTCGTTGGTCTCCGCCGGCCGTTCCTGCTGGGTCCAGTGACCGCAGCCCGGCAGGATCACCGACCGGGTCAGCTTCGGCAGGGTCCGCTCGAACTGGGCGATGGCGGGTGCGCCCCAGATGGTCGGTCCGTCCCGGTCGCCGCCGATGAACAGCGCCGGCAGCGTGATGGGCTGGCCGGCGAATCCGGCCAGATCCTCCCAGTCCCGGTCGACGTTGCGGTAGCGGGAGAGGGGGCCGAAGAAGCCGGAGTACTCGAACTCGCGCACGTAGACGTCCAGGTTCTCCTCCGTCATCCACGCGGGCATGGTTTCCGGATAGACGAAGTGATCACGCATCCGGGTGCCCCGCGGCACGATGCCTACGTTGGGCCCGTTCCTGACGTCGCCGGAGATGCACCAGTAGAAGCCGAGCAGCCAGCTCCGCACGTCCGTCTCGATTTCCGCCTCGGCGCGGCCCGGCTCCTGGAAGTACTCCACATAGAACTCGTCGTCTCCGGCTATGGCGCGCATCCGCTCGAGCGGCCGCTGCTCCCGGTTCGGGGGCGAGTAGGGCACGGACAGTCCGGCGACGCCGCGGAACAGGTCCGGCCGCAGCAGGGCCGAGTTCCAGACGATGGGGGCGCCCCAGTCGTGGCCGATGAGGGTGACGTCGTCGGAGCCGAGCACGCCCACCAGTCCCACGATGTCCGCCACCTTGCACACCATCCGGTAGTCGGACACGGCGCGGGGTTTGGAGGAACGCCCGTAACCGCGCACATCGATGGCCACCGCGCGATAGCCCGCCTCCGCCAGCGCGGGAAGCTGGTTGCGCCAGGAGTACCAGGACTCCGGGAATCCGTGAACCATCAGCACCACCGGGCCACTGCCGCATTCCGCCCAGTGGATTCTGGCGCCGCCGACGTCGGCGGTGTGGTGGGAGATGTCGGAAGTGCTGGTCATGGAGAGCTCCGCAGGTGTGTCGTGTGGTCGGTCTTCAGACGGGCCGGAACAGGTCCAGCGTGTGGAAGGGCTGGCCGTCCGTCAGCCGGTCGTAGATGCCCGAGAGTGCCGCATCGTTGCCGGCCTTGGCGCCGCGACGATCGCGCACGCGTCCATCGTAGACCACATCCGGACCCATGAAGCGGATCGATGCGGTGCGCCGGCGCAGGCCGGGTTCCGTGGCGCCGCCGCCGTGGAGGATGCCGAGGTGGAAGACCAGGATGTCTCCGGGTACCAGATCCCAGGCCACGATGTCGTAGTCTTCCCGGTTCGCTTCGATGTCCGGCAGCCTTGGCAGTGGCGAGTCCCGATAGAGCGGCGCGGTATCGTCGTGGCCGGCAAACGCCGAGCCGTTGTACAGCGCACCTTTGTGGGAGCCGCGCACGAACTCGAGGCAATGCCGCCTCGGCAGGGGATCGAGAGAGATCCAGCACGCCACCATCTGCGCGCCGCGCATCCGCAGGTAGGACGTGTCCTGGTGCCACGGCGTGCGCCGGCTGTGGCCGCCTTCCTTGAGGAAGAGCTGCTCGCCGAGGTACCACATCCGGGACTCGTGCCAGAGCGCGGCCACCATGGCGTCGAGACCGATCGTGCGCACCAGCGGCAGGTAGTTCTGGCCGGTGTCCTGGAAGAAGGTGGCCGATTCCTCCGGATAGAAGTTCACCGCACCCGGGCCCGGGTTCGACAGGCTCTGCTCGAAGGCCTGCTCCACCGCTCGCAGCGCATCGGCGGTCAGAGCGCCTTCGAGGCGCACGACGCCGTCCGTGTCGAGCGTACGGGCGGCATCTTCCCAGTCTCTGACGGGCAGGTCGGAGATTGCGCGACGCGCCGGCAGCGTGTCGTTGTGCGTGGTATTCGAAGAAGTGCCGGACACCTTCGGCCGGGCTCCGCATCCGTTCTGTCGTTGCCCAGCTTATAACGCATTTTAATATTCGACCACAGACCGCCGGCTCGGCCGCGCACCTGTGATGGCATCAACGATGGTATCAACGCCCCTTGAACACCGCCGGTCGCCGCTCGACGAAGGAACGGATGCCCTCGGCAGCATCCTCCGTCTGCATCACCCGCTCGCGGATGCGGGGGATGGCGGCGATGGCCGCCCGTTCTCCCTCGGCGATGAACTCGCGTCCGGCTTCCTTGGTGACCTGAATGCCGAGCGGCGCGTTTGCGGAGATGAGGCCGGCGAGGGCCATCGCCCGCTCCACCTGCTCGCCGGGCGGCACCACTTCCTGAACCAGGCCGATGCGGTAGGCTTCCGCGGCGGTGAACTCGTCGCACAGCAGCAGGTGGTACATGGCGTTGCCCCAGCCGGCGCGGGTGATGAACCGGAAGTGGGCCCCGGCGAGGGGCGCAATTCCCCGCTTCGCCTCCATCTGGCAGAAGCGGCAGTCGTCCGCCGCCACCACGATGTCGCCCGCCAGCATCATCTCGATGCCCACCGTGAAGACGATGCCCTGCACGGCGGTGATCAGCGGTTTGCTGCAGCGGTTCGTCAGGCCGAACGGATCGACGTGATTCTCCGGCCGCGGCACGGGCTTCGCGTTCGGTCCGAAAAACAGCGGCATGTCGAGCCCGGCGGTGAAGTGATCGCCGGCAGCGCAGAGCACGCCAACGCGGAGGTCCGGATCCCGATCGAGCACGGTCAGGGCGTCGGACAGCTCCGCCATCATCTGTGGCGTGAACGCGTTCCGCTTGGCCGCATTGTCGATGACGATCTTAAGAATGTGCTCTTCCCGCTCGTAGTAGACACGGCCGGGGACGGGTTGCTCGGACATTTTCGACTCCTGTTCATGGACGACGTTTGCGGGTGACTGGGTTGCTGGCTTGGTTAGTGGCAGAATTCAGCATGATGTTCATCATGCTGACGAGTGGTGAAGATGATGAGTATCATTCAGAATGTCAAGCGACGTCGAACGGGAGACCGACCCATGGGCCACTCACAGGCGGACAAGGCGAGGAACCGGGAGCGGATCCTCACGGAGGCGGCAGCCCGTATCCGCAGGGACGGCCTCGAGTCCGTGAGCGTTGCCGGGCTCATGGAGTCGGTGGGCCTCACCCACGGCGGTTTCTACAATCACTTCGTCTCCCGCACGGAGCTGCTCGAGGAAGCGCTGAAGCAGGCGCTGGCGCTCGGTGTGCAGAACCGCCGGAAGGACAGCGGCGCCGGCACGGCAAGGGACGATTTCGAGGCGTTCGTGCGCGGCTACCTGAGCCCCGCGCATCGCGATCATCCGGAGTCCGGCTGCGCCATCGCCGCCCTGGTTTCCGAGGTCGGTCACGGTGAGGCCGGCCTGAAGGCAACCATGAGCGCTCAGGTGGAAGGGCTGATCGCGACCGCCACGAAGGCGCTCGGCAGCGAGCGCGACGGGATGCTCGCCGTCAGCGCGCTGATCGGCGCCCTGGCATTGTCGCGGGTGTGCACGGATCGGGAACGATCCGATGCGCTGCTGCGGACGGTGCGGGAGGGCTTGAGCCGGCTCTGAGCTCAGGCGTCGTCGCGACGCAGTCCGATCCGCCCGGCGAGCCAGTCCGGGAACACTCGACGGTCGGCCTCGTCCATGCCGACCAGATCCATCAGCTGCCCGCCCGCCACCCCGAGCCCGATGGCCGCGCTGACCACCAGGGTCAACAGGTTGCGGGCGGTGGCGATGTCGCCGCCGAGCATGGACTCTGCGCTCGCCCGGATCAGCCCGTCGAACAGCGCGAACTGCGCCGGGCTCGGCACCGGGCGCTGACCTTCCTCGATGGCGAGCCAGGCCAGCAGCTTGGCGTGCCCGCCGGTGGAGAACACGTCGAAGAGCTCGCGCATGACGGCGGTGATCTCGTCGTTGTCACCGATGGCCGCCACCGCCTCGGTGATCAGACGTTCGCTCATCCGCTGCACGAGGGCCTGGCGCATCTCGTCGGCACTGCCGAAGTGGTGGAGCAGGGTGGCGTGGCTGATCCCGGCCGCCTTCGCCAGGCCGACGACGTTCAATCCTTCCAGGCCCATCTCCGCCAGCCGCCGCTCGGCCGTCTCGAGAATGAGCGTCCGGGCTTCCTCGGGGGTGCGGCGGGTGCGCCTATTGACATTCATGTTTATAAAGATACTATCAACATCGTTGTTGATAAGGGTCGCACGAAATGCCCGTCGAAACCAATCCCCAGAGCACCCGGATGCAGCCGCTGGTGGCGCTGAAAGCCATCCGCCGGCTGATCAACGACCCGGAGGACACCGCCCAGGTGTTCACCATCGTTCGGGCGCTCGCCGGCTCCTCCATAGAGCGGGGTTACCGGCGCTTCCTGAAGCTGCCTGCCGCGCAAACCATTCTCGGGCGGCCGGCCGAGCTTCTGGACACGCTGCGCGATCGCGATGCGCTGCGTGCCATGCCGTCCGCGAGCCTCGGGCGAGCCTACCTGAGCTTCGTGGAGAGCGAGAACCTGAGCGCCGACGGTCTCGTGGAAGCCAGTGAGGTGGACCAGGATCGCTGGACGGACCCGGGCATGGAACGCTACGGCAAGCGGCTGCGCGACCAACACGACCTCTGGCACACGATCACGGGCTACGGCCGCGACGAGCTCGGCGAGCTCTGCCTGCTGGCCTTCACCTACGCCCAGACGCGCAACCGCGGTATCGGCTTCATCGTCCTCGTCGGGTCCTTCAAGATGCGGGAGACCTTCGGCAGCGGTGTGTTCCGTGCGGTCCGTCGTGGCTACGGGGACGGCCGACGCGCCGCCTGGCTGCCCGGGCAGGACTGGGAGTCGCTGCTGGCCCGACCGCTCGACGAGATCCGCAGCGAGCTCGGCATCGTCGAGCCCGTCCCCTACCGGGCGCTGCTGTCCGAATACGCCGCTGCCTGATCAAGGCACTTCAGCCGGAGCCGGGCAGCCGGGTAACATGCAGGGATGAGCACCGTCCCCGCACCCTGGCACGCCACCGCCTTCAACCAGGCCACCGAGTCGAGCAACCAGATCCACTCCGACGAGATGGCGAAGGCCTACGGGTTCAAGGGCGGCCTGGTTCCCGGGGTCACCATTTCCGCCTACCTCATGCACCCGGCGGTAGAAGCCTGGGGCGAGGAGTGGTTGCGCTCGGGTCACGCCGAGATCGTCGTCCACCGGCCGCTCTACGACGGCTACGAGTTCGATGTCGATGTCTCGGAGGTCACCGATCGGTCGTATCGGGCAACCCTTGTCGATCAGGAAGGTACCCGCTGCGCGAGCGGCACGCTCAGCCTCGTGGAGGATCCGCCGTCGCCGCCGGTCCGGCGCAATGATCCGCTGCTGGTGCGCGGGCAGGCCGTCGAACCCGTCAGCCGCGAGGTACTCGAACGGCTTCGCGACAGAGGAATGCACGCCTTGCCGGCGCGCTGGAACGCGGCGCACCACATGGCAACCTACCTCAGCGATCCACGCGCGATGCCGAGGATTCACCGGCTCGACGATCGCGGGCTCGCGAACGGCGGATTCCTGCTGGGACTGACCAACTGGGCGCTCGCCAGCAATACCTACATGAATCCCTGGGTGCACGTGCAGACCGACTCTCAGTTCTACGCCGTCGTCGAACCGGACACGGATCTCGTGGTCGAGTGTGCGGTCGCCGATCTCTTCGAGCGCAAGGGTCACCAGTTCGTGGACGCGAAGGTCGACGCTTACGTCCGCGAGACGTCCCAGCCGGTGATGGCCGCCACCCTCAGAGCGATCTACAGGTTGCGGCCGCCGGGGAGCTGACGCTCGACACTGATCGTCCTGTGATCCAGTTCCGGCGCGGCCGACCAGATCGGCAATAAACTCGCATGATGCGTGCTGAGTTTTCAGACAGTTCGAACTACCTCGAGGTCCCGGCAGCGAGTCTTCAGCCCGGCATGTACGTGGCGGCGCTCGATCGGCCCTGGCTGGAAACGCCGTTCGCCCTGCAGGGCTTCTACATCACGAGCCGGGAAGACGCGGAGTTCGTTGCCGAGCACTGCGCCTTTGTCTACGTGGACCCGCGTCGGCGCTCCACCGCCGCAGAAGTCGTCAAGCACGCAAAGCCGCGCCGTACCTATCGGGAACGATCGGACCTCAAGAGCGAGATCAAGACGGCCGAGGTCGATCTCACCAGCGCCAACGAGGCCATGGCAAAGGTCTTCGGCCAGCTCAAAACCGGTGCGCACCTGGACGTGGACGTCATCCGGGCGGCGGTAAACCCGCTGCTGGAGAGCGTGCTGCGCAACAGCCAGGCGCTGGCCGCGCTGGTTCGGATGAAGCGGCGCGGTGACTACCTGTACGGACACAGCATTGCCGTTGCCGTCTGGGCGGCGGTGCTCGGCCGCCACCTCGGCCTGGACCGGGATCAGCTCGAGAAGCTGGTGCTCGGTGCCGCGCTGCTCGACGTCGGCATGACCCGCATCGACGAGGCGATTCCGAAATCCTCGGAGCCGCTGAACGATCGGACCCGAACCGAGGTGCGCAGTCATGTCGATCTGAGCCTGACGATGCTGAAGGAAGCCGGCGACGTGCCCGGGGAGATCATCGAGATGGTCGGTGCGCACCACGAACGGTTCGATGGCTCCGGCTATCCGCATGGCACCGCCGGCATGGAGATCCCCATGTTCGCGAGGATTGCGGGGCTGGTGGACAGCTACGATGCCATGATCACATCCCGGCCTTTTGCCGGCTGCCGGTCTTCGTTCGAAGCCATGCAGGAGCTCGCGGATGCCAAGGACCTGCTGTTTCAGGGCGCGCTGGTCGAGCAGTTCATGCAGGCGATCGGATTGTTTCCTACCGGTTCCGTTGTCGAGCTGAACACCGGCGAGATCGGCATCGTGGTGCAGCAGAACTCGGCCCGCCGTCTGCGCCCCAAGGTTGCCCTGGTTCTCGACGGGCAGGGCAATCGGCATGCCACCCTGACGGTGATCGATCTGGCCAGCTACGGCACCGGCGGCGGGCAGGGAGACCGCTGGATCACGCGCGAGCTGGAGCCAGGCGCACACGGCATCCAGCCGGACGAATTCTTCCTCTAGCGCCGGCATGAACACCCCGACGGGATCCACACTCGCCCTGGTGGAGCTGGACAACGCGGGTGAGGTCTTCGCGGAGCTCGGCCAGGCGTCCATGGACCTGTTTCTCGACGAGTTCAGTCGGCGCGTGCAGCGTTTCGTGCGGGAAGGCGACGAGCTGATCAAGGTGCAACCCCACAAGTACTGCGTGGTTCTGCACCGGGTGTCCGATCCGATCCAGCTCGAGCTGGCGGGTGCGAAGCTGCATCGGCTGTTCGAAGCGCCGATCGGCGTCGTCGACGAGGAAATCAAGCCCATCGTCCACTCCGCGTTCGTGCCGCCGCTGGCCGACGGCAATGATTCGAAGCGACGGATGCGGATGGCGGAATCGGGGCTGAACGATGCCAGACGCCAGAACCGTTTCTTCGTGATCCGGGATGCGCCGGTCGAATCGGATGCGGTATCCATCCGTCGGGTGCGCGAGGTGGAGCTCGCGTTCGAGCGCGGTGAGTTCGTCATGTACTACCAGCCGCTGGTGCATGCGGGCTACGGCAACGTGGTCTCGGCGGAGGCACTGATGCGCTGGCACGATCCGCGGCACGGCGTACGCCCGCCGAGCGAGTTCATCCCTTACCTGGATCAGTGTGCCGTGCACGGACAGGTGACGTGGTTCGCGGTGAAGGCCGCGATTGCTCAGGCCTCCCGCTGGCCCCGAGCCGCGTCGGTGGCGGTCAACGTCTCGCCCGTGCTGCTCAAGGATGAGGAGCTGCTTCCCACCGTGCGGGATGCGTTGTCGATCTTCGGCCTGCCGGCGGAGCGCCTGACGCTGGAGATCACCGAGGAAGCGATGCTCGCCGACGAGCAGGGCACCCTGTCGGCGCTTGCGCAGCTGCGCGCCCTGGGTGTGCGGATTGCCATCGACGATTTCGGTACCGGCTACTCGTCGCTGGCTGCCTTCCGGGATCTGCCGGTCGACGTGCTCAAGGTCGACAGCTCGTTCGTGACCAACATGCTCGAGCACCCGAGAGATCACGACATCGTCCGGGCCATCATCGACCTGGCGCACACGTTTCGAATGAAGGTGGTCGCCGAAGGCGTGGAAGACGCGGAAACCGCGGAGGCGCTGCGGGAGCTGGGAGCCGACCTGCTGCAGGGCTACTGGTTCGGCAAGCCCATGCCGGCCGAGTCGTTCGTCAAGGTACTCGGCTGAACTGCCGGTGCCCCTCGCCGGGAGCTACTCCTCCTCGAGAAACGCCTTCCTGACCGAATCCAGGGTGTCCGCGCCGATGCCGATGCTGTCGAGATAACCCAGCGGTCCACCCCAGCGCGCCTCCAGACCATCGAGGAAGTCCCGCATGGCGGTCTCCGGCACGCCGGCGAGGCGGATCATGTCTTCCCGGGAGATGCCTTCCGGAAACCCGGTGGTCCGCTCGAGGAACGTCGCCTGACGCGGCACGTCCAGGTTGGTGAGCAGGTAGTCCGCCTCGATCAGCGTCCGGTCCACGCCGAGCACGGCCAGCAGAAAGGCCGTGGACACACCGGTGCGGTCCTTGCCGGCGGTGCAGTTCAGCACGATGGGCTGGCTCGCCGCGTCGGCAAAGAGCTCGAACATGCGCCGCCAGGCATCCGGGCCGAACTCCAGATAGCCGAGGTAGCGGCGTCCGGAGATGCCGGTGTCGCCGACGATGCGCGACAGCTGGTCGGTGCCGCCCTCGGGAATCACCGGAATGTTGTGGTAGACGGCGCCGAGATCCGGCAGCGGTCCCGGTCCCTGCTCGCGCACCTCGTCCGGACGGCGCAGGTCGATCTGGGTGCGGATGCCCAGCGAGCGGACCTTCTCCAGGTCTGCCGGGGTCATCCGGTCCTGCCGTCCGGCCCGGTAGTAGCGGCCCCAGCGGACGCTGCGGCCGTCCGTGGTGGGGTAGCCGCCGATGTCCCGGAAGTTGAAGCAGCCTTCGAAGGGATGGTGGCGGTCTCGGTAGTCGTCGGTCATGAGCTCGTCAGCGTCCTGGCGGGTGACTGGAGGGCGCACAGTGTACGGATTCCGGGCCCGGTTGCGACTGCAACCGGCCGTTTGCGACTGCAACTGCCGGAACGGGACACGGTTCCGGTAGACTGCCGTTTTTCCTCTGGGGAGATGAGAGATGGCGGACCCATACGTTACCGTGGAGCGGGACGGACCGATCGCCCTGGTCACCTTCGACCGGCACAAGAACCTCAACGCCTTCGATGGGCAGCTAATCCTCGAGCTCACGGAAGTGGCACGCTCGTTTCACGACGACCTGGCAACCCGCGCGGTCGTGCTGACGGGCAGCAAAGACTATTTCTCCGCCGGGGCGGATCTGGAGGATCTCGGCGCGCGCAGCGATCCGAACCTGTCCGATCTCGAAAAGCGGCAGATCTACTTCCGCGGCGTGCGGCTGTGCGAGGCCTGGGAGGCCATGCCGCAGATCACCATCGCCGCCATGGAGAAGCTGGCCGTCGGTGCCGGTGTGGCGCTGCCGCTGGCCTGCGACTGGCGGGTGCTCGGCGAGAGCTGCTACCTCTACGTGCCGGAGGTGAAGATCGGCCTCAACCTGCAGTGGGGTGCGCTGCCGCGGCTGGTGAAACTGGTGGGTCCGGCACGGGCAAAACGGATCTGCATCCTCTGCGAGAAGATGGACGCACGCACCGCGCTCGACTGGGGACTGGCCGAGGAGGTGGTGGCGGACGGTCAGACGGTGGCGAAGGCCATGGAGCTCGCCCGGACGGTGGTGGAGATGCCGGCGGTGGCCACGGCCATGATCAAGGAAGCGGTGAACGCCACCGCCGGCGCGCTGAACCGCACGGCCAGCTTTGCCGATGCGGATCAGAGCTGGCTCACGGCCATGACCCACGATGCCAGAACGGCGCGGGATCGCTTCAACCGCAAGAAGTAGCGAAGCGGTGCCCGTTCAGTGCCGTGTGACGCCGGGCCGGTTCGCGTAGCCTAGGTATGCGACCCGGCGAAAGCCCAGATCCATGTCCGGCGCGACGACGCGCACCACCCGATCGTCCAGGATCTCGAACCCCTCCAGCGGCGTCAGATTCTCCCGCATGGCCGCACCGACCGGCTCGCGCATCTCCACCTCGAACTCGTAAGGACCGCCGGCTTCGCAGGTCGGCAGCTCACCACGCATCGCCCGGGTGACGGCACGCGCCGCACCGGCGGCGATCAGGCGTCTGGCGCGAGCCGGCGGGATGCACTCGGCAGACTGATTGGCCAGCGCCTGCTTGACGATCACGGTCTCCGCAGCAGGACAGCGTGCCCGCACCTGTCCGGCGACGACCTGATCGCCGCTCACCATGCCGATCGGCACCCCCACCTCCGCGGCGCGCAGGGCGAAGAAGTCCGGCTCGCCGATGGGCTCGCCGCCGAGGCTCACCAGCCGGAAGCCGCCGTAGGAAATGGTGTGCGCCATGATACCGGGGAAGGAGCCGGCGCGCGCATGATGGCCGATCAGCAGCACCACACCGGTGGTGCTGTCGAGCCCGGCCATTGTGGTGGCACCGGGCCGCCCCGCGCCGCGGATGACGCGGCAGCGCGGATCGATGAGCTCCATGTCGAGCACGCAGAGATCCTCCACGCCATGGTTTTCCTCCACCACCACCTCCGTGGCGCCGGCGGCGAAGGCGCCTTCCACGGCGGCGTTGGCATCCAGCGTCATCAGCCGCCGGTTGCGTTCGAAGTCGATGCCCTTGGACGAGACGTCCGCCCAGCGGACCAGGCCGGAGATGCCCTCCATGTCGACACTGATGAATACCTTCACGAACCCTCCCGGAGCCGCTCACCGTGCCAGCGCAGATGATCCTCGATGAAGCTGGCAATGAAGTAGTAGGAATGATCGTAGCCGGGCTGCCGGCGCAGCGTCAGCGGAATACCGGCCCGGCGGCAGGCCGCCTCCAGCAGCTCCGGCCGGAGCTGGGTGTCGAGAAACGTATCGTCCGTGCCCTGATCTACGAGGATGTCTCGAACCCGGGCGCCGTCCTCGATGAGGGCGCAGGCGTCATAGCTGCGCCAGGTGGACCGGTCGGGTCCCAGATAGCCGCCGAGCGCCTTCTCCCCCCACGGGCAGTGCATGGGGGAGGCGATGGGCGCGAAGGCGGACACGGAGCGAAAGCGCTCCGGATTGCGCAGCGCCACCGTCAGCGCGCCGTGTCCACCCATGGAATGTCCCGAGATCGCCTGGCGATCGGGGTCCACGGGGAAGCGTGAGGCCACCAGCGCCGGCAGCTCCGACTCCACGTAGGTCCGCATCCGGTAGTGCCGGTGCCAGGGTGCTGCGGTGGCGTCCACGTAGAAACCCGCACCCAGGCCGAAGTCCCAGGCGCCATTCGGGTCGTCGGGCACGCCCTCGCCGCGGGGGCTGGTGTCCGGCGCCACCACGACGATGCCGAGCTCGGCTGCCACGCGCTGGGCACCGGCCTTCACCGTGAAGTTCTCCTCCGTGCAGGTGAGCCCCGAGAGCCAGTACAGCACCGGCCGTCGTTCCCCTGGCGAGCCGGGTGGCACGAACACGCTGAACGTCATGGGGGTGCCGGTGGCGGTGCTCTGATGGCGGTAGACCCCCTGGATCCCGCCGAAGATCCGGTTTTCGCCGACGACCTCCATGGCGTCAGGCGGCGGACACGGCTCGGGCGATCTCGCCCCAGCGCGGGAGGTTGCCCGGATTGCGGTGAATGTCCTCGGCGGCGAGATACATGACCACCCGGCTGGCCACGCCCCGATAGCGTGCGAGCAGGGCGTCGGCCAGGTCGTCCCACCTCGCCACCAGGGCGAAGTGCTCGAGCATCTCGTCCGTGATGGCCGCCCCCATGCCCGCGATGTCGCCGGCTTTCATGAGCGCTCCGAGCTTTGCCGTGGTGCCGTCGAATCCCAGATCGTCGAACTGGAAGGCATAGTTCGGGGTGGATCCGTAGAAGGCGATCTGGGTCTTCGCCCGGGCGACCAGCGGTGCCCGCTCTTCCGGTGTGTCGCCCGGTACCGCGAACACCGGCACGATCAGGTCGATGTCGGAAGGGCTGCGTCCCGCCTTCGCGGCACCGGCAGCCACGGCGGGCTTGAGCCGGTTCTCGAGATAGGCCATGGAATGCATGGGGTGAACGTGGATGCCGTCGCAGAGCTCGCCCGCCACCCGGCACATGTGCGGACCCACGGCCGAGATGTCGATCTTCACGTCCTCGAAGTCGTGACGCGGGGGCGACCACTGGGCGGGCAGCAGCGACAGGCGGTAATAGGGCCCTTCGTGGTGGAGCTTCTCCTCCCGTCGGAAGGCCCGGATGCAGGCCTTGAAGGCGCTGACGTAGTCGCGCATCTGCGGCGCGGGCTTGTCCCAGGTGGCGCCGTAGCGGCGCTCGATGTGGCCGCGGACCTGCGATCCCAGTCCCAGCCGGAAACGTCCACCGGTGTTCTGCGCCAGCTCCCAGGCGACCTGGGCGGAGATCATGGGGCTTCTCGGAAAGGCGACGGCGATGCCGGTGCAGAACTCCAGGGTGGGTGCCGCCATGGAGGCCGCCGCGATCATCATCCACGGCACCTGCCCGGCCTCCGTGAACAGCATCCCGGAAAAGCCGGCCTTCTCGAGCTCGCGGGCCAGGTTGCCGGTGGCCGCCCAGGTGCTGCTGCCGGCCATCAGGTCGAATTTCATGGATTCCCCTCTTTCCAGTCCGAGGGCGGATGATACCGCGCCCCGCACTCCGCGGGCTGCGGACGGCGGCTGACCCGCGTTGTTGCGAGGGAGTTATAACGCATTTTAAAAATTCGCCGCCGGGTATATTCTTGGGCAGCCAGCCCGGACGCGGGGACCGATCGGGGTGGCATGTCTGAAAGGGGGAGATCGGATGATCACGCTACCGCATCACTGCGAGTATCTTTCCGACCGCTGGCTCGACGAGGCGCGAACGTTTCTGCAGGCGGAAACCCGACGCCGGGCGGAGAGCATCGGTCCGTTCTCGCTCGACGTGTGCCTCGAGGACGCCCCCGAGCACCTGAAGCTCGATCACAACCTGGCGCGCCTGGGGATTCGCTACGACGGCCAGTCCGTCACCGTGGGCCGTGAGCCCGTGGCCGATGCCGAGCTTTCCGTGCAGGGGGACTATCAGGCTGCCCTCACCGCCGCCCAGACCGTCGGCGTGCTGGTCCCCGGTGCGCTCGACGACCTGCGCCGCGACGTCGCGCACCTCTACGGCCGCGATGCGATCCGGGTGCGCGGGCGTATCGATCATGCCGGCACCCGGGAGCTGCTCGGTGTGCTGCACGACCATATGGGCCGCAGAACGGTGGAGAACCCAGATCTGGCGCACCGGGCCCGGAAGCTCGGCGTCGGCGCCAACGTCAGAGAGGTGGAGGAGCACGGCTACACCGTGCTCGAGCGCGCCGTGGCACCGGAGTTCGCGGACGCGCTGCGTGCGGCCACGCTCAGAGCCCTGCTGCCGCACAACACCTATCAGCTGCAGTGGATGCTCTACCACGGCCCCGAGTTCGAGCGCGCCGCGCAGAACCCTCGGCTCATGACGCTGATCGATGCGAGCCTCGGACGCGGTGCGGTGATCGCCTCGCTGTCGTCCATCCGGCGTGGTCCCGGACCGGGCACCATTCCCATCCACACCGACTACTCCATGGTGCCGGAGCCTTATCCGGAGTTCGCCATGACCGGCGTCGGGGTGTGGGCGATGGAGGACTGGACGGTCGCCTCGGGTCCCACCTGGATCGTACCGGGATCCCATCGGGAACGTCGGGGACCGAGGAAGGGCGAGGGTATGGATCGAGGCATCCCCATCGAGATGCCCAAGGGATCGGTCGTGTACTTCACGCACGGCGTCTGGCACTGGCAGGGCGACCGGTCGGAGCCGGGTGAGCGGATCACCCTGCACTCCCACTTCAACCGCGGCATTCTGCGCGGCCTCGAGCCGAAGCGGGTAGACGTGCAGATGATGCATCGCAACGCGCCGCGCCTCGGCGAGATGCTGGGTGAGGATGACTGGTTCGACAAGCTCGGACCCCACGGCCGCGATCACGTGCGCGCCGCCTACATGGCCCGGCTCCACGAATTCACAGAGCAACGCAAACGCGCGCTACTCGCTGAGCAGGCGGATTCGCCCAGGCAGCAGGCAGCGCGTTGAAACCAAGGAGAGGAGAAGACAATGAGTGAACTGAGTTACATCCCGCTGCTGAACTCCATCGCGGTGAACGAAGCGAAGGGCGAAAAGCTGCTGCAGACCTGGGCGGATACGACAAAGGATGCAAAGCTCAAAGCCGCGCTGCAGTTCGTGGCCATCCGCGAGGGCGAGCACGCCATGGCGTTCACCAAGCGCATGTGCGAGCTGGGCTACGAGGTGGACGAGACCAGCGCCTATCAGGTCTTCAAGGACTTCGACGGGCTGCTCGCCTGCGCCTGCTCGGACGCCACCGACGCGGAGAAGGTGGCGATGCTCACCGGGGGCAACAGCGGCGGTGAGGAGCGCGACCCGTTCCGGGGCTTCTTCAACGACACCACGATCGACCCAGAAACCGGCGCTCTGCTCGGACGCTACATCGCGGAGGAGCGGGACAGCGGTCGGCGTCTTCGAGCGGAGTACGACCGCGTCTGCGCGGGAGCCAACGGCACTGCCGGCATGCCGGCGGATGTCGCGGAGCTCGCCGCCTGCGTCTCGGAGCTGCGTGACGAAGTGGCGAAGCTGCGCAAGAAGCTGAAGGCCATTGCCTGACATGTCGGACCTCATCCTCTACGACTGCGCGGACGGCATCGGCACGCTGACCATTAACCGGGCGGAGAAGAAGAACGCCATGACCTACGCCATGCTCCGGGAGTTCATCTCCCGGATTGGCGAGGCGGGGGCGGATCCGGCCGCGAAGGTGATCATCCTCACCGGTGTCCCGGGTGCATTCTGCGCCGGTACGGATCTGTCGGATCTGTCTGACACGCCGGAGGACGAGCGGGGCAGCCGGGGCGGCGCCGGCTCGTCCGACCGGCCGCGCTGGTGGCCTATCGTCGACTGCCCGAAGCCGGTGATCTGCGCGGTCGACGGTCCGGCCGTGGGGATGGGCGCCGAATTCACGTCCCAGTGCGACATCCGCATCGCCACCCCGAACGCGCGCTTCGCCTGGAACTTCGTGCACCGGGGGCTGGTGCCGGACACGGGCGCCGGAAGCTGGCTGCTGCCGCGGCTGATCGGCACCGCCAACGCGCTGCGCCTGCTTTACACGGGCGAGTTCCTGAGCGCCGATGCGGCGCTCGCGCTGGGCTACGTGCATCAGGTGGTGGCGCCCAAGGATCTCGCGGAAGCGGCCCGGTCGCTGGCCGCCAGCATCGCCAGAGGCTCACCGTTCTCCCAGCGCCGGATCAAGGCGCTGGTCTACGAGGGTCTGGTGTCGCCGGTTGACGCGCACATGGCCCGCCATGCCCAGGCGCTGGCGGAGTGCTTCGCCAGCGACGACCACCGGGAAGGGGTTGCGTCGTTCCTGGAGCGGCGCGACGCCCGGTTCACGGGTACCTGAGGCACTCCGTGAAACCTGTTCGTGTCCTTGTCAGTGGCGGCAACCGCTACATCGGCCTCGAGCTCGTCCGCGAGCTGGCGGCAGCCGGCCATGCCGTGACCGTGATCAACAGCCACGAGGTGGCGCTACCGGAGGGCGTGGATCGCATTCACGCGGACCGGCGGCAACCCGGGGCGTTCGAAGCGGCCCTGAGCTCCAGGCGCGATGATTTCGACGTGTTCTTCGACAACACCGCCTTCACCCCCCAGGACGTGCTGCCCATGGTGGGCCTGTTCCGGGGTCGACTCGACCACTACGTGTTCACCAGTTCCCAGGCGGTGTATCGGCGCAGCTTCGTGCTGCCGATCCGTGAGGACTTTCCGCGCCACGACCCGACGGACGACGATCCGAGAAAGGCCTATGGTGTGGGCAAGGTGCGCTGCGAGGATCTGCTCCTCGAGGCGTTCGCAGAGGATGGCTTTCCGGCCACCTGCCTGCGGGTGGGCCACACCATGGGACCGCGCAGTCCGGCCCCGACTAGGGACCCGATCTTCTTTGCCCGGCTCGAGGCCGGACGTCCCGTGCTGATTCCGGGGGATGGCTTTGCCGTCACCCAGCTCGTCCACATCAACGACGTGGCACGCTGCATGATGTCGCTGATCGGCAACGAGCGGGCAAAAGGACAGGCGTACAACGTGTCGGGCAGCGAGGTGGCGAGCATCCTGGGCGTGGTGCACCTGGTGGCGCGCGCCATGGGGGTGACGCCGGACATCGTTCACGTGCCTCAGGCGCTGGCCCGCACGCACCGCCCGCCTCTGGTGCACTGGGGAGAGGCGGTGGCGGGTTCCGCCATCATGTCCATCGACAAGGCGCTCGACCACCTCGAGTGGGCGCCGAAGTTCGGCATCGAGGCGGGCTATCGGGATTCTTTTGACTGGTACCGGAAGGAAGGGCGCGGCAGCTACCGCTTCGATTTCAGCGCCGAAGACGCGCTGCTGGCCCGGCTCGATGCCGGTGATTCCTAGCCGGTCGCAGCGGGAGCAGAGAGACGCATCGGACATGAACGAAGACTCCAGACAGGCAGCCGCGCAGTCAGCAGTGCCGGGGCCGGAAGTGGCCCGCACGTTCCGGGCCGACGGGGTCGTGTGTCTGCGCGGGGCGCTCTGTGCACAGACCCTGCGCCTTGCCAGGGAAGCTTTCGACTGGAGCCTCGAGCATCCTGGCCCGGGCGCTTCCCGATTGCCCTCGAAGGGCAGCGGTGAGTTCTATCAGGACCTGGCCAATCCGGCTGCGCTCGCGGCTTATGATCGCCTCGTGCGCGACACCGAGGTGGGAGACATCATCGCCGCACTGTGGGGCGAGCCGGACGTGTGGTTCATGTACGAGCAGGTGTTCAGGAAGGAAGGCGGCGACACCCGGCGCACACCGTGGCACCAGGACGCCCCCTACCTGCCGGTGCGCGGCGCGGCGCTTGCCGTGATGTGGATTTCGTTCGACTCCGTGCCGCCGGAGCAGGCGCTCGAGTTCGTGCGTGGCTCGCACCTCGGGCCGCTCTTCGACGGCTCCCGGTTCGATCCCGAGGACGACACCGCGCCGATCTACGGTGAGGGCAGCTTTCCCCGGCTGCCCGACATCGAGGCGGACCGCGCGAGCTGGCCCATCGTTTCCTGGGGCACGGAGCCGGGCGACGTGGTGGTCTTCCATCCGGCCATCCTGCACGGCGGTGGCGCCACCACAGCGGCAGGACGCCGCCGGACGCTGAGCCTGCGGTTTTTCGGTGAGGATGCGGTGGTGGCGTGGCGGCCCGGCATGCAGCCGGTGGAAAGCCGTGCCGATCGGGTGGACGCCACGGTGCACCCGCTCACCCGCATGCGCTTCCGGCCGGACGGCGCACCGTTCCGGGATCCAGCCTTCCCGAAGATCAGATCCGCAATTCGTTCAGACTAGAGAGGTAACCCATGTCACGCGACGAAACCCTGGAAGCAATCGACCTGGACGACGCCGGTCTGGCCAAGGTGCTGGAGGAAGCGCACCTCCCGTCCCTGATTCTGGCGCTCGTTCACCTGACGGGCGATCTCGGCCTGATTCGCGGCGACATCCGTCCGCAGATGGTGTTCCTGAATCCGGACGACGGCCTGACGGATGCTCAGCGGGCATCCGTCCGTGAGCGGGCGAAGGCGGCGCTGGCCGCGCACCGGGACAACCCGAAGCCCTATTACATGCCGACCCAGGACGAGCTCATGGAGATGCTCGCCTTCCTGGTCGGCGGTCCGGTCGCGGGCGAGTACGTGGAGTTCCTCACCTCCGAGCTGTCGCTGCACGGCGAGGATCCGTATGCCCAGCCGAAGCTGGAAGTGGTTCCCGTCGCGGATCGGCAGAACTACAAGGTGCTGGTGATCGGCGCCGGCATGTCGGGTCTGCTGTCTGCCAAGCGTCTCAAGGATTCGGGCATTCCCTTCGAGGTGGTGGAGAAGAACGCCGACGTGGGCGGCACCTGGTACGAGAACACCTATCCTGGCTGCCGGGTGGACAGTGCCAACCACACCTATTCCTATTCCTTCAGGCCCAAGGACTGGCCCCAGCACTTCTCGCCGCAGCCGGTGCTGAAGTCCTACTTCTCGGACATGGCGGATGATTACGGGCTCCGCGATCACATCCGCTTCGAGACCGAGGTCACGGAGGCGCGGTTCGACGCGAAGTCGGATCTCTGGCGCGTGAAGGTGGCGGACAGGGACGGCAACGAAGAGACGCTCTCGGCCAACGCCATCATCAGTGCCGTGGGTCAGCTCAACCGACCCAAGCTGCCGGACATTCGCGGGCGGGAGTCCTACCAGGGCATCGCCTTCCATTCCGCGGAGTGGGAGCACGAGCACGATTTCACGGGCAAGCGCATCGGCGTCATCGGCACCGGCGGCAGCGCGTTCCAGTTCGTGCCGATCCTCGCGGAGCAGGCCGAGTCGGTGACCGTCTTCCAGCGCACGGCGCCGTGGATCGTGCCCAACGAGGAGTACTTCCAGGAGGTGCCGGCCGGCAAGCACTGGCTGCTCAGGCACGTGCCGTTCTACGCCAAGTGGTTCCGCTTCAGCATGTTCTGGCGCACGGCGGAAGGCCTGTTGCAGGCGGTCACCGTTCAGGACGGGTGGAACCGGCCGGAGGAGTCGGTCAGCGAGGCGAATCAGATGTTCCGCGATGCGCTGGTCGAGAACCTGAAGGCGCACCTCGGTGATCGTCCCGACCTCCTCGAGAAGTGCCTGCCCGACTACCCGCCGGGTGCCAAGCGGGCCCTCATCGACGACGGTAAGTACCTGCGCACGCTCAGGCGTGACAACGTGTCGCTCATCACGGACCCCATCGAGCGCATCACCGAGCAGGGCGTGCGCATGAAGTCCGGCGAAGAATACGAGTTCGATGCCATCATCTACGGCACCGGCTTCCAGGCGTCGAGCTTCCTGCACCCGATGAAGATCTACGGCCTCGACGGCAGAGAGCTGCACGAGGTGTGGGCCGGCGAGCCCCGCGCCTACAAGGGCATCACCGTGCCGGGCTTTCCGAACCTCTTCTGCTGCTACGGACCCAACACCAACATCGTGGTCAACGGCAGCATCGTCTTCTTCTCGGAATGCGAGGTGCGCTACATCCTCGGCTGCCTGGCGTTGTCCATGTCACGGGACGGCAAAGCGCTAAACGTCCGCCAGGAGGTCCACGATGCGTACAACGAGTGGATCGACGAAGGCAACCGGGGCATGGCCTGGGGCCGTTCGGATGTGAACACCTGGTACAAGAACGCCAGCGGCCGCATCACCCAGAACTGGCCGTTCACGCTGCTCGAGTTCTGGGAGCAGACGCGGGAGCCAAAGCTCGAGGACTACACGCTGGTCTGATCGAGTCGAGCCGGATCGGGTGCCTGTGACGCCGGCCAGGCGGCGTTGTGCTCGGCCATGATGGCCGCGATCCGCGCGTTCCAGGCCTCCCGGCCGAAAGCCTTGTAGGTCTGAAACGGGTTGCAGTACTCGCGCATGCGGAACGCCCTGCCGTCCCTGGTGGTGATCTTCGAGAAGTAACGCTGCTCGTAGACGCCGCCGAAAATGGTTTCACCGCCCCCCGTGGATTCGATGATCACGGTATCCGGCTCCGTCGTCGGGTAGGCGGCGACGAGCTTCGTCGAGAACTTCGGCACCACTTCCAGCAGGTACTCCATGAAGCGGCTGGTCGCCGCACGTCCCACCATGTAGATGGGTGTCTCGAAGGTGGGTCCTTCCCAGATGGCATCCTCGTGAAGGGCTTCCAGCCAGATGGCTCGCTGCTCGTCGAGGCTGGTCTGGACACCGCCGAAGGCGGCGTCCAGGCCGCGGGGTTTGGATTGACTCATGGTGCTTGCCTCCTGCCCGACGAGTACAACGGACCCCGGCTCGATTGTCCAGATAAATAAAATGCGTTATAAATTTTTCCGAAGAGGGAGGGGCTCCTAAAAAGGGGGAATCATGGACTACGAAGACATCCGGCTCGAGCGCCGGGGGCTGGCGAGCATCATCACCATCGATCGGCCTCAGGCCATGAACGCGGTGCGGCCGCGCACCTACGTGGAGCTGGTGGACGCCTTCGGCGCGGCGGACGCGGATCCGGACACCCGCTTCGTGGTGCTTACCGGCGAAGGCCGGGGTTTCTGTGCGGGAGACGACTTCAACGAGATCTTCCTCTCCGAGGAGGCGCATCCCTCACGGCGGACGGAGGCGACCCTGGCGCGCTACCGCTCCCGGGACGGCGCGGCCACACCGGTGGTGGGTGCCATCGTCGGCTGCACCAAGCCCACCATCGCGGCGGTCAACGGCGCGGCGGTCGGCATGGGCATGGACCTCGCGCTGCTCTGCGACATGCGCATCGCCTCCGAGAACGCGAAGCTCGGCTCGTTCTTCGTGCGCCGCGGGGTGGTGGGCAGCGCCGGCGGCACGTTCATGCTGCCGCGTCTCATCGGGCTGTCCCGAGCCATGGAGCTGCTGCTGTCCGGCGAGCTCATCTCGGCGCAGCAGGCGCTGGCGATGGGGCTGGTCTCCCGCGTGGTCCCGCAGGCGGAGCTTCCTGCGGCGGTGGACGAGCTCGTCGAGAAGCTGTCCTGGGGCGCGCCGCTGGCCCAGCGGGCCATCAAGCGGATGGTGCACAAGGGGCTGACCATGGACTGGCCGGAGGTGGACGAGTACGGCCGGCTGCTCTCAGACGAGCTCTGGAAGACGGAGGATCATCGGGAAGGCGTGCAGTCCCACGTGGAGAAACGCAAGCCCGAGTTCAAAGGCCGCTAGCACTGCCGTTGGCGAGGTCCTTCGCGGTCCCGCGGGCTTTCTTCGATCGGCGCGTTTTCGGCTTCTGCGGAGCTTCCCGGCCCGACCGCGACGCCTCGCGGAGGTCGACCAGCAGTGCCTGGGTGTTGGCGATGACCTCGCGCGGCCGACCCTGATGCGCCGGCCGGACGGTGGCGTACAACGCCAGGGCAAACCCGTAGAGCGTGCGCTGCTCGAGCTCGCGCACGGAAATCTGGCCCGCTGCCCAGGGCAGAATGTTGGAATAGAAGAGCGATGACAGGTGGTAGGCCAGCACCCGGGTATCCGTGTCCTGGCGCAGGTAGCCGGCATCGATGGCGCCGTTCACGAGTGACCGCCACAGCGCCAGACGGGGCCCGGAGAACTTGCTGCGGTACTCGTTGCCGCCGTCGGCGTACACGGCGGAGAGCACGGCGCGGTAGTACCCCTCGTCCTGACCGAAGTACCGGGTGCCGAGGGTGACGGCGTGGAAGATCCGGTCCAGCGGGTCCTTGCGGCTGCGGGCGAGATTCCGGCCGTAGAGGTCGATATCCTCATCGAGCAGCGCGCCCATGATCGCCTGCTTGGACCCGAACAGGTTGTACGGGGTCACGAGGCTGACGCCGGATCGCTCGGCCAGCATCCGCATGGAGAAGCGGGTCTTTTCCGTCTCGCGGATCAGATCCCTCGCTGCGCTGAGAATGCGGTTGCGGCGTATTTCCTTGGCTTCTTCCCGGGTCGGCATCATGGTGCTCCGTGAGTAGGGCGCATTGTCGCAGAGATCGACGATGTCTGTCTCACAGAGCCGTCAACGGGTAGCCAACCGATTGAAACGTGTTTTAATCTCCTTCGACCCGGATCCGTCTGTCTTTCCGGGGTGCGAGAGGGGATCCTACATGCCACAGCCTTCGACCGTGGCGGCTGATCAGCCGTCCTTCCGGACCTATGCGCTCAGCGTGCTGGTCGTCGTCTACACGTTCAATTTCATCGACCGGCAGATCCTGTCCATCCTGCTGGAACCGATCAAGCAGGACCTGGGGCTCTCCGACACGCAGCTCGGCCTGCTCACCGGGTTCGCCTTCGCGCTGTTCTACGCGACGCTCGGCATTCCCATCGCCCGCTGGGCGGATCAGCACAACCGGCGCAACCTCATCGCCGCGGCGCTGGCGGTCTGGAGCGCCATGACGGCGCTGTCCGGTTTCGCCATGAACTTCTGGCACCTGCTCATTGCCCGCATCGGGGTGGGGGTGGGCGAGGCCGGCTGCAGCCCGCCGGCGCATGCCATGATTTCGGATTACTACCCACCGGAGAAGCGGGCCTCCGCGCTTGGCATCTACTCCCTCGGCATTCCGGTGGGGATTCTGTTCGGTTTCGTCGCCGGCGGCTGGATGAACGAGTTCTTCGGCTGGCGTGCCGCCTTCTTCGTGGTGGGCATACCCGGCCTGCTGCTGGCGCTCATCGTCCGCTTCACCGTCAGGGAGCCGGCCCGGGGCATGGCGGAAGGCCGCCAGGACACGAGCGAGATGCCGACGGTGAAGGAAACGTTCGCCCTGCTCTGGCGCAAACGGGCGTTCCGGCACATGGCCTTCGGCGGTGCGCTCACCGCTTTCGTCGGCTATGGCGTCGTCAACTGGGTACCGGCCTTCTTCATCCGCTCTCACGGCATGGGCACGGGCGAGATCGGCACCTGGCTTGGCCTGATTCTCGGCATCCCCGGCGGCATCGGCATCGCCTGGGGTGGTTTTCTTGCCGACCGTCTGGGCGCCCGGGACACGCGCTGGTATCTGCGTCTGGTGGCCGTCGCGCTGGCGCTGGCGGTGCCGTTTTCCTTTGGCGTTTACCTGCTGCCCGATCCGCACTGGGCGCTCCTCGCGCTGGTGCTGCCGGTGATGCTCGGCAACTTCTACCAGGCGACCACCTTTTCCCAGACGCAGGGTCTGGTCGAGCTGCGCATGCGGGCCGTAGCGGCGGCGGTGCTGCTGTTCGTGCTCAACATCATCGGTCTCGGGCTCGGACCTTTTGCGGTCGGTTTCCTGAGCGAGCTGCTGTCCGGTTCCTACGGCACCGAGTCCCTGCGCTACGCGCTGCTGATCTGCGGCATGGTCAACCTCTGGGCCGCCTGGCACTACTGGCTGGGCGGCAAGTATCTGGAAGGCGATCTGGTCAAGGCCTGACCGATCCGGTCTGGCCCTGACCGATGCGGTCAGGCGGTAGCCCGCCGCCGGTCGTCGAGCTGACGCCGCACCTCGGCGTGTGCCTCGCGGGTGAGCGAGCATTTCAGCGCCAGGTACATCCACACCACGTTGAACAGCGGCACGAGAAAGCCGTCCACGGCGCCGAGCCGGACGAGGACATCGTGATCCACAGCGGCGTCCGTGGTGCCCCGGGGGAATCCCACCACCAGATCGAGCAGCGCGCCCGCCGCCAGCAGCCCGAGCCCGGAGGTCGCCTTGGCGGAGAAGGTGATGGCGGCGTTGAATACGCCTTCCTGCCGCAGCCCGGTGTTGAGCTCCTGCACGTCGAGGGTGTCTGCCACCATGGAGATGAACATCACCAACGCCACGGTACCGAGATATCCCTTGATGATGCTGTCGATGACCAGCAGCACCAGCAGCGTGCCAGAGCCGTTGGCCGGCAGCACGTCCAGGAAGCGCAGTCCTACCAGCGCCATGCCCTGGACGATCAGCAGGATCGCGCAGCCCACCAGCAGGTGCTTCTTGTCGAATTTCCGCTGCAGCAGGCCGACGGTCGCGAACGCCAGGAGGGCCCCGGTGAAGGACAGGGCCAGCCAGCGCAGGCTCGCCGTGTCGAGACCCCAGAAATAGGTGCGCATGTAGATCTCGAAGGCGCCGTTCGTGCCGATCACCACCGAGCTCGTCAGCACGGCACCGAACAGCAGCAGGAACTCCCGGTTCGACAGGGCATGGCGCATGTCCTCCAGCACGCTCGCAAACCGGAACGGCGCCGGCAGGCCCTGGGGCTGCATCAGGTAGGGAATCTGGTTGCGCGTCAGGTGGGTGGTGAGCAGCACGGCCGTGGGAATGCAGAGGGCAAGCACCATGGCCAGGTTCTGGTAGTTGGCCGGGTTGAGCTGGCCGAGCGGAAAGCCGGGGGTTGCGGGAAAAACCCAGGTGTACACGGAGAACGACAGACTGATGCCGCCCACCCAGGCGAAGAAGAAGCGGTAGGTGACGATGATGCTCCGCTCCTCGTAGTCGTCCGAGAACTCGGCAAACAGCGCGCTCCAGGGCACGTAGAAAAAGGTCATGGACACCCGGGCGGCAACGAGGAAGAACAGCAGCCAGGCGATCAGCAGCGGTTCCCGAGGCAGGTCGGCGGGAATATCCGGCGGCATGAACAGCAGGTAGACGGCGATGCCGAGGGGAATCGCCGAGGCATACATGAACGGGTGACGCCGGCCGAGGCGCGAGCGGAACCGGTCCGAATAGGAGCCGACGATGGGGTCGGTCACCGCATCGATGATCAGCGCGAAGAACAGCACCGCAGAAACGTGCAGCGCGGGCAGGCCCAGGACCTGGTTGTAGTACAGAAGCAGAAAGGTCTTGATGGCGAAGTCTTTGAAGACGTCGGGCAGCGCGCCGATGCCCTGGAAAATTCGGGCGCTCGTCGGCACCCGGCCGACGCGCTGCTGTGACCGTCTGAATCCGGCGGTATCGTTCACTGAGTCTCCCCTGCGCAGTGCGCTCCCTCATTGCGCCCCGGCGCAAACTTAAAACTTGTTATAGCTTTCTTCGGGCCGTTTGGGAACCACCCTGTCGGACGCGGGCGGAAAGTTCTGTCGTTGCGGCTTACCTGGTGGCCGCTGCCGCTTCCAGCTCCGCTGCCAGGGTGCCCGCCCGGGCGGCTCGAGGCCGTGCCCGGGGGGCGATCAGCCGGTAGACGACCGGCGTCAGATACAGGGTGAAGAGGGCGGCGAGCCCGAGTCCGGCGAACACCACCCAGCCGATGGCATGCCGGGCTTCGGCGCCCGGCCCGGTCGAGATGATCAGCGGCAGCGCGCCCAGCACCGTGGAGATCAGCGTCATCATGATGGGGCGCAGGCGGACACGCGCCGCTTCGCGGATGGCCTCGTCCACTGTCGATCCGCGGTCGCGGAGCTGGTCGGCGAACTCGACCAGCATGATGCCGTTCTTGGCCATGAGACCGACGAGCATGACCAGGCCGACCTGGGAGTAGACGTTCAGCGAGGTGCCGGTCAGGTAGAGGGCGAAGACGGCCGCGGCGAGCCCGAAGGGCACCACCACCATGACGACCAGGGCGCTGGTGAGACTCTCGAACTGGGCGACCAGCACGAGAAAAACCACCAGCATGGCGATGACATAGGTGATCATCGCGTCGCGATTGGCTTCGGCCAGGGTCGCAGCCTCTTCGAGGGGGATGAGGTCGACGCCGGCTGGCAGGAGCCTGTCCGCCAGCGCCTGCAGATCGTCCACGGCGGTCTGCAGCGGGGTTCCGGCACGGATCTCCCCGTCTATCTCGATGGCCCGGCGCTGGGCATGACGGTCGAGCTCGGCGGCCACGCCTTCTTCGCGGATCGTCACCAGACTGGAGAGCGGGACCAGGCCCGCATCCCCCGCACGGACGAACAGGTTGACCAGGTCTGCCGGCTCGTCGATGGCGCCGCTCGGCGCTTCCAGGAAAATCGGGATGGCTTCGTCCCCGACGTTCAGGTCCACCAGCTCCTGACCATCGATCATCGCCTGCAGGGTCGCTGCCAGGTCGTCCAGCGGTACACCCAGGTCAGCGGCTCGCCGGCGATCCACCGCCACCGAGAGCTGCGGCTGGGTGGGCTGATAGGACACCCGGGGCGCGAGGATGGTGTCCAGCTCCGTATCCGTGGCGTAGGCGAGCGCCTGAGCGGCCTGGAAGATCTCCTCGTACTCGTTGCCGACCAGTGCCACTTCCAGGCCTCCACTGCCACGCAGGCCCAGGCTGTTCGGGCTGGAGATACGCACGCTTGCACCCGGCATGGCGGTGAGCAGCGGCTGCAGCGCTGCGGCGAGCGCCTGCTGTGACGGACGCTCGCCCCAGGGAGCGAGCTTGGCGAGGATCTGAGCGCGATTGGGATCGTACCGGCCGACGATGGTGTACAGCGACGTGACCGCGCCGTTCTCGACCAGCGGCCGCATCACATCCTCGAGCCGGTCCGCCTGGCGTTCGCTGTACTCGAGACCGACACCGTCCGGACCGGATGCATCCACGATCAGCATGCCCCGATCCTCCTCCGGCAGAAGCTCCCGGTCGAGCACGAGGTACAGGCTTCCGGCTGTCGTACCCAGCAGCACGGCGATGCCTACCGTTCGAGCGGGATGATCGAGTGCCCACCCGAGAGTCCGGTAGTAGAGGTCCGTCAGGCGATCAGCGAATACCGCAGACCGTCTGCGGGACGATCCGGGGCCGGCGTCGGCGAAGCCCGCCAGCGCCGCCGGTACCAGGGTCAGCGCCACCAGCGAGGAAATGGCAACCGCGATGGCGAGGACGATGCCGAACTCGCGGAACAGGCGCCCCGCCGTCCCGGGTAGAAAGGCGATGGGCACGAACACGGCCACCAGCACGGCGGTGGTGGCAACGACCGCGAAAAACACCTGCCGGGTGCCGAGCACAGCGGCAGCGCCGGCGCCGAGACCTTCCGCCCGGCGCCGCTGGACGTTTTCCAGAACGATGATGGCGTCGTCCACGATGAGGCCCGTGGCCAGCACCAGCGCCAGCAGGGTCAGGATGTTGATGGAGAAGCCGAGCAGCCAGATGGCAGCCACCGTGCCGAGCAGGGCGACGGGGATCGTCAGCGTGGGGACGAGCGTCGTGCGCAGGGAGCCGGAGAAGAGTCGGATCACCGTGACGACCACCAGCGTCGCCAGCGCCAGGGAGATGACCACCTCGCGTACCGAGCCGCGAATGAACTCCGCATTATCGGAGATCTTCTCCAGCTCCACCTCATCGAACCGCGCATTCAGACGCTGCAGTGCCCGGTCCACCGCCGCAGCGATCTCGATGGTGTTGGACCCCGCCTGCCGGACGACTTCCAGGCCTACCACCCGCCGTCCGTTGAGGCGGCTGAAGGATTCGGCATCCTCAGGGCCGAACACCACCGTGGCAATGTCGCCGATACGGATGTTGTCGCGCACCACGAGCTCGGCCACGTCCGCTTCCGAGATGGCCGAGGCATCGGCGCGCACCAGCAGGTTCTGCTCCCGCGATTTGAAGCTGCCGACCGGGACGTCCAGCGCCGCCTGACGCAGTACTGCTCCCACATCCGTGACGCTGAGGCCGTAGCTCGACATCCGCAGCGGATCCACCACGACGCGCAGCATCCGCTGGCGCTGACCGAACAGCGGCACGTCGGCCACACCGGCGATGGAAATGAGCTCGGGCACGATGTCCTGCTCGACGACGCGCGTCAGGGACGCCTCGTCGAGCACATCGCTGTAGGCGGCGAGGACCACGATGGGCTCCGCATCTTCGTCCGCTTTGAACACGGTGAGCTGCTCCAGATTGTCCGGCAGCTCCCGGGCGGCGCGGCTCACCGCCTCGCGCACGTCGGCGGCGGCCGCATCCAGCGCCACACCCGGCTGGAATTCCACCCGGATGCGGGTGGAATTCTCCTCGGAGGAGGATTGAATGGTGCGCACGCCGGAAACGCGCGCCACGGCACCTTCCAGCAGGCTCGTCACCTCCGCGTCCATGGTCTCGGGCGAAGCGCCTAGATACTCCGCCCGGACGCTGACGATGGGCCGGTCCACGTCCGGCAACTCGCGGACCTCCACGGCGAGCAATGCCGCCAGTCCGGCAATCACCACCAGCAGGTTGAGCACGGTGGCAAGCCACGGGCGGCGCACCGACAGACCCGGAAGGTCCACGCCGGGCACGTTCACCGCGCGGCCTCGGCGGCGAGAACCGCCAGCGCATCCTCCGCCAGCGCGTCAGCATCCAGCAGCCTGACCGGGATGCCTTCGCGCATGCGCTGAACGCCTTCCGCCACGACCTGGTCGCCAGCCGCGAGCGCGGCCTCGATCAGCACCCGACCCTGGCGGCGCTGGATCACGCGGGCGGGGACCCGTTCCGCCCGGCCCTCGCGCACGGCCCAGACATAGGGGCCGCTGGCCCCCCACTGGAGCGAGACTTCAGGCACCACCGGCCAGACCGCACCGTTCAGGTCCAGGAGCACGCGAAAGCTCATGCCCGGTCGGAGGCGGTCGTCGTCGTTGGGAACACGGGCCCGCAGCGTGAACGATCGCGTGGCGGGATCGATCCGGCTGCCCACCGTCACCACCGGGCCCACCGCGCCGAGACGGTCGGCCGTCCAGGTCTCGACGCGGATCAGATCGCCTTCACGGACCTTCCCGACGAAGGCTTCGGGTACGTCGAAGGAGATCAGCAGTGCGGAACGATCGTCCAGCGAGGCGATGACCGTGGTGGGATCGATGCGGTCGCCCGGCTCCACGTCGGTGATGCCCACCGCACCGGTGAACGGCGCGCGCACGAAGCGGTCGTCGAGCGCCACACGGGCCCGATCCAGCTCGATGCGCGCTGCCTCGAGGGCGGTTCGGGCGCTGTCCAGGGTCGTGGGGGGCACCGCCTCCACCCCGCTCGCGTTTTCGTAGCGCTGAAAGAGCAGCCGGGCATCGGCCAGATGCACTTCGGCCAGCTCCACCGCCAGCGTCTGATCGCGGGCATCCAGGGAGACCAGCACGTCACCCGCCGTCACCACCTCACCGCCGGCGAAAGCCACCTCCACCACCTGGCCGGCCACCTCAGGGTGCAGCTCGATCGATTTCAGCGCCTGGGAGGTACCGATGGCTTCGATGCGGTTGGACTCCGCCTCGAACGTCACCTCTGCCGCCACCACCGGAATGGCTCGGGGTCCGGACCCCGCCTGCAGGAGCTGGCCGTCGTCAGCCCCGCCGCCGCAGCCGCCGATCAGGACTGCCTGGGCGAGAAGTAGCGGGCACAGCCGCGCGCGCCAGCGAGTGAAGGAGGGTGTGATGGGCTGGTGGAGAAACATCATCGGGGGACTTTAGCATCGCTGCCGTGAAAGACAGATCACGCCGGAGCCAGCCGGGCGGTCCTAGTGGGTGGCGCCGTCAGCCGCTACCGTCCGGGCGGAGCATCGCGGTAAGGTGATCATCCGTATTGGCGGGGAGGAGAGCAGGGCATGACCGGCAGGCACTACGACACGGAGCCGCTCAAGGTCACCGATCGGGATCCCATGGAGGATTTCTATCGCGAGGAGATCACGCTCCTGGGCGAGACCCGACGCGTCTACCGCTCGGGCACGGGTCCCGCCGTGATCGTGATGGCGGAGATGCCGGGCATCTACGCGCACGTGATCCGCTTCGCGCGCAGGGTGCGCGATGCGGGCTTCACGGTCTGGATGCCGGCGCTGTTCGGCACCGAGGGCGGGCCGGTGACAGCCCTGGGTGGTCTTTCCACCATGGTCCGTGCCTGCATCGCCCGGGAGTTCAAGGCCTTCGCCGCCAACGCCTCGAGCCCGGTGACGCAGTGGCTCCGGGCGCTGGCCGCCCATGCCCACGGCGTCTGCGGCGGCAAGGGGGTGGGCGCGATCGGCATGTGCTTCACCGGTAACTTCGCGCTCTCCATGATGCTCGAGCCGGCCATGCTGGCGCCCGTGCTCTCGCAGCCGTCCCTGCCGCTCGGCCGGGCCGGCGGCATGCACATGGCGCCGGAGGAGCTGGCGGCGGTGAAGGCGCGGCTGGAGGCCGAAGACCTGACGGTGCTCGCCTACCGGTTCGAGGGCGACCGGTTCTGCCGACCGGAGCGGTTCGCCGCCTACCAGGAAGCGCTGGGTGACCGGTTCATCGCCCGGGTGCTCGCCGACGACTCGGCGCTGCCCGGCACCCCCATGCGACCGCACAGCGTGGTCACCCTGCATCTGGTGGACGAAGCGGGTGAGCCGACACGCGAAGCGGTGAACGAAATCCTCGGCTTCTACCGTCAGCGCCTGGGCACTGCGGATGGCCCGTCATCGGTCTGAAGCCCGGCATGCTGAACACGCTGTCCGTTGCCGGCTACCGCTCCCTCCGTGATCTGACCGTCGGCCTCGGCCAGCTCAATCTGGTCACCGGGGCCAACGGCAGCGGCAAGTCGAACCTCTATCGGGGGCTCAAGCTGCTCTGCGACGTGGCGCGGGGAGACGCCATCGGCGCGCTGGCTGCCGAAGGCGGGCTCGAGTCCGTGCTCTGGGCCGGCCCGGAGTCCCTGTCGCGTATGGTGAAGCGCGGCGAGCAGCCGGTTCAGGGCGGGCCGCGCAAGGCGCCGGTGGCGCTCAAGCTCGGCTTCACCAGTGAGACCTTCGGCTATGCCATCGACTTCGGTCTGCCCACCCCGGTGCCGGGCACGCTGTTCGGCCGCGACCCGGAAATCAAACGCGAAGCCATCTGGCACGGCGAGACCTGGCACGACCAGCGCGCCCTGGTCGACCGGCGTGGCGGCGTGGTCCGGGCCCGGGATGAAGACGGCCGCTGGCAGGTGATCGAGCAGCACCTGCCGAGCTTCGACAGCCTGCTCACCCGGGTGGCCGATCCCGAGCGGGCACCGGAGGTGCTGCTGCTGCGCGAGGAGCTGCGATCCTGGCGCTTCTACGATCACTTCCGCTGCGACGCGGGTGCGCCGGCCAGGTCCGCGCAGGTGGGGGTGCGTACCCCGGTGCTCGCCAACGACGGCCATGATCTGGCAGCGGCCTGGCGTACCATCGTCGAGATCGGCGACGGTGATGGACTGGCTCTGGCGGTGAAGGATGCCTTTCCCGGTGCCGAAGTCGACGTGAAGGTGGACGCGGGACGCTTCGAGCTGCAGTTCAATCAGCCGGGTCTGCTCAGACCACTCGCTCAGGCGGAGCTCTCGGACGGCACCCTGCGTTACCTGCTGCTGGTCGCCGCGCTCCTGACCCCGCGACCGCCGCCGCTCATGGTGCTGAACGAGCCGGAAACCAGCCTGCACCCGGACCTGCTGCCGCCGCTCGGGCGGCTGATGAGGCGGTACGCGTCTGCCAACCAGCTGTGGGTGGTCTCGCACTCCCCGGTGCTGGAGGCTGTGCTGACGGAAGATCCGGCCACGCGACACATCCGGCTCGACAAGGATCTCGGCGAGACGTTCGTCGAGGACCAGGACCTCTTCGACGTGCCGGCCTGGAAGTGGCCGGGCCGCTGATTCGCCGTCGCCTGTGCTGCTAGACTCACACGCGGCGAGGAAAACGGGGGAGAGAGCGACGTGAAATCGAAGCTGGCGTTGTGGCTGTTGTGGGGGCTGAGCGGCATTGCCGTGGCCGCGGACACCGTGGACTACGGCGACTCGGACAGCTGGCTGTGCCGCCCCGAGCACCCGAATGCCTGCGCGGCGGATCAGACCACCACCGTTGTCACCGCGAACGGCACGCTCACGACCGAGACCTTTCAGGGCGATCCGGATGCGCCCATCGACTGCTTCTACGTCTACCCCACGGTGTCGCTGGACGAGACGCCGAACTCGGACATGCTGGCGGGTCCGGAGGAGCGCTCCGTGATCAGCGGTCAGTTCGCCCGCTTCGGCGCCGTCTGCCGCACTTACGCGCCTCTCTATCGGCAGGTGACGCTCACCGCGCTCCGGGCCGGCCGCGCCGGCCAGCCCATGACGGCCGACCGGGCCATGGCCTACGGTGACGTGCTGGCCGCCTGGAACCACTACCTGACCAACGACAACGGCGGTCGGCCTTTCGTCCTCATCGGCCACTCCCAGGGCGCCGGCGTGCTCACCCGCCTGATCGCCGACGAGATCGACGGCAAGCCCATCCAGTCACGGATGGTGTCTGCACTGATCCTCGGCTCGAGCGGGGTGGCGAACCCACCGAGTGAAGAGGTCGGCGGCACGTTCAAGCACGTGCCACCCTGCCGGGCGCCGGCGCAGACGGGCTGTGTGGTGCAGTTCGCGTCGTTCAGGAGCACCGTGCCGCCGCCCGACGACTCGCTGTTCGGCCGACCGCGGGAAGGCAGCGGCGAATCGGTGTGCGTGAATCCGGCGAACCTGACCGGTGGGTCGGGTGAGCTGCATGCCTATCTGCGCAACGGCCCGGATACCACCTGGGTGACGCCCACGAGGACCATCGACACGCCGTTCGTCAGCGTGCCCGGGCTGCTCACCGCGGAATGCGTTAACGAGCGTGGACTTTCCTACCTCTCCGTGACCGTGAACGCCGATCCGGCGGACCCGCGCACCGATGAGATCGGCGGTGACGTGGTGGCGAACGGGGCGGTGGTGGCGCAATGGGGTCTGCACCTGGTGGACGTGCACCTGGCCATGGGGAATCTGGTGGAGCTGGTCCGGGCGCAGAGCGCGGCGTTCCCGCGGTAACCGGCACTGGGTTCAAGCCGTCATGTGGATTCAACGAAAGCCACAACTTCCCGCCAAACTCCGGGAAGCGTCAGTGGCACGTTGTGACCGCCATCGAACTCGACGACACGCGGAGCGCGTGGAAACAGCCGGAGCAGCGCCTCGGACTCCGCGCCGGGCACGATCCGGTCAGAGGGAGAGTAGAGGACGAGTGTTTTCTCCGGGAGCGAGTCCAGGGCCTCGATCACGTCGAGCTGGTGCCGTAGCAGCCATCGTGCAGGTAACCATGGCACGACGTGGTCGGCCAGGTGGGCCAGACTGCGGAATGGACTCATCAGGATGACGCCATCGACCCGCTCCGATTGCGCCACTGATACGGCGATGCCGCTGCCCAGGCTACGCCCGAACAGAATGAGCGGCCTGTCAGAACCATAGCGGCGGACCAGTACATCGAGGACGGCTGCTGCATCGTCGATGAGTGCCGAAACGGATGGTCTGCCTTCGCTCGTTCCGTATCCCCGGTAGTTCATGAGCAGCGTGGTGCAGTCCAGGCGCGCGAACACGTCCACAAGCCCCGACAGCTCCTCGGCGTTGCCACCGAAGTAGACCAGCACCGGTCCCGTGGCACCGGGTTTGACAACCCAGCCATTCAGCACGGCGTCGTCACGCTCGAGCGCCACCGGCAGCACATGGCTCCCCTGCGGTTCCCGCCAGACGCCCGTGGGATAGAAGATCAGACGGTCCTGCACCACGTAGAAGAAGACACACAGCAGTGCGTACGCGGCGGCCACAAGGGCGAGGAGACGAAGCAGCGTTTCCATATGCTCGCCCGCGGACTCAGCGCCAGATCTCGTCCTCGCTGAACCCGAGCACCTCGAAATTCCGCGCGCGCAACGCCCGCTCCTTCTCGTCGTCGAGGAAGAACTCGTCCAGCTGGGGCGGTGCTGCGGCGGTGCCGGAAAGCATCGCATGCACCTGTCCGCGATGATGGATCTGGTGTTGAAAGAGATGCAGCAGCGTGCGGTCTACGCGCTCGGTCTGCACCCGGTTGATACGCTGATGATCCACGAGCTCCGCCAGCCTGCCATCGGTGAGCTGCTCGCAGAACGCGATGAGGCGGCGGTCCGCCAGGCGTTGTTCCCGCGACAGCTCGGCGATGTCCGGGCACGGTACCTCGGGCTCGAACGCCGCAGCACCCAGAGAAGCCCCTTCGAGGCCACTCAGGTAGTACCAGTCCACGGTGAGGATGTGGTTCAGCGTCAGGATGATGCTGGGGAAGAAGCTGGTGCGTTCGGCCGCGAGTTCCTGCGCAGTAAGCGACTCGCAGGCAACGAGCAGACGGTGGTTCGCCCAGGCGTTGTTGTAGGCCTGAGCGCGGAAGTAAGTCGTCGCGGTCATCGATCAGCCTCCCCGGTGGCCTTTGCTAGTGTGTGGAGTTCACCTCCACGAACCGGTGCGGCGCCCGTGAATCGACGTTGGTGGTGATCACGTCGATCAGCACCGTCCGGCCTTCCCGGTTGTGCTTCGCGGCGGCCTGGATGGCGCCGGGGAGCTGGGTGGGCTTGCTCACCCGGATACCTTGTGCGCCGAGGCCTTCGGCGATCCGGGCGTAGTCGCCCGTCATCTTCGTCACGCCGAACTCGCCGCGCGCCACTGGCGTGCCGCCGGGGTAGGTGGCCATGATGCCGTTGTTGAGCAGCACCACGGTGATGGGCAGCTCGGCGCGCACGGCGGTCTCGATGTCGAGCCCGGACATGCCGAAGGCGGCGTCGCCCATGAAGGCCACGCACATTTTCCCGGTGCCGGCGTCGATCATGGCCTTCTTCGCACCGATCATCAGCGGGATCGACGCGCCGAGGTGGGTGGTCTTGCCCCAGCCGACGTAGCTGTGGGGGTTGGTGGCGGTGTAAAACGGCGCCATCTGGTCCCGCGGCGCGCCGGCATCGTGGGTGATGATGGTGTTCTCCCGATCCAGGTTCTGATCCAGCTCCCAGATCACCCGATACGGGCTGATGGGCTCGCTGTCGCTGGTGAGGTACGGCATCCACGCCGCCCACCACTCCTCCTTCATGGCGCGGATACGGTCCTTCGTGCCGGTGCTGCGTCCCTTCTCGCCGATGAGGCCTTTCACCGCGTCGATCATCAGCGTCAGCGTGACCTTGGCGTCGCCCACCAGGCCGATGTCGCAGACCGTGTCCTTGTTCATCTCGGTGACGTCGTTCACCGAGTGGATCAGCAACTTCTTCTGATCGAACTGCTGGCCATAGGGCGTGGTGGTCAGCGAGGTGCCCACGGCGAAGATCAGGTCGGATTCCTTCAGCCAGTGGCGGCCGGGTCCGGTCACCGTCATGCCGCCGCTGCCGATGGCGAGCGGGTGGCGCTCGTCGATGGCCGACTTGCCGGGCAGGGAGGTGTAGACGGGGACTTCCAGCAGCTCGGCGAGAGTCTTCAGCTCCTCGGTCGCCCGGGCGGCCATGACGCCGGCGCCGGCCCAGATCAGGGGATCCCTGGCGCCCACAAGCGCCTTCGCGGCGTCGGCCAGGTCGCCCGGCGAGGGTGCGCCCACCACGCGCCGCGGCGAGGTGTAGTTCAGCGCCTCATCCGGAATCTCCTGGGCAACCACCTCGGGCGGCAGCTCCACCACCACGGGACCCGGTGAGGCGGAGCGGAGCCGGTGCATGGCCCGGCGCATGACGTTGCCGGTCTCGGCGGGGCTGGTGATGAACTCGGCATGCCGGCAGACATTGGCCCACGAGCTCACCGCCGAGTAGTTGGGCCGCACGAACAGCATGGACAGGGGGTTGCCGCCGGGCAGCACCAGGATGGGGATGTTGTCCGCATTGGCCTGGGCGAGGCCGCCGGCCGAGTTCTCCGCCCCCGCCTGGGACTGCATGGCCACCACGCCCAACCGCTGCCCGTCGCTCACCCGGGAGTAGCCGTCTGCAGCCATCACCGCGCCGCGTTCGTGGCGGAAGGCGATGGGCCGGATACCTTCCTTTGCCAGCGCCTCGATCATCGGGTTGCTCGGGAAGCAGGACAGCCAGCGGATGCCTTCGTCCTTCAGGATCTTCGCGATGTACTGGTCGCCCTTCATGTGCACTCTCCCCCTGGTGATGCCGAGTTGGCGAGTCTCGCACGATCCGCGGGCGAGCCCAACGTCCGCCCGACCCGTCCATTGTCGCGTCCGGACCGGTGGCTGGTGTACCCTCCCGGGTCCACGTCAGAACCGGGAGAGAGAGCGATCATGGCAGTGTCCCCTTCGAAAACCGACGAGCTCAAGGTGGAGCAGCACGGCCGGGTAGCCGTCATCACGCTGAACCGACCGGAGCGGCTGAACGCCATCAGCCGGGAGATGCTGAACGAGCTCTCCGCGAAGATGGTGGAGGCGAACAAGGATCCGGAGACCCGCTGCATCGTGCTCACCGGTGCCGGCCGCGGCTTCTGCTCCGGTCTCGACCTGATCGACACCAGCGACAACCTCTCGGAGCGTCAGGGCAAGGGCAGCAACCGGCCCCGGCAGCTCTTCGACCTGCGTGACGCACCCATCAACGTCATGTGGAGCATCGACACGCCCATCATCTGCGCCATCAACGGCGCCGCGGCGGGCTACGGCATGGACATGACCCTGCTCTGCGACATGCGCATCGCCTCCGAAAACGCCAAGATGGCGGCGGTCACCGCCAAGCGCAACGTCGTGCCGGAAAGCGGCGGCACCTGGCTGCTGCCGCGGCTGATTGGCTGGGCCAAGGCGGCCGAGCTCTACTACCGCGCCCGGACGCTGAATGCCCAGGAAAGCCTGGAGATGGGTCTGGTCAACGCCGTGGTGCCGGCCGACAAGCTGATGGAAACCGCCATGCAGTGGGCGCAGGAGGTGGCGGACAACGCGCCCATGGCGGTGCAGACCACCAAGCGCATGATGCGCATGGGGCTCGAGGAGTCCTACGACACGGCGGTGGACCACCTCATGGTGCATCTGGCGGGCATGTTCCAGAGCGAGGATTTCGAGGAGGGCTTGAAGGCGTTCCTGGAGAAGCGCAAGCCCGAGTTCACCGGCCGTTGAGGCCGGGCAGGGAGGGGGAGAGATGAAGAAGCAGGTCGCACTCGGCGTGCTGCTGAGCGGTGTCGCAATGTCCCTAAGCGCTGGTGTGCTGCCCGGCGCGAGCCCGGTGGTGAGCACCGGTAAGGGTCCTGTGCAGGGGCTCGTGGAAAACGGCATCGCCGCCTACAAGGGCATTCCCTACGCCGCGCCGCCCATCGGCGAGCGACGGTTCCAGGCACCGCAGCCGGCGCCGGTATGGGAGACGATATTCGACGCCACGGGTTTCGGTGCGCCGGCGATTCAGTCCTACGATCGGGAACTCAACGGCAGCGAGCTCTCGATTCAGCTCGCCACCGTGTTCACCATGCGCACGGAGATGAAGATCGACAGCGAGGACTGCCTGTACCTCAATGTCTGGACACCGGCCGTCGACGCGGCGGGCGCCAGGAAAAACCGTCCCGTGCTGGTGTGGTTTCACGGCGGCGGCTTCGCCTACGGCTCAGGCGCCTGGCCGGTGTACGACGGCGCGAATCTGGCCCGCAAGGGCGACGTGGTGGTGGTCACCGTCAATCACCGGCTGAACGTCTTCGGCTACCTGCACCTGGCCGATCTGGCCGGCGGCGAGGCATTCGCCGATTCGGGCAACGCCGGCATGCTGGACCTGATCGCCGCGCTGAAATGGGTGCGGCGCAACATCGGGGAGTTCGGCGGTGACGTGAACAACGTCACCATCATGGGTGAGTCAGGTGGCGGCGCCAAGGTGAGCACGCTGCTGGCCATGCCGGAAGCAGAGGGGCTCTTTCACAAAGCCGTCATCCAGAGCGGCCCGGGGCTCACCGCCGTTCCGGCGGACAGCGCTACCGTCAGCGCCCGCGCCGTGCTGGCCGAGCTCGGCGTGGACGAGGCGGACCTCAGCGCGCTGGCAACGCTCTCCACGGAGGAAATCGTCGCCGGCTACGAGGCAGCCCAGGCGAAGGCCGGCGGCGGCTTCATGGGTCTGCGCATGGCGCCCGTGGTGGACGGCCGCCACCTGCCCCAGCATCCGTTCACACCCGAGGCCCCTGCGCAGTCGAAGGACGTGCCGGTGCTCATCGGCTTCAACAAGGACGAGTGGACCATCTTCAATACGGGCGAGCCCTGGTTCGGGCAGCTCACCGAGGCAGAGCTGCCCGAGCGGGCCGCCGCCGTGGTGGGTGACAAGGCGCCGGCCCTGCTCGCCGCGGAACGCGCTCACCACCCGGACTACTCGCCCACCTATCTCTTCAACGTGCTGATGAGCGATGCGCGCATGCTGATCGGCTCCACCACCCTGGCCGAGCGGAAAGCCGCGCAGGACGGCGCGCCCGTGTATCTGTACTACCTCACCTGGGAGACGCCGGTGGGCGGCGGTATCTTCAAATCGCCGCACACCCTGGACATGCCGCTGATGTTCAACAACGTGGACAAGGCCGTGGCGCTCACGGGGGACTCGGGTGCGGCGCGGGCGCTGGAGAACCAGATGTCGAATGCCTGGATCGCCTTCGCGCGCTCCGGCAACCCGAACAACGAGGCGCTGCCGGAATGGCCTGCCTACGATGCCGTCGATCGACCGACGATGATCTTCGACCTGGTGCCGAAGGTGGTGAACGATCCGAAGGGTGACGTGCGCGCCATTCTCGCGGACGGCGACTAGCGGCAGCGGGAGCCGGTTTTCCGGCCGGCTCCTACAGCGGCCACACCACCAGGATCATGGGCACGCCCACGGCAAGGACGAGGACCTCCAACGGCAGCCCCATGCGCCAGTAGTCGCCGAAGCGGTAGCCGCCCGGTCCCATGACGATGATGTTGTTCTTGTGGCCGATGGGGGTGAGAAAGGCGCAGGAGGCGGCCACCGCCACCCCCATCAGGAAGGCGTCGGGATTGACGGCGAGCCGGTCGGCCACGGCAATGGCGATGGGTGCTGCCACCAGCGCCGTGGCCACGTTGTTCAGCACGTCCGAGAGCGTCATGGTGATCACCATGAGGACCAGCAGCACGGCCACTGCCGGCAACCCTTCCGTGAAGCCCACCAGAGCGCCGGCGATGAGCTGGCTGCCGCCGCTCGACTCCAGGGCGACGCCAATGGGAATCATCGCGCCGAGCAGGACGATGACGGACCATTCCACGGACTCGTAGACCTGATTGAGCGGCACGATGTTCAGCACCACGTACACCACCACCACGGCGGCGAGCGCGAGCGGCAGATAGATCCAGCCCAGGCTCGCGGCGAGGATGGCAGCCGCAAACACGCCGATGGCGCTCCAGGCCTGGCCACGATGGGTGACCTCGAGCCCGCGCTCGGCCAGCATCAGGCAGCCGAGCCAGTCCACCACGTCCGGGAGCTGTTCCTCGGGGCCGAGCAGCAGAAGGATGTCGCCGGAGCGGATCTCTGCCTGCCGCACCCGCTCCCGGATTCGTGTGCCGCGTCGGGAGATTCCGAGCAGCGTGATGCCGTGGCGGTAGAGCAGCCGCAGGTCCATGGCGGAACGGCCGGTGATCCGCGAGCCTTCGGGAACCACCACCTCGGCGAGCGCCATGGTGCCGGCAGCGATGCCGTGCTTCTCGTCGCGTTTGGTGTCGGTGAAGCTGAAGCCCACCGCCCCGACGAAGCCATCGATGGCATCCGGGCCGCCCTCCAGGATGACGAGGTCGCTGCGCCGGACGGTCTCGGCACGGGCCAGGCCCGGCAGGCGCCGGCCGCGGCGGACTAGTCCCACCACGCTCACACCGTACTCGTCCGCCGCGGGGTCCAGCTCGGAGAGCGGCTTGCCGATCATCTTCGAGGACTCGGACACGCGTACCTCGGCGATGTAGTCCCCCAGGTTCTCGAGCTCACGGCCGGAGTCGTGCTGCCGCCGTTCCATGGGAATGAACCGGCGGCCGAGCAGCACGACGTACACAATGCCCACCACGGCCACCACCAGCCCGACCGGGGCGAAATCGAACATGGTGAAGGGCGCGCCGAGCGCGTCCTCCCGGTACGTGGCGATGACGATATTCGGCGGCGTGCCGATCAGGGTCACCATGCCACCGAGGATGGAAGCGAAGGACAGCGGCATGAGGGTCTCCGCCGGGCTCCGTTTCGCGCGACGGGCCGCCTGCAGGTCGAGCGGCATGAGCAGCGCGAGTGCCGCCACGTTGTTCATCACCGTGGAGAGCGCAGCGGCGACCCCGGCCATGATGCCGATGTGCGCGTGCAGGCTGCGGGAAGCGCTCAGCACCTTGTGCGCGAGCAACTCGATCGCGCCAGAGCGGGAAAGCCCCCGGCTGACGATCAGCACCAGGGCGATAATGATGACGGCCGGATGACCGAACCCTGAGAAGGCGGTCTCCATGGGGATGAAGCCGAGCAGGCAGCCCGCCACCAGGCCGCCGAACGCCACCAGGTCGTAACGAAACCGCCCCCATACGAGCAGCACGAGGATTGCGCCGAGGAGGGCGAACAACCCGAGCTGCTCGGCGCTCATTCGGCCGACCGTTCTGTCCGGCGCAGGTTGCGCCGCTCGATGTGCCGGCGCATGCGGGCCTGCCGCTCGCGGCTGAGCGGGTATTTCCAGAGCAGTGGCAGCGCCACACAGGCGAGTGCTGCGGGCACGATGCTGTACAGGCAGGCCACGGCGAGCTTGGCGGTGGCCGTGTGCTCGTCGCTCGACGGATCGAAGCCGAACCAGGTCACGCCATTGGTGGCGAGGAACACGCCCACCGCGACGGCGGCCTTGTTGACCATGCCCCAGATGGAGAAGTAGAGGCCCGTGCGCTGCTCACCGGTGCGCAGGGTGTCCAGATCCACCACATCCGCCGCCATGGAGGCAGGCAGGAAGACCAGCGCACCAACGGCGGAGCCTTTGAGCATCATGATGGCGAAGAACAGCCAGTAGTGGCCGGGACCGAGCAACGGGATGAAGGCGCTCCAGAAGGACAGCCAGAGAATGCTCATCACCACGGTCTTGTGCTTACCGTACTTCCGGGAGATGGCCATCCAGACCGGGATCGCCAGACTGCTCGACAGGTAGTAGGCGAGGATGAAGATGGCGTAGCGTTCGAACGGCTCCTGCATCACGGAGCTCACGAAGAACAGCGACAGCGACGCGGTCATGCTCACCGCCGCGACCAGAAACACCAGGCAGATGACCAGACGTCGATACGGGCCGTTCGCCCAGACGATCTTCAGTCCGCGCTTCCAGGGAATCCGTGCACCCACGGACGCCTGTCTAGGCGGCAGCTCCTTCACCCAGATGAGCGCCGGCAGCGTCAGCAGCGGCATGGCGATCACCACCACTGCAGCCACGCCGAAGAGCGCGTTGCCCGCCCCCGGCATGTTGAAGAGGGTCGCCAGCGCCAGCGGCAGCAGCAGCGCCATGAGTGTGCCGCCGTAGCCGAAGGCCTCACGCCAGCCTGTGACCTTGGAGCGTTCGTCGTAGTCCGGTGAGAGCTCCGCCCCCCAGGCCCGGTAAGGGAGATCCACCAGGGTGAAGCCGAGATAGAGCAGGCTGATCCACACGAACAGATAGAGGTTGCTGATGGCCTCGCCGCCCATATAGCCCCACAGCGTGCGGGCAAACTCGCTCTCGGGTACGAACAGCATCCAGAGCGCCAGCACCTTGAGTGGCATGCCGAAGACCATCCAGGGCTTGCGCCGCCCGAAGCGGGTGCGGGTGCGGTCGGAGGCCACGCCGATGGCCGGGTCGGTCACTACGTCTGTCAGACGGGAGAGCGCGATCAGGGTGCCCACCATGGCCAGCGACAGGCCCAGGTTCTGGGAGTAGAAGGCCGGGATGTAGAGAGCGATGGGCAGGCCGACGATGGAGGTAGGCAGGTTCACCAGGCCGTAGAGCGCCATGCGCAGCCGCCCGATACCGGGTGAGGGCGCCGGCTCTGGTGTCGGACTGACGACGAGCTTCGGCGCCGCGGTCATGCGCCGGGCTCCGGATTGAGCCGCGCAACTTCTGCCATGAGCCGCACGGCCTGCTCGTCGCCGGAGATGGTGAGCCCGGTGATGCCGCAGTCTTCCCAGTCGCGATAGCGTCGGGCGATCCGGGCCCGATCGCCGATCAGCGCGCCCTGGTCCACGAACGCGTCGGGCACGGCGGCGATGGCCTCGGCCTTGTGTTTGGCGAGGTAGAGCTCCTGTATGCGGTCTGCCGCTTCGCCGAAGCCGCGGCGGATCATCATCTCCTTGTGGAAATTCTTGTTGCGATGCCCCATGCCGCCGACATAGAGCGCAATGCCGGGCTTCAGGCGGTCGAGTGCGGCCTGCACGTCGTCGGTGACCGCCACGTTGGCCATACCCTGGCGCTCGAAGGTGTCCATGGACCGGCCGGCCTTGGCAAGGCCTTCTTCGATCCAGGGCACATAGCTGGCATAGTTTTCCGGCACCAGACCGAGCGGCAGCCAGCCATCGGCGATCTCGGCGGTGAGGCGCACGGTGGACTCCATGCCGGTGCCCAGCCAGATGGGGATGTCCGGGTTCATGTGCAGGATGGACTTGAGCGGCTTGCCCACACCCATCGCGCCGTCGCCGGTGTAAGGCAGGGAGATCTCACGCCCTTCGTGCACCACCGGTTCCTCGCGGCGCAGGATCTTCTTCATGATCGTCACGTAGTCGCGGATGCGGTAATAGGGCTTACCCCACGGCTGCCCGTACCAGCCCTCGACGATTTGCGGCCCCGACACGCCGATGCCGCAGATCACCCGGTTGCCGCCGGCAAGCGCGTCGATGGTGGCGATGGTCATGGCGGCGTTGGCGGGGGTGCGTCCGGCGAGCTGGATCACCGCGGTGCCGAGACGGATCCGTTCGGTGCGCGCTGCGAGGTACGCCAATGGCGAGAGGGCGTCCGAGCCATAAGCCTCTGCTGTCCACACCGAGTCGTAGCCGAGGCGCTCTGCGAGCTGCACCTTCTCCACGGGCAGCCGGAGCTCGCCACCTGAGTAACCGAGCATGAGACCGAGTTTCACCCTGGACCCTCCCCGTAAATGTCCTGATTGATCCTGTCGTGGCAGGTATCGGTCCGCAAGGGGTTGACGGTGGCGGACCCAGTGGACCTGCTACCATCGCTTTTTAACGAACCGAAGGGGGATGCGTGCGGGAAGATGCCTACGGACTGGCGCTGACCACGTCGAGTGACACGGCAGCGGCCGCGTACCGGCTCGCGGCGGACCGGCTGCTCACCGGCACGGGTGATCCGCTCGCGGCGGCTGATGCGGCGATCGCGGAAGATCCGGATCTGGCCGTGGCGCACAGCGCCCGGGCGACGGCCCTGCTCTTCGCCAGCCAGCCGAAGGCCGCGCGCGATGCGGCGGAGAAGGGTCTCGAGCTCGCCACGGGTGCCAGTCGCCGGGAACGGCAACACGCGGCCATCATCCTGGACGTGGTGTCGGGCAAGCGGGACCCGGCGCTCGCCAGGATCCGCGAGCACATGGCAGAGTTCCCACGCGATGCCCTCGGGATCGATCCCGCAGCTGGCGTGTTCGGCCTGATCGGCTTCAGCGGCCGGCAGAACCGCGAAGCGGAGCAGGTGGCATTTCTCGAGCCGCTGGCTCCGCACTACGGCGACGACTGGTGGTACCAGCACGCGCTCGGCTTCGCGCTGCTGGAAAACGATGCGGCGGATCGGGCCCTGGCGCTGGTGGAGGCCGCTGTGAACCAGCGCCCCGACAGCGGCCATGCGGCCCACACCTTCGTGCACGGACTTTTCGAGGCGGGGGAGTTCGACCCGGAAGCACGTGGTCGTGCGATGCGCTGGCTCAGCCACTGGCTGCCGACGTACACAGCGGACGGCATCCTCTACTGCCACCTCTGGTGGCATCTGGCGCTCTTCCACCTGCTCGACGGGGACTTCGACGCCATGTGGTCGGCCTACGATGCCCACTGTCTGACCGGGCAGTCCGCGAGCCCGGTGATCAACCTCTACACGGACGGCGTCGCGCTCGCCTGGCGATCCATGGTAGCCGGCGCCGATCGCCCCATCGAACGGCTCGAATCGCTGCGCAAGCTGGGCGAGGCGAACTTTCCTAAGCCGGGCATCTTCGTGGACGTGCATCGTGGGGCCTGTCTGGCGGCGCTCGGTGATCGAGCTGCGCTGGCGGAGTTCCGGGAAGCGCTCGAGTCATCACTCACCGCCGGACGGCTGGCGGCCGGTGAGGTGGTGATCAGGCTGGTGGATGGTTTCGATGCGTTTGCGGAGGAAGACTGGACCAAGTCGGTAGCCTTGCTCTCGGCGGCCGAGCCGGAAGTGGTCCGCATCGGTGGCAGTCGGGCTCAGCGGCGGCTCGTTGCGGAGACGCTGGCGGCAGCGAGGCGATACGGGGATTGAAATACCGTATATCGGCCGAGATCCTGTCAGCCACTGACGCACGCAACCGCGCTTCATCAACGTTTTTACTGGGTTTCGATGCGGTAGTCTGATACTGTACATATATACAGTATCTGTAGGGGACACCCATGAACGCCCAAGCCGCTCCGGTCTATAACCTCGTCTCCGAAGACTTCACTCAGTACTCGCAGCTCGCGCTCCTCAACCAGGTGCGCCGGCTCATGGCCCAGGAACGCGCCGTGCAGTATCGGCTCGCCGCGTGCCTGAGAGAGCTCGATGCCCGTGACCATCTGGACGGCAGACCCATGCGCCTGACCCGCTGGCTGCACGACGTGTTCGGACTCACCTTCGGCACCGCCCGGGAAAAGGTACGCACAGCCCGTGCCCTGGGATCCCTGCCGCTGATCGATGCAGCGTTTCGAGACGGCGAGCTGAGTTACTCCAAGGTGCGCGCGCTGACCCGTATCGCCACACCGGAGAACGAAGCCGCACTGCTGGATCGAGCCCGGCAGACGAGCGCTGAAGGGGTGGAGCAGATCGTCCGCTCCCTGAAGCAGCAGGAGAGTCTGGAGGACGTGCAGGCGCTGATCCGATCCCGGTCCCTGAGCACCCGCTGGGATGAAACCGGGGCACTGATCATTCAGGGCCGGCTCACACCGGAGCAGGGAGAAGTGTTTCTCAAGGCACTGGCGAAGGCGACGGAAGCGGTTGCTGGCGACAGCGATAGAGAGAGCGATGACGAAGACCGCTACTGGCGCCGCAGGGCGGACGCCCTGGTTCAGGTGATGGCCGACAGTCTCGCCGGGAAAACCACCAGCACGCTGGGTGACCGACATCAGGTGGTGATCCACGTGGATGCGGAAGCTCTGGCCGCAGAGGTGCCGGATGAAAACGTTCCCAATGGGATGGACTCCCCCTCATCCACAGATCGGCATCTAGGTGCCAGACTGGTGTTCTCAATGACCAGTCGGGGAAGAGGAGGAGTCCACGATGGAGATTATTCGGGTTGGGGTTGA
>JBFWZA010000002.1:0-378161 GCA_050185825.1 Pseudomonadales bacterium | reverse complement strand
GCGCTGACCCATCCGCACATCACCACGGACTTCTCCGAGGCTCAGCTCGAGCTCATCACCTCCGTGCACGCCGAGCCGGACGGCGCCATCGCGGAGCTGCGCGACGTGCACCGCTTCATCTATCAGAACCTGGGCGAGGAGCTGCTCTGGGCGGGCAGCATGCCGTGCATCCTGGGCAGCGATGCCGAGATCCCCGTCGGTCGATACGGCACCTCCAACATCGCCACCGCAAAAACGGTCTACCGTCTCGGCCTCGGCCACCGCTACGGGCGGCTGATGCAGACCATCTCCGGCATCCACTACAACTTCTCGCTGCCGGAGATCTTCTGGGTACCCTTCGCGGAGAGCCGGGGCGCGCGGCCGGGGCAGTCGTTTCAGACCGACAGCTACTTCGGCCTGATCCGCAATTTCCGGCGCCACTCGTGGCTGCTGATCTATCTGTTCGGCGCATCGCCCGCCATCTGCCGGAGCTTCGTGAAGGACAAGCCCCACCGCCTGGAGGTGTTCGACGAGGGGTCGCTGTACCTGCCCCACGGCACCTCACTCAGAATGGGGCGGCTCGGCTACCAGTCGGATGCGCAGAGCAGCCTGCACATCTCCTACAACAGCCTGGACGAGTACGCGGACTCCATGCAGGCCGCGCTCACCCAACCCTACCCGGCCTACGAGAAGATCGGCGTGAAGGTGAACGGCCAGTACCGGCAGCTCTCGACCTCGCTGCTGCAGATCGAGAACGAGTTCTACGGCACGATCCGTCCCAAGCGCCCCGTGCGTGCCGGCGAGCGGCCGCTGACGGCGCTCAGGAGCCGCGGGGTCGAGTACGTGGAGGTCCGCTGCCTGGACCTGAATCCCTTCCTGCCGGAAGGCATCGACGCGGTGGAAGCCCGCTTCGTGAATCTCTTCCTGCTCCATTGCCTGCTGACGGACTCACCGCCGGACAGCGAGCAGGAATCCGCCATCATGGCCGCGAACCAGCTCGCCATCGTCGAGCGCGGCCGGGCCCCGGGCCTCATGCTGCAGACCCAGGCGGGTCCGGTGTCCATGCAGGACTGGGCGGGGCGCGTGCTCGACGACCTCAGGCCCCTGGCAACCCTGCTCGACGGGATTCACGGCGACGATCTCTATACCTACAGCCTGGACCAGCAGGCGGCGAAGCTGGCCGATCCGGCGCTGACCCCGTCGGCCCGCATGCTGCACATCATGAAGAGCCAGCAGATCCCGTACTTCCGGTTCACCATGAACCAGTCCATCGCCCACAAGGGCTACTTCGACGAGCACCCGCTGCGGGATGCGGACCTCGCCGCCTTCCAGCGCATCGCCCGGGCGTCCATCGACGAGCAGCTGGAGATGGAGGCGTCGGACGCCGTCGACTTCGACACCTTCCTCGAGGACTACCTGGCCTTCAAGTGAACTATCTGGCCCACTGCCTGATCGGGGAGCTGGCCGCCGGCGAGGCGGACCTCACCCCCGCGCTGGTGGCCGGCGGTTTCCTCGGCGACTTCGTCAAAGGCCCGGTGCCGACCGACATGCCCAAGGAGCTGGCCCTCGGCGTGCGCCTGCACCGGCGGGTGGATGCGTACAGCAACCGCCAGCCGGACATCCGCCAGAGCACAGACCGGTTTCCGCCCGAGCTCCGGCGCATCGCGCCGATCCTCGTGGACATCCTCTGCGACCATCTCCTCTCGCGGCGCTGGGACGAGTTCCATCCGGCAGCGCTGCCCGACTTCACCGAGGACGTCTATCGGCACCTGGACGATCACAGCCGCTGGCTGCCCGCCCGCGGCCGGCAGTTCCTCGACTACGCCCGTGAGCGCGACCTGCTCCTCCGCTACGGCGACTGGTCGGTGACCGCCGCCTCCATGCGCTCCATCACCCGCCGCCTGGGCCGGAGCGAGCTGGACCCCCTGCTGGCAGCCGCCATCCCGCCCATGCTCGACGCCCTGGAAGCGGATTTCCGCCGGTACTTTCCGGACATCCTGAGGCACGCCAGAACCTGGGTCGCCGGCGAGCGCGGCGGGATCGTCAGCCGGCAGAGTTGACGCTGCCGCAACCGGCGGTACCCTTCACAGCGACTTCATCAGGGACGCAGCAGTGAAAGCCGTATTGTGCAAAGCCTTCGGGCCGCCCGAATCCCTCGTGCTCGAGGAGGTACCCGCTCCCAAAGCCGGACCGGGCGAGCTGCTCGTCGACGTCCACGCCAGCGCCGTGAACTTCCCGGACGTGCTCATGATCGAGGGCAAGTACCAGAGCCGGCCGCCGTTCCCCTTCTCCCCCGGTCAGGAGGTGGCGGGTGTGGTGGCCGCGCTGGGTGAGGGCGTGAGCGGATTCTCGGTGGGCGACCGGGTCTTCGGAGGCACCGGCGTCGGCGGCTTCGCCGAGCAGATTGCCGTGCCGGCAAACGCCATGCGGCACATGCCGGAAGGCATGAGCTTTGCCCAGGCGTCCGCCATCTCGACCACCTACGGCACCAGCTACTACGCGCTCAAGCAGCGGGCCGCCCTGCAGCCCGGGGAAACGCTGCTGGTCCTGGGTGCTGCCGGCGGCGTCGGGCTCGCCGCCGTGGAGCTCGGCAAAGCCATGGGTGCCCGGGTGATCGCCGCGGCGAGCTCGACAGAGAAGCTGGCCGCCGCGAAGGCCGCAGGCGCGGATGAGCTCATCGACTATTCCGACGGCGAGCTCAAGGACAAGGTCAAAGCCCTCACCGAGGGCCGCGGTGCGGACGTGATCTACGACCCGGTGGGCGGCGACCTCTTCGATCAGTGCATGCGCTCAATCGCCTGGTACGGCCGGGTGCTGGTGATCGGTTTCGCGGCGGGCGACATTCCCAGGGTCCCCATCAACCTCATCCTCCTGAAGAGCTGCCAGGTGGTCGGCGTCTTCTACGGCGCCTGGTCCGCCCGCTTCCGGGAAGAGGCCGCGGCGAACTTCCGCGAGATTCTGGATTTCTACCGTCAGGGCCGGATCGACCCGCTGGTCGGCCGGGAGTATCCGCTCTCGGACTACGCGAAGGCCCTGCGCGACCTGTCCGAGCGGCGGGCCATCGGCAAGGTGGTGGTGCACGTTCGGCCGGAGGCCGCATCGTGATGGCGGCTTTCTTCGAGGACCGGACGGAAGCCATGGCGGCGCTGATCGTCGCCGTCACCGGCGGCCTGCTCGGCGGCGCCATCATCATGGAGCACGCGTTCGGACTGGATCCATGCCCGCTGTGCCTCATGCAGCGCGTGTGGTTCGCCTTCGCCGGGCTGATCAGCTTCGTCGCCCTCCTGCATTCCACCCGCTGGGGTATCTACCCGCTGCTGACGATCCTCGCGGCCATGGTCGGAGGCGGCTTCTCCATCCGCCAGCTCTACCTGCAGAGCCTGCCGCCGGAAGCGGTGCCGGCCTGCGGCCCGGACATGACCTATATGCTCGAGAACTTCCCGCTCGCCGACGTGCTCGCCGCCATGACCCGCGGCACGGGCGACTGCGCGGCGGTGGCCTGGCAGTTCGGCCTCACGATCCCCGGCTGGGCACTGGTCGGGTTCGTCGGCATCGTCGTGCTCGGCGTGCTCTGGCTCCGGGCCGGCCTCCGGGCCTGAGCAGACCGTCCCGACTTCGGGACTTTCGAGGCAGTACAGGAAGTCCGGCTAACTGATTGTTTTCGGCCGGAAACCCGCCATTTTTTTCTGGAGTTCGAAAAATCTCTCGGCTATAGTCGGGGCACCTGCCAGTATAAAAGTGCACTGACCAGACCGGCCCGAAGCCGGCAAACGGACGCAGGAAGCGCTCAAGCACTCTGGAAACCGTTCCAGAGGGCCTTCTGCAGAATCTGCGCAGACAGATCGCAAGCAGAGCACAACAACAGTGCGGATCTCTGGGGCTCGGCAGGCCGCTGACAGCGGTAACGGGAAGGGCAGTAATGGACAGACTGGATCCAACGATACGTCGTATCCTGGTGATCAACGGTAAGGGTGGCTGCGGCAAAACCACGATTGCCACCAACCTGGCAGTTGCCTACGTCCATCAGGGACATCAGGTTGCCCTGATCGACAACGATCCCCAGGCATCGAGCACCTACTGGGCCGCGCAGCGCGGACCGGAGCTCAAACCTATCCATCTGGTGCCCGCGCACCAGCGCGCCAACATGTACCAGACACAGACGTTCCACAACCGTCTGGCACCGGGCGTCGATCGCATCATCATCGACGGCCACTCCAACGCGCGGGATCGGGACCTGGAGACGCTGCTGCGTCAGGCCGACGTGGTGCTGATTCCGCTGCTGCCGTCTTCCATCGACATCCGCGCCGGCAGCCGTTTCATAACAAACCTGCTCACACATCGGATATTCCGCAACGACCCGCGGCCGGTGGGCGTGATCGCCAACCGGGTGCAGCCGAACACCCAGACCCACGACAAGCTGACGCATTTTCTCGCCTGCCTGGACGTGCCCGCGGTGGCCACCTTCCGGGACAGCCCCGTCTACACGGAGTGCGCGGAGCTCGGTCAGGGGGTGGTGGACATGCGCGATTCCCGCGCGGCCCGCAAGGAAACGCCTGCCTGGCACCAGCTCATCCGCTGGATAGACGGCCAGCAGCAGGCCGGCGCCCAGACGGTGCAGGATCTCCGCTTGCGGCCCCGGGCCGCGGCCAGACGGCTTGACTCGGAGTCCCTGAGCGCCTGATCCTCCCGCTCCGTTTTTTTAAGGAGCCGCCCGGCGGCCCGTTGCTGCCCGTTCGGAACCTACCCACGTGCTGAAGATCATCGATGTCAGCCTGAAGCGGAATCTGGTCACGCTCTTCGACCATATGAGCCTGACCGTGCATGCCGGCCAGAAGGCAGCCATCGTCGGCCGCAACGGGGTCGGCAAATCGACGCTGTTCGATCTGGTGCTGGGCCGGCTGCAGCCGGACTCCGGTGACGTGGAGCTGCCGGGCGACTGGCGCATCTCCCACATGGCTCAGGAGGTCGAGGTCACCGAGCGCAGCGCCATCGACTACGTGATCGACGGGCACCGGGAGCTTCGCCGGGCAGAACGCCGGCTCGCCGAAGCCCAGGCGAAGGGAGACGACATGGCCGTCGCCCGCGGCCATTCCGAGCTCGAGGATCTCGGCGTGTACGAAGCCGAAGCCCGGGCCGGAGAGATCCTGCACGGTCTCGGCTTCAAGGGCAGTGAGCTGACCCGGCCCTTCGCCGCCTTCTCGGGCGGCTGGCGCATCCGGTTGAACCTGGCTCAGGCGCTGATGAAGCCGGCCGAGCTGCTGATGCTCGACGAGCCCACCAACCACCTGGACATGGAGGCGACGCTGTGGCTCGAGACCTGGCTGCAGCGTTTTCCCGGCACCCTGCTGGTGATCGCTCACGACCGCGACTTCCTGGACAACGTGGCAGGCGTCACCGTGCACCTGCACCACGGCAAGGCGGACACCTACAAGGGCAACTACAGCTCGTTCGAACGCCAGCGCGCCGAGGCCATGGTGCTGCAGCAGGCGGCCTACAAGAAGCAGCAGCAGGAAATCGCCCACATCAAGAGCTTCGTCGAACGTTTCCGCGCCAAGGCGTCGAAGGCCCGCCAGGCGCAGAGCCGGATGAAGGCTCTGGAGCGCATGGAGGCGGTGGCGCCGGTGCACGCGGACTCGCCCTACCACCTGGTCATCGAGCAGCCCGAGCGCATGTCCACGCCGCTCATGAGCCTGGATCACGTGAGCATCGGCTACAACGGCAAGGCCGTGCTCACGGACGTGCACCAGACCATCCTCCCCGGCGACCGGATCGGCGTGCTCGGCGAGAACGGCGCCGGGAAGTCCACGCTGCTGAAGTGCCTGGTCGGCGAGCTCGCGCCGCTCGCCGGCGAGAAGATCTCGGGCCAGCACGCGAAGGTCGGCTACTTCGCCCAGCACCAGCTCGAGACCCTGGTCGCCGAGCGCACGGCGCTGGCCACCGTCCGTCTCGCCCGGCCCGCCTTCACCGAGCAGCAGTGCCGCGACTATCTCGGCACCTGGGGATTCCCGCGGGAAAAGCTCGAGCGCCCGGTGGCCACCCTCTCCGGCGGCGAGAAGGCGCGGCTGGTGCTCAGCCTCATCGCCGGCGAGCGGCCGGCACTGCTGGTGCTCGACGAGCCGACCAACCACCTGGATCTGGACATGCGCGACGCGCTGGCCGTGGCGCTCCAGGACTTCGAGGGGGCGCTCATCATCGTCGCCCACGACCGCAGCCTGCTCTCCCGCACCGTGGACGAGTACTGGCTGGTGGAGAACGGCACCGTCAACCGGCTGCAGACCGACCTGGTCGGCTACGCGGCCAGTCACAATCCGGCCAACCCGATTCCGGCACCTGCCGCCAGCCGGCGGACCGGACCGCCGCCGGCAGCGGAGAATGGACGTCCCGCAGACCGCAAGGCGGAACGCCGGGCGGCTGCCGAGCAGCGCCAGCAGGAGAAACCGCTGCGTGACGAGATCTCGCGCCTGGAAGCGGAGATCGACCGGCTCAACCGCGAGCTGAAGACCGTGGAGGGTCGCCTGGCCGACACGGATACCTACCGGACCCTGCCCGCGGATGAGCTCGACGAGCTGCTGCGTCAGGCCGGCAAGCTCCGCAGCCGCCGGGAGACGGCCGAGGAACGGTGGCTCGAACGTTCGGAGGCGCTGGAAGTGCTCAGGACGGGCCGGAACGGATGACGTGTACGTCCACGTTGCCGGAGGAGTTCCCCTTGCGGATGGTGATGCCGTGGGCTTCACCCGCGGGATATCCCGCGGGCAGCGACAGCGTTTCGCGCAGCCCGTCGCGCAGCACCTCCACGGTCCTGGCCGCCGGCGGCTCGTCGGTCGGCGGCGCGAAGAGGGCTTCGTAGGCTTCACCCGCGTTGCCGATGGTCGTGCCGTCCACCGCCAGCAGGATGTCGCCCGCCTTCAGACCCGCCCCACCTTCCGGCATCCGCGGCGCGTCCAGCACCAGCACGCCGGACTCCACGCCGAAGTAGCGGCCGAGATCCGCCGAGACGTCCTCGAGCCGGAGACCGCTGCCAGGGCCGCCGATGCGGATGGCCCGATGAAACACGGCCGGCTCGTCCGCAAGCGTCTGCAGGTGCTCCAGGGATTCCAGATTCTCGAGCGCATCCATGGATTCGACCCACTGCGCATCGGTCGTGAAGGTGGCCGCACCCGCAACCACGCCGGCTTTCTCCAGCTCGATCGCCGGCATGCCCGTCATGCCCATGAAGTAGACCCCGCGGGCCTCGGTCGTGACATCGGCCAGCATGACAGTCCCTTCGCGGTTGTAGGTCACCGACACCACATCGCCCGGAACCACCTGCTCCATGGCGCTCTTCAGCGCGTGCATTGCCTTGTTTGAGCCGGCCAGATCCACCCCGTTGACCACCAGCAGCTCGTCTCCGGCTTTCAACCCCGCGGCTTCCGCACCACCGCCGGGGGTCACCCCGACGAGCATCAGGCCGCCGCCGGGACCCGGCTCGCCGAGCAGGACACCGAGCATGGGCTTGCGCCCCGGCTGACCCACCGTTTCCACCGCATAGAGCTTCCGGTGCAGGTCGGCCAGATGGGCGGCCGCCGCATCGAGCTCGAGGCGCGCCTGCTCCAGCTCCGCCTCCAGGGCGTCACGGTCCGGCAGCGGGGCGTCCACGGGCACGGCGGGTGCCGGCGGCGCGGGTGCTGCGTCGCCCGGCTGCGCCGCCAGACCCGTCAGTGCCGCCAGGCAGATTGCCAGACCGTATCTCTTCATGAATTGGACCATGAACAGGACCATGACCATCACCCTCACCATCGTTTTCTCCGCCGGCTTCAGTAAACCGCCGGCTGCACCGTCACTCGAGCCCGTCGCACTTCCGCCAGTGATTCCAGCAGCGCGACCCGCTGGCTCCAGAGCTGCTGTTCCGTCTGTGGGTTCACACCCGCGTCCGGATTCCCGGTGATCTGGCCGTCCAGATCGGCAATCCGAAGCCGCAGGGCCCGCTCCGTGGGATCCCGGCGATCCCCGCTCAGCATCAGCGGTTCCAGGCGCTTCGAGCGTTCGTAGAGCTGCTGCAGCACGGGATCCGTTGCCGCCTCTGCCGTGCCGTTCGTCTGCCGGGCCGCGTTGACACCCAGCAGGCCGGCGCCCAGCGCCAGCACCAGCCCTGCGGCGGCGGCATAGGGCAGGAACCTGCCCGGGAAGCGCATCACCGCGCCACCGCGACCCTGCCCGTCGGGCGGCGTGGCCGCTGCCCGAATCCGTTCCCAGAGCGCCTCATCCGGCTCGGGATCGGGCAGCGCTCTCAGCGCGTCCCGAAGCCCGTGGATCCGCTCCAGCGTGGCTGCCGAGCCCGCACGCGAGAGCACGCCCGCTGCCTCCGCCTCCGGCAGCTCGCCGTCACGAAGCGCAAGCAGGTCCGAGATCTGTCCTTCTCGTATATCCGTCATCGTGTCGATCTCCAGCAGCCGTCGCTTCCTCGCCGGATGCCTGCTCCAGCAGCTTCCGGTATCCCCGCGCGAGCTGCGATTTGGAAAAACTCTCCGTCCTGCCGAACAGCTCGCCGATCTCCTGGTGGGTATAGCCTTCCACGTCGTGCAGCCAGAGCACCATGCGCGTTTCCGGTCCGAGCCTGGCGAGCGCCTGCTCCATGTCCCGAAGTGCCGCCGTCCGTTCACCGTCCGCGTCGGCGTCCGCCGCCTCCACCGGAAGCCCCGCCACGCGGCGCTGACTCCAGGGGGAACGCAGTCGCATGAGGCAGTGGTTGATGGCGGTCTGGCGGATCCAGCCCACCGCCGCATCGACGTCCACCAGGGTCGCGCCGCGTTCGATCAGGGTGACGAACGTGTCCTGCACCACCTCTTCGGCCAGCCCGCGATCGCCGAGAATGCGCTGCGCCATGCCGAGGACCCGCGGCGCCAGCAGCCGGTAGGCCTCCGCCTGGGCTTCGGGATCGCCGTTTTTGAGGCCCAGAGCCGTTGCCGGCGTCAGCGTCAGCGACGCGAACCCCGCCATCAGGCTGTCCTGCTTCCGATCACCGCGTTTTCCCGCTGTTCAGCCGTCGTCCTGGTGATAGATGCCGGGGGGCGGTAAAGCGTCGCAGCGGCAGCAGAAAATGCCTGGTCGACTCAGCCCGCCGCCGGACGCTGATAGATGGACGGACCCTGCCGGCTTTCCTCCGTGATGCGCCGACCTAGGGCCACGAAGGTGGGCAGCGCCTCGTCCACCGGCATGGGCATGCGGATCTTCCGCGCCATGGCGGCCTCGGTGTAGGGCGCGAGTTCCTTCATCTTCTTCTCTTCCCGCTCCGCTTCCCGCGCCTTGAACTCGCCCATCACCTCGGCGGCGAAGATCTCCAGCGACTCGCAGATGTGCTCGTGCCGGTTCAGACCGGCCTGCTGAATGAACGTCACCTGGTCCACCCCGCAGCGCTCGAACTTCTTCAGATGCTCGCGGAGATCGTCCGGGGTGCCAATGCCGCCGCGGGCGGCGGTGAGCGGTGAGGCGTAGTCGGCCACCTCCTTCTCGATCTGCGGCACCCGAACCCGGTTGAACTCCTCCCAGAGGTTCGTGCGCCCCGGCTTGTGCTCACCGAATCCGTACAGGCTGCCGAGCGCGTAGCCGAAGAACTCGAAGCCGAGCAGGCCGCGCTGCACCGCCGTTTCCCGATCGTGATGGCAGGAGAAGCTGGAGACCATGCAGATGTTGGGATTCACGGCGTGGCCGATGGGCACGCAGGCATCGGACTTGAGGATGCTGTAGTACTCGTCCACCCAGGACTGGGCCTCCATGGGATCCACGAAGGCGAAGGTCAGCGCGCCGATGCCCAGGCGCGCCGCCATGCGGATGGTCTCCCGCTGGGAGCACGCCACCCACAGCGGCGGGTGCGGCCGCTGCACGGGCTTCGGCACCAGGTTGCGGCACGGCATCTCGAAGTAGCGGCCCTTGTAGCCGGGATAGGGATCCATGGCCAGGATGTTGCAGATCTGCTCGGTGGCCTCCAGATAGATCTTGCGTTTCTCGGCCACCGGAATGCCGAAGCCGCCGAGCTCGAGCTCCGCGGACGACTCGCCGGTGCCGAAGTCCACCCGGCCGTTCGACACCAGGTCCAGGGTGGCGATCACCTCGGCGGTGCGCGCCGGATGGTTGTACTGGGGGATCACCTGGCGGATGCCCTGACCGAGGCGGATGTTCTTCGTCCGCTGCGAGCAGGCGGCGAGAAACACCTCCGGCGCCGAGGAGTGCGAATACTCCTCGAGGAAGTGGTGCTCCACCTCCCAGGCGTAGTCGAAGCCGAGCCGGTCCGCCAGCGCCACCTGATCCAGCGCGTCGTTGAAGAGCTTCTGCTCCGCGCCTTCCGACCAGGGCCTGGGTAGCTGGTGCTCGTAGAAGATGCCGAATTTCATATCTCTCCCCCGTGGTGTTCTGACGCGGCCTAACAGGCCCTAATCTTGGTTCGCAACCCATTGACTACTGGTCATATTTTCCTTACCGCACCGTACTGAGCCTTGTCGAGTCCTGACCAGAGTCGGGCCTCGAATCGGGTCCTCGGCGCAGACCAACCAGGGAGAATATCAGATGGCAGTACGACTCACCCAAGCCATGGTTGATAGCAGCCGATCGGGCGGTGCGGCGGTCAGGGTCAAGCAGGTTGGCTGGATCAACATTGGGACAGACCGCTACGTTTACTTCATCGTTGGTCGCATCGGCGAGCTTTCACTGAAGAAGGCCAGGGCTGAACCATCACCCGCTATCCGTGCAAGTTCGACTGCGCGCTAAACGCTGCACCGCATTCCAGTGGACAAGATCGATCGTGGCATGGTCCAACCTTCATGAAGAACTCACGCGCAAGCGGGGCCCATATTTCAGGGAGAGCTTCAACTGATTACACCCTGTTGTAGAATCTGCCCAAATTCGTAGTGACTCATGGTGATGTCACACTCGAGTTCAGCGGGCTGGAACCTGATCGACATCCAGAAACCGGAAGACTTGGAGGACGCGGTACTTGGGGCCGGTCTGGCGGTGACACAGTTGTCCGGCAGTGGACTTGGCGGAAGTCTTGGTTTTCTGCACTACAAGGGAGGAGTGGCAAGCACCGGTTTCCTTCGTGGTCGAGTAGTGCTGCGAGGGCCGTTGTCGGAAGTAGCTCCAACTCTGGGTATCGGTCTGCACCTCGCGCCGGGATCTCGCCACTGGATGCGGGAATATGCTTCTGGCAGCGTCGGTGTCTTCCTTCCGGGGGACGTACACGACGCAATCTATACGGATGGATCGCTCTACGCAGCCATCACTCTTGAAAGTGAAGTACTGGAGCAGCGCGCAGCCGAACTCGAGCTCGTGCTCGATCGTGACCAGCTCGGTGCCACCGGCGTTCGAAAACTACCTCTGCCGCCCCACGATCACCGCAGGCTACTGACCGCGCTCGCGCAGGTACACAGCCGCGGGGCAGGGGCAGGCGCCGCTGACATGCTTCTTGATGTTCTCATCGGCCACACCGCCCGTGTGCCCAGGGAGCCGGCAATATCCGCAAGACGGGGAGGCCACTCCCGAGTAGTCAGAAGAGCCCGGGATTTCATCGAGACCAACCTGACTCGGCCGATCTCAATTAGAGATCTGGCCAGGGCGGCAGGTACGTCAGAGCGCACGCTCCATCGGGCCTTTGTCTCGGTGCTGGACGAGACTCCAATTCAGTTCGTCAGGCGGCGTCGTCTGCATAGGATTCGCGCCGACCTCAGACGCGGCCCGAGCACCCGAATCGCCTTGATTTCAGAAAAGTGGGGCATCTCAGAGTTTGGCCGTATGGCCGGCTGGTATCGGTCGATTTTCGGCGAGAGTCCATCGGAGACTCTGCGTGTGAGTCGGGCGACGCATGATTCCCCGGGGTGCGCGGAGTGATTGGCAGGATCTGCATAGACGGTTGCGAAGCCAACAATTAGCTTCCGGCGAACTGACTTCGTCTCAGGGATCGACGGTGAAGCCTAGCCTAGCGTTGCTGGTAATACTGCTGCTATATCCATGCACCTCTGCACATGCTCAGGACGGACCTGCTGCAGCCGCCCAGGCCAACAACCCGCTGGCCAACATGACGGCGTTCAACATTCAGAACTACTACATCGGCGACGTCAGCGGGACCGACGAAGACGCCAACCAGGCGTGGCTGCGATTCGCGCAACCGTTTTCAGTCAGGGACACCAAGTGGCTGCTTCGGGCTTCGCTGCCGATCAACACCTTCCCAGTTGGTGCGAACGGAAGCCGCCAGACAGGCCTCGGCGACCTCAATCTGTTCGCTGCGTACCTGATCGATGTGGGCAATCCGGCCATCAGCTTTGGCGTCGGTCCTCAGCTGACCCTGCCCACCGCCACCAAGGATGCGCTCGGTAGCGAGAAGTGGTCGGCCGGCCTGGTGAATGTTCTCTTCAATGCCAGTTCACCGGTGTTCCAGTACGGCTACCTCCTGACATGGCAGACAAGCTTCGCCGGTGATGATGGGCGTTCCGACGTGAACATCGGGGCTTTCCAGCCGTTCGCTTTCTACCAGCTTGGTGGAGGCACCTATCTTCGTAGCGCACCAATCTGGGCCTACGATTTCGAGGACGACGACTACAGCGTGCCGCTCGGACTGGGCATCGGTCAGGTGATTAAGCGTGGCTCCACCGTCTTTAACCTGTTTGTCGAGCCACAGTTTTCCATCGCCGACGACGGTGCTGGACAGCCGAAATGGCAGGTGTTCGTTGGTTTCAACATGCAATTCCTGAACTGATGGCGACTACCCCCACCACCCTGACATCACAATGATAAAGAGGTAATCATGCAACAGAGACAGACTCCGCGATCGTTCGCATCTCTGGCAATGGCCACCTTGATTGCTGCGACTGGTTTTCTGGTGCCTTCGGCGCTTGCTGCAACCTCGGTTTCTCCGCTGGTTGAGCAGATCAACAAAGGGAACTGGCTCTCGACGCGAGAGGCGGAATCATTGCGTTCAGAGCTCTTCTACCAGCATGCGATCTATGCCTATATGACCATGTTGCCCGCACTGAACGTGATCGGCATGCGGGACGGATCTGAGGCCCAGTTCGGCAGAGGATACGACGTTCTACCGATCTGGAAGGATCGGATGGATAGTCGTACTTGGGTTCCAACACCCAATGCCGACGTCATCTATTCGATGAGCTACCTCGATCTGAAGGAGACAGGTCCGTTGGTGGTGAAGGCGCCTCCGAATGTCATCGGCATGTTCACCGATTTCTTTCAGCGCACGATCACCGATGTCGGCGCCATCGGTCCGGATCGCGGACGAGGCGGCCTCTACCTGCTGCTGCCCCCTGGATACCGCGGGCATGTGCCCGCCAGCTATTTCGCATTCGAGTCTTCGACATATAACGTCTTTCTGTTCTTCCGCACGATCATGGCGAAGGGCGATGGCGTCCCCGATCCGAAGCCTGCAGTAGCGCTGGCAGAGACGACCCGTGTGTATCCGCTCTGGGCAGAGGAGAAGAACATTCCGGCGATGAAGTTTCCCAACGCCAGCGGTGTCCGGGTCAACATGATGTACCCCACGGATTTCGAATATTGGACGAAGCTGAAAGGATTCGTGGACTACGAGCCGATCGAGGCGATCGACTTCGAGTTACGCGGAGTTCTCGCGTCGATCGGGATTGTCAAAGGTCAACCGTTCGAGCCCAGCGATTGGCAGCGAGCGCAGTTGACTAAGGCACTCGAAGTGGCTCCGAAGATGATTCTCGCCTCCGCTCAACTCGATCGAGAAGATGGACGCAACAAGTATTACGACGACAGGCAGTGGGAGCGCGCCTGGTCTGCTGGCACCGCCGAGTGGATGCAGGAGAGCTATCTCGATCTGGGCGCGCGATCGCGCTTTTTTCAGTACGCCTACTCCTCGGCACCCGCGATGGTGATGCGCACAACCGGGGCCGGCTCGAAGTATCCATACACAATTCGGGACGCCGATGGCGATTTCCTGGAAGGGAGCAAATCGTACAAGTTGCGTCTACCTGCAAATCCACCAGCAGTCCTGTTCTGGGCCGTCACGGCGTACAACGTGACGGACGGTACGATGCCGGAGACGGAGCAGCTCCTGCCGTCGACCAACGGCTACTACGACATTCCGCAGAATGACGATGGCTCGATCGACATATGGTTTGGTCCGACAAAGCCGGAGGCGGTCGCGGACAGCGCATTCATTCAAACCGTGCGTGGTCGGAACTTCGTGGTCTGTCTGCGCCTGTACGGAGCCGAAGACGCATTCTATGACCAGACCTGGAAGCCGGACGATCTGGTAAAGGTCAAATAGTCCCTACTGCAACGTGGTCAGGCCTCATGGGACCGCAGGGTGCGCGCTGGGAACCTAAGGTGCTTGCCTTCGCTTCAGATGGCAGCACGGCTTCACTCAGGAACTACGAGCGCGCGCTGTCGGCCGCGGCGAAGTGCGCCATCTGATCGGCATGCGCCTTTTTGAACGAGGGTCGATCCGTGATCCGGGCCACATAGGATTCCGTGGCCGGTCGATCTCCGTAAGCACGAACCCTTGCCACGCGGAGCACATCGGCCATCAGCAGGTCCGCGACGGTGAAGCGGTCGGCGGCGAGCCAGTGCCGCTCTTTCAGGACGCGCTCCATGTGGTCGAGTCGGCTTTCGAACCAGTCGGTTAGACCGTTGTCCTCCGCGCCGGTCGCTTCCAGGAACCACCAGGGCACCGTCACCATCTCCATGGAGTTGAGCGCGGCGATGGTCCATTGCAGCGTCTGTGCTTCCCCGACAGGATCGCGTGGCATGAGCACGTCGCTCTTTCGCGCCAGATGCAGCAACGCCGCACCGCTCTCGAAGATTTCGAGCTCGCCGTCGTTCAGGAACGGCACCTGACCGAAAGGCTGGCGTGCCAGATGGCGAGCGCCCCGGTCATCAAATGGAACGGTTCGCACTGTATAGGCGATCCCGGCTTCCTCACACGCCCATCTCAGCCGCAGGTCGCGCACGAAACCACGGGGGCCTTCCGGCACCCAGTCATAGGTCCAGACGATCAGTTCGCTCATGGGCTCAAATTACCCTACGCGGCCACCCTGTCAAAGTCGCAAACGGCTACCATGGCGCCATGGCTCACGACGCCTCATCAAGAAGCCACGCCGTCCGCGCCGACCTGCTGGCGGCGCTTGCCGGCATCTTCGAGACACTGGGGTACGACGGCGCCACATTGTCCCGGCTCGCCGCCGCCACGAGCTTGAGCAAGTCCAGCCTCTACCACCACTTTCCAGGCGGCAAGGCGGAGATGGCGGCCGTGCTGCTCCGCGACGCCGCCGCCGAGCTCGAACGCAGCGCCTTCGCCCGGCTCTCCGCGGCGCATCTTCCGGCCGGCGAGCGTCTCGCCGCCTTCGTGGACGGCTTCAGCGACTACGTTCACGAGGGAGAGCGGCGCTGCCTGGTGGCCGTTCTCGCCCACGGATCCGCGGCTGCGGAACATGGCGCTACAGTGGCCGGCCAGTTCGAGGCGTGGTCGCACCGGCTCGCCGCCACCTTCGAGGAAGCCGGCTACAAGCCCAAGCGGGCCGAGCGGGCCGCTGCCGATCTGCTCACCGGCCTGTACGGCAGCCTGGAGCTCGCGTTCCTGCGCCGGGATCCAGCGGTGTTCCGAACCCAGGCGAAGCGTCTGAAGAAACGCCTGCCCGCCTGACCTCAGCGCGGGCCCACGCCTCGAAAGTCAGCGCAGGCCTGCACCTCATACTTCAGCGCAGGTAGTCGAAGACCCTGCCCGCCCAGCGCAGCACACCTTCCGGCGCGTGCGCACGCCGCCAGGCGCCGGCGGTCAGCTTGACCGCCTCCATGCGGGTCGGGTACACATGGATGGTGCCCATGAGCTTCTTGAGTCCCAGGCCGTGGGTCATTGCCAGCACGAACTCACCGATGAGCTCGCCCGCCTCTGCTCCCACCACCTGGGCGCCGAGAATCCGGTCCGTGCCGGGCTTGACCAGCACCTTCACCCATCCCTCTGCCTGGCCTTCCGTAAGCGCCCGGTCCAGGTCGTCCAGGCCGTAGCGCACCACCTCCACCGACACGCCCTGCGCCGCGGCGTCCGTCTCCGACAGGCCCACCCGCGCCACCTCCGGATCCGTGTAGGTGGCCCAGGGCACCACCGCGTAATTGACGGGGAACTTCCAGAGGCGGCCGAACAGGCCGTTCACCGCCGCAAACCACGCCTGGTGGGATGCCATGTGGGTGAACTGATACGGCCCGGCCGCATCACCGCAGGCGAGCACGGTCGGCAAGCTGGTGCGCAGATAACGGTCGACGGCAATGGTGCCGTCGGGGTTCTGCGCAATGCCCGCCGCCTCGAGCCCAGCATCCCGCCGGGCGCGGCGGCCCACGGCGACGAGGATCCCGTCGAACGGAATCTCTACCCGGCCGCTGCCGGTCTCGGCGCCGAGCACACCGCCGTGACCCGAGCCCGCCGCCGTCACGTCCACCGCCCGGTGGGCGAGGCGCACGTCGATGCCTTCGCGCTGGAAGACGGCTTCCAGCAGGCGCGAGGTTTCCGGATCCTCCCGCGGCAGCAGCCGGTCTTCCATGTCGATCAGCGTCACCGCCGAACCCAGCCGCGCGAAGCTCTGGGCCAGCTCGCAGCCGATGGGGCCGCCGCCCATCACCAGCAGGCGCGCCGGCAGGCTCTCCAGCGACCAGACGCTCTCCGAAGTCAGCGGCTTCATCTCCCTCAGGCCCGGCACTGGCGGCACCACCGGTTCCGCCCCGGTGGCGAGCACGATGCGCCGGGCGGAGATCCGCCGCTCACCCTCGGCTGTCCGAACCCGGACGTGGTGCCCGTCCTCGAGCACGGCATCGCCCGCCAGGCAGTCCACACCGAGCGACCGGTAGCGGGCCATGGAATCCTTCGGCTCAATGCTGGCGATGACGTCCCGCACCCGGGCCATCACCGCCGGAAAGTCCACCGCAGGTTCCCCGGCGTGAATGCCGAAGCGCCCGGCGGTTCTCACCTCATGCGCGGCGCGCGCCGCACGGATCAGGGCCTTGCTCGGCACGCAGCCGGTGTTGAGACAGTCGCCGCCCATCCGGTCGCGCTCGATGAGCAGCACCTTCGCGCGCACCGTGGCCCCGATCAGGGCGGCGATCAGGCCGGCGGAGCCGCCGCCGATCACGATCAGGTTGTAATCGTAACGCGCCATCAGTCGTGCACCTGCCGGGCGCGCTGCAGCCACTCGAGGACCTTCCTCGCCAGCAGCGGAAACAGTCCCAGCAGGGACAGCGCGGCGATGAGTCCCGGGCTCAGCACGTCGGAGACGCTCTGCACCTGCGCGAGCTGCGTGCCGGCGAACACGAACACCACGGTGCCGGCCAGCATGCCCACCTGGCTCACCCAGTAGAACCGCCACGTGCTCACCGGCGTCAGCCCCATCACCACGTTGATCACGAAGAACGGGAACAGCGGCACCATGCGCAACCCGAAGAGATAGAAGGCGCCGTCCCGCTCCATGCCGGCGTTCACCGTGGACAGCGCATCGGCAAACTTCTCCTGCACCCAGTCTCTGAGCAGCGTGCGCGCAATGAGCATGGCCACAGTGGCGCCGATGCTGCTGGCGAAGCTGACCAGCACCAGGCCCCAGAGGAGGCCGAAGATGGCGCCGCCCGCCAGCGTCATCACCGCAGCACCCGGCAGCGACAGCCCGGTGACCAGCACATAGATCACAAAGTAGAGCGCGCTGCTCTGTACCGGATGGCTGGCGACGAAGCCCGTGATTTCCCCGTGCACACCCTTGAGATAGTCGAGGCTCGCGAACCGGTCCAGATCCAGCAGGAAAAACGCCGCCACGAGCCCGGCAACCAGCACCAGCAGGACGAGCTTGCCCGTGCTTGCGAGACCCTTCTGGATGCCCACGTCGCGAATCGTTCCTCTCCTTCGGACCGCTACGGTACCATGTCGCCCCGTCACTCTTCCCGGACAGGACACCGCCATGGAGCGCAGCTTCCCCACCACGCGCATGCGCCGCAACCGTTTCAGCGAGTCCGCCCGCCGTCTGGTCCGGGAGACCACGCTCACCGCGGACGACCTGATCTACCCGATGTTCGTGATCGAGGGTGAGAACATCCGGGAACCGGTGGCATCCATGCCCGGCATCGACCGGCTGTCCATCGACCTGCTCGTCGAGGAAGCCGCCCGGGCACAGGCCGCCGGCATACCCATGGTGGCCCTGTTTCCGAACATCGATCAGGGGCTGCGCACCCCAGGCGGCGAGCAGGCCTGGAATCCGGACGGCCTCGTGGCCAGGGCCGTGCGCGCGCTGAAGGCCGCCCTGCCCGAGCTCGCCGTGATGACCGACGCGGCCCTCGACCCCTACACCAGCCACGGCCAGGACGGCGTCATCGACGACGACGGCTATGTGCTGAATGACGTCACCGTGGATGCGCTGTGCCGGCAGGCCAAGGTCTGCGCCGACGCAGGCGCGGACGTGATCGCGCCGAGCGACATGATGGACGGCCGGGTCGGCGCCATCCGGCGGACCCTGGACGAGGGCGGCTACGTCAACACCCGGATCATGGCCTACTCCGCCAAGTACGCCTCCGCCTACTACGGACCTTTCCGCGACGCCGTCGGCGCCGCTGCAACCCTGAAGGGCAACAAGAAGACCTACCAGATGGACCCGGCCAACAGCAACGAGGCCCTGCACGAGATCGCCCTCGACCTGGCCGAAGGGGCGGACATGGTGATGGTGAAGCCCGGGCAGCCGTATCTGGACGTGGTCCGGCGGGTCAAGGACGAGTTCCGGGTGCCCACCTTCGCCTACCAGGTGAGTGGCGAGTACGCCATGCACATGGCCGCCATCGGCAACGGCTGGCTGTCCGAGGACGTGATTCTGGAATCCCTGATCTGCATCAAGCGGGCCGGCGCCGATGGGATCCTCAGCTACTTCGCTCTGCGTGTGGCCGAAGGGCTGCGGGTGTCGGAAGGCCTTCGCGGCGCCTGAGTCCCGCCCTTGAAAGCCCGGTGCGCGCCCCCATTGACCGGAAATCCGGGCGCCGATCACATTCCGCACCCGGTTATCAGGTCATGCCGAATGGATCTGGGGCGTGACGCGCGCTGCACGGTTGCTCCCCTTCGATGGTGATACACTCGGCAGCCTCGAATACCGACATGGTCCCCACAGAACAGGAGACGCAAAGTGAGCGAAAAAATCGTCCATACCACGGACGCCGAGTGGGAAGCGGACGTTCTGAATTCCGACAAACCGGTGCTGGTGGACTACTGGGCCGAGTGGTGCGGTCCCTGCAAGATGATTGCACCGATCCTCGACGAGATCGCCAATGAGTACGGCGACAAGCTGAAGATCTGCAAGATCGACATCGACGCCAATCAGGAAACGCCGCCCAAGTACGGCATCCGCGGCATCCCGACGCTCATGCTGTTCAAGAACGGCGACGTCGCCGCCACCAAGATCGGCGCCCTGTCGAAGTCGCAGCTCGCCGCCTTCATCGACAGCAATCTCTGACGGATCGGGCGCCCGAATCCGGCCTGGCCGGCTTCCGGGCGCCAATCCTTACCCGTCCGGGGTGTGATCGAACACGCTTGACGGAGCCCTCCAAAACCATACACTTGACGAACGTCCTGGTAGCCGTACCGGCTACATCTACCGGTTCCTCACGCTCCTGACGGGCTGATTCAGCCCGAGACCGGGCGGAAGATACCGGATAAGTTCGGCATCCGTGCCGACGCCCCCCCGATCCAGGTCCCGGCACTCTGACTGCCCGAGCGGACCTGAATCACAATTTCGAAGAATTTCATCGGGGGTAATGGGTTGCAGGCGCCCGTCGAACCGTTCCCGACCATTCAAAGTAGATTTCACCATGTCCATGAACCTAACAGATCTGAAACGCATGCCCGTCAGCGAGCTGATTGATATGGCCAAGGAAATGGGCCTCGAGAATCAGGCCCGCCAGCGCAAGCAGGAAGTCATTGCCGCCATCGTCCGCAAGCAGGCGAAGGCCGGAGAAGACATCTACGGCGAGGGCACCCTGGAAATCCTCCAGGACGGTTTCGGTTTCCTGCGCTCCCCGGACTCCTCCTACCTGGCAGGCCCGGACGACATCTACGTCTCCCCCAGCCAGATCCGGCGTTTCAACCTGCGCACCGGGGACAGCATCGCCGGCAAGATCCGGCCCCCGAAGGACGGCGAGCGTTACTTCGCCATGCTGAAGGTCGACACGATCAACTTCAGCGAGCCGAACCTCAAGAAGCACAAGATCCTCTTCGAGAACCTGACACCGCTGTTCCCGAACCAGCGTCTCAAGCTCGAGCGGGGCAACGGCAGCACCGAAGACCTCACGGCCCGCACCATCGATCTCATCGCGCCCATCGGCAGAGGCCAGCGTGCATTGATCGTCTCACCGCCGAAAGCCGGTAAGACCCTGGTGCTGCAGAACATCGCCCAGTCGATCACTGCCAACCATCCGGACGTCGTTCTCATCGTGCTGCTCATCGACGAGCGGCCGGAGGAAGTCACCGAGATGCAGCGCCTGGTGAGCGGCGAGGTGGTAGCCAGCACCTTCGACGAGCCACCCTCACGCCACGTGCAGGTGGCCGAGATGGTCATCGAGAAGGCCAAGCGGCTGGTGGAGCACGGCAAGGACGTGGTGATCCTGCTCGACTCCATCACCCGTCTCGCGCGTGCCTACAACACCATCGTGCCGTCCTCGGGCAAGGTGCTCACCGGTGGTGTGGACGCCCACGCCCTGGAGCGCCCGAAGCGGTTCTTCGGCGCCGCCCGGAACATCGAGGAAGGCGGCAGCCTGTCCATCATCGCCACGGCGCTGATCGACACCGGCTCGAAGATGGACGAGGTGATCTACGAGGAGTTCAAGGGCACGGGTAACCAGGAGCTGCACCTGGAACGGAAGATCGCCGAGAAGCGCATCTATCCGGCCATCAACATCCGCCGCTCCGCCACCCGTCGTGAGGAGCTGCTGATGGCGGAGGACGAGCTGCAGCGGGTCTGGATCCTGCGCAAGCTCCTGCACGACATGGACGACATCGCCGCCATCGAGTTCCTGATCAACAAGCTCAAGGACACGAAGACCAACGAGGAGTTCTTCGCCTCCATGCGGGGCCGCTGAGGCGTAGGCCTTTGATCATCACCGGGATTGTCGATCGCATCGACACCCGGGCGCTGGCCCGCGAGCCGGCGGTGCAGATCCTCTCACTCACCCTCGCGGAGCCGTTTCCCTTCGACGCCGGGCAGTACCTCGAGGTGCTGCATCCGGACGGCACCGCCATTCCGCTTTCCATTGCCAGCCCGCCGGAAGCGCTGCCCAGGCTCACGCTCCACTACCGTTCCACGCCCGGATCTCCGGAAGCCGAACGGATGGATGCGCTGCTGCGGGAATCGGCGCCGCTGACGATCCGCGGGCCGGGTGGCGACGTCCGGCTAGGTGTCGATGACCGGCGCCCGCTGCTGCTCGTCTGCGGCGGCACCGGCATCAGCCTGGCGCTGTGCCTCGCGGCGGCCCAGCGGCTGCGGCATCCGGCTTCGCCCGTCGAGATCCTGGCCTGCGCCGATGACGCGGCAGACCTCTACTTCGAGGATCTGATTCCCGAGGGTACTGCACGCACGCTGATCGCCGACCCTGCCAGGGACGCCTCGAACGCCGGGCTCGCGTGGCTGCGGAAGCGGGCGCCGCAGCTGCCGGCAGACACGTGGGTGATCATCGCCGGCTCACCGCCGTTCGTCTGGGCCGTGACAGACGTGCTCACGGAGTGCGGAATTGCGGCAGACCGGCTCGCCTCGGACGTGTACGCCTGGGCACCGCGACCCTAGGCCCGGTACCACAAGCTCCTACCCGGGCGCCGGCACCGGCCCTTCGGGCAGCGGCAGCGCCGGCAGGCCTTCGGTGGCCTGCACGAGATACTCACCGCCGCGATCCGAGTCACCGAGCGCCACGCACAGCCGGCCGAGCTCCCCGTAGACCTGCGCAGAGCGCTGCAGGCGCAGGCTCGTTTCGAAGTACTCGCGGGCCTTGGCCCACTCGCCGTTCATCAGCGAGATGCGTCCCAGCGCCAGCAGCAGCTGCGGGTCGTTGGGCCGTTCCTTCAACCAGGACTCCGCGGTGAGCATCTGCCGGTTCGGATCCGGACCGACGATCTGACCGTACAGGGTGACGAGATCATCGTTCCAGCCCTGCTGCAGGGCACCGCGGACCGCGCCTTCCGCCGCCTCGGCAGCGCCGCCCGAGATCAGCGCCGATGCGTAGACGGCCACCAGATCACCCTGACGCTTCAGCTCCTTGGGCAGATCCGCCCACACCCCGGCGGCATCCGCACCTGCCTGCTTCAGGCGCCCGGTCCAGGCTTCACGCTGCAGCGCCTCGAACGCCGCGTCATCGAAGATCCGGCGCTTCTTCACCTCCGGCAGGAGCTCGATCAGCGCCTGCCAGTCGGCGAGCTGCCGGTAGGTCTGGCAGAGCATGGAGAGCACCTGTGGATGCCGCGGCGCGTTCGACTTCAGCTGCAAGAGCGTCGCCAGGCTCTGCTCCCACTGGCCACCGTCCATCTGCAGCTCGGCCTGCGTCAGCCCGACGGCGAAGCGCGATCCCGGCGTGGATTCGTGTGCCCGGCGCAGCAGCTCGTCGCGGCCGGCCGCGTCTCCGAGCTCGTGCGCGGCGCGGGCCGCGGAGAGATAGTTGATCAGCGGTGTGCCCACCTCCCTGGCGGAAGCCACCAGGATCTTGCGCGCATCCGCCCACTGGCCTTCGGCCATGAGCAGCAGCCCCTGTACCGTCTGCTGGCGGGCCTGCCGGACCTTGCGGGTTTTCAGCCAGCTGCCGAAGCGGCCAGTACCCTCCCCGGAGCGGGACAGAATCCAGAGCACGAGACGCACCGACAGATAGAGCACCGCCAGCGCGATGAGGGCGAACCACAAGCTCGTCTCCACGGCCATGTCGCCATAGGAGACCAGCACGTAGCCCGGATCGCGGACGACAAGCGTGCCGACGAGGCCGCCCAGCACCACGGCCACGATCACGAGCAGCACGCCGAGCTTCACGTGCCCTCCACGGCCCTGAGCGCGTTCAGCGATCCGGAGATGTCCGGCAGCGGCGCGTCGAGCACCATGGCAGACAGGGAATCGAGCTCGTCGAGCACGCGGGCAACGTCCGGATCGTCCGTGTTCAGATAAGTGGCGATCCAGCTGGCCGCCGTCTGCAGGCTCTGCTGATAGACGACCGTTTCGCGCTTGAGCGCCGCCAGCTGTGCCTGCTCCAGCATCAGTCGCAGATTGAGCTCCAGGTAGTTGGCCTCTTCCGGTGCGAGCAGCGGGCGCACCCCCTCACCCTCGAATCGCCGGAAGCGCAGATAGCTGCCGATCTGATCGAGCAGCGCCGCCCAGAAGCCCGGAGCCGGGGCTTCCTGCACCGGTTCTCTTTCGAATCGAGGCAGCTTCACGTGCTGCTGGCCGATCTCGGTCTTGATGGCCTCGAGACGCAGAAAGAGCCCCTGCAGGTCACCCGTGTCCACGTTCTCCAGCGCCTGGATTTCCTCGGCGAGCTGCGCGCGCACCTGAAACAGGGCGAAATCGTCCAGCTCTTCGAGGATGGCATCGGCCGCTTTCAGCAGCACGAGCGCGCCCTTCGCATCGCGCTCCATGAGCACGCGGTGGTTGGCGATGCGCAGCAGGTAGGCTGCTTCGGCCATCTCCCACTCGCGCCGCGACGGCGGCGCCTGGGATGCCAGCTTGTTCACCGACTCCAGGATCTGCTCCGCGAGCGCTTCCCGCGCCCGGCGTTCTCTGGCCGAGAGATCCTCCAGCGCCTGGGCCTGGGAGCGCTCGAAGGCCGCCAGCGCGTCCGCCGAGCCGGCGAACTCGTTCTCGAGACCGCTGAGCCGCTGCTCGAGGCCCGCCTCGGGATGCAGATAGACGAGCAGGTAGTACAGGTATCCCGCCGCACCGAGCCCGGCAAGACCGGCGAGCAGGCCGAGAAAGCCGAGAAACCGGCCGCGCGGCTTCGGCGGCTTCTCGTCGGCTGTCTCCGCTGCTGCAGCCACCTCCGACGTCTCAGAAGCGGCCGCCGCCGGATCGTCCGCGCCGGCGGCGGTCGCTCTGCCGGCGCGCCGCCGCACCAGCGCGGGCTGCTCGAGCGGATCGAACGCCTGCTCGTCCTGATCCCCGTCTTTCGGCATGTGCTAAGTGTTCCTCCGTCGTTCCAGGGCCTGCATCCAGTCCTCCGCCGCCGGCCCGGCCGCAACCTCCACGTCCGGAAAGCCCAGTGTCGGCCCCAGCCCGGCGATCCGCTCAGACGCGGCGATCACCCGGACAGCGCCGCCGCCGCCGTCGAACCATAACCGTGCAAATGACCTGAATCCATCCTGGCTGCCGACGAGCACCGCGTCCACGTCGACCGGCCGCACCGGCAACCCCGCCAGCGGCCGCCTCCGGTAGCAGAGAAACTCCGATACCTGCGCGCCTCGCGCAATCAGGGTATCCCGAAGCGTCTTCCGGCCATCTTCCCCTGCCACGATGAGCACCGCGGCACCGTCGAGCGTTTCGTCCGCCAGGAGCTCGATGAGGCCTTCGCTCGCAGACGCTGCAGGCACTTCCGAGTCGATCCCGGCGCCGGCCAGCGCCCTGGCAGTGGTCGCACCCACCGCGAGCACCCGCGCGCCTGCGCAGAAGCCGAGATCCCCGCCGTGCCGGACGGCATGCTCCGAAAGGAAGATAACGCAGCGGAATCCGGTCGCCGGAGGTGGCGCACGCGTCGGCTCGATGGCCAGCACGGGTGCGACGATGACCTCGTGACCGGCCCGTCTCAGCACCTCCGCCTGGCGACTCGCACCGGGCTCGCTGCGGGTGATCCAGACACGCACCTCAGTCCCGGGCGATGGCCGCGAGCAGCTCGCGTGCCCCCTGCGCGAGCAGCGACTGAGCCACGCTTTGTCCGAGCGCCTCGGCGTCCGCACCGCTCGCCTCCGCACGGAGCACCCGGGAGCCGTCGGGCGTCGCCAGACGCGCCTCCAGATGCATACCGCTTTCCGCGAGCACCGCATGCGCACCCAGAGGCGCGGAGCAGTCGGCGCCGATGCCCGCGCTCACCGCCCGCTCGGCCGCGACGCAACCGGCGACGGCGGCGTCTTCGAGGGATGCCAGCAGCGACACCAGTGCCGCGTCGTCCGCCCGGCACTCCACACCGAGCGCGCCCTGACCCGCCGCGGGCAGGGAAATGCTCACCGGCAGCCGCTCCGCGATCCGTCCATCCAGTCCCAGTCGTTCCAGACCGGCCACCGCGAGCACCAGCGCGTCGTACTCCCCCGCATCCAGCTTGTCGAGCCGGGTGCCGACGTTGCCCCGCACCGGCTTCACCACCAGATCCGGTCGCGCGCCGAGCAGCATGGCCTGCCGCCGCAGGCTCGACGAGCCCACCACCGCACCCGGCTCGAGCTCGGCGAGCGTCGCTCCGCTCGGGGTCACCAGCGCATCACGCACGTCCGCCCGGTAGCCGACCAGCGGCAGCGCGAAGCCTTCCGGCAGGTGCGCGGGCACGTCCTTCATGGAGTGCACGGCCACGTCGGCGCGCCGGGTGAGCAGCGCATCCTCCAGCTCCTTGATGAACAGACCCTTGCCGCCCACCTCGGACAGGGGCGAGCTGAGCCAGCGGTCACCGCGGGTGGTCATGCCGAGCAGCACCACCCCGAGATCCGGACGCGCCCGGGCCAGCTCGTCCCGGATGAACTCCGCCTGCCAGAGGGCCAGCCGGCTCTCGCGGGTGGCGATGACGATGCGGCCGTCGGCGAGGCTCACAGGCTCTTCACCACCTTGCGCACGGCTGCCACGTGTCGCCGGCTGATGTCCACCGGCTCATCCACGTCCTTCAGGCGGATCTGGTACTGACCGTCCGGCAGCCGGTTGAGGCCGATGATGTGGCGGGCGGCGACCAGCGCGTTCCTGTGCACGCGCACGAAGCGCTCTCCGAACTCCTCCTCGAGCTCCTTCAGGGTTTCGTCGATGATCACCTCACCCTCCCGATGGCGGACGGTCACGTACTTCTGATCCGCCTGGAAGTAGCGCACGTCATCCACCGGGATGAGCTCGATGCCGCGACGCGTCCGCGCCGAGATGTGGGTCCGGCGCGGTGGCTGCTCATCGGCGAGGGCGGCGAGCTGGGCCTTGTTGACCCGCTGGGCCTTGCCGAGCGCCGCCTCCAGGTTTTCCTTGCGCACCGGTTTCAGCAGGTAGCCCACGGCCTGCAGGTCGAACGCCTCCACGGCGTGCTCCTCGTAGGCCGTGCAGAAGATGACCGCGGGCGGCTCGTCCAGGTCCGCGAAGTGCCTTGCCGCCTCCAGCCCGTCCATGCCCGGCATGCGGATGTCCATGAGCACCACCTCCGGCTGCATGCTGGCGGCCACCTTCACCGCCTCGACGCCGTTGGCCGCCTCGCCAACCACCTCGTGGTCGGCAAAACCGCCGATCATCCGGGAGAGCCGGTCGCGGGCCAGCTGCTCGTCGTCAACGATCAGTATCTTCATCTCACCTCCACATCCAGAGATAGAGGGTAGCGCAGGGCGGTCACATAACGACCGTCGACCTGGGACGTGGTCAGAGCCGCCCGGCCGCCGTAGAGCACGGCCAGCCGGCTGCGGATGTTGTTCAGGGCCATCTTGTTGCCATGACTGTGCGAGCGCAACGACTCCGACGGCAGCGGGTTGTCGATCTCCACGTTCACCGAGTCCTCGGCAAACCAGAGCCTCACGTAGATCGTTCCGCCTTCCGGCAGCGGCTGGATGCCGTGGTAGATGGCGTTCTCGAGCAGCGGCTGCAGGGTGAGCAGCGGGATCTTCACCGATCGGGTGGGCGCGTCGATCTGCCACTCGATGTTCAGCCGCTCGCCGAGCCGGAGCGCCTCGATACGCACGTAGCGCTCGCACAGATCCAGCTCGTCCGCCAGCGCCACCTGGTTGCCCGCGTCGTTCAGGCTCGCCCGGAAGAGCTCGGAGAGATCCTCCACCACGGTTTCCGCCGTTTCCGGATCGGTGGCGATGAGGCTGGCGATGATGTTCATGCTGTTGAACAGGAAGTGCGGGCGGATGCGCGACTGCAGCGCCTGAATCCGGGACTCGAGCTCGGACTGCTCCTGGGCGCGCAGCTGCTGCTGCACGTAGAAGTAGCGCAGCGCCAGCACACTGATGATGCCGGCGATGACGAGCTGACCCAGCAGCCGGGACAGGTCCAGGTGGGTCGGGTTGCCGCCGGAGAGGATCCAGCCCGACACCAGGCCCACGATCAGCGTCACCCCCATCACGATGCCGAACACCGTCAGCGAGCCGGCGATCATGGGCAACCGCGCCAGGGTGCCGCGCAGCGCGCAGATGAGGCCGGCGCTGGTCAGCGCCACCCACTGCACGAACAGCGACATCAGTGCGAGCCGCATCCAGCTCACCTCGCCCCCCGCAAAGAGCAGCACGAGCACCAGCAGCTCGCCGAACAGGATGAGCAGGGAGATGGCGCCCGCGTTGCAGAGCTCGGGCACGGCGAAGGCGCGGGCGTCGGTCAGCGACCGGGTTTGATTGCTATACTCGGCCACTCTCAGTCCGAACCAACCACAGAAACCAACCAGCACCTTCCACGGGCACCGAGCAATCCATGAGTCAGGATCACAAGCCCTGGGGCGGACGCTTCACCGAGGCCACCGATGCCTTTGTGGAGACGTTCACCGCCTCCGTCGGGTTCGACAGGCGTCTCTATCACTACGATATTCAGGGCTCCATCGCCCACGCGAACATGCTGGGTGCCGCCGGCATCATCAGCGCGCCGGAGCGTGACCGCATCGTAGCCGGATTGCAGGAGATCCACAAAGAGATAGAGGACGGACACTTCCAGTGGCGCGTCTCCCTGGAAGACGTGCACATGAATGTGGAAACCCGCCTGGTGGAGAAGATCGGCGACACCGGCAAGAAGCTCCACACCGGCCGCTCGCGCAACGACCAGGTGGCCACGGACATCCGCCTCTACCTGCGCGCCGAGGTGGACGGGCTGCTGGCAAAGAGCCGGGCCCTCATGGGCGCGCTGCTGGATCAGGCGGAACGCTTCGCGGACACCATCATGCCCGGGTTCACCCACCTGCAGACCGCGCAGCCCATCACCTTCGGCCACCATCTGATGGCGTGGTTCGAGATGCTCCGGCGCGACACCGAACGCCTCGCCGACTGCCGCGAGCGGATCAACGTGCTGCCCCTCGGGGCCGCCGCCCTGGCGGGCACCACCTTTCCCATCGACCGGCAGCGCGTCGCCGCCGAGCTCGGCTTCAGCCGGCCTTCCGACAACTCGCTCGACTCGGTGAGCGACCGGGACTTCGTGATCGAGTTCTGCGCCGTGGCGAGCATCATGATGATGCACTTCTCGCGCTGGTCCGAGGAGCTGGTGCTGTGGATGAGCGAGCCCTTCTCCTTCGTGGATCTGCCGGACCGGTTCTGCACCGGCTCGTCCATCATGCCGCAGAAGAAGAATCCGGACGTGCCGGAGCTGATCCGCGGCAAGAGCGGGCGGGTCTTCGGCCACCTGATGAGCACCCTGACGCTGATGAAGGGCCAGCCGCTGGCCTACAACAAGGACAATCAGGAGGACAAGGAGCCCCTGTTCGACGCCGTGGACACGCTGAACGATGTGCTCACCGCCCTGGTCGGCCTGGTGCCCGCCATCGAGGCGAAGCCTGGGCGCATGCGTCAGGCAGCCGGCGGTGGGTACGCCACCGCCACCGATCTTGCCGACTACCTGGTGCGCTCAGGGGTCCCGTTCCGCGATGCTCACGACATCGTCGGCCGCACGGTCTCCTACGCCATCGAGCAGGAAAAGCCGCTGGAAGGCCTGTCTCTCGACGAGCTCAGGCAGTTCCACCAGGGTATCGGCCAGGACGTCTTCGACGTGCTCACCCTGGAGGGATCCGTGGCCGCCCGCGACCACACCGGCGGCACCGCACCGGCCCAGGTCCGAGCGGCGGTGGCCCGCGGCCGCGCGCTCCTGACCTGAGCTATACTCGGCCGTTTCAAGAATGGATGGCGTCGTGCGCTGGACGATTCTCTGCCTGCTCGCCACGCTGGTTGCCACCTGCGGCCAGAAAGGGCCGCTCTACCTGCCAGACGAACCGGCGAAGCTCGCCATGGACGCCGGCAGGTCGATCCCGGGAACGGAAAGCCAGACACGGGCGCGATAGTCGCAGCGCACCAGCACAGATGAGCGTCTTTCAACGCCGCAGTGGTCCGGCCGGTGAGGCCCTGCACGTGGATTCCGTTGCCGTGCCCGACATCGTCCGGGCGGTCGGCACGCCCGTGTACCTCTATTCCAGGCGCTACTTCGAGCGCCGTTATCAGGCGCTGACCGAAGCCCTGGCAGGCTGCGGCACCGGGCTGCGGGTCTGTTACGCCGTGAAGGCCAACTCCAACCTGGCGGTGCTCGGTGTGTTCGCCGAGCTCGGCGCCGGCTTCGACATCGTTTCCGGCGGCGAGCTCTCGCGGGTGATGGCAGTCGGCGGGGACCCGGCGAAGGTGGTGTTCTCCGGCGTCGGCAAGAGCACGGAGGAGCTGGACCTGGCGCTCAAGCTCCGTATCGACTGCTTCAATGTCGAAAGCGTCTCCGAGCTTACCCGTATCGCCGCCCGGGCCGAGCTGCTGTCGATCCCCGCACGGATCGCCGTGCGGGTGAATCCGGATGTGGACGCCGCCACCCATCCCTACATTTCCACGGGACTCAAGGAAAACAAGTTCGGCGTGCCTGCTGCCACGGCGCTGGCACTGTATCGCACCGCGGCCGCACATCCCTGGCTCTCCCCGGTCGGCATCGCCTGCCACATCGGCTCGCAGATCGGTAAGCCGGAACCCATGCTGGAGGCGCTGAAGAGGCTGCTGGACCTGGTGGACGCGCTGGCCGCCGAAGGCATCGAGCTCACCCACGTGGATCTCGGCGGCGGCTTCGGCGTGCGCTACCGGGACGAGGCGGAGTTCGACATCGCCGCCTATGGCGCGCGGGTGCGATCCGCCCTGCAGGGCCGGCAGGTTTCGCTGTCCGTGGAGCCCGGCCGCTTTCTGGTCGCCAACGGCGGGCTGCTCGTCACCCGGGTGGAGTACCTGAAGCCCGCGGAAGAAACGGCGGGGAAGCAGTTCGTGGTGGTGGATGCGGCCATGAACGACCTGATCCGCCCGGCCCTCTACCAGGCCTGGCACGGTGTGGAACCGGTGGCCGCACCGGGCACCGGGGCGGTCGAAGGTGTCTGGGACGTGGTGGGACCGGTGTGCGAGAGCGGCGATTTCCTCGCCCGCGACCGGCATCTGACCGTGGCGCCCGGCGATCTGCTCGCCATCACTTCCGCCGGGGCCTACGGCATGGTGCAGAGCTCGAACTACAACACCCGACCGCGGCCGGCCGAGGTGCTGGTGGACGGCGAGCGCTTCCGCGTCGTCCGGCGCCGGGAGACGGCCGAGGACCTGTACCGACTCGAGCTGCCGGCCCGGCCGGAGGTGTCGGAATGAGGCTGCCGTTCGCCAAGATGCACGGTCTCGGCAACGACTTCATGGTGCTGGACCTGGTCAGCCAGTCCTTCATGCCGCCGCCGGAGCAGATTGCGCGCTGGGCGGACCGCCACACGGGGGTCGGCTTCGACCAGCTCCTCGTCGTCGCCCCGCCGGAAGACCCGGACGTCGATTTCCGCTACCGCATCTTCAACGCCGACGGCGCAGAGGTGGAGCAGTGCGGCAACGGCGCCCGCTGCATCGCCCTGTTCGTCCTGCACGCCGGACTGTCGGTGAAGCAGGAGCTCCGGTTTCAGACCAGCAACGGCCAGATACGAACCCGCCTGCTGCCGGACGGGCAGGTGGAAGTGGACATGGGTGTACCCGGTCTCGCTGCGGCGGACATTCCGTGCGACGAATCCCGGGCGGAAGCGGTCACCCCGATGGGCGCCGGCTTCCGCTACCGGCTCACCGATTCCGCCGGCGTGAGCCACGAGCTCACCACGGTCTCCATGGGCAATCCCCACGGCGTGATTCTGGTCGACGACATCACCACCGCACCGGTCGACGAGGTGGGCAGCCGGCTGACAGAGCATCCGTTCTTTCCCGAGCGGGCCAACATCGGCTTCTGCCAGGTGGTGGATCCCGGATTCATCCGGCTGCGGGTGTTCGAGCGGGGCGTTGGCGAGACCCGGGCCTGCGGCACGGGTGCCTGCGCCGCCGTGGTGGCGGGCCGGCTCGCCGGGCTGCTGGACGAGCGGGTGAAGGTCTCGCTCACCGGGGGGAAGAGCCGCATCCGCTGGCAGGGGCCCGGGACGCCGGTGGACATGACGGGCCCCGCGACCCTGGTCTACGAAGGGCACATCGACACCGCCTGAACCGGTTGCGCAATAACGCGATAGAATGAGCGCACTCTCAGAGCCGAAGACTTCCGCCGCGCCCATGAGCTCCGCATTCGACCCCGATACCGACCCCACCAGCCTCTCGGACGAGCGGGTCGTGGAGTATCTGCGCGCCGATCCGGATTTCTTCAAGCGTCATGCCGGCCTCCTCTCCGAGCTGAACCTGCCCCACGACAGCGGCCGGGCCATCTCCCTCATCGAGCGGCAGGTGGCCATCCTGCGGGAGCGGAACATGCAGATGCGCCGCCGCATGAACGAGCTGCTGCAGGCCGCAAAGGACAACGACGAGCTGTTCGCGAAAACGCGCACGCTGACGCTCGAGCTCCTCAACGTGCACACCTGGCACGAGCTCAACGAGGTGCTGGCCACCTACGCCCTGGCCGATTTCCAGGCCGACTTCGTCTGCTGCCACCTGCTGCGGATGCCGGTGTTCCTGGACCACCTGGTCAGCCACGACTCGGAAGCGCCCTACGAGCGGTTCGTGCCGAACGGTGTCCCCGTATGCACGACGCTGCGGGCCGAGGAGATGAGCCAGCTCTTTCCGGCAGAGACCCACGACACCGATGGCAGCGCGGTGCTGGCGCCGCTGGTCTGGGAATCCGGCGAGGGTTGCCTCGCCATCGGCAGCCGGCACACGAACCGGTTCACCTCCGACATGGATACGCTGTTCGTCACCTACATCGGCGAGGTGACGAGCCGCGTCGTTCAACGCCTGGCCTCGTGACGGACACCGGCGCACGTCCGCTCGACACCGCCATCGGCGAGTTTCTCGACCACCTGAAGTTCGAGAAGGACTACTCGGCGCACACCCTCGCCGCCTACCGGCGCGATCTCGAGCGGTTCTCCGCGCGCGTCGACGTGCCGGCCACCCGGGTGACCAGCCACGACATCAACGCCTACGTCGCCCACCTGCACGGGCAGGGGCTCGCACCGCGCAGCATCCAGAGGGCGCTGTCGAGCGTGCGCAGCTTCTTCACTCACCTGCAGGCGCGCCGGGTGATCGGCAAGAACCCGGCCGCGGGCACGCGCACTCCCAAGGGCAGGAACCGCCTGCCCCAGGCGCTCGACACGGACCAGGCATCCCGGCTCTTCGACTTCGAGGCGAAGACGCCCCAGCAGAAGCGTGACCGCGCCATCATCGAGCTCCTCTACGGCAGCGGTCTGCGTCTGTCGGAGCTGGTGGGCGTCAACTGCGCCGATCTGGATCTGGATGCCGGCTTCGTCACCGTGCTGGGCAAGGGCCGCAAAGTCCGACAGGTGCCGCTGGGGCGGCACTGCATCAGCGCGATCCGTGACTGGCTCGCCGAGCACCCGGTGCCCGCGGCGGCTGCCGACACGCCCCTGTTCACGGGCCGCGGCAGCCGCCGCATCAGCCCCCGCACGGTGCAGAACCGGCTGAAAGCGCTCTCTGCAGCCCAGCTCGGCAGCACGGACCTGCATCCGCACATGCTCCGCCACTCCTTCGCGAGCCACCTCCTGGAGTCGAGCGGCGACCTCCGGGCGGTGCAGGAGCTGCTCGGGCATTCGAACCTCGGCACCACCCAGATCTACACCCATCTGGACTTCCAGCACCTGGCCCGGGTCTACGATGCGGCGCACCCACGTGCCGAGACCCAGCCGGACGACTGAGGACACCCCTGTGGCCGACATCCGGCTGATCACCTTCGACCTGGACAACACGCTCTGGGACGTGGGCACCGTGATCCGGCATGCGGAGTCGACCATGAACGACTGGCTGGACGAGCGGGTCCCGGAGTACCGGAAGACGCTGGATCGGGAGGCCGTGCTCGGGCTGCGCGAAGCGGTCATCCGCGAGCGTCCGGAGCTCGGCCACGACGTCAGCGCGCTGCGTGAGGAAATTCTGTTCCGCGGTATGCGACGCCTCGGGCATGCGGAGACACAGGCACGGGAGCATGCGGCCGGTGCCTTTCAGGCATTCCTGGAGGCGCGCCAGCAGGTGGTGTTCTTCGAGGCGGCGCTGGAATCGCTGGCCGAGCTTGCCGCGCGCTACCGACTGGCGGCGCTCACCAACGGCAACGCGGACGTGGGGCGCATCGGCCTCGACCGCTACTTCAGCTTTGCGCTCTGCGCCGCGGACGTGCGAGCCAGCAAACCGGCGCCGGATATCTTTCACGCTGCCCTGGAAACCGCCGGCGTGAGGCCGGAAGAATCCATTCATGTGGGTGACAATCCGGTGGACGACGTGCACGGGGCGAGTGCGGTGGGGATGCATACCATCTGGGTGAGGCACGAACCGTCGGCGGACGCTCGGACCGATGAACCTGCGGCAAGACCGACAGCGGTCGTGGGGCATCTGCGGGACCTGCCGGGGGCGGTGCGGCGGATTCATTTCGGTTGAGTGGAAGGCGCAGCTAGGAGGCGGTCAACGGAGGCAGTTAACGGAGGCAGTAACGGAGGCAGTAACGGAGGCATTTGAATGAAGCTGACATCAATGCTGCTGAGCGTATTCTGGCTGCTGGCAGCTGCCAGCGACGGGCCCGCAGGTGGCCTCGAGGCGCCTTCCGTCGAAATCCTCGGCGTCAGGATCACCCGGGGCATGCCGGAATCGGCGGTCCGTGACCTGCTCCCCATTGGTTTCTGCGATCAGTGGCAATCCGGGCACTTCAGTTGTGGCGTGTCGGATGGCGAGCTGCCGGATCTGGATGGCGAGATCGAATTCAGGGACGGGCTCGTCCACAGCGCAAGCCGCAACTGGTTCATTCCGGAAGATGCAGAACCCGTGGACGTGCTCCTGCTGATGAACGGGATCCTCACGCGACTGACCGGCGAGGACAGCGCGGCGTGCGCAAAAGTGGAAACTGTGAACGATGCGCATCCGACCTACACGATTTTTGTGCTGCCCGAAAAGGTGCTGACCGTTCAGACGCTCAACGTGGGCAGACGTGGGGCCCGCTTCGTGGAATCGCTGCGGGTCAATCCCGTGCCGGCGACCTATAAGACACGCGGAAGGAAGTCTTGGGGTACCGATTGGTGTGCGTATGTGAACTGACGGCCCCTGTGGCTTGCCTGCGGGCATGCTTGCGGGTGATGTGTTTTTTCTTATCCACTTTTTGGCTTACACCATATCTAGCTGTTTTCCCGCTACTTATTCTTTTCGCTTGAGTGGAAATACTGTATATTTATACAGCCTTTCTGGCCTGGGGGACAAGATCGATGGCAAGGAGCGCTCTACTGGCGACCGGCGCCCGGGCGGAGGCAGCGGCGGAGACGGATGAGAACCCCACCGGTGAGTATGCGTCGGCGCCGAACGTCTACCCCGCCCACGACCTCCACCACTACCGGCTGATCGACCTCTTCAAGGAAGTGCGTGCGCTCATGGGTCAGCGTCAGGCCATCGACTACCGCCTGCTCTGCGTGCTCCGGGAGATGGATCAGCGCGAGCATCTCGACGGTCGACCGCTGCACCTCGCCTCATGGCTCGCCCGGAGTTTCGGTCTGGGCTACGGCGTCGCCCGGGAGAAAGTGCGCACGGCACGCGCGCTGGGGCACCTGCCACTGCTCGACGCTGCCTTCCGCGATGGTCGGCTGAGCTACTCCAAGGTACGTGCGCTGACTCGTGTCGCCACGGCGGACAACGAGGCCGAGCTGCTCGGCATCGGCGAGCGGAACAGTGCCGATGGGATCGAGCACGTGGTCCGACGTATCAGACAGCGTGAGCGGATGGACGACGTCCAGGAGCTCATCCGGCAGCGGTCGCTGACCTATGTGTGGGACGAGGATGGATCCCTCGTGGTTAAAGCCCGGTTGACGCCGGAGCAGGGGGCGATCTGGCTGAAGGCCATGGAGAAGGCGGAGGCGAACCTGGATCCGGCAGGTCAGAGCACGTCGGGGCTGGATTCGGCCGAGCCGTTCGATGCACGGCACGCGGATGCCATCACCCACGCCCTGGAGGAAAGTCTGAACGATCGCGCCGGGTCGGCGAAGACCTCGGATCGTTATCAGGTCACGGTGCACGTTTCCGCGGAAACGTTGTGCCGTTCCTCAGCCGACGATGAGCCGGCGGCCATCGACGAGGGACCCCTGCTGCATCCGGAGACGGTGCGACGTCTTACCTGCGACGGGGCGCTCGTCTCGGTGCTGGAAGATGAAGACGGTCAGGTGCTGAACGTGGGCAGAAAGACACGGGTGATTCCCTCGGCCGTGCGTCGCGCTCTCATCGCCCGGGACAGACACTGCCGATATCCCGGCTGCGGCCACCGCCGCTATGTGGACGGGCATCACATCGTGCACTGGGCCCAGGGCGGCGAGACGAAGCTCGACAATCTGGTGTTGCTCTGTCGCAGGCACCACCGGCTGGTGCACGAGCACGGTTACCGGGTGGAGAAGGTACCGGACGGGTTCAGATTCAGCTCACGCGCTGATTTCAGCGCGCGTGCTGATTTCAGCTCACGCGCTGATTTCAGCGCGCGTGCTGGTCCAGGAACGCCCTGACCGCCTCGGTGGTGGCGGGGACGCGGGTCTTGCGCGTGGGCAGGTCTTTCAATGCGTCCAGCGTCGGGTGGTGCGCGACGTCCTTGCCGATGGCGGCGTTCACCGACTCCGGGAACTTGGCGGGATGGGCCGTGGCGGCGCAGATCTGAACGCCCGGCACCCGGAAGCGCTCGGCGGCGGCGAGGCCGACGGCCGTGTGCGGATCCACCACGTAGCCGTTGTGCTCGTAGACGTCGCGGATCGTCCGGCTGACCGTGGCTTCGTCCACCGCCGTGGCCAGGAACTCGTCCGTCTCCGGCCTGCCACCCACGGATGCCGCACCCGTGTCCGCGAACTCCGTCATGAAGGCGCGCAGGCGCTCCGGATCCTCGTCGAAGTAATAGTAGAGGTAACGCTCGAAGTTGCTGGCCACCTGGATGTCCATGGCCGGGCTCGAGGTGTGATGCACGGTACCGCGACGGTACTCGCCGGTCTCGAAGAACCGCGCCAGGATGTCGTTGTCGTTGGTGGCGATGACCAGTTTGTCGATGGGGAATCCCATTCGCTTCGCCAGGTAGCCGGCGAACACGTTGCCGAAGTTGCCGGTCGGCACGCAGAAGGTCACCGGATCGGGACGCGCGAACTTCAGGCTCGCGTAGCCGTAATAGACAATCTGCGCGAGCACCCGCGCCCAGTTCACCGAGTTCACGGCGCCGAGCGACAGGGTCTGCTTGGTGTCGGCATCCGCGAACAGGGTCTTCATCAGCGACTGGCAGTCGTCGAAGCTGCCCTCCACCGCCAGGCAGTGCACGTTGGTGTCGGGAATGGTCGTCATCTGCCGTTCCTGCAGCGGGCTCACCCGTCCTTCCGGAAACATGATGAACACGTCCACCGCGGGCAGGCCGCGGACACCGGCGATGGCCGCGCTGCCGGTGTCGCCGCTGGTGGCGCCGAGGATGTTCAGATGCTCGCCCCGTTCTTCCAGGATGTACTCGAAGAGCTGGCCGAGGAACTGCAGCGCCACGTCCTTGAAGGCCAGCGTCGGACCGTGAAAGAGTTCCATCACCTGCACGTCGTGATTGCCGGCGAGCCCCTTGAGCGCCCGGAAGGGAACCACCTCGGGATGATCGAACGTGGCGTAGGCCCGCTCGATCAGCGCATCCAGCGTCACAACCGGAATGTCGTCTGCAAACAGCGCGATCAGCTTCTGAGCGAAGCCGACGAACGGCTGGCCCCGGAACTCGTTGAGCCGGCCGCGCAGGTCCGGCAGGGCTTCCGGGATCAGCAGCCCGCCGTCCGGCGCCATGCCGGTGATGACCGCATCCTTGAACGGCATGGGCTCGGTCCTGCCGCGGGTGCTGATGTATCGCATGAGCGGGGTTTAAGGCGGAAAGCGCGGTATTCTACGAAAAAAAGGGCGCGGTACCACTGGCCCCGCGCCCTGGAAAACGCCCGTCGCGTCGACGGGGGCCCGCCCGAAGGCGGGCGCAATGTCAGGTTCCGCCGACCTTGACGAAGTCCGGGTAGGCTTCCATGCCGCACTCGGCGATGTCCACGCCTTCGTATTCTTCTTCCTCGGACACCCGGATACCCATGGTCGCCTTGAGGATGCCCCAGACGATGAGGGAGGCCACGAACGTCCAGCCGAAGATGCCGGCGATGCCGATCAGCTGTCCGCCGAGGGTGGCGTCGCCGTTGGACAGGATCACCGCGAGGATGCCCCAGATACCCACGACGCCGTGCACCGAGATGGCACCGACCGGATCGTCGACCTTAAGCTTGTCCAGCGTAATGATCGAGAAGACCACCAGCACGCCGCCGATGGCGCCGACGATCACCGCCAGCTGCGCGCTCGGGGAGAGCGGGTCTGCGGTGATGGCCACCAGGCCGGCCAGTGCGCCGTTCAACGCCATGGTGAGATCGGCCTTGCCGAACAGCATCTTGGCCGTGATCAGCGCCGCGACCACGCCGCCGCAGGCGGCAATGTTGGTGTTCACGAACACCTGAGCGACCGCGTTCGCCTCCTCGATGTTGGAGGTCATGAGCTCGGAACCGCCGTTGAATCCGAACCAGCCGAACCAGAGAATGAACGTACCCAGGGTTGCGAGCGGCATGTTGGCGCCGGGAATGGCGTTCACGGAGCCGTCCTTGTTGTATTTACCCTTCCGAGCGCCGAGCAGCAGCACGCCGGCGAGCGCCGCGGACGCACCACACATGTGCACGATGCCCGAGCCGGCGAAGTCGGAGTAGCCTGCCGCAGACAGCCAGCCGCCACCCCAGGTCCACATGCCCTGCATCGGGTAGATGAGGCCGGTCATCACCACCGCGAAAGCGAGGAACGCCCAGAGCTTCATCCGCTCCGCCACCGCGCCGGAGACGATCGACATGGCCGTGGCGACGAACACCACCTGGAAGAAGTAATCCGCGCGGGCCGAGTAGTAGGTGTCACCACCGGAGGCCAGGGTGTCCTCGACGGTGTTTTCCGCACCGATCAGGAAACCGAAGTCCGGAATCACACCGCCTTCGACCGCGCCCAGGTACATGATGTAGTAGCCGCAGACGAGGTACATGATGCAGGCTATCGCGAACAGCACCACGTTCTTCAGCAGAATTTCAGCCGTGTTCTTGGACCGGACCAGGCCTGCTTCCAGCATGGCGAAGCCGGGGGCCATGAACATGACCAGAGCGCCCATGACAAGGAAATAGAACGTATCAAGGGCGTAGTTAGTTTGAACAAGATCTTCCACAATCTTTCTCCCGATTTAGGTCGAAGCCTCAGATGGCTTCGGCTCCGGTCTCGCCCGTTCTGATCCGGACCACTTCTTCGAGCGATGCGACAAAGATCTTGCCGTCGCCCACCTTGCCGGTGTTGGCTGCTTTGGTAATCGCTTCCAGCACCTGATCGAGCATGCCGTCGTCGATGGCGAGCTCCACTTTCACTTTCGGAAGAAAGTCCACGACGTATTCGGCGCCGCGGTAAAGTTCCGTGTGTCCCTTCTGCCGACCGAAGCCTTTCACCTCGGTAACGGTCATCCCCTGCACGCCAATCTCGGAGAGCGCTTCTCTGACATCGTCGAGCTTGAAGGGCTTGATGATGGCGGTAATCAATTTCATTGTTTTCTCCTGTTATCCCTTTAGTTCGGTGCCCGTAGGCGCCAGTTGCCTGGCGCCGGGGATCGAGGGTGCACTGTCTCCCGCTGCGCGCGTGCGTGTCGGGAGGTCTCTGTGGAAGATCTTGTGCACCAGGGATTCTCGCTCAATTAGAGGCTTTTCGATATGGTGGCGACGACGTTGCCCTTGCAGTCCTTGGAACCGCCGAAGCAATCGCTCTCGCTGATGTCGGTGCCGACATACGCAACCGACAGATCCACGCCGGCAACCGGGAAGGTCAGACCGATGCTGTAGTCGATGTAGTTGTCGCCGTTGTCGACGCCGAAGCTCAGCAGCTCGTCTTCGCTGTCGAACAGGTTCCAGCCGACGTGCGCATCGATGGACAGACCCGACTCGCCAAGCGGCAGGCTGTAGTCGCCGAACAGGTAGAAGTAGTCACTCGTGTCGTAGGTGTACTCCGGAGAGTAGTGCAGGCCCACCGTGGCGCCGAAGAAGCCAAGCTTGCCGTAGACCTCGACGTAGTCGGCGTCCGCGTCCTCGGGGTAGCCGTAGTACAGCACGCCCACATCCAGGTTGAAGTTCTCGGCCAGGTCGCCGCTCCAGCCCGCGTAGACGTCGATCTCGGTGCCGCCGTCGGTGAAGGAAACGTTGGATGCCCAGGTGCCCACGTAGAGCCCGCTACCGTGCGCGTAGTCGAAACCACCCTGGATGGCTGGATCCCGATCCGTCTGCGAGATGCCGCGGAACCGGTACTCGGTGGCCAGCGCCACATTGGCGGAAATATCGTCAGCGGCAGCGTAACCGGAGTAACCGGTGCCGAGGAGCAAGGCCGCAAGAATCAGTCTTTTCATTTCAATCCCCATAGATGTCATTGAGTCCAAAACGCCCGAATTGCCCTCTCGCGATTCAGCGCGTGTGCCCGTCTAAGGGCAGAATTCGTGCCAACCCTTTTTTTCCTGGATTTTCAATTGGTTAGATCTGTACATCGGCGCGGTGACCACCGCTGCACCGAGGGTCTGCACCACAACGGATCAATCAATGCACCGCAATCGTGCGATGAATCGGCGCCACTCCCCGTTTTGGCTCACGATAGGTCAGGCCGTGGTCGCGGTGCCCCTCGGCAGAGCGTCGAGTACCATCTTCCTTCCTGCAGCCGCGAAAGATCCGACGGAGTGAGCTCATGAATCAGCACGCCCAGACACCCCTGGAGACGCTGCTCGGCCGCCTGCCGGAAAGCCTCAGGCAGCGCGTGAGGCCGGTTCTGGACGGCTTTCTGGAGGAGTTCGAGCTGGTGCCTCGCCGGGACTACGACGCCCACCTGGCCACCCTGGCCCGGCTCGAGGAGACGGTGCGCCGCCTGGAATCCAGGATCGGCGAGCTTGAGCGCCAACGCTGAGGCGGAGGTCACCGCCCGCTCCCGCACGGTCGCCCGGGCGCTCTTCGGCATGGAGGCGCCCCGGGTCATCGTCGAGACCCATCTGGTCGGGGGATTGCCGGGCACCACCATCGTCGGCCTGCCGGAGGCAGCCGTGCGCGAAGCCCGGGATCGGGTGAAGAGCGCTCTGTCCAACTGCGGCTACGACTATCCGGACGGCCGCGTGGTGGTGAACCTGGCGCCGGTGGACCTGGCCAAGGAAGGCGCCCGCTTCGATCTGGCCATCGCCATCAGCATCCTTCGAGCCAGCGGCCAGCTCGGGCCCGAGCCGGAGCGCGACTTCGATTTCGAGCTGCTCGGCGAGCTGAGCCTGGGCGGAGAGCTTCGCCGGGTACGCGGCTGCCTGTGCGCCGCGCTCTCCCTGCAGGGCGGAGACCGGCTGGTCGTCCCCCTGGAAAACGGCCGCGAAGCATCGTGGGCGGGGAGCTCCGTGCTGCCGATCGGTCACCTCCGCGACGTGATTCGCGTGCTTGCCGGAGAAGACCCGGAGCGGCTGCGGCCGGTCGTCGTGCCGTCGCCCCGTCCCGGGTCACATCCTCCGGAGCCGGAAGTCCTCGGCCAGGCAATGGCCAAGCGGGCGCTCGTCGTCGCCGCTGCCGGCGGTCACCACCTGCTCATGGTCGGCCCGCCGGGAACCGGCAAGTCGCTGCTCGCGCGGCGTCTGCCGGGACTGTTGCCGCCTCTCGGTGAGCGCGAGGCCATGGAGGTGGCCGCCGTCTATTCCGCCGCTGGGCTCGATCCGGCAGAGGACGGCAGGCGGCCCATCCGGGCGCCGCATCATTCCGTGTCACTTACGGCCATGACGGGCGGCGGCTCCCACCCGAGGCCCGGCGAGATCAGCCTCGCCCACCACGGGGTGCTGTTTCTCGACGAGCTGCCCCACTTCAAACCGAGCGTGCTGGATTCTCTCAGGGAGCCGCTGGAGACCCGGCATATCAGCATCGCCCGCGCCGCCGGCACGGCAGCCTTCCCCGCCAGCTTCCAGCTGCTCACCGCGATGAACCCCTGCCCGGCGGGTCTGGTCTGCCGGGACGGCGGCTGCCGCTGCCGGCCCGACCAGGTGCGCCGCTACCAGGGGCGAATCTCCGGGCCGCTGCTGGACCGCATCGACCTGCACGTGCCGGTCAGCGAGGTGCCGAGCACGCTGCTCCTCGGCGAGGCCGCGGATCCGTCCGCAGCAATCCTCGATCCGGGCCGGGTGCTCGCCGCCAGAACCCTGCAGCAGCGGCGTCAGGGCAAGCCGAACGCGCTGCTGGAGGCCGCTGAGCTCCGTCGCCACGCGGCGTTGGACGCCCGCGGCCGGCGCCTGCTAGCTCAGGCGGCGGAGCGCTACCGGTTGTCGGCCCGCGGCTTCCACCGCGTGCTCAGGGTGGCCCGCTCGATTGCGGACCTGGAAGACGTGTCGGAGGTGGGTGCGCAGCAGCTCGCCGAAGCGCTCGGCTACCGCGCGATGGACTGGTCAGCCGCCCATCCGGCGGCCGCTCACTGAAGGTTGTCGAGCATGTAGGTGACGGCGGCTTCGAGCTCGTCGTCAGAGCATCCCATGCAGGTGCCTTTCGGGGGCATCATGTTCAGGCCGTTCAGCGTGCTGGCCATGAGGGTTTCCATGCCCTTGTCGACCCGCGGCGCCCAGGCCTCGCTGTCCGCAAACAGCGGCGCCCCGCTGGCTCCGGTGGCATGACAGGCAAAGCAGAACTGGTTGTAGACCTCCTCGCCGGACTTCGGGCCGCCGGCAGCGGTGGCCGCCACGGTGCCGCAATCCTCGCCTGCCCGGCAGACGCTGCCGAAGGGTTCGAGCCGGGCGCGGATATCGTCGTCACTACCGGGAGGGACCGCATCCGCATGGGCGGACAGGACGGTGACGATGGTAAGCGCGGCCAGCGCAACTTTTAGGTAAGACACCCGTATTCTCCGAACTGTGGTCTACGCGCCCGAACCCGGGCGGCCGCGAATTATAGCCACGTCAGCCGGTTGCGTCGAACAGCTCCCGGCCGATCAGCATGCGGCGGATCTCGCTGGTACCGGCGCCGATCTCGTAGAGCTTCGCATCACGCAGCAGCCGGCCCGTGGCGTACTCGTTGATGTAACCGTTGCCGCCCAGGGCCTGGATTGCCTGGCTCGCCATCCAGGTGGCGCGCTCCGCCGCGTAGAGGATGCAGCCGGCGGCGTCGAAGCGGGTGGTTCTGCCCGCGTCGCAGGCCTCGGCCACCGCGTACACGTAGGCCCGGCAGGCGTTCAGGGTGGTGTACATGTCCGCCACCTTGCCCTGCATGAGCTGGAACGTGCCGATGGGAGCGCCGAACTGCTCCCGTTCGTGCATGTAGGGCAGCACCACGTCGAGGCACGCCTGCATGATGCCGAGCGGCCCCCCGGCCAGCACCACCCGCTCGTAGTCGAGCCCGCTCATGAGGATCTTCACGCCCTGACCCACCGAGCCGAGAACGTTGGCCTTCGGTACGGCGCAGTCCTGGAACACCAGCTCGCAGGTGTCGGAGCCGCGCATACCGAGCTTGTCGAGCTTCTGGGCCGTGCTGAAGCCCGGCATGCCGCGCTCAACGAGGAACGCGGTGATCCCGCGGCTGCCGAGTGCGGGGTCCACCGTGGCGTACACCACCAGCACGTCCGCCCCCGGGCCGTTGGTGATCCACATCTTGTTGCCGTTGAGCACGAACACGTCGCCCCGCTCCTCGGCACGCAGCTTCATGCTCACCACGTCCGAGCCGGCCCCGGGCTCGCTCATGGCCAGCGCTCCGAGGGACTCGCCGGACATCAGACCCGGGAGGTAGGCGGCCTTCTGCGCCGGCGTACCGAACCGGCGGATCTGGTTCACGCAGAGGTTCGAATGCGCACCGTAGGAGAGCCCGACGGCGGCGGAGGCGCGGCTGATCTCCTCCATGACGATGGTGTGCGCGAGGTAGCCGAGACCCGCACCGCCATCCGCCTCCTCCACCGTGATGCCGAGCAGGCCGAGCGCACCGAACTTCGGCCAGAGCTGGCGGGGAAACTCGTTCTTCGCGTCCACGTCGGCGGCGAGCGGTGCAACCTCCGCTGCGGCGAACTGCCGCACCGTGTCACGCAGCAGGTTGAGGGTCTCGCCGTGGCCGAAATCGAAATCCATGCACTGCCTCTCGAATCAGTCCCGGATCAGTCCGGGCGGACAGCGAACCTGCCGCTGCCCATGAAGATCAGCGCGACGGCCACGAAGGTGTAGAACGCATGCAGCTCCAGGGCGTACCCGCCGTGCTCGTTCAGGGTGAGGACCTCGACCATGTGCACGAGGCCCACGGCAAACAGCATGTTCACCACCATGAGCCCCGCACCGATCCGGCAGTAGACCCCCGCGATCACCATCAGCGGCGCGACAATCTCCCCCACGTACACGCCGTAAGCGACGACCGAGGGAAGCCCGAGATCCGCTACCTGGCGGCCAATCCAGTTCAGCGCCCCGCCGTCACCCAGCTTGGCCACGCCGTGGAAGATCATCATGGCGCCCACTGTCAGCCGCAGGATCAGCTTGCCGATATCGTCGTTCTGCTGCGGGTTGAACATCGTCAGCGCACCCAGGCGAGGGTCTCGTCGAGCGCCAGCGTGAACTTGCTGAAGAGCTCGTCGATCTGCGCATCGGTGATGATCAGCGGCGGGCAGATGGCCAGGGTGTCGCCCAGTACCCGCAGGATCAGGCCGTGCGCCTCGCACCGTTCCATGCAGTAGGCGCCTACACCCTTGGCGGCGGGGAACGGCGTGCCCAGATCCTTGTCCGCCACCAGCTCGGCGGCGCCGATGAGGCCGGCGCCGCGCACCTCGCCCACCAGCGGGTGGTCGGCAAGCGCCGCCAGCCGCTGCTGCATGATCTCACCCAGCCGTGCGGCGTGGGCGAAGAGGTCACGCTCTTCCATGAGCTCGATGTTCCTGAGCGCCACCGCGGCGCAGACCGGATGGCCGGTATAGGTGAAGCCGTGGCTGAAGTTGCCGAGCTCGGGGCTCATGTCGACGAACGCGTCGTACATCCACTCCGGCACCAGCACCGCGGACAGCGGCAGGTATGCCGAGGAGACTGCTTTCGCCACGCTCATGGTGTCCGGCTCGATGCCGAAAGTCTCGGCGCCGAACGGCCGGCCGGTGCGGCCGAATCCGCAGATCACCTCGTCGTCGATGAACAGGATCTCGTGCTTCTTCAGCAGCGCCTGCACCTTCTGGTAGTAACCGGCCGGCGGCACGATGACGCCACCCGCCCCGAGGATCGGCTCGGCGATGAAGGCGGCGATGGTCTCAGGGCCTTCCTCGAGGATCATGGCCTCGAGATTGCCGACGATCCGATCGACGAACTCCGTCTCGCTCTCACCGCCCTGGCGCCCCCGGTAGTAGTGCGGGCAGTCGGTGTGCAGGATGCCGGGAATGGGCAGATCGAAGTACTTGTGAAACGGCGGCAGCCCGGTGAGCGATCCCGCCGCCACGGTCACGCCGTGATACCCGCGCAGCCGCGAGATGATCTTCTTCTTCTCCGGCCGGCCCACGCAGTTGTTGTAGTACCACATGAGCTTGACCTGGGTGTCGTTCGCATCGCTGCCGGACAGCCCGAAGAACACGCGGCCCGCGTCCATGGGCACCATGGCCTTGAGCTTCTCCGCCAGCAGCACACTCGGCTCGTTGGTCTTGCCGCCGAAAAGCTGGGAGTAGCAGAGCGTGCGCATCTGCTCCTCGGCAACCCGGGCCAGCTCCTCCTCGCCGTATCCCAAGGCCGTGCACCACAGTCCGGACATGCCTTCCAGATACTGCTTGCCCTGGTTGTCCCACAGGTAGACGCCCTTGGCCCGCGCGTGCACGCGCGGACCCTTGGACTGGTGCTGCTTCAGATTGGTGGACGGATGGAATACGTGCCTGAGGTCCCGGGATTCGATGGAATCCGGTGGAAACTCGTTGTGCAGCGGATCGGCCATGGGGCGTTCCTCGGAAATTGCGGCCAGGTACGGAGAACGCCCATGATGCCTGAGTTGCCGGCGGGCCGTAAGCGCCAGGGAGCCCGATCAGGCTGCGCGCGGGAAGCCGCCCACGGGCAGGTTCAGTGCTTCGGCGACGCTCGGGTGGGTGATGGCGCCTTCGTGCACGTTCAGCCCGCGGGCGAATCCCGTGTCCGCCTCGAAGCACCGCCGCCAGCCCCGCTCGGCAAGGCCGATCACGTAGGGCAGCGTCACGTTGTTCAGGGCCAGGGTGGACGTGCGCGCCACCGCGCCCGGCATGTTGGTCACGCAGTAGTGCACCACCCCTTCCTCGATGTAGGTGGGGGCGTCGTGCGTGGTGGGCCGGGACGTTTCGAAGCAGCCGCCCTGATCGATGGAGATGTCCACCATGGCGGCGCCGTTGGCCATCCCGCGAACCATCTCCCGGGTCACCAGGCGCGGTGCTGCCGCGCCGGGGATCAGCACGGCGCCGACCACCAGGTCGGCGGCAAGCACCTGCTCGCGGACGTTCTGGCCGCTCGCCATGAGAAGGCGCGCCCGGCCGCCGAAGTGATCGGCCAGCCACTTCAGACGCGGCACGGATCTGTCGAGAATCGTCACGTCCGCCTGCAGGCCCACGGCCATCTCCGCAGCGTTGGTGCCCGCAACCCCGCCACCGAGGATGACGACCTTGCCCGGCGCTACACCGGGAACGCCGCCCAGCAGGGTGCCGCGTCCGCCGCTGGCCTTCTGCAGCGCATACGCGCCCACCTGAATGGACATGCGCCCGGCGACCTCGCTCATGGGGGTGAGCAGCGGCAGCCCGCCCTGCTCGCCGGTGACCGTCTCGTAGGCGATGGCAGTGACGCCGGAGGCCATCAGCGCTTCCGCCTGGGGCCGGTCGGCCGCCAGGTGCAGGTAGGTGAACAGCACCTGGCCGCGGCGCAGACGGGCGCATTCCGCGAGCTGCGGCTCCTTGACCTTGACCACGAGGTCGGCAGCGAACGCCTCCTCCACCGAGCCGGTCCGGGCACCCACCGCCACGTAGTCCGCATCGCTGAAGCCGATGCCCTCACCGGCGCCGGCCTCCACCACCACCTCGTGACCCAGTCCGGTCAGCTCGGCGGCGGATGCTGGGGTCAGGCCGACCCGATACTCGTGAACCTTGATCTCCTTCGGAACGCCAATTCGCATGTGAGCACCTGTTCAGGGCAGGAAGTTGAAGTGCAGACCATGGTGCCGGAAAGCCCTTGGCGGAACCTTGCGTTCTCGGGGTTCCCGACTAAAATAGTTGCAGGATCTAGCGCCTAATCAACATATGACGCAAGAATCTGTTGAACTCGACCGCATAGATCGGTCAATCCTGCACGAGCTGCAGCTCGATGCCCGGCTCTCCAACGCCGCGCTGGCGCAGCGTGTGAACCTCTCCGAATCCGCCTGCCTGCGGCGGGTGCGGAATCTGGAGCGCAGCGGCCTGATTCAGGGGTACGTGGGTCTGGTGGACCAGTCCATGGCCGGCTATCCGGACAACGTCTTCGTCCAGATCACCCTGGAGAGCCAGCAGCGGGACGATCTGGCCGCCTTCGAGGCCGCCGTCGCCGAGCTGCCGGAGGTGATGGAGTGCTACCTGATGTCCGGCGCCAGCGACTACATCCTGCGGGTGATCGTCGAGGACGCGCGCGACTACGAGCGCATCCACAGCAACCACCTGACCCGGCTGCCGGGCGTGGATCGGGTGCACTCCTCCTTCGCGCTGCGGACGGTGATCCGCAGGACGGAGGTGCCTATCCGCTGATCAGATCAGGTCCGCGGGTTCGAGCGAGAACTCCTCGATCACCTGATCCGCGTAATCGATCCGGCCGGTGATTGCTCTTGGATCCCCGTGCACGAGCCGCAGACACGCTTCGGCCATGTGCTCCACGGGTGTGACCCGCTCCTTGTTCGACTCGTTGATCAGCTTGTGGTGCATGACGCCGGGCGTGGCGACCAGCCCGGGCGATATCACGTTCACACCGATGTTTTCGTCGTAGAGCTCCTGAGCGAGGCCGGTGGTAAAACGCTCCAGCGCCGCCTTGCACATGCCGTAAACCGTGCCGCCGCGCCCACCCAGCGTCCTGTCCGGATGAATGGCCGCGTGGGAGGAGATGTTCAGGATCCAGCCGCGCCCCCGCTCCCGCATCCCGGGGAGCACGAGCTGCGACAGCTCGAACGGCGCCCACACCTGCACCTCCATCATCAGGCGGAAGCGTTTCTCCGGGAAGTCCGTGACCGGGATGAAGTAGGTGATGGCCGCGTTGTTGACAAGAATATCCACGCCACCGTAGGCCTCCTCGGCAGCGCGGATCAGGTTGTGACGATCCTCGCGCTCCGCCAGATCCGCCTTCACGGCGAGGGCCTCCCCGCCGGCCGCCTTGATGCGCTCAACAGTGTCGGTGATGGTACCCGGCAGGTAGTGCTCGTCCGCGCTCACCGTGCGCGCCGACACCACGACCCGGGCGCCTTCCATGGCGTACCGCAGCGCGATCGCCTCGCCGATACCGCGACTGGCACCCGTTACCACGGCCACCTGTCCTTTCAAAACCCCATTCGGATTGATCATTGTCTTCCCCCGCAACAGATCGTCACACTATATCGCGGTGCTCGATCGACGGTACACTCGCGAGCCATGACGCAAGCAATTCGGAAGGCGGGATCGCAACTGCTGCGGCTGTGCATGTTGACCGCCGCCACCGCCACCGCCGCCGGCGCGGCACTGGCGGACGACTGCAGGGATGCCGCGCTGGTGGCAAATCCGGCTGCGGAAACGCTGTGCTCCGATGCCATCGCCCGGCAGAGCTACCGCGACACGGCGGCTGCGCCGGATGCCGCAGGCGAAGGCTCGGACCGTCTCGCCCTGGCAGCGGCGTACAACAACCGGGCCATGGCACGGATCGCAGCCGGCAACCTGACCGGCGCCGCCGAGGATCTGGGCGAGGCGATGTCGCTGGCACCCGATCACTGGGCCATTTACCTGAACCGGGGCAATCTCCATCTGGCAGAGAATCAGCCTCAGGCGGCGCTGGCCGACTATGCCCGCGCCAGGGCGCTGGCCGCTTCCACCGGCAGGGCGGTTTCCGCGGACGCGGCGGTGCTGAAGAACGCGGTGCTGGCCTATCGCGCCCTGGGCGACCTGGGGCGCGCGTCGGCCAGCCTGATCGAGGCCGAGTCGGTCAGTCTTCGGTGAGCCCCTGATACACCCGCGGCACCCGGGCGCCCACCCCGGTGAGCAGCGTGTAGGCCATGGTGTCCGCGGCCGCCGCGGCGGTGTCGACGGGCAGCCGGGCACCGAAGCACTCGGCCCAGTCCCCGGGTGCAACACCCGCCACACCGGAAACGTCCACCACGGTCAGATCCATGGACACCCGACCCAGAATGGGTCGCGGGGCGCCACCGAGATAGAGGAATCCCCGCCCGGAAAGGTGCCGGGACACGCCGTCCGCGTAACCCATGCCCACCACGGCCACCGTCGTTGGCCGGTCGAGCACACAGCTTGCGCCGTAGCCCACGGACTCACCCGCCGGCAGGGTCTTGAGCTGCAGCACCCGCCCCTGCAGCGCCGCCACCGGCCGGCACGGATTGGCGCGATCGAGGAAGGGATTGCCTCCAAACAGGCCGATGCCCGGCCGGCCCAGATCGCCCTGGCGGGCAGCACCGCCGAGGCAGCCAGCCGAGTTGCCGACGCTGGTCCGGATACCGGGAAAGCGGCGGATCACCGAATCGAAGCGCGCAAGCTGCAGGGCGTTGCGCGGGTGATCCGGCTCGTCCGCACAGGCGAGATGGGTCATCAGCAGGGATATCCGGACACCCTCGAAATCGGCGGCATCCACGTTCGGATCGAACCCGAGCCGGGACATGCCCGTGTCCACGTGCACGGCGGCAGCTAGCTGCGCGTGGCGTCGCCAGACCTCGAGCTGGCCGGCATGATTCAGCACCGGCGTGATGTCTGCCCGGGCCAGGGCATCGGCGCTGTCCGCTTCGGGACCTTCCAGCACGAAGATTTCCGGCGCCCGGCCGAGCGCGGCACGCAGCGTCAGCGCTTCCTCCAGCGTGGCGACGAAGAAGCTCCGGCAACCGGCGGCGAGCAACCTTGCAGACGCCGGCTCGACACCGACACCATAGGCGTTGGCCTTCACCACCGCGCCGGTGGCTCGACTCTCGGCGGCCGCAACGAACAGCCCGTAGTTGGCCGCCAGCGCCTCGAGATCGACCAGGAGACGCCGGTTTCCCACGTCCGCCCGGTTGTTGCTACTTCAGGGTGTTGATGTAGGCAACGACGTCGTTCACCGCCTTGTCGGTGGCCAACGTTGCCGCCATGGGCTTCATCTGCATGCCGAAAGTATCTTTGGGATCGTACCCCCGGAGGCCCTTCTTGTAGTTGTTGATCTGCCGCACGAGGTACCAGTCGTCCTGGCCCGCAAGTGCCGGACCACCCATCTGCTGGTTGCCTTCGGCGTTCTGACCGTGGCAGGCGGCGCACACCATGTAGGCCGACTTGCCGGCTGCGGCATCCCCGGCGACGGTGGTGGGGACTTCCACGTCGGGCAGCGACGCGATGTAGGCGATGAGGTTCGCCTGGGCCGTGGCATCACCCACCGCCATGGCCATGGGACGCATCTGGGCACCGAAGGTGTCGCCCGGCGCCGTGCCGCGCAGGCCGTCCCTGAACGCCGCGAGCTGACGCTCTATGTACCAGGGTTCCTGGCCGGCGAGCTTCGGCGCGTTCATGGCGACGTTGCCCTCGCCCTGCTGACCATGGCACGCGGCGCAGACCGCGTACGCGGATTTGCCGGCTGCCGCATCGGCGGCGAAACCGGTGTTGGAAAGCGCCAGCAGCATTACAGCGAGCGTCATCGAGACGACGGGTGTGAACTTCATGTGTGATTACTCCTGATACAACGGATCCGTCCGCCCCGGGGGCGGGTGAGTTGCGGTCGAAAGCGTCAGCGTCGCCAGAAGGCGAGCCAGGACGCCCGCCGCTCTCGACGCTCGCCCCGACGACGGTCATAACGGATACCGTCCCGGCGGGCGCGCACTTCGAAGAGCCCTCCGGAGCGACGGCGATCGTCGAACGCCCGTCGGTCCGAGCCGGACCGGCGGCCGCAGGGCGGCGCTTCGGGATGGGGTGCGAAACCGGTTTTCTGGTCCATTCGCTAACCGCGAACCAATCGCGCTTCTGAGGGTGGTCGAACTATAGCCCGACATTCCGGACAGCTCAAACCGGCTTCAGGATGCGCTGAAAGTGCGTTTCTGCTCTCATAGCGACATGGAAGGGAACAGCAGACCCGCTGACCGCGATGCGTCCGCGCAAGCGCAGGCGCCTGCAGCGGCAGGCGGGCAGCATCAGGCAATGGGCGCGTTTTTCGACGCCCTGACAGCCTATGCCATAGATCCGACAAAGTGGCCCGATCTGCTGGCCCAGCTCGACTCCCTTTCCGACCACCTGGCAGCCTGGGATCCGGGCGCCCTGGTGGCCGAGATGTCCCGCGCCGAGTCGCTGTCCTGGCGCATCAAGGACGGCGCCGATCCCGGCCAGTCGGGCTTCGCCTACGTGCTGCTGGACGCTCGCAACCGGGTGGTGGGCCACTCCGCGAGCGTGTCGTCGCTTTCGGACTATCTCACGATATCCAGAAAGGGCCGCCTGAGCTTCACCGACCCGGCAAGCGAGGCATCGCTCGCGGCCGCCCGGACGTCCCTCGGCGGTGACCACGGCGGGCACCTGCTCATCTCCCTCTCCCACCCGACAAGTCCCCGTCACCGGTTCGGTTTTCTGATCGGCTGCGAGGAGTTTCCGCCGTCTCTGGCCGAGATCGCCGAGGATGCGACCCATGCGCTGTTCATCGCCCAGGACGACAGCAGCTCACGGATCGGTCAGGCGGTGCAGGCGAGCCTCGGGCTCACGGCGGCGGAGCTGGACGTCACCATGCGACTGGCGCAGGGGCTGAAGCTCAAGGAGGTGGCGGAAGACCTCGGCATCAGCGTCAACACCGCCCGCAATCACCTGCAGTCGGTCTTCGACAAGAGCGGCATCAACCGTCAGAGCGATCTGGTGCTGGTGGTTACCCAGCTCTCCGTCATTCTCGCCGGCACGGAGGCTGATGCCGCCGTGGCCAGGCCCCGCCATCACCGCAGCCCGCCACGGCACTTCATCATCCTGGCCGACGGTCGGCGCCTTGCCTATCGGACCTATGGCGAAGTTCGCGACAAACCCGCGTTGTATCTCCACGAGACGCTCGGATGCTCGCGCCTGCCGCCGGAAACCGACGAGCTCGCCCGGGCTGCCGGTCTCTACATCATCGCGCCGGAACGTCCCGGATTCGGCTTTTCGGACGTGGACCCGGATTTTTCCTTCGATTCCGTCACCCGCGACCTGCTGGCGCTGCTCGATCACCTGCGCATCGACCGCTGCGCGGTGCTCGGCTACCTGTCCGGTGGCGCCTACGCACTGCGCCTGGCCACGGTTGCGGCGGAGCGCGTGGTGCACCTCATGCTCGTCTCCGGCAGACCGCCACGCCGGATGACGGGTCGTTTCGAGCACCTCATGCCGCTCTACACGAAGATGATTGCCCAGCCCTGGCTGATGAACAGCTTCTTCAACATCCTGCGCAACCGGGCTTCCGGCCAGACCAACTCGCGGCTGATCTACAGCATCTATGGCTCTGTGGATCACGACAAGGCGCTGCTGAACGCCCGGCAGGACATTCTCGAGCACATGATCACCTACACCCTGGAGAGCGTGACCGTGACCGCCGCCGGGGTGGCAGGAGAGCTCAAGTGCTTTGCGCGCGCCACGGAGTCCGAACTGCCCGCGCTGAAGATGCCCGTCACCGCCTGGCACGGCACGGCGGACAAGCTCTCCGCCGTCGACGATCTGGAATCCTATCTGGCGGGGCAGGTCGTTCGCTGGCATCGCTTTCCGGACGCCGGGTCGCTCATTCTGCACGAACACTGGCCGCAAGTGCTGACGACCCTGGCCGGCGCGGAAAACTAGGAAACTTTGGGGGTAAGCTCCGCCGGCCGACAAAGCTCCCTTTGCACCAACCGGCGGAAGATCGAGGCCAGATCCCTGGACTGGCCGACGGATCGGCCCTCGCTGGTAAAAACTCTAGTCGGTAGCGGCCTGCGCCGCCTGATGCAAATGGCCCATTTGCGTCAGATCACCCCGGAGAGCCTGGCAGCCTGGCTGATCCAGTCGTCCTTGATGACCCGACCTTTCATGGCATGCAGCGGGTGTTGCGGGTCGTCCAGATCCGCCTCCGAGAGCGTGGCGATCTGATCAAAGCGGGTGATGCCCAGCTTCTTGAGCTGCCGGACGAGCTTGGGGCCCACACCCTTGATTCTGGCCAGGTCGTCCCGGTCTGAGTCATCTGCCGCCGGCGGCCGGCGCAGTGCAGTCTGCCGGGCAGACTGCCGCTCGGCTTCGAGGCCCCGGATCGTCTCCCGCAGCTTGCCGTTCTCCTCCCGGGCCGTCTGCAGCTGCTGATTGAGCACCATCATCATCCGACCGTCCGTCGGGTCGCTGCCTCGCTGCTTCTCCAGCATGTCCTGCTGCCAGCGCAGCTTGTTGAGCTGCTCGGTTCGTTCCCGGACCATGCCCTCGAGCTTGATGACCTCGGCCTGAAGCTGGGCATTCTCCCCGGAGACCTCCTCCGGCACCCGGCTGCCGCGCGCCTCGGCGTCCTGCAGCGCCGCCTTCGCCGCTTCAGCCGCCGCTTCCGCATCCGCGGTTGCCTTGGACTGCTTGTGGAGCTGCCGCTCGAGCCTTTCCACCTTCTCGTTGAGCGATCGACGCACGTTCTCGTCTTCCGCGCGCAGCGCGTCGAGCTGAGCCGCCAGCTTCCGGCTCTTCTCCGCTTCCACCTGAATCTGCTCGCGGCTCACCGATGCCGAATTGCGGGTTTCCTCGAGCAGCGACTCGGTATCGGCGAGCGCTTTGCGGAGCGCGGCGACGCTGGCGTCATCCGCCCGTTCCCTGAGCGTTGCGATCTCGGCGTCCTTGTCCTTGACCACCCGCTGATGGGTCTTCACGGCGTCGGCGTATTCCTCCTGAACCTCGGCGAATTCCGCCTCCAGGTTCTCCATGAGCTGCTTCTGCCGTTCCAGGCGGGCATCCACCTGGGCGATGTGGTCGGCGTTGCCCGCCGCCGCTTTCTGGGCTTTTTCGAGCGCCTCCGACAACCGCCGGTTTTCCGCTTCCAGCGAGCTGGTGCGGCTCGAGATGGCGCTCTTCTCCTGCTCCAGGCCGACCACCAGGCTGGACCGCTCGGAGAGCTGCGACTCCAGGTGCTGATTGCGCCGCTTCAGCTCCTCCTGCTGCTCCGAGAGCTGACGCCGTTCCGCTTCGAACCGGCTCGTGGCCTCGTCCGCCGCGGCCACGCAGGCTTCCAGGCGCGCGATCTCCTCGCGGAGCACCGCATGCGCTTCTTCCCGGTCCCGGAGTCGCGCCTGGGCCGTTTCCGCGGCTTCGCGGGCCGCCGTCAGGGTCGCATCGAAAGACGCCTTCTCCGCCTGGGCCGCTTCCTGCGCCGCTTCGAGCGCCTGCCTCGACGCGTTCTGCTCGGCAAGGCGCTCGCTGAGGCTCACCACCTCGGCTTCCCGCTCCTCGAGGGCGCGCGTCAGCGCGTCTCTGTCCGCCTCGGCGGCTTCCGCCGCGGCCTTCAGGGGCTCCAGCTCGGCCAGACGCTCAGTGAGCCGGGTCAGCTCCACCTGTTTCTCCTCCACGTGGGCATGGAGAAACTCGATGTCCTGGTCCCGGCTGGCGATCTGGCCCTTGAGCATGTCGATCTCTCTGGCGCCACCGCTGCTCCTGGCTTCCTGAGCGGCAAGCGCTTCGCGCGCAGCCTTCAGCTCGGCGCGCAGGTGTTCCAGGTTCTCGCCCAGGGTTTCGATCTGCCGGTTGGCGAGCTCGGTGGTCTCGAAGAGGTTCTGATTGCGGGATTCCAGCGAGCGGGACCGCTCCCGGAGGGACGTCAGCTCCAGATCCTGTTCCTTGATCCGGCCCTTGTGGCTCTCCTGAAGCGAGAGCAGCTCGTCGAGCTCCTTCTGAAGGCGCTTGAGCTCCCGCTCCTTCTGCTCCACGCCGTCCGCCTGCGCATCCAGGGTTCCGGTCGCCGCCTGCCACTTTTCGCGCCACTCCTCGGTTTCCTGGCGGAGCTGGCTGATCTCCAGGTCGCGGGCCCTGAGTTGGCCTTCCGTATCCTGGTACTTGCCGCTGAGCGCCTTGACCTTGGCTTCGAGCTCACGGATCAGCGCGTCGCGCGCCTGAATACCCGAGCCGGCGGGTGCGCTCTGAGCAGCGCCACCACTGCCGGGGTGCTGCTCACGCTCGGCGAGCCGGGCCTTGAGGGATTCGACCTCACTCGTCCGCTCCTTGAGCGCGCTGGCGAGCTTGGGTACCCGAGCCTGCCATTTAGCGAGCTCGTTCCTGAGCGCCTCGACGGTCGAACCGTCCTGTTCGTCCCCCGTCCCGCCCGCCATCCTGACGGTCGCGGCGCCCGAAGCGCTGTTCATCTCCTGCATCGGTGTATCCATCCACGTGAAGCCTTGCCCGTATGAGAGACCGTATGAGCGGCCGTATGAACGGCCGCCAGAGTGGCCGTGGGGGTAGCCCACGGGGCTCACCCCGCGCCTACGGGCTCTCCCGGGCAACGCTACTGGAAAAGGGGGGACCGGAATGTGACGCCGTTACGATTTTCCGGAATTGTGACGTACTGCAAAGGTCGGACCGGGCCCGCAGGGCCCGGTCCGAGCCGATTACGGACCTGCCGTGGGCTTGATGTCCGAGTACTGCCAGGCGTCCGCCAACGCGCCGGCCAGCTCGGAGCCGTCGTGCCCCTGCGCCATGCGCGCCTGCTGCAGACCGTACAGCGACCAGCCATTGTCAGGAAAGTTATCAAGATCTTCCTTGAACACCCTCTCCGCCAGCGCCGGCTCATCATTGCGCAGATAGGCGGCTCCCAGGGACTGCCGGATGGGGTAATGCCAGTAGGGCGGCTCCGTGTAAGGAAGTGCGTCCTGCGCGGCCACCGCCGCCTTCAGGTGCTCGATCTCGCCCGTGCCGTCCGCTTTCGCCCGGGCGATCTCCGCCGCCACGAGCTGGGTGCCGATCTCCGACAGCAGGTGCGCGATGTCGCCCTGACGGTCCATCACCGATTCGAGCTCGCCGGACGCCTGCTGCGCCTGCAGGCGTTCGAGCACGGCCGTCGCCTCGTCGGTGCGGCCGAGGGCAGCCAGCGCCACACCCTGCACGTAGTCGCGCATGAAGGACGCCATGGGCATGCCTTCCGGCGCCGGCGGCTCGGCCAGCGCCTCCTCCCAGAGACCGAAGCGGATGAACGTGGCACCGCGCACGGCCAGGTAGCTCTGGATCGAGCCAAATTGCCGGGCCATCTCCAGATCCACGGCCTCGTACAGCCGCTGCGCGGAATCCAGCGCCAGCTGCTTCTGCCCCTCCATCATGGCCGAGTACCACAGGAAGTGGACGTTGTGGGAGTGGTAACCCGCCGGGTAGAAACCCTGAGCGTTGCACTGGGTGATGTAGTCCTCATCCGCCAGCGCCGCCTCGGTATTGGCCAGCACCGCATCGTGATAGCGGCCGACCCGCAGGTAGATGTGGGAGGGCATGTGCACCAGGTGACCGGCCACCGGCACCAGGGGCCCCAGCGCATCGGCGGCGACCTCGGCCTTCTCAGGCGTGTACTGCTCCATGGCGTGGATGTAGAGGTGCAGGGCGCCGGGATGCTGCGGGTCGATCTCGATGGCGCGCTCGATGGCGGCAACCAGCGCACCCGTATGCTCCTTGGGCGAGCCGTCCTCGTTCCAGTAGGACCAGGGGTAGAGATCCATGAGCGATTCGGCATACAGCGCCAGCACGTGCGGGTTGTCCGGAAACTGCTGGGCCACGGCCTTCATGGAGCCGGCATACACGGCATCCAGCGCCGCCCGGTCGCCACCATCCTCGGAATAGCGGGTCGCCACCGCGTCGATCAGTGCCTTCTCGAGATCGGAGGCGCCTTCGCGCAGGGCCAGGGCCTTCTCCACCCCCTCCCAGGCCGGCGCGATCTGCGTGTCGTCCATGACCTTGTTGATGTTGGGGCCGTTCACCAGCGCCACGCCCCACCAGCAGATGCCGCAGGCCGGGTCCAGCCGCGCCGCTTCGCGAAACGACCGCTCCGCCTCCGCATGATTGAAGCCGTAGCTGAAGGTCAGGGCCTGGTTGAAGTAGTCCTGCGCAAGCTCGACCTCGCTGGTGATCGGAAAATCCACCGGCCCGATACCTTCCAGCAGCGGGGCCATGCCTTCCGTTCGGTTGAGATAGCCGGGATCCAGCCGATGCCCGGTCGGGTGATGCATCGCGGCGCTCGCCTGATCGCCGCCCGTTTCGGTCGCGCTGCTCTGTTGCGCCGCATCCGCCTGCTCCGTGGTTGGCGCCGACTCGCTGCACCCCGCAAGCAGGCAGGCGATCAGCAGCGCCAACGCGCCAGTATGGATCCGCTGAGACATGTCCTTCTCCTCCCGTGCGTCGAGCGGGTCAATATACGCCCCTCGATCACCACGTTGAAGGCGGCCGCCCGGAACGCCGTTTTCAGATGGGTGGATTTTCCACCAGGCAGCGGTGCAGCGCCTGATCGAGCGGGGTGAGCGACAGCGACAGGGCGCTCAGCGCCGGCGAAGGATCGATGTGGTCGTCGTGGTCGAGCACGCCGAGCATCGCCCGGCTCAGCGGCGGATCGTCCGACAGCCGCTCGAGCAGCGCCGCGACGAACATGCCGACGGACACGGGGAGGGAGATCGTGACGGGGCCGCGCACGTCCATGGTGCGGGCCGCCCGCCGGGTCAGCTCTGCCCGGGTCAGCGACTCGGGCCCCGCCAGATCCAGCGCCATCGCTGCCGGCAGGTCGTCGCCATCGCCGATGCTCGACCGGAGCGCCGCAACCACGTCTCCGGCATAGATCGGCTGCTCGAAGCTCCCCGCTCGGAACTGAAAGTCGACACGCCTGCGGGCCCGATGAAAGAGCGCCCGGCTCGCATGATCCCCCTCGCCGAGCACCATGGGCACGCGAATGACCAGAGACGGCACCGCCCCCTCGGCGAGCAGGTGCTCCGCACGTGCCTTCGAGGCAAGGCAGGCGTTCCCGGATCCCACGTGGGCCCCGAGAATGCTGAGGTAGACGATACGGCGCAGGCTGGCATCCGCTGCCGCCGCCGCGAGCACCCGGGTCGTCGCCTCGTGGGCCGCTTCGAAGGTGGTGGTGGAGGATTCCTTGATGACGCCAACCAGATGCACCGCATGGCTGCAGCCCTGGGCCGATGCCGTCATGGCCCTGGTGTCCAGGTAGTCGACGATGCGCACCTCGGCGCCCGTATCGGCGAGGCTGGCCGCGGCCCGCTCGGAGCGCACCAGCGCCCGTACGCGAGCGGACGGCAGCAGAGCGCTGATGAGCCGCCTGCCGATGTGGCCATTGGCCCCGGTAATGAGAATCATCGCTCGCCTCCCTGCATGGTTTCTCTCCGACGCATCCGGGCCACTCAAGTTCCCGCCGGCTGGCCAGCCTGCGCCCCGGTGGTTACATTCCAGCGCCATGAGAATGTGGTTTACCTGGGCCAACGGCCTGACCGCTCTGCGCCTCGCCGGCATCGCGCCGGGCGCCTGGGCCGTGTACGCCGGGCACTGGCTGCTCGCCGCGGGGATATTCGTGATGGCCGTGCTGACCGACCTGGCGGACGGCCCGGTCGCCCGCCGCTTCAATCACGCCTCCCCCGCGGGCGGGCTCTTCGATCACGCCACGGATGCGCTGTTCGTCGCGGTCACCCTCGCAGCCCTCGCCGCCACCGGCCACGTCAACGCCATTCTGCCCGGCCTGGTGGCGGTCGCCTTCGTGCAGTACGTCCTGGACTCCCGGGCGCTGGCGGGTGCGGTGCTGCGCACCAGCCTGATCGGACGCTACAACGGCATCGCCTACTACGTGCTGGCGGGCATACCCATCATCCGCGAAGCGGCAGGCCTCGATTGGCCGCCGGACCCCTGGGTGGCCGCGTTCGGCTGGCTGCTCGTGATCACCACCGTCGCCTCCATGGCCGACCGGGCGCTGGCCCTGCTGCGGCGGCCGCCTAGCCGGTGATCCGGTAGGCGAGCAGCTTGAACTCGTGGCTGAACGGGTGCCAGAACCCCGGCATCCGCTGGGTCATGCACATGCCCGTGATGCCTGCCCGCGGCGCCATCCAGGAATGCGTGCCTGCCATGCCGCCCCAGTGGTACTCGTCCTGCATGGCCGGCGGCTCGCCTTCAGCCAGCGTCTCCTTCAGTGCGAAGCCCAGACCGAACACGGTGCCCGGCATGTCCCACATGGGAAAGCTCACCCCCACCCCGGCCGGCAGCTGATTGGCGCGCATGCGCTCGAGTGTCGCCGGATCCAGGATCTTTGCACCCTGCCAGCTGCCGCCGTTGACGATCATGCGGATGAAGGCCAGGTAGTCCTGCACGGTGGAGACCAGCCCGCCGCCGCCGGACAGAAAGCTCGGCTGGCGGGTGTAGGTACCTTCGTGCGGATCGTCCGCCTTGGTCAGCCCCGGCTTCATGGGATCGAAGATGTCCTCCGGCGCGTACATGGTGACGAAGCGGTCGCGCTTCTCCGGCGGCACCCAGAAGTCCGTATCCGTCATCGCCAGCGGCTCGAAGATGCTGGCCGTGAGGTAGTCGTCGAAGCGCCGTCCGGACACCACCTCGACCAGCCGCGCGGTGACATCGGTGGCGAAGCTGTACCGCCAGCGCGTGCCCGGCTCGTAGGCCAGCGGCAGGTTGCCGAGCTTGTCACACAAGCTCTCCAGCGTCAGGCCAGCGCTGGCCAGGGCGTTGATGCCCGCGGCGGCGTAGGCCTGATCGACGATGGACGTGGGCTCGATGAACCCGTAGGAAAGTCCGGCGCTGTGGCTGAGGATGTGCCGCACGCGCATGGGTTCCCGCGCCGGTTCCACATCGTCCACGGAGGCCGCATCCGCCTTCAGCACCTGCATGTCGGCGAAGGCAGGAATGTAGTCGCTCACCGGGTCGTCCAGACCGATACGCCCCTGCTCCACGAGCTGCATGGCGGCCACGGAAGTGACGATCTTGGTGTTGGAGTACATGCGATAGATGGCGTCTTCCGTGAGCGGCCGACGGCTGTCCAGATCCATGTAGCCGAACCGGGCGAAGTCCAGCACGTCGGTGCCGCGCATGATCAGGGTGTTCGCGCAGGAGAGAATGCCTTCGTCCACATAGAACCGCATGCGCTCGTGCAGGGGGGAAAAGTCCAGGTCGCTGGCGACCGTTTCGATGGGCTGGCTGATGGCGACCTCCGCCGGTTTACGATTGACGTCCAATGAGACTACAGCAGCGGGGAGCGCTCAAGCGCCTGCTGGTGACGCTTCACCGCCAGAACGCCTTCATCGGGCTGGTCGATGAAGAAGCCGTTCACGCCCGCCTCCAGGAGCGCCGCGGCCTCCGCGGCCACGGGCAGGGGCCGGCCGTCGCGACGGAACAGAAACACCGTCTCGGCCCGCAGCGTGTAGGGATGCACCAGGAGTCCCGCCGCCCGGGCGTTGTCGAAAAACCGGGTCGTCGCCGTGCCGATCGTGCCGTTGCCGCCGTCCGCATCCGGCAGGACCTCCAGCACGTTGTCCCGCACCGGACCGATGCCGGCTGCATAGCGCCGGCGCAGGAACTCGAGCACTTCCGGGGTCGAGAGCTCCGCATAGGTGATGGATTCCGTGACGCCGCCGTCCAGCAGCGACACCAGCTCGCCGTAGACCGCCGTGGTGCCCCGGCGCGCCCGGTAGATCATGTCCCAGGGGGCGGAGCGGTACCGCCGGTTGGTCACGTCGCCGTAGAGCTGGATGAGCGGGATGTGCAGATCCCGCGACCGCATGCGGTCCTTCAGCTCGATGAGCGGCGCCACCTCGAAGCACTGCAGGAAGAGGCGCCCGGGATCCGTGAAACCCGCCCGCACCAGCTCGTCGAGCAGCGTCCCGGCGAGGTCCAGGCCGATGGGCGTGCCGTCCAGATGGTCGCCGTCTGCGGCGAAGTAGGTGGGGTGCTTGAGTTCGATGTAGAGACCCGCGCGCCTGCCTTCCTGATGCTCCGCACGCCGCACCAGGTCGATCGCGTCGGCCAGTGTCGGGATCGGTTCCTGATCGTCGTACAGCGCGCTGGCCGGCCGAAGCCCCGGCAGCCTTTCCCTGGCCCGCAGGACGGCGAGCTCCGCCCGCGTGAAGTCCTCGCTGAACCAGCCGCCCACCCGGCGTCCGTCGATCCGCTTGACGGTCAGCCGGTCGGCAAAGGCCTCGAGCTCCGCCACGTTCGTGGTGGCTTCGAGGATCTCCGGCCGGCCGTTGCTGTCCCGGCGGATGTTGCCCGTCTCGTCCAGGGCGACCATGGCCAGGGCGTTCTCGTGACGCGCCACCAGAACGCCGTCTCGGGTCGCCACCAGATCCAGCTCGATGAAATCCGCGCCCTGGACCAGCGCCAGCTCGTAGGCGGCCGGCGTGTGCTCCGGCCGCTGCCCGCTCGCGCCCCGGTGGGCAATCACCAGCGGCGACGCCGCAACGCCGTTCAGCGCTTTGTCAGGCCCCGCCTCCGCGGCCGCCGCGAGCGCAAAAAACCCTGAAAAAACCGCGAGCAGCGCGACGTGTTTCACCGGGAATCGATCCAATATTGCCTCAGGCACTTTGCAGGGCGGGGGATAGACGAATATGTCATTTCTCAGCCATCCACCAGGGGACTACCATGACTTTCACGGCGGGTCCTTCAATCTCATTCAGTCGATGAAACAATGGCCGCCGAATGTTCGTCTGCTCGTTCTGCGTGCGCGGCGATCCGCGCGCCGATTTGCTGAGTGCCTCGGAAGAGTCTCAGCGGGTCAAAGGTAGCAGGTACGTCCAGTCGTGCAGGACGCGCACAGGTAGAGAAACGTTGAACGGATCCCGCCGGATTTTTCATCCGGCTGCGCCTGTTTTATACGGCAGGTACGGCAGAAACCGAACACAGCCCTCCTCGTCCAGCCTGTCGATCAGCGCATCACCCATCGCCACCGCCGGTGTCAGCACACCACCGGCCGAGGTCAGCGGATCCTTGGCCAGGCACACGGCGCTCTCACCCAGCATGCGCGCCGTGGCGCCGTAACCCGGATCCCGATTCCCGCGGATGCGCAGCCTGAGGTCGGCGCTGCTGCGATCCGGGTGCTTGCCGAGGAGCTGAATCTGGAAATGGCCGGCCTCCCGGGCCGCCCGATCCGGACCTTCACCCGGTGACGGCAGCAGCGTCGACAGCCAGCGCCGCAGTGCGCCCGTGCGCATGGCCGCGTTGAAGGAGGCCGTCCCACCCGCCAGGGCGACGGCCAGAGGAAAACCGAGCTGTCCGTACGGCATCAGGATGGCCTCGTCGTAGCGGAATCCGCTGCCGTACGGCGAGCCCAGCAGCGCATGGCTGCGGCGCACCACCTTGGTGTTGATCTCTGCCATGACGAAGGGCGCGATCCAGGCCATGAAGTCCGGGTCGTACTCCGGATAGGTCTTTTCGGGCCCGTCGAGGCCTCGCGGCGCGCCTTCCGGGTTCAGCGCGTAGGGATCCCGCAGAATCGTGCTCACCGACGGATCGCGCTCCGCCTCCTCCAGCATGTTCAGCATGCTGGCGGCGGTGCCGCCGCTGAAGGCACCGCGGCTGGACTCGACGCGGAACTTGACGGCGGCACAGTAGGTGCCGTGCTCGGCCCGCATCTCCCGCTGCAGCCAGTGCACGCCGAGATCCGATGGAATGCAGTCGAAACCACAGGTGTGCACGATCCTCGCACCCGAGCGCCTGGCGGTATCGTGGTGCGCGTCGATCATCCGCCGCATCCAGTGCACCTCACCCGCGAGGTCGCAGTAGTGGGTGCCCAGCGTCGCGCATGCGGCCACCAGATTCGAGCCGTGGAGCGCGTACGGACCGACCGTGCTTGCCACCACCCGGGTGCGCGCCGCGAGCGCTTCCAGAGAGGCTGTGTCGTCGCTGTCCGCAATGAGGATGGGGATCGACTCCGCGCCGGGTCCCAGGTCCCGACGCACCGCCTCGAGCTTGGCCAGGTTGCGGCCCGCCATCGCCCAGGACAGCTCGTCACCGCCGTAGCGCTCGAGCAGATACTCGGCCACCAGGGCCCCGGTAAAGCCGCTGGCGCCGTAGACCACGACGTCGAATTCCTTCGCGGCCGGATCCGTCATCGCGAGTCCGCTCCTCCTGCTGTGGGAAACGGCCTCAGTCTACACCACGGGGCCGCGTCGACGGCCGGGCTGCTACACTCACCGGCCCACGGTGCGGGAGACGGGAGAACGACTAGATGAAGATATCCACGCTGCTGAGCTATGCCGGCGGTTTCCGGGAGGCGGTCGCCGAGGTCGGCGAGCTGGAGAAGGCGGGACTCGACCAGGTCTGGGTGCCGGAGGCCTACTCGTTCGACGCCCCGAGCGCCATGGGTTATCTCGCCGCCTGCACCGAGCGCGTCACCATCGCCTCCGGCATTCTGCCTATTTACTCGCGCACGCCCACCCTGCTGGCCATGACCGCTGCCGGTATCGACTACCTGTCCGACGGGCGCTGCATGCTGGGACTCGGGGCTTCCGGACCACAGGTGATCGAGGGCTTTCACGGCGTGCCCTACACCCATCCCGTGCCCCGCATGCGGGAGATCATCGAGATCTGCCGCCAGGTGTGGCGCCGCGAGCGGGTGCAGCACGACGGCGCCTATTACCAGATCCCCCTGCCGCAGAACCAGGGCACCGGCCTCGGCAAGCCGCTGAAGCTCATCAACCATCCGCTGCGCGAGGAGATTCCCATCGCCGTGGCCTCGCTCGGCCCGCAGAGTGTGAGCATGACGGCCGAGCTCGCCGATGCGTGGCTGCCTGCCTTCTACACGGCCCGCGCCGCAAACGACGTGTGGGGTGAGGCGCTGGCGACGGGTCTCGCGAAGCGTGACCCGAGCCGGCCGCCGCTCGAGATCTTCGCGGGTGGCGCCGTCGCCATCGGCGCCGGGCTCGAACACCTGCGTGATCTGGCCCGTCCGCAGATCGCGTTGTACGTGGGCGGCATGGGGGCGCGGCAGAAGAACTTCTACAACCAGATCTTCAGCAAATCGGGCTACGCGGAGGCCGCGCGCGACATCCAGAACCTGTTTCTCTCCGGCGACAGGAAAGGCGCGGAGGCGGCCATTCCGGAGGAGTACCTGGCCGAGAACTCGCTGATCGGCGACGAAGGCTTCGTCCGCGAGCGGCTGCAGGCACTGCAGGAGTCCGGTGTCACCGCGCTGAACGTGAGCTTCATGGCACAAACCGGCGCCGAGCGGGTCAAACTCTGCGAGAAGCTGAAAAACCTGACCGACACGCTCTGATGCGCGCATTCCGACCCATCGACCGTCGTCCCTCCCGCTGCATCCTGGTGTGCGGCGCCCTGCTGATGCTCGTGCACGCGGCGGCCTGGAGCCAGACCCCGCCGCAGTGGCTGCTCGGCGACTGGGTTCTCAACAGCGAGAAGACGCAGGCGCTCACCCCCAAGCAGAAAGGCGGCGGTGGCGGCAACATCGGCACGCCCACCATCGCCATCGGCGGTGTGGGCATTCCGCTGCCCGGTGGTGGCAGCGCGCCCGTGGGCGGCGGCGGCGCGCAGGACCCGCGGGTGCTGCGCTGCGACGCCATGTCGGTGTCCATGTCCGGAGAGCAGATCCGTTTCGAGTATCGCGGCTCCGGCGAGGAGACCATGGTCCCGGGGAACGACCAGGGCAGAAAGACGACGTGGACACGCAGCCGCCTCACACAGAACTACACTACCACCGTCCGTTCGGTCACCAAGAACTACGAGCTGCAGGATGACGGCACGCTCGTCGTGAAGGTGAAGATCAATCCCAAGGGCGCAAAGGGGGCGACCCACGTCCGCGTCTTCGAGCGACCGGCAGAACCGGGCACCGGCCCCGGCAGCGATTCCAGCACCGATTGAAGTGCCGGCGGTTTTGAGGCTAATGTTCGGCGGGCGCGCCTCGCATCCAGATGTAAACTGCACGCCAACTGTCGGGGACACTTCATGACCCAACTGGTCGCCGGTCGATCGGTCAGCCGTACTGCAAATGACCGGCTGCTGCTCTCCGTCCTGCTCCTCTCGCTGTCGACCCTGCTGGCAGGCTGCGACGAGCCCTTCATCGTCATGGCCGGCGGCGCGCTGGTCGGCGAGCCCGAAGATCCGCCCGTCGACTGGACACCGCTCAACGACGTGGAGGTGGTGCAGCTCGAGACCCGTCCCGAGGACCCCTACTCGGTCAACGTCTGGATGATCGCCTCCGGCAGAAACCTCTACGTCGCCACCGGCAAGGGTGACACGCGCTGGACCCGACACATCGCCGTCAATCCCGATGTCCGGGTGCGCATCGACGGCCGCATCTACGAGCTCGAAGCCTACCTGGTGGCAGACCAGACGGAGAAGATCGCCATCGGCAACGAGTACGTGGAGAAGTACGGCGTGGACGAGGATGACAACTGGGTCGACGAGGGGCAGCTCTACCGTCTGGATCGCCGTTGAGCAACGGCGAGCCGGCCTCCGGCGACGTTACTGCCGCGACCGAGCCCAGTTTCAGCGCCGGCACCGCCATGGCCGTGGTGGTGGCCAACATGATCGGTACTGGCGTGTTCACCAGCCTCGGCTACCAGCTCCTCGACATCCAATCGGGCTTCGTGCTGCTGCTGCTCTGGGTGGTGGGTGGCATCACGGCGCTCTGCGGCGCGCTCACCTATGCGGAGCTCGGCTCGGCCCTGCCCCGGTCCGGCGGCGAGTACAACTTCCTCTCGCGCATCTACCATCCCTCGGCGGGCTTCGTGTCCGGATGGGTTTCCGCCACCATCGGCTTCGCAGCACCCACCGCGCTCGCCGCCATCACCTTCGGCAGATATCTGCAGGCCGTGTTTCCCGACTTGTCAGCCACCTGGCTGGCGGCCGGCCTGGTCACCGTGCTCACCGCCGTGCATGCGAGCACGCGGCGCAACAGCGGAGGGGTGCAGCGGGCGTTCACCCTGCTCAAGGTGCTCTTGATCCTGGCGTTCTGCGGCTGTGCCTGGGTGCTGGTCGCAAGTCCGCAACCGGACGTGAGTTTCCTTCCCGGCCCGGGTGATCTGGCCGTCACGCTGTCCGGCGCCTTCGCCGTGGCGCTGATCTTCGTCAACTACGCCTACACCGGCTGGAACGCGGCCACCTATCTCACCAGCGAGCTCGATCGGGCGGAGACGACCCTGTCCGGCGTGCTCGTGCGCGGCACCCTCATCGTGATGGTGCTGTACGTGCTGCTCAACTTCACCTTTCTCTACGTGGCCCCCATGTCCGAGATGACCGGTCAGCTCGAGATCGGCTACATCGCCGCCCGGCACGTCTTCGGTGCCACCGGCGCCATGATCATGGGGGTGGTGCTGGCCGCGCTGCTCATCTCCACCGTCAGCGCCATGATCATGGCCGGACCCAGGGTGCTGCAGGTGATCGGTCAGGACTTCGGCGCCTTCCGCGCGCTGGCCTGCACCAACGCCCACGATGTGCCCGCCATCGCCATTGCGGTCCAGTCGGCGGTGACGCTGTTCTTCATCTTCACCGCCTCATTCGAATCCATTCTGGTCTTCGCCGGCTTCACGCTCGGCGTGAACACCTTCTTCACCGTGCTCGGCGTGTTCGTGCTGCGCCGGCGCAGCCCGGATCTGCCGAGACCGTACCGGGTGCCGCTCTACCCCCTGCCACCGATCGTCTTCCTGGCGATCACGGGCTGGACGCTCGCCTACATCCTCCGCGACCGTCCGGAGGAAGGCTGGATGGGGCTCGCCATCATCGCCAGCGGCGCGGTGTTCTACGGCGTCACCGTCTGGATCGGACGACGCGGTACCGCCACGCTGGATCGATTCGGTTAGAATCCCGGCTCGTCGCAACCCAGCCGGAATCCCTTTCATGGCGCAGTCCTTCAGCCGCAGACGCTTTCTTCATCAGGTAGGTGCCGCGGGCGGTTCCGCCGCCGTCTACCAGATGGCCCTGGCGCTGGGGCTGACACCCGGACGCGCGCTCGGCAGCCCGGCCACCGGCGTGGTGCCGCCGCTCACCGGCGCCAGCCGCTCCGTGGTCCTGCTCGGCGGCGGCCTCTCGAGCCTGATGAGCGCCTACGAGCTCGAACGCGCCGGCTACACCTGCACGGTGCTGGAAGCCGGGCACCGCCTCGGCGGCCGGAACCTGACGCTGCGCTCCGGCGATCTGGTCGACGAGATGGGGCACCCGCAGCGCTGCGAGTTCGACGACGACCCGAACCTCTACTTCAACGCCGGCCCGGCGCGCATTCCGGTGCACCACCACTACCTCATTCACTACTGCAGAACGCTGGGCGTGGAGCTCGAGCCCTTCATCAATGTCGACTACAACGCCTGGGTGCACGATCCGAACGCCTTCGGCGGCAGACCGATCCGCTACCGGCACTATCTGAGCGACGCACGCGGCTTCATCGCCGAGCTCTCCGCCAAGGCCATCAACGCGGGCGAGCTCGACGCACCGTTCTCTGCGGAGGATCTGGAACGGATCACGGCGTTCCTCAGGGCGTTCGGCGATCTGGACACGAACGGCCTCTACCGCGGCTCCAACCGGGCCGGTTACCTGCAGCCCGGCGTGCTCGCGCCCACCGCCGGCATGCTCGAGCACGGCGAGCTGCAGGCGCGGCTGGACTTCAGCGAGATCCTGAAGTCCGACTTCTGGCGCTACCGGATGTATTTCGGCGATGGCGAGGATCAGGCCGCACCGCTCATGCAGGCGAAGGGCGGCATGGACAACATCGTCCGCGGCTTCGTGCGCAACATCAGAAGCCCGATGCTCACCCACGCCCAGGTGAAATCGATTCAGGTGCGCGGCGACGGCGTCGACGTGATCTATCAGCACGAAGGCAGACACAAGCAGATCCGTGCGGACTACTGCCTGAACTGCATTCCCCACCACCTGCTTCCGGGGATCGACAACAACTTCCCGGCGGAGTATCTCACCGCGCTGAAGTCCATCGGCCGGGGCAAGCTCTTCAAGATCGGCATCCAGATGAAGGAGCGGTTCTGGGAGCAGGAAGCCATCTACGGTGGTATTTCCTGGACCAACCAGCCCATCGAGCAGCTCTGGTACCCCCCGCACAACACCCACGGCAGCAAGGGCGTGATGCTCGGTGCGTATACCTTCAGTGCGGAAAATACCGAGTACTTCGCGCGCATGAACCCCGCCGAGCGGCTGGAGGAGGCAATCCGCGAGGGCGAGAAGATTCATCCCCGCTACCGCGACTACGTGGAGACGGCGGTGAGCGTGCCCTGGCATCGCATGAACCACATCATGGGCTGCACGGCGGGCTGGACCGAGGAAACCCGGGCGCGCTGGTTCAGCTACCTGCAGCAGCCGGTGGGCGAGCGTCACTTTCTCATGGGCGACCAGCTGAGCTTTCATCCCGGCTGGCAGGAGGGTGCCTTCTCCTCGGCGCACTTCGCCCTGGGCGAGCTGTCGAAACGCGTCCGGGCCGAGCTCGGAGCCAGCGCATGAGCCGGGCGAAGAGGATGACCGCGAGGAACCGCCTTCGGGCACTCGCCGCGGTGTTCGCGGGCGCCGCCCTGCTCGGCCCGGCAGCGGCACTGGCCGACGACTCGGGCGCGCTGAGCACCACCTCCTACGCCCTGGTGCCGCCGCAGTTCATCTACTGCACCACCTGCCACGGCGTGGAGCTCAAGGGCAACATCTCGGTGGATGCGCCGCGACTCAGCGGCATGGCGGACTGGTACGTCCGCGCTCAGCTCCAGGCCTTCAAGGCGGGACGCCGCGGCACGCACCCCGAAGACCTGATCGGCATGGAGATGCAGCCGCAGGCCGCCGTGCTCTCGGACAAGGATCTGGAGGCGGCGGCGCGGTTCGTCGCGTCGTTGCCGGCGCGCACCGATGCTGCGGAGCAGACCGTAGCCGGTGATGCTGCGCGCGGCAAAGCTCTCTACGCCACGTGTGCCGCCTGCCATGGCGCAGAGGGCCGGGGCAGCCAGGTGCTCGGCGCGCCGGCGCTTACCGGTCAGAGTGACTGGTACCTGCTGCGTCAGCTCGAGAAGTATGCGAGCGGCGCCCGCGGCTACGACCCGGCGGATACGCCCGGCCAGCAGATGCGGGCGTCCGTCGCGGTGCTGACGGGCGAACAGGACGCCGCCGACGTGGTGGCCTACATCAACACCCTCGACAACCAAGGAGACACCCCATGAACAACAACAAGAAGCTGGCAGCCACCTCGCTGCTCGCCGCCGCCACCGCGGTGGCCGGACTCGCCCACAGCGGCGTGACACGGCATCCGCTCCCCGGCAGCGACTTTCCCATCGCGCAGGCGGTGGAAATCACACCGGACACCACCATCGTCTACCACAGCGGCATGACGCCGAGCCCGGTCAATCCCGAAGCGGAGCGCTACAGCCGCGAGTTCTGGGGGGATACGGAGGCTCAGACCCTGTCGGTCTTCGCGAAGCTGGAAGAATCCCTGAAAGCGAAAGGGCTCGGCTTCAAGGACGTGGTGAAGATGCAGGTCTATCTGGTAGGGGTGCCGGAGCTCGACGGCGCCATGGACTTCCAGGGCATGATGCGGGCCTACACGAAGTACTTCGGCACCGAGGCGCAGCCCAACCTGCCGGCCCGCTCCGCTTTCCAGGTGGCCGGTCTGGCCGCACCGGGCATGCTGGTGGAGATCGAGGTGGTGCTGGCCCGTCCCTGACCTCGCACCCTTCGCTTCGTAAAAAAAAGGGCGTCCTGCGACGCCCTCAGACTGCTGACGAACCCCGGTTTTTTACTGGGGTTTGTTTTTCTGGACAGGCGTTCTGGTTGATCAGGATATATGGGTGATTCGGCCGAAGTGCGCATTGTTAGGGCCTACGGAGGCGCTGACGAGCCGCCAGAGGCGTCTCAACAGCCCTAAAGGACAGAAAAAGAGCGCGTAGGCGATCTTCTTCATGTTCTGGCAGGCCGCTGCCAGCAGACATTGCCCCTGCACCCGCCGCCGACCCCGGAACCGGGCATAGCGATGCCCATGCAGCTGTTTGGCGTCGGCGAAGCTCCTCTCCACCGTCTCCCGACGCCGCTCATAGACCGCTTTGCCCCACTCCGTCAGACGGTTGGCATTGATCCGCTCCAGATCGTCTTCCCACACATGCCGCACGATCACCTTCTGATGATTCCGGCTCTGGGTGCACTGGCTCAGCATCGGGCACTGCAGGCACTGGTTCGGGTCGGACTTATAGGCGCGATAACCTCTGCGATCCGTCGTCGAGTACGCCAGCACCTGCTCCATCGGACAGAGGTACGCATCGGCTTCTCTGGCGTATCGATATTGCTTCTTACGCATCCGCCCCGGCGGCCCATGCGGGGCCTTGTAGCCAACTACACCGTCGATGTCCCGTTCGACCAAGCCGTGGCATAGGGCAGTGTTGTTGTAACCCGCGTCCAGGCCCACAACCGACGGTGCGAACCCGAACCGTTCGCACTGTCTGTCCAGTCGATCCAGATAAGGCCTCGAGTCATGCACATTACCCGGCGTCACATAGGTATCGGTGATGATCCCGCAGCGCCCATCCACCGTTCGATGGTCCAGATAAAAGAAGCCCTCCGGCTTCTGATCACGATACATGTACCCCGCTTCCGGGTCCGTATTGCTGATCTTGGTTGGCTTTTTCTCCTCCGCCGCAGCTTTGCGCTTGAGCGGCTTTTTACCGTGCTCTGCACGGTCTGCGTCCACCGCCGCTTCCAGTTCGTTCAGGTAGTCCATCGGCGCGACGGCCACCTCGACCACCGTATGCCGTCGTTTGTTCGCATTCGCCTTCAGATGAGTGCTGTCCGTGTACAGCGCATCCCCTGCCACCAGGCCCTTCGCCATCGCCTGCTCAACGATCTCATCAAAGATCACCTGCTCGATATCCGTGCCATCGAACCGACGGCGCCGGTTCTGGCTGAAGGTCGAGGCATCGATGACCTTGTCCGTCAGTCCGAGGCCGAGGAACCAGCGGTAGGCCACGTTCACCTGGATCTCTCGGATCAGCTGCCGTTCGCTGCGTACCCCGAACAGGTAGCCAATGAACAACATCTTGAACAGCATCGTCGGATCAACCGCCGGACGCCCGTTGTCCGCGCTGTACAAGTGCTTCACCCTGTCGTGGATGAAAGAGAAATCGATGTGTCGGTCAATGAGGCGGAGCAAATGGTCCTTCGGAACCAGCTCCTCGAGGGTCACCATCTCCAGCCGAGTCTGGTGCGGGGCTTTGTCCTTTAGCATGCCCCATTCAAACAAAACCCCCGCCTTTCGGCGAGGGTTTGTCAGCAGTCTGAGGGCGTCCTGCGACGCCCTTTCTTTTTGGATGGCCCGAGGCTCGCGCCTCAGGCCTGCTCCGGTTCCCCGGACCGACTCTTCTTAGAAGTCGGCCTGGAGGCGAACGTACCAGAAGCCGCCGTCGAAGCCCCAGGGGGTCGACGTGTCGTACTGCTCACCGGAGTTGCTCGACAGGTTGGGACCCGCGGAGTTGTTGGCATCCGCCGGAGCATCCTGGTCGAACACGTTCTGCGCGCCGGCAACGATCGTGTAGCGGTCAGCGAAGGTGTAGGCACCTTCCACGTCGAAGATCCACTTGCCTTTGAAGCAGCCGTCCTCGGTGCAGTCGATCGTGTAGTTCGTCTGCGCCTGGGTGAACGTCGGATCGTCGAGATAATCGGCCGAGGTCCAGTCGTCGTAGTAGCTGGCGCGGAACAGCAGCCGGAAATCACCGATGAAGTGATTCAGCGTGATGATGCCGCGGTGCTCGGGATTGAAGTTCTCGAGATCCACCAGCTTGTCACGGGAGATCGGATCACCGATCTTGTCCACCTCCGTCTCGGTCCAGTTCCAGGCGAACGAGACGTTGGACAGGCCGAAGTTACCCCAGTCGTGCGACCAGGTCAGCACCGCGTCCACACCCTGGGTCGTCGTCTCGAAGTCGTTGGTGTAGAAGTTCACCGACGACAGATCCGCCGCGCCCGGCACACCGATGAGCTGCAGACACTCCGGTACCGAGACCGTGAGGCCGCACTGGCTCACCAGATCCGGGTAATCGCCGATGTAGAGATCGGCGATGTCGATGGTGCCCGTGGAGGAAATGCGATCCTTGACGTTGATGTTGTAGTAGTCGACCGTCAGCTCCAGGCTGTCGGTGATCCCCCAGACCGCCCCGAAGGTGAAGTTGGTGGCGTCTTCCGCATCCAGCGGCTGACCACCCAGCGCCACGGCGATGGGGTTGGTCGGCGGGATCTGGCCCTGCTGCTGCAGCACGCCCTGCACGGTGATGGTCGACACCTTGGTGACGTTGGACTGACCGGGGGTCGGCGCCCGGAAGCCGGTGCTCGCGGAGCCGCGCAGCGCGAACGAATCCGTGAGCGCCCAGCGGGCAGCGATCTTGCCGTTCAGCGTGTCGCCGAAGTCGTCGAACTCCTCGTAGCGGCCGGCCACGCCCAGCGTGAAGCCTTCGAAGATGTCCGCTTCCAGATCCACGTAGGTGGCCCAGTTGGTGCGCTCGAACTCGCCGACCTGCGGCGGGCTGAAGCCGGCGAAGCCGTTTGCCGCGATGCTCATGGCCGGCAGCGACAGGCCGCCGGTGAACACCGTGTCAGGGGTGCCGTCCCCGTTCACGTCGTACTGGACGTCGCCGGGATACACCAGACCGTCTTCCGGCTGGAAGGCGAAGTCGCCGGCGATCCAGGAGTCCTCCTTGCCCTGACGGATCTCGAACGTCTCCACCCGGTACTCCGCACCGAAGGCGATGTTCAGATCCGAGTAGAACGCGTCCACCGCCAGCGGGTAGACGAAGTCGGCGTTGTAGTTCTGCTCCGTCTGGATGTACTTGCCGAGCGAGAAATCGCGGCCGGACTCCGGACCCAGCGAGGGGTTGAAGGTGTTGTTGAGGAAGAAGGATGCTTCGTTGCGGCCGAGACCCACGCTGAAGTCGTAGGAGAGGCCGCTGTCCATCTCGCCGCGCAGACCCACCACGGCAGCGATGTCTTCCATGTTGCCGCCGAACTGTGGCGTGAAGCCGCCTTCGTCCAGGGCATTGAACACGAAGCAGCCGGGGTTGGCGCTGACGTAGTCGCTGCCCTGGAAGCCGTCGAAGACGCTGCCGCCGGGAGAAGGGACCGCCGGGCAACCCGAGGGGACGCCCGAGTTGTAGAAGCCCGGGTCCATGACGGCGCGCAGGCCGATCGTCCGATAGATCGGGTTGTTGTCGGCGTCGAAGCCGCTGATGTCCGGCAGACCGTCACCGTCGGCGTCGTACTGAGCGGAGCCGCTGGTGAACACACCGGAGCGGTTGTTCGGGTTCCGGTAGAAGAAGCCGCCCTCGACCTTGCGCTCCGCGTAGTTACCGAAGCCGTACAGGTGCTGGTTGTCGGTCAGGTCGATGCCGGAGTTCAGGAAGAAGGTGAAATCGTCGCTGATCTCGGGCGAGCCCCAGATCTGCGCGTAGGGCTGGCGGACGTCGCTGTTGCCCGTGTCGATGAGGCCCTGGGCGTCGGTACGCTGCAGCGAACGGCTGGTCGGATCCGCCTCCTTCCACTCGAAGGTCAGGTTGGCGAAGCCGTCCGGGCCGAGGGGCAGACCCCAGTTGACGCCGAGCTTCTTGGCGGCGCCGTCGCCTTCGTAGGTCTCACCGTAGCGGCCTTCGAAGTGCAGACCCTCGCGGTCGTCCTTCAGCACCATGTTGATCACGCCGGCGATTGCGTCGGAGCCGTACTGAGCGGACGCGCCGTCACGCAGCACCTCCACCCGGTCGATGGCCATCGACGGGATCACGGCGATGTCGGGACCCTGCGAGCCTTCCGCCAGGTTGCCGCCCAGCTCGGCGATCACCGCGCCGCGATGACGACGCTTGCCGTTGACGAGCAGCAGCGTGCTGTCCGGCGGCAGGCCGCGCAGAGTCGCGGGCCGGGTCAGGGTGGCCGCATCGCTGATCGGAAAACGCTGGACGTTGTAGGACGGCAGCAGGTTTCGCAGCATGTCGTCCATGTCGCTGGTGCCCTGATTCTCGAAGTCTTCGCCGGTGACGACGTCGACAGGCACGGGCGAGTCGGTCGCGCTTCGGCCGGCTCGGCGCGAGCCCACCACCACCACTTCCTCGATGCTCTGCGCGCCTTCCTGGGCCAGCGCTGCCGGCACGGCAACGGGCGGGAAGAGCAGCGCACCGATGAGCGCGACTCTTGTCATTGAGCCTTTCGATTCACTCATACGTGTAACTCTCCAATGATTTCAGGCGCTTGCGCGCCCCCTCTCTTTTTGCCGTCAGCGTTCACGGGGGCGATTTGCGGCGACCGATTCTGGCAAACGGCAGAACGGCAAGAAGCCCCAAACCCCTCGGGAACCTGACCCGGTCGGGAGAGTACCTCATTCCGAAATGAATCGAAACATCCTCAGAAACAAACGGTAACAGGCTCAATCCCCGGCAGAATCCCTTGAAATCGCCGCACCGGCAGGCCAGAGTCCCGCCCTTTCCAGGCCTCGAAGTCCATCACATGCCCCCTACCCGTCGACTCTCCACCTTTCTTCGGCTCGTGCTGCCGGTGTTGCCCTACGCCCTCGGTCTGTCGCCAACGCTGCGGGCGGCCGAGCCCGTCAGCGCCGATCTGGTGCTCACCAACGGCAGAATCTACACCGTGGATGCCGCACAGCCCTGGGCCGAGGCACTGGCCATCGGCGGCGAGCGGATCCTCACCGTCGGCTCGAACGATGCGGTGGCGGCGGCGATCGGCGAACGGACCCGCGTGATCGATCTCAAGGGCGCGTTCGTGAGCCCGGGCTTCAACGACGCGCACGTGCACATGGACGCCACCGGCATGCTCATCACCGGCGTGAACCTGCTGGACGTGCACGAGGGCGTGGCCTTTGCAGAGCGGGTCCGCGCGGCCACGAAGCGGCTGCCGCCCGGCAGCTGGATCGTTCGCGGCGACTGGGGCGCCTACGAGCAGTGGGGTCAGGGCTCGGCCGGGCAGAGTGCCTCCGATGGGCCGGCTGCCGGTCCGTTCACACCGGACCGGGCGCTCATCGATGGCTTCACTGCCGAGCATCCGGTGCTGGTGAACCGCTTCGACCGCAGCATGTTTCTCGCCAACGCCCTGGCGCTCGAGCTCGCCGGCATCGACGCGGACACGCCGGACCCGGTGGGCGGTGAGATCGCGCGGGATGCGAACGGCCGGCTCACCGGCATTCTCCGCGGCACAGCCGTGGATCTGGTGCAGAAGGTGATTCCGCCCATGCCGTTCGACCAGCGCCTGGTCGGCGTGCGAGCGGTGCTGGCCGAAGCACGGGAAGGCGGTGTGACCACGATCCAGGATCTCACCAGCGCCGAGCAGCTTCGTGCCTACGAGGTGCTCCGGGCTTCGGGCGAGCTCACGGCGCGCATCATGATCCGCCCCAACATCTTCCAGTTGGATCACGTCGCCGCCCTCGGGCTGACCCGCGGCTTCGGCGACGACTGGCTGAAGCTCATCGGCTACAAGGGCTGGGTGGACGGCATCATGGGCAACTCCAGCGCCATGTTCTTCGCCCCCTACGACCACGACCCGGAGAACCGCGGCGCGCTGCGCCCGCCCATGCTGCCCGAGGCTGAGGAAGGCGCCGCCTTCAGCATGACGGAAGGCGATCACTACACGAAGTGGCAGCCCGGCAACATGGAGCAGCTCATCGAGGCCTGGATCGCCACCGGTGTGCCACCGCACATCCACGCCATCGGCGACCTGGGCAACCGCATCCTGCTCGACATCTACGAGCGGATCCTCACGTCCCACGACATGGTGAGCTCGGACCATCGCTGGCGCGTCATCCACGCACAGGTGGTGGCGGAGGAGGACTTTGCCCGTTTCGGCGAGCTGAACCTGGTGGCGGAGGTGAATCCCTATCACGTCTCCGACGACATGCGCTGGATGGAGGAACGCATCGGTGCCAGACGCTCGGAAGGCGCCTACGCCTTCAGAAAGCTCAAGGACGCGGGGGCCGTGCTCATCTTCGGCAGCGACTCGCCCGGCACCAACGCGGCCCGCTACTTCCTGAGCCCCGTCTACGGTCTGTACGCCGCGGTGAGCCGCCAGACCCTCGGCGGCGAGCCGGAGGCAGGCTGGTTTCCGGATCAGCGCCTGACCATCGAGGAGGCCATCGACGCCTACACCCGGGCGCCCGCCTGGGCCTCCTTCGAGGAGGACATCAAGGGCACGCTGACGCCGGGCAAGCTGGCGGATATCGCCGTCTTCGACACGGATCTCGTGGCCGTCGGCCACCAGGAGCCGGCCCGGCTGCTCGACGCCCGCGTGCTGTACACCATCGTCGGCGGCCGCGTCGTCCATGAGGCAGAGGCCTCCAAAACGGAGTAGGGACGCGGATGACGGATCCATCGGACCCGCTGGAAGATCCGGACGTACCTGAGGAGGCGCTCAGCTTCCAGTTCGTGCGCGCCCGCGGCGCCGGCGGTCAGCACGTCAACAAGGTCTCCACCGCCGTTCAGTTGCGCCTCGCCCTCGGCCGCACGACGCTGCCGGACCCGGTCAAGACACGGCTGCGGCGCCTGGCCGGATCGCGGCTGACGGCGGCGGACGAGATCCTGATCTTCGCGGATCGCGAGCGCTCTCAGCTGCGCAACAAGGAAACCGCCCTCGAGCGCCTCGCCGAGCTCCTGCGCTCGGCACGCACGGTGCCGAAAAAGCGCGTGAGCACCCGGCCTTCCCGGGCGCAGAAGCAGGCGCGCCTGACGACGAAGAAACGGCAGGGCGAAACCAAGAAGCTCCGCGGCCGGCCTCAGCCGGACTGACGTTTTTCGGCGCCCGGTCTGCGATAATGGCGCTCGCAGACCGCAACCGATCCCACCCGGACCCCACCCACCATGTCCCAGCCGGCCAGCAGCGCGCCACAGATCTTCGGCTACCGCCCCTACTGGGCGCATCGCCTCACGCCTGCCCCCGTCCTGCCCATGACGCGGGAAGAAATGGAGGCGCTCGGCTGGGACGCCTGCGACGTGATCCTGGTCACGGGCGATGCCTACGTGGACCACCCGAGCTTCGGCATGGCCATCATCGGCCGATTTCTCGAGGCACAGGGATTCCGGGTCGGCATCATCGCCCAGCCGGACTGGACGGATACCGCCGCCTTCGAGGTGCTGGGCGCCCCGACGCTGTTCTTCGGGGTCACCGCCGGCAACATGGATTCCATGGTCAACCGCTACACGTCCGACCGGAAGATCCGGCGCGACGATGCCTACACGCCGGGCGGCGAGGGCGGGAAGCGGCCGGACCGCAGCGTCATCGTCTACAGCCAGCGGCTGCGCGAAGCCTTCCGCGGCGTGCCCATCGTCATCGGCGGCATCGAGGCGAGCCTGCGGCGCATCGCCCACTTCGACTACTGGTCGGAGAAGGTGCGCCGCTCCGTGCTGCTCGACGCGAAGGCCGACCTCCTGCTCTTCGGCAACGCCGAGCGGGCCCTGGCCGAGCTCGCCCACCGCCTGGCCCGGGGCGAACCCATCGCCGACATCACCGATCTCCGCGGCTCCGTGTTCACCCGCCGGGCGACGCCGGCGGGCTGGATCGAGATCGACTCCACCCACCTGGACAGTCCCGGACCGCTGAACCCGGCGGTGGATCCCTACGCCATGACACCCACGGCGGCGCCGGCAGCGGACCGTCCGCAGGGCGGCGACCCGGACGTGCAGGTGGTGCGCTTCGTGCGCGACGTGAAGCCGGCGGATCGGGCCAGAAGCGTCATCCGCCTGCCGGACTATGCCGCCGTGCGCGACGATCCGGTCCTCTATGCGCACGCGTCGCGCATCCTCCACCTGGAAAGCAATCCGGGAAACGCGCGGGCGCTGGTGCAGCGCCACGGCGACCGCGACGTGTGGCTGAACCCGCCGCCCATTCCGCTCACCACCAAGGAGATGGACCGGCTCTACGAGCTGCCGTACACGCACCGGCCCCATCCGAGCTACGGCGACGCGAAGATTCCGGCCTACGAGATGATCCGCTTCTCCGTGGCCATCCAGCGCGGCTGCTTCGGCGGCTGCACCTTCTGCTCCATCACCGAGCACGAGGGCCGCATCATCCAGAGCCGTTCGGAAGCCTCCGTGCTCCGCGAGATCGAGACCATCCGCGACGAGGTGCCCGGCTTCACCGGCGTGATCTCGGACCTCGGTGGCCCCACGGCCAACATGTACCGGCTGGCCTGCAGGGATCCGAAGATCGAGGCCGCCTGCCGCAAGCCGTCCTGCGTCTACCCGGGTATCTGCCCGAACCTGAACACCGACCACGGGCCGCTGATCCACCTTTATAAGAAGGCTCGCGAGCTCCCCGGCATCAAGAAGGTGCTGATCGCTTCCGGCGTGCGCTACGACCTGGCCGTGGAGTCCCCGGAGTACGTGAAGGAGCTGGCTCAGCACCATACCGGCGGCTATCTGAAGATCGCCCCGGAGGCGCTCAGCGAAGGGCCGCTGTCGAAGATGATGAAGCCGGGCATGGACAGCTACTACCGGTTCAAGGAGCTCTTCGACCGTTTCTCCGCACAGGCGGGCAAGGAGCAGTACCTGATCCCCTATTTCATCGCCGCCCACCCCGGCACCACGGACGAGGACATGCTCGAGCTGGCCCTCTGGCTGAAGGCCAACGGCTTCCGGGCGGATCAGGTGCAGGCCTTCCTGCCCTCGCCCATGGCCACCGCCACGGCGATGTACCACAGCGGCACGAACCCGCTGAAGAAGGTCAGGCGCGACGGCGAGGTGGTGGTGATCCCCAAGGGGCTGCGCCAGCGGCGGCTGCACAAGGCATTTCTGCGCTACCACGATCCGGAGAACTGGCCGCTCCTGCGTGAGGCGCTGAAGCGCATGGGCCGCGCGGATCTCATCGGCAACGGTAAGAAACACCTGGTGCCGAGCTTCCAGCCGGCGGGCACCGGCAAGGCCGGCGAGGGTCGGCGCCGCGGCGGCTCCCGCGCGGCGAAGCCGTTCCGCACCCAGCACGCCAGGTCGGAATCCTCGGATGCCGCCACGGATCGCGCTCCCTCCCGAGGGCGTCGGCCTCGCAGAAGGAAGCCGTAACCCCGCCGCTAGCCGTTCTGTCGGGGAATGACGCTGGTGGTGAGCCGGGCCAGACACAGCGTCCGATTGGCGTCGTCGACGATGTCGATCTCCCAGAGGTGGCCGCTTCGGCCCAGATGGGCCGGGCGTGCGGTGCCGGTGACCGTGCCCTTCACGGCACCCCGCAGGTGATTGGCCGACAGCGCCGTGCCCACCGCCAGGAACGTATCCGTATCGATGACGGCCATGGCCGCGGCGCTGCCCAGGGTCTCGGCCAGCAGCAGCGACGCACCGCCGTGCAGCAGGCCATAGGGCTGACGCGTCCTGACATCCACGGGCATGGTGCCGCGGATGAAATCGTCACCCACCTCCACGATCTCGATGCCGAGCGCCGAGCAGGCCGTGTCGATGTGGATCCGGTTGAGAAACTCGGGCGTCGGCCGCTGGTGCCAGATGCCGCTCATCGCCCGGCCACCTGATCCCGGCTGAAGCCGGCGATGCGTTTGTAGGAATCGGCAATGTCCCTGAGCTCCGCGTCGCTGAAGTGATCGTGGATGTCGTCGAAGCCGTCGGGACAGCGCTCCGCCACGAGCCGCAGCACGATTTCCGGCCCGGTGGCCCGATTGGCGAGCGTCAGCGCCCGTGTGGCCTCCAGCCTTTCGGCCTCGTAGCCCGTGAGTGCCTCTGTCACATCCGTATTCGCGCCGAGTGCCCGCTCGAGCGCCACCGCGTCGAGGATCCCCTGGGACGCGCCGTTCGAGCCGTTGGGTCGCATGGCGTGGGCGGCATCGCCGAGCAGCGTGATGCGTCCGAACGACCAGCGGTCCACCGGGTCGCGGTCCACCATCGGGAACTCCCAGCAGGCCTCCGCCCGCTCGAAGAGGTCGGGCACATCGAGCCAGTCGAAGCACCAGTCCTGGAAGCGGTCCAGGAAGTCCGCCTTGTCGCCCACCCGGTTCCAGTCGCCCTTGTTGGCGGGCAGCTCCCTGGGAATGGCGAGCTCGGCGATCCAGTTGATGAGCTGCAGCGAGTCGTCCACCCAGCCGATGGGGTAGATCACGGCCTTGCGCTCGTCGTTGCCGATCATGACCATGGTGCGGCCGTCGGCGAACGGCTCGCTGACCGTGACTCCCCGCCACAGCACCTGCCCCGCATACACCGGATTGCCTTCGTCGGGATAGAAGCCGGCGCGCACCGCAGACATGATGCCGTCGGCACCCACCAGGCAGTCCGCACGAACCGACTCGAGCTCGGATCCCGTCTCCGAATCGGCGAAGCGGGCGGTGACCCCCGCGTCGTCCTGATCCGCGGCCACGAACCGGCGCCCCGTGATCACCGCCTCCGCACCAAGCCGCTCGCGCACCGCTTCGAGCAGGATCATCTGCAGCTCGCCGCGGTGGATGGAGTACTGCGGACAGGGATAGCCCGCATCGAGGCCGCGGGGTTCCGACCAGATGGTCTTGCCGTCCCTGGCGTGATAGCGCAGCGAGCCGGTGAGAACGGCCGTCTCCGCCAGCGCCTCCTGAAGTCCCAGGCGGTGGAGTTCCGTCACCGAGTGCGGCAGCAGGTTGATGCCGACGCCAAGGGCGCGCAGCGTCTTCACCGACTCGTATACGCGCACCCTGCAGCCGGCGCGATGCAGGGTGAGCGCGGTGGTCAGGCCGCTGATGCCCGCACCGACGATGATCACGTCGTGCGCTCCGGATTCCGCCGTCATATGCCCCTCGCTTTCAGCACCTCAGCGCTGCCGCATCAGGCCTTCCTGCATGGTGGAGGCCACCAGGGTGCCGTCCGCGGCGAAGATCATGCCGCGATTGTAGCCCCGTGACTGGGACGCGGACGGGGAGTCCAGCGAGTACAGCAGCCACTCATCGGCACGCCACGCCGCCACCGGCCGGGCGTGGAACCACATGGCGTGATCGAGGCTCGCCATCTGCAGCTTCTCGCGCACCATCACGTCGCGGTGCGGCATCCGGGCGGTGCCGAGCAGGGCGTTGTCGGATTCGTACACCGCGAGACAGGCGTGCAGCACCGGATCGTCCGGCAGCGTGCCGTTGGCCTTGAACCACATGTCCTGACAAGGCGGCTGGGCCTCGCTGCTCGAGAGCCGTTTGTGGTCGTGCCGCCAGCCGAGAAACGCCCAGGTCCGCATCTCCACGGGCACCATGTCGTCGCTGGGCGGCTGCCGGTCCGGCATGTCCACCTGGTGGGTGAGGCCCGGCTCCTCCACCTGAAAAGAGGCGTCCATGTTGAAGATCGCCTGACCGTGCTGAATCACCACCACGCGACGGGTGCTGAAGGAACGCCCGTCCCGGATCGGCTCCACGTCGATGAGCGCCGGCACGGACGGATCGCCCGGGCGCAGGAAGTAGCCGTGCAGCGAGTGCACGAAGCGCTCATCGGCCACCGTGTTCGCTGCTGCGCGCAGCGCCTGAGCCATGATCTGGCCGCCGTAGAGCCGGTGCTCCCGATGCTTCGGATGAAACGCCCGGAACAGGTGCTTGTCGATCCGTTCCAGTGACAGCAGCCCGAGCAGCTCTTTCAGTGCCGGGCTCATGCGGTAGCCATTCCTTGATTCCAATCGCGGAAACGGGTTCGAATCCTAAGCGAAGCGCGAGCCGCATTCACCCCGACGCCACTTCCTGACCCTGGAGCATCATGTCTGAGCAGTCTTTCGAGCCCCCCGCAAATCCCGGAGATCGCCCGCGAGCGGTGATCGCCGGTGGCACCGGCTTCATCGGCCGACGGCTGTCCGCCGTGCTCGGCGCGGCCGGCTGGGAGGTGGTGGTGCTCTCCCGCGCGGCGCCTCGCACCCCGGTGGGACCCGTTCGTTTCGTGCGCTGGCAGGGCCTCACCGCCACGACGGAAGAGACCTGGCCCGCCGAGGTCGACGGCGCCCGGGCACTCTACAACCTCTGCGGGGAATCCGTCGGCGGCCCGCGCTGGACGGACGCGCGCAAGGCACTTCTGCTCCGTTCCCGGGTGGAGCCCGCCAGGGCGCTGGTCGCCGCGGTGAACGACGCCGCACGGCCACCGCCCGTGTTCGTCCAGGGGTCCGGCGTCGGTTACTACGGCACCGGCGAGCGCACCGTCTCCGAGCAGAGCCCGCCCGGCGACGACTTTCTGGCAGAGCTGGCCGTACGCTGGGAGGCCCCGCTCGAGGACCTGCGCGGCGATGTGCGCGCCGTGATCGCCCGCCTGGGCGTGGTGCTCGGGCGCAACGGCGGGGCGCTCGCGCAGATGCTCATGCCCTTCCGGCTGTTCGTCGGCGGACCCATTGCCAGCGGCCGCCAGTGGCTCTCCTGGATCCACCTGCACGACGCGGCCGCCCTGCTCGCCGGCTTCGCCGACGACCCGGAGTGCCGCGGTGCGTACAACCTGGTGGCGCCAGGTGCCGCGAGAAACTCAGAGTTCGCCGAAGCGGCAGGCAAGGTGCTCAAACGCCCGACGTTCATGTTCACTCCCCGCTTCCTGCTCACGGCACTGCTCGGCGAGCAGGCAATGCTGGTCTGCGACGGCCAGCACGCGGTGTCCGATCGCCTGGGCGGCTTCACCTTCGGCTATCCCACCCTGGAGGGGGCGCTCGTCAACCTCACCTGACCGCGTCGGGCAACGCGTCCTACAACGCCGCCTGCAGGGCGAGGCTATACTCGGGCAGACTGCAAGGAAGGAGACCCCCATGCCCCGCGACGCTCGAGATCCGGACCCGGAGGGCTTGAGGCTGCCGGTGAAGATCGACACCACGTCGAACGGCGAGTTCGTGCCCGTGCCGCTGTCGCGCGCCAACCGGATCGGCAATCGTCAGGCGCTGGAGGCGGCCACGGCCAACGCCCGTCGCACCGGTCACAGCCGGCGACGGTTTCTCACCACCAGCGCCGGAGTGGCGACGACGCTGCTCGCCATGAACGAGGTGAACGCGGCGGCGGGAATGTCGGCCGGTTTCTTCGACATACCCCGTGAGGCAGCCCTCGATCCGGCGCTCGCGGCGACCGCCGTGGACGGCGACGAGTTCATCTTCGACGTCCAGGGCCACTATGTGGACCCGAACGGCACCTGGCTCAAGCAGGTGCCGGAGTTCGCCCGGCCGTTCTCGCAGATGCCGAAGGCCGACTGCGATCTCAACTACCCCGGCGACTCCACTTCCTACCTCGACTGCCTCGGCCCGAAGGAATTCATCAAGGACGTGTTCCTGGATTCGGATACCGACCTGATGGTGCTCTCCTTCGTGCCGTCCACCGCCGATGCGGAACCCGTGACCATCGAGGCCGCGGACGCCACCCGGCAGATCGTCGACGAGCTCGAGGGCAGCAAGCGCCTGCTGCTCCACGGCCGGGTGAACCCCAACCAGCAAGGCGATCTCGAGCGGATGGACGCGCTGGCCGAGACCTGGAACATCTCCGCCTGGAAGACCTATACCCAGTTCGGGCCCGAAGGAACGGGGTATTACCTGTCGGATGATGTGGGGCTCGCCTTCATCGAGAAGGCCCGCGCGCTCGGTGTGAAGGTGATCTGCGTGCACAAGGGGCTGCCGCTCGGCAGAAGCTCGTACGACCACAGCAAGTGCACGGACATCGGCGTGGTCGCGAAGCAGTATCCGGACGTCGCCTTCATCGTTTATCACTCCGGCTACGTGGCGGGCCAGGCGGAAGGACCTTACGCCGCGGCGAACGACGGTGTGGACACGCTCGTCAAATCCCTGCTCGACAACGGCATCGCGCCGAACTCGAACGTCTATGCCGAGCTCGGCAGCACCTGGCGGTTCCTGATGCGCGAGCCTGCTCACGCTGCGCACGTGCTCGGCAAGCTGCTCAGATACTGTGGCGAGCGGAACGTGCTCTGGGGCACCGACTCCATCTGGTACGGCTCGCCGCAGGACCAGATTCAGGCCTTCCGGACGTTTCAGATCGCACCGGAAGTGCGTGAGGCGCATGGCTATCCCGAGCTCACCCCGGCGCTGAAGGCCGGGATCTTCGGCCTGAACGCCACGGTTCCCTATCGGATCAGCGCCGAGGAGGTGCGCCGGCACAGCGCTGCGGACAGGCTCACCGCTCTGCGCAACGGCTATCGCGACGCGCCGGCACCACACTACGGCACCTACGGACCCAAGACCCGGCGCCAGTTCTTCAGCCTGCTCGCCAGCAACGGCGGCCAGCGCAGCTGACGGCGACCGCCGGACGCCGGTGCGCTACCATACGCCGCCTCAGAACCCCTCCACGGACAAGGACCCGTTGCGATGAACAAGACGATCCCGGCCGGCGCCTTCCTGGGCGCGCTGCTCGTCACCCTGCTCGGCGGCTGCGCGAGCAACCCCATCGACAGCAGCTACGACTACAACCATCAGATCGACTTCACCAGCTACCGCACCTACGCCTTCATCGACGACACGCCCATGGCCATCAGCGAAACCCAGGGCGCGGTGAACCCCATGCTCGAAGGCCGGATCATGGAAGCCATCCGGATCACCATGAACAGCAAGGGCTACAGCGAGGTTCAGAACCCGGAGCAGGCGGACATGGTGATCGCCTTCACCGTCGGCTCCCGGGACCAGATCCGGGTGGATTCCTACCCGGCGACCTACGGCATGGGCTACTCGCGCATGGGCTACTACTATGGCTACGGCATGGCCACCGAGACCCGCGTGCGTCAGTACACCGAGGGCCAGCTCGCCGTGGACATCTTCGATGTGAAGAGCCGCACCCCCGCCTTCCACGGCGTGGCCAGCAAGAAGATCTCGGATGCCGACCGCAAGAACCAGCAGCCGGTGCTGAATGCGGTCACCACCGAGGCGCTGTCCGCATTCCCGCTGCTGGGGGGCACCGTCGCGCCACCCGCCTGAGCGGGCCGCGCGGCCGGCCGCTCAGCGGCGGAAGTCGGGCTGCGTGCGGTCGAGCCGCCGCAGCAGGGCCTCCCAGAGCAGGTCGCGCGCGGGCGTGACACCGGCGGCGAACAGCGCCGCCGTTTTCTCCATGATCTTCTCGGAGATGTGAACGAGCGGCGCATCCCCCGACTCCGCGGCCACCTGGATCTCGCAGGCGCGCTCGAGGTTGTAGAGCGCCTGAAAGGCGAGTGACACCGTCGTCCCCACCGTCAGCAGCCCGTGATTGCGCAGGATCATGTGCCGGGCCTGCCCCAGATCCGCCTGCAGGCGGGGCGCTTCGTCGGGATCGAGGACCACGCCCTCGTAGTCGTGATACGCGAGCGAGCCGGCCACGATCATCGACTGCTGGGAAATGTTGCGCAGCCCCTCCACCCGGCTCGCCACCGCGGTACCGGCCACGGTGTGCACGTGGGCCACACAGTTCACGTCCTGCCGGGCGGTCAGGACGGCGCCGTGGATGACGTTGGCCTCCGGGGAGATCTCGTAGTCGCTCTCCATGAGCTTCTGCCCGCGGTAGTCCACCTTGAGCAGGCTCGACGCCGTGATCTCCTCGAACAGCAGCCCGAACGGATTGATGAGATAGGCCTCCTCACCCGGCACCCGGCAGGACAGGTGCGCAAGCAGCAGGTCGTCCCAGCCGTAGTCTGCGACCAGCCGGTAGAAAGCCGCCAGATCCTGGCGGGCGCACCATTCCGCCTCGCTCACCGATTTGCGCACGTTCATCATCGCTCCCCGTGTCCGCCTGCCTGGATTCTACCCCGCTCCCGCGGCCGGGCTCATGTCCTGCGCTACAGACTTCCCCGCACCGCGCCGACCGGGTATTTTTGCCCGTTCGACCGTCATACCGTCATATGGGATCCGGGGGAGTATCAATGACCAGCATCTATCCATGGAACTACGGCGACATTCTCGAAGCCATCGACGCCTCGGTGCCTCCGGCGCGGCCTGCGTTCATCCATGGGGACCGGACCATCACCTGGGGTGAGTTCGCTGCGCGCAGCAACAACCTGGCCCGGGCGCTGCTCGCCGGCGGTGCCGCGACGGGCGACAAGATCGCCTTCTACCTGCGCAACTGCCCGGAGTACGGCGAGGGCATCGCCGCCGCGTTCAAGGCCCGGCTCACCCACGTGAACGTCAACTACCGCTACGTGGACCACGAGCTGGTCTACCTGCTCGACAACGCGGACGCCACCATCGTCGTCTACGGCGCCGAGTTCGCCGAGCACGTCCGCCACATCCGCGCTGAGCTCCCCAGGGTGAGCCAGTGGATCGAGGTGGACGACGGCTATCCGGGCGAGGACGGCGCCGTCCGCTACGACGACCTGGCGAGCACCGGCGACGGCAGCCCGCTCGGGATCGAGCGCTCCCCGGACGACCTGCTGTTCCTTTATACAGGTGGCACCACCGGCATGCCGAAGGGGGTGATGTGGCGGCACCAGGATCTCTGGTGCGTTACCGGCGCCGGCGGCAATCCCCGGGCCGGGATCCCGCCGGCCCCCGACCTGGATGCCTACATCACCCGTCTCGCGGGCGACGAACCGCCGGTGAACCTGCCCCTGCCGCCCATCATGCACGGCACCGGGCTGCTGGCCGCCATCGGCGCCATGTCCCGGGCCGGCACCTGCGTGACGCTGCCCGGCAGGAGCTTCGAGCCGGAGCAGGCGCTCGCCGCCATCGACCGGCACAAGGTCACCGCGGCCACCATCGTCGGCGATGCCTTCGCGCGGCCCATGCTCGAGGCCCTGGACGCCGATCCCGGCCGCTACGACATCTCCTCGCTGAAGGCCATCACCTCCTCGGGTGTCATGTGGACACGCAAGGTCAAGGAGGGGCTCATCCGCCACAACCCGGAGCTGATGCTGGCGGACGGCTTCTCGTCCTCGGAAGCCATCGGTCTCGGCGCCTCCATCACCACCAAGGACGCGTCCGTGGACGTGGCCAAGTTCACACTGGGCCCCACCTGCAAGGTGTTCGACGAGAACTTCCGCGAGGTCGGGGTCGGTGAGTCCGGCATGGTCGGCGTGGCGGGATTTCTGCCCATCGGCTACTACAAGGACGAGGCGAAGAGCGCCAAGACCTTCCCCGTGATCAACGGCGTGCGCTACTCCATTCCCGGCGACTGGGTGCGGGTGGAGGCGGACGGCTCCCTCACCCTGCTCGGCCGCGGCAGCAACTGCATCAACACCGCCGGCGAGAAGGTCTACCCGGAGGAGGTCGAGGAAGCGCTCAAGCACCACGAGTCCGTCTCCGACGCGCTGGTGATCGGCCTGCCCGACGACAAGTGGGGTCAGTCCGTGAACGCGGTGGTTTCCCTGCACGAGGGCCACGAGCTCGACGAGGTGGCCCTCAAGGACTTCGCCAGGAAGGCGCTGGCCGGCTACAAGGTGCCGAAGCGGATCCTCGCCAAGGACGACCTGGAGCGGGCGCCGAACGGCAAGGCCAACTACAAGCAGATCCGCGACTACGCCGCGAAGGCGCTCGCTATCGAGGTCTGAGCGCGGGAGTCGCCGACGCGCCGTCGAGGACGCTCGATCGGCTTCGCCTAGCGAAGCGCGTCGATGAGCAGCTCGAACGCCGCGGCGGCATCGAGGGAGACCGCCACGTCGACCTGCGGCGCGGCGTGACGCGCCGTATAACGCTCGTCGATCACCGTCATGCCCCGGGTGAGCGTGCCGGTGAGCTCCACCGCCACCGGCAGGCGCTTGAACTCGAAGAGCGCGGGATGGGTCACGGCCAGCACCGCGCAGGGATCGTGCAGGGCGGCCGCGGACTCACCACGCAGCTCCAGCATGCGCCCGTGCAGGTAGCGGATCACCTCCGCAGCGAGACGCGCGCGGCGGCTGTCGATAGCGTCGAGGCGCGCGAGGATCTCCGCCGACGTTCTGAGCTGGTGGGTGAGGTTGAGGCCGCACAGGCGGATGCGGGCGCCCGAGCGGAACACCACGTCCGCCGCCTCGGGGTCCGCCCAGACGTTGAACTCCGCAGCCGCCGTGACGTTGCCGCCCGCTGTGCTGCCCCCCATGACCGAGATGCCGGCGAGCCGTCCGGCAAAGCCCGGGTCCCGCTCGATGGCCCGGGCGACGTTGGTCAGCGGCCCGATGGCGACGAGCCACAGATCCGCATGACGTCGCGAGATATCGAGCAGGAACTCCGGCGCATCATCACCACTCAGGTCTACCGCCGGACTCGGCAGCGTCACACCATCGAGACCCGACGCACCGTGAACGTGCGTGGCGTGCGGGACGACGCCGTCGGCCGGCGGCGTCAGCGGCCCGTGCGCGCCGGCGTGCACGGGCGCGCGGACACCGGCAACGGTGAGCACGCCGAGCGCGTTGGCGGTCACCGCATCGAGCGGCGCGTTGCCGCTCACGGTGGTGACGCCGACGATCTCCGTGGTGCGGCTCGCGAGCAGCAACGCGAGAGCGTCATCGTGCCCGGGGTCGCAGTCGACAACGATCCTCGTGCTCACCAATCACCTCCCTGAGAAGTAGTCGCCCGTTTCCTCAGCGACTGCGAAGCAGTCGCCCTCATCCTCAGCGACTGCGAAGCAGTCGCCGTTTCCTTTCCCGGGCTTTGTGACATCATAGGCGGTCATCATGAACCCGATTCAGGCATCCGCCGCCGCTCTGCTGCTCCGCTCGCCGCGGTTCACCGTCACCCGGGTGATGGAGCTGCTGGACATCAGCGATGCGGAGTTCCGCGAGCTGATGCAGAGCAACCCGCGCGTCTGTGAGCTGCTGGAGAAACGCCGGCGCGGCGAGCTTCAGTCCGAAGAGCCGGAGCTGCGCACGTGCCCGGGCTGCCAGGATCTGTTCATACCCTATGGCGGCGCGCGCTGCTGCTCCGATGAGTGCACGCGGATCGCGCGGATCAGCAGCCGCCGTCGCTGAGGGCCACCTGAAGTCTCATTCCCCGCCCCGGCCGGGGAACCAGGCGCTGTCGGTCAGCGCTCTGAGCACGTCCCGCCGGCACAGCAGGCCCACCAGGCGCCCGTCCTCCACCACCGGAAACCGCCGGTGGGACGACGTCACGAAGCGTTCGGCAACGTCGATCAGGCTCTCGTCCGGATGCACTGTCTCGAGCTCGCGGGTCATGTAGTCACCCACGCTGCCGACGATCTCGTCGAAATAACCCGCCTGGATGCCCACGCGGATGATGTCCCGCTCGGTCAGCATGCCGAGCAGCTCGCCCGCGTCGTTCACCACCGGAAACCCCGACAGATCCTCTGTCACAAGAAGCCCCACGGCCCGCATGATCTCCATATCCGGCGGCACCGTGAACGGCGTCCTGGTCATGTAGTCCCGTACCCGCTGTGGTTGTACCTGTCTCGTCTGCGTGGGCATTTCACCCTCCGGTCTGGCTGGTCTGACTGCCGAAGTCGTCGAAGTAGACGTTCTCACGGTCCACGCCCAGGTCCTCCAGCATCGCCAGCACGGCGCTGCTCATCACCGGCGGTCCGCAGAGATAGTACTCCGCCGCTTCCGGGCTGGGATGGCCGCCGAGGTAGGCGTCGAAGGCGTGCTTGTGGATGAACCCGGTGGCGCCGTCCCAGGTGGAGGCCGGACCGGGATCGGACAGCGACACGTGGTAGGAAAAGTTGTCGTGGCGCGACTCGAGTGCACGGAACTCGTCCGCATACACCAGCTCCAGCTCGTTCCGGCAGCCGTACCAGAGGCTGATCCGGCGGCGGCTCGCCCGGCCCACGAGCTGATCCCGGACGATGGCGCGCAGCGGCGCGATGCCTGCGCCACCGCCGATCAGGATCATCTCCCGGTCGGTCTCGCGGGCATGGAACTCGCCGAACGGTCCGGAGACGGTCACCTCGTCGCCCGCTTTCAGCCCGAAGATGAAGGACGACACCTTGCCGGGTGGCGTGTCCGGCGGCGCGGTGACCGGAGGCAGGGCGATTCGCACCACGAGCTGGATGACGTCCTCGTCCGCCGGGGCGTTGGCCAGAGAGTAGGCGCGGGTGGTGGGCTCGGTAACCGTCACCGAGTGTCGGGAGAGACCGAGCCGGTCCCACTCTGCGCGGTAGGCCGGATCGATGTCGAAATCCGCGAACCGGATCGTGCCCGCGGGCGCCTCGACGAGCACGTAGTCGCCGGCCTCGAACGCAAACCGCTCGCCGTCCGGGAGGGCCAGGCTGAGCTCCGTGAGGTAGGTGGAAAGATTGCGGTTCGAGACCACCCGGCATCGCCAGCGGCCTGCTTCCAGCACGTCGGCCGGGACCTGAACGGCCAGGTCCTCACGTACGCGCAGCATGCAGGCCAGGCGGTAGCCGGCCGCCGCGTCCCGGCGGTTCACGTGCTGCATCTCCGTCGGCAGCAGCCGACCGCCGCCCCGGGTCACCTGCACCCTGCACTGGCCGCAGGTGCCGCGGCCACCGCAGGCGGCAGGCAGATGAATGCCGGCCTCCGCCAGCGTCGCGAGGAGCGAGTCACCGGAAGTGGTGGCAACGTCGCGCTGCCCGTTGACGGTGATGGTCACCGGCTCGCGCAGGGTGAGCCGACGGCGGATGACGAGCACGGCCGCCGACAGCGCCGCCACCAGCAGCGTGAACAGCCCCATCGGCAGCACGTAGGTGAGCATCAGGAGGCGACGCCCGTGAGGCCCGCGAAGCCGAACGCCAGCAGACCGGTGATGACGAAGGCGAGGCCCAGGCCCTCCAGGCCCGCCGGCACGTCGCAGTGCCGGGTCCGCTCGCGCAGCGCCGCGAACAGCACGATGGCCACGGCCCAGCCCGTGCCGGAGCCGAGCCCGTAGGCCACGCTCTCCGTGAAGGTGTAGCTGCGCTGCACCATGAACAGCGTGCCGCCGAGGATCGCGCAGTTCACCGTCAGCAGCGGCAGATAGATGCCGAGGCTCTGCTGCAGCGCCGGCACGTAGCGGTCGAGCACCACATCGAGGATCTGCACGGTGGCGGCGATCACGCCGATGAAGGTCACCAGGCGCATGAAAGACAGATCGAGCTCCGGCAGGCCCGCCCAGGCGAGCGCGCCGGGTGCGAGCAGCAGCTGATAGATGGCGTTGTTCAGCGGCACGGTCAGCGTCTGCACGGCGATGACGGCAATCCCCAGCCCGATGGCCGTCTCCACCCGCTTCGACACGGCGAGATAGGTGCACATGCCGAGCAGGAAGACGAGGGCCAGGTTCTCCACCAGCATGGCCGTGAGCGCGATGTCGAGAAGTTCCCTCATGTCGACATCTCCCGGTAGCTGGTGCGCGCCGCCGGGTACTCCCGGGATTCCACCTGCCCGGGCCTGAGGCTGCGGATGCCCCAGATCAGGAAGCCGATCAGGAAAAAGGCGCTCGGGGCGTAGAGCATCATGTCGTTGGTCCGGAACCAGCCGCCCGCCTCGACGAGCGGCAAAACGGGCCGATCGAAGAGCGTGCCCGCACCCAGCAGCTCCCGGATCGCCGCCACGCCGAGCAGGATGGTGGCATAGCCGAGGCCGTTGCCGAGCGCGTCGGCGATGCTCGCCAGCGGGCCGTGGCGCAGCGCGAACGCCTCGGCACGGCCGAGAATGATGCAGTTCGTGATGATAAGCCCGACGAAAACGCTCAGCACCTCGGAGATCCCGGGGGCGTAGGCCTTCAGGGTCTCGTCGACGACGATGACGGCAGACGCGATCAGGGTGACCTCGAGGATCAGCCGGATGCTGTGCGGCAGCACGTGGCGCAGCACGCTCACCGCCAGATTGGAGAACACCAGCACGGCGATCACGCTCACCGCCATGATCAGAGCGGGTTCCATGGATCGGGACACCGCCAGCGCCGAGCACAGCCCCAGGATCTGCACCGTGATGGGATTTTCGTTGACCAGCGGCTGGGTGAAGTGGCGCAGCAGACTCATTGCTCGATACCCTCCCGAGCGGCCAGCGCCGCCAGCGCCGCCGCGTATCCGTCACTACCCAGCCAGTCTCTGACAAGCCTGCCAACAGCTTTCGAGGTGACGGTCGCGCCGGTGATGGTGTCCACCCGATTCTCCCGGGGCAAGGCCGGATCGTCACTCACATTGATGGCGATCTCGCCCGCTGTGTTTCGGAGGCGTTTGTCCTGCCAGAGGGCAAGCCACCCGGGATCCTCGATCCGGTCGCCGATGCCGGGTGTCTCGCCATGCTCGTACACCACGAGAGCAGCCACGGTATCGAGATCGGGCGCCAGAGCCAGGTAGCCGCGGATGGTCGACCACATGCCCCGGCCGTCCACCGGCAGCACCACCCGCACGAGGGCGCCCGACTCCCGGCGCAGGTAGATGGGCACCTGCGCCGGCCGGTCATCGCCTGCGGCCGCAGCAGCGGCCGTGGCCGCCCAGTGATCGAAGGCATGACCATCCACCCCCTCGACCACCGCGCCGGTGGCGAGCTCGATCACCGCCACGTCGAGGCTCAGAAACTCGCGGACCACCGCATCGTCCGATGCCTCGGCCGGCGCCAGACCTGCCGCCTCGACGATGGCCCGGTTGCGCTCGACGGCGGCATAGGCCGCCTGCACCGGGCGGAGCACGTGCACGGCCACCGTGACCATGGCGGAGCAGAAGAGCGCCACCCCGATGGCCACCAGCATGGTGCGCCCCACCGATTCTTCGCCCGCCTTCACGGCGCCTGCTCCGCCACCCGGTAGCGACGCAGTGCCAGGTGGTCCATGAGCGGCACGGCGAGTCCCGCCAGCAGCAGCGCGAACAGCGACCCTTCCGGATGCACCGGATCCAGCACGCGGATGATCACCGTGAGCGCTGCGAACAGGGCGCCGTACAGCCAGCGCGTGCCGCGCAGCAGCGGCGCCGGGCTCGGATCGGTGGCGAGAAATGCCAGCGCGAAGGCGAAGTTGCCGAGCAGCACGTGCCGCCAGACCTCCATCCGCGCCAGCGGATCGTCGGAACCCCACGCCAGCAGCGCCCAGCAGACAAGCAGCCCCACGCCGGCCCCGGCGAAGACGCGCCACGAGGCAATCCGGGTCGCCACCAGCACCAGCGCGCCGAACAGGCAGGCCAGCGTCGAGGTGGTGCCGATGGCGCCGGGCACGATACCGACCAGTGCGTGCACCATGCCCGGTGCCGCGCCGTCGCTCCCGACCGCCAGTGACCAGTCGGCAACCACCGGTCCCGGAACCGCGATCGCGGAGGCGGCGAGCTCCGGATAGCTGAAGTGCACGAACAGCACGCCAAGCACCGCCGGGCTCACCAGGTAACGGCCGGTTCCGCCGAAGATGTGCAGGCCGACCACCGCAGCGAAGCTCGCTGCCAGTGCCGCCACACCCAGGGTCGTCCCCGGCGGCAGCAGCAGCAGCAGCAGCCAGGCAGCCGGCAGCCAGCCGGGATCCACCGGCCGCTTGCGCAGCCGCGCGAAGACTGCGGCCCAGAAGGCGGAGGTGCCGAGCGTCACGGCGAGCAGCGGCAGCACCGCGCCGAGCCCGATGGCCGCCGCGATCAGCACCCGTTCGCCCGTGACGGACGGGTCGGTGACGGCGGACGGTTCCGCGGCGGCGGCCAGTGTGCCCAGCCAGGCCGGCACCGACGCCACCACCCCGTCCTCGATGGCGAGCAGCGTCTGCCAGCCGAGGTTCCAGGTGCCGAACAGCGCCGCCGGCAGCGATGCCAGCACAAAGAGCCGCATCACGGATCCGGTACGCCAGGCCGCATGCACGTGAGGTCGCATCGTCAACCCCCGCGGCGGAGCGCGTCGAGGGTGCGTTCCAGCGCCGCGCCATAATCGAGTCCGGCCGGACAGAGGTAACTGCACAGCGCAAGATCCTCGGCCGCCAGGTGCGTGGCGCCGAGTGCCGACAGCGTCTCGGCACCCTCCACCAGGACGGCCTTGAGCAGCGGCAGCACGGGCAGCCTCAAGGGCCAGACCTGCTCGAAGGCTTCCAGCGCCAGCATGCCCGAATTCCCGGGCACCGCGGCGCCTGCGGCGCCGAGCACGGTCACCTGGCGGTGATACCGGCCAAGAAAGGCCGTGGTGCGGCCCCCTTCGCGGCCCGAGAGCACCGATCCGGAAACCACCCGGGCAGCGCCCGGGACCGGGCCGGTCAGCTCACCCAGCGACACGCCGGTGACGGTATGGACAACGCGGCCCTGCGTCAGGCCGGGTCCGGCAACCGTGACCGTTCTGCCCGCGTCCAGCCGTCCGCTCAGGAACAGCGCGCCGATGGCGATCACGTCCTGATAGCCCACGTACCAGACCGGGGAAACCGGCGCGCATCGGCCCTGCTGCCGCGCCATGGCGTACATGAGCGAGCCCGGCAACCCCGCCGGATGAGGACCGTCGACCTGCACGGGCTCGATACCGGCCGTCTCCGGAACGGGAACCTCCCCCGACGCCGAGCAGACGAAGCAGGTCTCCACCAGCGACGCCAGGCGCGACACCCCCTCGCGGAACTCGTCGGCACGCGCCCGGATGATGGGCAGCGGATCCGGCGCCAGCGGTTCGGTATCCAGGGCCACCACGTAGAGCTCTGCCGCGATGTCGTCCGGACCCGGACTGCGGTCGTAAGGTCGGGCGCGCAGCGCCGGCCAGAGACCCGCATCCAGCAGCGCAGCGCGGACGTTTGCCGGGGAAACCGGATCGGCCTTGAGCACGGCGGGATCGGGGTGACCGGCGTCCACGTCGATGACCAGGGACTCCAGCCGGCGTCGCGGACCGAGATGCACGGCGCGAACCCGCCCCGCAGCCGGCGCGGTGAGCCTGAACCGCGCATCGGCACGATCGGTGAGCAGGACGTCGCCGCGGCGGACGGCATCCCCCTCGGCAACGACGGCCTGGAGCCGCACGCCGGGATGATCCGCACCCAGCAGCGCCACCGTTGCTGGATGGTGCTCCGCGCGCTCGGTGGGCGTCGGCCCCAGCGCCAGGTTCAGACCGTTGTTGATCTCGAGCCTCATCATGCGAAGATCAGCCAATCCGGGGTCGGGACCAGCGGACTATGCTGACCGATAACGGCGGACGAGGCATTAGGTAAAACCCCTGGTACGGTTCCCGCCCCGGCTCTGCGATGGTGATGCGACGCATGGTGTGCAGGAAAGGGAGAGCATTGCGACATGCCGAACAGTCTATCGAACCCCGTTGAAGCCGCAGAAACTCTGCTCCTGAGGAGAATCGTGGCCGTCGCCGCCCTCCTCCTGGCGCCGTTGCTGCCGGCCGGGCCGGTGTTCGCCGCGGACGTGCCCTGCGGGGCGTGCCACGCCGAGGCGGCCGGCAGCTTCACGGGCACGCCCCACGGCGCGGTACTGGGCGACAACTGCGCGACCTGCCACGGCGACGGCGCGCCACACCTGGCGAGCCCGTCCGCCGCCACCATCCGCACCTTCTCGTCGGAGCCCGCCGTGGAGCAGAACGCGGTCTGCACCACCTGCCACCGTGAGGAGGAGATCGCCCAGACCAATGCCCACTCCGCCGCCGGGCTCGCCTGCTCGAGCTGCCACTCGATCCACGCTAAAAAAAAAGCCCTGACACTGCCGGCGGGCTTTGAACGGGTCGGCGAGGGGTCGAGTGCGTGCTTCGAGTGCCACGAGACGGTGTTCAGCCAGTTCACCTTCAACGAGCGGCATCGGCTGGCAGAGGGCGCGGTTACCTGCACGTCCTGTCACGACCCGCACAATCCCCGTCACGGCATGGTGCTCGGCGGCTTCGACGACGACACCTGCGCCAACTGCCACGCAGACGTCACCGGCCCCTTCGTCTTCGAGCACGCGGCCTCGCGGGTGGACGGCTGCTCGGCCTGCCATGAGCCCCACGGCAGCCCGAACCGGCACCTGCTGAATTTCCAGTCCGTGGGCTCGCAGTGCTACAGCTGCCATGCGGAGGTTGCCCAGTTCCACCTCGGATTCGGTCCATCCGGCCCACCCCGCTTCAACGAGCAGACGGTGTGCACCAACTGCCACGTCACCATTCACGGGTCGAATCTCGATCCGCTGTTTCTGAAGTGAGGGCCTGGCGGTGAGACGTCCGATGAAGACCATCGCCCCCCGAAGCCTCCTGACCGGCAGCCTCTCGCTGCTGGCCACCACCGCGTTCGCATCCGAGTTCACCGGCCTCATCGACATGGGCGTGCGCGAGGTGAACGTGAGCGGCGACGAGAACAAATACCGGCAGCACGTGAACCTGGACGACGGCCCCCGCCTCTTCGGCCTGGAGCTCGCCTTCGAGCCCGGTGCCAGGAACAGCCAGGCGCCGGATCGGGTGGCCGTGAGTGCCTACGGCCTGGGCGGCGATCCCTACTCGAGCATCGATGCCGAGATCCGGAAGTACGGCGCCTACAACTTCAGCTACCAGCACCGCGAGTCCGAGTACTACTACGACGACCTGCTCATCGATCCCGCCGACGTGGTCCCTACCGCCTCCAACGCCGGCGACTTCAGGACCTTCGACCTGAAACGGGTGCAGGACGCAGCGGATTTCGACATCCGGGTCACCGACCGGGCCACCTTGAGCCTCGGCTTCGACCGTTACGAGCGCAGCGGCGGCAGCACGTCCCCCATCGACATCTCCCGGGAGGAGTTCGAGCTCGACGCGCCCGTGGACGAGGTGCTGCAGACCTATGAAGCCGGCTTCCGCTACGACTGGGAGCGCTGGAGCCTGTCGTTCGACCAGCGCTGGCGGGAATTCGACAGCGATACGCACGCCTTCCTGCCGGGCGCTTCCGAAGGCAGCAGTCCCGGCGCGCCGACGCAGCTCGACAGCTATGTGCTCGATCAGCCTTACGGCTACGACACCAGCGAAAGCCAGCTCGGGTTGCAGGCACGCCTCACGCAACGCTGGAAGGTGTCGGCAGACGTGTTCTACGCCGATCTCGACATGGACTTCGACGCCAGCGAAACGGTGGAAGGCACCGCATTCGACGGCAGCGTGCTGTCCGGCACCACCATCGGAGAGGGAGATGCGGACCGGCAGACCACCCAGCTCTTTCTCACCACCAGCTACGACGTCACGGACCGCGTCCGCCTCACCGCCAGCATTCGCGATCAGTCCCTCGACCAGGACGCGGAGGGATTCTTCGGTGCGGCCGTGGGCCTCGCCGACTGGACGATGGATACCACCAGCTACGCGCTCGGCGTGGAGACCGCGATCGGCGATGCCTGGACCGTGAGCGGCGGCTGGACGGGCGAGGAACGCAAGACCCGCTACTCGGCAGAGCAGGATGCGTTCGCCGCTGGTGAGGACGTGAAGACGAGCCGGGACGGCTTTTATGCCCTCGTGACCTACCGGCCCGGCAGCCGCTGGAACCTGAGCCTCTCGGCCGAGGACAACGGCATCGACGATCCCTTCACCCTGGCCTCGCCCACGGATGCCACCCGCTACCGGCTGCGCGGCAGCTACCGCTGGGACATGGGTTTGTCCCTGACAGGCACGTACACGTACCGCAAGAACGAGAACGACGACTCGAGCTGGTCGTCGAAGACCCGGCAGGCGGACGTCCGGCTTTCCTACCAGAACGGCCCGCTGACCGCGTCACTCGGCGCGTCCTTCGTGGAGATCGACCGCAGCATCGACCAGCTCGTCACCGGCGGCACGCGTCAGGATCTGTTCCTGATCCGCTACGACGCGGACGCGGATACGGTGGACGGCTCCCTGCGCTGGGCAGTGAACGAACGGCTCGCGCTCTCCGCAAGCATGCGGGACTACGACAACGAGGGCAGCTTCGCCGTGGAACGTCAGGACGCCGAGGTCGGCGCGCGCATCGGCCTGAACGGCGGTTTCGCAGTGGACCTGTCCTACCGCTACGTGAACTTCGACGAGGACGATCTGGAGAGTTTCGACGCCGACATCTGGCAGGCGTCACTGATCTACGACTGGTAGCCGTTCGGTTGCCGCGGAGCCGGCCGGCGCTTCGTGCTAACGTTGGCCGATGCGGACCACGACCCGATTCCTGATCGCCCTGCTCCTTGCCGCCTCCGGCGGCGGTGCCTTCCCGGAAACCAGCCCGGAAACCAGCGGCGGCGCCGCCTCGCTGGTGATCGAGCTGAACGGCATGACCAGCGATGCGGGCGCGATCACCTATGCGGTCTGGCGGGGGCCGGAAGGCTGGCTCGAGGACGGCGCCATCCGCGAAGGATCGGTGCCGGTGGCCGGCGGTGCGAGCACCATCGCGCTGGAAGGTCTGCCTTACGGCGAGTATGCGGTGTCCGTGTACCACGACCGGAACGGCAATGGCCGGCTGGATACCGGGTTGTTCCGGATCCCGAAGGAGCCCATCGGCACATCGAACGATGCGCCGGCCCGTTTCGGTCCGCCGAAGTACGAGGATGCCGCCTTTCAGATCGACCGTCCCGAGGTGACCATCTCCATCGGCGTCCACAAGATCTTCTAAGGTCGCGCGAACGCGGCCACACGCAACAGGGGGAACCATGCAGTTCGAGGGAAAAACGGCTTTCATCACCGGCGCTGCCAGCGGCATCGGTCTGGCGCTGGCGGAAAAGGCGGCCAGCGAGCGGATGAACGTGGTGCTGGCCGACATCGAGGAGGAAGCCCTCGAGCGGGCGGTGCGACGGCTCGAGGAGCGTCAGGTGCGGGCTCTGGGCGTGCGCGTCGACACCATGGTGGCGGATGCGGTGAGCGCTGCCGCCGAGCGGGCGATCGCCGAGTTCGGTCGGGTACACCTGGTGTTCAACAACGCCGGGGTGGCCAGCACCAGGAGCGCGGGCAAGGCACTCTGGGAGGTACCGGACAGGGACTGGGACTGGGTGATGGGCGTGAATTTCTACGGCGTGCTCTACGGCATCCGGGCTTTCGTGCCGCACATGCTGGAGCACGGCGAGGCGAGCCACATCGTCAACACCGCGTCGCTGGCCGGCGTGCTGCCTGGCGGCGGCACCTACGGGGTGAGCAAGCACGCCGTGCTGGCGCTCACCGAGGGGCTGCAGCGGGACTTTGCCGATCGGGGCGCCAACATCAACGCCTCCGTGCTCTGCCCGGGGTTCGTGAACACCAACATCCACCGTGCTGAGCGCAATCGGCCGGCAGGCGTCAGCACGGACAGCGCCAATCCGGAGCTCGAGCAGCAGGGCACCGCCCTCATGGGCGACCTGCTGAGTCACGGCAAGCAGCCGGCCGAGATTGCCGACATCGTCTTCCAGTCGATCCGCGAGCAGCGCTTCTACATCCTGCCGCATCCGGCCTGGGACGAGTTCGTCCGGAGCCGCGTCGAGCAGATCCTGGCGCGGGGACCGGTCGCCTCGATGGACATGATGGAGATGCAGCGCCGCCGGGCAGCCGGCGAGGTGTTCTGATCCGGTCATGAGCTATCCCCACATCTTCTCGGGCAACACGCTGGACAGGGCGGATGCCCTGCGCCGGGACGAAACCGCGGTGGCCGACGCGGCAGCGGCGGCAGAGAGCCGTTATCTGCTGCTGTGGAACCTGAACGTGCTGGTGATCGAGGACGCCGAAGCGCCCGCTGTCGGCTGGCTGACCGCCGCCGACGTGCGACGCCTCGAGATCGACACCCCGCCCGTGCTGCTCGGCCTCGATCGCGGGGTGCCTCACTTCGCACTCGACGTCTCCGCGCTCGGCGACCCCATGCACGAGCTGAACCTGGGTTCGCCCTGGCAGTTCGCCGACGTCCGCGCGGCGGCGGCGCGGCTGCCCATCGCGGAAACGGGCATCCTGGCCCAGGCGCGCTCCCAGGTGGACTGGCATCGCCGACACGGTTTCTGCAGCGTCTGCGGCGAGCGGACGCGCCAGTTCAAGGGCGGACACGTCCGCCGCTGCGACGATTGCGGCGCCGAGCACTTTCCCCGCACGGACCCGGTGGCCATCATGCTGGTGGTGGACGGTGATCGCTGCCTGCTCGGTCAGTCCGCCGGCCGCCTGGCCCGTACCGGCCTGTACTCGGCCCTGGCCGGCTTCATCGACCAGGGCGAGTCCATCGAGGAGGCCGTGCGCCGGGAGGTGCTCGAGGAAGCGGGCATCCGCGTCGGCGCGGTGCGTTATCACTCGTCCCAGCCGTGGCCCTTCCCGTCGTCGCTCATGATCGGCTGCCACGCCGTGGCAGAGAGCCTCGACATTCGGATCGACACCGAGGAAATGACGGACGTGCGCTTCTTCCCGAAGGACGAGGTCCGCGCCGCCATGAGCCGGGTGCTCTCCGGAGTGTCCGCATCGGACCCGGCAACGCTCAGGCTGCCCGGGCCCATCGCCATCGCCCACCACCTCATCCGGGCCTGGGTGGAAGACGAGATACGGTTCTCCTGACGAGCGTCTGATCAGACAGACCCGCCATGCCCGCTGCGCGCAACCGGCAGGCGTGTTAAAACAGACCGACCCCAGCCCGCCCGGACAGCACATGAAGCCACGTCTCTCCGCTCTTCTCAGCATCTGCGCCACCGGAATGGGTGTCTGCACCGCCGTGCTCCTCGGCATACCGTTACCGGCAGCGGCCGCCGAGCTGACGCTGTCGCCGGGTTTCACGGCCAGCGTCTTCCACGACGGCGTCGGTGCCCGCGCCCGGCACATCGCCGTGCGCAACAACGGCGACGTCTTCATCTCCCGGCGTTCCGGCGAGCTGGTGGCGCTGCGGGACTCGAACGGCGATGGTCAGGTCGACGAGATCGAGCGGCGCAAGCTGCCGATCACCACCGGCCTCCGAATCCACCCGCCCTATCTCTACTTCTCGGACGACGAGAGCGTGCACCGCCTGCTGCTCGACGACGGCCTGATGCCGGCCGGTGCCGCGGAGCTGATCGTCAGCGGCTTTCCGCAGCAGGGCTCGCATGCCACCAAGACCATCGCGCTGAACGGCAGCGGCGACCTCTTCGTCAACGTCGGCGCGCCCTCCAACGCCTGCCAGCAGAAGACCCGATCGCCCGGCTCGCCGGGCATGAACCCCTGCCCTCAGCTCGAGCGGCAGGCCGCCATCTGGCGCTTCGATGCCAACCGGCCCAACCAGCAGCAGACGGACGGCGAGCGCTTCGTCACCGGCACGCGCAACGTGGTGGCCATGGCGTGGCACGGCGACGCGCTCTATTTCGCCATGCACGGCCGCGACCAGCTCGCAACGCTCTGGCCGCGGCTGTTCGACGACGAGGACAGCGCCGAGATGCCCGCCGAGGAGTTCCACAGGGCGGTGCCCGGTGCCGACTATGGCTGGCCGTTCACCTTCGTCGATCCGCGCTCGGGGAAACGTCTGATCGCACCCGAATACGGCGGCGACGGGGTCAAGGAAGCCGAGCCCGGCCGCTACCAGAAGCCATTGCATGCCTACCCCGCCCACTGGGCACCCAACGCGCTGGCGTTCTACACCGGGGAAGCGTTTCCGGCCCGCTACCGGGGTGGTGTCTTCATCGCCTGGCGCGGCTCCTGGAACCGGGCGCCGCTGCCCCAGCAGGGCTATCGTGTGACCTTCCAGCCCTTCGCGGCCGGCAAGGTCACGGGTCCGGCGGAGAACTTCATGCTGGGCTTCGAGGGCACGGAGGAGCTCAAGCGCCCGAGCGACGCGACGTGGCGGCCCGGCGGCCTGGACGTGGGTCCGGATGGCGCGCTCTACGTGGTGGAGGAGAACGAAGGCCGGGTCTGGCGCGTGACCTGGAAAGGCTGAGCCGCGGATGCAACGGAACGAGATCTACACCACCTTCGCCGCGCTCTACGACGCCGCCTTCAACTGGGAGGTGGAGGGCGAGGTCGGTGCGATCGCCGGGCTCTCCGGGCTCGAGCGCGGCCGGGTGCTCGAGCCCATGTGCGGCAGCGGCCGCCTGCTGCGCGGCTTCGCCGCCTCGGGCTTCGACACGGTGGGGGTGGATGCCTCCGCCGAGATGCTGGCTCTGGCCGAACGCCACTACGAGGACCGCGGCTACCAGGGCACGTGGATCAACGCCGACGTCCGGGACTTCTCTCTGGACGAAGCCTGCGATCTGGCCGTGTGCCCCATCAACTCGCTGGCCCACCTGCCCACCGAGGCGGACATGCTCGCGCACCTGGGCGCCCTGTCGAAGAACCTCTACGAAGGATCGAGCTACTGGGTGCAGCTCGATCTCTACGATCCGGGCGATGTCGGCGCGAGTGAGGAGTGGGAGTTCGAGTACCTGGGCGACACCGTGCTCTCCCAGTGGGCGAGAACCGGCTCCCACGGCGGCATGGAGACTCACGTCACCCGCTTCGTCTTCCCCGACGGCCGCGTGATCGAGGAAAGCTACGAGATGAAGGTCTGGAACTACGCTGCCTGGCAGCGCCTGCTCGGCCGCTCGCCGTTCCAGCTCTCCGCCGCCTACGAGCCCGGCAGCTTCAGGCCGCTCACCGTGAGTGAGGCGCTGAACGGTGAGCGCCTCTTCTGGCAGCAGCTCGTGAAGCTGCACTGAGCGCGATCAGCGCGCGATGGCCGCCAGCGTTTCCAGCCGCTGCCCGTACTCCTCCAGATCCCGATAGCGCAGGGCGCAGACAAGCCGCTCCACGCCCAGCGCCCGATAGGCATCCATCTGGGCGCGAGCCTCGTCCGGCGTCCCGAGCGGCAGTCCCGTCATCACGGTCACGGGGCCCGGCGTAGTACCGGCTTCCCGGGCGAGTGAGCGGAACTGCTCGAGGTGGCCGGCGAGGGTCTCCGGATCACGGGCCATAGGCAGCCAGCCGTGGCCGAAGCGCAGGGCCCGCCGTAACGCATGCGGTGCGCCACCGCCGATGTAGATCGGCGGCTGCGGCGGCCGCGGTTTGAACAGGAACGGTTGACCGTTGCTCGTCACCACGTCGTTGGCGAAGCACTCGGCCAGGAAGGTGAGCACCTCGTCGGTGAGCCTGCCCCGCTGATGCCGGTCCACACCCACGGCCCGGAACTCCGCATCCATCCAGCCGACGGCCACGCCGAGCAGCAGCCGGTTGCCGGTCAGCTCGGCCACGGTCGCCACCGCCTTGGCGGTGGGCAGAGCAGCACGATAAGGCAGGATCAGCACCCCCACGCCGAGCCGGATGCGCTCCGTGACGCCACCCAGCCAGGCCAGCGTGGTCAGGGGATCCGTATAACGGCCACCGCTGCCCTCAGCATCGTCCGGCGGGATCGCGATGTGGTCCGTGATCCACACGGACTCGAAGCCGAGCGCCTCGGCGCGCTGCGCTCCGGCCCGGAGCGTCGCCGCATCGCTCTGTGGGCCCATGTTGCGCAGCGTGACTCCGATCTCCATCGCACAGTACTCCGTCAGCGGGCGCGCATCACGACGATACCAGCATGAGCGCCGGAGACTCCGCGGGCCGTTCCAGGAGGAACGCGTCGATCTCGCTGCATACCCGGGCCAGGCGCGTCAGCACGAACAGATGCCCGCAGTCGTAGAGGCTGAGCCTGGCGTCCGGCAGCCGGCTCTGCAGCAGCCGGGCATTGGCGAGCGGGATGATGGGGTCGTCTTCCCCGGCCATGATCAGCGCCGGCGCCTGGATGCGATGCAGAAACGGCAGGCTCGACCAGCCGGAGAGCGCGTAGAGCTGACCGAGGTAGCCGATGATGGAGGGCGGCGTCATCTTCCGGGCGTGGTGTTCGCGCAGCACCTGATCGCTGCGGAAGTCGCCGCCGTAGATCTCACCGGCGATCTGCCGGAAATAACCGGCGCTCAGATAGCGCCACGGTGTGGCCATGCGCAGCATCACGCTCAGCCGCGGCGGCACCATCAGCGTGCCCGGTGACGTGGCCGCCAGGATGAGCCGCTCGGTGATCTCCGGGTACTGCCAGGCGAACTGCTGCGCGAGCCCGCCGCCCCAGGAGATGCCCATCACGTGGCAGCGTCCGATCTCGAGGGACTCCAGCAGGCGCCGGGCGAGCCGCGCGAACTGGAACATGCGCCGCGGCACGAGCGATCGGCTCGAGCCACCCACACCCGGCAGGTCGAAGGTCACCACCGGCACCGTCAGGGTTTCGAACAGCGGGTGCAGCAGACCGGCCGAGGCGCCGATGCCGTTGAAGATGAGGAGCGGCGTGCCGGCACGGTCCAGCTCGGTCACCACCCGCAGGCGGTGGCCATCCACGCCGAGGAAACGGTCCCGGATCAACGTCGCCTACTCGAAAACGTACGTGCCGGGTGCTGGCGCGAGCTCCGGGTGCGCCTCACTGCCGAATGCCACGGGAGACTCGACCTCGCCCGGATGCAGTGCCTTCAGCCAGGCAGCCCAGTGCGGCCACCAGGAGCCGGCGTGCTCCTGTGCCTGTTTCCGCCAGGCTTCCGCGGAGGGCGGATTCTCCGGATTGGTGTAGAACTTCCGCTTCGAAGAGGCAGGTGGATTGATCAGGCTCTGGATGTGGCCGGCGGTGCTGAGCACGTAGGTGACCTCGCCGCCCAGGAGCTGGGTGGTCCGGTAACAGGCCTGCCAGGGCGTGATGTGGTCCGTGGTGCCGCCTGTCACGAAGGCCGGCACGGAGACCCGCTTCAGGTCGATGGGCACCCCCTTGATCTTGAGCTCTCCCTGTCGGGTGAGCAGGTTGTCCTTGAAGACGTCGAGAAAATCGCTGTGCAGCCTGGCCGGCAGCCGGGTGGTGTCGTTGTTCCAGTAGAGGATGTCGAAGGCCGGCGGTGTTTCACCGAGCAGGTAGTTGGACACCACGTAGTTCCAGATGAGGTCGTTCGGCCGCATCCAGTTGAAGATCCGCGCCGTGTCCGCCCCGTCCAGCACGCCGGCGCGCGCGGACTTCTTGCGCGCCGCCTCGATGGCGTCGTCGCCGGCGAAGAGGCCGATCACCGAATCCTCCACCGCCGGCTGCAGCACGTTGACCATCAGCGTCAGCGACGCGACCTTGCCGAGGTCGTCGCGGCCGGCCAGGTAGCCGAGCGCCGTGGCGAGGGTGATGCCGCCCGCGCAGGCGCCCACCACGTTCACCCGGTCCGCACCGGTCACCTCGCGGGTGACCTCCAGCGCCTCGTCGAGCGCGAGCACGTAGTCGTCCAGGCCCCAGGCGCGATGCTCGGGCGTCGGGTTGCGCCAGGACACCATGAACACCTGAAAGCCCTCGTCGAGCAGGTAGCCCACCATGCTCTTGTCCGGCGCCAGGTCGTAGATGTAGTACTTGTTGATCTGCGGGGGCACGATCATCAGCGGCCGGCCATGCTGCCGGTCGGTTCTGGGCTGATACTGAATGAGTTCCAGAATCCCACTGCGATGGATCACCGCACCGGGCGTGTTGGCCAGATTCCCGCCGACCTTGAAGGCGGATTTGTCCACCTGGCTCGGCATGCCGTGATTGTGGCGGAGATCGTCGACGAAGTTCTTCAGCCCCGCCGCCAGGCTGCCGCCGCGGCTCTCGAATGCCTTCCTGAGTGCTGCCGGGTTGCCGAGCAGGAAATTCGACGGCGCCAGCGAATCCACGGCCAGCGCCGTGACGAACTTCGCCCGGTCGAGCTCCTCCCCTTCGAAGCCCATGGCTTCTACCCAGTCATTGAGCACCGCACTCCACGCCACCCAGCCCTGCACGAGGCGCGAGTACAGCGGGTTCGACTGGTAGCGCTCGTCCGCGAAGCGGCGGTCGCCCGGTGCCGGCTGCCGGTCCGAGTTGCCGAACAGGATGCGCACCAGCTCAGCGTTGAATCTGAGCACGTGCTCGGCGGCAAGCACCGGCTGCAGCATCGCCGCCTGGAGGACGTCGGCGCCGGTGCGAGCCAGATCCTCCAGATTCACCCCGACGATGGGGTTCAGCGTGACGACGTGATCGTCTACCGAGCCCTGCGGTTCCTTCGCCATGATCCTGTTCCCCTGTCAGACACACGAGCGAACCATCATAGATCAGATGCCGCCGCGATGCGGAAGTGGGAAATCTGGATCTCCTCGCCGTAGTCGGCGTAGTCACCGGCCGCGCGCCCGGCGCGGAAATCGCCCCAGTTGATGGCCCGGTAGCGGGCGGGATGCGCCGCATCGACCACGCCCGGCAGCGGTGCGTAGTCGGTCCGGTAGCTCGGGTTGTAGAAGAAAGGCGCGCTGTAGCGCTCTGCGGCGGCGCTGGCCAACACCCGATGCAGGGGTGCGGCGTAGCGGTCGTTCGACCAGACCTGGACGATGTCGCCGATGTTGATCGTCAGCGCGCCTGGCATGGGCGCCACGGTGCGCCAGTCACCGTCGTTGAAGAACTGCAGACCCGGTTCCGCATCCGCAAGCAGCACCGTGAGCGCCCCCGCATCCGTGTGCTGACTGATCCCGAGGTGCGCCTCGGGGTCTACGCACAGCGGGTAGTGGTTCAGCCGCAGAAAGCTCGTGTGCTCGGGCTCGAACCCCTCGCCGAGATATCCGCCCGGCATGCCGAGATTCGCGCTGATCCCTTCCAGCAGTCTGGCAGCCACACCGGCCGCCGCCTGGTAGTACGCCATCACCGCTTCCCTGAAACCCGGCAGATTCTCCGGCCATTGCGGGCGGCTTTCGGCCATGGGCCCCTCGGAGGCTTCCGGACCCACGTCGAAGATCTCCTTCCAGTCGCGGACGTTCTTGGTGAGCTCCCGGTCGAAGTAGCCCCAGGCATTGCCCCGGGTGCGCTCGATCCGGCGCTTCTCCCCCTCCGGCAGGGCAAAGAACCGGTGCATGGCGTCCAGGGTGGCAGCGAGCACCTCGGCGGGCACGCCGTGATTGACGATCTGAAAGCAGCCCCAGGTCCTGCAGGCCTGGTCCAGCGCCGGATGCCAGGCCGTGCTACCGAACCGTTCCACGTCGATGACGGGCAGCGCCGTCAGAATGTCGCGCTTCCCTTTCTGCTGCTTCTGCCGCCCATCCTGCAGTCCGTTCCGCCGCATGTCCCTGCTACCCTGTCCGCCTCGCCGAAGAGGCGCCGACTATAATCCATCGATGAAGAAAATCCTGATCCTCCTCGGCGGGACGCTCGCCGTCCTCGCCGCCGTCGTCGTCGTCCGCACTGTGCTCCACACCCCCGAGATTCAGGGCAGCGCGGACCCCGTGATCATCGACCTGGACGAGGACGCCGTCGCTGCCCGCCTCGCGGAGGCGATCCGCTTCCGGACGGTCTCCCACCAGTCGCCGGCGGACTTCGACGCCGCAGAGTTCGAAGGCTTCATCGGCTGGGTCGAGGAACGCTATCCGGCGTTCGCCGCCGCCGCGGAGCGCACGCTGCACGGCGGCTACACCATGCTCTACCGCCTGCCCGGGCGGAATCCCGCCTTGGCGCCGGTGCTGCTCACCGCTCATTACGACGTGGTGCCCGTGATCCCCGGCACGGAGTCGGAGTGGGCGGCGGCGCCGTTCGCCGGCGAGATCCGCGACGGCATCGTCTGGGGCCGGGGCGCCCTCGACGACAAGAGCGCGGTGGTGGCGCAGCTCGAGGCGATCACGGCCCTGCTTGCGGAGGGGTTCCAGCCCGAGCGCACCCTCTACTTCAGCTTCGGACACGACGAGGAAGTCGGCGGCACGCGCGGCGCCGCCGCGGTGGCCGGTCACCTGGCGGATCAGGGCGTGCAGCTCGCCTGGTCTCTCGACGAGGGCTCTTTCGTCTTCGACGGCATGCTGCCGGGGGTGGAGCCGCTCTTTGCGGCGATCAACGTCGCCGAGAAAGGCAGCGTGACGCTCGACATCGTGGCCCGTGCCGCCGGCGGGCACTCCTCCATGCCGCCGCGGCAGACCGCGGTGGGCATTCTCGCCGAGGCCATCACCCGGCTCGAGGACAACCCGGTGCCTGGCGGGCTCAGCGGACTTTCCGGGCAGATGTTCGACACCGCCAGCCGCTACATGCCCTTCGGCTACCGGATGCTGTTCGCCAACCGCTGGCTGTTCAATCACCTGATCGAGACCCAGCTTTCCGCCCTGTCGTTTGCCAACGCCATGCTCCGCACCACCACGGCGCCGACCATGCTCGCCGGCAGCGTGAAGACCAACGTGCTGCCCATCGAGGCGGTGGCCACGGTGAACTTCCGCGTGCATCCGCGGGACAGCGTCGAGGACGTGATCCGTCACGTGCGCGCGGTTGTGGAAAACGAGTCCGTCAGCGTGCGGGTGCCGGACGGCGGCGGCGTGGCCGCCTCCGCGGTCTCGGACTGGCACTCACCGGGGTTCCAGGTGGTGGAGCAGGCGCTCCGGCAGACCTACGGCGAGCTGGTGGTCGCGCCGGGCCTGATGATCGCCGGCTCCGACACCCGCCACTACGGCAAGGTGGCGGACAACGCCTTCCGCTTCAATCCCATGATCGTGACCCCGGAAGACCTGACCGGATTTCACGGCACGAACGAGAAGATCAGCGTCGCGAATCTGGCGCAGGGCGTGCGCACCTACATGCAGATCATTCGCCTGGGCACGGGCGGTTGATTGGCGCAGGTCTCCGCTAACGGAGATCTCCGCTAACGGAGGTCGCGCAGCATCTCCGCCGCGGCGTTGTGCCCCGGCGCGCCGCTCACCCCGCCACCCGGATGGGTGCCGGAGCCGCAGAGATAGAGGCCGTCGACCGGGCTGCGGTAGTCGCCGTGGCCGAGCACGGGCCGCGCCGAGAAGAGCTGATCGAGGCCCATGGCGCCGTGAAAGATGTCACCGCCCACCAGGCCGAACTCCCGCTCCAGATCGAGGGGGGACAGTGCCCGGTAGCCGAGCAGCGAGGTGCGGAAGTTCGGCGCGAAGCGCTCCACCACGTCGAAGATGGCGCCCACCGCCACCTCCTTCAGATCATCCCAGCTCACCCCGTCCGGCGGCACCGGTGCGAACTGCTGGCAGAAGAGGCTCGCCACGTGGTTGCCCGGCGGACACAGGCTGTCGTCCACGGTGCTCGGGATGAGCATCTCCACGATCGGCGCGCTCGCGTAACCCTGACGCCTGGCGTCGAAGTAGGCGTCCTCCATGTACTTGAGTGACGGCGCCAGGATGATGCCGGAGCGGGTGCCGCCCTGCGGATCGTCGTCCGGCGCCGCCGTGAAGCGCGGCAGCTCAGCGAGCGCCACATTGATGCGCAGCGAGCCCGAGCCGTTCCGGTAGCGGCGGATCCGGTTCCTGAAGTCCTCGGGCTGATGCTCGGCGCCTACCAGCCGCTCGAAGAGCAGCTTCGGATTGACGTTTGCGGCCACGGCCCGCGCGCGCACCTCCTCGCCGTCTTCGAGCCGAACGCCGACGGCCCGGCCGTGCTCGACGAGCACGCCGGCCACCGGCGCCTCCGTGCGCACGACGACCCCGCGCGCTTCCGCCTCCGCGCGCATGGCCGTGGTGATGGCGCCCATACCGCCGATGGCGTGGCCCCACTGCCCGGCGCGTCCGTTCACCTCGCCGAACACGTGGTGCAGCAGCACGTAGGCGGACCCCGGTGCGTAAGGGCTCGCGTAGTTGCCGACGATGGCATCGAAGCCGAACACGGCTTTCACCGGCTCCGATTCGAACCAGTCGTCCAGCAGCTCGCCGGCGCTCTTCGTGAACAGATCCAGCACGTCGCGGTGCTCGGCACGCGTCTGGCGGCGGAACCGGTTGCCGAGCTCGAGCGCGCGGATCACGTCGCGGAGGCCGCCGCCGACGTTGGGCGGCGTCTTCAGCAGCATGTCGCGCACGAGCGTCGCCCCCCGTTCGAGCATGGCGTAATAGTCGGGCAGCCGTGCCGCATCGCGCGCCGAGAAGCGCGCGACCTGCGCCCGGGTCTCCGCCAGGTCGGCGCCGGTGCGGAACCAGTTGCCGTCCGGCAGCGGCAGGAAGTTGGAATAGGGCCGCAGCACGATTCTCAGCCCGTGCGCCTCGAGCTTCAGATCACGGATGATCTTCGGGTGCAGCAGGCTCACCGTGTAGCTCGCTACGGAGTTCGAAAATCCCGGATGGAACTCCTCCGTGACCGCCGCCCCGCCGACCTTGTCGCGCCGCTCCAGCACGATCACGTCGAGCCCGGCAGCCGCCAGGTAACAGGCGCACACCAGCCCGTTGTGGCCGCCTCCGATGATGGCAACGTCATGTTTCATGGGCGCACATCCTAGCAGCCCCCAGAGCGCGCCGGATATGCAGCCCCCGCGAGCGGCTACAATCACCGGCTGACGGAACCGACGGGGACCCGGTGGCAGAAACTGCGCGCTACGAGGCCTTCATCAGCTACAGCCACGCTGACGAGGCATGGGCCGGCTGGCTGCATCGTGCGCTCGAACGCTACCGGCTGCCGCGGGCGCTCGCCGGCGAGCTCGGACGTTCCCGCCGCCTGCGCCGGATCTTCCGGGATCGCGACGAGCTGTTCTCGGGTGAGCTCACCGGCAAGATCCAGGCCGCGCTGGATGCTTCCGATGCCCTGATCGTGGTCTGCTCTCCGAACGCTGCCGCGTCCCGGTGGGTGAACGACGAGATCGAGTACTTCCTTGCCCGCTCCGGCAGCGATCGCGTCTTCTGCCTGCTGGTCGATGACGATGCCGGCGCGAGCTTTCCGCCCGCGCTCGGCGCCGAGCGGATCGCGGCCGATCCGCGACCTAAGGCGGACGGTCGCAGCAACGCGAGGCTGAAGCTGCTCGCCGGTCTGCTCGACATCGACTTCGACACCCTGCGCCAGCGTGACCGGCAGTGGCAGCGCCGGCGAACGGGCATTCAGCTCGGCGCGCTGACCGGTTCCGCCGCGCTCGCCGCCGCGGCCGTGTACCTCGCGCTGCAGGCGCCACCCTGCCGGGATCGGAACGAGCTGCTCGCCGAGATCTGGGGTGCGGACCGCCGCGCCGCCGTTGCAGAGGCGATTCACGCCTCCGGGCTGCCCTACGCCGCCGACGCCTGGCGTCAGCTCGAGCCGATCCTCGGCCGCTATGCCGACGACTGGGCGGGCACGCATGAGGACGCGTGCCTCGCCACCCGGGTCCGCAAAGAGCAGTCCGCGGCGCTGATGGACCTGCGCATGGCCTGCCTCGCCGAGCGGAAGAGCCAGTTCTCGGCGCTGCTGGACGGCTTCGTGGCCGCTGACACGGGCCTTCTCGAGAACGCGGTGTCCCGCGCCTCGCGCCTGCGGCCGCTGGCACGCTGCGCCGACCGGGATGCGCTCGAGGCCGCGTTTCCGCCGCCCGAGGATCCGGAGGTCCGGGCGCGCGTCGACGCCGCCTTCTCCGAGATCGCCGCCACCCAGCTTCTGCTCGATGGCTCAGAGGTAGACGCTGCCATGGACTCGGCTATCTCCCTGGCCCGCTCCGCCGAGTCGTTCGCCTACCCGCCGCTGACCGCGGAGGCGCTGATGCTGCTCGGCAATGCCTACCGCGAATCCGGGGATCTGGCTGCTGCCGAGGACGCCTACTTCGATGCCGCAGCCAGTGCGGCGGCCGCCAACGATGCCGAGCTGGCCGCCGAGGCCTGGCTCGCGCTGCCCTACCTGCTCGCCGCCGCCGGTGAGACCCAGAACGCAGCCCGGATGCTGCGCTTCGCTCAGACCTACGTCGCCAAGCTGCCCGAGGCGCACCCCCTCGTCGCCCGTTATCACAACGCGATGGGAGTCATGCTGACGCGCAGTGGCAGAGCGTCGGAAGGCGTCACTGAGCTGCGCACGGCCGTGGACCTGCAGCGGCCGCTCGGCGGCGCGGCGCTGACCGAGTACCTCAGCGACCTCGCCTGGTGTCTGCGCCTCGGGCACGAGTTCGAGGAGGCCGGTGTCCTGGCCGCGGAAGTGGCAACGCTGACGGCCGGCATGTTCGGCGAGATCCATCCCGCGACCAGCCGGGCGCTCGCGGATCTCGCGGAAATCGAAGCCGGACAGGGCAACAACACCGAAGCCGTCCGACTCTACGAGCGGGCGATCGCCGTCGCCGAACGCGTCTATCCCGATACCCATCCGCGGCTCGCCTCCCTGCTGCAGGGGCTCGGCTGGCAGCTGATTTCCACCGGCGAGCTCAAAGCGGCGGTGACCGCGGCCGAACGCGCGATCGACATCAATCTCGCCCAGCGTGAGCCCCAGTGGCCGCTGCTCGGCTCCGCGCACAACGTCGCCGGTGACGCGCTGTTGAGCGCGGGCGAGTACGACGCTGCACGTCTCCACTTCGAAGCGGCGATCGAGGCCTGGCGACGGACCGACAATGCCTTCCAGCTGAGCGTAGGATTCAACAACCTCGGCAACCTCTCGAACCGGGAGGGACGCTTCGACCTGGCGATCGCGGAATGCACCGAAGCGCTGAACATGGACAGCGCGCGCCTCGAGCCGGACGACCCGGAGCTGGCCTACCCGCTGTCCTGCCTCGGCGAGGCCTATCTCGGCCGGGCCGAGTACCAGCCCGCCATCGAGACGCTCAGCCGGGCGAACGCGCTCCGGGAGGCTGCCGAGGTCACACCGGGCGCCCTCGCCTGGTCACGATGGCTGCTCGGTCGGGCGCTCTGGGAGTCGGGGACCGATCCGGCAGCCGCGAAGAGTTATCTCAGCTTCGCTCGGGACGTGTTCGTCGAGCTCGGCGATGGCGCCGCGTCGGAGCGGCAGGATCTCGAATCCTGGCTCGCCGCACGGCAGATCGACCTGTAGGTGCTCAGCGCGTGCCGAGGCGGTTGCTGAGCCACCAGGCGACGGGCGACAGCGTGAGCAGGGCGAGGAACGTGGGGATCACGCGCAGCACCTCGCGGATGGCGGAGCCGACGTCGCTGGCGAGGAACCAGCGGGAACGGAGCAGGTGCCACTGGTAGCCGGAGTCCAGCAGGGTATCGAGTCGCCAGCGGCCGAGCTGCAGGTACTCGATGAAGTCGTTCAGCAGCAGCAGCGCGGCGCCGCCGAGGCAGGCAAGCGCAAAGACGAACAGAAAGCTGGAGACCATCCGATCCATAGGCGCAGCATCGGCCAACACCAGCCTCGCTTCCGTGGCCCAACCGGCATTTCCGCTGCGCCCTGGTTCACACCTGGGTCGCCGGTGTGAGCCGTTCCTTCAGCACCCGGTTCACCTGCTCCGTCAGTGTCCGGCGAAGCTCCGCTTCGTCGCCCCGGCTCCTGAGCTGACCCAGGGTTTTCGCGAGCGGGCGGACCAGATCGTCCGGGAGCGTGTCCATCAGGTTCTGCTCGCCTCGCACCGCCAGGTGGATGGCCTCGCGGTAGGCGTGATTGCGCTCCGAGACGAGCTGATGGTGCAGCCAGGCACGGCCCAGCAGCACCCAGGGAAAGTTGGGCGCCTTCACCGGCCCCACCTGCACCACCTGCCCACCCAGCGACTCGCCCAGCACCCGCACCCGCGCCAGCTCGCTGCCGCCGAACCAGGCACCGGTGCCGCCGATGAGCGCACCGATGCCCGCACCCAGGGCCAGCGACGCGCCGCCGAGCAGCAGGTCGATCCCGCCGCCCGCCACCGCGCCGGTCAGCGCGCCGGTGATCACCAGCCGCTGCCGCGACAGCCCGAAGAGCTCCCAGCCCGTCTCGGTGAAGAGATCCTCGTCGAGCAGGATCTGGCCGGACACCTCCCGTGCCAGATCCTGATGCCGGTAGAAACCCTGCACGGCCTCCTGACAGCGTTCCTCCCGGCGGCGCAGATTGCGCTTCAGCCGGTCCGTGAGCTCTGCCTGCAGCGGCTCGAGCGGTGCGCCTTCGGGTAGCGATGCGCGCTCGCTCATGACAAGCGAGTCCACCAGACAACCTGCGATCTCCGCCGCGCTGCGCTGCCGGCGCCGATTCCGCTCCTCGATCAGCGCCGCCACCGCCCGCTCCAGCGGCGCCCGCCAGTCGGCGTCGAGCTCGCCGAAGGCTCGAAGCAGCGCCACCCGGGTCTCGAAATCGGCGGCCACCGCGTCGAACACGCGGACGATGGAGAAGTACTGGTCCAGCGCCTGCCGCCACTCGGCGGTGTGATCGTCGTCGCCGATCAGGTTGATCAGCGCCATGCGCGGCCGGCCCGTCCACTGCAGGATCTGCATCTCCAGCTCATACTCGGCGCCGTAAGGCTTGGAGCCGTCCACCACGTAAAGGATGCCGGCACCCTCGACAATGGGCCGGAGCAGCTCGCACTCGTCGCGGAAGCGGTCGTCATCGACGTGACTCGAAACGAACTCGGCCACCAGTGCCGGCCGGGCGCTCGCCGTGGTGGCCCGGCTCTCCAGCCACTCGAGCACGGCGGCCGCGCGCTGGAATCCGGGGGTGTCCACCAGCACGTACTGGGGCTCGCCGTCGATGGAGAAGGTGTGGGCGTTGGCCCGGCGGGTGGTGCCCGGCACCGGACCGATGGCCAGCCGCTCGTCCTCCGCGAGGGTTGCGACGATGGAGCTCTTGCCCTTGTTCGGATGGCCGACCACGGCGAACGTCGGAATCACGCACTGTCTCCTGTGGTGGCGCGCTTCGCTGTCGTCGTGGCCTGCTGCACGTAGAGTCGCGGGTCATCGTGCTTCGCCAGGAAGCCGGCCCATACCTGACGGTCGGCGCTGCTCACCCCCTCTCCACGGGTATCGATGGGCACCACGGTGATCACCGCAGCAGTGCCGAGGCCGCCGCGCAACGTCCGCAGAAAATCGCCGAACTCGAGCAGCGGCGGCTCCCAGCCCTTCGTGAAGATCACCACCCGCCCCGGCACTTCCGGTGCCCCGGCCAGGGCCGCCTCGATCTCCGCAGGCCCGGACCGGGACGACAGCTCGAGAATCCGGCCGAACGCGCCACCCAGATACGCCCGGCCCCAGCGGCCGGCTGCCTCCGTTTCCAGTGCCCGATTCCAGATCACCGCCACGGAGCGGCTGTCCGCGGCCGGCTGCGGCGGTGCCGCCACCCCGCCCGGCGTTTCCGGTGCCGCCCCTTCCTCTTCCGGCCCGAAGTCGACCCGGGGTGGCGTCAGCCGGTCGAGCAGGGCCAGCACCTCCGGATCCTGACAGATGAGCGCACGGGTAGCGGCGCCGAGGCGCCAGCCACCCAGGCCCAGCAGGAGCAGCCTCGGCAGCAGTCCCCAGACGAGGATCGTGCAGAGCACGAACGGCCACCAGGCACCGAGCTGCATGGCCTCGGACTTGCCAACCGCCGCCGTTTCCAGCCGGTAGAAGCGGGAAGCCTCCACCAGCGCCAGATCCGGCACCGCCGACGGCAGCCATCCCTGCCAGGGCAGGGCGAGAACGCCGAACGTCCGCGCCACGGCGTGCGCATCGAGATCGAGCGTGGTGCTCCAGCCGAAGGCCAGGTCCGTCACCGCCACCAGCACCATCCCGGCGCCGAGCACGCCGAGGAAGTAGCCCACGGCGAGCCACTGAGAAAACACCACGAGCTGCCAGCGGGCGAACCGGGTCCGTCCCGCTGTGAACCCACCGAACAGCTGCATGCCGGCGTAGTGGTCGAGCCAGGCTCCGGCCCAGCGCCCGGGATTGATCACGCCGATCCCTTCCCGCAGCACGGCGAGTCCCGGTATGCGCACGGGCAGCAGGAAGATCAGCGTCAGCAGCAGCAGCAGGAAGGGCACGCCGACCAGCACACCCAGCAGTCCCAGGAGGTTGACCGGATGAGTCCCATCGTAGGAGAAGGCCACGGAGCCGAGGCTCGCGCCGAGCAGCAGCCCGAGCAGGGCCAGCAGCCAGGTGGCGAGCCGGGACAGCGCCACCAGACGCCGGCCGAGAGAGGCCGCTCCGGTGTCACCGGCTTCGTGGTCGCGAAGCCGATCCCACCAGGCCAGCACGCGCGTCAGGTCGTCGGCGCGACCGAGCTCCCGGCCGATGCTGCGGTCCCGCGCCAGACGCGCCTCGTAGGGTGTCTCCCCGTCCGCGTCCAGCCAGCGGCAGATGTCCACCGCGTCAGCGAGCAGGTTTGCCACGGCTCGGGGTTCGGTGCGGTGTCAGCCGGCGCCGGACGGGCCGGATGCAGCCCCGCCCGCGGCAGTCGCCGGCGCCACCAGTGTCATGAACCGGTGGATGTGCTCGAAGGCTTCCCTGGCCTCGGGGAGCTGGGGTTCGAAGGCGTGCCAGACGTGCAGCATGTGGTGCCAGGTCTCCAGCGTCGCCTCGGAGCCTGCGTCCGTTGCCTTGTTGACATAGCGGCGGGCGTCATCCAGCAGCATTTCCGCCTCGCTCGCGTGCACCAGCGTCGGCGGCAGCCCGGACAGGTCGCCCCTGAGCGGCGAGATCCGCGGATCGCAGGGATGCATGCGATTTGAGATCCAGCCGAACCAGGCCACGACCGAACGCGGCAGGCGGGTGATGCGGCCGAACATCGGGCCGAGCATGTGATCCGTGGCGATGTTGCTCGTGAGGCTCGGGCTCGAGAACGTTGCATCCGTGGCGGGTGACAGGGCGATCGCGCCATCGGCGGCGCGCAGGCCCTCGTCCCGCGCCCAGGCGATCACCGCCAGAGTGAGGTTGCCACCGGCCGAGTCCCCGGAGACGAAGAATGCCTCGAGCGGCGTCGGTCCCGCCGGTCCGTTGTCCAGGATCCACCGGTAGGCCGTCTGGCAATCCGTGAGGCAGTCGATGCGGCGGTTCTCGGGAACGAGCCGGTAGTCCACGGCCAGCACGCTGACCCCGGTCATGCGCGCGTACTTGGTGGTGATGGGACGGTGGCTCTTCGGGCTGCCCATGGTGAATGCGCCACCGTGCAGGTAGAGCAGACGCCGTCTCGGATCCGAGTTTTCCGCCATGACCCACTCACAGGGCACCCCGCCCGCGGACACCGGCGTCAGGGTGATGCCGGTCAGATCCGCGGTGTCGCCCATGGCATCCATGCCCTCGCGCATGCGCTCGAGACGCTCCCTGCCACGCACACCCTCACCCGCGGCAGCCATGTTCGCCAGCAGGCCGAGCACCTGGTGGTGCTCGGCACTCGGTTCGCGCTGTCCGTTTGCGTCGCTGCCGACAGCCGGCCTGTGGCCGTGGTCGTATCGCGACAGGTCTTCTCCCTGCAGGTAGAAACGCGCTACCGCCCAGAAGACGAGCACCGCCAGCGCGATGACGATCAGCAGTGTGGTCATGGTTCACCTCTCGCTCGGTCGTTTGCAGTATACGCGTCTGCTTTCAGCGCGTATGTTCCCGGCAAGGCAACCAGGAATATCCATGACTGCGACCGGAAGCGACGAGGCACCGCTCGTCATCGACTACTACACAGACGTGCTCTGCGTGTGGGCGTGGATCGCCCAGCGGCGGATAGAAGCACTTGCTGCAGACTGGCGCCAGCAGATCCACATCCGTCATCACTGCGTGAACGTGTTCGGCGACACCCGGGGCAAGATGGCTTCCCAGTGGGCGGAACGCGGCGGCTTCGACGGCTATGCGGACCACGTGCACTCGGTGGTGGCGAACTACGAAACCGCGCCGGTGCATCGGGATGCCTGGCGCACGGTGCGGCCCACCACCTCCGCCAACGCCCACCTGGTGCTGAAGGCGGCCGCCATCGTCCACTCGGAGGCCGCGATGGTGGATCTGGCGGGACGGATCCGGCACGCCTTCTTCGTCGAGGCGGAGGATGTGAGCGACCTGCCGCGGCTCTTTGCCATTGCCAGCGACGCCGGCCTGCCGCAAGCGGCCATGGAGCAGGCGCTCAACTCCGGGGAGGCCGCCGCCGCCCTGCTCGCGGACTACGACGCCACCGAGCAGCAGGGCGTGAAGGGCAGCCCCTCCTGGGTGATGAACGGCGGCCGGCAGATCCTCTACGGCAACGTCGGCTACCGGATTCTCAACGCCAATGTGGAGGAGCTGCTCCGGCACCCTGAGCAGGAGGCGAGCTGGTGCTGATTTCCACGCCCGGCCGATTGCCGGACAGCGCCGTCGCTCGGCGGGCGTCACAGTCGGTATGATCGCCGCCTGACACGACACCACCGGCCGCACCCGGCCGGTGTCCCTGAACAGGAGCAGACCGTGAGCAAGCCCCGTATCGCCATCAACGGATTCGGCCGGGTCGGCCGCACCATCACCCGCATCGCCAAGCTGCGCCGCCACTACGACGTGGTCGCGATCAACGATCTGGCCAGCGCCGAGGATCTCGCCTACGCCTTCCGCTACGACAGCATCCACGGCACCTATCCCGGCGAGGTCGCCGTGTACGGCGACTCCATGGAGATCGACGGCGACCCCTTCCGCGTGCTCTGTGAGCGGGATCCGGCGAAGCTGCCGTGGAAGGCGCTCGGCGTGGACTACGTGGTGGAGGCCTCCGGTCAGTTCCGGCGTCTGGCGGATCTGCAGAAGCACCTGGCAGCGGGTGCGAAGCGCGTCATCCTCACGGTGCCCTGCAAGGACCCGCTGGAGGCGACGCTGGTCACGGGCGTCAACGATCACGTGGTCACGCCCGAGGCCACCATCATCAGCGCCGCGAGCTGCACCACCAACTGCGCCGCCCCCATGGCCAGGGTCCTGCACCAGGCCTTCGGTATCCGCCGGGGGCTGCTCACCACCGTGCACGCCTACACCTCGGATCAGCGGCTGATCGATGCCCCGCACAAGGACCTGCGCCGGTCGCGCAACGCAGCGACCAACATCGTGCCCACCTCCACGGGCGCGGCCCGGGCCATCGGCCAGGTGCTGCCGGAGCTCAAGGGCAGGCTCGACGGCATGGCCATCCGGGTACCGGTGCCGGACGGCAGCCTGGTGGACCTGACGGTGGAACTCGAGCGGGACGCCGACGTCGAAGCGGTCAATGCGGCCATGGCGGCCGCCGCGGAGGGCGACCTCACGGGCATCATGGCGTACTGCACCGATCCGATCGTCTCCTCCGACATCATCGGCGATCCCCACTCCGTGATCTTCGACAGCCTGCTCACCCAGGTGCTGGAAGGGCGGATGGTCAAAGTGATCGGCTGGTACGACAACGAGTGGGGTTACAGCACCCGTGTGGAAGAGCTGATCAGCCGCGTCGCCCGCATGGACGGCATCGGCTGACGTCACGAGCACATACGGCACAACAACGGAGTTCACAGATGAAGGGTTTCAATGCGCAGCGGGTCTGGCAGTTTCTGACGGTTGTGCTGTGTACCGTCAGCATCGGTGCGGCGGCGGACACACCCGCCGGCATTCACGTCTCCGGTCGCGGCACCCTGGAGGTGGAGCCGGACATGGGCTACGTGCAGCTCCAGGTGCGCAGAGAGGGCATGGATGCGGGCAGCCTGAAGCGGGAGCTCGACAAGGTCGTCGGCGAGGTGCTCGCGCTCACGAAGAAGCTCGGCATCGCCGAGCGGGACGTCACCGCCACGGCGGTGAGCATCAACCCCCGCTATCAGCGCCGGGACGACGAGATGGTGGTGTCCGGCCTCACCGCCAGCCGCAGCATCCAGGTGACGCTCAGAGACCTGAACCGGTTCGGCGATCTCTTGAACGGCGCCCTGGATCTCGGCATCAACAACCTGGACCCCATGCGGCTCGACACCTCCGAGCGGGCCGAGCTGGAGGACAAGGCGCTGTCGCTGGCCATGGAGGACGCCACCCGGGAAGCGACCCGGGTCGCGGCCGGATTCGGCGTCGCCCTCGGACCGGTGAGCGATGTCGCCGTGGAGCAGCATAGCGCGCGCCCGAAGGAGATGGCTGTGAGAGCGGCTGCATACATGGATGCGCCCATGAGCGACTTCAGCCCGGGCGTCATCAGCATCGAGCGCTTCGTGATGGCCACCTTCTCGATCATTCCCGCCCAGTAGCGCGGGGCTCCCGGACTCAGGGGGACAGCACGCGCGCCGTCAGCGCCTCGAGCAATTCATCGCTCAGAGGCGCTGACGTGTCCACCGTGATCACCGGCTCGTCCTCCCCGGGCGGCTCGAACCGCTGCCGCTGCAGCGTCAGCACTTCGGTGGTTGCCTCCGAGGGGTCCCCGCCCGTCGCCGCCCGTCGGCCGACGCGCTCGTCGAGCACCGCATCCGGCGCCTCGCAGTGGACGACCACCACCGGGACACCGAGCCGAACGGCGAGGTCCTCGAACTTGCGCCGCCGTGCCCGCTCGATGAACGTGGCGTCCACGATCACCCGCTCGCCCGCGACGAGCAGCCCCGCCGCTGCGCGGGCGAGGTAGTCAAACGTCCGGTCGCTCTGGGCCGGATCGTAGAGCCCGGAGTCGATGCCGGAGCCGCTGCTCTCCAGGGCATCGAGCCCGGCCAGACGCTTTCGCGCCACATCGGAACGCAGCCGAACCGCCGGCAGCCTCGGCAGCAGGCGGGACGCCAGATGCGACTTTCCGGAGCCGGACAGCCCGCAGGTGAGAATCAGCGAGCCTGCCGGGCGGGTCAGCCAGCAACGGGCCCAGTCCAGATGGGCGGCGAATCGGGCGGCCAGCACCTCGTCGGGCTCCTGAACCCAGCGCAGCGCAGCCACCTTGGCCCGCACCACGGACCGGTAGGCGGCGAAGTAGTGCAGCAGCTGCACCCCGTCGTAGTCCCCCGAGCCGTCCAGATAGCTGTCCAGGAAACGGTAGGCCAGCCGGACTTCGCCGCGGAAATGGCAGTCCATGAACAGGAACGCCACGTCGCTCATGGTGTCGATCCAGCGCAGGTTCTCGTTGAACTCGAGGCAGTCGAAGGCTGTGACCGTGCTGTCGATGCGCGCCAGGTTGGCCAGGTGCAGGTCGCCGTGGCACTCGCGGATCCAGCCGCCGGTGATCCGGGCGTCGAACGCGGGTCTGAGGGTGCGGCCCAGCGCCCGGGCGCGATCGAGCGCCTCGCCGATCCCGGCGGCATGGCGCTCCGCTAGCCCGGTGTGGCCGATTTCCTCGAAGTTGTCCTCCACCGGGCCGAAGACGCGTTTCGGAACCTCGTCCGCCCCCGCCTCCAGCACCGGCAGCAGCGCGTGGCGGCCCGCGAGGTCCCGACCGAACCCGTCCAGCGCCGACTCGTCCAGCTCGCCGCGTTCGAGCAGCCGGTCGAGCGCCTGATCCGGATCGAACTGCCGCATCTTCACCGCCCACTCCAGCACGTCTGTCTCAGACGCGTCGGCTGAATCGGACGCCTCGCCGACGCTGAGCCGGCCGTCCTGACGGTGCACGGTGACCAGACCCAGATAGAGCGCGGGGGCGAACGCCCGGTTGCAGCGCACCTCCTCGCGGCAGAAATGGCGGCGAAGCTCGAGCGTGGAGAAGTCGACGAAATTGAAGCGGACGGTTTTTTTCAGCTTGTAGGCGAACTCTCCCGTCAGCAGGACCCAGGAGATGTGCGTCTCGATCAGCCGGATGTCGCCGCAGGGATGCGGGTAGCTCCGGGCATCGAGCAGACCGGACAGGTGATCGGGCAGCGCCATGCCGGGAGGATAACAGTCCGGTCGTCAGGGCGTCGTGTCGGTGCCCAGCACCCTCGCCAGCCGCTCGATGTTGTCCTGGCCGCGCCGCTGGTCGACCAGGATCACGTCGTGCACGCGCTGGTCCTGATCATTTACCCTGAGCTCGATGCTGTCGCCGATGCGCTTGCGAGCCCAGCGGGACAGGTTCTGTTTCGGCAGGCCGGTGGCTTCCGAGATCTCGGCGATGCTCACCTCGGGCTTCGTGCACAGGCGCGCCATGGCGGCGGTGATGGCGAGCATCTCGCCCAGGGTCGTCCGTGCGCCGTGACGGTCGACCAGCAGCCGCAGGACGTCCTCCAGCCTGATCAGCGTACGGTGTCTCAGCTCCAGGGCAGCAGCCCCGGCGGCAGATGGCGATCCCTCACCATCGTGGTTCCGGCTTCCCATCCATGCGCTCCTCCTCACGCCCGGGCCCGACAGGGCCTCACAGGTCGCCCGAACATAGCGCGAAAGAAATACCGGGACCACCTCGTGATTGTGAGGTGGTCGTTGGCTCCGGTTGCGTTGGATCTGTTGCCTAGCCGGCGGCGCTGGCCAGTCTTGCGGACTCCCGCTCCGCACGAACGCGATCGTAGATTTCCTCCCGGTGGACGCTGACATCTGCCGGAGCGTGCACACCGATGCGGACCTGATTCCCCTTTACTCCCAGCACGGTGACCTGAATGTCGTCACCGATCATCAGCCGCTCACCTACCCTGAGCGTCAAGATCAACATCTTGCCTCCTTGTCCTTTTTCTGCTGCGGTCGCTTGCGTTTTTTCGCTATTCCTGCGTTCAACGGTTTCCGGCAGTACCATCCCGATCGGACCCGGGCGTGCTGTGCCGCGTACCTGTCGTCGACTTCTGTCGCGCGGATCCCATGACTTCGAGTTTCCGGGCGCCAACAGCGCTGGTATGACAGCACGATGACGGGCGACGGACAACGTTAGTCCCGAATGAGGACGATTCCCGGTCCGCTGCGGCCAGAAGGGGGCCGACGCGGGCCAGCGTGCGCGGCCGTCAGGACGGCGGAGCAGTCCCCGGTGGGCCGTCATCGCTCCCGCTGGTGGGTGCCGCGGCCTCCGGCAGCGATCTGACGTGGAGATCCCGCTGCGGAAACGGAATGCTGATACCGGCCTCGGCGAGCGCCGCGTTGATGGCCGAGTTCAGGCGGTGGGTCATGGTGAACCCCTGATCGAAGTCGGCAATCCAGGCGAGCATCCGGAAGTTCAGCGCGCTGTCGCCGAAGCCGGCGAAGATCACCATCGGCTGCGGCTCCTTCAGCACGTCGGCATCCGCCTCGAGCACCGAGCGCAGCAGCGCGGCCACCTGTTCCGGATCGGAGCCGTAGGCCACGCCCACATTGAGCTCGATCCGGCGCTGCCGGTCGGACAGCGTCCAGTTGATGACCTGATTGGAGACCAGGTCCCCGTTGGGCACGATCACCTCCGAACCGTCGTAGGTACGGACCCGGCTCGTGCGGATGCCGATCTGGGTCACCCGGCCCATCAGGCTGCCCACCTCCACCGTGTCGCCGACCTGAATCGGTGCCTCGAAGATGAGGATCAGGCCCGACACGAAGTTGTTCACCACGTTCTGCAGACCGAAGCCGATGCCCACGCCCAACGCGCCGACGATGAACGCGAGATTGGACAGGTCCACGCCCATCGAGCCGAAGCCCAGCAGCAGGCCGAGCAGGATGATGCTGTAGTGCACGGTCATGGAGATGGTGTTCGGCACCCCGCGCGGCAGGCTCATGCGCGGAAAGACGTCCAGGTTGAGCACCGCCCTGACCATCCGCGACGACCACACGGCGAGCCACACGGCAAACACGAACAGCAGCACGCCACCCAGCGACAGCGTCACGGAGCCGAACGATACCTCCGCCTGGACCAGCTCCCGGACGGACCCGAACAGCCAGCCGTCGAGGCCGAACGCGCGGAGCGTGGCCCAGAGCCAGAGCGCCAGGCTGAGCCAGACCAGCGGGCGGCGCAGCATCCGTTCCAGCCGGAACCGGTTCGCCGTGATGGACCGGATCCCATCCAGCATCGGCAGTCGCAGGACCACCTGAACGATCTCGCTCACGGAGCTGAAACCGGCGAAGAGCACCAGGAACACGCTGACACTGTTGATCACCCCGACCACCAGGTGCTTCGCCAGCACCATGTAGCCGAGCACGTTGGCGATGATGCTGATGGCGAGCAGGAAGACGAACAGCGTCAGGGCGGTGACGATCAGGCCGCGCGGTGACCCCCAGTCGACCACCGCCTGGGTGGCGTCGCGGTGGCGGGCGAACCAGCCGAGCACCATCAGCGCCACGGCGAAGAAGAGGTAGGCGATGCGCGGCAGGTGCTCCAGCACCGGGAGGCTCTCGACGAACTCGTGGACCAGCGCGATGGCAACGAACAGCAGCACACCCCCACGAATGGTTCTGGGAACGGCGACCATCAGCACCGCCGTGGCCGCCAGCATGGCGATCACCACGTAGATCACCCGGACACCGGTGGGCGCCCCCGCATAGATGGCCACCCCGATGAGCATCCAGATGAGAACGCCCGTGGGTACCGGTCTGGCCAGCGCCGCACCCGGGGACGGCGTCCGCGCCCGCAGTCGGAAGAGCAACAGCAGGATGGCGGGCAGCAGCAGGAAGTGTCCACCGATCGCCGTCTCCGAGGTCTGCAGCCAGGTCTGAAAGTCCGCCCGGAAAGTGCCTGTGAAGATCCGCGTCGAGCGCTCCGAAGAGCGGCTCAGGTGCTCGGTGGTGATCTTCCACAGCCGCGGCACGTTCTGCTCGAAGCGCTGGGTCTGCAGCGACCTGCCGTAATGGTCGATGCGCTCGGAGATCGGGGTGAGCGCGCTGCGCACGGCCATGGCGTCGTCCTGCAGCCGGATCACACGCTCGAGCCTGGCGTCGAGCTGCTGCTGAAGATCACGCGCGGACTCGAGGATGTCGTCGATCCGACCCGACAGCGCCTGGGGCAGGCTGCCGCCGTCTCGGCGACGCTCCTCCCAGCGCGCGCTCAGCGTGTTGACCTCTGCCAGGTATCCTTCGATCTGCTCGGCGCTGGCAGTGAGCCCGTCGATCAGCGCCCCGGAGCGGTTCGTGAGGTTTCGCGAGCGCACCAGGATGCCGTCGATCTCTGCAGGATCGTCGACCAGCTCGTCCACCGAACCGCCTGCGGGCAGCAGCGCCTCGACCTGCTCACGCAGGTCTTCGAGCTCCGCGATCTGCTGCTCCGGCTCGCCGAGAGCGTTGACCTGCGACCGGACCCTGTCGAGGGTGGCGAGCGCTTCCTGGGAGCGCACGGTGACATCCGTTGCCGGTGCATCGGCGACCGGAACGTCCGCTGCCGTGCCAGCCGGCGCTACCGCCTCGGCGGCCAGCACGGCCTCTGCGGCGGTCAGCCAGAGCAGCCAGCAGGTCAGTGCGGCCAGGACGACACCTGGCCGGTTGTAGATACGCACGGCAGACATGGCGGATACCGGCTGGGACTGGGCCGATGTTAGGGTGCTCCCGGAATGGGAACAACCGCCCGGCCGGGATCAGCTCGCCCGCCGGGCCCGGTCGATGGGCACCACCTGGTTGTCGCTGGCCTCTCCCTGCGGCACGGGCCGCGGCTTGCCGACGTGATAGCCCTGTGCATAGTCGATGCCGATCTCGCGGATCACGGTGAGCGTTTCCGCATCGCCGACGAACTCGGCGATGGTCTTCTTGCCCATGATGCGCGCGATGTCGGCGATCGCCCTGACGATGGTCTGGTCCACCCGGCTCACAGACAACCGCTGCACGAAGGAGCCGTCGATCTTGATGTACTGAACCGGCAGCCGTTTCAGGTACGACAGCGAGCTGTAGCCCGTACCGAAGTCGTCCACGGCCAGCTCGCATCCGGCAGCACGCAGCTCGCGGATCTGCGGCACGGCCGCCGAGAAGCTGCCCACGGCAACCTGCTCCGTGATCTCGAAGATCACGGCATTCGCGGGCACCCCGTGTACCTTGAGACGGCCGAGCACGAAGCTCGCGAGCGTGGCGTCGGTGAACGCGCTGCCGCCCAGGTTGATGGCGAAGCGGACGTCCGCAGCGGTGCGCCGAAGCGCAGCCAGCGCGGCGAAGGCATGATCGAGCACCCAGTGGTCGACGTCCCGCATGAGGCCGAATCGCACCGCGGCCGGCAGAAACTGATCCGGCATGAAGAGCGTGTCGCCTTCCCTCAAGCGCACCAGCACCTCGTAGTGCCGGACGGTGCCGTCGGCCAGATTCTGAATGGGCTGGTAGTGAAGCTCGAAGTGGTCTTCCTTCAGCGCCCGCTTCAGCTTCCGCTGCCACTCAACGTCGCTCTTGATGGCCTCGATGTGCTTCTCGTCCGGCTCGTACCGGCAGGCCCGGTTGCGTCCGGAGGACTTGGCCAGCCGGCAAGCAACGTCGGCCTGCGAGATCAGCTCTTCCGGATTCAGCCGCGAGGTCTCGTCCACCATGGCGATGCCCAGGCTGCAGTTGGCGGACAGGGAGACGTCGTCGTAGACGAGCGGGAACTCGCTCATCTCGCGCAGCAGCTTGTCCGCCATGGCGTCCGCATCCCGGGCATCGATGTCGGCGATGTAGAGCACGAACTCGTCGCCGCCGAAACGGCCCAGCAGATCGTCGCGACGCACGAGCTGCCGCAGGCGCGCACCCACCTGAGCCAGCACCCGGTCGCCGGCCTGGTGGCCGTAGGTATCGTTGACGTGCTTGAACTGGTCCATATCGACGAACAGCAGCGCGCCGCAGCCCGGGGTCGCCACCGCCAGCCGGGGGCCGAGCTGCTCGATGAAGTGGTGGCGTGTGGACAGTCCTGTCAGCGGGTCGAAGTTCGCCAGCTTGAAGAGGTGCCGGTCCCGCTCGCGGATGCTGGCCAGCGCGGTTTCCAGCGCCTCACCGATGGCGGCGATCTCCCGATGCGGAGAAGCCGGCATCTTCACCTCCAGATCCCCGTGGGCAATCGCCTCCAGCGGCGCCTGCATGTCGGCGAGCGGCTGCACGGCGCGACGGATGGCCAGCCGCCCGGCGAGCATGAGCACGAGAAAGGCGAGCGCGACGAAACCGATCCCGGTGGAGATGCCTGCCAGGAGGTCCCGGTCGTAGCCGCCGTAGTCGAGCCCCAACTCCACGAAGCCGACCACGGTGGTCGTGCTCTCGAGCTCGCTGAGAGTTTCCGCGCTGAACAGGTTCGCCGAGACGATGGATTCCCGCGTCACCGCCTGGCTGATGCGCACCAGCGGATCGCGGTCGAAGTCCATGCGATAGCGGGCGTCGCCGGTGCCGTCAGCGGCGGCACGCTCGCTCAGCGCCGCGAAGTCCACAGTGCCGAGCCCGGGGTACAGATGGGGCTCGCCGGCGGCGCTCTCCACGTAGACCACCTGCCCGTCGAGACCGTAGTAGCGGACATACTCGATCTCGTCGAACCGGGACAGGTAGTTCCTGAGCTCCAGGAACCGCTCGTCCGCCGGGTTGATGAAGAAGCCGGCGCCGAGGGACTCCATCTCCCCCACCCAGCGCACGGCCCAGTCATCCAGGTTGTCCCTCACCACCCAGTTGGACACCCACCAGACGCAGCCGATGGCGATCATGCCGACCGCCAGCGCGTAGGCGAGCTGGGAGAGCAGGACCTCCCGGACCAGGGTACGTCTGGTTTGGCTCACCTCAGTAGCCCACCCCTTCACGCGTGGAGGCGACAAGGTCACCCTGCAGCCGGCTGCGAACACGCATCTCCCGCACCACCGAGGTCGTCCCGCCGTTCTCGACCAGCGCAATCAGCGACTGCGCCACGCCGACCGGATCGGGCTGCACGTAGAGCGTCGCGCCGAGGTTGAACATCACCGGGCTGTAGACGAGCGTCTGCACCCGGTTGCGCCGCCCATGGGCGATGACCTGCTCGATGATCGACGGGCTGAGCACGCTCTCGTCCGGCAGGAAGATGAAGCCGTCTATCCTCGGCACCAGGCTGCGGAAGGCCAGCAGCAGCGCCTGATCGGAATCCACCGTGCGCTGCTCGAGCGTCAGACCCCGTGCCCGGCAGGCGTCGGCGAGATCAGTCATGCGCGACGCCATCCGCGGGCTGCCGATGACGCCGAGCCGCCCGAGATCGGGATTGTGTCGCAACCAGTAGTCGAGCTGGACGCCGAAGGGTGGCAGCGCGTCCACGCTCCGGGTGTCCGCCGGCGCCTCGAACACGGCGGCATGCACCACCTGCACGCCGCGGATCCCGCTCGCCGCCGCCAGCGCTGCCGGTCCCAGGGCGATCACATCCACGGGCGCGGCAGCGGCGAGACGTGCACTGACGGCGCCGGACGTCCGGTGGGCGAGGTTGAGCACCGTATACGGGCGGCCGAGCCGGGCGGAGAACACCTGCAGCACCTCGAGCTCCCGGCCGCGAGCGTCGTCCACCACGACGATCACCGGCGCGCCGTCGAAGCGCGGGCCGGGGCCGGCTTCCGGCTCGGCAGGCTCGTCCGCCGCGGGTACAGGGGCGGGCGGTGTCGACTCTTCCGGCACTTGCTGCGGGTCCATCACCGGCGAGGTGGCACAGCCGGCAACGACAGCCGCGAGCGCGATCGCCAGCCACGCCGGGGTTGGTCTGAGTGCGGACATCCGCGCCACGCAAGCCTTCGAATCTGCCGTCGGACAGACGACCTTAATAACGACGCACGCGGGAATCTGAGCACTGGGTCACAGGTGCCGTGCTCAATCGGCCAGCAAGCAGGTTGTCTTAACTGCCGCGCGGGTTTTCACGCCCCGTCGACGCGGTGCCCACGCCCGCGTGACGCCGCCTCGCCGATGCTGCACGCCTCAATTCGAGGAGGATGTCGGGCGATGAAGCTGCAAAGCCGTTACTTCGGACCGATCGCGGCGCTGGTGGTGACCCTCTGCCTCTGCTCAGCCTTTCTAAGCTGAGCCCTCAGCTTTTTCGAGCTGAGCCCTCAGCGTGCCTAAAAAGAGCCCTCAGCGTGCCTAAAAAGAGCCCTCAGCGTGCCTAGGTAGAGCAGCTGCCGCCGCCCAGCACGCAGAAGCGGGCGCAGTGCGGATGGTTCAGCGCCACCGGCCTGAGGCTGCCGGCGAGGGTCGGACCCAGCGAGAACGCTTCCTGATAGGGCAGCAGCGTGCAGGCCACCACCTCGGGTGCTGCAGCGCCTTTCCGACGGACCACCATGCGCGCGCTCGCGCACATTATGTCCGCCGGGTTCACGTCCAGGATGCCCCAGCAGGCCGTGGTGATCTCCGGTACCTCCGCGGTCTCGTCCATCTCCGGAAACAGCACCAGCGCGGCGGGATCCTGCGCGTTCACAGCCACGTCGAGATTGTCGAACAGCCGCTGAAAGCCGGCGCGCAGCTCCGCTTCCGATTCGCCCCAGCGGGTGCGTCCGGCCACGTGCACGCGCACGCCGATCTGCGACAGCCACTGGAGACCGTCGATGGTCGGCTGCCACGAACGCCGGCCCCGTTCCTCCTCGTGCCGCGCCCGGTCGAAGTGATCCACCGAGACCCGCAGCGTCAGCCTGTCGCCATGGCGCCGGTGAATGGCCTCCAGGCCTGAGGCGCACTTCATCATCGGCCGCATGGCATTGGTCAGCACCAGCACCCGGAAGCCCGCCACGAGACAGTCCTCCAGGATGTCCAGGATGTCCGGGTTCATGAACGGCTCACCACCGGTGATGCCGATCTCCTCGACCGGCAGCGATGCCGAGCGGATCTCCTCCAGGATCGTGTGCACGTCGGCGCGGGTGAGGTAGCTCAGCCGGTCGTTGGCCGGGCTCGACTCGATGTAGCAGTTCTCGCAGGTGAGGTTGCACAGCGTGCCCGTGTTCAGCCACACCGTCTTCAGCGCCACCGGCGCCACGTGGGCGCGCGGCTCGCCGTCTGCCGTCACCGCCGGATCCCGGAACCTGCCGGATTCGGTGGCGATCATCTGCATGTGTGCTGACCTCCGGTAATGCCTTGCGGGCAGGTGGTGCCCTCGTCAGCCCGCGATCATGTCAGGTATCCTCCGGGGACAGAAGGGAGGGGATCCGTTTTGTCGAACGCGTCGAACGCACTGTCGAAGACGACCATCTATGCGCACGGCGCCCTCGGCCTGCCGCTCGCCGTCATCGGCTACCCGCTCTCCATCTGGATTCCCGCCCACTACTCGGGTGGTCTCGGTATCAGCCTGGCGGCGGTGGGCACCATTCTCATGCTCGCCCGCCTCACCGACGTGATCACCGATCCGATCGTCGGCGAGATCTCCGACCGGATGCGCACCCCGTTCGGCCGTCGCCGTCCCTGGCTGCTGCTCGGCGTGCCCATCATGATGCTCGGCGTCTACAAGCTCTTCATGCCGGAACCCGGTGTGGGGCTGACGTACTTCCTGATCTGGCTCACCGTCTTCTTCGTCGGCAGCACGGCCATCGCCCTGCCGCACCGGGCCTGGGGTGCGGAGCTCTCGCCGGACTATCACCAGCGCAGCCGGGTCACCGCCGCACGCGAGATCTACGTGCTCGTGGGCCTGATGGTGGCGGCCGCCGTGCCCATGATCGTGGAAATCCGCGCCGACGGCGGCTCGAGCGTCGCCGAGGTGTTCGTCACCTTGTGGAACGACGCCGTGGGCGCCTTCTCCGGCGAGTTCAAGAAGACGGTGGTGGACCGCGCCACCCTCACCGGGCCCGTGCTCGCAGGCCTCGCGATCACCATCCTGATGCTGCTCCCGGTGTGCGCGGCGGTGGTGCTGATCTTCGTCAAGGAGCCGCCGCCGCAACAGGGCGAGAAACGCCCTACCTTCATCGACGGCCTGAAGCTCGTCGCCAAGAACGGCCCCATGCTGCGGGTGCTGATCATCGCGCTCCTGGTGACCTTCGGCGAGGCGTTCCGCAACGCGGTGTCGCTGTTCTTCATCCGCGACATCGTCGGTGTGCCCACCATCGGCGCCGCCTACTTCTTCTATTTCATCGCGGGCCTCGGCGCCATTCCGTTCTGGCTCTGGCTCGGCCGTACCATCGGCAAGCACCGGGCCTTCATGTGCACGCTCATCACCGTGGCCGCCGTCTCCGGCGCCAACCTGCTGCTCGGCTACGGCGACTACCTGCCCTTCTTCCTGCTCTTCATCGTCAAGGGCTTCTGCTTCGGCGGCCTGCAGTTCCTGCCGGTGGCCATGCTCGCCGACGTGGTGGACGTGGACGCGGCGCGCAGCGGCGGCCGGCGGGCGGGCACCTACTTCGCGTTTCTGGGATTCACCGAGAAGATCGCCATCGCCTTCGGCACCGGCGTGTCGCTCAACATCGTCGGCCTGCTCGGCTTCGACCCAGCCGGCGGCGTCGCGGCGAGCACCGAGGCCGGGGTGCTGTCGCTGCGCCTCGTCTACTGCCTGGGCCCCATCGTCTTCTACGGCATGGCGCTGAAGCTGATCTGGAACTACCCGCTCACCCCGGTGCGCCACGCCCGGCTCCGGGAGCGGCTCGAACGGCGTGCCGCACGTCTCGCGGGCGGACCGGCGGCGGTGGACGCCATCGCCCAGGAGCCCTGAACAATGCATGTGCGCAGACTCTCCGCACCGCTCGGCGCCATCGTCGAGGACCTGGACGTGCGCCGGGTGGACGATGCCACCTGGCAGGTGCTGAACGACCTCTTCTGCACGCACCACGTGCTGGTCTTTCCGGGGCAGTCGCTCACCCCCGAGGAGCACATGGCCTTCGGCCGGCGCTGGGGCGAGCTGGTGCGCCACCCCTACGCGGGGCTCGAGGCCTGGCCCGAGATCATCGAGCTGGCCAATCCCGGTAAGCGTCGCGACGTGAACCAGCACTGGCACTCCGACATGACCTACAACGAGTGCCCGCCCAAGCTGACCATGCTCTACGCACTGGAGACACCGGCGCTCGGCGGCGACACGGCCTTCGCGAATCAGCACCTTGCCTGGGACGAGCTCTCCGACGGCCTGCAGGCCACCCTGGACGAGCTCTCGGCGGTGCACAGCGCCGAGGGGCTCGCCGGCATCTACGGCGCGGACCCGAAGGAGGCGCCCCGGGCCGTGCACCCCGTGGGCAGGACCCACGACGAGAACGGCCGCCGCGCCCTGTATGTCTGCCGGGCCTTCACCCGGCGCTTCGCCGGCTGGTCTCGCGAGGAGAGCCGGGGGTTGCTCGAGTATCTGTTCCAGCATTCCGTACGCCCCGAATACCAGGCCCGCCATCCGTGGCGGCCGGGGGATCTGGCCATGTGGGACAACCGCTCCGTGCTGCACTTCGCCGTCCACGACCACGGCGACGAGCCGCGGCGCATTCACCGTATCCAGGTGGCCGGGCCGCGGCCCGCCTGAAGGAGCACGCCCCGTGTCCCGGATTGTCATACGCCCCGCTACGGATGCCGAGATGAGCCAGGTGGGTCTCATCACCAGCTACGTCTACGGCGGCGACCACGGCGACGGCGAGCAGAACACCGCCGCCACCCGCAATCGCGCCGAGTGGACCCTGTGCGCCTTCGACGGCACGACCATGGTGGCGAGCTACGCCACCATCCCGTTCACCATGCGCGCCAACGGCACCGCCATGGCCATGGGTGGTGTGTCCATCGTCGGCACGGTGCCCGAATACCGCCGCCGCGGGCTGCTGCGCACCCTCACCGAGCAGTCCTTCGAGACCATGCGCGAGAAGGGTCAGACCGTGGCGGCGCTGTGGGCATCCCAGGCCGCCATCTACCAGCGCTTCGGCTACAGCATGTGCTCCGTCCGCCGCACCTACGAGGTGGACACGGTGGACGTGCGCCTGCTCACGCCGGCGCCGGACGACCTGACCGTGGCCAGGGAGCCGCTTAACGAAGCGTTCGACACGTGCAAGTCGCTGTACCGGGCCTTCGTCGCCGAGCGGACCTTCTATCTGCACCGCGCCAACGTGCTCTGGCAGGCCAACGCGCTGGCTGCGCGCCCCGCAGACGGGCCGGTCCACGTCGCCATCTGCCGGAACGGCAATGGTGAGGCGCTCGGCTACCTGATCTACACCCTGCGCGGCGGCGGCCGGGTCAATCATCCCGCCCGCAGCCAGGAGATCGTGATCCGCGACTTCGCCTGGCTGACCATCGATGCCTGCCGGGCGCTGTGGGCGTTCATCGGCTGCCACGATCTGGTGGGGCGGGTGCGCTGGGAGAACGCGCCGGCGGACGATCCGGCCTGGGAGCTCTTCGCCGAGCCGCGCATGCTCAACGCCCGGGACCGGGAAGGCGCCTACTTCCGCATCGTCGACGTGCCCGGCGCGCTCACCGGCCGCGGTTACCAGAGTGACGGCGAGTGCGTGATCGCCGTGGCACCCGATCGGGAGACGCCCTGGAATGCCGGCACCTGGCGGCTCGCGGTGAGCGGCGGGCAGGCGGAAGTCGCCCCCACCACGGACGCGGCGGACGTGACCTTCAGTATCCGCAGCCTCGCCAGCGCCTTCACCGGCTTCCGCAGCGTGCGCAGGCTTGCGAGCTGGGGCCTCGTGGACGGCAGCGAGGAGGCGATCCGCCGAGCGGACGCCCTCTTCGCCACCCGCTACGCACCTTCCTGTCCGGACAACTTCTGAGAAAAGGCGCATGACACAACCATGAGCGAACCCTGGGACGTCATCGTGGTCGGCGCCGGCAGCGCCGGCTGCGCCATCGCCGCGCGCGCCAGCGAGGACCCGAACCGGACCGTGCTGCTCATCGAGGCCGGGCCGGACTATCCGGCGCTCGCCGCTACGCCGTTCGATCTGCTGAACAGCCACAACAACTCCTACACCGCCCACGACTGGGGATTCGAGTACCAGCCCACCCGCGGCCGCAGCGTCAACTTCCCGCGCGGCCGGGTGGTGGGCGGCTCGAGCGCGGTGAACACCACCATCGCGCTCAGGAGCCTGCCGGAGGATCACGCCGAGTGGGCCGATGCGGGCAATCCTGACTGGGCCTGGGAGAAGGTGCTGCCCGCCTACCGGCGTCTGGAGCGCGACCTGGATTTCGGGGCGGCGCCCTACCATGGTGATGCGGGGCCCATCAGCATCCGCCGCTATCCGCACCACGAGCTGCTGCCGCAGCACCAGGCCTTTCTGGAGACCGCCCGCGAGCTCGGCTATCCCGACTGCCCGGATGCCAACGCGCCGGACAGTGTCGGCAGCGGGCCGCAGCCCATGAACAAGCTGGGCAGGCTGCGCATCTCCTGCGCGGTCGGCTACCTGGCGCCGGCGCGCATCCGCCCGAACCTCACCATCCAGGCCGAGACGCTGGTGCGTCGGCTCGTTTGTGAGAACGGCACCTGCACCGGCGTGGAAGTGGAAAGCGGCGGCAAGGTGCGCGAGATCCGGGGAAGGCTGGTGGTGCTCGCCGCCGGCGCGATCCAGTCACCGGCCATCCTCATGCGCTCCGGTATCGGTCCCGAGGACGAGCTCGAACGGCACGGCATCGAGCCGGTGGCGGTAGCACCGGGCGTGGGCAGGAACCTCTCCGATCACCCCGCCATCTCCGTGGTCTGCGCCGTGAAGGACGGCGCCCTCATCGACTTCGACGCCCCCATCATTCAGACCATCCTCCGCTACACGGCGAAAGGCTCCGAGAAGCGCAACGACCTGCAGATCGAGCAGATCAGCTTTGCCGGCCGCAGGAACGGCCCGCCCCTCTTCTCCATCGCCGCCGTGCTCGAGTACCAGTACGGCCGCGGCGAGCTGCGCCTCGCAAGCGCCGATCCGCGCGCGGCACCCGTGATCGACAACCGCTTCTGCGAGGACGACCGCGACACGGACCGCCTGCTCGGCTGCCTGAAGGACACGCTGGCCTTCACCCGCAGCGGGCCGCTGGCCGACATGATCGAAGCGGTGACCTTTCCCGATCCGGCCCGGCCCAACGACGACGACGCGCTCAAGGGCCTCATACGGAAGTTCGCCGGCAGCGGCTACCACCCATCCGCCACCGTGAAGATGGGGCCGAAGACGGATCCCATGGCCGTGGTGGATCAGCGCGGCTGCTGCCACTTCCAGGACGGCCTGGTGGTGGCGGACGCCTCCATCCTGCCGTTCGTGCCGCGCGCCAACACCAACCTCTCGGCGATCCTGGTCGGGGAGATGGTGGGCGAGTGGCTGCGCACGGAGCCGGGCCGCTACGGACTCTGAAGGCGGATTCAGCAAACCCAGATCGAGGGGAACCACATGACCGAGCTGCTCATCAGAAACGTCTCCGTGCTCGACGGCACCGGCGCGCCGCCGTTCGCGGCCGACGTCAGCGTGGACGGTGGGCGCATCACCGCGGTGAGCCCGGACGGCGCCACGGGGACCGCCGCCCGGGAGATCGACGGCGAAGGCCTCACCCTCTCACCCGGCTTCATCGACACCCACGCCCACGACGACGGCGCCTTCTTCCGCCACCCGGACATGGGCTTCAAGCTGGCCCAGGGCGTGACCACGGTGGTAAGCGGCAACTGCGGCTTCTCCGCCATTCCGGCGGATCCCGACCAGGACAGCGTCGCCGCGAGCGGCGGCATCCTCGCCGGCCTGGTGGGCGAGTTCACGGATCTGAACGGCTACTTCCAGGCCGTGCTCGAGAAGCAGCCGGCCATCAACAACATGATGCTGGTGGGTCACAACACCGTGCGCACCCTTGTCATGGGCTGGGAGCAGCGTCGGCCTACCGCGGCCGAACTCTCCGCCATGCGCGGCCACGTGGCCCGGGCGCTGGAGCAGGGTGCCTGCGGCTTCTCCACCGGCCTCATCTACCGCCCCGGACGCTGGTCCGAGACGGAGGAGGTGATCGAGCTGGCGAGCGAGGCGAAGGCGTTCGACGCCCTCTACACCACCCACATGCGCAACGAGGGCGACCACCTGCTCGAGGCGGTGGACGAGACCCTGCGCATCGGCCGCGAGGCGGACGTGCACGCCCACATCTCGCACCACAAATCGGCGGGCAGGCCGAACTGGGGCCGGATCGGCGAGTCGCTCGCGAAAGTTGACGCCGCCCTGGCCGGCGGTCAGCGCGTGACCCTCGACGTCTATCCCTACACTGCCGGCAGCGGCCGCATGGTGGAGTACTTCAACCTGGACCGGGTGAGCCGCGATCTCGCCGAGGTGATCCGCATCGCAAGCTGCCCCGCCTTCCGTCACTACGAGGGCCGCATGCTCACGGACATCGCCGCGGAGGAAGGCATCGACGTGACCGAGGCGGTGACAAAGATCCTCACGGCCGAGAAGGGCGATCGCACCATCTGCATCCAGTTCATCATCGACGAGGCGGACGTGGAGACGAACCTCGCCCACGCCGACATGATGGTGGGCTCGGACGGCATTCCCGACCTGCGCGGCAAGCCGCACCCGCGGCTCTTCGGCACGTTTCCGCGGGTGCTCGGCCACTACGTCCGCAAGCGCGGCATCCTCTCCCTGCCCGAGGCCGTGCGCCGCATGACATCGCTGTCCGCCGCCACCTTCGGCCTCGAGGACCGGGGCCGGATCCGCGAGGGCGCCTGGGCGGACCTGGTGCTGTTCGACCCCGCCGCCATCATCGACACCGCCACCTACGATACGCCCCAGTCCGAGCCGGACGGCATCCGCCTGGTGGTGGTCAACGGCGCGGTGGCCTACGAGCGGCCCGACCCCGGACGCCCTGGCACACACACCGGCGCCGGCAGCGGCCGGATGCTGCGCTACCGTCGCGATCCCTTTCCCGGCTGATCAACCCGCACAGGAGATTCCGCATTGAACACGATCGCCTCCTCCGCACAGCTCGACACCGCCCAGCGGCTGCTGCGGATCACCGGCCGCGTCCTGCTCGGCCTCTACTTCATCATTCCCGGCATCACCAAGATCACCGGCTGGGCGGCGATGAGCGCCTACATGACCCAGCACGGCGTGCCGCTGGTACCGGTGCTGCTCGTCATCACCATCGTCCTCCAGGTCGGCGGCGGCGCCTGCCTCGCCATCGGCTACCGCGAGGGGATCATGGCGTTCCTGCTCGCCGGCCTGACGCTGCTGATCAGCGTGTTCATGCACGATTTCTGGAACACCTACGAAGGTGTGGATGCCGGCCACGAGATGCAGAACTACATCAAGAACCTGGCGATCATGGCGGGTCTGCTGTACCTGGCGGGGAGCGCCAGCCGAGAATGACGCAGCGTCGGGGTCAGTCGCCGAGGCGGCCGTTCAGCGCCTCGAGCTCCCGGCGCCACGCTGCCTGCAGATCCGGCTTCTGGAATCGGGACTTGCGCGCGAGGTCGGCTGCCAGCAGCGATTCAAGCTCGACGATCCGCTCCAGCACCTGCTCCCCGGACTGCGCCCCGGTGACTGGCACCTCCGGCCCGGAGGCCGATTCGCGCCGGTGCGACATCGCCGGCCGCCCGTCGCGGCCGTCGTCGGCCAGCGCCTGCTGATAGAAATCCTCAGGGTCGTTGATCTCCTCGAGCCGCCCGTGGCTCACCAGCACGAAGCGCGTCGCCACGTTGTCGATGAAGCGCCGGTCGTGGGACGTCATCAGCAGCGTAGCACCCGACTCGGCGAGCTGCGCTTCCAGCTCCTCCCGGCCGTCGATGTCGATGTGGTTGGTGGGCTCGTCCATGATCAGAAAGTTCGGCCGGTTGAGCTTCAGCGCCAGGAACATGAGCCTGGCCCGCTCGCCACCGGACAGCGCCGTGAGCCTGCGCTCGTGATCGAGGTAAGCAAAGCCGGCGTTGATCAGCCCGTTTCTGAGCTGGGCTTCGGGAGCCTGTGTGGAGCGGCGCAGGAAGGTGAGCATCGTCTCCTGTGCGCCGCCGGCGACCTCGGCAAGCTCCTGGTCGTAGTAACCCACTGCCGCCTGGGGCGAGAAGCTGATGCGCTCATCCTCCCCGTCCGCACGCCAGACCCGCATGAGCGCCGCCAGCAGCGAGGTCTTGCCGCAGCCGTTCAGGCCGAGCAGCGCGAGGCGCTCCCCGGGCCGGATCACCAGCTCGTTGATTCGGAAGAGCGGCACATCGGGGGCATCCATTGGCGTGACCGTAAAATCTGCCACCCGAAGCATCCGGTTCGAACGCGTCTCCCGGCTGTCCAGCGTCAGCGCCAGCCCGGAGCCGCGGGAGACGAAGGTCTTCGCCTGCTCCAGGCGCGCGGCGCGCTTTTCCATGCTCTTGGCCTTCCTGGCGAGCTTCTCGTTGTCGTAGACCTGGCCCCAGATGGCGAGCCGTTTGGCGCTGGCCCGGAGCGCGGCGATCTTCTTCTCCTCGTCCGCCCGGGCCGCGGCAGCGGCGATGTCCATCTCCGTGAGCGCTTCCCGCGCCGCCGAGTACGGCGCCTCGAACGCGTGCAGCCTCCCGTCGCGGAGAATGAGCGTGCGCCGGGTTACGCCATCGAGCAGGGCCCGGTCGTGAGAGACGAGCACGAAGGCGCAGCGGATCTCCTCGGCCAGGAACCGCTCGAGCCAGGCGAGGGTGGCCAGATCCATGTGGTTGCTCGGCTCGTCGAAGAGGATCAGGTCCGGCTCGTTCACCAGCGCCCGCGCCAGCATCAGCCGGTTGAGCTGGCCGCCGGAGAGGTCGCCCACGCGCAGGGCGTGCTGCGCCTCGTCGAAGCCCAGCATGCTCAGGGTGAGCGCCGCGCGATAACCCTCCACGTCCCGCTCGGCGCGAGGAATCCGCGCGAGCACCGAGTCGATCACGGTGAGCGCGCCGACGTTATCCGGCAGAAACTGCTCCACCATGCCGAGCCGGAGCCCCTGCCGGCGGCTGATCTCGCCGTCATCGGGTGGAACCTCCCCGGCCAGGATCTTCAGCAGTGTGGACTTGCCGCAGCCGTTGTGACCGTTGAGCCCGATCTTCTCGCCGCGATTCACGGACAGGGTGATATCCCGGAACAGCGGCTTGGTTCCGGCCGCGTGGGTCAGCCCCCGGCAGCTCAGCAGCGTCGACACGGCACGATCAGGCTGCCCGGATGGCCGCCTCGTCCAGCGCCAGAAACGCCTTCCAGACTTCGTCCATCTGCGGGGCCCACTTCTCGAGCACGGGCGAGCGGCAGTCGGCCTCCGGCAGGCCGCGCACCTTGCGGAGGTAGTGATACAGAAACGCCGAGACCCGCATGTTCACCACGCAGTGCACCCAGACCTTCGTGCCCCTGAAGGCTTCCATCACGCCGATGAACTGCCTGAGGTCCGCGGCGGTGGGCGCGGCGAAGTCCACGGGAATGTGCACGAAGCGCATGCCGAGCCCGGTGACGATGCTGCCCTCCTCCGGGATGGCATGATCCGAGCTCGGCAGCGCCAGATTGACGACGGCGCCGAAGCCCGCCTCGGCGATGGCGGCGAACTGCTCGCGCGTGGGCTGCCCGGACGAGCCGATGTCGTCCGCCATGCGCACGTAGTTGGTGATCTCCTTCAGACCGGCCATGCTCTCCTCCTCTCACCGCGGCACTCAAGGCGCGGGCGACACAGACTACGCCCCCCTCAGACGATGCGCACGTCCAGATCCAGCACCGCGTACGCCCCCTCCCGGGTCAGGCAGCCCTGCACGTGCTCGCCGGGATTCAGGTTCCGCCATTGGGTGCGGGCCCCCTCCAGATGCCCGACCCGCGCGATCAGGAGCTTCACCGGCTTACCGGTGCGCTCCGCCTTGCCGCGCTCGATGAAGCCGAGCCAGGGCACGTAGCCGTACTCGCCGGAGCGTTTCAGCACGCCCACAGCCTCGCCCCGCGTGGAGTCGTGGAGCTCGATGTTCCGATGGTTCAGCTTGCGGCAGAGGATCAGCGACATGAGCGATACTGTATATCCATACAGCATTCCGATGCCAGGGATCCTTTGCCGGGGCGCCGGCAGGCTCTATGGTGTGGGGCACGAGGAGGGAGATGTCATGAGCGAAGCCACCCTGGGCGCCCGACAGTCCGACCGCACGGAAAACCGGTTCTATCTGTATCTCAGCCTGTGGATGTGGGTGATCGCCATCGCCGGCTTCGGGCCCGGTTATGCGTCCGGCCTCATGGAGGGCACCGGGCGGTCACTGCCGGTGCACGTCCACGCCGTGATCTACGTGGGCTGGCTGGCGCTCTTCACCTATCAGGCCACCCTGCCGTCACGCGGCCAGACCGCCCGCCACCGGCAGCTCGGCCCGTGGCTCGCGGGCTACGGGGTGCTGATGATCGCCGTCGGATTGCTCGTGACGTTCAGCCGCTTTGCCGACTGGCTGGCCGAACAGGGTCTCGCCTCCGCGCAGCAGCAGCTGATCCACCCGCTCAGCGACATGCTCATCTTTCCGGTGCTGTTCGGTCTGGCCGTTCACTACCGTCACCGTCCGGCCGTGCACCAGCGGCTCATGGTGGTGGCGACCACCATGCTGCTGGTCGCCGCCGTCGGGCGCATGACGTTCCTGGGAGAGTTCGGTCCTCCGCCCCTGCTCTATGACCTGATCTGGCTCTCACCTATCTGGATCGGCATGGTGCGGGACGCGGTGCTGCAGCAGATGCTGCACCCCGCCTACGCGATCAGCGCCCTGCTGCTGGCCGCGGTGCCGTTCCGCACCGCCCTCGTCGACACGGCGCCGTACCAGACCTTCACCACGTGGCTGGCGGCGCAGCTCGGTTGAGCGAACCTCACCCGAGCGCCTGATTCAGGAACTGATAAAGCTCGCCGAGCAGCCCAAGGCCGGCGATGAGGAGACCCAGGGTGCCGATGGCCCGGCCCGCAGCGAACCGGCGCGCGAAGCCCGAGCCGCCCACCACCAGGAAGTACACCGTCACCCCGACGATCACCAGCAGAATGGCGACAAGGACGGCCGATACGAGAAAACCCACGATCATGCCCGGCAACCAGTCCATGAGCGGGGCTTCACCCAGGAGACTCCGGACCAGCCCGATCGCGTAGAACGCCGCGAGCACGTAGAAGCCGGCCTTCAGCACTCGGGACAGCAGCGCGGCAAGGGATCGCTCGAGCAGCGCGCCCGAGCGGCCGGATCGCACTGCTTCCAGCGGCGTCGACAGCCGCTCGATCTGCCGCGTGAGCCGTGTCGCCAGCTGCGGGAAACGGACCTCGATGAGCGCGAGCGTGACGCCGACGAGCTCCAGAGGAAAGGTCACGTACTGCAGACGTGCCGCCATCGCGTCGTTGAAGAAGCTGTCCATGGGCGGGGAGGCTACCCGCCCCGGAGCGCGTCCGCGATCCCGATCCGCACCGCGGCCAGTGCCGGCATCAGCCCGCCCAGCAGCCCGAGCACCAGCGCCCCGGCCAGCCCCGCACCCACCAGCGCCGGCGTGACGGAAAATTCGAACGCCACCTGCGAGAGAGAGGCGTTCAGCGTCGAGGCCGTGTAGCCGTCGTAGAGCAGATAGACGATCCCGCCGCCGAGAAGACCGCCCAGCGCCGCCAGCAGCATCGCCTCGAGCAGCACGGACATCACCACGGACGGCGGGGAAAACCCCAGCGCCCGCAGCGTCGCGATCTCCACGGCGCGCGCCCGCACGGCGGCGTGCATGGTGCTGTACGCCGCGATCACGGCGCCCACCGCCATGATGGCGGACACCAGATAGGCGAACGACTCGATGAGCTGCGAGCGTTCCCGGGACTGGCGCCGGTAGAACTCCCGCTCCGGCACGAGCTCTGCGGTGAGCCTGGGATCGCTCTCGATGGCCGCAGCCACCGCCTCGGGATTGCCGGCATCCACCTGCAGGCGGATGCTGCTCACCGAGCCGCCGCGCCGGAAAGCGCCCTGGGCGAGGGCCAGATCCATCCAGATCTCCGAATTCTGAGCGCCGGCACCGTCGAAGTGCCCCACCACCGTCCAGACATGATTGCGCACGTTCACCGTATCGCCGATCTCGAGCCCGGCGTAGGTGGCGGCCGCATCCACCCCGGCAATGATCTCGTTGCGTCCCGACTCCAGGTTCCGGCCGTGGACGATGCGCAGCTCCGGGCGCAGCTCGAATCCGGCCGGCGACAGGCCGCGGGCAATGGCCACGCCGGGCTTGCCGGTGTCCCGGGTGGTCAGGTCGGCCACCACGAAGAGCTCGCCGCTCGCCAGCATCACCCCCGGCAGCTCGGAGACGATGGCCAGCTCGTCCATGGTCATCCAGGAGGTGATCTCGTCGTCCGCCCCCGTGCGCAGCACCAGCGCCCGGTCCGCATGACCGGTCTCGACGAGGGCGGCGCGGAACCCCTGGGACATCGCGAGCAGTGCCACCAGCACCGCCACCACCCCGCCGATGCCGACCACGATCAGGCTGGCGGTGCCGAGCCGTCTGGCGAGGCTCTTCAGGCTCATGACCGTGAGCTCGAAAGCCTGTTTCAGCATGGCCTCATCCTTCCCGCAGGCCGTCGACGATGGGCCGCCGCCGGGCAGCCACGGCCGGCGGCAATCCGACCGCGAGCGCCAGCAGCAGCGCCAGGCCGAGGGCTTCGCCGATATTGGTGGGCGTCATCTCGAAGCGCCCGACGAAGGCACCGAGGTTCGCGTTCATACCGGGCTCCAGCGCCAGGGCCAGCACGATGCCCACGGTGGCGCCGGCGAGCGTCAGCAGCAGCGCCTCGCCGAGCACGAGCGCGCCGACGCGGACGCCGGAAAAGCCCAGGGTCTTCAGCACCGCCAGATCCATGAGCCGCTCGCGATAGGCCTGCAGCGAGGTGTTGGCGGCCAGCAGCGCAATGGTGAAGAACACCGCGGCGAGAATGGTGGTGGTGATCCGGCCGATGTCGCCGAGCTGGCTCGCAAACTGGCGCCGGTACTCGTCTTCGGGCGTGCTGCGGGTAGGATCCGACGAGTTCTCGAACGTGCCGTCGATCTCGTCGATGGCTTCCTGCACCCGCTCGGCAGAGCGGGCCCGCGCCGTGATCCAGTACACCTGATCGCGCGCCCACTCTGCCACGGCGTGGTTGTAGTGCTCGTAATGAAAGAGCAGCAGCGGCGAGTCCGTGTAGCCCGCCGCATAACCGAAGGTGCCCACCAGCACCAGCGGCCAGCTCTTCGAGCCGTCCGCCTTGGGATAGAGCTCCGAGAGCAGCGGGATCACGTCGCCCGGCTGCCAGCCGTAGCGTGCGGCAAGCGATTCCGAGATGACGGCGCCGTTGCGCGTCTGGACGAAGCGCGCCAGCGTCTCCGGCGCGATACGCGCCTCGGAGAAGACGTCGAAGTAGCTCTCAGGATCCACCGGATGAATGGCGAACGTGTTGCGCGGCTCACCCACGTAGCCCGCAAACCAGGTCTGGTGGGTGACGGCGTCCACCGGCGCCATGGTCCTGATCTGCTCCACGTAGGCGAGCGGCAGGTTCTCCGTGAGCGAGTAGCGGGAATCCACGATCAGCCGGTCCAGCCCTTCGGTGCTGAGGCCGCCGGCGAAGGCCACCCCGATCGCCCGCAGCAGCATGAAGAGCACAAAGGCCACCGCCAGCGCGGCCCCGGTCAGCACGGTTCGGGTGGGACTGCGCCAGAGATTGGCCAGTGCCAGCTGAGTCAGGCTCACGTCGCTACCCCCTTGGGTCGAGCGGGAGCTTCACAGTCTACGCCAATCCTCCGCAACGCCAATCCCGCGCTGTACGGGCGTCTCGTGATCAGAGGTGGCGCAGCGCGTAGCCTTCGAACCAGCGTCGGATGTTCGGGTAGTCCTTTTCCGCCTGCAGATCCGCGAAGCGGCCGAAGTTGATCGCGGCGAGCAGGGTGCAGTCGGCGATGCTCGACGCCTCCCCCATCACGAACTCACCCTCGGCGAGCCAGCCATCCACTCGAGAAAGCCCGAACGACATCCGTGCAAGCTCGCGCTCGGCAACGGCCGGGTCCGGCGGCAGCCCGAGAGGTGATTTCGCCGCATGCACGTAACGGCCGATGGGAAACAGCACGTTGTGCTCCACGAACCGCTCCCGGCAGCGGGTCTCTGCCCGAGCGCGGGGGTCGCGGCCGATCAGCGGCGGCTCGGGATAGATCTCCTCCAGGTACTCCATGATCGCCTCCGACTCGGTGAGGCAGGTGCCGTCGTCGAGCTCCAGCACCGGCACCGTGCCGCTCGGGTTACGTGCGCGATGCTCGGGCGACTTCTGTGCCTTCTCGAAGAAGTTCACCAGCACGCGCTCGACCTCGACCGCCACGCCGCCACGGATCTTCTCGTTCAGGAAGAACTCCACCCGGGCCGGATTGGGCGCGGGCGGAAAGGTGTAGAGCTTCACGACGCCTCCTGGCCGAGCCGAAAGGTCAGTCCACAATCGCCTGGTACACCCGCTGCCGGAGTTCCCGGCGGATCGGGTAAGTGGACGATGGCATGAGCTGCGTGAAGAGTACGACATAGAGCTCTTCCGCCGGATCCATCCAGAAGAAGGTGCTCGCCGCCCCGCCCCAGTGATGCTCACCCGCCGAAGTGACGAAGGATGCCTTCACCGGATCGATCACCACTGCCCAGCCGAGGCCGAAGCCGATGCCGTCGTAGCTGGTCTCGGACCACACCGGCTGGCCCATGGCCGCCATGTCCCGGTTGTCCGGCAGGTGGTTCATGCGCATGTAGGCGATGGTCTTGGGGCTGAGCACGCGCGCGCCGTCCAGCGTGCCGCCGTTCATCAGCATCTGACAGAAGCGGGCGTAATCGCGCATACTCGCCGTGAGCCCACCGCCGCCCGCGTAGACCGTGGCCGGCTCGAGAAAGCTCGAACCTTCCACCGGATCCTGCAGCTTCAACCCGCCCCGTTTCGCCACCTCCTCCGCGCTCGGCGTACGACCGATGCCGGCGAGGCCGCCGCCGGAGAGCGGCGCATAACAGGCGGCAAAACGGTGCTGGTTCTTCCTCGCGACATGAAAGCCCGCATCCTCCATATCCAGCGGATCGAACAGCCGCTCCTGGAAGAACTCGGCCAGGGTCTGCCCGGACCACACCTCCACCAGCCGCCCGAGCACATCGATGGAGACGCTGTAGTTCCAGCGGCTGCCGGGCTGGCAGAGCAGGGGAATCTCCGCGAGCTTCTCCACCTGGGAAGCCAGGGTGCCGGGGCCGCCGGGAAACTCCATCTTCGCCGCGCGGTAGGCCGCGTCGACGGCGTTGGTCTGCATGAAGCCGTAGGTGAGTCCGGAGGTGTGGGTCATGAGGTGCTTCACCGTCATCGGCGCGGTCACCGGCACGGTGTCGGTGACGGGCGCCTTGCCGCCCGCCCATACCGGCGTGTCCGCGAACGCCGGCAGGTACTTCGCCACCGGATCGTCGAGCTGAAAGGCGCCCTCCTCGTAGAGCATCATGGCCGCCACGGTGGTCACCGGCTTGGTCATGGAGTAGATGCGCACGATGGTGTCGTGATCGAAGGAACGCCCGGAGGCCTGATCGGCGAGACCGCGGGCTTCGAAGAAGGCCACCTCACCACGCCGGCCGATGAGCACGCTGGCCCCCGCAAGCCGCTCCGTGGCGATCTGCTCCGCGAGCCAGGTGCTCACCCGCTGCAGGCGCTCCGAGGAGAGCCCGACGGATTCCGGGCTGACGGTGTCGATCATGTACATTCCCTCCCCAGTGAACGTAAGCGGTAGTAACGCCCTGGCCGGGCAGTGTACCTGAGGTAGACTGCCCGCCGGAGGCCGATCACGGCCGGCATCGGCAATCAGGAGACCACACGTCCATGAAGCTCTACGACCTGAAGCAGGCACCCAACCCCCGCCGGGTGCGGATCTTTGCCGCGGAAAAGAACATCGATCTCGATCTCGTGCCGGTGGACATGAGCAAGGGCGAGCACAAGGCGCCCGAGTTCCTGCAGAAACATCCCAGCGGCAAGATCCCGGCCCTGGAAACCGACGACGGCCGGTTCCTCGGCGAGAGCGTGGCCATCTGCCGCTACCTGGAAGCCCTTCATCCGGAGCCGAATCTGTTCGGCGCCACGCCCTACGAGCTCGGCCGGGTGGAGATGCACAACCGCATCCTCGAGTTCGAGCTCTGGGGTCCCATCGGCACGAGCTGGGTGAACGGCCCGGTGGTGGCGAAGATGGCGCCCGGCCGGTTCAAGCAGATTCCGGCGGCGAAGGAGGCCAGTGACAAGGCCGTGCACGCCTTCTACGCGCGGATGGACCGGGAGCTCGGAGAGCGGCCGTACCAGGCCGGCGACCGCTACACCATCGCCGACATTACCGGCCTCGTTGCCGTGGACTTCGCGAGGTCGATGGTGGGGCTGCCGCCGGATCCGGGCCTGAAAAACCTCTGGGACTGGCACGCACGCGTCATGGCCCGGCCGAGCGCCGCCGCCTGACTCAGGACACGTACCAGGCGACGAGCGCCGCCACCTTGTCCAGCACCCAGGCCTTCAGCGCCCGCCACCACGCCGGCAGCTGCTCCTCTTCCCAGCGGTCGTTGGCGGCATCGAGCACGTAGGCCTGGATCGCATCCGCATCCGTCTCATTGAGCACGTCGCGGAAACCCACCATGCCGGTGCCCTGCAGGATACCGTCCAGCACGATCTGCCGGAACACATCGTGCTTGGCGGCTGGCAACCTTCTCAGATCGGGGACGATGTCGCTGCTCATGAGCGCGCCGCCGTGGCAGCGTCCGCAGTGTTCCGCATAGAGCACCTCCCCCCGCTCGATCTCATCCCCGGTTCCGGTGCGCGCTGGCGGCTGCGCGAGCGGCGGCCGGGGCTCAGGCGGCGGCAGTGTGGCCGTGCCGTCCAGCGCGTACACCAGCAGCCGGCCGGTCTGGCCGGAGAGCGCTTCCGGCAGGTCGATGGTGAGCGGCGCGGCACCGCCCCACCCTGCCAGCACCGCCAGATACTGCACGCCATCCTGCAGCCAGGTGACCGGTGGGGCCACCACACCCGTGCCGGTGGACGCCTGCCAGAGCCGCTCGCCGGTGTCTGCCCGGTAGGCCACCAGGCGTCCGTCTCCCGTGCCCTGAAACACCAGATTACCGGCCGTGGTGAGCACGCCGCCGTTCCAGAGGCTCGCATGCTCCACCCGCCAGACCTCGCGCCCCGCCACCGGATCCCAGGCCGACAGATGCCCGGTGAGCAGGCGCTTCACCACGCCGCGCGCCAGCGCTTCGTTCATGGGCGGCATCATGGCGGCCCGGGCCTGGCCCAGGTTCCAGTGGCTGCCCGGCACGTACTTGAACGTTTCCGGGGTGCTGTACTCGGCCTGGGTCTCCATGGCCGGGATGTAGACGAGACCGGTCGTGTGATTGAACGCCATGGGGTGCCAGTTGTGGCCGCCGAACGGTGCCGGCCGCGTGTCGCGCGCCTCGCGGCTGTGATCGGCGTTCTCCGTTTCCACCGGGCGGCCCGACTCGATGTCCACATGGCTCGCCCAGGTCACCTCCACGTACTTCTCCGCGGAGAGCAGCTCGCCCGTGGCGCGGTCGAGCACGTAGAAGAAGCCGTTCTTCGGTGCCTGCATCAGCACCTTCCTGGTTACGCCGCCGATGACGATGTCCGCCAGGATCATGTGCTGGGTGGCGGTGTAGTCCCAGGAATCGCCGGGGGTGGTCTGGTAATGCCACACGTACTCGCCCGTCTCGGGTCTGAGCGCCACGACGGAGGACAGAAAGAGGTTGTCGCCGCCGCCGGGGCTGCGCACGTGCCGGTTCCAGGGCGCGCCGTTGCCCACGCCGATGTAGAGCAGGTCGAGCTCAGGGTCGTAGGCCATGGCGTCCCACACCGTGCCGCCGCCGCCCACCTCCCACCAGAGATCGCCGGACCAGGTGCGCGCCGCTGTGGCGAGAATCGGATTCTCGAACGGCAGGTCCGGGTTGCCCGGCACCGTGTGGAAGCGCCAGTCGAGGGCGCCGGTGTCGGCATCGTAGGCGCTGACATAGCCGCGCACGCCGTACTCGGAGCCGCCATTGCCGATGATCACCCTGCCCCGAACCACCCGCGGCGCGCCGGTGATGGTGTAGGGGCGCGACGGATCGATGGTGATGGTCTCCCAGACCGGCTCGCCCGTGGCGCGGTCGAGGGCGATCAGGCGCCCGTCCAGCGTGCCCACGTAGACGTTGCCGCCCCAGGCCGCCACGCCGCGGTTCACCACATCGCAGCAGGCGTTCACGCCCCACGAGCGCGGCACCTTCGGATCGAAGGTCCAGAGCAGCTCGCCGCTCGTCGCGTCCAGGGCGTGCACCACGCTCCAGGTGCCCGTGAGGTAGATGACGCCGTCGATCACCAGCGGCGTGGCCTCGAGGCCCCGCTTCGTGCCGAGATCGAAGGACCAGACTAGGCCGAGGCGCTGCACGTTGCCCGCGTCGATGAGGTCGAGCGCGCTCTCGCGGGTCTCCGCGTAGTTCAGGCCGTAGGTGAGCCAGCCGTCCGGGCTGCTGCCGCGGATCCGGGCATCATCCACAGGCGCGGCGTGCAGCGCAGCCCCGGTAAAACAGGCGATCAGACACAGCAAGAGAAGATGGCGTATTTTGAGCATGGCGGCACCATACCTTAAAGACCGCCACCCGCCACAGACTTGTGAGCGCCCCAACTTGTCACCACCTAAAAAAGAGACAGCCCGCCGGAGGGCGGGCTGTTTCGAGGCGGTAGGGCGGCTGCTGACAGCGACTCAGGCTCTACAGGCGATCACATGGGATTGCAGATGATCCCGCGATCTAACGCCGATTGAGCCACATCGGCTTCGCAGGCAGCGAACTGCTCAGGCGTCAACGCCATGTAACGACTGGAGGTGGTGCACGCCCCGGTCAGCGGATCGCAGACTTTGTCCCTGACCTGGCAGGAGGGTACACCATCGGCATCCATCTCGGAGGAGGTGAGCGACGTCTGGTAGCTCACGCCATCCTCGCTGTAGATGCGCCAGGAGTCCATATTAACAATTCCCTTCGAGCTCAGATTCGCGAAGCAGGACGGAAGGTCAGTAGCCGCCGGATAGCGGTATCCCGCCAACTCGTTGGGCGACCAGCAGGGGCACTCGGGTGCCGCTTGCGGCTGCTGCACGCAGGGCATGTCCGGATCACCCGGGCCGCGACGGGCTTCGTAGCGGTCGTAGATCCAGCGTGAGCTCTTCGAGCAGTTCTGGAACGGGTTTTCCAGGGTGAAATCCGGCTCGCAGGTCTGCATCTCGCAGAACGCCATACACATCAGGCGCAACCCCGGGGTGGCGTCGGCGAGGCTGTCGCAGACGCCGGAGTTGAGCTTCGAGTTGAACAGGGCGTCGAGCCGCGATCCGGCCTGGTATCGGTAGTTCGTGTGCTTGGAGTAGTGCCACTTCTGATGACCATAGGACTTGGACACCAGATGTGAGCGATAGCCCTGAGACTTGGAATCCGCATCGCGCCCGTGGGCGCCTGCGGTGCCGGCCATCAGCAGGCCGATCATGACCAGTACGAGCGTTCTCATGTTCATTACCGCCTTCTTACTGCCATCCTGGCGGTTTGTTTACACCCCACCCATCCAAAGCGGGGTTCGATAACGGGTGATACGTCTCGTTCCACCCGCGACGCGTCTCATGCCAGACGCGACGAAACCATTGTTCCTCCACCGCGTTTTCCGCACTGTGAATGGATTCACACGCTTACATTTGCCAACATGATCCAGCCACGAGCCCGTCGCCCGGGACCCAGGCGCCATGCGGCTTTCCGCTGCACCCCGGAAATAGGCAACGAACTGGATAAATAATGACGGCCGCCAGTGCTCACTGTTCTCTCCCGTCCCTGCGAGCCCGACGATGAAGTGGCTGCGCCGCACCGGTGCGCTGCTGATCCTGGCCCTGGTCGGCATCGCCGTCGCCGCCTCGTTCAAGCCGCTGCCCGGCGAGGTGCCAACGCCGGCCGGATTCAACCGCAACATGGCCCTCTACGTACCCGCCGACGGCACCCGGCTGGCCGTGGACGTGTGGCTGCCGGAAACCCTGCAACCCGGCGAGCGGATCCCCACCCTGGTGGAAGGCAGCCGTTACTGGCGTGACGTCGGCGTCACCCTCACCGGCCGGATCATCAACCTGTTCGGCGGCAGCCCGCCCGGTGCTGCGCCGGACGCCTACGCCGACTACTTCACCCGCCGCGGCTACGCCTACGTGAAGGTGGAAGTGCGCGGCACCGGCGCGTCCTTCGGCGTGCACGACGCGGAGTACTCGCTCCAGGAGATGGCCGACTACGCCGCCGTGCTCGACTGGATCGCGGCCCAGCCCTGGTCCAATGGCCGTGCCGGCTCCGTGGGCGTGTCGTACAACGGCACCACGGCAGAGCTCATGACCACCACCCGGCATCCGGCGCTGAAGGCCGCCGCCCCGCTCTACTCCGACTTCGATCCCCAGTACCACCTGGTCACCCCCGGCGGCGTCTATCAGCCCGCCTTCCTCGGGGCCTGGTCCGATCTGGTGCTGGCCATGGACGCCAACAACGTCTGCGGGGTGATCGGCTCGGAGCGTTATCTGGACTGCGTGATCGGGCGGCTCTTCGTGGCCGGCGCCAAGCCGGTGGACGGCCCGGACGGCCGCGACCTGCTGAGAGAGGCCGTGGCCGAGCACAACTCCCAGGATCCGCGCGCCATGGTTCAGACGCTGCAGTACCGGGACAGCTCCTGGGGAACTGCCAGCTACTCGTCGCTCGACAATCAGGCTTACGCGAGAAAGCCCGAGATCGAGGCCTCCGGCGTGCCGCTCTACGTGGTGGCGGGCTGGTTCGACGCTGCCACGGTGGAGGGTGCGCTGGCCCGGTTCGCGAGCTTCTCCAATCCCCAGACGGTGATGCTCGCGCCCTTCAGCCACGGCGGCGGCCACGACACGGACCCCTTCAAGGTGGTGGACGCGCCGCCCGTGCTTTCCCAGCGTGAGCAGCTCGACAGGGTGGAGGCGTTCTTCGCTGCCCATCTCAAAGACGAAGGCGAGCCGCCTCCGAACACGCTCACCTACTACATCATGGGCGGCGACACGTGGCGCACCACAGATAACTGGCCACCTGCCGGCTTCGCCGAGCGCCGCTACTATCTCGCCGGCGACGGGCAGCTCGCGGACGTGCCCGCCCCGGAGGCGGCCAGCACACCCTACACCGTGGACTTCTCGGCCGGCACCGCGCCGGACACCCGCTGGATGACCCAGCTCGGCGGTGGCGACGTGAGCTATCCGGACCGGAATGCCGCCGCGGCGAAGAACGCCGTCTTCACCACCCCGCCGTTCGCTGAAGACATGGAGCTCACCGGGAAGGCGACGCTGACGCTCCACCTGACCAGCGACCAGCCCGACGGCGCCCTGCACGCCTATCTGGACGCGGTGGCGCCGGACGGCACGGCCCACTACCTTACGGAAGGGGTGCTGCGCCTGAAACATCGGAAGGTGTCGCCGGAGCCGCCCGTGTACCCGCACTTCGGCCCGTACCACAGCTTTTTGGAGAAGGATGCGGCCCCCATGCCGGTGGGCGAGCCGGAAGCGGTGGCGCTGGGCTTCTATGCCACCTCGGTGAAGATCCCGGCGGGCTACCGGCTGCGACTCGGTCTCGCCGGTGCAGACGCGACCTCGTTCGCCCGGGTGCCGGAGGAGGGGCCAGCGCCGAACTGGCTGATTCATCACGGCGGAGCGCTGGCCTCCGAGCTTGCCGTGCCGCTCAGGGCCTGGGAATAGCGACTCCGGCGGGCCTGGATCCGGGCTCGCAAATTGGCCGTCGAGCTATATAATTGCCGCCCCCGCCTCCCCGGCGGGTACGCGCCCGTAGCTCAGCTGGATAGAGTGTTGGCCTCCGGAGCCAAAGGTCGTGCGTTCGAATCGCACCGGGCGCGCCACTAGCCTCAGGCATACTCCGGCAGGTAGCACCTCTCCATTTCTTCGCGAATCGACCGCGGAATCGGAATCGCCTTCCGCGCATCGAGATCGATGGCGATGCCAACCGTGTCGTGAATCCCGAGCAGCTCCCCGGTATCGCGCACGAACGACCAGCGCCGCGACTGCCGCGACTTCTCCGCAATCCCCACATCCGCGCCCAGAAACACCACGGTGTCGCCCGCGCGCGGCCGCGAGAACTCCACGTTGCGGGTCTCCATCATCGCCCAGCCCAAGCGGTGCCCCTCGTCGGTGCGCAGCACCGGCGGGCCGAACTTCTTCGGGTCAAGGCTCTCGGCCTCGCGGCGGAACATCAGGAACATGAGCTCCACCTCGTCGCGCAGCACGCCGTCCGGGCCGCAGTCCTCCGCCAGGATCTCGGCCTCACGGCGGCCGGTCATGCCGAACTCGGTGGCCTCCGGGATCCGGGCCAGGAGGTCCGCCAGACGGACGTCGGATCGCGGCGGATCGAGCGAGAGTGAGCGGGGTCTCGCGTACTCCGGAAGCAGCACGCCGTACTGCTCGTTGGCCTGGCGAAGCTCGGCGGGCAACTCCCGGGGCGCCCGGGTGTTCCGATCGGTCAGCTCGCTGGTGACGATGAACAGCGCGGCGATCTCGTCCTTGGCGGGATTCCTGACCTCGAAGTAGCTCCGGATGCGGGTGGGCTCCGTGCCCAGCACGCCGCCCAGCACGGCGAGCTCGGCGCCTTCGAACTGCTCACGCTGAAACCGGCTGTAGGTGTCCACCCGCCGCATCCGGGTGCCGCCTGTTTTCAAGGTCTCCTCTGTGAGACCGAGTGCGGCCAGCATGGCCTGCTCGGAGCGGCCGACCCGTTCGAGATAGAAGCGGACGTTCAGATGACCGAGCGAGTCGATCTCCTCAGGTCTTACCCGGGACTCGTCGAAGGTGTGCATGAATGATGTGACCGGTTGAGCCCGCTGTGCCGGGCCGAAGCGCCGGATGTTAGCGCAGCCCGGCAAGCGATTCATGCAACGCCCCGCACGGATTCCCGCAACGCCCTGTTAGACTGCGGCTGGACTCCCACCAGGACGATACCGTGATCCGATCCCTGCCCGTGCTGCGCGTCGGCGCTCTGATTCTCGGACTCTGTCTCCAGCCGGCGGCGTATGCCGACGACTTTTCCGGCACCTGGACACTCACCCTGGACACCCCGAACGGGGTCCAGAACCCGACCCTGGTGATCGAGCAGAACGGCGATGGCTATTCCGGCGTCTACAACAGCCGCCGCGGGCCCATCGAGATCCCCGAGATCAAGCGCGACGGCAACGCCTTCGCCTTTCCACTCACGATCAGCGTGCCCATCGGCGAGGTCCAGGTGGACTACCGGGGCACCTTCGCGGGCGACGAGATGCAGGGCAGCGTGCAGAGCCCGCGTGGCGAGGTGCCGTTCACCGCGAAGAAAACGGCGCCCTGATCGTGAATGCCAACTCAGGAGGAACGATGCGAAAACTGATGACGTTGCCCTTGCTGCTCTGGGCCGCCGCTGCGGCTGCGGGCGCGCAGACACCCCTGCCCGCGGAGATCACCGGCAAGGACATGGCCGGTGCCATCTTCGAGCGTCCCGACATGCTCACCAGCACACACGACGGCAACACCACCCTGGACGTGACCAGTCTGAAGAGCAGCGACGGCAGGTTCGCCTCGGGCATGTACCGATCCGGCAAGACCCGCTTCGAGATCACCGAGCCCTATGGCGTGAACGAGTTCATGTACTTCGTGGAGGGTGGCGTCACCCTTACGTCGCCGGACGGCACCGTGCAGGTGATCGAGGCCGGCGAGGCGGTGACCATTCCCAAGGAGTGGACCGGCATCTGGGAAACGGACGGCTACACGAAGATCTGGGTGATCTACTCCGCGGACGGCTCCGGGCTCTGATTCTCATTGGCGCTCAGCGTGTTCGCCGACGAAGCGGTAGCCGACGCCGGGTTCCGTCTCTATGTAGGCGGGTCGTTCGGGATCATCGAGGATCTTCTGCCGGATCTTCCCCACAACCACCCGCAGATAGTGGGTGTTCTGCTCGTGCGTGGGGCCCCAGATCTCGCGCAACAGCCGGGTCTGGGTCACCACCTGACCCGAGTTTCGAATGAGCACCTGAAGGAGGTGGTACTCCTTGGGCGTCAGGTGCAGCGGCGCACCGAACAGCGTTACCCGGCGGCTGACGAGATCGATACACAGCTTACCGTCATCAAAATAGCTGGTGAGTGATCCGGCGACGTCACCGGCGGGTCGCAGCACTCTGCGCAGGCGCGCCATCAGCTCGTCGATTCCGAACGGCTTGGTGACGTAGTCGTTGGCCCCGCCGTCCAGCACCGCAACCTTCTCCGATTCGGATGACCTAACCGACAACACGATCACCGGAACGCTGGAAATCGCACGAATTTCCTTGAGGACATGCTTGCCGTCCGAATCCGGCAACCCGAGATCCAGCACCACGGCATCCGGTGACCCGGTCGTAACCAGCCTCAGCCCCTGCGCCGCAGTATCCGCCTCGATGACTGCATAGCCCTGACTGGTGAGGCTGATGCGGAGAAACCGACGGATCTGGGGTTCGTCGTCGATCACCAGCACGGTCATGCCGGTGCGCTTCACGGTGAGGCCTCCGACAGGTCTTCACCAGGCGCGGGTATGAGGGAGAGGCTGATGTCGATCGTGGTGCCGAGCCCGTTCGGGCCAGGCAGCGCCACCACCCTGCCCATGTGGGCGGCGATCATGCCCGCGCAGATGGTCAGTCCCAGACCGGTATGCTGACTGTCGCCGTCGCGGCGGGACCCGGTGAAGAATTTGTCGAACACGCGCTGGCGATCCTCGGCCGGAATACCCGGCCCCTCATCCGAGATGCGCAGATGCATCTCGTCGCGCTCGAGGCAGGCCTCGATCGTGATCGTGCCGCCTGGCGGCGAGAATCTGGCGGCGTTTTCCATCACGTTCACGAGCGCCTGCTCGATCAGGGCGGGGTGAACGAAGAGCAGCGGCAGATTTCTCGGCACGCATCTCTCCACCCTGAAGTGGGCACAGGCATCCGCGGTACGACGCACGACCGCATTCAGTATGTCGTCCACCTCGATCCAGTCCCGCTCGACCTTCAGCGTTCCCTGGCCGAGTCGCGTCATGTCGAGAAGATTCTGGATGTAGCGATTAAGGCGGGCACCCTCCAGCGCGATAGCGTCGGCCAGCTCGCGGCGATCGGTCGGAGAAAGATCCTCCCCGAGATCCCGCAGTGTGCTGGCCGCACCCAGCATGGAAGCCAGCGGCGTTTTCAGATCGTGGGACACGGATGACAGCAGCGCTGAACGCAGTCGCTCGCTCTCCTCCGCCAGCTCTGCGCGACGCAGATCGCCGGCGATGTGCACCCGCGCCATCGCCAGCGCAACGTGCCCGGCAATCACCTCCAGCATGGAGGACCGTGGAGGTGGGGACGCATTCCGGCCAACAAGAAGGCCGATCACACCGAATATCTCGCTTTCGGCAATCAGCGGCGCAAACCACCACGCCGTGTCCGACGCTGCGCTCTCCAGATGCCCGGAGGAAAGGCGATGGTCGAACACCCATCGGGCCACATCCAGCGAAGTCGGATCGAGCTGCGTTCCGACATCGGACCCTGCGAGTCGCTCCAGGCCCTGCTCCCCACGAGAGAGAATGACGGTGGGCAGCTGCAGTCGGTCTTCGAGCAGAGACACGGCGCCTTCCGCCAGTGCCCTCGCATCGCCGGCCGCAGCAAGTCTGCGGTTGAGTTCCGCAAGCGTGCGTGTCTGCTCGTGACTTTCATTCAGGGCCGACATCTGCTGACGCAGACGGCCCGCAACGTGCCCGGCGATGAGCCCGACGGTTAGGAACGTGACGACCGTCAGCAGCTCGTCGGTTCGGTGGATGTAGAAGGTGAAGCGCGGCTCCGTGAAAAAGAAGTTGTACGCCAGCGCGCTCGCAAGGGCGGCGGCGAGCGCCGGTAGCGGCGCGGTTCTCACAGCGACCAGCAGCACGCCCATCAGGAAGACCAGCGAGAGGCTCGGGAGCGGCAGCACGGGCTGCAGCACGTGGGCGACGCCGGCGGAAGCAACGACGGCGACCAGCACCAGCACATAATCGCGTGCCGGCCTGGTAGAAAAGATCCTGCGGATGGTCTCTGCGCGGATGGAAGGTTCTGTCTTCGTCAGCGAATCCTCCTGGAGCGTGAGAATTGTACCCCCGCGGCCGGGTTCCCTGGATTTCGTTCAGAACCGCCAGAACGTCCGTGAAAGCACGATCATGATCGGAAAGATTTCCAGCCGGCCAAACAGCATCGCGGCGCACATCATCCACTTCGCGGGATCGTTGAGCCCGCCGAATCCGGTCGCGGTCTCCCCGTGGCCGACGCCCATGTTGTTGAGACAGGCGGCGACCGTACCGAAGGCCGTGGCCAGATCGTAGCCGGTGGCGGTGAGACCCCAGATGAAGGCAGAAGCAACCATCGAGTAGAGGAAAAACAGGCCCCAGACGGAGCGAACGACACGATCCGAGACGGCGCTGCTGCCGACCGTGTTGGCATAGACCGCCGCCGGGTGAATGAGCTGCTTCACCTCCCGATTGCTCTGCTGGTAGAGCAGCAGAAACCGCATGGCCTTGATGCCGCCGCAGGTCGAGCCGACGCAGCCGCCGAAGAAACTGGAGCCGAGCATCAGCAGCACGATGTGCTCCGGCCAGGAAGGATACCCGGCGGCCGTGAGGCCGTTGTCGGTCATGATCGAGACTGCCTGAAAAAAGCCGTGCACCAGTCCCTCTGACCCACCGAACAGCCCTGCCCGATCGATCTCGACACAGACGAAGGCCACCACCAGCGTCAGCACGAGCAGAAAGAACCGCAGCTCCGGATTGCCGATGATCGGGAGAAAGCTCCGGCGGGCGAAGGCTGTGAAGTACAGAGCGAAGTTGATTGCTGCCAGGATCGAGAACACGCCCCCCACCAGCTCGACGGCCAGACTGTCGTAGTACCCGAGGCTTTCCCCACGGGGAGAGAATCCGCCCAGCGAGACCGTCGACAAGCTGTGGCACACCGCGTCGAACCAGCTCAAGCCGGCCCAGAAGTAGGCGAGCCCGCAGATCACCGCCAGCCCCACGTACGTCAGCCAGAGATGCGTGGCGGTATCTTTCAATCGGGGCGTGAGCCGCTCTTCCTTCAGTGGCCCCGGAGTTTCCGACTGATAGAGTTTTGCACCACCGATACCGAGCAGGGGCAGCACGGCGATCGCCAGCACGATGATTCCCAGACCTCCCAGGAAATTCAGCTGAGCGCGGTAGTACAGGATCGACTTCGGCGCGAGATCGATGTTGGCGAGCACCGATGCGCCCGTGGTGGTGATGCCCGAGGTGCCTTCGAACACGGCATCGATGACGCTGAGCTCGAGACGCCGGTCCAGCAGAAACGGCATCGTGCTGACGATCGAGAAGATCAGCCAGAACAGCACCGTGACGAGGAAGCCGTCGCGTGTTCTCAATGTCTCGGTGTGTTTACGTGTCGCCAGCCAGCACGTGCTGCCGAGCGACAGCGCGCCCGCAAAGGTGATCAGAAACGCAGAGAGGTCCTGCTCACCGTGGACCAGCCCGATCAGGCACGGGACCAGCATGGAGAAGCTGTAGAGAACGACGAGAATGCTGCACAGGTTGAGGATGGTCACCGGTGCTCGCCCGTCCTGGTTGAGAATCGCGCTGGAATGGGGACGACATCGACATGAAAGGCGGGCGGTATTCTTCTGCAGTAGTGGTGTTCAGCAGAAGGTGCCGACGCGATTCTTTACGCGATTTTTACGCGCCCGCCGCGCCACCCCGACGGAGACTGGGATCGAAGCTCACGGAAGTGTCCAGCATTCCATGCCGACCCACCCCGCCGACGGTCAGAACCCGACGTTCGTGCGCGATGCGACGCTGACGTTGCTGTGGCTGCTGGTGCTGGCACTCGTCAATCAGGCGACCACCACTACCGTCTATTCGATCTTCCCTTACCTCCTCCCGGTAGTCTTTCTGGGTTGGCGTCACGGCGCCGGGTGGGGTTTCGGCGCCGCGGCTCTGGCTACCCTGGCGGCGGTTCCGGCAGGCTATCCGGCGCAACATGCGGACGTGCTGATCTGGGCGGCTGGTTCGACGTATCTGAAGCTATCCTGCGCGGTCGCCGGTGCCTGTCTCGGCAGGAGTGTTGCGCGATCGCCGGCCTAGCAGCTTCCCACGCTGTCAGACCTCCCCCCGTCGCGCCGCCGCCGCCATGTGCTCCGACGCCCGGAACGCCAGCGCCATGATCGTCATGGTCGGCTGACCGCGGCCCGAGGTGACCATGCTGCTGCCATCGCAGATGAAGAGGTTCGGCACGTCGTGAGTGCGGTGGTAACGGTCGACCACCGAGGTGGCCGGATCGTCGCCCATCCGGCAGGTGCCGAGCAGATGCTCGCCGCCCGTGCTCGCTTCCACCGGCGATCGCCAGGCCTTCACGGCGCCGGCGGCCTCGAGGAGCTCCATGTTCCGCTCCAGCAGAAAGGCGGCCATGGCCAGGTCGTCCGGGTGGTCGTGGTAGGTCTCGCGGATCGCCGGCCTGCCCCAGATGTCCTTGCTCACCGGATCCAGAGTGATGTTGTTGCGGTCGAGCGGCAGCGACGTGGTGTTGCCGGTGAGCGCCATCTGCCGGGTGAAGTTGTGTGCGATGGCCTGTTTCCAGTCCGCGCCCCAGCGCGGCACGTCCGGCGGCATGGCATTCAGCGCATGGAGAATGGGCGTGGCGGAGAACAGCGGGCGTGCATCGATGCCGCCGCCACCGTAGAAGCCGCGCGCTGGGTCGGCTTCGTAGAAGTCGTGAATGATCCTCGAGACCTGCGGGCCCTTGTAGTCGTTGAGGGGATACTCGAACACGCCCTGCGCCAGGGAGTGGCCGTTGTGCATGAGGTTCCGGCCGACGAAGCCGCTGGAATTGGCGAGACCGTCCGGATGCTGCGCGCTCTCGGAGAGCAGCAGCAGGCGCGTCGTCTCCGCACCGTTCGCCGAGAGCACCACGGCCTTTGCCGCCTGGGCCCGTTCCGTGCCTTCTGAATCCAGGTAGACGACGCGGGTCGCCCGGCCGTCTGCCCCCGTCTCGACGCGGACCACCACGGACTCGGGGCGGATCTCGCAGCGGCCCGTGGCCTCTGCCTGCGGGATCATGGCGGCGAGCGTTGAGGACTTCGCGCCCACCTCGCAGCCGTAGTACATGCAGTAGCCGCAGTTGATGCAGGGTGCGCGGCCGTTGTGCGGCTGGGAGAGGATGGCCAGTGGCGCCGGCTGCGCGTGCAGACCGAGCTTTTTCGCCCCCTTCTCCAGCAGCACACCCGAGGACTTGATGGGCATGGGCGGCATGGGGAAGGGTTTCGAGCGCGGCGCGTCGAACGGCCCCGGCGCGCCGGACACGCCGATCTCCCAGTCCACCCGCGTGTAGTAAGGCTCGAGCTCCTCGTAGGTGATTGGCCAGTCGGCGAAGTTGGTGCCCTCGATGGAACCGAGCAGGCTCCGCTCCCTGAAGTCGGACGGTCGCAGTCGCCAGAAGTTGGCGGTGAAGTGCACGCTGCTGCCGCCCACGCCGCGGGCGTAACGCACGGGCTGCACGAGCGGCTTCTTCGCCGTCTCGTGCTCGTAGTGGCGGAAGGTCTGACCGTGCACGTCGTTCAGGCCACCGAGCAGCTCCTGGCCGAAGACGGTGGCCAGCTCGTCGTGGCCGAACTCGTGGGGCTGCCGGTAGGGTCCCTGCTCCAGCACTACCACCTCGAAGCCCGCGCTGGAGAGCTCTCTGGCGATAATGCCGCCGGCCGAGCCCGAGCCGACGATCACGAAGTCCACCGGCTCGGTTTCCCTGAAGGTGACACTAGCCCGCATGGTCGGCCGCCTCCTGGTCGTAGTAGCCGAAGGGGGGCGTCCACGCGCCGTGACCCGGGAAGTCGATCAGCTGCCAACCGACGTGATCCCGATTGCCACCGTAGGACGACATGGCGAAGAAGCCGACGATGGTCATCTGCCGGAAGAGCTCGAAGAACCCGCTGCCTTCCTGGGTGGCCAGGAACGCATCCTGCGCATCGGCGGGAAGCGCCGAGAAGGACTGGCGGCGATGCGCTGCGGCCACCGCCGTCTCGAAGTCCGCCAGACCGACTCGAAACTCGTCGAGCGGCCCCCACGGACCGACCCGGGTGAAAGCCTTGTCGATGAAGTGGATCACCCCCGCCTCCGTCGCGCCCGGCGTGTCGGTGGTGGGGATGAGGCGCGCGGCGATGGCCGTGATTTCCGCCGCCTCCGCCTCGCTGAACGATTCGAAGGAAGACGCCGATTCCCGGGCAGTGCAGGCCGATGCGGTGATGGCCGCCAGCGTTGGCCCTGCGAGCTTCAGCCAGGCGACGCCGCCGAGCGCGCCGGACGTGGTCAGGAACCGGCGTCGGGACAGATCGGTTTCCATGTCGCTTCCCTCAGTCGCGGGCCGCCACCACCCGGATCTCCACCTTGTACTGAGGCGCGGCGAGCTTCGACTCCACGCAGGCCCGCGGCGGCGTGTTGGCCTTGTCCACCCAGGTATCCCACACGCCGTTCATGGCCGCGTAGTCGGCCATGTCCGCGAGCCAGATGCTCACGGAGAGCATGCGCGACTTGTCCGAGCCCGCTTCCGCGAGGTAGCCGTCGATCTTGGTGAGGATCTGCTTCGTCTGGCCCGCGGCGTCCTGCTTCGGATCGTCCGCGACGATACCGGCCGTGTAGACGGTGTTGCCGTGGATGGCGACCTGGGAGAGCCGGGGGCCGACGTGGAGGCGTTTGACTGTCATGAAAGTGCTCCTGCTGATCGATGTTGATCGATGGTTGATCGGTAGTGGATCGGGTTGCCGGGAGCATACACGTCCCCGCCGAGGGAGTTCACCCGCGCTCACCCCATCGTCAGCCCCGGATACCCCGCCGCCGCGACCGCCTCGCACTGCTCCCGATGTGCCCGGGCGCCCGCCGCGTAGATCGTCACCTTGCGCGGCTTGCCGGGTGTGTTCGCGCCGTAGAACCAGGAATTCGTCATCCGGGCGAGGACGGAGCCCGCCGCCACGTCGTGCACGTGCTCGGTCCATTCAGCCTCCGCCTCGGGCGTGGGCTCGATCCGCGTCGAGCACCGCGCGCGCATCTCGTCGAGGCAGCGGGCGATCCAGTCGACGTTCTGCTCGATGCAGCGTCCGGCGTTGCACAGCGCCGCCGCGTTGTGCGGGCCGTTGACGATGAAGAGGTTCGGAAAACCGGCGACCAGGAGCCCCAGGAAGGTGCGCGGCCCGTCGCGCCACTTCCCGGTCAGTGTTCCGCCGTCGGCGCCGCGGAGGTCGATGCGCGTCAGGGCGCCAGTGCCGGCATCGAAGCCCGTGGCGCAGACGATCACGTCCAGGGTGTGAAGCTCCGCCGCGGTGCGGATACCCGTCGGCGCGATCTGCTCGATGGGCGTGTCCCGGAGATCGACCAGGCGGACGTTGGGCCGGTTGAAGGTCTCGTAGTAGCCGTTTTCCAGCGGCACCCGCTTGCTGCCGAAGGGGTGGTCCGGCATCAGCCTCGCGGCGACGGCCGGATCGGTCACGCGCGCGCGGATCTTCCGGCGCACGAAGTCGCAGGCGAGCTCGTTGAACTCCGCGCTCATCATCAGGTCCGCAAAATTCGAGAACCAGAAGGCGAAGCCCGGCTGCGCCCAGAGCGCTTCGAACTTGGCCTCGCGCTCCGCGGCGGTCACCGCCAGGCCGGAGCGCGCATCCGCCACGTGAATGAACCCGCCCGCGGACTTCCGGCAGGCTGCCAGGATGTCGGCCCAGCCCGCCGCGATCCGCGCCCTGTCCGCGTCGGCGAGCGGGCGGTTGCGCTGCGGCAGGCAGTAGTTGGGGGTTCGCTGAAACACGGTGAGCGAGGCGACCGCCGGGGCGATGGTCTGGATCACCTGGACCCCGGTCGCCCCCGTGCCGATGACGCCGACCCGTTTGCCGGCGAGATCGACGCCCGATTCCGGCCAGCGTGCGGTATGGAAGAGCTCGCCGGCGAAGGTGTCGATACCCGGGTAGTCCGGGAGCTGCGGCTCGGTAAGCGAGCCGGAGGCGGCAATCAGGAATCGCGCGGCAACCCGCTCGCCCGTGTCCGTCTCCACCCGCCAGCAGCCGCCGGCCGGGTCCCATATCGCGGCGTCCACCCGCGTGTTGAAGCGCACGTGCGGCCGCAGCTCGAAGCGGTCCGCCACATGACGGAAGTACCGGGAGAGCTCCGGCTGCGCCGAGAACAGCTCCTGCCAGGACCAGTCGCGCAGCAGCGCTTCCGAGAACGCATAGCCGTAGGTGTAGACCTCCGAGTCCACGCGCGCGCCCGGATAACGGTTCCAGTACCAGACGCCGCCGACGTCCGCGCCGCGCTCGTAGACGCGCGCCGTCAGGCCCATGCGGCGCAGCCGTTCCAGCATGCACAGCCCCGACATGCCGGCGCCGATGATGATCGCGTCGAGCACCTCCCCGGCAGGTGCCGGCGCCGGTCGGGTGGACGGTGCAGTCTGGCGCTTCGCCGGTGCCTCGTCCGCCCGTGCGGCGGCAGACGCGGCGAACAGCGGCGCAGGCCGCGGGTCGACGGCCGTAGCGCGCCATACCCGGGTGACCGTCACCCCGGCGAGTTCGATGCAGTCGGCCACAGGCTCCACCTCGCCGCCGCCGACCACGCAGACCCCAGCCGCCCCGCCCGGCCGGACGAGACCGTGCGCGCTCCCGAACCCCGCCGCCGCCAGCGCATGGGCGACGCGCTGCCCGACCACCGGGTCACCGGCAGCCGCTTCCCATTCGGCAATCACGCAGTCGCCGGTCGGCACCATGCCGCCTTCCGCTGCGCCCACCGGCAGCACAGCGGCTTCGAGGTAACCCTGCTGACGCAGCACCAGCCGCACCGACTCCGCATCCCGCGCCTGGTACCAGCAGAGCATCCTGCGCCCATCGTCCGCCAGGCAGGCGAGCGGCCAGCGCACCCGGTGAATGTCCAGGCAGCCGTGGCGTGCCAGACGCTTGACCTCCGCGACGTTCACCGGCGCGGGCGTCTCCAGGATGGCGAGATAGTCCGTCATCGCCGCGTCAACGTTCCCGGATAGGCGTTGTTCGAACGGCTGCTGGTGACCATCAGCACCCGCTCGCCGTCGACGACGTGCAGGCCTTCGAGCTCCCCCGGCGCACCGGGCTCGAGCTCGTCCACCACCACCAGCGCGCCGCTCGACCAGGTGGCGGTGACATCGACGCAGGTGAGCCGCCAGCCCTCCCCCGACTTGCGGTTGCGCACCAGGATCAGAACGTCCTCGGCCGCCCAGTAGTGCAGCGACTGCACGTAGGGCGGCGACGGGTAGCGTGCCACGAGCACGTTCGCCTCTGTGGTATCCGCCGCGCTCAGCAGGAAGTCCGGATCGTAGAGCCTCACCTCGTTGCGGTCGTCACCGTAGTCGGCGCTGGCCAGCAGCCAGCGGTTGTCCGTCCACACCAGCTCCGGGCGCGACCCTTCGCGCGCCTCTCCGTCCTGCACCACGTTCAGCACGGCGCCGTCCAGCGTCCCGTTCGCCGCCGCCATGTCCCAGTCCACCAGCAGGATCTCGCCACGGCCGCCTACCGTATTGCCGAGAAACGTGCCCACGCCGGACTGGCTGGTGAGGCCAGTGGGGTGCGGCACCAGGTTGCCGCCGTTCTCCGTCAGCGCGATCCGCGCACCGGTCGGCTCGAGATCGCCGTGGGCAGCGAGTGAGAACGCGCGTGCCACGCCGGTGTCCGCATCGCCGATGATCCAGATGACATCGTTCATCACGTCGAGTCCCTGGGCCGCGCCGACGCCGCCGGCGTGCTGCGGCGGCCGGACGTCCAGGCAGTAGCGCTCGCCGCAGTCGTCCCAGGAATGGGAGCAGGCACCAAGCAGCAGGGTGCTCAGCATCGCGTGCCGGATCCGTTTCATGCGCGCCCTCATACCCGGATTCCGGTGATGATACGCCTCGTGCGGTGCCATGCTGCCAGACCTGCTAGGCTGTGCTCATGAACGGCCGTACCGACCAGAACGGGCCGTCGCTCGAGGCGCTCGTCGAGTCCGGCGTGGTGATGCTCGCCAGCCTGCATCCCGGCGGGCTGACCCTCACCACCGAGCTGGCCCGTGCCTGTGGGATCACCACCGGCACCCGCGTGCTGGACGTGGCGTGCGGAGCGGGCGAGTCGACCTGTTTTCTGGCAGCGGAGTCCGGGGCCCGTGTGACGGGGCTCGATCGCTCCGAGACGCTCCTGGAGCGTGGCCGCATCAAAGCCGCCGAGCGTGGCCTGGACATCAGCTTCCGCCACGGTGACGCGCAGGCGATGCCGTTCGAGGACGCCACCTTCGACGTTGTGATCTGCGAGTGCACGCTGAGCCTGCTGGACAAAGCCACAACGCTTGCCGGCATGGCGCGCGTCGTCCGCCCTGGCGGCTGTGTGGGCATGCACGACCTGTTCTGGCAGCCGGACGCGCCCGAGGCACTCCGCCGGCGTCTCGCCCGATACGAGCACGAAGCTCCGGAATCGCTCGATGGTTGGCGGAACCTGTTCGTTGACGCCGGTCTGGTGGACGTGCACGTTGAGGATCACTCGGCGGTGAAGGAACGCTGGATGCGGGAGACGAGATCGCAGATCGGTCTGCTCGGTCAGCTGCGTATCGGCACGTACGCACTGCGCCGCTGGGGATTCGCCGGTCTCTGGCGGATACTGGCCTCGCAGCGTCTGTTCTCCGATCGCCGCCTGGGTTACGCGCTGGTCACCGGCAACAGGCCCTAGCCCGCGACGAGCGCGGGCCGGAAAACGGTGCGCACCCCTTCCGGATCATCTGGCAGCCGCACCTTCCCGCTCGTGCGGCGCCGAGCGCTCCTCCTTCACCCAGAACATGAGCACGAATCCCGACACCAGCAGCAGCAGGATCGATGCCATGCCCACACGCTGGCTGACGAAGAAGTCGGTGAAGAAGGCCACCAGAATCGGCGCGATGAAGGTGGTCACCTGGCCGGAGAGCGCGTAGAGGCCGAAGAACTTGGTCATCTCCGTCTCCGGCGCGATGCGCGCCAGCATGGTGCGGCTGTTGGCATAGGCGGAGGTGATGAAGAGCGCGAAGAGCACGGAGGTGAGCAGGTAGACGATCTCCGGCAGGGTCTGGAAGTACGGGAAGCTCCACACCGGATCTGACAGGCCGTCGAACGGGATGAAGAGAATCGTGGTCGGCGTGATGGAGATCGCCACCAGCAGCGCCAGCGAATTGCCGCCGATGGTGAAGAGGATCGCTTTCTTCGAGCCGAAGAGATCGTCCAGGGCGCCGCCGATCAGCCCGCCGGCCACGGCGAACACCGTGAGAAAAACGCCCACCATGAGCCGTTCGGCCCCACCCCAGCCGAAGATGCCGGAGGCGTAGATCATGCCGAAGGTCATGATCGCCACCTTGCCGTCGTTGAACAGCATCCGCGCGCCGAGATACAGCGCGATGTTGCGGTAGTGTTTGAGACGCCGGATCGTATTCAGCACGTCGCGCATGCCCTGCCGCACGGCCTGACCGGCGCTGGTGCCCGTGCCCACCTGATCCGGGGTGAACAGAAACAACGGCAGCGAGAACACCAGCAGCCACACGGCGGCGATCGGCGCCGAGATGCGGTCGTGCTCGAAGGTGCTGGTGTCGAGGCCGAACAGCACGTGATCCGGCAGGAACGGCCAGTCGAGGAGTCCCGAGGCCGGCAGCGCGAAGCCGTAGAGCATGGCGACCAGGATCACCAGCGCGCCGGCGTTGCCGAGACTGAGGCCGAGCCCGGAGAGCGCGCCGAGGCGCGGGTAGGGCACGATGGAAGGCAGCATGGCGTTGTGGAAGACCTCGGAGAAGGCCGAGCCCGTGCCGGCCACCGCGAGCGCCACCGCCACCGTGAGGATGCCCGGGCCCGCTTCGCCCGGCACCGCGAACCAGAGCAGCACGATGGCGGGAAACATCATGATCACGAAGGCGCCGATCCACGGTTTGCGCCGGCCCACCTTGTCCGCGATGGCGCCGAGGAACGGTGCGAGGCACGCCGTCACCGCGCCGGCGAAGCCGTTGATGTAGCCCCAGATGGCCTGGCCGCGGACCGGATCGCCGATCACCTCCGTGGAGAAATACGGGCCGAAAATGTAGATGACGATGAGGATGTAGTAGGGGTTGCGCGCCCACTCGAAGAGCGCCCAGCTCACCTGGCCGAGCCGGTCCGCCGGCGCAGGTCTGGAGCTGCCGACGGCCGTCGCCATGTCAGTCGCGGAGCTCGTCAGGCAGCGGCCCCTTCGGCGGCAGCGGCGCCGGCAGCGGCTTGCGCGGCATCATCTCTTCGCGCTGGGCGGTGTGGTAGACGGCGGTGGCCACCACCGCGGCGGCCTGCATGAGGTCGCCTTCGGAGATGTGCCCCACGTCGTCCACATTGGAGTGGTGGGTGTTCAGGTTGTAGTCGAGCGGGTCCTGCACGAACTGGAAGCCGGGCAGGCCGACGGCGTTGAAGGAGAGGTGGTCCGTGCCAATGGTGTTGGTGAGGGTGAGGGTGCTCACACCGTACTCGGCGAACGGCGCCAGCCACGCCTCGAAGATCGGCCGGGCCATGTCGTTGCCCTGCAGGTACACGCCGCGGACCCTGCCGCTGCCGTTGTCCAGGTTGAAGTAGGCGGAGAGCTTCCCGTGCCCGGGCTTGAGCGCCATGCTCACCGGATCCGCGAAGTGATTCCTCACATACCCACGCGAACCGCACAGGCACTGCTCCTCGCCGTCCCAGAGTGCCGCCCGCACCGTGCGTTGCAGCGGCACGCCCAGCGTCTTCAGGATCCGCATCACTTCCAGCACCACGGCGCTGCCCGAGGCGTTGTCCGTGGCACCGGTGGCGCCATGCCAGGAATCGAGGTGGGCGCCGAGCATCACCAGCTCGCCCCTGCGGCCGGTGCCCGGCAGCTCGGCGATCACGTTCTGCCCGGGCTGGTTCTCGAAAATCGTGGCGTCCACGTCCACCGAAACCTCCACCCTCTCGCCCCGCTCGATGAGCCGGTGCAGGCGGTTGTAGTGCTCGGGCATGAGGGCCACGGTGGGCGGCGGCGAGGCGTGCGCCGGCTCGTGAGTGCCGAAGTCGCTCTGGAAGAGCACGGCGGCCCGGGACTCGTAGCCCGGGATCAGCACGGCGGCCACGCCCTCGCGAACCAGAAAGGCGAACATCCGTCCGCGCAGGGCTGCCTCCATGCGCCAGCGATCCGCGGCGAACTCGAGCGGCATCACGTCCCACACCCGGGACGCCGCCTCCCGCTCCACGGGGAACTCGATGAGCGGCCAGGTGAGCTTGGGATAGGGGCCGGGAGCCAGCGGCTGGTCGTCGTTGGAGGCGGCAAGATCGGCCAGGTCCTCGTCGCTGAACCGGAACACGTCCTGCTGCTCAGGCAGCATCCACGCCAGCGGGTGCTCCAGCATCACGATCCGGCCGGCGAGCCTGCCGGTGTGCTCGGCCATCCAGCGCTCGAGCTGCTCCGCCACCCGGATCAGGTTCTCGTCCTCCGGACGGTCGGACTCGTGCGGCCACACCGGCGCGAAGGCCACGGTGCCCCGGACCGGTCCGTCCGTGCCCGGGCTGAAGTCCGCCGGTATGCCGGTGAGGGTAGTTTCCTGCGGCGCGTGCATCTGCACCGCCACGCGCGTCCACTCCCAGCCGCGGCCGAAGGTGCCCCAGGTCTCGAGGGTCGCGTTGGGAATGCCGGCCGCCTCGAGCTCGGCGATGGCCGCCTCGGCGGCGCGCCGGTAACCGGGAGAGCCGGTCACCCGCGGGCCGTTGCGATCGGCGATCACGTGCAGATAGTCCATCACCCGCGAGTGGAAGAAAGCCTCGCTGCGGATGCGGTGCATGACGTCGAGATCCACCGTTTCCGCGCGCACGGGTATCACGGGCAGGCAGGCGAGCAACACCACGGCGGCCAGCGCAGGTGGCAGGAACCGGCGGGGTGTGCGGCGCATGATGGCTCCGGCGGGTGGGGCGCTCATGTTAGGGCAGAACCCCAGTTGCCCGAAACATTGGCCGAAACGGTGCCCGAACCGCCGGGGATCGGGCGCCGCGCCGCGCACTCAACCGGCGGGCTGCATCTCCCCGCCGCCATCGGATCGCGGCTGACGTTCCAGCTCGCGCTCGAGCTTTCTCGCCGTCGCCTTCGGCGAGGCGGCCGTGCCCGAGAACATCTGGTAGGCCACCGGCACCACGAACAGCGTGAACAGCGTGGCCACGGTGACCCCGGCGAACACCACGATGCCGATCACCTGCCGGGTCTCGGCGCCGGCACCGGAACCGAAGATCAGCGGCAGGGTGCCCGCCGCCGTGGTCATGGTGGTCATCACGATGGGCCGCAGGCGCACTTCGCAGGCGCGTACGAGCGCTTCCCGGAACTCGAAGCCCTCGTCGCGGAGCTGATTGGCGAACTCGACGATGAGGATGCCGTTCTTGGCGGCGAGGCCCACCAGCATCACCAGGCCGATCTGGCTGTAGATGTTGATGGTGTTGCCCGTGGCCCAGAGGCCGAGCAGCCCGCCGAAGATGGCCAGCGGCACCGTCAGCATGATGGTCAGTGGGTGCCGGAAGCTCTCGAACTGCGCCGAGAGCGCGAGGAACACCACGGCGATGCCGAGCAGCATCACGAACATCACCGACGCGGTGGATTCCCGGAGGTCGCGCGACTGACCCTTGTAGTCGATCACCGCGCCGTCCGGCAGCGTCTCCCGCACCAGGTTTTCCAGGTAGGTGATGGCCTCGTCCAGCACCAGCCCCGGCGCCAGGTTCGCCTCGAAGGTGATGGCCCGCACCCGGTTGTAGCGGTTCAGGCTGTTGGAATCCGCGAACTCCTCGAGGCGCACCAGGTTGGCGAGCGGAATGAGCGAGCCCGTGGTGGCCGAGCGCACGTAGATGTTCTCCATGGAGGACGGCGTGCGCTGGGCGTCCCGCTCGCCCTCGACGATCACGTCGTACTCCTCGCCGTTGTCCAGGTAGGTGGTCACCCGGCGGCTGCCGAGCAGGGTCTCCAGCGTGCGGCCGATGTCGGCGATGGACACGCCGACGTCCGCTGCCCGATTGTAGTCGATGTGCACCTTGAGCTGGGGCTGGGTCTCCTTGTAGTCCCAGTCGAGACCGACCAGGCCGGGATTGTCCTGATCGATGCGCTCGAGCAGCAGGTCGCGCCAACGGGCGAGCTCCTCGTAGGAGCCGCCGCCGATCACGAACTGCACGGGCTTGTTGGCATTGGAGCCAAAGCCCTGGCGCATCACCGGAAAGGCGAACACGCCGGGCAGGTCAGAGAGCACCTGGCGGACCTCGTCCAGGATCACGTGCCCGGAGCGGCGCTCGCCAAACGGCGCCAGCACCACCACGGCGACGCCAGAGTTGAACTGCGGCACGCCGCCGAAGCCGCCCGGGGTGCGGATCAGCAGCCGCTGGATCTCGCCGGACTCGATGTAGGGGGTGAGCCGCCGCTCGATCTCGTTCATGTAGGGGGTCATGTACTCGAAGGTGGCACCCTCGGGACCGCGCACGTAGGTGAAGAAGCTGCCGCGGTCCTCGTCCGGGGTGTACTCCTGGGGGATGACACGGAGCAGCGCGAGGCTCGCCGCAATCACGGCCAGGAACCCCACCACCGCGAACCAGCGGTGGCGCAGCACGAACTCGAGCATCCGCCGGTAGATGCGGTTCACCACCATGAAGTTGTGATCGATCATCTTCGTCAGCCGGTTCTCGCCCTCGCTCTCGCGCAGCACCTTCGACGACAGGGCCGGCGCCAGGGTGAGCGCGACGATGGCGGAGAACACCACGGCAGCCGCCATGGTGAGCGCAAACTCGGAGAAGAGCCTTCCCACATCGCCCTGCAGGAAGGCAATGGGCACGAACACGGCCACCAGCACGGCGGTGGTGGCGACGATGGCGAAACCCACCTGGCGGGCGCCGCGGAACGACGCCACCAGCGGCGACTCGCCGTAGTGGTCGATGCGCCGGTGGATGTTCTCGAGCATGACGATGGCGTCGTCCACAACCAGGCCGATGGCGAGCACCAGCGCCAGCAGGGTGAGCAGGTTCACCGAGAAGTCGAGCGCATAGAGCGCGATGAAGGTGGCGACGATGCACACCGGCACCGTCACCGCCGGCACCAGCATGGCGCGGAAGCTGCCGAGGAACAGGAAGATGGCGAGCACCACGAGCCCCACGGCAATAAACAGGGTCTTGTACACCTCGTTCACGGCCCCCTCCACGAACACGGAGGAGTCGTAGCTCTGCTTGAAGGCCATGCCTTCCGGCAGCGAGGGGCCGAGCACCTCCATCTCCCGCTTGGCGGCCCGGGCCACGTCCAGCAGGTTCGCCGTGGACTGGCGCACCACGCCGAGACCCACCTGAGGAATACCGTTGCCGCGGAAGAAGTTGCGGTCCTCCTCCGTGCCCCGCTCCACCCGCGCCACGTCGCCGAGCCGCACCAGGTAGCCGTCCGCACCGGTGGCGATCACGAGCTGGCTGAAGTCGTCCGGGGTTTCGAAGTTGCGCTGCACGCGCACGGTGAACTGCCGCTCCACGGACTCCACCTCGCCGGCAGGCAGCTCCACGTTGCTGGCGCGCAGCGCATCCTCCACGTCGTTCACCGTCAGGCCGCGAGCCGCCAGCGCCCGCCGGTCGAGCCAGATGCGCATGGCGTAACGCTGGGCGCCGCCGACGAACACCCTCGCCACCCCGTCCAGCACGGAGAAGCGGTCGACCAGATAGCGTTCGGCATAGTCGGTGAGCTCCGGCACCGTCATCCGGTCGCTCACCAGGTTGATCCACATGATCACCGAGCCGTTGGCGTCCACCTTGCGCACTTCCGGCGGGTCCGCCTCCACGGGCAGCGCCTGCAGGGCGCCGCTCACCCGGTCGCGGATGTCGTTGGCGGCGGCGTCCACGTCGCGGCCCACCTTGAACTCGATGGTGATTTCGCTCGAGCCGTCGCGGCTCGAGGACTCGATGAACTCGATACCCTCCACGCCGGCGATGCGCTCCTCGAGCACCTGGGTGATGCGGGTCTCCACCACGGAGGCGGCCGCGCCCCGGTAGATGGTCTCGATGCTCACCACCGGCGGGTCGATGTCCGGATATTCTCTGAGCGGCAGCCGGTCGAACGCGATCAGCCCGAATGCGATCAGCAGCAGGGAGATGACGGCGGCGAAGACCGGTCGCCGGACCGAGGTGTCTGTGAGGATCATGCGGTTGGCACCCGGTCGGCCGTGCCGCTGCGGCTCGCGGTGTCGTCGGAGCGGATCAGCGTCTCGATGGACTCGCTGCCATCGTCCACGGCCTTGACGCGCACGGTCATCCCGGGGCGCACCTTGAGGGTGCCGTGGGTAATGATTCTCTCCCCTACCGCCAGTCCGGAGAGCACCTCCACCCGGCCCGGCATGCGCGTGCCGAGCTCCACGTCGCGCCGCTCTGCCCGCTGCTCACCGTTGATCTCGCTCACCACGAACACGTACGTATTTTCGCCCTGGGGAACCACGGCCTCCTCGGCGATGACGATGGCGTCCCGCTCGTTTCTGAGCACGGCCAGGGTCATCAGCATGCCGGCCACCAGCTCGTGGTCGTCGTTCGGGATTACCGCCCGCACGGTGATGGCCCGGGTCACTGGGTCGATGGTGCTGTCCACGGAGGACACGGTGCCGACGAAGGTCTGGTCGGGCAGCACCGGAGTGACGGCCTCGATCCGCGTGCCGGGGCGCACGCTCGTGAAATAGATGGCCGGGACGCTGAAGTCGAGCTTCATCTGCGAGTCGTCCACCAGGGTGGTGATGGTGTCGCCCGGCGAGAGCAGGGCGCCCGGGCTCACCCGGCGCAGGCCCACCCGGCCGCTGAAGGGTGCGGTGACCAGCCGGTCACGAAGCCGGGAGCGGACCGCGTCCAGCCGGGCCTCCGCGGCGCGCCAGATCCGCCGCTGCTCGTCGAGCTGGGCTTCCGAAGCGCTGCCCCGGGTGACCAGACCCTCGAAGCGCTCGAACTGGCGTTTCGCCTCCTCGGCCAGGGTTTCCGCCTCGGCGAGCAGGGCGGCTTCCTCCGCGTCCGTGAGCTCCACGAGCACGTCGCCGGCCTCCACGGCCTGGCCGTCCTCGAAGTGGATCCGGGAGATGGTGTCGGAGACGTTGGCGGTGATCCGCACGGTTTCGTTGGCGAGCAGGGTGCCCAGGGCCTCGATCCGGTCGGCAATGGGGTAGATCCCGACGTTTTCGACGATGACGGCCGGCGGCGGCATGCCGGGTGCCGCGAGCAGGGGTACCGCCGTGGCGCTGAGAAAAACGGCCGCCAGAATAGGGCCCAGCCGGGAAATCGGGGACGGAAAGACGTGCCTTTGCACCGGGAAGTGCTCCTGCCAGGTGGATGGGTATTGGCCTGAGCTCCGAGTCCCCTTCCCGCTGCAGGCAGTCTGGTGCGCCTGCACCAGCTTCTGCCGTGCAAGCTACCAGTACCGCCCCGGAAAATCGACTTTTCAGGGCCCCCGGGCCGCGACGAAATTTGACATCGGGGGCTTTCGAAAGTGCCGCCGATTTCCGCTATACTGCCGGCATAGAAACGCCCGCCCCGATAATCTTCCGGTCCACTCTCCCGTTGTCGTTGTTCGGTCAGTGTCTCCGTCGGTTCTCGGCTCTCGCTTCTAGACTCTAATAACCCGAGGTGCGGATTCCAGGCGGGGTCTGCCCTCATAACGTCGCTTAAGCGACACGGACCATACGGATACTCTTGAGACTATGAAACTTTATGTAGGAAACCTGCCCTGGAGCACCACCGACGCCGAGCTCGAGGCACTCTTCAGCCCATTCGGACCGGTGGACTCCGCCCGCGTGATCACTGACCGCGAGACGGGTCGCTCCCGGGGCTTCGGCTTCGTGGAAATGCGCGATGGCCAGAAGGCCATGGCCGAGCTCAACGGCAAGGACATGGGCGGCCGTGCGCTGCGGGTCAACGAAGCCAACGAGCAGAGCCGTCCGCGTGGCGGCAGCCGTTACTGAGTGGCGTTGTGAGCAACAAGCTCAAAGCCAACGACCCTTCGAGTCACGAGCGCCGCAAGGCGCTCGCTGATGACGTTCAGGCGTTTCTGGACTCCGGCAAGAAGATCGAGCAGGTCCCTACGGGGGTCAGCGGTCAGGACAGCCTGGGGCGCAGCAAGCACATCGTCATCAGCCGCTCCCGCAAGCGCTGACCTCACTCATCAGTGCGCATGACCGTGGTCGAGCTCTTCGGCCGTGGCAGGGCGCACTTCCGTGACCTCCACTTCAAAGTGCAGCACCTTGCCGGCCAGCATGTGGTTGGCGTTCAGCGTCGCCGAGGTATCGCCGATGGCGTCCACCGTGAGCTGCTGAACGCGTCCGTCCGGACTCTGTGACTGGAGCTGCATGCCCACGCGCAGGTTGTCGATACCTGCCAGCATGTCCAGCGGCACTTCCTGAATCAGTGCCGGATTGAGCTCGCCGTAGCCATCCCGCGGCTCGATGGTGGCCTGGAACTGGTCGCCTGCTTCCCGGCCTTCCAGCTCGCGCTCGAGCCCGGGGATCAGCCCGCTGGCACCGTGCAGATAAGAGAGCGGCTCCTTCCCCGAGGAGGAGTCGAGCTGCTGACCCTCGTCGTCGGTCAGCGTGTAATGAAATGAAACGACGCGTTCTGCGGCAATTTTCATGGGCAATTCCCTGGCATGGCCGTGGATGAATGAGATGAGACGGGGTATGCGGACGAGGATACGCGGACGCGGCTCCGATTCCCAGTCACGCGGCCTCGGTGGCCTCGGCGCGGGGTCCGGATGTGTCCGCTGACTTGTCAGCAGACAGCAGGGTGTGCAGACGCACGGACGCCTTGGAGATCTGCTCGGCCATCTTCAGATAGTCGCGAAGCCCCTCGGTGGCCGAGTTGAGACGCGCGATCGGGAGCTGCCGGCCCGCCGCCTTCGCCAGCAGGTCGTCCTTGAGCTGATGCCAGCGACTGCGCAGCGCATCGTATCCCGCATCCACTGAGGCCACGTCGAAATCCGGCCGGTCCGGATCGCACTGCTCGAGCTGCGTGATGATGGCCACCTCGAAGGCGCTGATCTCCTCGCCCGCCGGGCGCAGGGCCACGATGCTCTGGATGTCCGCCCGATGGCGGTCCACGTCCCGCACCAGCCCGACGGTGTCCTCCAGATAGCCGGTGACCCTGAGCAGGATGGACAGGCTGCCGCCATAGTTCGCGGGCAGCCGCTCCAGCTCGAGCCGCTCCACGAAGCCTTCGATGGCGTCGATCAGGAGCTCTATGGCCGCCAGGCGGGCCGCCGGGGGGCCGACGGCGGTAATCTCCCGGCTCAGCGAGGCCGCCACCACCTCACGGCTGAGCCTGAGCACCCGGGCGAGCTCCAGACGCAGTGCCCGCACGGCGAGGGTCGGGTTGGCGAGCGCGTTGTGGTCCAGAAACTCCGGCCGGCCGAGCCGTTCGCTCTCGGAGGAGAACCTGCCGGAGAGATAACGGGCGAGCCTCGGGGTCAGCGGCCACATGAGCGCCACGCCGAGCACGTTGAACACCGTGTGAAAGAGTGCCAGGGTCACCGCCGGCACGTCCGCGAGCCCGAGCACCTCGCCCGTTTCCCGGACCAGCCAGAGCATCAGCGGCAGCAGGATGACGGCCACCGCCCCGGTGAGCAGGTTGAAGGCCACATGCGCGGCCGCCACCCGCCGGGCATTCGGGGTGGCGCCCACCACCGCGAAGGCTGCCGTTGACGTGGTGCCGATATTGGCACCAACCACCATGGCCGCCGCGGCGTTGATGCCCAGCACCCCACCGGTGGCTGCCGTCAGCGTGATGGCAATGGCGGCGCTGGAGGACTGGCTTACCACCGTCATGAAGAAGCCGAGCAGCAGATAGAGCACGATCCCGAGTCCGCCCTGGGGCGCGAATCCCGCCACGTCCACCGTCGCGGAGAAGCTCTCGAAGGCCTGCTTGAGCACCTCGACACCGATGAAGAACAGGCCGAATCCGGCCAGCGCCTCGCCGATGGCAGCCACCCGCGTGGACGGCCGGAGAATACGGGCAAACATCCCGAGCCCGATCATGGGCAGCGCCACCGCCTCGATGCGGAAGTCGAATCCCACCGCCGCCACGATCCAGCCGGTGACCGTGGTGCCGACGTTGGCGCCGTAGATCACGCCGAGCGACTGCACCAGGGTGAGCAGGCCGGCGTTGACGAAGCCGATGGTCGCCACCGTGACCGCGGAGGACGACTGCACGATGCCGGTGACCACGATGCCGGACACGAGCCCCCGGAAGCGGGTGCTGGTGGAGCGCGCGAGCACGTCTTTGAGCGCGTCGCCCGCAGCCAGCTTCAGACCGTCCGTGATCATGGACACGGCCAGCAGGAACAGACCCAGCCCGCCGACGAAGGTGCCGACGATGGAGATCACGGCGGCAGCACCCTACGGCTACGACTCAGACACACCTTTCGAACCCATCCTGATCGCATCCCGTTCGCACGGATTCCCCAATGCACGATACCCTATCAGACGAGCCAGGCCGCCATCACACAGTCGTCGAGAACCGCAGCACCCGCATGACCCCCAGCGACACCCCATCCACGCCGGAGCAGGCCCTGGAGGAGAGCCTCCCCTGGATCATCAGAAACGGCATCGGCATCCAGGTGATGGAGACGCTGGCCGTCGGCGCGTTCCTCACCGCCTACGCCATCAAGCTCGGCGCCAGCAACTTTCTCATCGGCCTGCTCGCCGCGCTGCCGCACCTCTCCCAGCTCGCCCAGATCCCGGCCATCCGCACCGTGGACCGCACCGGCTCGCGCCGGCGGGTCTACACCGTCTCCGGCATGATCGCCCGGCCCATGTTCCTGGTGATCGCCGTCACCGTGCTGATCCCGGACCCAGGTCTCGCGCTCGCCATCGTGGTGGTGGCCTTCTTTCTGCGCTACGTGGCCGGCGCGTATCTCGCCTGCTCCTGGAATGCCTGGATGCGCGACCTGGTGCCGGACGATCTCATGGGCAAGGTCTTCGGCGAGCGGCAGAAGAGCATGATCGGCATCGGCATCGTGGTGAGCCTGATCGCCGCCGGCTTCATCGACCTCTGGCAGGCCTTCGTGCCGCTGCCGGAGACCTACGCGTTCGGCATCGTCTATGCCCTGGCCTTCGGCGGCGGCATGTACGCGGTGATGGCGTCCCGGCATATCCACGACGTGGTGGTGCCGCCCCACGCCGTGCACGAGCCGCTCACCAAGCGGCTCATCGAGCCCTTCCGGCAGCAGAACTTCCGCCGCCTGCTCGGTTTCCTGGCGAGCTGGAACTTCGCCATCAACCTGGCCGCACCCTTTTTCACCGTGCACATGCTGAAGAGCATGGAGCTGAACCTGTTCGTGGTGATCGGCCTGGCGACCCTGAGCCAGATCGCCGCCTACTTCACGGTGACCCACTTCGGCAACATCGCCGACCGGTTCAGCAACAAGGCGGTGCTGCGGTTCTGTGCGCCGCTGTTCATCGCTTCCATCTTCGCCTGGACGTTCACCACCATGCCGGACGTCTACACCCTCACCTACCCGCTGCTGATCCTGATTCACCTGGCCACCGGTCTCGCCAACGCCGGGGTGGGGCTCGCCTCCGGCAACATCACCCTGAAGCTTGCGCCGAAAGGCAACGCCACCGCCTACCTCGCCACCAGCTCCATGGTCTGCGCGGCCGCCGCATCCGCCGCCACCATGGTGGGCGGCGCCACCGCCGACTTCTTCGCCTCCATGCAGCTCACCCTGGTGCTGCGCTGGCAGAGCGGTGACGTGGCCACCGAGTTCAACGCCATGAACTTCAGCTACTGGGACTTCTTCTTCGTGTTCGCCACGTTCATCGGCCTCTACGCCCTGCACCGGCTCTCCCTGGTCCGGGAGGATGGCGAGGTGCAGGAAAACGTGGTGTTCAACAAGCTCAAGCGCGACGCCTGGCGTTCGCTCAGGAACCTGTCCACCATCGCCGGGCTGCGCAGCAACACCGACTTCCCCATGGATGCCCTGATCAGCGAGGAGAAGGTACCGCCGGACGATGGTCCTGAGGGTGCCGAGCCGCAAGCGCCGGAAGAAGACCGGCCGCGGCCGCAGGACACCCCGGAAAGCTGAGTCTCCCCGGCTCAGAGCATGGCGTGCAGCAGCGTCGCCGTGCCGAGAAAGGAGAAGAAGCCGGCCACGTCCGTGACCGTGGTGAGGATGATGGACGAGGCCGTAGCAGGATCCTGGCCGATCCGGGTCAGGATCAGCGGCACCAGGGCGCCGGAGATGCCCGCCGCCACCATGGAGAGCACCATGGCCACGCCGATCACCAGCGCCAGTCCGAACGACTGGCTCCAGACGAAAACGCCGAGCCCGCAGGTGAGCGCCAGCGCCAGGCCGTTTATCACACCCACCCGCACTTCCTTGTTCAGCACCACCTTCCAGTCGCGGATGCCGATCTCTTTCAGCGCCAGGCCGCGGATGGTTACCGCCAGCGCCTGCGAGCCGGCGTTGCCGGACTGTCCCGCCACCACCGGCAGCAGCACGGCGAGCGCCGTGAACTGGGCGATGATGTCTTCGAAGATGCCCACCACCGCAGCCGCGAGAAAGGCCGTGGCCAGGTTGATGTGCAGCCAGGGCAGGCGCTTGGCCACCGCAAACCCGGCGGCCGAGAGCGCCCGCTCGTCGGCGCTGCCGCCCACCATCTTCTGCAGATCGGCGGTGGCCACGTCCTCGATGCTCTCGAAGAGCTGCTGATAACGCACGACGCCCACCAGACGGCCCTCGAGATCCACCACCGGCACCGAGTCCACCCGGTAGGTGTCGAGCTGCTCGACGATCTCCTCCCGGTCGGCGTCCACGGTCACAATGCCTTCCGGGAGCACGGTCAGCTCCGAGAGCCTCTGCTCGGATCGCGCCAGCGCCAGGGCCTGCATGGGCACCTTGCCGACGAGCCGGTTGCCGTCGTCCACCACGAACACCGAGCGCAGCCGCTCGAACGGCGAACGGCGTACCACGGCCAACGCTTCCGCGACCGTCATGTCCGCGCGGATCGCATCCACCGGCCGGTCCATCAGCCGGCCGGCGCTGTTCTCGTCGAAGTCCACCAGCCGGGTCAGGTCTTCCCGGGCGGCATCGGAGAGCCTGCCGAGGGTCTCGCCCCGCTCCACCTCGTTCAGCGCCGACAGCCAGACCAGCGCCAGGCGCCGCGACCCGAGCTCGAGGAGCGCCGAGCGCCGGTCTTCGTCCAGCAGGCCGAACACGGCCAGCGCGCGGCCGGTGTTCAGCTTTTCCATCACCCGGACGAGACTCGCGGCGCTGATCCCGTCGAGCTCGCGCAGGAGCTCGTCTTCCGGCAGGTCTTCCAGCGCGCGTGCGGCTCGATCCGGATAGTCGGCGAGGAAGGTTCCGCGCAGGTGCAGCGTGATGTCGTTCATCGCTCGTCGCGCCCGATGAGCTCGCCAAGCATGTCTGCGGAAACCGTCACGAACTGGCTGCCGAGCTCGACGATGCCCTCACCGAGCGGCACCGCTTCCCGTTGCGGCTCGTGGCTGCCCAGAATCCGCGCCCGGGCGACCACCCCGAGCAGGCGATGCTCGCCGTCCACCACCGGCAGCCAGTCGTGGTCCCGCCACACCGGAAGCTCTGCCGCGCTTTCTATGCTGATCTCGGGCCGGAGTCCCGGCACCTCGCGCAGACAGTCCCGGGCCAGCCCGCCGATCTCCGTGTGCAGCACGAGCTTCCAGAGATCGAGCGCGCCGAGAAGCCGGCCGTTGCCGTCCACCACCACGACCGGCACCTCGTAGCGGGCGTCCTGCCCGGCGAGCACGGCGAGCACCTCCCGGACCGTGGCGCGCTCGGGCACCTGCACCATCTCCGCGGACGTGATGCTGCCGAGGCTGTGCAGCGGGAACACGAAGAACTGCTGCAGCCGCCGCCGGCGGTCCGCGTCCGCCACCCTGTCGATGTGCTTGAGGGCATCGTGGCGGCCGAGCTTGCCGAGCAGCATGGTGGCGTCGTCGAACGCGCCGGCTTCGATCCAGCGCACGAGCATGGCATCGGGCACCTCGGCGAGCTCGCGCTTGCCGAGCCGCGCCGCCACCGCAGCGGCAGCCTCGGGGGAGAGCGTGGTGAACACGTCCAGCCGCTCCTCCGCCGAGCCCTCGGCGAGGAGCGCGGCAAACCGCTCCGGCGCCTGCCCGGCAAACGTCGCCAGCAGAACGCTATGGGCCACCGATCGATTCCTCGAGCCGGACCACGCTCTGCTCGGAGAACCGGCTCGCCGGCACGGTCACCCGGCCCTCCGCGGTGGCAAGGTCCACGCCCGTGCGGTGTATGTCCAGAATCTCGCCTTCCTGGCCGTCCACCCGGATCCGCTCGCCCACCGAGTACCGGCCGAGCTCGGAACGCCCGATGAGGTTGGCCACGTGCTGGCGGGCACCGAGCGCGAAGGCGAGCACCAGGCCGCCTACGGAAATGGCCAGCAGCACGATCATCAGCTGGGTGATGAAGGTGATGTCGATGCCGAGCTGCTGCAGGGCCATGATCAGCGCAATCAGCACCGCCGAGGCGTGCACCAGCCGGGGCACGGGGGAGTCCGCCGCCAGGGCCGGACTGAGCCGGCTCACCAGCCCCCGACTGACGAGGCCGATCAGGTGGCCGGCGCCGACGATGGCGAGTGCGATCACCACCTTCGGCACGTAGGCAACCACCTCGTCCGCCAGCACCGAGAATCCGCCCACCCCCATGATGCGCAGCGCGGCAATTACGGTCAGCAGCACCAGCAGCCAGAAGAGCCCCCTGGAGAACCGCTCGATGAACCGGGGCGACAGCGGGGACGTTGCCGTGGTGGCCTGCTGGGCGAGGCGCTGGTCCATCAGGGAGAGTCCCCGGGCACACCAGATCCGCGCGAAGTGCGCGAGCACCATGCCGGTGACGAGCACGATCACCGCCACCACCTCCGCATGCGCATCGAGATTCCCGGTAACGCTGTCCAAATCGCACCTCCACCCGCTCAGGCAGCCAGAGTAGCTTTCCTGATAGCCGCTGCAAACGGGCCCCTCGGGAAATGCGGATTCCCGCGCAGGGCGACCGCGTTATGCTTCTCCCAACGCGGTTGAAAACCCGTCATCGGGAAGGAGTCGTCATGTCTCTGGAAAAATCCGTCGAGGCGTTCGCCGGCTTCATGGTGCTGCTGTCGGTGGCGCTCACCTACTTCGTGCACCCGGCCTTCGTCTGGCTGACGGTCTTCGTCGGCGCGAACCTCTTTCAGCAGGCGTTCACCGGGTTCTGCCCGGCCGCCATGGTCATGCGCAGGCTGGGCCTGCGGTCCGAAAAGGAACTGGCCACCGGCAAGGCCGGCTGAACGCCCGCCCGGCGTTCACGCCTCCCGGCAGAACCGGGCGATGCTCGCCGCCGTCTCCCGGCTGATCTCCGGACAGACGGAAGCGAAGATCTCGATACCGTGGCAGGTGCCCATGACCTGCCGGCAACGCGCAGTCACTCCGGCCCTGAGCAGCAGCCGGTAGAACTCGATGCCCTCGTCCCGCAGCGGGTCGCATTCATTGACGCTGATCACCGTGGGCACCAGCCCCGCCACGTCCGCCTCCGAGGCGAAGGCCGGCCAGGCCAGCGGATTCTCCGCCTCGAAGGCCTCGATGCCGTAAGCCAGCCGGCCGCGGTTGTCGTGCAGGTCCAGGAGGATGCCGTTGTTCTCGACGGACGACGGGTAGCGCTCCTGCGGCCAGTGGCCGGCAATGTAGGGACACAGCGCATACAGCCCGCGGATGAGACCCTGATTTCCGTCCTGCTTGAGCTTCAGACCGGTGGCCAGCGTCAGGTTTCCACCGCCGCTCTCGCCGGCCACGATGATGCGTGCCGGGTCGATGCCCAGATCATTCGCCGCCTCGTGCAGCCACTTCACACCGGACACGCAGTCGTTGAGCCCTGCCGGAAACGGTTCCACCTGGGGCGCCGAGGACGGCACCAGACAGTTGCGGAAGTCCACCATGGCCACCGCCACCCCTTCGGCCGCGATGATCCGACCCCAGGCCCGGTACATGCCGTCGAAGCAGGACATGGCCTGCATGCCGCCGCCATGGATGTAGTACACGCAGGGCACGACGCCGGAAGTGTCCGGGCGGATGAACTGCACCTGGACCTGGTTGCCGTCCGGTGCGGAGTGGAACGTTCGGGTGCTGACCGCGAGCCCACGGGAAGGCGCCACGCTCTCGTCGTCCGCGGCTTCCAGCATGGCACGCATCGCCTCCCGGGCGGCAATGGCCTGCTCCGTGCGCGCCTCGGCGAGCAACTGCTCACGGCTGTCCGCATCACCACCCGACGATACCGGCATCATCGAGAGCATGGCGCGGATGCGCGGATCCAGCCGCCGGTCGTTGGCTTTCGAGCTCATGTTCATCAGATCCTCCGTTTCCGCTGTGCCGATCAGTCTCGGGTTCAGGTCTCGAGAGTCACTCCGGGCGGCGCGCTCACGCCTCGCCGGTCTTGCGCGCCGTCTTCCGCGCCTTGCTCTTGGTCTGCCTGGCGGCCTCGCGCTCCACCTGCTTCTGTGCGTACTCGACGATCAGTCCGGCCACGTCCTTCTTCGTGGCTTGCTCGATACCTTCCATCCCGGGCGAGGAATTCACCTCCATCACCATAGGGCCACGGCTCGACCGCAGCAGGTCCACGCCGGCCACCGTCAGCCCGAGGATCTTCGCCGCGGTGACCGCCGTCTCCCGCTCCTTCGGGGTGAGCTTGACCAGCTTGGCGGTGCCACCCCGGTGCAGGTTCGAGCGGAACTCGCCTTCCGCCGCCGTCCGCTGCATGGCGGCGATCACCTTGTCGCCCACCACGAAGCAGCGCAGATCGGAACCCCCTGCTTCCTTGATGAACTCCTGCACCAGGATGTTGGCGGAGAGCCCCATGAAACCCTGGATCACACTTTCCGCCGCTTTCTTGGTTTCCGCCAGCACCACGCCGAGTCCCTGTGTGCCCTCCAGCAGCTTGATCACCAGAGGTGCGCCACCCACCTCGCGGATGAGGCCCTCGATGTCGTCCGGCGAGTGGGCAAAGGCCGTGTTCGGTATCCCCACGCCGCGCTGGGACAGCATCTGCAGGGAGCGCAGCTTGTCGCGGGAACGGGTGATGGCCACGGAGCCGTTCACGCAGTAGGTCTTCATCGCCTCGAACTGCCGGACCACCGCCGCGCCGTAGAACGTGACCGAGGCGCCGATCCGCGGGATCACCACGTCGAAATCGTCGGGAAAGAATTCCTCGTCGCGGTAGTGAATGCTCGGCCGTTCGGAGGTGATGTCCATGTAACAGTGCATGTGGTCGAGCACGCGCACCTGGTGCCCGCGCACGGTCGCCGCCTCCACGAGGCGCTTGGTGGAGTAGAGCTTCCGGTTGCGGGAGAGAATGGCGATCTTCACGGGTCAGTTTTCCTTACCCCTGGGGGTACTTCCGAGTCCGGGGCTGGCGAGTGTACGCCGACCCGCCAGATAGGAGCGGCCCGGATCGATCAGATAGTCGCCGCGCAGCGCGGTGCGTCCGAGCAGCATGCGGAAGCCCATGTTGTCCCGGTCCGTGAGCGTGACCTCCACCAGGCGCAACTCCTTGCCGATCCGCACGGCCGTCTCGATCACGTACCGCTCCTCCTCGTGGCCACCGGAATCCCGCACCACCCGCCGATCCAGAACCGGCACCTCGCTCCACACCACCGGCTCGCTGCGGCGCTGCACCGGGTGCACGCCGAAACGCACCCAGAGCTGCCCCTGACGCCGCTCCACCTCCACCGCAAAGGCATGCAGCGCCGAGGTCCGCGCGCCCGAATCCACCTTGGCCTTGATCCGCTCGATGCCGAGCGCCGGCAGCGCCACCCACTCCCGCCAGCCGATCACCCGCATCAGGTGCGGGTCTCCCCGTCTTCGGCCGTCGATGGGCCTCCGACCCGCGGATCCAGGGCGAATACCTCGGGCACGGTTTTCGGCAGCGGCTGGAACGGCTCGAAGTGCTCACGGGCTACCGCATGCACCTTCAGCCGCCGCGCGGTCCACACCACGCACACCACGAAGGCGGTGAAGACGATGCCCATGAAGCCGTACACCAGACCGAAGAACTCGGTGCCGCCGTACAGCAGCGGTCCGATCACGGCACCGATAGCATTCGCCATCAGCATGCCGCTCGCGATCTGCAGGAAACGCCCTTCGGCGTTGTCGTTGGCATGCGCGATGCTCACCGAGTACATGGGCATGGCGGCACCGCCGCAGAGGAAGCCCGAAACGTACATCCACGCATCGGACAGCGGCACGGCCAGCCACAGGCTCGCGCCCGCGATCCCGAGCAGCCCCAGGCCGAGAATGACCCAGCGCCGGTCGAAGGCGTCGGACAGGCGGCCCACCGGAAACTGCACCACCAGCCCGCCGAGAATCACCGCCGCCATGAAGCGCGCACCGCTGCCGGGATCACCGGTGAGACCGCTCACGTACACCGCACCCAGGCTCCACAGCAGGCCCATCACCAGCCCGGACAGACCGCTGCAGATCAGACCCACCTGGGAGGCGTTGAACACCGTGCGCCAGCTGAAGTGCACCTCGGCAGGCACGCTGGGCTGAGGCCGCGAAGTCAGCGCCACCGGCAGCGTGGCGGCAACGATGAACATGGCGGCGACCGGGAACAGCTGCTCCAGCGACAGGCTCTCCGCCTGGAGCAGGAACTGCCCGAGCACCAGGGCGGTGAGCGAGATGATGGTGTAGACGGCGAGCACCCGTCCCCGCTGCTCGTTCTTCGCCTGGTCGTTGAGCCAGCTCTCGATGGTGGTGTAGAGACCGGCCATGCTCCAGCCGGTGCCCATCCGGAAGACCAGCCAGAGCAGCAGGGTATCCGACACCGACGCGGCGAGCAGGGCCACGGTGGCGATGCTGATGCACACGGTAAACGTGCGGATGTGGCCGACCCGGCGGATGAGGCGCGGGATCGTCAGGCAGCCGGCAATGAAGCCCAGATAGTAGAACGAGCCCGTGAGGCCGATGGCGGAATCGGTCCAGCCGAGCGACTGCGCCTCCAGCGGCAGCAGCGTGAGCTGCAGGCCGTGCCCGGTGAGCAGCACGGCCACCGAGAACAGCAGGCTCCTGAGGGCGTAGAACGTAGTCAGAGCAGCTCTTCCGCCAGAAAGCGCAGCGTGTCCGCGTCGGCGCTGCCCACGCTCAGCATGGTCACCGGGCTTTCCTTCCAGGCGCCGAGCCGGTCGCGGATCCGGTCCTTCGAGCCCACCAGCGAGATCTCGTCGGCGAGCTCATCCGGCACCGCGGCAATGGCCTCGTCGCGCTTGCCGGCGAGGAACAGCGCCTGGATCCGGTCCGCCGCTTCGGCGAACCCGAGCCGGCTGACGTGGTCCTTGTGCACGTTGAACGACTTCGCGCCCATGCCGCCGACGTAGAATCCCACCTGCTGCTTGACCTGCGCCAGCGCCCGGTCCAGATCGTCGTCCACGATCACCGGCAGCGTGGCGGCGATCTCGAAGCCGGGGGCACGGATCGCCATGGCGTCCTGGTAGACGTCCATCATGCGGTAGGGCGACAGGAACATCGGGATCCAGCCGTCGCAGATCTCGGCGGCGAGCTTCACGTTCTTCGGTCCTTCCGCGCCGAGGTACAGCGGGATGTGCTCGCGCACCGGATGCAGGATGGACTTCAGCGGCTTGCCGAGACCGGTGCCGCCCTCGTAGGGGAGCCGATAGTGCTCGCCGTGGAAGGCCACCGGCTCCTTGCGCTCGTTCACCTGCCGGAAGATCTGCACCCACTCCCGGGTGCGCGCCAGCGGCTTCGGGTAGGGCTGGCCGTACCAGCCCTCCACCACCTGCGGCCCGGAGACGCCGATGCCCAGGATCAGCCGCCCGTTCGACAGGTAGTCCAGCGTCATGGCGTGCATGGCCGCACTGGTCGGCGTGCGTGCCGAGATCTGCATGATGGAGGTGCCCAGATTGATCTTCGAGGTGTGGGCGCCGATCCAGGCCAGCGGCGTGAAGCAGTCGGCGCCGTAGATCTCGGGACACCAGATGGTGTCGTATCCCAGACGTTCCGCTTCCTGCGCCAGCTCGACGATGCGCATGCTGCCCGGCGGTCCGAGCGGCCCGACTCCCAGTCCGAGTTTCATGTGTCCTCCCGATGCGTTGAGCCTTGGGAGCTTACACGCTCGCCGCCGGTTTCGCAGGGCGACCGCCCTCACTCGACGTCCGGCGCCTGCCGGCCTAGGCTTGATCGATGGTTCGCTATCAGACCCACCTCGACGGCACGGACTGGGAGGCGCTGCGCCGCGATCTCATCGCCGACGACTTCCACAACGGCCGCACCACGATGCAGCTGCGCCGCTCCTTCGAAAACAGCCAGCACGTCGCCCTGGGCTTCGACGGCAACCGCTGCATCGCCACCGGCCGCATGCTCTCCGACGGCGTGGGCAACGCCTACGTGATCGACGTCTGGACACTGAGCGCTTTCCGCAACCGCGGCGTGGCCACGGAGATCATGCGCCTGCTCACGGACGTGGTGCCCGGCCAGCACGTCTATCTGCAGACCGACGACGCGGTGGGTTTCTACACCCGGCTCGGTTTCCGGCCGCAACCGGAGGGGCTCTCGATCATCGTCGGCCGCTACCTGGACAACGACACTCGCGGCTGACGGTGCCAGGCGCCGGGCGCCGCTCACCGGCGCCATGGCAGTTTCATCGACGGCCGCTATGATTGAGGCCACGTTTTCCGGGGAGAAGGGAAGGACATGAACCGATCACTGACCACCGCGGCACTGCTCATGGCCCTTGTCATGGCCCTTGCCGGCACCGGCAGTGCCTGGGGGCACGGCACGGCGGACGACACGGAAGTGCCGGGGCGGGCCATCGAGTTTCCGGACACGGCCGAGCGGCTGACCTTGACCGTGGACCTGCACACCCACACGGTGTTCTCCGATGGTCACGTCTGGCCGCGGATCCGGGTGGCGGAAGCCATCCGCGACGGTCTGGACGCCATGGCCGTCACCGAGCACCTGGAGTGGCAGCCGCACCTCGCGGACATCCCCCACCCGGATCGCAACCGGGCCTTCCAGGAAGCGGTGGCGAGCCTGCCCGAGGGCGCCGAACTGATTCTCATCGCAGGATCCGAGATCACCCGCCTCGAGCCCACGGGCCACATGAACGCGGTGTTCATCGAAGATGCCAACGCCCTGTTCCAGCCGCCGGTGCCCACCGAACCGTACGATCCACGCGCCTATGCCGTCGCCGCCGGGGAGTGGCCGCCCGAGCAGGCGCTGGAAGCCGCGAAGCGCCAGGATGCGTTCGTGTTCTGGAACCACGCCTGGTGGCAGCAGCCGAACCAGATCGCGGTGATGACCGACTTCCACCGCCAGGCCATCGAGGACGGACGGCTGCACGGCATCGAGATCGCCAACGGCGACGCCTACTCACCAGAGGCCTTCCAGCTCGCGTTGGATTTCGGCATCACGCCCATCGGCGTGTCGGACGTTCACGAGCTGATCGATTGGGATTACGAGCCGCACAAGGGCGGCCATCGGCCGGTGAATCTGGTGTTCGCCCAGGAGCGGACGGCCGCTGCCATCCGCGCCGCGCTCTTCGAGGGCCGCACCGTGGTGTGGTATCGGAACCTGCTGCTCGGTCGCGAGCGCGATCTGATGCCGCTGCTCGCCGCCTCGATCCGGGTTGCAGATGCGGGCTGGCGTGGCGAGAGCTCCGTGCTCGAGGTGCTGATCGACAACCCGTCGGACGCCGCCTTCGAGCTCGAGAACCTGTCCGCGCACACCCTGATCGAGAGCGCCACCACCCTGGTCGTGCCGCCGCACTCCCGGGATACCTACCGGTTCCGGGTCGCCGCGCGGACCCTTGCCGTCACCCTGACCTTCCGGGTGCGCAACGCGCTGACCGCGCCCGGGACCCATCCGGAAGTCACCTTCACGCTCGACCCGGGGGTGTGATTTCACCCCGCTGTCTGACTTTGTCGGCCGTCTGATGGTTTCCGACGCAGGTCCGGCGTAGACTGCGCGCCTCTCCAACCTAGCAATTCAAGGGAATGATATGAATCTGAAGTTCGTCCCCCTGACTCTGGCGATGACGCTGGCGTTCACGTCGCTGCTGGCGGCAACCGTCGCCTCGGCAGCGGATTCCGACCGCGGTGGCCGCTGGGAAGCCACCTTCCAGATCCTCGGCTCGAGCTCGGAGTCGTCCAACGGCGAGAATGGCTCCAGCCTCGATCTCGACAGCGACACCGGCTGGGGATTCGGGTTCACGTACAACTTCAACCAGCACCTGGCGGTCGGATTCGACGCCGCCTTCCTCTCGCCCGATTACACCGCGGTGGTGGTGCCCGACGGCGGCGGCACCGTCACCGTCGACCACGAGGCCGACATCTTCAACGGCGCCGTGAACGGCACCTGGAACATCCTGCCGGGCAACTTCACGCCCTACATCCAGGCCGGCATCGGCTGGACCTATGTGGACTCCAACGTGGTGGACGGCCTGCCGTCGACCGGCTGCTGGTGGGACCCGTGGTGGGGCTACGTCTGCGCCAACTTCTACGACACCTACGAGGACACCCGCTTCTCGTGGAACGGTGGCGTGGGCGTGCGGCTCGAGTTCCAGAACGACTTCTTCCTGAAGGGCAGCTACAACAAGGTCTGGGTCGATGGCGGTCAGAACTCCTCCGACCCCGACTTCGACATGTGGCGCATCGAGCTCGGCTGGATGTTCTATTAAGGCGGCAACGCCCTGGCGACGGCGCTCCGGCGCCGCCGCCCTGGCACTGAGCCTGCTCCTCTTCGGCAGCCAGACCGCGGCAAGCGGGCTCTGGGAGAAGCTGAAGGATCCCGAGGACGGCTGGCTGGACGGCTCCCGCTTCCTGCTGGACGGCCGCTTCACGTTCCTGCCCGTGCCCATCATCATCAGCGAGCCCGCCGTGGACGGCGGGCTCGGTCTCGCCGGCGTGTTCTTCCACCGTCGGCCGGAATCGGAGACCCGGGAATCCGACGTTTACGAGCGGCCGAGCCTGTCCGCCATCGCCGGCGCCTACACGGGCAACGAAAGCTGGTTTGCCGGCGCCGGCCACCTCGGCATCTGGCGCGAGGACACGCTTCACTACCGGGGCGGTGTCGGCTATACCTCGGTGAACCTCGAGTACTACGGTACCGAGCTGCTGCCCATCGACCAGGGGCTCGACTTCAACACGGAAGGCGTCCTGGTCATGCAGGAGCTCCTGGCCCGGATCGGCGACTCCCGCTGGATGGTCGGTGGCCGCTGGCTGTTCACGAAGCTGGACATCACCTTCGACACCGGTGGGCCCGTGCCCGGCGTCGATCCGCTGGAGCGGGATTTCCAGGATTCCGGCGCCGGCCTGGTGGTGGAGTACGAACGCCTCGACTCCACCTTCACGCCGTCCGTGGGCAACTTCCTCCGGCTGCAGGCCCTCTGGCACGACGAGAACCTGGGCGGCGACTTCGACTACGGCGAGTATCTCGGCCGCTATCTGCACTACTTCCAGTTCGGCAAGGTGGTGCTCGGCACCCGGCTCGAGGCCCGCGACATCGAAGGCCGGGCGCCGTTCATCATGGCGCCCTACATCAGCCTTCGCGGTATCCCCACCCTGCGCTATCAGGGCTCCACGGTGGTCACCGGCGAGGTGGAAACGCGCTGGGATTTCCACCCGCGGTTCAGCGCCGTGGGCTTCGTCGGCGCCGGCCGCGCGGCTGAAGGATTCGACGACCTGGGCAGCAGCCCGAACCGGGTGGCCGGCGGTGTGGGTTTCCGCTATCTGATGGCCCGGCTGATGGGTCTGCGCCTGGGGGTGGACGTGGCCAGAGGCCCGGAGGACTGGGCGTTCTACCTCACCATCGGCTCCGCCTGGCCGACCAGCCGCTAGTGCCGGTGATCGGCGAGGTGCCGGCGGCGTCAGTACACCGCTACCGTGTTCTCGAACACGAAGCCGGCCGGCTTCATGACCAGGCGATGGCGCGGACCGTCCAGGGTCGCATCGCCGGATTCGTAGCCCGCATCTCCTGACCACATGGCCACCCGGACGCCGTCCGCATCCGCACCGATGCGCGTTTCGTAGATCTTCGTTTCCAGGCCGGTCAGCCGCTCCAGGATCTCCTCCGTGCTCGAATACAGCGACAGCTGATAGAGCGTGATCCAGGTCGGCGGCGCCAGGTCGATCTCACCGGCGGCGTGCCGCAGGAGTGCCTCGGCCGGGCTCAGCCAGGCGTGATCCTGGATCTCGCCGCCGTCGATGGACACGTCATGGGTATCAGCCCGGGCAGCGAAGAACCAGGTGGCGAAGCGCTTCGGCGTCATGGCCGGTGGCGTCCAGTGGGAGAAGAACACGAAGTCACCGGGTCGGGACTCGATGCCCGCCTCCTCCAGCGTCTCGCGCGCTGCCGCGTTGCGGGCGGCCACGTGCACGTCGCCGTCCTCCGGGTGATCCTCCGGGTCGATGCGCCCACCGGGAAATACCCACATGCCGCCGAAAGCGATCTTCGACGTCTTGTGCAGCATGAGCACCCGGGGATCCGGCGCGTCGCGCAGCAGCACCACGGTGGCGGCGGGGATGGCGGCCGTGCCTTCTCCCGACTTCGCCGCGTCGTCACCGTAGATGTCGTTCTTGTGTCTGCCCGCCTGATCGTCCGCCATGGTGATGCCCGTGCTCACTGAGTACCCTTGGTCGCCAAGTGTACTGCATGGGGATTCACGTGCCGGGATCTCGGAGCTCACCGCGATGCTGCCTGACGTGGGGGTTGCTGCTGCTGAGCGGAGGCTGTGCCACGTCCACCGGACCGGCGGTCCCCGGGCCATCCGGCACCACGGCGATACCGCTCGCGTCACTGCCGGCCGAGGCCCGCACCGCGGACGGCCGCTTCATCCGCTGGCGCGAGCACATCATCGACGACCCGAGCCTCGGCGTCCCGGACCTCTCAGGCAGCGACGGTCTGGCCATGGCCGACCTGGACGGTGACGGCTTCGACGACATCGTCTCGGTGCACGAGTCCGACACAGAGTACGACGGCGCGCTGGTCGGCCATGTGCGCATCGCCTGGGGCAGCGCCGATCCGCGCCGCTGGGCGCTCGGCACCCTGGCCTCCGGCACCGACGCCGCGGCGGCCGAGGACGTCACCATCGGCGACGTCAACGGTGACGGCCATCCGGACGTGGTGGTCGCCTGCGAGCTGGCCCACCTCGTCTACTTTCAGAATCCTGGCACGGCGCCGCGAACCACACCCTGGACCCGGGCAATACCGTCCGTGACCCTGGGCCGCGGCTCCTACATCCGCGCCTTCCTGGCCGACTTCGACGGCGACGGCCGGCCGGAGGTGTCGGCGGCAAACAAGGGCGCCCAGAATCCGGGCGAGGTGCCGGATCTGCCCGCCACCAGCATCTCGATCTATCACCCGCCGGTCGATCCGCTGGACGCACACGGCTGGCGGGAGCAGGAGCTCGGCCGGGTGCAGATACCCATCAACGCCGAGCCTGTGGATCTGGACGGGGATGGCGATCTGGACGTGGTGGCTGGCTCGCGTCGGGAACGACGGCTGCTGTGGTTCGAAAACCGGGGCGGCTTCCGTTTCGTCGAGCATCCCATCGTCATCGACGGTGCTCCGCCGGAGCTGGCGATCACCGGCTTCAATATGGATTACGCGGATCTCAACGGCGACGGCCGCACCGATATCGTCAGCACCGCCTGGCCCGGCAGCATCGTCGGGCTCCTGCAGCCGGACTCGGCCAACCGCGCCTGGCAGTTCCAACTCATAGGGGCGACGCCACCCGATCAGCTGGTCAGCGTCCGCCACGGCGACATCGACGGCGACGGCGACCTGGACGTGTTCAGCGGCGCCTACAGCGGCGGCCCCCGGGACCGGGACGGACCGGAGATCACGGCCGCCGATCCGCTCGGACGCATCGTCTGGTTCGAGAACCGGAGCGACGGCTGGCTGCCCCACACCATCAGCCGCCGCAAGCGCGGCATGTACGACAAGTGGCTGCTTAAGGACCTGGACGGCGACGGCGATCTGGACGCGGTGGGCACCCGCGGCAACAGCGAGCCCTACGACGGCGTGATCTGGCTGGAGCAGGTGCGCAGCGCGCAGGCGGCGCCGGTATTCCTACCCGCCAGGGCCACCGACAGCGAGCAGATGGGGCCTCCGTGACATTTGTAATGTCCGTGTAAAGGCGTGATGGATGCACGGCCCCGGCAGGCGCCACCGGGCATACTGCGCGCCATGACCGAAACAATGACCGAAACCTACGTACACTCTCTCGAAGCGCAGATCATCGGCCGGGTGTTCACCCGCGACGGTGCCATCCACTTCGTGCTCGACACCGACCCGCAGACCGGCCTCGCCCGCTGCAGCCGGCGCATGGCGGACGGTCCGGGCATCACCTATCTGCCCATGGCGGAGGTCCGCCAGATCCTCGTCGATCAGGGCGGCGCCCTCGACCTCGAGGCGGACGACGCGTCATTTGACGACGACGTGTCGTTTACCGACGACGCGTCGTTTGCCAACGACGAGGACGAGTAGCCTTTCCGCTCCTGCGCAGCCCGCGCCTGCAGGCTCGCCGATCGCCCGAGACGCCCGCCACGCCGGCATTTGGCCGGGCGGGCAGTAGTGTATACTCCCCGCCGATCGGCCCCGCGGGGACGGGGGAATCATCACCGGGCCGGACCGGGCCAGCCTCAGTGTGTACCCGGCACGCCCATGACGGGACTGCACACCACTATGAGCATCAGCAATTTCAGCAACATCCTGAAGATCTTCGGCGGCGCCAAGCCCACGCCGGAAGAAGTTCAGGAGCTTTTCAAGGAAGTCGCCGTGATGACCCTGGCCCGGGCGACCGCCTCGGACACCAACATCAAACCCGTGGAGATCGAGACGGTCCGAACCATCATCGAGCGGGTGATCGGCGAGGAGGTGACCTCGGCCGACGTGCGGGTGCAGGCGAACTCGAAGCTTTTTGAGTCCGAGCCGCTGGAGAAGTACCTCACCCGGGCCGGACGGGTGCTCGCCGTCAAGGATCGGGTGAAGATCGCCGAAGCCCTGGCGGAGGTCATCAACGCGGATGGCCGCGTGTCCTCCAAGGAAATCACCTTCTTCAACATGGTCGCCGCGGCGTTCCAGCTCACCCCGGCAGAGCTCGCCGGCCTGGTGGCTTCCGAGTAGACCCGACCGGGCCCCTCAGACCGAGGGGCCGTCCCAGCCTTCCGGCACCCAGCTGCCGTGAAACCCGTAAGGCACCCGCGCCGGCAGCATCACCCGCGCCAGGGGCGGCCGCCCGAGATCCCGGGCATCCAGCACCAGGAGCTCGCTGGCATCCCGCTCACCGTCGTAAACGAAGCTCATGAGGTAGCCGTCATCTTCCGATGACGCGTCATCTTCGGATGACGCTTCCCTGCGCGGCACGAAGTAGGGCTCGCCGCTGTGCCGGCCCGCCCCCAGCTCGAACACCGACGACGTGCCGGTCTTCAGATCCTGCTTGAGAATCGCCGGAAACTCGGAGCCGCCACCGGCGACCGCCACGGAGTAGCCATATCGGTAGGGCCTGCTATTCAGCGCCGGGTGGCAGCGCGGAAACTCCTGCGGGCGGTCATCGACGACCGTCTCGCTGAACCGCCGGGTCGCCGGATTCAGCGTCCAGCGCCGCAAGGTCGCCAGGCTGTCGCCGAACGGGCCGTTGTGGTCGCGATCGAACATCCTGTCGTACCGGCACACGTCCACGACGACGCTGCCGTCGTCGGCGTCGTAGGCATTCATCGGGTGAAACACGTAGCACGGGGGCACCGTGATCCAGACGATGTCGCTGGCGGTGCCGTCGCGGGGCAGCAGCCCGACGCGCGGCTCGTAGTCCGGATTCCAGGCGAAGGGAAAGCGCATGCCCTGGCTGATCAGCGCGCCGCTCACCGTCACCGGCAGGTCGTAGATCACCACGAAGCGCCCGGTGAGGCTCATGTCGTGCATCATCACCATGCCGGGCACCGGCACGTCCAGCGTCTTCTTCACCCGGCCGTCGCGGCCGACGTGCACGTACTGCACGTGGTCCAGGAACCCCGGCCAGCTGTAGGCCATGGCGTGCAGATCACCGGTCTGCGGATCGATCTTGGGGTGCGCGCTGAACGCCATGTCCGGCAGGGTGCCGAAGAAGTTGTTGGCGCCGACGGTATCGAGCTCTTCGGTCAGCTCCACCGGCGGTGCACCCGCCTCGACGATGGCGAAGGTGCGCCCTGCCAGGCCGATCACGTGGGTGTTCGCGGAGCCGGCAAAGGTGCGGCCGGCCGGATCCTCGCCGAGCGCACAGACGATGTTCTCGCTGCGCACGTAGCGGTTCCGGTACCACTGGGCCCGGCCTTCGGACAGGCGCACCCCGTGGACCATGCCCTCACCCGAGAACCAGTGGTGGGTCGCCAGGTCCACCGCACCCAGGGGGTTGGGACCGTTGCGCAGATAGCGGCCGTTCAGCGCCGGCGGCAGCTCGCCGATCACCTCGAGATCCGTGGCCGTGATCTCCTCGGCTACCGGGGCGAAGTTGCCGTCCAGATAGGTGCTGGCGTCGTACATGGACCGTCCTCCCTGATTGGCCAGGAGCATGGCGGGTGAGGTGAGTGCCGACAGAGCGGTACTGCCAGTGATGGTTTGGACGAACGTGCGCCGCTTCATGGGTTCTCCCTCCGCTCATTCCCCGACCGCATCACCTTAGCAGAGGCGCGCCCATCAGCACGAGATCAGCGGAGTCATCTGGATGGGGAAAGGGGATGCGGACAATCGGCCTGGTCGTTGTTTCTGCTGATTTCAGTTGAGGGACGCACCCGAGCACCAGGGATTTATTCCCCGTCGGATGGGCATGTGGGGTATAGATAAATCCCGCAAAAAAATTATGGTCCCCACCCATCGCGGTTAGATCTTTGGCGATTTTGCCTGGCGAAACCTCCTCACCGTGTCGACTCCGTTAAAAACAAAACGGTCTGCTTCATGCTTCAAAAATCGGCGGGTGTGTTTCATGCGACAGCGATAGTTATGCGCAACCACGAGTTCGGGCGCTTCTTGGTATAGAGCGATATTCCCGAAATTTGCATTGCAGAAGATTATTCCGGATATCCAACGGTAATCAGACGTGTTAGCAAATCTATCAACATCGACCATTGCGCCCGTGCTGTTCGCGATCTGCGGCCGAGACGTGTGTGACTCCGATATGACTTCTCCTGACTTTTTGTCAAAGACGAGTTGGAGATGCCCAACTCCGTACAAAGCCTGTAAATAAAAGTAGTCATCATATCCCGAGTAGCGAAGTCTCGAATCATCGGCGGCGATCAAGTATCTATCATCATCTAAGATTCGGCCTTTCGCGTGGCGATCTTCTGCCTGCTTTACCTTTGCGTCTATTACTGACGTCAAGCGCAAAACAACATCATCATGAGGTACCTGATGTACTTCCCCGGATTCGTAGTCTGGAATCGTATTGTTCCCAGTACCCGCCGAAGGCGCTACGCACTCTATAAGATACCGATGCCCTCGCCAGTTTACGCATATGTCTGGCATCCCCGAGCCTGGCTGGCTCACGTCAAATCCTGCTCGCTGAAGTCTCAGAAACAGATACATCTCCCACCATCTTTGAAACAACCCGTCGCCTTGAAACTCGACCAAGAACTGTTCTTCTGCATATTGTTCATAAGCATCCCAACACTCTGAAAACAGGTGACGTATTTTGGAGGCATGAGGATGATCAGAGTCACGGTATCGCAACCAAAACTCATTGGGTCTATCTACGACTTGATCGAAGATATCTGCCATAGGTCCGCACCTTGCACTTTACGAGGTAAGCGCCTGGAAATTCAGATGCTCGCTCCCGAACAAACATGTCTAAATAGGATTGCAGACATGATTAATTATCCGAGAATCAGATATTCAATCAGAGAGCGTAGTACTCATTCGCTCAGGTGCAAAGTTACTACTTATCGATTTTCGCAGCCTGACGTGTCGAGGCCCTTGTCGAGGCGCTTTAAACACTGGTTTGTAGCTGAGTGTAAAGTGCTATCGGGTCGACAATCACCTCGTTTGGGAGGCGCCCGGTAAAGGTTTCTTCCAGACCAGCAACTGTTCGAACCATTTTCATCAGTGCTAGTTTCATTTTGGTCGGTTCGTCTTCTTCCTCCGGAGCTGCGTTCGAGTCCGATGGCGCTGGAGAACTACTGTCGCGGCCAAACTGTGTGGCCAATCCGAATAGCACAAACTCAACCTCGGTCGTTCGAGCATATTTTCTTATCAGGGACTTCTCCTTCTCACGAAGACAATCTCTGTTTAAGTCTGCGGAGTAGATCGTTTCGCCCAGCACTATTTGAACTTCAAAACGATCCTCATAGCCGTAGCTAAAAAGGTAAGCAAGATCCTCTAAATATTTTTCGTCTTGCTGGAGACCGCTATCCACCGCTAGTTTCTTTATATTGGTGAGTTCCTTTACCTGCTGATCCAGCCTAGCCCACTGGTTGCGATCTTTGGTGTGTGCCTTGGCTTCTGCAAGAGCAGTTTGTGCTCGTTCGAGGACTTCTCGATTGGTCACTCGCGCTATCGCTTGACCAAACCTATTGAAATTACCCATGATTCGATTAAGTTCAGCAACGTCATTAAAGACGGCTGTTCCAACGATCCTAATAAACGGATGCTTACGTATTCCGTCAGTAAGTTGTACGTCGCCTGAGTCAGCTGCTTGGTAAACCAATCCATCCTCAAGGGTTTTTTCTTCAAAGATCGCGTATGCGTGGTCGTTTAGATAGCGCATTTCGGAAGAGCGGTTTCTCTCCCGAAGAATGTCTCCAAGCACTCTGCCACTTCCGATCGGCCCTTTCTGCCCTTCCGCCATCTCGCTCGACTGTTCCGTTTCTCTCACTGCGTACTCGGTTACGCCTTCAAACAGCTGTGACGATAGAGATTGCAGCTTTTCAATGTCTAGATAGACGAAATTTCTAATCACTCTTCTTGCGCTCCACATATTCGTCGAAGTAGCGATTTCTCGTACTCGCGATCGACCATATCGTGACCACGATGCCTATGAGGCAAATAGCGCCCGTTGCCGAAACAACTAAGGTTGTCATGGTCATCTGGTAACTCTAGATATTCGGTCGAACACGGCCCAACTCAGGCCGAGCGAGATTACGGCCATCGCGATGGTGCAATACGTGATCGTGCGAACATCGACCAGATTGTCTCCAACGAGAGCCAATGCGAAGAGCATGCTGTATGAGGCAATAAAGAGAATAGACGTCCCGTTCTGAACCGTTTTCCAAGTCTCACCTGCCTCCGTGTAGTGTTCTATCTCGTTGATATTAGATATGTGCAGTATCAACCCAAACGCTACGAGCTCGGCAGGTGAAAACGGTTCAACCGCCCCGTGCTTGGTGACCGCCCACACTAAGAGTCGGGACGCAAGGGGCAACAATCCCACACAAACTGTATAGACAAACCATTTTGCCTTTTTGGCACTCACGGCAGGCTCAATCTGAGTTTCTAGCATCGCATCAACTGTATTTCGTCATCTGCCAATAAATCTAGCTGGCGGGTAACTCGCCTCTAATTTTGTGAGACGCATTGCTCCTCTGAGATGCCAATCTATGTCGCCATATTTCCTAGGAATATTCCAACTACTGCTCCTAGTCCGGATAAGACGCCAACAAACTTTGACTTAGCTACCTCATAGACCGCCTCTTTCGCTGCACGCTCTAAAAGCTCCCCGGAATAAATAGCTGCCCAGTTCCAAACACCTTTGTGGTCGGTCATCGACTTCAATGAAACAAGGGCAGCCAATATTCTTTCCTTCTCTGCCGGATGTACGTTACTTTGAGACAACCAACGATAAAGATCATCGAGTGCTTCCCGAAGCGCATCGAAACTAGCGGCGTTTTCGTTGTCTCTGGCAATCCATACAGGCTCTATGCCGACTTCGACATGTGCAGAGAAGTTTAGGAGTTTTTGTTGCGTATCTGGCTGGTTTTCAATAGCTGAGAGGTCTTCCATGATTTCATCGTGGTACTTCTCGACCTCAGACCACCAGGACTCGGAAGATACGGCATCTATGGAGTTCTCAACTAGATCTGAGACTCTTTCTAAGTTCGATATCACCCGCTTCATTAATAGCTGTGCTCGCCCATCAAGGTGCGGTAAGCGCGACTCGGCTTCACCGATTGCTCCACTGATGTGTTCGCCTAAAACTCCTTGCTGTGTTGTAAACGTTTGCGAAGAGCTCGAAGGCGACAGTGAAGACCTATGAAAGATATCGAGCATACCAACCAATTCTTCCTCGATATGACTAACGAGTTCCCAATCTAGATTTGAATTCGCGTCATCCATCTTTAGTTTCCGATAGTGTGACCACTTTTGATCCGCTGCTGGCGGAAATTTCCGTCGTTAGTTTTGCGACTCTCCTAGCCAGCTCCGGATTCAGCCGACACACGCCGTCGTCCTGAACGCTGAAGTCAGCCCCCGTCAAAGTCTCGGAGGTGATGATCTGCAGTATGGCGCGATCCGCGATCGGACGAAGTGGCTCGATATGGTCGAGTGCAAAGGGTGGGTAAGCACCTCGCCTTGCCCGATTGTCGTGGAGGACACCAATCGCCGGATCGTAGCCATCGGCAATGAGCTGGACATGAGCCCGAGCTGTGATCACACCATAGGCATAGTTAAGCATGGCGTTGATTGGATGAGTGGCGCGATAGTTTTGCCGCGTACCGACTCGATTTGCGGCCCTCGATGTGTAGGTCTGCCAATCCTCTGGAATCGGATAGCGTTTTGCCACCTTCCACTTCAATGGGATACCAGACCAAGCCCGAAAGTAGTCGTTGGCGACCGATCCTTCGATGCCGAGCAACTCCTCAAGCGTTTTAGGTGGCCGCTTGCCAAGCCACTCGGCGCGAACGGAGACGTTCTTATAAGCACGATTCCAAATCCGAGATCTGGGTACGTGACTCTCTAGAGTTACTGTGGTGTTCTCGACCTTACGTCGGATGAGGTCAATTGCGAAGGCGAGCCGTTTTTCGGGATGCTCTCGCAATGATTTCTGCCAAAGAACACACTCGGTCGACGCGGCTTGACCACCGGCGGTGACGATCGAAGCGAACTGTCCGTCCCATCTGAGGCGGATCAGTGGAGTTCCCTGCATGGACATCCAGTCGATAGCGTCCAAGGTGATCTCGCCAGATCCGTCAATCACGATGAAAAATGGCGGGATATCCAACGCGCCTTTGAAGAACCGCCATTCCTGCTGCTCCGCAGGGTAGTGGGTATTCCCATCGCGGATAAGCAAGCAACCTCTGTCTACACGTATGGAAAGCCCATGGCCAGTCAGGATGAGCGGAGATTTCTGCCGCTCACGTCGTCGAAGCGTGGCTTTCTGACGGGATTGTTCCAGCCAGTAGTGCGAGCGGGATACCCACGTTACGTCGCCATGGTTTGTAGCAGATGACATTGGAGGGCATTTCGAGGTTTGGTGTGAACTGACTTTGCGCACAGGCGTTCCGTTCCCCTAGTGCCCTAGAACGAGCATTATACCTTCCTTGGAGTGTTTAAAGCCCTGGGGGACTAAGGAAATCGCGGAACTTTCGACAGACGAGCTCCGAGCACTGTGGACAGCGGGCGTATCGCTGGATCGAGCTTGGTTCGAGTTTAATAAAGGATTCATGGATGATTTCTCCTTCCATGCTCTCCATGTTCATCCGTACAACGACTCAGACCTTTCCGATCACCCCCGCTGGGAGCAACTTCGAGGATGGTTACCTCCAACTTGGGAAGGTCGACAACTGAAGTTGAAGATCGTGACGGAGAATGGACGCTCGCTTCTGCTCGATTCAATCTATCGGGGGGAGTTGTGGGCCATTGGCTTTGTAACAAAACCCGGTGGCTTTGACGTGCCGATGAGAATTCCCAGGGAGTACTTTTTCGTCGACTACGACCATGAAGGTGGAGAAATACCGGATCGCGCAGAGTTCTATGACAAGGGTGGCTTGGAGTTTGGGCGGGGATCGATTCACTGGCGCAAAGGCGAATTGATCGTAGAGGATACGACCTACTTTGATATTCGAGTCGTTCGACCCCCTCCGGATACTGAGGCATACGAAGAGCAGGAAGGTGTTCCGAATGGCCTAGCTAGACGTGAACGGTCCGCTCAGGGTGGCCGACCGAACTCAAGCCGGGAGATTGCCGAGATGGCGGAGGTGCTATTGGAAGATCCGGAGTTTCTGAATCTTCCAGATAGGAAGGAGCAAGCTCGCGAGCTTCGGGCGCGATTGTTTGGCGAAGATGCGCGATACCAAGATCACCGACCCGGCTACGGTACCGACCACATAAGACGGATCATTGGTAGGGTCGCCAACTCTAAGAAAGGGAAGTGAACCCGAGCAAACTGCGTAAACTGTTTAAACTAGTCATATTCCACTTTATCCCTATAGAATCAGTAACTTACAAAATCCAGAATTGGCTGCGACGTATCAACTTCGCCCGCAGCCATGCCTCGAAGAGACTACAAGGCCGAATACCGCCGCCGCATAGAGCGCGGTCTCGCTCGCGGGCTCTCCCGCTCCCAGGCCCGGGGGCACCCGAAGGCTAGTGAGCAGCCCGTAGACAGGCGGCAGGCCAGAGGCGACTCCCGGATCGATGCGGCCATTCTGGCGATGAACCAGGGCAGGTCGCTGACTGCCGCCGCAAGAGCCGAACACGTCTCACCAGACCGTCTGAAGCGCACGCTCGTTCAACGGAAGATTGGCAAGCGTCAGGGGCAGCGTTGGATCGTCAGCGATACCCGCCCTCGTCGTGTTCCGGTCCTAACGCGTGGAAAACAGAAGACCCTGATCCTCGACGGCTTTGCCGAAGGGAGCCTCGCGGGAGCGCACTACCAGGCAGCTGGTGAGTTCGTCCGCACCAACGATCCCACCCTCATGGACCCCTACATCGGTCTCTCTGTCCGTACATCCGGAGGCCAACGCCATCCACTGGAAACGGACCTCAATGAACTCCACCGCATCGCGGCGATGGATGAACCCCCCTTCCACGAAATCTACCAGATCACATCAACCGACTAAGGAGTGAGTTACTCATGGCTAAGAAAACCAAATCCCCCGAAGAGCGTCGTGAGCAGGACTACCGACGCCTGGGAACCCGTCACGGTGTCTGCCTCCAATGCGGGGAACACGACCCGACCTGTCTCATCCTGGAGGCAGACCATATCGCCGGACGCGAACACCACGATGATACCGGCGTCGTCTGCATGAACTGTCACCGCAAACTGACGGACAAGCGTTTGGACCACGTGCCCGCCGACGCGACCTGTCAGGGTATGCAGGAAGTGATCGCCCGCTACCTGCTTGGGTTGGCCGACTTCCTCGCCGGTATCGTCGAGACCCTCCGGGAGTTCGGACGGTGGCTTCTGGATGGCGATCTCGCCGGGGAGGCAGTCCAGTGAATCGATTGGAGGTCCCGATAGCTGTTCGAGCCTATACAGAGCGACCGGGGCGGAAGCCACTCGCCGCTAAGGCTCGAACTCTGTCGTTGGAACCCTCGCCGTGGTCTCTTGTGTTCGACTGCGAGACGACCACAGACGCTGCTCAGCAGCTGCGTGTCGCGTTCTTTCAAGTGCGCAACGAACTCGAACTTGAGCGGGAAGGGTGTTTCTACGACCCGCAGTCACTGACCAAGGCCGAGATCGAGCGAACTCACCGCTATGCAACCGCACACGGCATAGAAGTGATGACGGTGGAGGAGTGTTAGCGCCGAAGTAAAAATGACCCCCCTCGCCGAAGTAAAACTGACCCCCCCTGCGGTGGGTAAGCTGGCGCCACTTTGGGCGGCGCCATGCACAGTTTGGAGACGAGTGTGGAGATCAGTGTGCTGGCACGGCAGGGGAAGTCGATCAAGGGTATTGCCCGGGAACTCGGCGTTTCCCGGAACACGGTTCGTAAGTATCTGAAGCGGAAGGGCGAGCCGGTCTATGGGCCGCGATTGCCACGGCCGACGAAGCTGGACCCCTACAAGGACTATCTGACAGAGCGCGTCGAGGCCGCCATCCCGGACTGGATTCCGGCCACGGTGCTGATGCGGGAGATCCGGGCCCTCGGCTATCCCGGCGGGATCAGCCAGCTGAAGGTGTTCCTTACCACCCTGAAGCCGACGCCGGTGGTTGAACCGCTGGTCCGCTTCGAGACGAAGCCGGGTGAGCAGATGCAGGTGGACTTCGTGACCATCCGCCGTGGCCGGCACCGCCTGTCGGCGTTCGTCGCGACCCTCGGCTACAGCCGCCTGGCGTTCGTCTACTTCGTCGCCGACGAGCGCATCGAGACGGTGCTGTCCTGCCTGCGCCGCAGCTTCGAGGCCTTCGGCGGCGTGCCCGAGCACGTGCTCTTCGACAACATGAAGACCGTGGTCCTCGAGCGCGACGCCTACGGTGGTGGCCAGCACCGTTTCCATCCGCAGCTCTTGCAGCTGGCCCGTGACTGCGGCTTCTCCATCCGGCTGTGCCGGCCCTATCGTGCCAGAACCAAGGGCAAGGTCGAGCGCTTCAACCGCTACCTGCGCTCGAGCTTCTGGATCCCGCTGAAGACGCGGTTCCAGGCATCCGGGCTGATCGTGGATGCCGAGACCGCCAACCTGGAGGTCGCCCGCTGGCTCAGGGACGTGGCCAACGTCCGGGTGCACGGCGAGCTCAAGGAACGCCCAATAGACCGCTGGCAGGAAGAACGTTCGTACCTGCACCCGTACCACGGTGTGGTGAACCTGACGCCGAAGCCGAGCCGTCGTGTGCCGACGCCGATCGAGTCGCTGCAGCACCCGCTGTCCACCTACGACGCCCTGGTGGTGGAGCGATGAACCTGCAGGCAGAGCGGATCGCGAGCCTGTGTGAGGCCCTCCAGCTCGGCTGGGTGGCCGCCGAGTACGACGCCATCGCCCAGACCTCGGCTGCCGAGTCGGCTACGTTCACCGACTATCTCGAGCACGTCCTGAAGGTCGAGGTCGATGGCCGCCACGAGCGCGCCAAGCAGACGCTGCTGAAGATGGCGACCTTGCCGGGTATCAAGACCCTGGAGGAGTACGACTACACCTTTGCCGGTGCCCCCAAGGCGCAGATCCAGGAGCTCGCCACCCTCGCCTTCATCGAGCGGGCAGAGAACATCGTCCTGCTCGGAGCGAGCGGCACCGGTAAGACCCACATCGTCCAGGCGCTGGCCTATCGGGCCGTGATGGCGCGGATCAAGACCCGGTTCATCACCGCGGCTGATCTGATGCTGCAGCTGGCGGCAGCCCATCGCCGGGATCGGCTCACGAGCTACTTCAACCACGCCGTGCTGGGACCGAAGTTGCTGGTCATCGACGAGCTCGGTTATCTGCCGTTCGGTCGTGAGGAGGCAAGCCTCTTGTTCCAGGTGATCGCCAAGCGCTACGAGCGCAGCTCGATCATCATCACTTCGAACCTGTCGTTCTCGGACTGGGCCACCGCACTGGCAGACGATACAACCCTGACCGCAGCACTGCTCGACCGGCTGCTGCACCACGGTCACATCGTCACGCTCAAAGGCGAGAGCTATCGGCTGAAGGACAAACAACGCGCCGGCACGACCACCGGCAAGAAGGGCCGCGCTGGCTGACTGACCGAAGGTCAGCCAGCGCTCAATCAGACCGTCAGGGGGGTCAATTTTACTTCGGCGGCTCCGAGGAAAAAGGGGTCAGTTTTAAGTCGGCGTTGACAGAGGAGTTCCGAACTGAAGTGTTCCTACGCTACGGATACCGACAGCATGCAGCGGTTGTGGGATTCAATCTCCCGTTTGATCTCTCCCGCATCGCGATCGCCCATGGACCGGCCAGAGGGCATATGCGTGGCGGTTTCAGCTTCATCGTGTCGGAGGATTCCGATGATCCGCGAGTCCGCGTCAAACACCTAAGCCCAAAGGCGGCTTTGATCGATTTCGCGATTCCGGGCAAACAGGACACGCCTAGAGGGATGCGCGGGCGAGGCCTCTACGTTCCGCCTTACCGGGGGTATTTTGTTGACGTCAAGACGCTTGCGGCTGCCCTGATGAGCCGCTCATTTAGTTTGGCGTCACTGACCGCAGCACTTAAGACGCCGACCCAGAAAAATGACTCCGACGAACACGGGACCGTCACCGACTCGTATCTCGACTATGCACGGGACGATGTGCAGGCAACCTGGGAGTGCTATCGGGCTTTAGTGGCCCGGTATATGGAACACGGACTTGAGCAGCCTTGTGCGAAGATTCTGAGTGAAGCGAGTCTGGGCAAAGGCTATCTACAACAGATGGGAATCCAGCCTTTGCTTGCTTGCCACCCTGAATTCCCTCGTGAGCTATTAGGCCAGATCTTCTGCTCGTACTACGGTGGTCGGGCTGAAGTTCGTATTCGCCGGGAGATCCGGGAGATTCTCTATTGCGACTTCAAGTCCATGTACCCCACGGTAAATAGCCTCATGGGACTTTGGGAGTTCGTGATCGCGGATGGGATTCGCTGGTTAGATGCCACCGTCGCGACTCAACGATTTCTGGATCGAGTGACGTCCGATGATCTCCAGAAGCCCAAGAACTGGCGGCGGCTGCGGACGCTCGTCAGGCTTCAACCGGACGACAATCTACTGCCGGTTAGGGCTAAGTATGACGGCAAGTCCCACACCATCGGGCTCAACTATCTGACTGCTGATCTGCCTCTCTGGTACACCCTCGCGGACTGCATTGTTTCGAAACTACTCACCGGAAAAGCGCCAAAGATTCTGGAAGCGCTGACGTTCGAGCCGGGACCGCCACAGGACGGACTTCAGCCTATCAACATCTTGAGCCGTGAGGATTTTCGAATCGACCCGAGAAAGGATGATTTATTTACTCGTCTGATCGATTTGCGGGACGAAGTTAAGGAAGAAAAAGACGAAATCGAGAAAACGCTGAAAATTATCGCTAATTCCACGAGCTACGGAATTTTTATCGAGATCAATCGCGACGATGCGCCAAAGTCGGAGCCTCTAGCGATGTTTGGGCCAGATGGCGAGAGTTGGCTAATCGACATAAAGGCAATCGAGGAGCCAGGAAAGTACTTTCACCCCCTTCTGGGAGTACTCATTACAGGTGCAGCCCGGCTGATGCTCGGTTTAGCGGAAAAGAAGGCACTTGATGAAGGACTGGACTGGGCATTTTGCGATACCGATTCTTTAGCGATTGTCCGGCCTGAGAAAATGACTAGAAAGGAGTTTCGCCAGAGCGCTCAAAGCGTCATCAACTGGTTTGTGCCTTTGAATCCGTACCGGAAGAGCGGATCGATTCTTCAGTTGGAGGGACAGAATTTTGGTTCGCCCCTGATTTAGTGAGCAGTTTGGTTAAGAGTTTTCGCCTCGTATTCGAGTGGACTCATCCTTCCTGCCGCCCCATGAGGGCGACGTCGATTGTAGAAGCGTTCGATGTAGTCGAACACATCCAGTCGAGCCTCCTGTCGAGTCGCATATCGACGTCGGTTGACCCGCTCGCGCTTCAGTAGACCGAACCAGCTCTCCACCACCGCATTGTCGTAGCAGTTGCCTGTGCCGCTCATCGAGCATTCGATCCCATGTTCATCCAACAGATCCTGGAAGTCGCCGCTGGCATATTGACTGCCACGATCCGAGTGATGGAGCAGGCCAGAGTCGGGCCGCCTTGCCGAGAGTGCCATCAGCAGCGCCTTGAGCACGATGTCTCGAGTGATCCGATGACTCATGGACCAGCCGACGATCGCCTTCGAGTACAGGTCCATCACCACAGCCAGGTACAGCCAGCCTTCTGCGGTCCGGATATAGGTGATGTCCGCCGCCCAGCGCTGGTTCGGGCGATCTGCCGTAAACGATCGGTCGAGGCTGTTCGGCGCCACCCTGAACCCGTGATCCGACTGCGTCGTCACCTTGTAGCGCTTCTTTGGGCAACCTTTCAGCCGCATCTCCCGCATCAGACGGGCGACTCGATGCTTGCCCGCCCTGAAGCCAAGGATCAGCAACTCGTCCCGAACTTTGCGGCTTCCGTAGACACCATCCGATTCCGCGTAGATCGCGTCGATCTGCTTCTTCAGCCGGCCGTTGTCCTGCGATCGTCGGCTTTCCGGCCGGCGCGACCAGGCGTAGAAGCCGCTGGGTTTGATGTCGAGCAAGCGGCACATCATGGCCACCGGTAGATCCTGGCGGTGGTCCGCCACACACCGGTACTTCACTTCCCTTCTTTCGCGAAGTAGGCCGCCGCGCTTTTTAAAAAATCCCGTTCCTTCTTGACCTGCGCCAACTCCCGGCGCAGCCGCATGAGCTCCTCGTCTCGAGCAACTCCCTGGCCACCAAACGCCTTCTGCCCGTGCTGCTCGAGCTCACGTTTCCAGCGCCCGAGCAGGTTGTCTCGAATGCCCAGATCGCGGGCCACGCCCGCGATCGTCTGACCTGGCTGGTTCGCCAGCTCTACCGCTTCTCGCTTGAACTCCGGCGAGAAATGCCTTCTCGTCTTCGTCGTCATGAGCACATCCTCCCAGGGCCATTATGACCCCTAAGTCAGGTGCTCACTATTTCGGGGGCGAACCATTTTGGTATCGGGTCCAGAAAGATGGAGCCGCTTTACTGTCTCGCGATATCCGCGAAGCGATATGCACTCTTCAACTTGGATCGACGCGGAAATCCGATCTTACGGAAGGCGTCGGCGCATGGCTTAGGTCATCTGATTGAGCCGTATTCGCAGGAGGAGGCTCCTGCTGGGCTACCCACCCCCCAAGTACCGCTCAGCGAGACAGGCGTTAAAAGGTGGCAGCACGACTTCTGGCTGAAGATCATCCAGGCCGTAATAGATGGGTTTCCGGATCGCGTTTCTCTCGAATGGAGCCCGTCACTAGCACGTCCTGCCGCGCAGCGATACAGCGCATCGAGCCCTAACCTTTTGAATTGGTTAAATAAATGGAATGAGGAAAGGCAATACTCAGGTCAGGTCAGACCGTTTGGATTTCTTCTGAACTACACGCCACGTACTGGTGTATTTTTATCCAGCATTGATGGCGAGTTAGTTGATAAAGTTGGTCGAGGGCGTCCGGCAAAGGGTCACACACCAAAACCGACAGCTCCGTTTAACCGCGATCCAGAGGAAGCTCTTGGTTCAGTGTTTGATCGAGAAGCGGGTGAAGCGGTGGAAATTTGGCAGCTCAAGACCTACTCGGAACTACTAGCGCAATATCACCTCAGCCCGGAGAGTAAGTTTGAAAATGGGCAGTATTTGGATTCCGGGAAGACTGGGCGACGGCATTTAGTAGCGGTCAATCTCGTCCTGATTGGAAAAGAAGCGAATCGGGTGGGTGAGAGTGGAGAGACGTGCCCTACATCTCGGGCAATGGAAGCGCGACGAATCTGCCTGCTGACCCGCTGAATGATCAAAAGAAAGATCGAGATGCCGAATGACTGTATCTAAATCCTCGCTACAGCTTGCCGTTAAAAACATGCAGTTCTTTGGAGATACGGACGTTTTTCCCCGACCGTTCGAACTTCTTGCAGTTAAGGAGCAAGAAGACAAATTCATTCAGTTGCTCGAAGAGCTGGACGCCAATTTCGACGCTTGGTTTGTGAAACATAGCCCGACAAACATTCGAGCCCAGAGTGCTGTCGGATATCACGGGTTTAGAGCAGCTACTCAGATAGACGTTCCTTGGAATGCATATCTACTAGCGCTTGTCATTGAGATCGGTGAAGAACTGGAAGCCGAGCGAGTTTCAACGTCGAATGACACAGTTTACTCGTATCGCCTTGCACTCGACGCCACACGGGGCACGCTGTTCGACTCGAGCATTGGCTGGCAGGCGTTCAATGAAAAATCTGTGAGCCTTGCTGAAACGTCCAGTCATGTCCTGGTTACGGACATCGCTGACTTCTATAGTCGGATCTATCACCATCGTTTGGAAAACGCACTCAAGAAAATCGAAGGAGCGAATCCGGAGGTAGTTCGTAGAATCGTAATATTGGTTTCAAGCATCGCAGGAGTCGTATCTTATGGACTTCCAGTAGGTGGGCCTGCAGCAAGACTTTTGAGCGAACTTCTACTGAATCGAGTGGACAGACTACTTCTTGCCGGGGGGATTCAGTTCATCAGGTTCGTAGATGACTATAGAATTTTTGCGACGGACGAAGAGCATGCTTATCGCTCTCTGGTGTCGCTAAGCGACTTTCTGTTGAGAAATGAGGGTCTGACGCTCAATCGCTCGAAGACTCGAATCCTAACTAGGCACGACTTCCTAGCAACTTCAGCTTTCACCGCTGACGAGCGCGCTGAGTCTGCGGAGGAAGCTGAGCTTAGGGACTTCCTGAAACTCAGACTGAAGTACGACCCCTACTCTCCAACGGCGGATGAGGACTATGACAAGTTACTGAGTGAGCTAATGAGGTTCGACATCGTTGGGCTTTTGATGCGAGAGATTAGGAAATCACGAATCGACGAACGGGTTACTAGGCAACTTCTACAATCAATAAAGCTCTTGAGTCCATCTACCAGAAATGCGGCAATTGAGTCTCTCGTCGACAATTTAATCGTTCTCTATCCCGTCTTTCCGTCAGTCATGACCGTTCTTCTAGCCTCCTATGATGACCTCACGAAGGTCATCCAGGGAAAAGTGTTCAGTGCACTAAAGGATTTGATCTCCAAGAACTCCTACATAACTCAGGTTCCAGCGAACTTAGCCTTTGCGCTGCGCGTGCTTGCATTTGATCGCTCCGAGGAGTGCGATGCAGTGCTTTCTCAGTTGTACCAATCAACTACGGATATGATGGTTCGGCGAGATCTGATTTATGTAATGGCCTATAGAGATTCAGAATGGTGGCTGTCCAATTTGAAGAACAGCTATTCCATGTTAACTATGTGGGAACGTCGGGCGATGGTCGTGGCGTCTTACATCCTTCAAGATGAAGGGAGACACTGGAGAGACAGCGTCAAGTCTGGCTTTGATCCATATACAAGCTTTCTGCGAGATTGGGCGGCAGCAAGCAAAAACCAGAATGGATCGCTGTCAATCAGACCATGATCACTGAGCGGCAGCTGGCGGCAAGTTACTCAAGCTTCTGGCAGACCCTTATGCCGGGCTCCGAGCGGTTTATCCGGAGGGTCAATCTAACCGCGAAGCGGATTTTTCCGTTTTACAGAAGCGTCGCGGGAAGCCGCGACCGTGGCCTCGTTAATGAGGCCGCGTTCCGGCTCTATTGTATCGATCCGACGTGTGTCGATTTTGCGTTGTTAGACTTCGACGAAGCCTATGTGGCAGCGAGTAACTACATTGCGCGATTTCGCGAATACTCGGAAAGTCCAGAGTTTCGTGGATTGACAAGGGGTCAACGAGAAGAGTCCGAAATCCTCGCAGCAAGACTTCGGGACACTATCAAGAAGCAGTTCCCGGAGGGATCGATCACCACGCAGCCGGAGTTTGCGGGATGTGGCCTCGTCTCGCGGTGCGAAGGAGATGTATTGGTCGATCAAACACTGCTTGAAGTAAAGGCCGGCGAACGGAACTTCCGCCTCATCGACTTTCGTCAAATTCTGGTTTACCTATCTCTAAACTACGCTGATGGTGGTTCGTACGACATAGCAGCGATGGGGTTCGTTAATCCAAGATCTGGAAAGGTGTTTGTGGGTGATCTTGAGGACGTCTGCTTTCAAGTGTCTGGACTCTCGGCCGTGGAAGTTTTCGAGGAGATCGCCGACTTTGTGTGCGAGGAAGGACTTTTCGCAACCTCCAGCTAGGCCAGGGTGTTGTACGTACTTTTTTTCCGCGGGATTTGTCTATACCCCGTCGGATGGGCATGTATCCTACACATAATTCATTGTTTTTCCTGAATATTTAGAGATATTCCTCTTCTAGTGCTGTATATTTGTACAGTATTTCCAGAGCGGAGGAATGACCGTGACCAGCACGTTACGCAGCACGCCGATCGGGAGCACAGCCAGCGAACTGCAGCATCCGCCTAAGGATGCGGGCGTTCTCTCCATCGACGCCCTGGATCAGGAGATCGTGGCCCTGAACGCCCGCATGACAGCGGACGAGTACGCCCTGCTGGTGCTGATCCGCGAGTTCGACGAGCGGGGTGGCTGGCTGCGGTCCGGCTCCAGGGATTGCGCGCACTGGTTGCACTGGCGGCTGGATCTCTGCCCCGCCACAGCACGCGAGAAGGTTCGCGTCGCGCATGCCCTGAAGTCGCTGCCGCAGATCTCCAGCGCTTTCGAGCGCGGCGCGCTGTCCTACTCCAAGGTCAGAGCGCTCACCCGGGTCGCGACCCTGGCCAACGAAATCGATCTGCTCGCGTTCGCCATGACGGTATCCGCCGCACTGGTGGAAGAGCGCTGCCGGCAGCTTCGTAACGTGTTACCGGACGCCACCACCCTCGCCCGCCGGGCACATCGGAACCGCTACCTGAGCGCCAGCCGCAACCTATCGAAGGGAACCATGACGCTCACCATGGAGGTGCCGATCGAGGACGGCGAGCTGGTGCTAAACACGCTGGATAGCGTGATCGGCGAGACCCCGGATGCAGCAGACGCCAGCACATCCTATCGCGCCTGCCAGGCGGACGCGCTGCTCGTGCTGTGCCGTGAACGGTCGGCGCGGCGCGGCGGCAACGGATTCCGACATGAGGGACATCGGGGGAATGGTGAGAAAGTACCGCCTCCGGGCAGCGCCGATGCCTACCAGGTGGTGGTGCACGTGGATCAGAGCGCGCTGGGAGACGCGCCGCAACCGGGGGCACGCTCGGACCTGCCGGCGGAAACCGTCCGCCGCCTGACCTGCGACGGCAACCTCGTACCGCTACAGAGCGACACCAACGGCCTGCCGCTCAGCATCGGCCGGAAACGCCGCTCGGTTCCCACCGCGCTGAAGCGCGCGCTGCTGGCCCGCGACCGGCAGTGCCGCTTCCCCGGCTGCACGCACACCCGTTTCGTGGATGCACATCACGTTCAGCACTGGGCCGCCGGTGGAGAGACGAGCCTGAACAACCTGATGCTGCTCTGCGGCCACCACCACCGACTGGTGCACGAGGGTGGCTTCACCATCTTCGTGGACAACAACGGCAATCAAAGCTTCCGCCGACCCGACGGCCGCGCGGTGCCGGCCTGCGGCTATCGCCGCGAGGATCTGGCGGATGAAGCTGGCCAGCGTGTTTCCGCGGAAACGGGAAAGAACGGAACGTCTGCTTCCGCGGAAACGGTCGCCACCGGAGATCCGTAGCGCGCCTTGGCGCTAGAATGACCGCCTCTCCGATGCTGCCGGATGCGGGTCATGAAGATTCTGCGCAACGTCCTTCTGGTTCTGCTTGCCGTTGTCACCCTGGCATTGGGCACCCTGTTCCTCACCGGCAACGGACAGCTCCTCACCTTCGGCTGGGCCATGCTCTTCAGCGGCCCATCGCTGCCCTTCGATCCGGCAGAGGCTGCGCCGCCGCCCGACTACGGCGACCCGGCGAGCTGGGCGGCGCTGCCGACCCGCGAGGATCCGGCGGATATGATTCCTGCCGGCATCGAGGAGACCATTCGCCAGGGGGAGGCACCGGTGGACGTGTTCTTCATCCACCCTACCGGCTTCCTCAAGGGCGATGGCTGGACCTTCTCCATGGATCCAAACACCGCCACCGAGGAGAACACCCGCTGGATGCTGGCCAACCAGGCGAGCGCCTATAACGGCTGCTGCAACGTCTACGCGCCTCGCTATCGTCAGGCCAGCATCTTCGCCTATTTCCGCGGCGAGGACGTGCGCGACGCGGTGCTCGGCTTCGCCTACCAGGACGTAGCAACCGCCTTCGACTATTTCCTCGAGCAGTTCAACGACGGTCGCCCGTTCATCATCGCCAGCCACAGCCAGGGCACGCATCACGGGGCGCGGCTGCTCAAAGAGCGGATCGACGGCACCCCGCTGGCACAGCGGCTGGTCGCCGTCTACCTCATCGGCGGCGGCATCTCCGCTTCGCACTTCGACGGCATGCAGGACATCGGGCTCTGTGAGGACGCGCGGGAAACCGGCTGCGCCGTGCACTGGGATACCTACAGCGAGGCGGCCATAGACGACGAGTTCCCCGACCGCGTCGGCAACGTCTGCGTCAACCCGCTGACCTGGCAGCTCGACGGCGCCCTGGCCGGCCGGGAACACCATATCGGTGCCGTGCCGATGTCGGGCACGTTTCAGATCGGGCTCGGCGGCAGCGACGCCGCCACCGGCGTGAACTTCGATCCACTCGGTGCGCCCGTCCCCAACCTTGTGGAAGCGCAGTGCCGAAACGGCGTGCTGTTCATCACCGATCTCAGCGACACCTCGTTCGGCGGCACCGCCGGCGGCTTCGGTCGCAACAACTATCACGGCCTCGACTACCCGGCCTTCCACATGGACATCCGGGAGAACGCGAAGCTCAAAACCGCCACCTGGCTGGCAAAACAACCATAGGAGGGGCTTCGTGGCCTACAACAAACCCATACCACCCAAGTCGCAGCACACCGCGCCGTTCTGGGAGGGTGCAAAAGCCGGCCGGCTGATGCTGCCGCGCTGCACCAACTGCAACCGTGTGCACTGGTATCCGCGCCTCATCTGCCCCTTCTGCCACGCCGTGGAGCTGGAGTGGATCGAGGCCAGCGGCCGCGGCCGCATCCACACCTATGCCGTGCAGCACCGGGCCTTCGGCGGCTGGGCCGAGGAGGTGCCCTACGTGACGGCCTTCATCGATCTGGACGAGGGGGATCGGATGATGACCGTGCTGCGTGGCGTCGACCCCACAAAGCCGGAAGCGATCCGCATCGGCGCACGGGTGCAGGTGGAATTCGAAGCGGCAGACGAGGAAACCCACATCCCCTTCTTCCGCGTAGTGGAGGAGGGCTGAGCATGGTGGCGAATCTCAAGAACGCGGCGGCCATCGTGGGTGCGGCCGAATCGGACGACATCGGCTATCCCGAGGAGCGGGGCGGCAAGGTGTCCTCGCTCATGCACCACATCCAGGCGATCCGGAACGTCTGCAACTACACCGGCATTCCCATCTCGGACATCCAGGGCATCTTCTCCGCCGGCTGGTCCAGCCAGCTCGCCGAGCACCTGGGGCTGAAGCCACGCTACATCGACACCACCGCCGTCGGTGGCTGCTCGTTTCAGATGCACGTGCACCACGCGCTGGCGGCCATCTACGCCGGCGTCATCGACATCGCGCTGGTGAGCCACGGTCAGGCCGGCTGGTCCTACCGCGGCGCCGGCGGTCCGCGCGGCAACATGGCCCCCGGCGAGATCGACCCGGCCACGGAGATGACGATGCCCTACGGCGTGTTCGGCGCACCGAGTCAGTACGCCCATGCCATGGTCCGGCACATGCACCGCTTCGGCACCACACCGGAAGACTTCGCGCACATCGCCGTGGTCACTCGGAAGTGGGCGACGCTGAATCCCCGCGCCCTCATGTTCTCGAAGGACACCAACCCGTTCGGCGGCCCTATCACCGTGGCCGACGTGATGGACGCGCGGCTCATCGCCTGGCCGCTGACGCTCTATCACTGCTGCCTGGTCACCGACCACGGCGGTGCCGTGATCGTCGCGCGGCCCGAGATCGCCCGGAGCCTGAGAACCAATCCGGTGTGGATCGCCGGTGCCGGTGAGTCCATGGGCCACGCTAACATGCTGGAGATGGAAGACTTCACGGCCACCTCCGCCGCCCGCTCCGCCGCCACGGCCTACGCCATGGCCGGCCTCGGGCCGGAGGACATGGAGATGGCCATGATCTACGACTCGTTCACCATCACCGCCGCGATCACGGCGGAGATGCTGGGTCTTGCACCACGGGGCAAGGGCTACACGCTGTGGAAGGACGGCCACGCCGCACCCGGCGGCCGGCTGCCCATCAACACCAACGGTGGCGGGCTGTCGTTCAACCACTCGGGCATGTACGGGATGCAGCTCCTGGTGGAGGCCTACCGCCAGCTTTCCGGCACCGCCGAGGACGGCGTGAATGGCATCTCCGGCAAGCAGACCAAGGCCACCACCTGCGTGGTCAACGGCACGGGCGGGACACTCTCGACCACGGGCACGCTGGTGCTGACTGCGGAAGGCTGAGCGGCCCGCGCCCGTGCCGACGGCGCGGACGCAGGCCACCCTGCTGAGGACCGGTCAGGGGACGGATCGGAGGATCTCGTTCGCGTAGGCCGACTCGTTACCGTCCCGGTCCAGCGCCGTCATGGTCACGAAGTAGTCGCCCGAAGTCGCGTCGAAGGCGTGGCTGGTGGCCGAGGCATTGGTGACGTCGATGCTGCTCGAGTAGCTGCGGCTTTCGGTGCCGTAGTAGATCCGGTAGCTCGCCAGATCCGTCAGCGGCGTGCCGTCCACGTTCTGGGTGGGCGCGACCCAGCTCAACGAAATCCGACCCAGGGCACTCACGGACACCATCTGCATCGCGCTGCCGCCCGCGCCCGTGCACGACAGGGTGAAGGTGGTGCTGCCCGAGATCGGGCCCACGACCTGCGACCCACTGGACGTGCGGCTGCCGGACCAGCCGCCGCTGGCCTGGCACGTATCAGCATCGCGAGCAGACCAGCTGAGCGTCGTCGTGCCGCCGGCGGCCACCATCGGGTCAGCACTGACGAGCGTCACGGCAGGCACCGGCACCACCATCACTCTGGTCTGGGCGTCGGCGCTGCCGCCTGGACCGCTGCAGGAGAGCAGGAAGGTGGTGGTGGCACTGATCGGACCCACGGAGCGGGAGCCCGACGTGCCGAGCGTGCCGCCCCAGCCTCCGGATGCCTGGCAGGCGTCTGCGTCCGTGGAAGACCAGCTCAGCATCGTGCTGCCGCCCACGGCGATCTCCAGAACCGACGCGGCGAACGTGACGGTCGGTTCGGGCTCGGGCACGGGCTCCGGCTCAGGTGCGGGCTCCGGTTCGGGTACCGGCGTAGGCTCCGGTTCTGGTGTGGGTTCCGGTGCGGACTCAGGCTCCGGGACTGGTTCCGGCTCAGGAACGGGTTCCGGCCCGGGCTCCGGATCCGGCGCGGGTTGCGGATCGATCGCGGCAACGGCCAGCTCGACGCTGGCTGCCACTCTGCCGCTCCAGGAACGGCAGCGGAGCTGATACGACCTGGGACCGTCGAGTGGTTCGGTCCAGTAGGCGCCCTGCGTCGCAACACGCCCACTCCAGTCGCCGGAAGCCCAGCAGTACCGCGTGCCGTCCGACGCCCAGCTGAGCTGGGCTCGATCGCCCACCACGTAGCTGTCCCGATCCGAGGAGAACGACAGGGCCGGCACCACCCCGCTGCCGCCATCGTCGCCACCTCTTCGTTTTGCCAGCACGGGCGTACTGACGATCAGGCAGGCAGCAGTCAAACAGGCAAGCACACAGGCAGGCAAACAGGCGGGCAAACGCCCCGGAAGCGATTTCATGTCTCTGGTCCCTCGAACAGCCGGTCGTCCCCAACCGGCTACTACACGTCGATGGGGACAAGGTATGCGCCCCCGCCTCTCTCTGCCGCGGACGTCGTCACGCCCGTGGCGGAGATTGATCACAACTGGGATGGAATTCCCTGGTGTTTGTAAAAACGTGACGACGTATCCGGATTTCTCCGGTCCGGGTCGTACGGCCGGATGCGGTGAATGCTAGAAACGGTGGCGCACCCACACCTGTGGATAAGCTGTGGAACCTCGCCGGAAACTGGCAAGACGGGACAAATTTCCCTGAATCCGTGACAGAGTGCCCGTCCGTGCCGGGGCCGATCCTCTAGATTGGCCCGCAGCGTTCGGGCGCCCGCGTGCAGCCCGCATCCCATCTGGAGACCGACATGTATTCGCTGATCCGCCTGCTTGCCCTGTCCCTGATCGGGTCGCTGCTCGCCGCCTGTGGTGGCAGCGGTTCCTCTGATCCCCAAGGCACCGGCAGCGTCGCGATTCTGCTCGGCGACGGACCTCTGGATGACGTCATCGAGGTCAACATCGACATCGACCGTGTGGTGCTGCTCGGCGCCGACGGGCAGATCGTGCTCACGGAGGATGCCACCCCGGAGCCCGTCAACCTGCTCGAGCTGCGTAACGTCACGGAGTTGCTCCTGGACGTGGATGACGTGCCGGCAGGCCGCTACAGCAAGATCCGCATGTACATCGACTCACTCCAGATCGTGCGCGACGACCTGATGGCGGGCCGCATCGAAGAGGACGCGCAATTGCCGGCCAACGGCAAGATCGATCTCAACCCGCAGGGTCCGTTCGAGATCTCGCCCGGCGAGGATCTGGTCATCCAGATCGACCTGGACGTGGGCCGCTCCGTACACACGGTGCTCACGGGCAACAGCAGCCTGCGCTTCCGCCCGGTGGTGTTCATCGAGGTGCTGGATCAACGGGCGAACCTGCGCCTGACTCACCTCTTCGGTGTGATGGACAACGTCGCAGCCAGCGCCTTCGATCTCTGCGAATCCGTATCGCCCGCGCCGACAGACTGCACCACGGTGAACGTGCGCGACAACGCGTTGGTGCTGCCGCCTGCGGGCGTCGATCCCTACGATCCCATGGACGGCGAGCCGGCCCACGCCTTCGGTCACTTCGTGGTCGGCGCCAGCGGTGGGATTTCCTTCCGCGCGCTCGCCGTCGTCTACGGAGCAGAAGACACCGTCGGCCGCATCGATGGCGAGGTGCTCGCCGGCGACGACTCGATCATCGACACGATCGGTGGTCGTGCGGTGGAGCCCGTGCCCGGCGCGCTGCTGCTCGACGGCCTCGGCAATCCCATCGACGGGGCCGAGGACGGCGACTTCGCCGAGTCCTGGGCCCAGGTGGATCCTGCCGTGGTGGATCTGCCGGCTCCGTTCCCCTCCTTCCTGACCCAGGTGGGTCCGGCGCTCGACGAGGAGGTGGTGGAAGGCGTGCTCGTCGGCATCGACGGCAACACCCTCACCGTGCGCACCGACGATCTCAACGAGGTCTGCGTGGCGCACAACAACGCCACGCAGATTCAGCAGGTGGACGGTTTCAGCAGCGACGCGGAAACCGGGATCATTTCGCTCGGCGAGCTGAGCGATCTGCCGGGCGAGCCGGAGATCTCGGCGTTCGGGACGTTCGACGGCGGTACGCCGGACTGTCTGGTCGCGAGCGTGATCGTCGTAGAGACCTGATCGGTCGAATCCCTACCCCGGCTCGCGGCCCCAGGCGTCCCAGAAGGTGACCTCCCGTGCCGCGAGTCGGTCCGCCCGTTTGAGTACGGCCCCTTTCGTGTACGCCACCGGCAGCATCACCGTGTTCACCACCGACGGCGGCATGTCGAGGATCCCGGCCACCTCGCTCTGGCGGCTGGAGAGCAGCGTGGTCCAGGTGGCTCCCAGTCCCCGGGCGCGGAGCGCCAGCATCAACGACCAGGCGGCCGGCAGCACGGAGCCGTAGTAGGCGACCTGGCGCGGGATCTCCGTGCCCGGCCCTTCCGCGACCGTGCAGACCAGAATCATGGCGGGAATCTCGTGGAGACGCTCCACCAGCGCGTGCTGTGTGGACTTGATGGCAACACCGCGTACGGCGGCCAGCTCCGCCAGCACCGCCGCGTAGAGATCGGCCAGACGCCGTTTCTTCTGCGTGTCGGTCACCACCAGAAAGCGCCAGTTCTCCTGGCCGAGGCCTGTCGGCGCCTGGGCAGCGAGATCGATGCACTCAAGAATCACTTCCCGAGGCACCGGCCGGTCGAAATCGAGCTTGCGCCGCACCGAGCGGGCGGTGGCCAGCACCGTGTCGACGCTGTTGAGATCGATGGAGGTCATGAGCCGCCGATGCGTTTCCTATCGTCGTCGCTGAAGTAGACTTACCCGCTCGATCGTACCGATTCAAGGTGCCCGATGCCGAGCCGCCTCCTGACGATTGCCGCCCTGCTGCTCGTGGCCGGGCTTGCCGCGCCGGCTGCAGGGGCGGACACGACGACCGCAATCGCGGAGATAGAGCGGCATGCCGCGGCGGCCGAGGTCACGGTGGGGGTCAGCGCGCTGCATCTCGAGTCCGGGCGCCGCGTGCGCGTCAATGCCGATCGCCACTTTCCGCTGGCGAGCACCTACAAGGTGCCCATGGCGGCTTATGCCCTGCATCTGGTCGGTCGCGGGAAGCTGAAGCCGGATCGACTCATCGAGGTCCGGCCGGAAGACCTGGTGATTTCCTCATCCATCACCCGCCTTTTTCCGCACCCGGGCATCCGGCTCTCGCTCCTGAACCTGATGGAGGCCATGCTGATTCAGAGCGACAACACGGCCACCGACGTGCTGCTCCGGACCGTGGGCGGCGGTGAGGCCGTCACCGGCTGGCTGAGGGGCCGGGGTATCCACGACCTGCGCGTCGACCGCTCCACGGCAGACCTGATCCGCGACTACATGGGCATGCCGCGCTCTGCCGAGTCCATGTCCGGGCAGTACCAGGCGATGGACTTCGACGGGCTCACCGACGCGGACTGGGCCCGACTCTATGATGCGCTGCGCGCGGACCCGAGGGATCAGGGCACGCCGGACGCCATGACGACCCTGCTTGCCGGCCTCTGGCAGGATGCCTGGCTCGACGCGGAGTATGGCGAGCAGCTCCGGGCCATCATGGGTCGCTGCCTCACCGGCAGCGCCAGGCTGTCCGGTCGAATGCCTGCGCAGCAGCTGCCGCTGGCCCATAAGACCGGATCGCTCGGCGGCACCATCAACGATGTCGGGGTGATCGAGCTGCCGGACGGCAGAGGAACGGTGATCCTCACGGTGTTCACGCAGAGCCCGTCCAGCCTCCAGGCCGAATCCGGAGAGCGGGTCATCGCCGAGGTGGGTCGCACGCTCTACGACTACTTCCTGTTCGCTGCCGATGCCGACTGACAGACCAACCACCGCAGCAGCGCCGGAAGGTGGTGTCAGCATCCGCCTGCTCGGCCCGCTCACGGTCACCGTCGGCGGAGCAGAGCGGGAGCTGCCGAAATCCCGCAAAACGCGGGCGCTCCTCGCCATGCTGGCGCTGGAGCCGGGACCGCACCAGCGCAGCACGCTGTGTGACTGGATCTGGCCGGACACCGCGGATCCCCGCGGCGCGCTGCGCTGGAGCCTCACCAAGCTGCGCGAGGTGCTCGATGACGGCACAGGTGATGTTCTCGTCAGCACCCGGGACAGCGTCAGCCTCGATGCGTCCAGGGTGAGTATCGACGTCAGCGAGCTCAGGGCCCTGCTTTCCGCGGAGCCCGCAGGGCGCCCGAACGTGGACCCGGGTCTGCTCACCGGTTTCGCGCGACGCTTCGACCGCTCGCCGCTGCCCGAGCTCGACACCGGCGCGAGCTCCGAGTTCGAGCTCTGGCTGGAATCACAGCGAAGCGCCATTCAGAGGCTGCACCAGCAGCTCCTGGAAACGCTCGTCGAACGACTCGTGGCGGAAGGTGACGCGACGTCTCTCGACGGCGCACTCGACTATGCGCGCCAGCGGGTGACGCTGGATCCCTTCGACAATCGGGCCAACGCAGACCTGCTGCGCCTGCTGTTCCGCCGCCGCGGCCGCGACGAGGCGCGTGAGGCACTCGAGCGGACCCGGCGGCGCCTGCTCGACGCCGGCCTCCCGGACACCACGCTGCTCGCCGACTGGCGCGCCATCAGTGCCGCCGGCGAGAGTGCGGTGGTGGTCACTGCCTCCACACTCGTCGAGGCCGTCACGGCACCGGAGCTGCCTTCCCGTCCTTCCGTCGCCGTGCTCGCCTTCGAAGACCTCGGCGGCCACGAGAGCGGCGGCGTGCTCGCGGAAGGCATCTCCACAGACCTGAACACCCGGCTCGCACAGCTTCGGGGTCTGTTCGTCGTCGCCCGCGCGTCGGCACGACGTTTTTCCCTCAACGAGCTCGACGCCCGCACCATCGGCGCCCGGCTCGGCGTCCGCTACCTGGTGCACGGCACCACCCAGCGCACGCCAGACCGGCTGCGGGTGACTGCCAACCTGATCGAAGCGGAAGGAGGCGGTGAGCTCTGGTCCGAGCGATTCGATCGTCCGCTCGGCGATCTCTTCGAGGTGCAGGACGACCTCGCCGACGCCATCGTCTCCGAGCTCGGGCCGCAGATCGATCAGGCCGAGATGGACCGGGTCCGCAGGTTACCCACCGAGAATCTGGATGCCTGGGAGTGCTTCCATCGGGCCATGTGGCACAGCTACCGGTTCACGCCGGACGACAACGAGCTCGCCCACGGATTCTTCCGGCGCGCGTTGCTGCAGGATCCGCAGTTTGCCCGCGCCCACGCCGGACTCTCGTTCAATCACTTCTCGCGCGCCTTCCTGGACGCGACCGACGACGTGCGCGGCGAGATCGGTCGAGCCATCGAGTCCGGCGAGCTGGCGGTCACCTACGACAGCCGCGACGCCATGGGCCACTGGGCGCTCGGTCGGGCACGATTTCTCAACCGGGAGCACGACGCGGCCATGGCCGCGCTGGACCGGGCGCTGCTGGTGAATCCGAACTACGCACAGGGCCACTACTCGCGCGGCTTCGTCGGCACCCACTCCGGGCTGATGCTCGAAACCATCGACAACCTCTCCATGGCAGAGCGCCTGAGCCCGTTCGACCCCATGCTCTTCGGGGTGCTCTCCGCCCGCGGCATCTCGCTCACCATCCAGGGTCGGCTCGACGAAGGGGCGGAATGGGCACTCCGGGCCACCCGGGAACCCAACGCCCACTTCTACATCTATGCCATTGCCGCTGCGAGCCTGGAGCTTGCCGGCCGTCACGCGGAGGCGGAGGCGATGTGCCGGGAAGTGCTGGCCCGACGGCCGGATTTCACCATCGAAAAGTACGCCACGAGCTTCCCGTTCAAGGATGAAGCTCACCACCGGATCATGAGCGAAGCCATCATCCGTGCCTGGTCGCGGCTCCGCTGATCCGGAGCGGATGGGGGATCACTCCCCGCCGGCGTAGATCCTGACCAGCCGGTCCAGAAACTCACGGCTCTCGTACAGCGACCGCACCGGGATACTTTCGTTGAGCCCGTGAGCCCTGGCACGTTCTGGCTGGATGAACATGCCGTTCACCCCATAAGTGGGAATTCCGGCCGGGGTCAGAAACCGGCCGTCCGTGCCGCCGGCCTGCATGAAGGGCAGCACCGGCACGCCCGGCCACATGGTCTGCGACAGCGTCTCCACGGGACCGAGGATGTCCGCGGTGAGCGGCGGCGGGGGTGAGGTGGTCTCCGGCGGATCCACGAAAGTGACCGACACCTCAGGATCGGCGACGACCTCCTCGAGCGTCCGGCGGACCGCTTCCTGCGTGTGACCGGGAAATATCCTGCAGTTCACGTTCGCCGCGGCCCGCTGCGGCAGGGCGTTGGGGGCGTGCCCCGCCTCCAGCATCGTCGCCACGCAGGTGGTGCGCAGCATGGCATTGAGGCTGGGATCATTGCTGATCCTCGTCAGCGCATCCGCATCCGGCGGATCGCGGAGAATCGCCAGCAGGTCCGCTGCCCGCTCGCCGTCCGACATGGACGAGAGCCGCTCGAAGTAGCTGCGCGTCGTGTCGTTGAACGCCACAGGGAACGCATGGGCCGAGATGCGGCCGAGCGCGGAGGCGAGGCGGTAGATCGCGTTGTCCTGCATCGGGCGAGAGGAGTGGCCGCCGGGATTCCTGACCTCCAGCCGGTAGTCCTGATAGGTCTTCTCGCCGGCCTGTACACCGTGGTAGACCCGATTGCCCTCGTCGTCGAGCACGCTGATCGCGCCTTCGTTGAGCGCAAATTCCGCGTCGATCAGATCCCGGTGGTGCTCGAGCAGGTAACGCACGCCGTTGAAGTCGTTGGGCGTTTCCTCCCCACAGGTCAGGGCGAGCTTCACCGTTCGCTCCGGCTGGTATCCGGACATCCGCATGCGGCGCAGAATGTCGACGAAGATGGCCGCCATCGCTTTGTCGTCTACCGTGCCGCGTCCGTAGAAGGTGCCGTCCTCTTCGATCAGCGTGAACGGATCCCGCTCCCAGTCTTCCGGGTTGGCCTCCACCACATCGATGTGTGCCAGCAGCAGTATGGGTCTGGCGTTCTCATCGGTACCCGGGAGACTCGCCACGAGATTGCCCCGCTTCGGCCCCTCCGGCGGCACGATCACGTGGATGTCGTTCGCCGGAATGCCGGCGGTGCGCAGTCGACGCGCCATGGCATTGGCCGCTTCCGTGCAGCTTCCCGAGGACAGCGTGGTATTGATCTCCACCAGCTCACGGTACAGGTCGCGAAACTCGCCCAGGCTGGCATCCAGCGGACTGGCGAGCGTCTGGCCGCCTGTCATGCCGAGTATCAGCGCCACCATACCCAGGACCGTCGACTTCATCCGTGCGTTCTCCTTCTGAAACCTGATGAAACCCTGCGCGGATCACAGATCCCGCGCCTTCCCAACCACCCGGCTGCCCTTCTCCAGCCACTCACCCAACATCCCTGGCTGAGCGGCCTTCTTCCGCTCATAGAGCGCGAGGCTCTCGTCGCTGAGCACCCCTGCCCACTGCCCGCTGGTGCCCTTGTGGAAGAAGGCGTCATTGCTGCGCCACATGCCGTGATCCACGTCCGGCGCCAGCTCGTCCGCCCGCGACTTCATGGCGTTGAACCCCGCTGCTGCCGAGAGACGGGCGATCTCATGGTCGCCGATGCTGATGTCGAGCGCATCGGCCAGGATACGCATCTCGCCCGGCAGGTCGGCCTGATAGTCGCTGTAGTGGAAGAAATGGATGTTCGGCAGGTGGCGGAACGCCCAGAACGTGCGCGCGTGCCGGAAGTGCGACCAGTAGGGAAAGCCGTCCTCTTCCCACTCGAACGTGGGCGTGGTCAGCCACATCCGGAAGATCTCGTTCGGGTCTTCCGGCAGGGGCGGCCCTTGGGCCGTCTGCGCACCGAAGATCCGTTGCTGAGTTTCCGGATTGTTGTTGCCGAGATGATTCAACATGGACATGAACACATCCCGCGGATCGCGGCCGACGGTGATGTAGGTCGCATCCGGAAAGTATGGCAGGCCGTCGAGCGGTGTGTGGGTCTTGATGAAGCGCCGGTGCGTCTGGGCTTCATAGGTGGCAAGCAGCTCGTCGATGGGGGTGGCCTTGAGGTCGAGCCAGGGCGAGAGCGTCGTCAGCGGCACGCCGAAATCCGCCGAGCGGAAGATCAGCAGCGCGCAGAGCATCTGCGTCCAGGTGGTACCGGCCTTGTAGGAGGTGCAGATCAGGATGTCGCCCGGGCGGTGTTCGAAGCCCGCCCAGCGGCCGCTGTCGAAAACCAGGTGCTCGTAGCGATGCAGGGGCCTCGGGAGCCTCACCTCGGGCTCAGCTTTCCTTCACCGCCTGCAGGAGCTCCGCGTCGCCGAGGACGCTGGCGCTCTTCCGGCCGACTGCCCACTCCGGCCCCACGCACTCCGGGCCTTCTCCCGGCGCCAGCGGCGGCGTGTAATACCCGAGGGCATAACTGCCGATGGTGTAGCCGAGCAGATTCTGCAGCTCCAGAGAGAAGTCCTTGGCGATCTCCGGCGGGCAGGAGAGATACTGGTTCTCCTCCTGGCGCAGCCAGCCGAGCGAGTAGGTGATGTTGATGCCGATCCGGTCCGCTTTGGAGCGGTTCTCGCCGCCGCCGTGGAACACGGAGCCGGTGTAGAGCAGCAGCGACCCCGCAGGCATGACGGCCTGGCAGATTTCCTCCGGGGTGGCCTGCCGGTCGTCCGGCCAGTCGACGCTGCCCGGCACCACCTGGGTAGCACCGTTTTCCTCGGTGAAGTCGGACAGCGCCCAGATCGTGTTGAGCTGGGGCTCTATCCCCTTCAGGTACTTGCCCCACGCCCAGCGATCCCGATGGATCAGCTGCTTACCCTGGCCGGGCTTCAGCCGGATGATCTGGGTGAGGTGCAGCTGAAAGCGCAGGCAGTAGGGATCGAGAAATGCTTTTGCCGCGGCCAGCACCGCGGGATGAGTCACCAGCTCGCGCGTTGCCGGTGAGCGGGCCACCAGCGCGCCGGTGCGGGTGGTGGAGCGACCGGCGAAGTCGTCCTTGCCCGGACCGGTCGCCTCCATGTACGGGGTGAGCTCCTGGTGCAGCGCAAGAAGCTGCGGCTCCGTGAGCACATCTGTCAGGATCAGGGCTCCGTCCTGCTGCAGGATGCTCAGGATCTCTTCCGTGGCGGTGGTGACGGGTCGTGACTTCAGCGCGGACATGCATTGTGCTCCATCTGGTTCGGCGGGTGGGTTCGGATCAGCGCAGACCTTCCCAGGCGCGGCGCTCTTCGCCGTCGGGATCCGCCACCAGCTCGGAGGTGTCGTCGAAGCGCATGGTGAGCCGGTCGTCGAGATCATAACGGCTCCATCCCGGAAGCTGCTCGCGCACGAAGGCGGTCCAGGCCTTGTGCATGGCCTGGGCCACGTGCTGAGGTTTCTCACCCGGTCCGAGAAAGATGCCGACTCCAGGTTTGTCGAGATTGTCGAAGGCAAAGGGAATCTCGAGCGCGTGGGTGGCGCCCAGCCGTCCTTCGAAGGCCCGGGATTTCCAGCAGAAGAGATACATCCAGTTGCGGCTGCCCGGATCTGCACCGATGCGTGCTTCCACCAGCCGCACGGCCGGTATGCGGAACATGTGGTCGGTGGTCATGGCGACCATCAGTGCTTCGGGCGTGGCACCGTGCCGGGTCCGTCGATAGACGTCCAGCACCGACGTCGCCCCGTATGCTGCCGCGTGCCGCTCGAGCTTTTCCTCGTCCACCTCGCCATAGCCCCAGAGCGTCGTCTCGTCGTGATTGCTGCCGGTGAGCACTGCCACCTGACTGCCCATACCCTCGGCGATGGCCAGGAGCGGCGGCCTGGGAACCACCGCGTTGCCTTCCACGGGATAGAACGCCGAGACCGGCACACCGAAGGTGCCGACGGTGCGCGGTCCGTCGCCAATCGCGTTCGCGACCGTGTTCTGCGCGTCCAGAATGGCTGCCGCGCTCACCGAGGCGAGCTGCCCCGTGGTGCGGGCACCCAGCGTTGTCAGGAACTGCTCGGCACAGATTTCCCCGGCCTTCTTCGGCAGCGTGTGCTGCGCGGCACCGCTCTGCGGAATGGCGCCACGGAAGAGCCCCTGTGCCTCCGGGCTCGCGAGCAGCGTGGAGACCGCGAAGCCGCCGGCGGACTCGCCGGCGATGGTGATCTTCGACGGATCGCCCCCGAAGCGGGCGATGTTGTCATGCACCCAGCGCAGCGCCGTAATCTGATCCAGCAGGCCGTTCACGCCTGACGTGGCGTAGTCCGGCCCCAGATGGGTGAGATCGAGAAAGCCGAGTGCGCCGAGACGGTAGTTGATGCTCACCACCACGATGTCGCCGTGGGCGGCGAACCGGCCACCCGAGTACCAGGGAATGGCACCCTGGCCCGTCCGGTAGCCGCCACCGTGAATCCAGAACAGCACGGGGCGCTGGTGGTTGTCGGCGGCCGGCGTGGAAATGTTCAGCGTCAGGCAGTCTTCGCTCCAGCGCACCTCGGCGCTGGACGTCAGCCCGCCGGTGGCAGTCTGCGGAGCCGCCGGTCCGAAGCGGGTCGCCGGGCGCACCTCACGCCAGGGCTCGTGCGGGCGCGCGGCCTTGAACCGGAAATCGCCCGTAGGCGGCGCCGCGTAGGGAATGCCCGCGAAGAGCAGCGTGCCATCCTTGACGCGGCCCTCGACCGGGCCATAGGTGGTCTCGACGATGGTCATCCTTCCCCCTGCTCAGATCGACGACAGTGGGGAAGGGTAGCGCGGCGTGGGAGCACGCACCAGAAGCGCGGTCGGGCGGAGTCGGGGAACCCCCGGCAGGTGTCGCCTGCCGGGACGGCATTCAGCCCGAAGCGGCCCTGCCCTTCATCGGCCTCGCCAGCCCATCGAGGTAGCCGGCGAGATGCGTCGCCAGATCCCTGGCGTCGTCCTCCGCGCCGTGAATGAAGCTCGACTTGCGCCGTCGCATGAAGGTGAGCCCGAGCGTGTAGAGCCCCGGCGCGGCAATCACGCCGCCATCGTGCTTGAGGCGCCCGCGCGGATCGAACACCGGCACGTTCAGCCAGCGATAGTCCGGCCGGAAGCCGGTGGCCCAGACCACGCTGCCGATCTCGCCGCTGCCGAGATCCAGCGTCAGCCGGGGATTCTCCGGCACCCGGGTGGCCTCGAACCGTTCTGCCGGGGACACCGCCCCATCCAGACCCGCCTGACGGATCCAGCCGTCGATGGTGGCGAGCAGCCGGCCGAGCTTCAGGTCCGCCATCGCACAGTGATTGGCGAGCCCGCCCGAGAACTGCGCGTTGCGACCGCTCACACCGGCAAATCGGCCGACGAGCGTGACGCCCAGGTCCGTGAGCCGGTTGAGGTCCAGCGTCACCCGTTCCGGGGTGCCCACGAGCTGCGGCGACGGCACCCGCCGGGCGCGGACGATGTCGTCCACCTGCTGCCAGGTCTCGTCGAAGAGCCCCGTGCTCTGCATCCAGTACTGGATGTCGAGTCCCCGGTAGGTGCGCGGCATGCGCACGTGCTCACCCACGGAGAGCACCACCGGCCGACCCGAGCGACGGACCTCCTCGGCGAGCTGCAGTCCGGTGGCGGACGCGCCCACCACCAGCACCCCGCCGTCCGGAAGCTGCGACGGGCGCCGGTAGTCCTGCGGCGTGAATTGGGCAATGTGTCCGGGGAACGCTGCCGCGGCGGCCGGAACGCTGGGGATCGAGAACGCACCGCTGGCGAGCACGACGCCACGTGCGGCGTAGTCACCCCGGTCCGTGTGCACCCGGTAGCCGTCCGCCGACGGCGTCACCGAAACGACGGTGGTATCCGTCTGCACGGGGGCGGTGATGAGCCGCGCGTAGTCCTCCACGAAACGCACCACCTCGGCAGCACTCATGAAGCCGTCCGGGTCGGGACCGTCATAACGGCAACCGGGCAGACGCGTCAGCCAGTTCGGCGTCAGCAGACGCAGAGAATCCCAGCGCGACCGCCAGCTCGAGGCCACCGAATCGCGCTCCAGGATCACGTGCTCGATGTTCCGCTCGGCGAGACAACGGCTCATGGCAAGGCCGGCGTGGCCCGCGCCGATGATGATCACCGGCGCGGAGCAGCCCCGTGGACCAGCCTGTCGCAGGCGGGTTGTGCGGGCGCCGCTCATCACTTCACCTTCACCGTCACGTTGGTGGGGTTGGTGATGATGTCGTAGACGGCCGAGCGCTTCTGGGACTGGGCGACCAGCGCCTCGATGTCCTCGCGGGAGGCGTTCGCATCCACGTCGAAGGTCACCTGCACGTCGTCGAAGCCGTTCCTGACGTCCGCGTCGATACCGAGGATGCCGGCCAGGTCCATGGCGCCCTCGATGGTCGCCTTGACCGAGTTCAACTGGATACCACGGTTCTGCGCCACGGAGGCCACACCGGCGGTCAGGCAGCCGGCGAGCCCCACGAGCACCATCTCCACCGGCGTCGCACCGTGGTCTTCGGAAGCGAAGACCTCGGGGTGGTCCGTGTCGAAGGTGAACTCCGACTTGTGGCTCTGCTCCTCACCCAGGCCGTAGAACCCCTTGCAGGTGGCGCGGGTGTGGGTGCCGTTCATCCACTTCGAGGTGGCCTTCCAGCGGAACTGCGCCGCCTCGGGTGCCTGGGTGAGCGCCTCGCGGGCGCCGAGCAGGGCCTCCACGTTGACGCCGTTGTCGACCATGCCCATGTCCGTCATCTCACTGGTGTTCATGTTCATTTCGCGTTTCTCCTCTTGCTGCGAACTGATCTCAACCGCTCTCGGCCGGGATGGCCTCGATTGGATGAGCGCAGATTGAGGGGCGAGCGTTGGACCCAGCGTGGAACTGGCCGTGGTATTTACGCGGAAGTGGTGTCCCGTATCAGGGACCGGAGAGCACCCTGAAGGCTATCAGGCCAGATCACGAACCGGCCGGAACGCCCAGACGGATTCCACCGGCATGCCCGCCTGGCGCTGGGCGTTGCGCACGGCTTCCGCGTCCGGCGCCTGATACAGACACAGCATGCGGCGACGGTCGGTGGCGAAGTAGGTCCGCGCGAAGCGCACCTGGTGGGTCGCCAGGCACCCGGCGCCCGCATCCTCGATGGCCTGGATGTCGTCGAGCACCACGGGTTCCTCCCAGCGGCGCGAAACGGCGACGTTGGCCGACCGCCACGACGGTGCGCCGGCATCCGCCGCGTCGTGCACCGTGGCAGGCCAGATCACGTGCTCTCCGACCCCGCTCTGGCGGAGCGCAAGCCGGGCCGACTCTGCGTCCGGCGCCACCAGCCAGCAGGCCAGCCGCCGGCCGTCCGCGGAAAGGAAGCTCTGGCGCCAGTCCACCCGGTAGATCCCGAAGCAGCCTTCCGACGTTTCGGCCTGCGCCATCACGTTCGCGGTGGTCAGAGGCGGATCGAACCGGCGCTCGAGGATCAGCTCCGTCATGCCGCCTCCTGCCGTCGCCCGGCCCGCTCGAGCGCCCAGGGCGCAATCCGGCCGCCGGCCAGGGCATCGATGGCCTGCCGGTGCCGGTTCAATGCCTCTTCTTCCCCGTTCAGCGCCGCCACGCGCTGCAGCGTACCCAGGGCGATGATCATCTCGCTCGCCCGCTCGAGCACGCCGGCGCACTCACAGGCTTCGGTGGCGTGGGCCTGTGCAAGCGCCACCTGGCCCGCCTCCAGCTCCCGTTCCGCCATCCGGTTCAGCACATAGGCGAGCCGGTGCTTGGCATCCAGGGCGCGCAGCGCGTCGAGACAGCCGTCGAGATCGGCTGGGTCGGTCGTCGTTTCGCCGTCCGGCAGGTAGTCGCACAGCGCCCGGAGCGCGTGCGCAAAGGGCGCCTCGCTGCCCTCGCGAACCTTGTCACCGAGCTCCACCAGCGTATCGGCCCGGCGTCTCGCCGCGTCGAAGCGGCCGCGCTCCACGTCCACCATCACCAGATACTCGTTGGCCTGGTACTCGCCCAGCCGATCTCCGGCGCTCTTGCAGAGGGTACGGGCTTCCTTGAGCAAAGCCTCAGCGGCGTCCATCTCGTTCTCGTGGTAACGGAGGATGCCTTCCGCGGCGGGCAGCGCCGACGAATAGCCGATCCGGCTGCGCTCGGCCAGGGCGCGGGCCTCCATGACCATGGCGTCCGCCCGGTTCAGATCCCGCTCGAGCATGGCGAGACACTTCGCCGTCTCCGCCAGGCCGAGCACGTGTTCCTCCTCGCCGGCACCGCGGGTAATCAGCTCGGCCTGGAGGCTCTCTTCCCGGGCACCGGCCCAGTGGCCGTGCGCCCAGCGCACCGTGCTCGCCATGTGATACCCGAGCCGGGCATGGGCGAGCTCGCCGTGGTCCAGAGCCTGCTCGGCAAGCGTCACGTACTCGCGGGCGGCGGCCTCCCAGTCGTAGACGGGAGCGGCGGTGAGCATCACGTCAAAGAGCTCGATGCGGCGGCAGACCTGCTCCGCGCCGGTGAGCTTCCGGGCAAGCTGCAGGCCGCGACGCGCCAGCACCAGGGCGTGATCGTTGGCGAAGAAACGCAGGCACAGCCGGCCGGCCGAGACCAGCGCGCGCGCACCGAGCCCCGGGTCGTCGCTCGCCAGCGCGTGGTGCGCCAGGTCCGCCGCGTGCTCGAGATCCAGAGCCGCTTCCTGCTCGATCAGCTCCGCCGCCCGGCGGTGCATCACCTGGCGACGTGCCGGCGCGATGCCGGTGTATACACCGCGCGCAATCAGCTCGTGGCTGAAGCGGAAACCGCCTTCGCCAGCCCTGAGCATGGCGCTGCGCTCCGCGCGCTCGAGCGACGCACCCACCTGGTTGGCGGCCTGTCCCGTCACCCGCACCAGCGTCTCCAGATCGATGCGCGGGCTGAGCACGGCCGCCCAGCGGATCACTTCCGCGTCGTCGACGTTCAGCCGGGACAGCCGCTCGGCCACCAGCTCGTCCAGCGTGCCTGACTCCTCGCTGCCCATCCGGCGCGCCAGCTCGATGGCGAGCAGCGGGTTGCCGCCGCATTCCCGGCCGATGGCTTCGACGTCCGATTCCGGTGCCCGGGCGGCGAGCAGCTCGCGGATCGCACCGTCCGCGAGCGGACCCACCCGGATCTCTTCCAGGAGATCGCTCTGCCGCAGCGCGCGAAGCGTCTGCTGAAGCGGCGCGTTGTCCTGCAGCTCCCCTTCCCGCGCGGCCAGGACCATGCACACGGGCGCGCGTCGGCACAGGCGGGACACGTAGTGCAGTGCCGCCATGCTCGATTCGTCCGCCCACTGCACATCGTCGAAGGCAACGATCACCGGTGTGCGGCCCTCGGTGGCCGCGAGCAGGTATTCGGAAAGGGCGGCGAAGAGACCGTCGCGATCGCTGTCCGTGCCGCGGAAGACCGCATCGGCCACACCGAGGCTGCGCAGCGCGTCGATCCACAACGCATAAGGACGCAGCGATTCCGACTCGAAGGTCGTAGCCTCCAGCACCACCGCACCCGCGCTGCTCGCGAGCTCCGCGAACCACTCGAGCAGGCGGCTCTTGCCGATGCCGGGCTCACCCTTGAGCAGCACGCAGCGGAGCGTGCCGCCGGCCAGCACCCGATCGAAGTGGGTCCGGAGCTGGCCGCACTCCGCTTCCCGGCCCACGAGCGACGGAGACGCGGGCGCATCCGGGCCAGGACGGCTGGCCATCTCGGCCATTGCCGGCGCGGTCGCCGTCGTGCGGGCACTCGCGCCGGAAGGAGGACCGCCGCGAGCCGAGCCGCGTCGGGCAGCATTCAGCGCGCCACTCGGCGTGACGCCCGCTTCCCTGAGCAGCCGCTCGCCAAGCTGCACCTGCTGATCAGCCTCGTCGCTGCGCTGCGTCCTTACCAGCAGCCGGATGAGCCGCGCCCGAACCGCTTCGTCGTAAGGCGCGAGACCGGCGAGGGAGCGGGCATGCGGCAGGGCCCGCTCGGGCTCATCGGCGAGCCGGCCGACCAGGGCCTCGAGCAGGGCGGTCTGCGCCCGAACGCAGGCTTCGCGCTCGGCCACGCACCAGGCATGGAAATCGTGAAAGCCGGAAAGCTCGAGCCCCTCCAGAAAGGTACCGCGGTAGCCGAGCGCCTGGGCCTCGAGCTGCTCGAGCGGCGTATCTCCGGGCGCTGCCGCCGCCTGCTTCAGGGCCAGCACATCGATGCCCAGCCCGTCCGTGCGCAAACGGACCGTGTTCCGGTCGGCGAGTATTCTCGGCGCGTCGTCCTCGTCCACCAACCGGCGCAGCTTCGACAGGCTCCAGCGCAGCGAGCCGCGCGGGTCGTCCGGAATCTCCCAGAGCAGCTCGCAGAGATGCTCGCGCCGGAACGCGCGATCATGGAGGGCCAGGTAGGCGAGCAGCGCCCGCGTCTTCTTCGACGGCGGCAGTTTCAGCACCCCGCCGTCCCGAATCACTTCGAGATCCCCGAGAAAACGCAGCTCGAGCTGGCTCATCGGCCCGACCGTTAAGAGCAGAGCGGGGAACTATAGGGGGCCCTTCCCGCCCGCCGCAACCCGCAGGATCAGGGGATCCCGCGCGGCGGACGGTTGCGCCGAGCCGACTGGCTCAGGCCGGGTAGCCCGGCGGCGGCACGAAGCCGCCGATCTCCGCTGCCAGCAGACGGGCAAACTCGATGGTGGTCGCGTCGTCGAACTCGGCGCCGATCACCTGCAGGCCGATGGGTAGCCCGCTTTTCGACACACCGGTGGGGAACACGGTGCTCGGCAGGTACGACAGCGTCGCGATGCCCGCCCAGAAGATCTGCTGGAAGTAGGAGCGCGGCTCGCCGTTGATCGTGATGCTGCGCGCGAACGTTTCCGGCGAGTGATCGTGCGGGAACGCTGCCGTCGGCATGATCGGGCACACCAGCACGTCCCAGTCCTGGAAGAAGGCCTGCCAGCCGTAGCGGAACTTCGTGCGCTCGTTGTTGAGCCCGAGCCACTGCATGTGGTCGATGTTGTCCTCGGGAGACAGGCCCATCACCGACAGCAGCAGCTTGGTGTACACCCCGAAGCCGTCCGCGCTGACGAATTCCGGCCGCGCCGTGTCGGAGACCGTGGCGCCGCGCTTCGCCGCCACGTCACCCACCATGGCGACCCGGTCCGCCACCTCGCGCTCCACCGGAGATGCACCGTGGTCGGGCAGCAGCGCGATGCGCAGGCCGTCGAGCGACGTCCGGCGCGGCGCCGGCAGATCCAGCTTCCAGCCGGAGGCGGTGAGCACGTCCGGGCCGGCCACGATGTCGAGGGCAGCGCGGAGGTCCTCCGCAGTGCGCGCCATGGGACCCACCACGGCCAGATCCGGCTCGGCGACGGCGCCCGGTGGTGCCTGACCTCGGCCCGGGACGATGCCGTGTGTCGGCTTGTGACCGTACACCCCGCAGAAGTGCGCCGGGTTGCGGATCGAGCCGCCGATGTCGGAGCCGCTCTCCAGACCCGTCATGCCGGTCGCCAGCGCCACCGCGCTGCCACCGGAGGAGCCGCCGGGCGTGCGGGAGGGATCCCAGGGGTTCCCGGTCTGGCCGTAGACCTCGTTGTAACTCTGGAAATCCGCAAGCATGAAGGGCACGTTGGTCTTGCCCATGAAGTGCGCACCCGCACCCTTGAACCGGCTCACCACCACGGAATCGTTCACCGCGACGTTGTCCTTCCAGGCCGGGTTGCCCCAGGTGGTGGGGAGCCCTTCGATGTCGTAGGACTCCTTGATGGTCATGGGCAGGCCGTGCAGCGGCCCCAGGTCCTTTCCCTGGGCCATGGCCGCATCCGCGGCGGCGGCGGCTTCCAGGGCGCGATCGAAATCGCGCACCGGCACGGCGTTCAGAACCTTGTCGAAGCGTTCGATGCGATCGATGAAATAGCGGGTGAGCTCTACGGAGCTGACTTCCTTGCGACGGATGCGATCTGCCAGTGACTGCGCGGACTCGAAGGCGAGCCCACTGTCGGCCGCCGTGCTGCCGACTGCCGGCTGCGCCGCCGATATGCCGACCGCCGCTGCAGTGGCAGTACCCAGCGCCCGGTAGGCCAGCGCGGATCCGGCCAGCGCGGCCATGCCGCCAACGAAGTTCCGTCGGGAATACCTGGTGTCCGTCATCTTTCTCCCCCGCTGCCAACGTGTGGCGAGCATACCTTCGTGCGACGCGATATTGCCATCGACGCCTCGGGGTTGCAGTGGAAGCAACGAAGGGCCAAGGTGTCCGGGACCGTCAACGGAGAGCCATGATGGCGAAGTACCATCTCGTCAGCTCCGTCACCTGACCCTGGGTTCAGCGCGCCGTGATCGTGTTGCGTGCGAAGTCGATTCCCTTCGAGGTGACCTACATCGATCTCGGGAACAAGCCCGACTGGTTCCTGGCCATATCGCCCCACGGCAAGGTGCCCGTGCTGCAGGTGGATGGCGAGCCCCTGTTCGAGTCGAATGCCATCGCCGAGTACCTGGACGAGGCCGAATCCCCGCGCCTGCACCCGGACGACCTGATCAAGCGGGCCCGCAACCGGGCCTGGACCGACTTCATCACCACCTTCACACCGGCCCTGTCCGGGATCTACTACACCACCTCACCCGACGACCGGGCGGAGCGGCTGGCAGGCGCGCGACCGCGGCTCGCCAAGCTGGAGGAAGCGCTGGCCACGGAGCGCGGCAACGACGGTCCGTTCTTCAACGGCCCGGATCTGTCGCTTGTGGATGCCGCCTACGCGCCGTTCCTGCAACGGTTCTTGTACGTGGATCGATGGCTGGGCACAAACCTCCTCGACGAGTTTCCCCTGGTCGCGGCCTGGGCGGCCGCACTGGTCGCAAACGACGTGGTGGCGGGCTCCGTGCCGGAGCGCTTCTACGAAGAGTTCCGGGCCGGTATGCGGCGGCGCGGGTTCCACGTGGGCGAGCTGATGGCCAGCGAACCCGGGGTCGCGGCCGGCTGATTCCAGGCGCTGCCGCCGGCTGAGCGCCGGGCAAAAAACCACGCCCGCTACAACGCTGGGTACCTCGCTCGAGGCAGAGGATGCCTCCCGACAACGGAAATCCCCGTTTTCGAGGAGGCAACATGACCCGCTACAGCAACATTCTTGACACGATTGGCCACACACCGCTGGTCCGTCTGAACCGGCTCGCCCCGGAAGGCGTCAACGTCTACGTGAAGGTGGAGGCCTTCAACCCCATGGGCTCGGTGAAGGACCGCATGGCGAGGGCCGTGATCGAGGCCGCGGAGGCCAGCGGCGAGCTCGCGCCCGGCCAGACCGTGATCGAGGCCACCAGCGGCAACACCGGCATCGGTCTCGCCATGGTCTGCGCCACGAAGGGCTACCCCCTGGTGGTGACCATGGCCGAGAGCTTCTCCGTGGAGCGGCGCAAGCTGCTGCGCTTCCTCGGCGCGAAGGTGGTGCTCACCCCGGCAGCCGAGAAAGGCACGGGCATGATCAACAAGGCAAAAGAGCTCGCCGCGACCCACGGCTGGTATCTCTGCCGGCAGTTCGAGAACGAGGCCAACGCCGACGTCCACTCCCGGACCACGGCGGCCGAGATCATCGCCGACATGGCCGGCGAGCGGATCGACTACTTCGTCTCCGGTTTCGGCACCGGCGGCACCCTCAAGGGCGTTGCCCGGGCGCTGAAGGCCAACGACCCGGCGACGCGGATCATCGCCGCAGAGCCGGACAACTCACCCGTGCTCGCCGGCGGCATCCCGCAGCCGCGCAACCCGGACGGCTCGCCTGCCGGCAGCCACCCCAGCTTCCGCCCGCACCTGATGCAGGGCTGGGCGCCGGACTTCATCTCCCGGCTCACCCAGGACGCCATGGACGCGGGGTGGGTGGACGAGATCGTCGCCGTGGCCGGCAGCGACGCCATGCAGCTCTGCCGGGATCTCGCCCGACGCGAGGGCATCTTCGCGGGTACCTCGTCCGGCGGCAGCCTGGCAGCGGCGCTGACCATCGCCCGCACGGCGCCGAAGGGCAGCAACGTCGTCTGCATCCTGCACGACACCGGCGAGCGCTACCTCTCCACGCCGCTGTTTGCCGACATCGGCGAGGACATGAACGACGCAGAGATCGAGATCTCCCGGTCGACGCCCAGCTACCGTTTCGACGTGCCGGCTCGCGCGCCGTCGAACACGCCCCAGCCGGCACCGGCCCCCGCGACGGCACCGGTCCTGGACCCGGCTGCAGAGGCGTACGTCGACCAGATCACGGCAACGGAGCCGGTGGTGCTGTTTGCGCTCGAGTGGTGCGAATTCTGCTGGTCCGTGCGCAAGCTCTTCGCGGCGATGAAGGTCCCCTACACGAGCGTCGATCTGGATTCGGTGGCTTACCAGGAAGGCGACCTCGGCGGAAAGATCCGCGCGGTGCTGCTGGCGCGGACGGGGCAACCCACCATTCCGCAGATCTACATCGGCGGCGAGCACATCGGCGGCGCCACCGATCTCTTCGACGAGTGCCGGGAAGGAACGATGGTGGAGAGGCTCGTCGAGCAGGGCGTGACGTTCGACAGAGACGCTCACGTAAACCCCTACGACCTCCTGCCCAAGTGGCTGCACCCGCGGCAGACGGCCGCCTGAGCGCACCCCCATTCACAAGGAGACGAACATGGAAAACAGGAACGTACCCGTGATCGACATCACGAGCCTCTACGATCCCGCAACGCTCGCGGCGCTGGACGACGCCTGCCGCCGCTGGGGTTTCTTTCAGGTGGTGAACCACGGTGTCGAGCCGTCGGTGATCGACAACCTGAAGACGCGGATGCACGAGTTCTTCGCGCAGCCACCGGCGGTCAAGCGGGCGATCGCGCGGACCGCGGAAAATCCCTGGGGCTATTTCGACCACGAGCTGACCAAGAACACCCTCGACTGGAAGGAGGTGTTCGACTACGGCCCCGCGGAGCTGCCCACGGACGGCTCGGAGCCGGTCCTGGTGCCGCGCTGGCCGCGCTCGCTGCCCGGCTTCAAGCCGGCGGTGCTGGCTTACTACCGGTCCTGCGAGAAGCTGGCATTCGCGCTCATCGACGCCATCGCCCGCAACCTGGGCATGCCGGCCGACTCGCTGACGGCGCCGTTCAGTCCGAATCACACGAGCTTCGTGCGGCTGAACCACTACCCGGCCTGTCCAGAGCCGGCGCGGCCGGCAGGCATCGCGGTGCCGGAGTCGGGCTGGCTCGGCGTCAACCACCACACGGACGCCGGCGCGCTCACCGTGCTGCTGCAGGCGGACGAGCCGGGACTCGAGGTCTTCCACGACGGGGCCTGGCACCTGGTGGAACCCCGCAACGATGCCCTGGTGGTGAACATCGGCGACATCGTCCAGGTGTGGTCCAACGACCGCTACGCCGCGGCCCTGCACCGGGTCATCACCAACACGGAACGTGACCGCTACAGCGTGCCGTTCTTCCTGAATCCGGCGTACGCAGCGAGTTATGCGCCGCTGCCGAGCACGGTGGACGAAGGCCACCCGGCCCGTTACCGCCCCATCAACTGGGGTGAGTTCCGGCGGCTGCGCACGGCGGGCGACTACGCGGATCAGGGCGAGGAAGTGCAGATCAGTCACTACCTGTGCAGCAGGTAGACCTGCGCAGTCGGCGCTCGCGCCTCGCGCCTGCGCGACCGACCTGCCTCGAAGGGGCATCGAACAGGTGTTAAGGAAGGAGAAGATGAATGTCGTTCTTGAAGACTACGCCCCCGAGCGAAGCGACGGGGGCCGTGCGGACACTCTACGAGCGCCAGCAGGGGGGCTGGGGATTCGTCCCGAACTATGCCCGGCCGTTCAGCCACCGCCCGGAGATCATGAGCCTGTGGGCCGATCTCCAGCGTGGTATTCGTTCCCACGTGGCGCCAAGACGTTTCGAGCTCGCCACGCTCGCCGCGGCGCTCGCTTTGCGAAGCTCCTACTGCTCGCTGGCTCACGGTAAGGCGCTGCTCGAGTGGTACTCGGAGGCCGAGGTCCGCGCCATCGTCAGCGGTGGCGAGGCGGCGGCAGAGATTCTGACCCCGGCAGAGATGGCCATGATGGACTACGCCGGAAAAGCAGCCACCCGCCCCTGGCAGGTGACGGCGGGTGAGGTGGCGGGTCTCAGGCATCACGGCTTCAGCGACGCCGAGATCTTCGACATCGCGGCGGTGGCCACGGCCCGGGCGTTCTTCTCCGGCGTGGTGGAGGCGGTGGGCGGCGAGCCGGATTCCAGCTTCCTGGAGATGGATGAGCCGCTGCGTGAGCTGCTCACCGTCGGCCGGCCCATCGACTTCCGGCCGGTGGAGCGTCTGCCGGACGCGGACGCCGGGACGGCCGGCTGCCAGGCCGCCTGAGCCAACCGGCCGGCGCTCCGGGCGGCGGCCGGACTGCCTGTCCCGGCCGCCGCCCCGCCGGGACGGCAGGTGTTCGGCCGCTACCAGCGGGCCAGCAGGTCCGGCTGGCCGCGGCGCGCCCGCCGGCTCACCTCTTCCCAGGCCCGATGGCGGGCGACGAAGGGGTCGGCCCTGTCGTTGAACCAGATGTCCAGCAGATCGCGCTCCGCGTCGGTCAGGGCATCGCTCATCAGCTTCTCTCTTACGGTCATCATGACGGTTCTCCCTCGCTCTCTTCTCTCGATCCCGTCGCGGGTTCAGCCCCGCTCGAAAGTTGAGTCACGCCGCTGCCGCGGGGGGTTCAAATCATTTCCGAATTCGGGCGCGTGGTTGAAAAAACCGCTTTTTGGGGCGTTAATGACCGGGTTTCCGGGGGGAAGCGGCCGCACGCGCGGCACTCGGCCACGCGCGGCAAATATTCAGCACGGATCGTTTGAACCTGTTTCCGGGTCGTCGTGACCTATGGAGCGGAACGCAGTTTCAGCGGTCGCGGTCCGGTTTGATGGGCAGTCAGCGAGGCCAGGGCGAAATGCCGGGCCGGCTGCCCGATTCAGGCTGTCACTCAGGCAGGGAGCATGTCGACAGACGCCACCGCGACAGATGAGCAGGACCAGGCCCTGGTGGCCCGCATCGCTGCGGGCGACCGGGCCGCTTTCGAGCTGCTGTTCCGCGAGTACGGCGAGCGGGTGTTCCGATACACCCACCGCCTGATCTCCGACGTGACCAAGGCAGAAGAGGTAACCAACGACGTGATGCTGGAAGTCTGGAAAACCGCCGCCCGCTTCGAGGGCCGGTCCAAGGTCAGCACCTGGATCCTGGGCATCACCCGGCACCTGGCGCTGAACGCCGTGCGCCGGAAGCAGCTCGACACGGTGGACGTGGACGACGCGCCGCCCATCGCCGACGAGCAGGAGATCTCCGCAGCCGTGGAGCACGACCGCAGCGTGCTGAAAACCGCCCTGACCGGCGCGCTCGGCAGGCTCTCCACGGACCACCGCGACGTGATCGAGCTGACCTTCTTTCACGGCCTGTCCTACCAGGAGATCGCCGAGGTGGTGGGCTGCCCGGAAAACACGGTGAAGACCCGCATGTTCCATGCCCGCAAGCAGCTCAAGGGCTACCTCACGGCGGCCGGCTTCGACCCGGACAGCGTGGAGATGGTGTCGTGAACCGCCGTGAAGCCCAGGAACTGCTGCCCTGGTTCGTGGCCGGGACCCTGAGCGACGAGGAAACCCGTGCCGTGCAGGCGTTCATCGACAGCGGCGCCATCTCTGCCGACGAGCTCCATGAGCTCACGCTCTTTGCCGAGACCGTGGCCGAGCGCGCCCCCGACGAGCCGGCCTACGATCCCGCCATCCTGCAGCGCGCCATGTCCCGGCTCGACGGCATCACTCAGGAAGCGCCCGAGCCACCGCTGGTGGTGGGCGAGGTGGGCCGGGATGCGGGCGCCCGCGGACAGGCGCAGTCGGACGACGGCCGTCCTGGCCTGATCCAGCGGGTGCTGGACGCCCTGCAGTGGTCGTCCACACCGACGCTGGCCCGGGTGGTGGTGGCGGGCCAGTTCGCCCTGCTGCTGGGGCTCGCCGTGATGGTCGGCAGCCGTTCCGAGGAGGCGGTGGATGCCGGTGGTTTCGAGACGGTGGCCGGCGAGACGCCTGTCCTCGCGGCAGACTTCAGCCTTTCGTTCGCGCCCGGGATCTCTGAAGCGGATGCCCGGGCATTGCTGATCGGCCACCGGCTGAACATCGTCGCCGGCCCGTCGGCACTGGGCATCTACCAGGTGTCGGCGCCGGAAGGGGCCGATCTGGAGCGCATCGCCGCCGAGCTCTCCGTGAGCCCGCTCGTCATTCTGCTGGAACGGGTACCGCAGCCATGATCCCCTGGCGATCCAGGCTGCTCCCCGCGCTGCTCGCGGTGGCGGCAGGCGCGGGTCTGGCCGGCAGTTCGAGCGCCGCCCAGCCGGACGATCCGTACCTGCACTCACGGGGCAGCTGGGGCCAGAACTTCGACGATCAGTGGGCGCTCGACAACCTGCGTGTGTACACGGATGTCGCGGGCACTCACGACAGCGGCCAGCGCCGCGCCACGGTCGTGGCCGTCATCGACACCGGTCTCGACTACACCCACGAAGATTTCGCCGCCGCCCGGCTCTGGCGCAACGCCCGCGAAGAGAACAACGGCTTCGACGACGACGGCAACGGCTACGTGGACGACCTCGTCGGCTGGAACTTCGTCGACGGCAGCAACAACCCCTGGGACACGTCCGGCCACGGCACCCACATCGCCGGCATCATCGCCGCCTGCACGAACAACGGCCTCGGCATCGCCGGGGTGGACGGTGACGCCCTGATCATGCCGCTCAAGGTGGCCAACTTCGTCGGTCAGGCCAGAAGCTCCGCGGTGGCCGCCGCCGTTTATTACGCGGTAGATCACGGCGCCCGGGTGATCAACCTGAGCCTCGGCAGCGAGCTCGTCACCGACCTCGAGCGCGAAGCCGCCGAGTACGCGGCCGCCAACGGCGTGCTCATCGTCGTGAGCGCCGGCAACCGGGGACAGTCCACGGACAGCGCCGGCTACGCGAGCCTGCCCGGCGTGCTGGTGGTGGGCGCGAGCGGTCTGGACGGCGAGCGGGCCGGTTTCTCCAACTTCGGCAGCCACCTGGAGCTTTTGGCACCCGGCGTGGACGTGCTGTCGCTGCGGGCCCGGGATACCGATTTCATCGGCCTCACCAGCCCGCCGGACTACGACGAAGGCGCCGCCTTCGTGGGCGACACGGACGCCTACTACCGGGCATCCGGCACGTCGTTTTCCGCCGCGCTGGTCAGCGGCCTGGCGTCCCGGCTGCTCGGCAACCGGCCGCAGCTCTCCGCGGACGAGGTCCGCCGCATCCTGGTCCAGTCCGCCGAGGACGTGGGCGCCGAAGGCGTGGACCAGGTGTCCGGCTACGGCCGCGCGGACTACGTGCGGGCGCTGGCCGCCGCCCCCGACGCCTTCATCCGGGCCCGGCTCTCCGGTGTGGATCTCTCGCTCGAGGGTGAGCAGATCTGGCTCGCGGTGCAGGGCGATGCGGACGCGAAGTCCTTCGCAGGCGCGGAGCTGGCTGTTCGCGCCGCGCCCGGCAGCGTCGCCGTGCCGGAAGAGGACCCCAAGGCAAAGAAAAAGAAGAAGAAGGACGAACCCGAGACGCCGTCACCCTACGACTGGCAGGCCTTCGGCGCCGGCATCCGCGGACCCGTGGCGGCGGGCACCCTCGGCCGGCTGGACCTGGACACCCTCACCGCCATGACCGGCGGCGCCAAGGCCTGGGAGCTCCGGCTCGTGGTGCACGACGCCACCGGCGGTGCGCGCGAGTCGCGCATGACCATCGCCCTGCCGGTGCCCGATGCTGCGCAGACGGAGGCGGCAGAATGAAGCGCAACACATCCGTTCCGGGCATCCTCGCCGCCCTCCTCCTCATCGCGCTGCCGGTGGCTGGGGCTATGGCCATGGATGCGGTCTCGACCACGGATCAACCACCGGCGGGCGACCCGATGCCGGCGGCATCTCCCGCGCCGACGGATGACCAGACCGACGCCTGGCGCCAGCCCTTCGCCATCGAGCTGCCGGCCCCCACCCGCACCATCGCGTTGCGGCCGCGTACCGACGTGACCGCCTTCGCTGCCGCGAACGGGTTGGACGGTGCACGTGCGGTACCCATGGGCCGCCGTGGCACCCTGCTCGAGGTTTCCATGGACGATGCGACCTGGGAAGCCCGGCAGGGGGAATTGTGCAGCGGCCCGGACGTGGCCGGCTGCGACACCGCCGTCTGCCAGGGCATCCAGCTCGCGGGCAGCGCCAGCCCACCCGACGGCTACGGACCTGAAGCCGTGCAGGCGCGCCTGGTACGCAACCCGCCGGAATCGGTGAACGTGCCGGACGAGCCCACGGGCGAAGCCGGCAGCTGCCAGGGACCACCGCTGCTGCCGCCCCTCGACGAAGCCGCTGCTGCGGGTACCGGGCAGAACCTGACCATCGATCTGACGCTGCTGGATCGAGCGGTGGATGCAGAAGGTGACGCGGCGACTGACAGGGCACCGGACGTCGCCGGGGAAGCGGGAACGGCTGCACCTGCGGACGGCGATCCGGCGGCCGCCGATGTTGCCGCCGCTGGCGGGCCGGCTGCCGCGCAACCCCGCAAGCGCGCCTTCGAGTTCAATGTCACGAGCGGCTTCAACCCGCTGGGCGGGGTCGACCTCGGCACGGACACGCTGCCGGCGGACACCAGCGACTGGACGCTGGTGGTGGGTGCGGGCTGCACGGAGGTGAAGGTACCGCTGAATGCCATCGAGCCCGCTCGGCTGCCCGGCATCGTCGTCGCCCTGGTGGATACCGCGAACGTGACACCGGTCGCGACTACCTACGGCCTCACCGTGGTCCGTCAGATCGCGCTGTCGAGCACCGGCCAGAACCTGGTGGTGTATGCCACGGCGCAGAACATCTTCACCGTGATCGCCGCCATGGCCGCCGATGCCCGGGTGGACGGCGCCCAGCCCGAGTACGTCTTCGAGACATCTGCCGTCGCGGCGCCGGCTGCCGACGCAAACGCGGAGACCGGCACCGCCCGCACCTACTCGGATCCCTTCGCCACCCTGAACTACGGGCCAGGCAAGACCGGCGCCCTGGCCCTGCAGGCCTCGGCCACGGGCGCCGGACAGGTGATCGCCCTCATCGACACGGGGGTGGACACCGCGCACCCTGACCTCACCGGTCGTCTGCGGGAACCGGTGGACACCACGGGCAACGGCTATGCCGCGGAAGTCCACGGCACTGCCGTTGCCGGCATCATCGCCGCCACTGCCGACAACGCCATCGGCAGCTACGGGGTCGCACCCGCCGCCGAGATCCTGCCCATCAAGGCCTGTCAGCCGAAGGAAGCAGGTGGTCTCAGGGCCCGCTGCACCACCAGCAGCCTGGTCCAGGCACTGGACGTGGCGATCCAGCAGGACGCGGCGATCATCAACATGAGCCTTTCCGGTCCGCCGGACGATCTGCTCGAACGTTTCGTGACCCTGGCCGTCACTCAGGACCGGCTGGTCGTCGCCGGTGCCGGCAACGGCGGCGCCCACGCCAAGCCCGGATTCCCCGCCGCCATCCCCGGCGTGCTGGCGGTCACGGCGGTGGATGTGACCGACCATCTCTACGCTCAGGCGAACCGTGGCTCGTACATCGACGTTGCCGCCCCGGGCGTGGACATCGTCAGCACGACGCCGAACGGCCGCTACCCGCCTCTCTCCGGCACCTCCATGGCAGCCGCCCACGTCAGTGGCGTGGCCGCCCTGATCCGCGAGCTCGGCCCGGTGCTGAGCGCCCGGGAGGTCGGGCTGATCATCCGCGGCAACGCGCGGGACCTGGGCGATGCGGGGATCGATTCACAGTTCGGCGCCGGCCTGGTGGATGCCTGCCGGACCGCGGCTGCCGCCACCGCGGAGGCCGTGACCTGCGGCCCGGGAGGAGATCATGCAGACCAGAACGCCTTCTGATCACCCGGTGCTGGCGCTGGCCATCGCCACCGGGGTGCTGCTGGCCATCTGCCTCACGCCCGCCGCGGCTATCGCCCAGACGGGTGCTGCCTCGACTGCCGGGCCACAGCTCGCGAGCTACGTGCAGGCGAGCGACAAGGGTGGTTTTCAGTATTCGCAGCCGAGCCCGTTTCCGGAGCTCGACCTGGATCTGACCCCCATCGCGAAGCAGGTGGCGGCCGAGGCCAGCGAGCGCTGCGCGACGCCGCTCGCCGCTGCAGCCCTGGACCTCGGCGATGCCGACGGCTTCATGAGCAACGTCATGGGTGCGGCGGCCAACGCGGCCATCGGCCAGGTGCTGGGCGGGCTGCTCGGTGGCGGTGGTGGCGGCGGCAAGCAGCAGCCGAAGCTCGCCAAAGACCCGGTGAAGAACAAGTACAAGGAAAAGATCGACTCGCCGGACGGCGATGCCCGCATCCGCGTCGGCGGCCAGACGTACTCGGACGGCATGCTCATCTCCGCGAAGGTGGACAAGGCCAAGGGCAAAGGCACCTTCCACACCATGTTCCTGGAGCAGCCGGACTGCACCCGCTACTTTCCCGAGCAGTACCTGGGCTACGACCTGTGGGGGAGCTGGAGCCTGTCCGTGTCCGTGACCACCACCCGGAGCACCTACCAGGACGGCAATCTCATCGACCAGTCCACCAGCACCTCCGGCTGGTCACGCTCCGGCGACTTCGACTTCTCACGCGGCTTCTCCCTCTGGGACCAGCTTCCCGGTGAGGATCAGCGCATGCTCCTGAACGCCGACGACGCCTATCTGGCGCAGCTCCGCCGCGAGATCGACACCCCCGCCTGGGCGTCCATGGGTTTCGCCGAGCCCACCGAGGGCATCCGCGCCGCCGGTGGCGTGTTCCGTGTCACCCCCGACCAGCTCGCACCGGGCACCATCGCCGTGGTGCACATCACCAACGTGGAGAAGGGGCGGTATCACACGGTGGGGTTTCCGCTGGATATGACGTTCTTGGAAGAAGGCCGAATAGCGTTCAGCTGGGCTTCGGCTGGCACTGAGGCGCTTGAGTAGGCGACGAAGCGCCGGGGTGGGGAAGGTATTGTCGGGGACGCTGGGCTGAAGCGGAGCTTCAGCCTCCGTCCCTGGGCGCTCAGGCGGCGGCCATCCATGGCCGCCGACTGCCCCGCCAACACCTTCCCCGCCCCGACGCTTCTGCATCTTCCAGGTGTCGGTGCATCCGGAGCCAGCTTCCTGGTGGGTGGTGCTACATCGCGGCAGCTTTCGGGAGACCTGGCAACCTGCCACCCCAACGCGCGTCGCTGCCCCTCATCTTCCGGGACACGTTGTGTTCCCTCGAAACCCCACCAACCCTGAGGGCGCTGCCGACCACCACCAGTGGCGCGTCGCGTTCGTGCGATGACCGTCAGCCTCTGAGGGGCGCCTCACACCGAAACCGGTGAGATTCAAATTTTTCCCTGTCCTGAATGACGCAGAAGCGGCTGCGCTGGGAGGTGTGACGCCGGGCCATCTGCGGCACAGGGATGTGGGCAATTCACCCTACGGGTGAATTGCTTAGCTGTTCGCATAGCGAACAGCCCCGCAGCCGAGCGCCCATGGATGGTGGCCCGAAGCGCCCGCTTCGGGCCAAGCGTGCCCAAGACGCACCTCCCAGCGCAGCCGCTTCGGCAACAACCAGAACGCCAAAAAAACTTTGAACCCCACTCTCCTCGACCGTGACTCAACCTCCGAGGCAGCCAAACAACTGCCGAACCCGAAAGCAAAACACTCTCAAGGAGAGACGAGATGAGAAAAGCACCCTTCCAGCTGAGCCTGATCCTCGCCGGCGTTCTCGCCGCGGGTGGCGCTGCCGCAGGTCCGTACGACTCCTGGCAGTCCTCCGTGTCCGACGACGACGTGGTCCGGATCGACGACAGCTTCAACCGCGAGTCTTCGGTGTCGACGAGCATCAGCTCCGACGACCACAGCGACCGGTCGAGCAGCCGCTCCGAGGACAACGACGTGAGCATCAGCAAGTCGAAGTCCGTGAGCGAGGACAACGACTACACCTCGATCTACAAGACGAGCGAAGACAACGACGTCACGACCACGGAAGACAACGACTACACGTCGACGGTTTCCGAGGACAACGACGTGACGACCACGCTCGACTTCCAGATCGCCACGCCGACCATGACGTCGCACAAGTTCCAGGACCAGGACGCCGGTCATCAGGCCGATACCCAGGTCTACGGCGCGGCCAGCGGTCACAGCGTAGGCGTCCAGGGCGGCACGACCGTGGTCTCCGCCGGCAACGACGAGACGGTGTACTACGGCCCGGCCCTGGTGAACACCAACACCAACCAGCTGCCGCAGAACAACCTGTTCATTCAGGGCAGCAACGGCGCCCCGATCAGCCAGGCGAACACCTTCGCCGGCCGTGACATGGGTCCGAAGGGTGTGTTCGCCCCGGTAGGCAACACCTCGGCCATCGTCGGCGGCAACGTCGGCAACCAGTCAGGCGCCTCGGTCGACCAGAGCGGCGAATCCGCGAACTCCATCGCGGATCCCATGAGCTCGGTCATCCGGTAAGCGACGGCTCTAGACACTCAACCAACTGAAAAGGGGGCCGTCAGCGCCCCCTCTTTTTTCCAGACGACTTTCAGGAGAACACCAATGCAGCGCAGACCCGACTTCAGCCTCCTCACGGCAGTGGCCATCGCGGTCTTTCTGGTGTGCGCCACGGCTTCCGTGCATGGCGTCGCCGACACGGGCGCGAGTCAGCAGGAACAGGACCGTGCCCTGCTCCAGCGGATGTACAACATCCGCATGAAGTACGACCAGGAGCGCATCAACCGTGACAACGAGGCGCGAGCCAACGTCCGCCTGGTGACCCAGCCGAACGGCGTGGCGGCCGACAGCCCCACCGTCAGCGGTCTGAGATCGCAGACGAATGCCCAACTCGCCCGCTTCGAGAGCCAGTTCGAGTGCCTCGACGTGGAAGTGGAAAACAACGGCGGCAACACGGTGGTGATCTGCGGCGGCAACAGCGGCGACATCTCCGGCAGCAACGTCTCCGCCGAACGCGACATCGTCACGCTGCAGGGAGGCACGCCATGAGCCGCTCGATCCGACAGCTCGTGTTCGCAGCCGTGCTGGCCGCGCTGGCGCCTTTCGCCGCGGGTGCCGCTCATCCCGGCTTCATCATCACCGCGGACGACCGGTTCGACCCGGCCATTCAGCGCCTGATGGCGGAGCTGGAGCTGGCCGCCCTGCCGCTCGAGCGCGGGCAGTTCTACTACCTCTATCCCATCGGCATCACGCCTCGCCTGGAAGGCGCGCAGATCCGCTATCTCGAGCACCTGCTCGACAAGCGTGCGGACGAGGACGCGGCCGCCGCCGTCGACGCGCTGGAGCGGGCCGATGCAGCCTCAGCACCGGAAAAAACACCGGAAAAAACCGCAGAGCAGTGAACCGGACGCGCCGTGTCCGTGACCCACGAATCAGAACGGAGCGCTCCGGCGCTCCATCTGACCAGAGAGAGAAAAGGACCACCACCATGAACCGCACCCTCAGACTGATCGTACTCGTGCTGGCCGGCATCATCGTCACCCTGATCTTCAGCAGTGCCGAGGCGAAGTCAGGTAAAGAGAAGGCGCCCACCGCCGAGGAGCTGGACAAGGCCCTGGAGGAGGTGAGCTGCCCCGCCCTGAAACCCCGGGTGGCCGTCTACGGCTTCTTCGCCACGGGCAAGCTGGCCGCCTTCGACGGCTACAACATCGGCGACGGGCTTGCCGCCCAGCTCGCCACCGAGCTGACGAAAACGGACTGCTTCGTGGTGCTCGACCGCACCGGGCTCTCGGACATCCTGCGTGAGCAGGAGCTGGGTCTCGCCGGCGTGGTCAACCGGGACACGGCACCGGGCGCCGGACGGCTGGTGGGTGCGGAGGTGATCATCAAGGGCACCGTCACCGAGTTCGACCCCAACAAGCAGGGGGGCGGCCTCACGCTCGGCATGGCGCTGCCGAAAACGCCCCTGGGGCTGCGCCTCGGCCGCAACGGCAGCAAGGCGCACGTCGGGCTGGACGTGAGCGTCATCGACGCCACCACCGGTCAGGTGAAGCATTCCCACCGGGTGACGGCGGACTCGAAGACGGGTGGCTGGACCATCGGCCTCGACTTCGAGCAGGCCAGCGTCGGCGGCGACACCTTCGCCAAATCACCGCTCGGCATCGCGTCGCGCAACGCGCTGGGGCAGGCGGTACTGCTGCTGGCAAAGGACCTGCAGGCCGGGGCCGAGCGCCGCTTCCAGATCGCGAGCTCGGACGCGGGCGAGGTCTATCTCAACGCCGACCGGGCCAGCGGTGTACGCGAGGGTGATCTGTACCGGGTCTCCACCGTGGTGCGGACGCTGGTGGATCCGTCCACCGGCCTGCTGCTGGATACCATCGAGCGCGAGGTGGGTCAGGTGCGCATCGTGGAGGTAACCGACCGCTACGCCCGCGCCGAGCTGCTGGACGGCGCCAAGGTCAAACGCGGCGACTTCGTGCACCTTTGAGCGGAAGCCGAGGACGCAGCAACGAAAGAGCGGCCCCACGTGGCCGCTCTTCCACTCAGGGACAGACGTCTCCTCGAGCCACCACCGCCACCGCGCGCACCAGCTCGTCGACGAGCGCCTGATGTGCCGCCACGATGTCTCTGAGCCGCTCTGATGCCGCCCGCCGTCGCGACTCGAACCGGCAGCTCAGCTCTCCGCTCTCGATGCGCGCGGCGATGTCCACGTCCGGCGCACCGGCTTCCGGGTCGCCCACCGCAAAGAACCGCTCCACCAGCACCTTCAGGTGCGGTGCGCCTGCCCGGCTTTCCAGCGATCGCTCCAGGATGCTCTGCAGCAGCAGCTGCAGCCGCTCGGGCCAGAAAGCGCCGGCGTAGTAGTTCAGACGCTGATCCGGCTCCAGCACCCAGATCCGATCGGTGTCGAGACCCGGAACCAGCGTGACCGTCACCGCCACGGGAGGTGGATCGCTCACCGCAACCGCTTCCAGCCAGTAGACGCGCGCCGGCGGGTGTTCCGACTTGAGCTCCGGCAGACAGCCGCCGAGCAGCATCGCCGCCGCCAGCGCAGTCAGCAGACGCGACAGGCAGACGCGAGACGCCGAACCGATCATGGTTCCACCACCACGGCGTCGCTCTGAGCCCGATAGATGAGCCGGGAAGGATCTTCGCGCAGCCTGGCGCTGAGCCGTGTGAGTTCTTCTGTCACCACGTGCAGCTCGGCCGCCAGCCCGCTCACGTCCTCGAAGCCGGGGCCGAGCAGGCGCTCGATGCTCGCTTCGTGCTCCGCGAGCCAGCCGTCCACCCTGGCCGAAGCCGCAGCCAGATGTCCCGACGTCTGTTTGAGATCACCGGCGATGGCGGGCCAGTCGTTGCTCACCGATTTCTCGATACGCGCCGTGGTGCGCTCGAGGCTCGCCATCGCAGCCTTCAGAGAGCCGGCCAGCTCGGGCACCGTCTGCCGCTCCTCCGCCAGCGCGGCTGTCAGCGTCCGGACGTTCTCCAGGATCTCTTCAACCCGCAGCCGGTTCTCCTCGCCTGCCCAGGCGTTCAGCCGCGCGAGCAGGCGCTGCATGTCCACCGAGATGTCACCACTGCCGGACAGAAAGGCGCTCAGCCCGCTGGCACGGAAGGGAATGACCCGGGCACCGGAATGGTGCACCTGCTGTGGGGCGTCCAGCGCTGGGTCGTTGCCCAGATCGATGTTGCCGATTCCGGTCACGCCCTGGGTGACCAGGGTCGCATAGGTGTGCGCCGTGATCGGCAGCCCTTTCTCGATCTCGATGTGCACTTCCACCATGGGCTCGCCCTCCGTGTGCAGCACGATGCCGACCACGCTGCCGACGTTCACGCCGAGATAGTAGACCGCGCTGCCATTGGACAGCCCGTTCACGTTGCCGTGGATCTGCACCACGTATGCCTCGCGCGGCGTGACGTCGCCGGCCTTGCCGAGCCACATGATCAGCACCATGACGCTGATGATCCCGGCAATCAGAAACAGACCCACTGCCACGTAGTTGGTATGCGGATTCAACGCTTCGTCTCCCCGGCGCGGACGATCCGGGCACGGGAGCCGTTGAAATACGCGCTCACCCAGGGATGATCGATCTTCGCCACCTCCTCCAGCGCGCCGGTGATGGCGCGTTTGTCCACGAGCACGGTCACCCGGTCACAGACCGAATACAGAGTGTCCAGATCGTGCGTGATGATCACAACGGTCAAATCCAGACTCTTGCGCAGATAGGTGATGACGTCTTCGAATTCTTCCGCGGCAATGGGGTCCAGCCCCGCCGTTGGCTCGTCCAGAAAGAGCAGCTCCGGATCGAGCGCCAGTGCCCGGGCCAGCGCCGCGCGTTTCACCATACCACCGGACAGCTCGGACGGCACTTTGTCCTCCGCCTCGAGCGGCAATCCCGCCATCTGGATCTTCAGGCGGGCGAGCTTCGCCCGGGTGTCGCGGGCCATCTTCGAGTGCAGGGCGATGGGCAGCTCGACGTTCTCCCGCACGGTCAATCCCGAAAACAGCGCACCATGCTGAAAGAGCACGCCCCAGCGTCGATGGGGCCCGTCTCTGGCGACACCGATCGGCATGCCCAGGACCTCGATCTCACCGGCCTGAGGGTGCCGGAGTCCCAGCATGGAACGCAGCAGAACGGACTTGCCGGATCCGGAGCCGCCGACGATCCCCAGAATCTCACCCTGCTCCACCTCGAGGTTCAAACCGTCGTGCACGACATGGTCGCCAAAGCGATTGACCAGACCACGCACCGAGATCGCCGGCTCCGCCATCAGATGCCGAGCTCCGTGTAGATGATGGAGAACACGGCGTCCGCGATGATTACCAGAAAGATGGCTTCGACCACCGCCCGGGTGGTGAGCTGGCCGAGCTCTTCCGCGGACTGGGTCACCTGCAGCCCCCGGAGCGTGCCCACGGCACCGATCAGCACGGCAAACACCGGCGCCTTGGAGAGCCCCACCATCACCGTGTTCAGATCCACGGCGTCGACGATGCGGGAGAGAAACTCCAGGGTGGAGATGTCGAGCACCGTGACGCCCACCATCCAGGCGCCGGCGATACCGGCGAGATCCGAAACGGCGGTGAGAAAGGGCACCGCGATCACCAGCGCGAGGATCCGCGGAAACACCAGCGTGCCGTTCACGGAGAGCCCCATCACCTGCATGGCATCCGTTTCCTCGTTGAGCTTCATCGCGCCGAGGGAGGCCGCGAAGGCGCTGCCCGAGCGGCCGGCCACCATCACGGCCGTCAGCAGCACCCCCATCTCCCGGAGGATGGAGATCGCCACCAGATCGATGGTGAAGGCCGCAGCACCCAGCCTGGCGAGCTGGGTGGACGCCTGATAACCGAGCACCAGGCCGATGAGAAAGGACATGATGGCGATGATGGGAATGGCTTTCAGCCCCACGTCCATGAGCTGATTGACGGTCTCCCGGAAGGCAAGCCGCGACGGCCGTCGGATGCCGTCCACCGCCATCACCGTCATCTCGCCGAGCTCCCGGACCAGGTCCACCACCCCCTTACCCATCCAGGCCACCACGGTCACCGCGACGGATGGTTTCGGAGGCGGCTCCGGCAGCTCGGTGGGACGCTCGATCACATGACTGAGAAACTTCATGTGCACGTCACGGAAGCCGGTGAACTCGCTGTGCCGACCGGCCTGCTCGAGCTCCAGGGATTTGGAGTAGAGGAGCCAGGCACCCGTGAGATCGATGTGGGAGAGCCCGGCGCAACGGAACTCGACACTTGCCTCACCCGGCGTACCGAGCTGCTTGAGCGAGCTCTCGATCGCCTCGGCGTTGTCGAACACCCAGTCGCCGGACAGGCTCACGATCAGCCGATCGCTCGACACTTCCGTCTGGTACGCCGGTTCCGCCACCCTGTCCCGTGCTCCATCCCAGTCGAAAAGAGTCTAAAGAGGGTGGCAGGTCGGCGCCAGCAATCGGTCTGGCGGAGTGCCTTCGCAGGTTTTTCACCCGTGCCGGTGCACCCTGCCGGCATGACCGACCTGCTCTGCATCGCCGCCAATCAACTCTTCGACCTTCGTCACCTGCAGGCGCATCGCGACGCGGTGATCCTCATGTGCGAGGACGAGCGTCTCTGTACCCGGCTGCCCTTTCATCAGCAGAAGCTCGGCTTCGTGATTGCCGCCATGCGTCGTCACGCGGCGCGGCTGAGACGCGCAGGCTTCGACGTGCGCTATCACACGCTGGCGGACAGACAGACCCTGGCGTCCGCCATCACCGGCGCGCTGCAGCAGACCAGCGCCCGCAGGCTGCTGCACTTCGACACCGAGGACCGCGGCCTCGCCGGGCAGATCACACGCGCCGCTGATCGTCTGGGCATCCGTCATCAGGCGCTGCCCAACCCCATGTTCCTCACCGAGGATGCGTCCCTGGACGCCTACTTCGCCACCGCGAAGAAACCGCGCATGGCCAGCTTCTACCGGACGCAACGGTTGCGCCTGAAGCTGCTGCTCGAGGCGGACGGCAACCGGCCACTCGGCGGCCGCTGGAGCTTCGACGCGGACAACCGCGCCCGGCTGCCCGCCGGCCAGTCCGTGCCGGCATTGCCCTGCGTGCGGCACGACGCCGACACCCGACGCTGCCTCGACGAAGTGGCCGACACCTTCTCCGGGCATCCCGGCAGCGCCCGCGAGCTCTGGCTGCCCGTGGATCGGGACGGCGCGATGCGCTGGCTGGACCGGTTTCTCGAGGAGCGGCTCACCGGCTTCGGCACCTACGAAGATGCGCTGTCGAATCGCTCGCCGGTGCTCTTCCACAGCGTGATATCGCCGTTTCTGAACGTCGGACTGATAACACCGGACGAGGTGGTCGGGCGGGCGCTCGACGCCGGCACGAGCCTCGGTGTGCCGCTCAACGATCTGGAGGGCTTTCTCCGTCAGATCGTCGGCTGGCGCGAGTTCATCCGCGGCGCCTACCGCCAGCACCGGCAGACCCTGCGCCGGCGCAACGTCTGGGGTGGCCAGCGCCGGCTCAGCCGCCGCTGGCTCGACGCGGACACCGGCCTGCTGCCCCTCGACGCGGCCCTCGGCCGCACCCGGGACCTCGCCTGGAACCACCACATCGAGCGGCTCATGGTGATCGCCAACCTGATGAACCTGACGGAGGTCCATCCCGGGGAGGCCTACCGCTTCTTCATGAGCTCATACGTCGACGCCTACGACTGGGTCATGGTGCCCAACGTCTACGGCATGGGGCTCACCTCGGACGGCGGGATCTTCACCAGCAAACCGTACCTCTGCGGCTCCAACTACATCCGGCACATGAGCGACTATCCCGGCGGCGCCTGGACCGAGGTGGCGGACGGGCTCTACTGGCGGTTCGTGGCAAAACACCGGCGGGTGCTGGCCGGCAACCCGCGGCTTGCGATGATGGTCCGCTCGCTCGACCGGCTGGACCCGAAGCGCCTGAAACGCATCGTCGGCCTGGCGGAGGACTTCATCGACGAGGTCACCGAATGCGCCGCCTGATGGGGCGCGCGCTGATCGCCGGCGCCGGCGGCGGCATCGGCAGCGCACTGGTGGACGCGCTGGCGGCCCGCAGTGATGTGCAGCGCGTCTATGCCCTGCACCGCCGTCCTGTGTGCAGTACCTGCGAGAAGGTGCGCTGGCTCGAGGCCGACCTCACCGATGCCGAATCGGTGCGCGCGGCCACCGGGCAGGTGGAGGGTGCGCTCGACCTCGTCATCGTCGCCAGCGGGGTGCTGCACGACACCGACCTCGCCCCGGAGAAGTCTCTCGCGGACATCGATCCCGCCGCCCTCGGCCGGACCTTCGCCGTCAACGCCAGCGCACCGCTCGTGGTGCTTTCCGCCGTGAAGCCGCTGCTCAGGGGTGCAGCGCACCCGGTGGTCTGCCTGCTGTCCGCCAGGGTGGGCAGCATCGCCAACAATCACCTGGGTGGCTGGTACGGCTACCGCATGGCCAAGGCCGCGCTGAACATGGCGGCGAAGACTGCCGCCGTGGAGCTCGCCCGGGAGCGCAACACCCCCACCGTGGTGGCCGTGCATCCGGGCACCACCCGCACCGCGCTCTCCAACCGGTTCGTAGCCCGGCGCCGGCAACCGGTCGTCACGCCGCAGGAGGCCGCCGCGCGGCTGCTCGAGCTGCTGCAGACGCTCAATCCCGAGCACACGGGCGCGTTTCTGAACTACGACGGGGTACCGTTGCCCTGGTAGACCGAACGCCGGGTCAGCCGGTGAGTGCTTCGTCGATCCAGCCGTTCACGGCCTCGAGCCACGCGTCGGGTTTCTGGTCGTGGATGAGATGACCCACGTCGTTCAGCCCGATCGCACGCATGCCCGGCACGATCCCCTGCATCCGCGCCACCTCCTCGCCCGTCATCACCGCACCCAGCGCCGGATTGCCGGTGATCACGGTCACCGGGCAGCGGATGCCCGCCAGCACCTGATCCGTGTTCCAGTGCAGGGAACCGGCCAGGCCGTCCGTCATCGCCTTGGGCTTCATCAGGCCGATGGACTCGATGCGCTGCCGGATCTTCTCTGCGCCCATCGTTTCGATGCCGGGCCTGCCTGAATAAGGGTCGGGTGCCGCGGCCATCACCTCGAACCAGTCGTCCGGGCTGCGGCTGCCGGCCTGCAGCGTGCTGGCCATCAGCACCGTGCCTTCGAACAGTGCCCGGTAGGTTTCGTTCAGGTCGTTCACGAAGTACAGCGGCGGATCCTCGAGAAAGAGCCCGCGCACCAGCCCCGGCGCGGTCACCCCGGTCTGCACGGCCACCACCCCGCCGAGCGAGTGGCCGGCAAGGAGCACCGGCTCACCGATCTGCTCATCGATGAAGTGCCGTACGTCGGCGGCGTAGGCTTCGGCGTCGTAGAAGGCTTCCGGCTTGTCCGATTCGCCGTGGCCGCGGAAGTCCAGCGCAAACACACGACAGCGCGCGTCGATACCCTCGAGCACCGGCAGCCAGGTGAACGCGTTGTCCGTGATGCCGTGCAGCAGCACGAGGGGCACCTCGCAGCCCGGGCGTTCGATGCAGGCCAACTGGATACCGTTGCCGAGCGATACGGTGGTTTTCTTCATGCGTCCTCCTTTCCAGCCAGCCCCACTAGACCACAGGACTGCCCCGCCGGCCAGCGGGTGGACCATCGCGCCCTGTTCAGCAATCATTAAGCCTGTTGCTAGACAATGAGGTCACACTTCACCGCGGCTGGTGCCGCCGTAGCCGTATCAGCGCCACCGCTTCCGATCGACACCATCCGATCCTCACCGGGCTGGATGGACATCAGGAAGGGAGAACGACATGCAAGGCGCTCACCCCAACGGCCGATTCGCTTCGGTCGCAGCCATCGCCATACTGCTCTGCTGCAATCTCGTCACTACACCTCCCGCCAGGGCCGACGAAGCGTCGGACCTGGCCAGGATCATCGAGCTCAACGACAACTACGCCGAGGCATCGAAGCAGTGGCGCGCCGGTGAGATTACGCGGGCGGAGATGCAGGCGCGGCAGAAGGCCGTGCAGCAGGAAGCCCGACAGATCCACTCGAGCTACGGCCGCGTGGGCAGCCCCGAGCGCCGGGACTGGGACAGCAAGGTACAGGCCGCGAAGAAAGCGCACAGCAGGGAGCTGCGCCAGGCCGCTCAGGCAGCAGCGGCGGAACGTCGGGCGGAGGAGCGCGCCATTGCCCAGGAAGCCGCCGCCGAGCAACGGGCCATCGCCGAAGCGGCAGCCGCCGAGCGCGCGGCCGAGGAGCGGGAGGAAGCGCTCACCAGGCCGATCGTACCCATCAGGCTCAGCGCGGAAATCAAGCCGGAGAACTCGCTCCAGAGCGATGCGCTGACCCTGGCGCCGCTGGTTCAGGAAGCGCGTCTGATCGGCAACGAAGCCTTCCGGCTCAACTCGAAGTCCGGCCGGACCCTGGCCGACGATGCCCGGCTGTCCCTCATCGCGGAGCGCAAAGCGATCATCGAGCCGCAGATCGAGTCCATCAGGAGCGAGTACAGCAACGAGAACGACGACCTGAAGAATCTTAATCTGATGGCCCGTGCGCTCGGCGGTGACTACGTCGGGATCAAAAAAGAGGAGATCGACGGCTGGCCGTCCGCCCTCGTGACGGCGGTCAGGAACAACACCGACTGGGGCAGGGCCGAGTTCCAGGCCAGCCTCAAGCGATCCTCCGATGCCTATGAGGCCGTTCAGCGAGCCGCCAACCGGGACCCGATCTTCAACGAGGACAACGGCACCTATGCCCTCATCGCCGCCATCCTGATCGGGGTGGCCATGAGCTTCGGCGCGCCCCGCGGCATCGCCGGACTGTCAGCCGACGGCCGGACTCTGTCCCTCGCCGGCTGGAAGTACCAGCTCAACAGCCTCAGCGGTGTGGTGCTCGACAGCCAGCAGCGCACGGAGGAAGAGACCGTGATCGAGGCATCGGGCGGCCACGGCGTGATGGTCGGCGGCACCGGCTACATCACGCCGCGCCAGGAGGCAGTCAAGGACACGACCACCTTCGACCACCTGTTCATCCGCGACGACGAAGGAAGGGAGCACGAGGTGGAGCTGGAGGACTTCGGCCTGCGGCTGCGGATCGGCAACCGCATCACCGTCGTCCAGGCTACCGGCGCCCGGGGCAGCGAGCGGCCGGTGCTGCTCTACAACGAGAACACCCGCAAGCACTTCTACTCCACCCGGGTTATGCGCGACCTGCTGAAGCCTTCGTTCCTCTGGGCCCTCGTTCACGCCGGTCTGGTGGCTCTCATCATGGGCGGCCTCTCCTTCCCGCTGCTGGACCGGGGCGAGGTGCTCGGCTCGGTGCTGGCCACCGCTTTCTGCCTCTACTGGATTGGCGGCAACCGGCTCACCGTGGGCGCGATCCGCGCCGGACTCTTCGATATGGGAGCAGCCAGCAAGGCGCTGGTCCGGCAGGTGAGCGGTGAAGCCGGCGGGCAGCCTACTTCTGCCGCGGTATGACGGCGCGCCGGAGCGGCGTGATAGCCGGAACTGCGCGATAACCGGATCTGCGCTATAAACAGCCCATGAAAGACCAACCCGACGTGCTCATCGTGGGCGCCGGCTTCGCCGGCATGTATGCCATCCACCGTTTCCGCAGCCAGGGACTCAGCGTGCTGGCCCTGGAGGCAGGCTCGGATGTGGGCGGCACCTGGTACTGGAACCGATACCCGGGCGCTCGCTGCGACGTGCCGAGCCTCGAGTACTCCTACAGCTTCTCTGAGGCACTCGAGCAGGAGTGGGAATGGCCGGAAGTGTTCTCCGCCCAGCCGGACATCCTGCGCTACGCCAACCACGTGGCGGAGAAGTTCGATCTGCGTCGTGACATCCGCTTCGACACACGGGCCACGGCCGTGGAGTGGCAGGAGGCCGCCCACGTCTGGCGCCTGACCACCGCCGCCGGCGAGACCTTCGAAGCACCGTTCTGCGTGATGGCCACCGGTTGCCTGTCGGTGCCCAACACGCCGGTCATTCCCGGCGCCGAATCGTTCCGCGGTCTCGTTCTGCACACAGGTCTCTGGCCGAAGGATGAGCCCGATCTCACCGGTAAGCGCATCGGCATCATCGGCACCGGTTCCTCCGGCGTGCAGGCGATTCCCGAGCTCGCCAAGGTGGCATCGCACCTCACGGTGTTCCAGCGCACGCCTGTCTACACCGTTCCCGCGAACCGCAAGGCGATGCGCAAGGCCGTCGAGGACGACTTCAAGGCCCACTACCGGCAGATCCGCGAGATGCAGCAGAGCAATCCGGGTGGGGTGTCCGGTTACCGGCCGTTCCGCGACCGCCAGGACGCGCCGCCGGCGCCGAGCGGCGTGAGCGCCCTGCCGGGCACCGAGCTGCCCGCCACCGTGGCAGGCCCTGCGGCCCGGGCGCGCGGCGGCATGAGCATCCTCGACCTCACCCCCGACCAGCGCCGCGACCTGGTCCGCACTCAGGGCCTGGGTGTGCTGCTCGCCTTCCGCGACGCCTACACGGACCTCACCGCCAACGAGGCCGCCAACGAGGCGTTTCGCGACGGCATCCGCGACATCGTCGAAGACCCCGACACCGCCGACGCCCTCTGCCCCACCACCTACGGCCTCGGCTGCAAGCGGCAGGTGCTGGACCGGGACTACTACGAGACCTTCAACCGCAGCAACGTGACCCTGGTGGACGTGCACGCCACGCCGATCGAGGCCATCACCGAGACGGGCATCAGAACCGCCGACGCCGAGCACGAGCTCGATGTGCTCGTCTACGCCACCGGTTTCGACGCCATGACCGGCGCGCTGCTCAGGGCCAACCTCATCGGCCGGAACGGCCGCCGTCTCGCCGACAAATGGGCCCACGGACCTGTGACCTATCTCGGGCTCGCACTTTCCGGCTTTCCGAACCTCTTCACCGTCACCGGCCCGGGCAGCCCGTCCGTGCTCTGCAACATGATCATTGCCATCGAGCAGCACGTGAACTGGATCGGTGACGCCATCGACTACCTGCGCACCCACGGAAACGCCACCATCGAAGCCCTGCCCGAAGCGGAGGACGAATGGGTCGCGCACGTCAACGCGGTGGCGGAGGGCACCATGTACACCACGCCGAGCTGCAACTCCTGGTATCTCGGCGCCAACATTCCCGGCAAGCCGCGGATCTTCATGCCCTATGTGGGCGGCTACCCGCGCTACCGGAAGCGCTGTGACGAGGTGGCGGCGGGCGGCTACGAAGGGTTTCGCCTGGCCTGACTTGCAGCCGGACTTCCGGTCTAGATGCCCGTCCAGAGCGACAATGGCACAATCTTCGCTATGTTCCGGAAGTCCCCGTCTGTTGTCAGCATCTGCAACTCGTGTCGGATACACAGTTGCGCCAGCAGCGCGTCGATGGTGCCAACCTGCACACCTCTCCGTCGGCAGCGGTTTCGTAGATCGGCAGCCTGAACGTGATCCTCGCGATCAGGAATCAGCAACGGCAGGCTGGCGAAACGGGCAGCAATCTCTGTGTGTGCTTTCGGCCTGCTGAATCCCTGCAGCAGCTCCTGCAGAACCAGACCGGTAACCACGACATCACCCGTCTCGAGAGCACGCCGAAGCGCCGCGACCTCCGCCTCCCGGGACGGCCCGTCACGTCGGAATGCGAGGGACCAGACACTCGTGTCAACAAACAGACTCAATCGCGGGCTCGTTCCGCCTTGTAGTCATAATCCGCATTCCACTCGAGCTTGCCGAACAGCTCCAGTAGATTTCGCTGCTCACGACGTGCGATGAATTCCTCGAGCGCCTTCGTGACAGCGGCTTTCTTTGTCTTCTCGCCACTGACTTTCCGTGCACGCTCGATCAGGTCCGGATCAATGGACAGGTTGGTCGCCAATTTGTGTGAACCTCCACACATGATTCTACACACTGTTGACTATCAATCAACGTTCGATCAGGGCGGTTGACCAGCTGCCAGCCGTTCCGCCTCCTGCCCGTACTTCTCGGCCAGCGCCGGCTGGGATTCCGCCCACTGGTAATGGAGCGACACGGCCGCGTGCCGCCGCACGACGGGATCTTTGATACGGGCGTAGAGCGCCTCCACGTCGGGAACGTTTGCGTCAAAGAAGCTCAGTGTCTGAATCATGCCGAGCGCCGACGTGTCTCGAGACTCCACATCGGTCATGGCATCGAGCGCTGCCATGGCGGCATCCGGATCGTTCTGCACCCAGTTCGCCAGGATCTCGCTCTGACCCTGACGCCGCGCCCTGGCATCCGCGGTTTCCAGCCAGCGGAGCGCGGCCGGCGGATCCGTGGAACCCCAGGCCCTGGCCACGTCGACGGTGGTCGTCGACCGTGTCTGCGCATTTTCGATCCGCGCGGTGAGCGCAGCGGCACGTTCCGGGTCGGTAGCGGCCATGAACCGCAGCACCGCGCTGACCGCCGTCTTCGCGGTCTCCGCCGGCAGCCGCTCCGCCCATCCCATTGCCGCGTCCACATCAATCTTCGCGTAGCGAAGCGCCGCGTTCTGGGCCAGCGTGACCGTCATTTCTTCATCGGCAAGGTCGGACATCCACTGCGCGGCCGCGACAGGATCGGACTCGCTCCAGCTCAATCCGATCCGCGTTGTGGCGACGCGCCGATCCTGGAGGTCCAGGCGCCGCGCCAGCTCCAGGGCTCGCGCCCGGTCGGCGGTGGCCATGCCTTCCAGCACCGACTGCACCGCCTGACTGCGCTGCCGGCCGTCCGGCTGGCCGAACGCCCAGTCGAAGGCGGCCTGACCGTCGATCTGCCCCCAGGACCTCAAGCCGTGGGGCCAGGACCCGGCTGCGCAGCTGAACGTCGTCCAGTGCCAGCGTCGCCTGGATTGCCGCATAGGGGTCCGTGCGCACCCAATGCTGGACGAGTCCCCAGTAGTGCATCATCTCCGGCATGCCTGCGTTCGCAGCAACGAGCACCGCCCAGTCCGCTGCCGGATCGGCATCCGGCGGGCGATCGAGCGACCAGCCGAGCTCGAGATCGTCGAGCTTCTGCTCGAGGCCGAGAGAGCGCGCGATTTCCCTGAGACGGCCGGAGCTGCGCAGCTCCTCAGACGAGAAGAGACCGTATGCCGCCTGCTCGCGAAGCCAGGGGTCCAGCGCTCGGGCGCGGTCGACGGCGGCCTGCAGATCCGTCCGCGACCAGGATTGGAAGACGGCGGCCAGATACGTGCCCGAATCCTGGTAGGGCGTTTCCAGCACCAGGTCCACTGCCGCCGCCGGATCCAGCTCCGCATAGCGGCGATAGAGCACCCCGAGAAAAGATCTGCGGTCCCAGGGCGCTTCGATGCCGTTGGCCGCGAAGATCATCCTGCGAATTCCGGCCGCATCCGCCTTGGCAGCCGCCTGATAGAGGGCGGCGAACTTGTCGAACTCCGTCGGCGCGGCGAGCACGGCCTGCAGCGACTGAGCGCCTTTGTCAGGGAGAAGACCGGTGCCGGCGCGCGGTTTCCCGGACAGTGCCGGTGGAAACGAACGCGCCTCGGATCCCGCATCCCCGCGTGTCGGCTCCGACCCATCCCGCGCCATCCAGCACTCGTGAAGGAGCACACCGACCACCGCACCGATCAGCAGCGTGGCGAGACTTGTCAGCAGCGTTTTCATCCGACTCAAAAACGCAGCGTGTACTGCACCTGGTAGTTGTCGAAATCCGCGCCGATGCGGGTGGTGACCCCGCTGGAGAACTTGAAGAGCAGGGTGTGCCGGCGGGCAAAGGGCACGGAGAGCGATGCGCCCAGCCGCGAGTTGCTCTGCAGGTCCGCCCGCTTCTCACCGTCCACAGACGTCTCGCCGCCGTTCAGGTAGAGCGCGCTGACGCCGAGCCAGGTGCCCGGACGCCGGAAGTGGTAGAGCAGGTTGGCCCGCACCATGCCGATGGGGTTCTGCTTGAGCGTGTGATTCACCAGATACTCGTCGTTGTCCGAGAAGAAGATGCCGGTGAGTGAACCTTCCACGCTGATGCGTCTGAAGCGGTGGGAGAAACCCAGCTGCGGCGAGAAGGTCCAGCGGTTGGAGCCGAAGTTCACCCGCCGGGTTTCGTCGTAGTCGCCGAGCGGCAGCGACACCTCGAGGTCGAAGCCGATGATGGTTTTCTGTCGGTAGCCGCCGAATTCCGCGAGGGTCAGCGCCGGCGCCCCGGCGAGGTTGTAGGTGAATTTGAGCCGGGGATCGGACAGCTCCCTGTCGCTGGCAGTGACCGCCGTGCCGCCGACGATGCCGGAGAGGGTGAGATCGGCGACAGGCAGAGCCGCGGTGACGAGCGCCGACTGACCGAAGGCGGCGAAGGCGTGACTGTAGGTGAACATGACGGTGTGCAGCGTGGCATCCACATCCAGCGCCAATGCCGGGTCCACCGCCACGTTGCCCTCTGAGAGAGTGTAGCTCAAGCCCACGTAGCTCGTGTCGACGGGCACGTTGGCGAAGAGCCGGGGCAGCACGTCGTTCGCCCGTGCGGGTGACGCGACCACCAGGAGGACGATCAGGCTGCTGACAACGGGCCGACGAAGCATCTGCGCATCATCCATCGGTCGCCAGCCGCTCCGCAAACGCCTGGTACAGCTCCGACGTATCGATGGTGAGCGGCCGCTCCCGCCCGTCCGGCCAGATGAGCGCCATTCGCGTAGTCCCCCACTTCAACCGGGGGGCCGGCCCACCCTGCTCGATCATCGCCGCGTCGAACCAGAGGCTGCCACCGTCGGCGCGCACCCGGGCCACCTGCAGCCGGCCGAGCGCAACCCGGTCGAGCCCGCGGACCTGCGCCCAGCGCCGCCGCGACACCGAGTGACCACGGTGTCGCGTCAGACCCCACTCGTCGAGCCGCCACTCGGTATCGAACACCTCCCGGCGTGTGTGCCAGACGAACCACTGCATCACTCCGGGTACGGACAGCATCAGCGCCGCCATGCCGGTCAGCAGCAGCACCAGCTCCTGACGCTGCGCATCCTCCGCCTGCTGCCAGAGGCTGCCCAGCACCAGCACGGGCACGAGCAGCGCGCCGAGCACGGAAATCCAGACCAGCACCGGCAGGATACGGCGGAGGAAGAGGATGCGGACCGGATCGTAGCGGTAGGCGGAGATGAACGTACGGGCTGTCACGAGCCGAACATAGCACGGGGATCCGGCTGTCCGCCGGGATCAGCCGGTGTTGCCTTCCTCACGGATGCGCATGTCCATGTAGGTCTGCATGGCCTTGAGCTCCTTCATGCCCATCAGCCGCAGCACCGCCTGGAACATCCGGTACTCCGAGGAATCGGCCATCTCGGCGAAGCTCGAGAAGCGCTTCTCCCTGCCGTTCACGGTTACCACCGGCTCGGGAAACTTCTCCGCCATCTCCCGCATCATCTCCGGCGTGATCTCCACCCGCTCGCGGGAATCCGAGGTGTCATGGTCGCGACGCCAGTGCCAGAGGTCCGACGCGGTCTTCACCAGCACCAGAATCACGAGACCCGCCGTGGGCTCATCGAGGGCACCGAGGGCGAAGCCGCCGACGATGATGCTCACGTGCAGCACCACGATGCGGCGGTAGGGTGCGATCATCAGATCCTTCACCCCGGAAGCACCCAGGCCGTGCTCACGCACGTCGCGGATCCAGTCGAAGAGCTGGATCGAGGCCAGCGCGGCGAGCGCGGCCAGCATGTGGGGCATGGCAAGCACCGCCTGAGCCCCTGCCAGCACGCCAGCCCGATCCAGGCTCTCGGGCCCGAACAGTCCCAGCACGAAGGTGCCGTGGCCGAAGCAGAACATGCCGTAATGGAGGGCGAAGAACGGCGCGAAGAACACCGGGAAGGCGAAGTCGATGGGATGTCCGTAGGGGCGCACCAGCATGCGCAGGAAGGTGAACGCGCCGATCACCACGTTCTCCATCCAGTACAGAAAGATGATCTCGAAGCTCTGCCAGCCCCAGTTGAAGACACCGATCAGGGGCACCAGGTTGAGCCCGATGAGCAGCGCCAGCGCGAAGCGGGACTGGGGTCTGCTGCTGTCCTTTTCCTCGGGCATCGGTCGCACCATCCGGGTTTGACGGGTCGAGGCTACCTTACCGGCATCACGTGGCGGTAACGACCGGAAGCGCCCATTCTGGCGGGTCGCGCACGCCGACCGTGCCGCCTGGGTCACACCGGCCGGTTCGGCGCCCACTTCGTTCCTTTTTTGTTCCTCTCTTTCTTTCCTACTTTCGGTATCCGATCGGATACCATTCGTCGGCGCCCCATGCTAGGCTGCCGCCATGACCGACAACGCCCACTTCGAATCGATCGCCGCCCGCACGCTGGCGGAAGCCCGCGCGGAGGCCGGCCTGTCGTTGCGGGAGCTGGCCCGCCGCGCCGGCACTTCCCATGCCACGCTGCACGCCTATGAAACCGGTGCGAAGCGCCCGTCGGCAGCCACCTTCCTGCGCATCCTCGACGCCTGCGGGTTCGCCGTGGACGTGGTGCTCTCGCCGCGCATCCGCTGGCAGGACGGCATCCATCGCGGCGACGAGCTCGAATCCGTGCTCGACCTGGCGGGGCAGTTTCCGGCCCGCGCCGCGAGGCACATGAACTATCCGGTCTTTCCCCGGCGCCCATGAGCGACCTGACGGCGAAGATCGTCGCCCTGCACCGGGCGCTCCAGGCCGCGTCGTTGCCCCACGCCTTCGGCGGCGCCCTGGCGCTCGCCTGGTGCACCGAGCGGGCACGCGGCACCATCGACATCGACGTGAACATATTTGTCAGCATCGACGACCGCGACCGGGTATTCGATGCCCTGCCCGAGGGGGTGAAGGTCACCCGCAGGGATCGCACGCTCCTCGCCCGGGACGGCCAGGTGCGGGTGTGGTGGGACGACACCCCACTGGATCTTTTTCTCAACACCACCGACTACCACACCGAGGTGGCCGACCGGATCCGGCCGGAGCGCTTTGCCGGCACCAGGATTCCCTTCCTTTCCTGCCTGGACGTCGCCGTATTCAAGGCCTTCTTCAACCGCACCAAGGACTGGGCGGATCTGGAGGAAATGCTGGCCGCGGGGACGCTGGACACGGATCGGGTCGCTGCGATCATCGCGGAATACCTGGGCGCCGACGATGAGCGCGTCCGCCGTCTCGTGAACCTCGAACCCTCCCAGGCCCCATCAGACCGGTCCCGATAGCCACCCCTCCCCGATCCGAGCATTGACGGCTCCGGAGCGACGGTTTAAAAACAGGCACCGCTGCCGGTTTTTTCGTTCCGCGCTGCGTCAGCAGCAGGCACCGCACGAATCGGCGGCAGAGGTCTACACAGGGGAGAGAGACAATGAAGCTTGCCAGACCGCGCAGATCGGTTCTGCCGATTCTTGCCGTACTTGCGGGAATGGGCGCCATTCCCGCCATGACACACGCACAGACCGCCACCGCCCAACCCGGCGGCGGAACCATCGAGGAAATCGTGGTGACCTCCAGGCGCCGGGCGGAGTCCCAGCAGGACGTGCCGATCGCTGTCACGGCGTTCAGCGAAGGTGATATCGATCGAATCAAGCCCGACACCCTGCGCGACATGCACGGTCAGATGCCCAACGTGCACATCGCCGAACAGACGGCCGGGCCGAGCATGGGCGCCGTGTTCATCCGCGGCCTCGGCTATCAGGATGTGGAGAAGAACATTCCACCGGCCGTTGGTCTGATCGTCGACGAGGTGTTTCTCGGCACCAACACCGGACAGCTGATCGACATGTTCGACATCCAGCAGATGGAAGTGAACCGGGGACCACAGGGCGTGCTCTACGGCAAGAACACCACCGGGGGCGCCATCGTGGTCAAACGCGTCCAGCCTCAGTTCAACAACTGGGGATTCGATTTCGCCGGTGACGTGGGCAACTACGACCGGCTGAACCTCAAGGGGCGGGTCAACGTCCCGATCGTCGACGACAAGCTGGCGCTGAAGATCGGCGGCATCTTCAAGGAGCGTGATGGCTACTACGACAATATCAACACGGGCGACTCAGCCGGGGACGTCGACTATCAGGCCTACACCGGCGCGCTGCGCTGGGCGCCGACGGACGACTTCAGAGCCACACTGACCTACGACCACCTGAAGGACCGCGGCGACAGCGTCGCCATGGACGCCCGCTACGACGGCGACGATCCCTTCGTCAACGAGAACGACTGGGACGCCCAGACCAAGTACGACCAGGACATGCTCGGCCTCGTGATCGACTGGGATGTTGGCGGTTTCACCGTGTCCTCCATCACCGGCTGGATCGACTCCGAGGACTACGTGGAGCAGGACTTCGACTCTGCCGCACTCGCGAGCGTGGACTACGACGTCTCCCCGCCCATCGCCCCGCAGCCGCTGGCCTAGCTGCACACCATCCGGGACTCCTCCTACGAGCAGTTCTCGCAGGAGCTGCGAATCGCCGGCGACCTGAGCGAGAAGGTGCGTTTCACGGCCGGTGGCTTCTACTGGGATTCCGAGATCCGGCTGAACCAGACCACCAACGCCATCGCCCAGCTGGCCAACTTCACCCAGGCCCCCGGCTTCCCGGGCGGTCCTCTGGACTGCGCCACTTTCGGCAGCGTGGTGGTGCCGGGCTTCCTGTTTCCGCACCAGGTGCTGGGTGACGCTTACTGCACCACTCCGTACGCGGCAGACCCGACCGGTGCCATGGGTCCCTGGATCACCGGCCTGAGCCAGCAGACGGGGGCGGAGGACATCACCTCCTGGGCGCTGTTCGGTGCCATCGACTGGGCGATCACGGATCGGTTCGAGCTGTCCGGCGGTCTGCGCTACATCGACGAGGAGAAGAAGTTCTCCAACAACTTCGTTTCCGCCGGCCTGCCGCCTCCGCCCGGATTCCCGGTCTCGGAAAAGAAATCCTGGGATGACGTGATCTTCCGGTTCACGGCCAACTGGCTGGTCAGCGACGAGCACCGCCTCTACTTCGCCTATTCCGAGGGTTTCCGCTCCGGCGGTCTGTCCATCCGCGCCAACGTGGTGGAACAGATTCCCTACGATCCGGAAGACGTGAAGTCCTACGAGCTCGGCTCCAAGAACGACTTCCTCGATGGGCGGCTGCGCCTCAACGCCACCGCGTTCTACACCGAAGTGAAGGACTATCAGTGGATCTCGGTCATTCAGGATCCGTTCCAGGCGCCGGGTACCAATACCGTGATCAACAACGCCGACAAGGCGGAGATCTATGGCATCGAGTTCGACGGCGTTGCGCTGATCGGCGATTTCTTCACCGTGGTGGGCCAGGTCGGCCTCCAGAACGCGGAACGGAAGGCATACGACGAAGACTCGTCCCGGGTCGGGGTGCCGCCGCTCGGCACGGCGGGAGACGGTTCCCCGATCACGCTGCCGACCCTGCAGATCGCCCGATCACCGGACTGGAACTGGTCACTCGCCGGCATCTTCGACCGCCGCTTCGGAGCGACAGGTCTGAACGCCTCTGTCACCGTCTATGGCCAGGATGATTTCTCGATCGTCGGCAACGTGCTGACGGGCGAGACGACCTTCGCCCAGCCGGGTTACACCATGGTCGATGCGCGGGCGGCCCTCTACTGGAATCTCAGCGGCGGCGATATTCTGCAGGTCGCGCTGTGGGGGAAGAACCTGAGCGACAAGGAGGTCAAGGACTTCGAACTGCCGCTGGGCGACACCGGTGGGTTCCAGGGCTGGGCTGCTCCGCGCACCTACGGACTGGAGCTGCGCTGGAGTCGCTGACCGCCGCTTCGTTGATCTGGAAAGCCGGCGCCAGCCGGCTTTCTTTTATCCCGTCAGTACTGCGCCGTGCCCCCGTCCACGCTCAGCAGCGCGCCGGTGATGCCGCCGCCGGCGTCGGAGGCGAGCAGCAGCGCCACCGCAGCAACCTCCTCCACGGTCACCGGCCGCTGAATGGCCGCATCGGCGGAGAACGCCGCCACCATCTCGTCGAACGTCATGCCCATCGCCTTGGCCGTGGCCGGACCGGTGCGCTTGACGATATCGGTGATCACCAGGCCGGGGCAGATCGCGTTCACGGTGACCCCAGCGGTCCCCACCTCCCGGGCCACCGCCTTGGTCATGCCGTTGATGGCGTGCTTCGCGGTGGTGTAGGCGGTGAACACGGCCTTGCCGTGCTTGCCTTCCACGGAGGAGATGTTGATCACCCGGCCCCAGCCCCGCTCCACCATGCCCGGCAGCGCGCGCCGCGTGGCCCAGAAGGTGGAATAGAGATTCCACTTCATCACCAGGTCCCATTCCGCATCGCTGATCGACACGATGGGCTGCAGGTCGCTGGCGCCGCCGGCGTTGTTGACAAGGATATCGACGCTGCCGAGTCCCTTGCCAACGGCATCGACGAAACCCTCCACGTCAGCCTGCGACGTGGCGTCGCCGGCAACGAACAGCGCATCCTTCCCCAGCCGGTCCGCCACCTCCCGGCCGCGCTTCGAGTCGCGCGCCATCAGGCCCACCCGTGCACCTTCCGCCAGAAACGACTTCGCGATGGCCAGTCCGATACCCGCCGTGCCGCCGGTGATGGCGGCCGTTCTGCCTTTAAGCTGCATCTGCTGCTCCTCGTGGATTTATCGAGCCGACCGTTCGCTGCTGAGCTCACTGTCCGGAGAGTCGCGCCACCACCGGTGAGAAAGCTTCCATGGCGTTGTCCCCCACGGTCACGTAGGAGATGCCGAACAGCTCCCGTCGCCGCTCGAGCTCTTCGCAGACCGTGTCCACGGAGCCGAACAGCGCGTGGGGATGCCGGCGCATCTCGTCCTCCGTGTAGCCGAACGAACCTGCCATGCCCTGCAGCATCGGCGTCGGATCGTCCATCACGAACGTGAAATAGGCACCGATCTCCAGCTCCAGATCCTCGAACCGATCGCCGGCTCCGTCCCTGACCCAGTCGACCTTGCGCTTCGTCTCCGCTTCCGAGGAGGACCGCACACCGTCCGGCCCGATCACGCCGGCCCGGTTGTTGAAGTTGAAGCTGACGATGTCCGCCTTCCGGCCCGCCAGCCTGAGCACCCGCGGGCTGCCGCCGCCGATCATCACCGGCGGCTTCGACACCGGCTTGGGCACGCCCTCGAAGTCCCGCCAGTGCACGTTCGCGTTGTCCACATCGGCCATCCCTTCTCCGCGGAACGCCTCGAGCGCCTCGAGCACGTCGCCGAGCCGGTCGATGCGCCGGCCCGGCGGATCGAAGGGGATCCCGGCCGCGGCATATTCCTCCTCGAGCCACCCCGCTCCGAGACCGAGCTCGAGACGCCCCTCGGAGAGCAGGTCGATGGTCATGGCGGATTTGATGAGCACCAGCGGGTCGTGATAGTCGATGCAGAACACCCGGCAGCCGATCCTGAGGTCCTTCGTCACCGCGGCCGCGTGTGCCATGGCCGGGATCGCGGCCAGGGTCTGCACCGGGTGCGCCGTCTTCTCGAGCGCCGGCCCGGGGCCGATCAGATGGTCGGCGAGGTGCAGGGCGGAATAGCCCAGAGACTCCGCGCGGCGCGCACGCTCCGTCCACTCGGTGCCCGAGCGCGCGCTGAACGACTGGATCGCGAATCGAAACGGTTTCACCACCGTGCTGCCCCTCCCCTGCTGCGGCCCGATCGGTTACAGTCAGTCTAGACGGTTTTTTTTGAGCCACCAACACCCGCATGACGAACAGCAACCGACAGTTTCTCCTCGCCGCCAGACCGCACGGCATGGTCAAGGAATCCGACTTCGAGTACCGCGAGGTGCCCATCCCAGAGGCCGGGGAAGGCGAGGTGCTGGTGCGAACCGACCTCATCTCTCTGGACCCCTCCATGCGCGGCCAGATGGAGAACCGTGCGGACTACGTGGCGCCGCTGGAGATCGGCAACCTGATGCGGGCCGGTGCGGTGGGCCACGTCGTCGAGTCCCGCAATGCGGACTATCCGGTCGGCTGTCTCGTCAGCGGCTCGTTCGGCATGCAGGACTTCGCCATATCGGATGGTCGGCGGATCCCGATGCGCCGCTTCGACGGGGACGTCACCCCGGAGGAGGCGCTGGGCATCCTCGGCGGCACGGGCATGACCGCCTATTTCGGCCTGCTCGACGTGGGTAAACCCAGGGCGGGCGACACCGTGGTGATCAGCGGCGCGGCGGGCGCCACCGGCAGCGTCGCCGGTCAGATCGCGAAGATTCACGGCTGCACGGTGGTGGGCATCGCCGGCAGCGAGGACAAGTGCCGCTGGCTCACCGATGAGCTCGGCTTCGATGCGGCCATCGACTACAAGCGTGAAGACGTGGCCGGCGCGCTGGACACCCACTGCCCCAACGGTATCGACCTCTACTTCGACAACGTCGGCGGCGAGATCCTCGATCTCTGCCTGGCCCGCATCCGCGACGGCGCCCGGGTGGTGCTCTGCGGCGGCATCTCCCGCTACAACGCCACCGGCGAGCTGATGGGACCGAAGAACTACTTCAATCTGGTGTTCCGCCGGGCACGGATGGAGGGCTTCATCGTGCTCGACTACGCGAAACGCTTTCCCGAGGCCGCCTCACAGATGCGCGCCTGGATGCGCGAGGGGCGCCTCAAGCAGCGGGTCACGGTGGTCGAGGGATTCGAGGAGCTGCCGCGCACGCTGATCCGCCTGTTCGAGGGATACAACACCGGCAAGCTCATGGTGAAGACCCACTGAGCCGCCGGGAGCACAAAGAGGAGGACACAAGATGAGCGACACGGATATTCTCACCGCTCCGCTCGAGGCCACCACACCGTTGAGCCCGGAAGTGCTGGCCTGCCCGCACGCCTTCAACGCCCGGCTGCGACGGGAAGCGCCCGTGTACCGCTGCCCGCATACCGGCATCGTCTTCGTTTCCGACTACGAGCACGTCCGCGACGTGGCCAAGCACCACGAGATCTTCTCCAACAGGTTCGGCCAGGCCATGCGCTCCGAGGGCGACGTGGACCCGCGCATCCTCGAGGCGCAGAAGGAAGGTTATTCGCCGGTGGACACCATGCTGACTCAGGACCCACCGGTGCATCGACGCTATCGCGGCATGGTGAATCAGGCTTTCACCGCTCGGCGGGTGGCCACGCTCGAGCCGTACATCGAGTCGCTCTGCCACGAGCTCATCGATGGTTTCCTGAACGCCGGCCGCTGCGAGTTCGTTGCCGACTTCGCCGAGCGCGTGCCGATGACCGTCATCGCCGATCAGCTCGGCGTGCCGCTGTCGGACTACGAGCTCTTCAAAACCTGGTCGGATGCGTTCGTCGCCCAGCTCTCGCGCATGGCCACGCCGGACGAGGAGCTCGCGGCCGTGAAGCTGATCGTCCAGTTCCAGAAGTACTTTGCGGCCAAGATCGAGGAGCGGCGTGCCGACCCCAAGGACGACATCATCTCCGACATCGTGCATGCCCGGTTCGAGAACGAGCGGCCACTCGACACGCCGGAGATGCTGTCGATCCTCCAGCAGCTCCTCGTCGCCGGCAACGAGACCACCACCCACTGCATCGCCGAGGGAATCCTCCTGCTCATTCAGAATCCGGATCAGCACGCTCTCCTGAAAGCCAACCCGTCGCTCATCGAGAACTTCACCGAGGAGGTGCTGCGCCTGGCTACACCCACGGCGAACATGTGGCGTGTGGCGAAGCAGGAGGCGGCAATCGGTGAGGTGACGGTACCCACCGGCGGTATGGTGCAGATCCGTTTCGCCTCCGCCAACCGGGACGAGGCCGTCTATCCCGATCCCGACCGGCTCGACGTCACGCGGGCCAACGCGCGAACCAACCTGGCGTTCGGTCATGGCGTGCACATGTGCATCGGCGCCAACCTGGCCCGCAAGGAGCTGAACGTCGCGTTCAGGGTGCTGATCGAACGGCTCGACGACCTGGCGCTGGACTGCCCCGAGAGCGAGCTCTTCTACCCGCCGAACGTGCTGCTCCGCGGCGTCGCCCGCCTGCCGTTGCGGTTCAGTGCCCGGGCATCAGCGGCCTGACACCCAGAGCACGGCGTTCCTGATCAGCCGCCGGACGTTTTCGTCCGCATAGGCTGCCGGGCCGTCACCGCACTGCAGATAGACGATGCGGCTCCTGCCCCAGGTCTTCGTCCAGCCGATCAGGTTGCTGCCGCGTTCGTGTTCCCAGCCCTCGTTGCTGAACATCCGCCGCTCCCGGACCACCCGGGCCGCGGAGTAGAAGTTCTCCTGAACGAACTCGTGGCTGCTGACGAGCAGCGGCTCGACGTCGTTCTCGAACACCTCGTAGAGATAGAGCTCGTCGGTGAGGCTGAACCGTTCCGGCAGCCCGGCCGTCACCGGATGCTCGGCGACCACGCGGATCTCGTGGGTCACGTCGTGCCGGTACCCGGAATCCTGCCGCTGCCGGCCCCGGAGCGGCCCCGGCAGATAGAGAAACCGGCCGCCGACGATGTCCGCATAGGTGTCCCACGCCGGCCAGCCGGCAATCGCGTGGTGCAGAAAGACGAATCCGTGACCCGCCTCCAGAAGCTCGAGGAATCGCGCCCGGTAGGCGGCAGACGGCGCCGGAAAGTCGGGGGCCCGATCTGGATGGAAGACGATGCCGGGCATGTCGTAGAGCACGAAGGCATCGAACGGGGCCGCCGCTTCCACGGAGAACAGTGTCTGGGCCGCCGGCTGCTCCACGTGTGTCCAGCCGACCCCGTCCATCTCGTCGAAGATGGCGAAGAAGGGCTCCCGTCCGAAGGGATGCCCCTTCGTCACCAGCAGCACTTCCACCGGCGTGGCCGGCGCCGGGGCGCTCATGAACCGCGACCCCCGAACACCGGGGCCGATACCACCTGCGCGGGGCGCTTGCCGTCCGCGCGCAGGCGGATCTCGCCGTTGCCGCCCCGCTCGAGCAGATCCACCACCTCCGCTGCCAGCACGTCCACCGGCATCACCGCCAGGTCGCCGCCGCGCAGCGCGTCCGGCACGATCGGCGTGTCGACGCCGCCCGGGCAGATGGCGTTGATCCTGAGCGCCTCGGATGGGCCGGCCGCGGCAATGCTGCGCACCAGGCCGATCAGCGCGTGCTTGGTGGCGGCGTACATGGGATCGAAGGGCAGCGGCACCAGTCCGGCCAGGGAGGCGGTCACGCAGATCGCACCGGGCCGGCCGCGCATGTGCGGGAGCAGGGCCTGCAGACCGAAGACCACGCCCGACAGGTTCACGCCGACGATCCGGTGATAGTTTTCTTCCGGCAACGCCTCGATCGGCAGAAACGGCTCCTGCGGGCCGACACTCATCACCCCGGCGTTGAGATGCGCCACATCCGGAATGCCGACGGCCTCGATGCAGCGGTCGACCGCCGAGAACCAGTCTGAGCGATCCGCCACATCGCAGCGGATGAACTGCCCGCCCAGCTCGCCGGCCAGCTCCTCGCCCCGTCGGGTGTCCACATCGAGCAGAACCAGTCTGTGGCCTGCCTTTGCGAGCTGCCGGCAGACTTCGGCTCCGATCCCCGAGGCGGCGCCGGTCACCAGCGCGATTTTTCCTGACATGTGCTCTGTGTCCCCCATCGGCAGGATTTGACAGCCCGGGTCCCGAAAAACAATCATTCTACCCGGTTTTTTTCGGACGACCTGCGGCGGTTGGGTCCCGGCCCGGCCGGGGGTGTTCGTCCTTATAGTGTTCGTTGTTTCCGTTCGTTCTTATATATGGGGGAGAGGCTGCACGCACCATGCTGGTCGGACTGGTAACGGGCCGGGAACGGCTCGAGCTCAGGGAGTTTCCGGAACCGGCGCCGGCGCCGGCGCGATCATCGTCATCGAGCCGCACGCGGGCCGGCGGACGCTGGCCGGGAAGCTCGGCGCCGATCTGCTGATCGACCCCCGAGCCGAGGACGCTGCGCAGCGGATCACCGCCTTCACCGGATATGCAGGCGCGGACGTGGTGTTCGAGTGCGCCGGGGTTCCCGCCACCATCGGAATCGCCGTCGACCTCAGCCGCCGGGGAGGGGTGGTCTCTCTGGTCGGGGTGCCCGCCGCCCCGTCACAGATCAACGGCGCGGCCTGGCTGGTGAAGGAGGTGCGCCTCGTCACCTCCCTCGGCTATGTCCGGGAAGAGTTCGAGCTCACCCAGTCACTGGTCACCGACGGCCGCCTGCAGCTTCGCCCGCTGCACAGCAGCACCGTCGCGCTTGCCGAGCTGCCGCAGGCCTTCGAGCGATTGTCCGGAGCGCCGGAAGACATCAAGATTCTCGTTCAACCCGGCTGACGTAAGCACCGGTCCTAGAGGAGCAGGAAATGCCGCAGGAAATGCAACAGACAGACACACGGGGCACCGGTCGCGAGCAGCTGATCGACATGGCACGGCACAACATGGCCTGCGTGCGCGAGCAGCGGATCGAGCAGGCGGATGTGGTGCTCCGGGTTCCGGGACATCACTACTACGAGGAAGAGCGCTGGGAGCTCGAGATCAGCCGGGTCTTCCGCCGGATGCCGCTGATGCTCGCCATGAGCTGCGAGCTGGCCGCTCCCGGCGACTTCAAGACGCTGGAGGTCGCGGGTGTGCCCGTGCTCATGCTCCGCGATCAGGACGGCGCCCCGCGCGCCTACATCAACTCCTGCAGCCACCGTGGCGCCGTCGTCGTCACCGAGCAGCGAGGCAACCGTCGACGCTTCAGCTGCCCGTACCACGCCTGGACCTACGACCAGAGCGGCCGTCTCGTCGCCATCTTCCAGGAGCGCGACTTCGGAGAGATCGACAAGTCCTGCCACGGGCTGACGCCGCTGCCGGTGGGGGAGCGGGCCGGCATGGTCTGGGTGACGCTGGATCCCGACTCGCCGCTCGACATCGACACCTTCCTGTGCGGATACGACAAGGTGCTGGATGCCTTCGGCTTTGCCGACTGGGCCCTCTACGATTCCCGGACGGTGGAAGGGCCCAACTGGAAGATCGCCTATGACGGCTACATGGATCTCTATCACCTGCCGATCCTGCACAAGAACACGTTCGGGTCCAACATGCCCTGCCAGGCACTCTACTATCCGTGGGGACCCCACCAGCGTGTCGCCTCACCCGACCCGCGGCTGCTCGAGCTCGACGGCACCCCGGAATCCGAGTGGCCCACGGAGGCGCTGCTGCAGAGCGTGTGGACCATCTTCCCGCACGTGTCCATCGCCTCGTTCGACGGCGGCGGCGGACGGGCGGTGATGGTCTCCCAGCTGTTCCCCGGGGATTCACCGGGCACCTCCCGCACCGTGCAGAACTACGTGATGCAGAAGCTGCCGGAAAGCGACGCGGTGCGCCACGCCGCGGACGAGCAGTTCAAGCTCCTAGAGTTCGTCGTCCGCGAGGAGGACTACGCGACCGGCATCCGCCAGCAGCGGGCACTGATGACGCGGCCGGACGCCGACGTGCTGTTCGGCCGCAACGAAGGGGGCGGCCAGCGCTTCCACGGCTTCCTGGACGAGCTGCTCGACTGCCCAGACGCGGAGCTGTCGGCGTTGTTCCGACGCTTCGCTTGACCACCGCGAAGCGCCCGGGCGGCGAATCGGCCGCCGCCTGGAAACTGCCTGCCTGGCGGCTGGCCGCTTTTGCCTCCATTGCCTTTCCGAGCGCCGGCATGACGCTGCCGCTGGCGATCTTCCTGCCGCCGTTCTACACGAAGACGCTCGGCCTCGGGCTCGCCGAGGTCGGCCTGGTGTTCATGCTGGTGCGCATGTTCGACATCGTCACGGACCCGCTGATGGGTCTCGTCGGCGATCGTTTTCACAGCCGCTGGGGCCGGCGCCGCCACTGGCTGCTGATCGCCCTGCCGTTCATGCTGCTCGGTGTGTTCATGGCGTTCATGCCACTTGGTTCGCCGACGGTCTTCTATCTCGGCTTCTGGCTGGTGGTGTTGTACACGGGCACCACCATGATGACCATCTCGCACACCGCCTGGGGTGCGGAGCTGTCGCCGGACTACGACGAGCGATCCCGAATCGCCAGCTTCAACGCCTTCGCCGGGTTTGCCGGCTCCCTGGCCATCCTGCTGCCGCTGGCCGTGCTCGAGTATCAGGGCGCACCACCCGCGGGCAGAGACGCGCTGACCTTCTTCGGCACCGCGGTGCTGATCCTGGCGCCGGTCTGCATCTTTCTGGCGGTGATGCTGGTCCGTGAGCGGCCGACGCCACCCGCGCCCCGGATCCGGCTGCTCGAGGGGCTCGGCGCCGTGATCCGCAATCCCCACATGCGCCGACTGCTCATCGCCGACGCCATGGCGTCCATGCCCGGCGCGGTGATGGCGGGTCTGTTCATCTTCTACCAGTCCGAGCTGCTCGGCAGCGCCCGGTTCAACTCGCTGGCCCTGATCGCCTTCTACACGGCCCACATCATCGGCGTGCCGATCTGGGTCCGGCTCTCCTACCGCCTCGGCAAGCACAGAACGTTCGGCATCGCCTCACTGGCATTCTGCGTCACCACGGCGCTGTTCTTCCTGCCGGGAGAAGGGGATGTGGCGCTGTTCATCGGCTTCCTGTTCGCCACCGGGTTCAACCACTCCGGCCTGCAGTTCCTGATCCGTGCCATGGCTGCCGACGTGATCGACTACGACACCGTGGCAACCGGCGGCCAGCGCTCTGGGCTCTACTTCGCGCTCCTCGCCATCACGGCGAAGCTCGGCGGCGCGCTGGCGATCGGGCTGACCTATCCGCTGCTCGAGCAGGTGGGCTTCAGCGCCCAGGGCGGCAACTCGGCGGAGGCGCTGTCGTCGTTCCGGATCATCTACGTGGTGGTGCCGGCCCTCGCCATGATCGGCGCCTATCTCGGGATCCGCGGCTTCCGGCTCGACCGGGAGGAGCAGTCGAGGCTGCAGCGGCTGATCGACTCTAAAGTTCCCGAATAGCGCGCGGACGTCCGACCGGCGAACGCTGACAGCGTTTGCGAACGCTAGGCGCGTTCGGTGCAGTAGCGGATGGCGCGCCGCAGCAGCTCGTAGTACTCGGGCTTCTCCCAGCTTCCCCGCTCGATCTGCGGGTAGTAGTCCATCAGCGGCCGCATGTCGTAGTGACCGCGGCAATGGCCCAGGTTGAGGTAGAGCACCTCGCCCTCGCCGACCCGATGCAGGTAGTACACCGGCCGGGGCTCGTCGTCCGGCCAGGACGACTCGATGAAGCCGGTGGCCTCGCCGGTGAATCGGGTATCGAGCAGCAGGTGCAGATCGCCGTGGATGCGCGACAGATAGAGCTCGTCGTCCGTCTCGAACTCGTCGATGCCCGACACCAGCTCGTGGTCCGGATCGGCGATGCGAACCTTGAACGGCATGATGGGCGGGTGGGCGATGAACTGGGTACCCAGGGTCTGCATCAGGATGGGCGCCGTTTCCGGGGCGTTCACCCCCTTGTCCAGGAACTCCAGGATGGAATTGGTGCCGTGCAGCGCGAACCACCGCTTACCCGAAGCCACGTAGTCCCTGAGCGCCTTCTGCTCGGCTTCCGTGGGCACCACGTTGCAGGTGTAGGTGATCAGGAAGTCGCTGGCCCGGATGCCGTCCAGGTCGTGGTAGTCCGCTGCGACACGGCAGCGGACGTTCTCGTGCTCATCGAGCAGCTTGAGCAGCTCGCGGCGGGCGAAGTCGATGTCGTGGAACTGGCCCGCCGCGACCAGATAAACGTCGATGATCCGCTGCTTCTGGCTCATTGCCGCCTCTGGGCCGGATCAGAACTGAATGCGCTTGGTGAAGCCGCCGTCGATCACCAGGTTGGCGCCGGTGGTGAAGGCGCCGAGCGGGCTCGCCAGCAGCGCCACCTGAGCGGCCACCTCTTCGGCGGAGCCCAGCCTGCCGAGCGGGATCTGGCCGACGGTCGCCTCGTAGAACGGCGTCATGTGCTGCTTGATCTGATCCCAGGAGCCGCCCTCGATGAAGATCGGCCCGGGGCACACGGAGTTCACCCGGATCCCCTTCGCGCCGAGATCCTGCGCGAGCGCACCCGCATACTGAATCAGGGCGCCCTTCATCGCGTTGTAGGCGCCGGCCGCGATGAACTTCTCCAGCGCCGCCGTGGAGGAGATCATGACGATGCTCGCGTTCTTCGATTTCTCCAGGTATGGCGTGGCGGCTTCCACCAGCCGCACCGAGCCGAGCACGTCGTGCTCGAAGTTGGCCCGCCAGCCCGTTTCACCCTGTGCGTTGCCGCCGCTGACGTTGGAAACCAGGCAGTCGACCCCGCCGAGCGCTTCCGCGGACGCCTTTACCCAGCTCTTGAGCTGATCGGCATTACCCACGTCCACCGCCTGACCGAAGACCTTCACGCCCCTGGCCTTGAGCGACTCCAGGGCGGCATCCACGCCCTTCTGATTGCGCGCGCAGATCGCGACGTTGCAACCCTCGGCGGCGAGCGCCTCGGCGATGGCACGACCGATGCCCTTGCTGCCGCCCGTGATCAGTGCGTTGTTCCCTGCGAGCTTGAGATCCATGAACCGTTCCCCCCAGTGCGAATCGACAGACCGCGCGATGGTAACCCAGAAACCGTCAGCCGTGAATGTTATTCAGGAGGCGCCCTCCAGCTCGGCCCGCCTGGCATAACCCGGCGGCCGTCGGCCGTGCTCGTCGACGATGTGGAACTCCCCGGCCAGGTCCTCGACCCACTGGATGGAGCCGCTGCGGGCCATGAGGTCGTCCGCCGCGAGCAGTGCTGCCGCGCAGCGCCCAACGAAGAGGGGCGTCTGCGAATCCGTGATGTCCCGACCGCGGGAGGCAGCCACCTCGCGCACGAACTCCGTGGCCACGGATCCCGGGTACAACGCCACGGCGGCCACCCCCTTCGGCTCGAGCTCGATCGCCATGTCCCGGGTCAGCCGGTCCAGCGCCGCCTTGCCCGCCCCGTAGGAACAGGAATAGAGGTAGCCGAGCCCGCCTGGAGACGAGACGTTGACGATGGCCGAGCCGGGGCCCGCGGCAAACAGCAGCGGCGCCGCGTGCCAGCTCGCCACGTAGTGTGAGCGCAGGCCGATGCCCACCTGGTCGTCCCACACCTGGAGCGGGTGCTCCCAGAATCCGCCGCCCCAGGCGGGCGGGTCCGGGATCCGGTAGACGTTGTTCACCAGGCAGTGGATCCGGCCTGCCTCGGTGCCGATCCGCTGGAACAGCGCCGCAATCTCTCCATCGTCCCCGTGATCGCAGGCCACGGCACGGCCCACGCCACCCGCTTCCGTGACCAGCGCCGCCGTGGTGTCGATGCTGCGCTCTCCGGCGCCCGTCGTCCGGCCCGTGACGTAGACCTCACAGCCCCGTTCTCCGAGCGCCACGGCGATGCCCTTGCCGATACCCCGGCTGGCGCCCGTGACTACCGCAATCCGTCCCCGCAGATCGGTCATGGCTCAAGCTCCCCGCCCGTTCCAATGTTCCGTGCCCCGAGCATAACAGAGCCGTTTCGCCCGCCAGCCGCCACCCCGGACGCTTTGCCGACGGAAACGGTGTTAAGATCACCGGCTTCGGAATCATGGAACGACAGCCGATGAATGCCGTGCAGAGATCGGAAACGAAGACCTGGCAGCAGACGAAAAGCGAACGCACCCGGCAAACGATTCTGGCCGCTGCCATCGACTGCTTCTTCGAGCTCGGCTATTTCAACACCACCACCGAGAACATCGCCCAGGCCGCCGGGGTCTCACGCGGCGCCATGCTGCATCACTTTCCCACCCGGGCGGAGCTGATCAAGGCGGCCGTCGAGTACCTGCACCAGCGGCGCCTGGAGATGTTCACGGAGGAAGAATCCACGATCCAGCAGGGCGCCGAGCACACCCGGGTCGAGGAGAGCATCGACGCCTACTGGCGCCAGCTCAACACCCGCGAGTTCGCGGTGTTTCAGGAGCTGAAGGTCGCCGCCCGCACCGATCCGGAGCTCGCCCGGGTGCTGAAACCCGTTCTCGAAGCGTACGACCGGGCCTGGGCCAAGGCCTCATCCCAGGTCTTCTCCGACCTGGCCAAATCCGAAGCCTTCACCCGGACGGCGTACATGACTGTGTACCTGCTCGAGGGTATGGCAGCGTCTTCGATGATCAGCGGCCAGAAGGTACCCGAGAAGATGATGCTCGACTGGCTCAAGCAGGAGCTGCGCCGGAGCTACAAGGACGTCCGCTCGGTCAAGCGCTCCGCTTGACCCTCGCCCCCAGGGGCGCTCGAGTCACTCCGCGATCCACTCCGAGAGCAGGTCGTGGAAATGACGCAGCTTGGTTTCCTGATAGCGCGCGAACACCACCTCGTCGAACTGAGCGGCCTCCAGTCCCGTCTGCACGCTCGGCAGGTTGAACGTGTCCTGAGTGAACACCTTGGCGAGCAGTCCGAGCTCCGGCGCATTCGTCCACGGCTCGTCCTCGCCGAGCAGGTGCAGCTTCGCCGGCGGCGGCCGCTCGCCTGAGAACGGGCTCAGGTAGTAACACTCCATCAGCGAGCGGTCGTGACGGTCCTGCCAGGGCCGGAACCGGTAGACGATGCGGTTGTACCCTCCCCAGGGATGAAAGTTGGGGAACAGCGTGTAGTAGATGCTGTCCTGGACTTCCGCATCGGACAGCCGCTTGTCCTCGCCGACGATCTGCTTCAGGTTTTCGCGGGCGCCGGCGCCCAGCAGCGCGCGGGCGCTCATTCCGCTCGGCACCTCGGGGCTGGGCGGGCCGTCGAGCGGTCGCATGGTGACGGACTCGAACATCTCCTGCTCACTCGGGTTGTAGCGGATGTGCGGGCTCGGTGTGCCGTTCGGCGTGATGGCACGGGAGAAGTTGCCCCAGGCGTCGTACTGCGAGTTCTCGTCGCCGATGGCGGCCAGCAGCTGCGGGTGGGTATTGATGACGTGGAATGCTTCCATGAAGGCTTCCTGGCAGAGCTTCCAGTTGCACTTCATGACCTTGCCGACATGCGCTTCGATGTAGCGGTTTTCCGGCTCCCAGTCTGCAAAGTGTGCCGGCAGGTCGCCGAGAAACGCGGCCAGCGGCTCTGCGTTCACGTCCATGTTCACGAACACCCATCCGCCCCAGGTATCGCACAGCAGCGGCGTGAGGTCGAAGTTGTCCTTGTCGATCTGCGGGAAGTCCCACTCGGAGGTGACGCTGCGCAGGCTGCCGTCGATGTTCCAGCTGAAACCGTGGAAGGGGCAGATGAAGCTCGCGGCGTGGCCGTCGAAATCACACAGCTTCCGGCCGCGATGCCGGCAGACATTGTGGTGTGCGCGGATGCCGTCCTTCGTGCGCACGACGAGGATGCTGAAGCGGCCGATCTCGTACACCGCGTAGTCGCCGACCTCCGGGATCTCCTCCTCGCGGCAGGCCATCTGCCAGACACGCGGCCAGAGACGCGTCATCTCCAGCTCGTGGAAGGCCCGGCTGCGATAGCGGTCGACCGGCACCGAGGTGAGCTTGCCGACATAGGGATTCTCGAGCCGGAGCACGTCCGGCGGCGGCACGACGTCGCCATCGAGGAGCTGCTGGTAACTGATTCCGGCCGACCGGTCCCGGCTCTTTGCGATCGAGCTCACCTGGAATGCCTCCTATCGATTGCGGCGGACGTTGGCTTCGGCCGGCAGCTGCGGCCCGGCGATCCACAGCAGCAGATGCGGATCCGCCTGGCGCAGCTCGCCTTCCCGGTACCGGCCGTCGAAGGAGAATACGCCCTTGAGGCCGTTGTTCTCGACCTCCACCAGCCCATCGTCCCTGAGCGTGTACAGGGCGCCGGAAAGCGGGTGACGCAGCACCGTCATGTCTCCCCCAGGAAAACCGTCAACTGAGACGGTTATTTTAGCGGCTTTCTGAATCCTGCCAACAGGCCCGTTTCGCCCCGCCCTCCGCAGCATTGACCTGATGCAGGCCGCTACCTACTCTCCCGGAAGGTTACAGCCGGTTGCCGCATGTCCGACTTCCCCGCCACCCCCGCCCAGCTCACCGCCGCATGGCTCTCGAGCGCCACCGGCACGGCGGTGAGCCGCTTCACGATCGCGCCGCTCGGCGAGGGTCAGGGCGTCATCGGCCAGGTCTGCCGGGTGCGTGCAGACACGGCGGACGGTCCAGCAAGCTACGTCGTTAAGTTCGCCTCAGACAAGCCGGAAAACCGCGCCGTGGCGGAAACCTACGACATGTACGGCCGGGAAGTGCACTTCTACCGCTCGCTGTCGGCACGACTGCCCGTGCGCACGCCCCGATGCTTCGCCGCCCATCACGATCCGGCAACCGGCGACTTCGTGCTGGTGCTCGAAGACCTGGCGAGCTGCCGGGTCGGCGATCAGATCGCCGGTGCCGGGCTCGCGGACGCCAGGGCGGTCGTCACCTCGCTCGCCGCCCTGCACGCCGCAACCTGGGAGAAGCCCATCGAGGGGGTGCCTTCGCACGACGTGCCGGCCCAGCGCGAAGGCATTGCCGCCGGATTCAGCGCCGGCTGGCCCGTGGTCGAGGCGCGCTTCCCGGAGCTCATCCCGGCCGACGTGCGCGCCGTGGCACCGCGCCTGGCGGAACGGATCGGTGATCTGATCGGGGAGCTGACCTCATCGCCACAGTGCGTCGTCCATGCGGACGTGCGTCTGGACAACATCCTCTTCGACGGCAATGAGGTGGTGCTGGTGGACTGGCAGTCCGTCTGCACGTCGAGCGGCGAGCAGGACCTGGCGTACTTCCTGACCCAGAGCGTCGACGAGGCGCTGCTCGCCACGCATCAGGACTCGCTCATCGAGCTCTACCATACGATGCTGATCGAGCACGGCGTCAGCGGGCACCCGCTGGCCGACTGTCGCGAGCGGTACGCGACCGCCGCTCTCTACCTGCTCGCCTGGGCCGTGCTGATCGCCGGCACGCTGGACATGGGCAACGAGCGCGGCGAGCGGCTCGCCCGAACGCTGCTCAGTCGCGCCCTGGGTGCGGTGCGCGCGCTCGGCGGGTTCGAACGGCTTCGCTGATGCGGCTCGCGCATCCCGTTCGGCGCGCGTCCATCAGTCCGTTGCCGTGAAGAAGTCCGCCCGCGGCGTCATGGTCTGATCGTAGACCGGCTCAGAGATGTCCACACGGTATTTCGCGGTGTCGGCCGCGATGATGCCGAAGCGGCCGATGTTGTCCCGCATCTCCTTGTACCAGCGGTTCCGAAAGTGGCTGGCGAGCGCCGCCTCCGACTCCCAGCGCTCGAAGACCCGGATCCGGCCGGGATGCAGCGGGTCGGGACACCAGTCGTAATCCAGACAGCCCGGCTGGGTGAGCGCACCCTCGATGAGCGGCGCGCCTGCTGCCAGCGCTGCCTCGACGTTCTCTGGCGGCAGATCCACGGTACCGGAGATGATGATTCTTGTGTTTGCCATGCCCAACCTCGTCCAGAAGATCGGTGAGTCTTATACCGGCCGCGCGACAGGTGCGCAATTCACGGGGTTCCCATCCTTGCGGAGCCGCGGCCTCGAGCCACGACGGTCGCTAGTGTGCTGCGCCGCCCTATTTGGCACTTATAGAACGCCTCAAAAACGTCAGCGCAAGGCGTCGTCCGCAGGGAATGGTCAATCCATTGACTCAACCCATTTGCGACGAGAACGCAGCGATGGCGTTTTTGAGGCGTTCCCTTCGGGCGAGAGCCGATGGTGCCATCCGCCGTGTTGCATCCGCTACCCATAGCTGGGCTATGGCGGCGCGAATGCGCCTTGCGGCTGGCACCATCGGCTCACGCTATAAGTGCCAAATAGGGCGGCGCAGTACACTAGAATCCCCAGGACCACGATGGCAGGCTCTCGATCAGGCAACCGGATCCGCACACGCATGCCCATCCCCGCTGAATGGATCGATCTCACCGGCAAGACCGCCCACGTCACGGGTGGGGCACGCGGCATCGGCGCGGCCATCGCCCGGGCGCTCGCCATGGCCGGTGCGGCGGTCATGGTCAGCGACGTCGATTCGGAAGGGGCAAGAGCCGTCGCCCGTGAACTCGGCGGTGCAGCCATGGCGCTGGACGTGACGGACGCCGCCGCTGTGGATGCCGCCATGCGGCATACCGTGCAGACGCTCGGCGGGCTCCACATTCTGGTGAACAATGCGGGCATCTATCAGGGCTACGGTGGACCCGTCCGCGACATCACGGACGAGAAGTGGCGCCGGCTCTGGCAGGTGAACGTGGACGGCGTGTTCTACTGCTGCCGGGCCGCGGCCGCGATCATGATCGAGCAGCGCGTCGGTGGCCGGATCATCAACGTCTCGTCCACCCAGGCGGTGAGCCCGGGCGTCGGTGTGACCTATGACGGCTCCAAGGCAGCCGTTGCGCAGATCACCCGTGCGCTCGCCCTCGAGCTGGCACCGCATCGCATCAACGTGAACGCACTCGCTCCCGGGCCCACCTGGGTGCGGGACGGCGAGCCCCCGCCCGTGTCGGGACGACCAGGCCCGTTCACCGGTGAGCCGCTGGCCGACACGGTCATGGATCGCATCGCGCGGCTGCCGCTCGGGCACTGGGGCGATCCCATGGAGCAGGGCAAGGCAGCCGTCTTCCTCGCCTCCGGTCTGGCCGACTTCGTCACCGGCATCTACCTGCCGGTGGACGGTGGGTGGCTCACCCTGTAGGTCTCCGCGATGAGCAAGACACCCAATCATGAGCTGAGCCCTCTGAGGTGTCCCGTGTCGCTCGCGGACGTGGACCTGTTTGCTCCGGGGGCACAGGAGCACTGGTACGAGGCCTACCCGATCCTGCACGCCGAGGCGCCGGTGGTCCGGCTGCCCGGCGAAGGGCTCACCCCGGGCACCGACGGCTTCATCCTCACCCGCTACGAAGACATCAACCGCGTGGTGCGGGATCCCGAGCGCTTTCCACCGACCATCGGCCTGGCGATCAGAGCACTCCTCAATTCCGGTGTGGCGCCGGAAGCGGCACCGCGGACCAACGCCATGATCGCCTCCATGGCCACCCTGCGACCGACCGACGAGCTGTATCGGGCACACCGTCAGGAGCTGACGGATCCCTGGGTCGGCCCGGGTGCGGGGCGCCACGAGGCGATGATTCGCGGCTTCGTCGACGAGCTCATCGACGGCTGGATCGGCCGCGGCGAGGTGGAGTTCATCTCCGAGTTCGCGCGGCCGCTGCCGCAGAAGGTGATGGCATCCGTGCTCGGCTTCCCGCAGGAGGACATTCCGCGGCTGGCCGACTGGGGCACGGCGCAGGTGGAGGCCTTCGTCCACGGCCGGGGCCACAAGAACCTGCTCAGTGAGGCGCAGCTCGCCGCCCAGTTCGAAAAGCTGGACGGCTTCAAGGCCTATGTGCACGGGAAGGTGCAGGAGAAGCGCCGCGATCCCGGCGACGACATGATCAGCTGGCTGTGCGAGGTCGAGTATCGCGCCCTCGGGCGGAAGCTCACTGACATGGAAGTCAACGGCGTGGTCTATGCCATGGTGATCGGCGGTCTGGAGACCACGCAGTATGCCATCGAGGAGCAGGCCCAGATCCTCTGCGAGCATCCGGAGCTGTTCAGCGCGATCAGAGCCGACCGAAGCCTGGTGCGGCCCTTCACGGAGGAATGCCTGCGCCTGCGCTCACCCACCCAGGGACTCTCCACCCGGATCACGAGCCGCGATGAGGTGTTTGGAGGGGTTGCCGTGCCGGCCGGGTCGCTGCTGCACCTGCGCTTCGCCGCCGGCAACGTGGATCCCGAGGAGTGGGACTGTCCCTACGAGCCGAGGCTCGACCGCAAGGCGGTAACCCGCCACCTGGCATTCTCGGCGGGCCCGAGGGTCTGCCCCGGCGCCGGCATCTCGCGGCTCGAGCAGACCATCGCCTGGAACCGGCTGCTCGACCGGCTGGAGAGCCTCGCGTACGCGCCGGGCAATACCTTCGAGCATCAACCCGGCATCATGCTCGGCACCCTGTCGCTCAACCTGACATTCAAAGCAACGGAGGAAACGAAATGATCAGCAGCGGACCCGTGGAAGACCGGCTCGCGATCCGGGAGCTGGTGGAGTCCTACAACGACGCGGTCATGCGTTTCGACGGCGAGGCGTGGGCGTCGAACTGGCGCGACGATGCGAGCTGGACCCTGCCCGGAGCTGGAGAAATCAAGGGCAAGGCCGCCTTCTTTCCCGTCTGGCAGCAGGCCATGAGCGCCTTCTCGTTCGTCGGCTTCTTCGCCTCGGCAGGACCGATTCAGGTCACCGGCAGCACCGCACAGGGCACCTGGTACCAGCAGGAGTTCCTGCACCAGAAGGACGGCGTGAAACGCGCCATCACCGGCAGATACCAGGACGAGTACGTGAAGGTGGACGGGCGCTGGTATTTCCAGAAGCGCGTCTACGAAATCCTCAACGCCGAGGAGACTTAGCGCTGCGGTGGCGCGATGTCGGCTGCCGGGGCGACAGGCTGCGCGCCGCCGTTCAGGCCCGCCAGACCCGCTTGTTCATGGAGCCGAACATCTCCGAGAGCTCCACGCGCGTCGGCGTGATCCGCACCGGCAGGAAGTTCGGATCCTCCGGGCCGGTGGAGCCGAACTGGGTGAGGTCGTAGTCGATGGCCTCCCACGCGTGTCGTTTCAGCGCCGGATCCGTGACGAGCTCGGCGGTGCCGCGCACCATCACGTGAACGAACTCCGGCGGCTCGACCTGGTACTGGATGTCCACGTTCGGGTTCTCCTCGAGCTGCTGCGCCTTCGGCGAATCCGGTCCGGTGGCGAACCAGAGCACGTCCCCGTCCCAGGTCGGGTGCACGATACGCACCCGGGGCTCCTCGCCGCAGACGGTGGCGATCGCACACCAGACGGCCTTCTTGCTGGCGGCGTCCACCGCCGCGAAAAAACCGGCCTTCTCGGCCGCGCTGACTTTCTGCATACCTGTCTCCCTCGATGATCGGAAATGACGTTCCGTCTAGGCGCCCCGGCTCGCGAACCCGGACGCCCAGCGGCGCGCCGGCTCGCTCGACACCCACTCGAGCGCATTGTGGAGCAGTCGGCGGAACCCTTCGCTGGCGTAGGCTGCCGGGCCGTCTCCCAGGTCCGACACCACCACCGGGCTGGCACCGGCAGCGTTGGCCCACACCACCAGATCGCTGCCCGGCGGGTGATCCCACGCCGCCTGCTCATCCCGCGGCGCCAGCGGCGGCGGGCTGAAGTTGGGGCGCACGAAGTCATAGTCGGCACGCAGCAGCGGCAGCACGGCCGATTCGAATCCCGCAGTCTTCAGATAGAGCTCGTCCGTGATCTCGAATCCCGCCTCCAGGCCTTCGAGCACCGGGTGGCTCCCCTGCGGCTGCAGACGCACCGTGGCGTTCGGCAGCGGACCGTGCCCACCCCGATATCCGGAGCCCGGCACCTCGGCGCCGTCGAGCATCCCTCGCTTCAACATGAACGACGAGCCGCTGATCCGCCGCCAGAGCGGCCAGCCCGGCCAGGACACCGTGGCGTGGTTGAGCAGCACCAGACCGGTGCCGCGCTCGAGCAGGCCCTCGATGGCCGTCCGGTAGCGTTCGGGCGGCGAGCCGTCGGCGCCCGCGTGGTCGTGCGTGAGGCCGATGCCGGGGATGCCCGACATGTCGTAGAAGAGCACCGCCTGATAGTCGCCCGCGTGCTCCGGCTGCAGCACGATCTGCGCGGCGGGCTGGTCCACCAGCGTGGCGTTCACACCAGGCATGGCGTCGAACATCTCGAGGAACGCGTCGTGCGCGAATGCGTGTCCCTTCGTCACCACGAGCACGTCCACGCTCATCGATGCCTCCCGCGCATCCGCGTCAGGTCGGCTGCCCGCCGGCCACGTCGAGGAACTGGCCGGTGATCCACTCCGCGGCCGGTGAGGCGAAGAACACGGCGGCGGCGGCGCAGTCTTCCGGCTTTCCGGTGCGGCCCAGCGGAATCGCCTTCGCCATGTTCCGCTCGGCATCCTCCGCCGAGATCCTCATCGTTTCCGTGAGCATGTCTGTCACCACCACGCCGGGCGCGATGCAGTTCACCGTGATGCCTCTCGGCGCGAGCTCCACGGCCAGCGTTCGCGTCATGCTGATCATGCCCATGTTTGCCGCCGAATAGACACCGAAGCCCGGCGACGGCCGGTGCGCGGCGATGGAGATGATGTTGATGATCCGGCCGCCGTCCTGCATGCGCTTCGCCGCCTGCTGCGATCCCCAGAACTTGGTCTTCATGTTCAGCGCCAGCTGCTCGTCGAACTTCTCGAGTGGGATCTCCGGCAGCGCGTACATCTTCCGGTCCAGATTGCCGCCGGCGTTGTTGACCATGATGTCGAGCCGGCCGAGCTCCGCCACCACCCGATCCAGCACCTGTGGCAGGGTGGTGAAGTCCATGACGTCCGCCGAGGCCGCCAGACCCCTGCGACCGCGGGCCTCGATCTCGGCCGCCACCGCGTCCACGTCCGCCTGCCGGCGCGCCACCACGCACACGTCCGCACCGCATTCGGCAAGCGCCAGGGCAATGCCGCGGCCGATGCCGCGGCCGCCGCCCGTGACCACCGCCACCTTGCCGTCGAGCCGGAACCTGTCGAGCATGCCGTTCATATCCCCCCTCCGTCAGGCCTTGGAAACATCGCTGCGCTCCGCCAGCCGGCGCGCGAGCGGTCGGCGAAGCCTGAGCATGTCGTCCTGCGACTCCACGAGCACCATCTTCAGCCGGGACGCCACCTGCCCCCGGGTGATCCCCACCAGCACCAGCGCGGTGGCGTAGCGCATGGCCGGCGCCAGGTGCGCGTCCGGCAGCGTGCCCGAGCTCCAGATCACCGCCGCCGAGATGCAGCTCGACGTCAGGTGCTCGGCAATCAGATCCGTGTCCACCCAGGTTTCGAGCTGGCGCGCGGTGCGCATCGATGCGAGCTCCGCGGCAAACACGGCGGTGAGCCTGCCCGCGATCCGCTGCTGCACGGCCGTCGTCTGCTCCAGGGAGGCGAATGCCTCGATCAGGCGCCGGTGATAGGCAGAGAGGGTGAGTAGCTGCGCGGCGCACTGGGACACCACCCGCTCGAGGCGCTCGAAGCCGGGCCTCGCCGCAGCCAGATCGGCCGCGCTCAGCACGCGGACGAAGTGCTCTTCCACCGCTTCCGCCAGCAGCGCGTCCTTGCCGCCGAACTGGTTGTACAGCGTCGGCACGCTGACCCGGCAGCGCTCCGCCAGGTCGCGCACCGTGACCGCCTCGTAGCCCCGCTCGGCAATCATCTGCCGCGCCGCCTCGAGGATGGCGGCCCGCCGGGCCAGTCGCTGTTCCGTCACCAGATCCACGCGTCGAGCATAACGCAGTCGCTTTAACATGTTCAAAACTATTGAACACGTTATACTGCCGGCCGGGGCGGCGGCCACAAGCCTGGAGTGGGGAGATGGGACAACTGTCGGGAAAGATCGCGGTGGTGACGGGTGCGAGCCGGGGCATCGGCAAGGGCATCGCCATCGCCCTGGGGGAGCTGGGTGCCACCGTCTACGTCACGGGGCGGACCACCGGCGACGGCGAGCGGACCATCGACACCACCGCCCGGCTGGTGACCGAGGCTGGCGGCGAGGGCCGCGCGATCCGCTGCGACCACGGCGTGGACGCGGACATCGCCGCGCTGTTCGCGAGGATCGCAGGCGAGGTGGATCACATCGACTTCCTGGTGAACAACGTCTACAAGATTCCGGATCCCCCCGCCTGGGGCGGCGGCTTCTGGGACCACCCGATCCAGGTCTGGGACGACCAGGTGGGCATCGGGCTCAGGGCTCACTACGTCGCAAGCTGGCACGCGGCGAAGCTGCTGTTCGCAGCACCGTCCGGCGCAGCCATCCTCAACGTCTCCTCGCCCGGCGGTCAGAGTTATCACTTCTCCAGCTCCTACGGCGCGGGCAAGGCCGGCCTGGACCGGCTGACCACCGACATGGCCATCGAGCTCGAACCCAAGGGGGTCGCCGCCATCGTGCTCTACCCTGGTGCGGTGTCCACGGAGTTCATTCAGGACGCCGCCGCCGTGCGGCCGATGGATCTCTCCACCATGCAGACCCCGGAGCTCGTCGGCCGCTCGGCCGCGGCGCTGCTCGCGAGCGCCGATCTCATGCACCGCACGGGTACGATCCAGTGGGTGGAGGACCTGGCCGAGGAGTTCGACATCACCAACGAGGACGGCAGCCGGCCGCCACCCTATCCGCAGCGGGAGCGTCGACCATGAGCGACTATGCGATCGAGCCGTACCAGAGCTGGCTGCCACTGGAGGCCCGGGCGGCGGCGGAGCCCAACGCCCTGCATCGGGCGCTCATCACCCGGGTGCGCGATCACATGGAGTTCGAGATCAAAGGCGAGCTGCAGCCGCTGATGGACACGCTCGTCGCCGATCCGGCGTATCACTTCTGGAGCGAAAACCCCTTCGTGCTGGAGGGGCGCGCGGCCGTGCGTGGGTTCTACGAGAACATGATCGCCGCCGGCGGCAACCAGTTTCAGGTGGTCGTCGATCGGATACTCGTCGAGGACGGCGGCGTGGTCACGGAGGGTCAGGTCAAACAGATCTACCGCGGCCCGCAGGTGATCGCCATGGGCGTGACCGAGCTCGACGGCGCGCCGGTCACGGAAAGCGATCTCATCCTCACCACCACTCAGCTCCTCACCGTCTGGCCCGCCGGCGCGGACGCAAAGCTCGTGGGCGAGGACATCTATCTCGCGCACAACCCGCTGCGGAACGCGCGGCGCATCACCGAAGCGGCGCTGCCCGACTACTACCGGCTCTGATACCGGCTCTCATACCGTCTCTGAGGGCGCACTCCGCTACGAAACCGACGGGATCCCGTCAGCCGTCTGCGAAACGCAGGTACGCGGCGGCCGTCGCCTGAGCCATCTTGTCGCCGTCGAAGGGGATGGACATCTCCGGCGTGAACTCGAGCACCACCCGCTCCGGCGTATCCAGAAACTGCACGAACCGCTCCGGGTCCAGGTTGCGCGCAAAGGCGTTGCCCTCGTCCCGCGAGCCGCTCATCCCGGAAGCCAGCAGCCGGTAGAACCACTGCCTGGTCTCATCGTCGTCGTGGATCACCGTGTGGCCCTTGTAGGTGACGGTCTTGCCGCCGCCCATGGGCGTGCCCTTGCTTGTCATGACCACGGATGAGCGACCGTCGCGGGCGATGGCCTTGATCCGCACGCGCTCCCGCGTGGCCGTCATCCAGATGTGCCCGTCCACGGGCACGTAGGCGGTGACCACGCCGATGGGATGCCCGGCTTTGTTCGCCCAGATGAAGACACACTCGCCGGCGGTCGCCACGAGCTCGCGCTCCCGCTCCGGATCGAGGCGGTACTGTTTCACATCGTCGTAGTTGGTTGCCTGATCCGGCATGGCCTGTTCCCCGTCGCATATCCGTACAGGCCGACTATAACCGTCATGATTGACTGTTTTGAAGCGGCAACGGATCATGGCTCGCCTCGGATATCGTTCCTGGCCGGTCGCCATGAATTCACGCCTGAAGACCTCCACCCTCTTCTGCTACAGCCTCACCGACCTGCCGGTGGCGCTGTCGATCTTCCCGGTGATCGTCTTCATCCCCCGCTTCTATGCCAGCGACGTGGGCGTGCCGCTCACCCTGGTCGGCACCATCATGATCGCCGTGCGGATCTTCGACGTGATCACCGACCCGCTCATGGGCTATCTGAGCGATCACACCCGAAGCCGCTTCGGCCGCCGGCGGCCGTGGATCCTTGCCGCCACACCCATTCTGATGCTGTCGATCTATCAGCTCTTCATGCCGCCGGAAGGCGCCGGCAGCACCCACATGCTCGTCTGGAGCATGGCCCTGTCCGTGGGCACCACCATGATGCTCATCCCCTACTACGCCTGGGGTGCCGAGCTGTCCACGAACTACCACGAGCGCTCGCGGATCGCCGGCGCCCGCGCCATGGCCGGCGTGCTCGGCAGCCTCACGGCGCAGCTCGTGCCGGCGCTGGCGCTGATTCTCTTCGGCATCGGCGGCAGCGCCGCGGTGCTCGAGCTCGTCGGCATCACCATGCTCATCGTCATGCCCGTGTGCGTTGCGCTCACCCTGCTGGGCACGCCGGAAGCGCGCCTCGAGGTGCGATCGACCCTGCCCGTGCTCAAGGGCCTGAAGCTCATGTGGGAGAACGGTCCGTTCAAACGGCTGGTGCTGGCGTTCATGATCGGCTCCATCGGTCTGAACGTGACCACGCCGCTGTACATCTTCTTCGTCGCCGACGTGCTCGGCGCCGAGGATCAGGCGATCTTCATGCTCACCTTCTTCTACCTCACCAGCTTCATCGCCGTCCCCGTCTGGGTGCGGCTGGCGAGCCGCATCGGCAAGCACCGCGCCTACGTGGCGGCGTTCGTGATGATCTCCTGCGCCCACCCCTTCTATCTGCTGCTCGGTCCCGGCGACTTCTGGTGGATGCTGCCCGTGACGATCACCACCGGGTTCGCCGCCGGCGGCTTCGCCCAGACGCTGCCGAACGCCATGAAGGCCGACGTCATCGATCTCGACACTGCGGTCAGCTCGGAAAACCGGGCGGCGCTGTTCTTCTCCGCCTGGTCGTTCGCGCAGAAGGCCACCTCGTCCGTGGGGGCGGCCATCGCCATGTTCGGCCTGGCCCTGTTCGGCTTCAACGCCGAGCCCGGCGCCGTCAACGGTCCGGACGAACTCTTCGGCCTGCGTTTCCTGTTCTCCACCTTCCCGTCGCTGTTCTTCCTCGTCGGCGCGCTGGTGGTCTGGAACTATCCCATCACCGAGGAGAGGCACGCCGAGATCCGCCGGCAGATCGAGTCGGGCGCCACGAAGCCGGACGCCTCCGCGGCCTGAGGCCGGCCGGTCGCCGAGCGAAACAATCAACCTTGACGGTTTTCAGGCCGAACGGGTTTAATCCGCCTTCCAGTCCGGAGGAGAGAGGCACGCGATGGTTCAGACCCACGACCACGAGATCGTTTCCATTTACCCGTTCACCGACGCCGAGGTGGACGCCCTGATGACGCACGCCAACGAGGCCGTGCTGATGTGGGCGACGAAGGACGGCTGGCCGGTGGGCGTCACCCACGCCTTCTTCTGGAAGGACGGCAAGATCTGGCTCACGTTCTCCGAGCACCGCCACCGCGCCGCGGCCATCCGCCGCGATCCCCGGGTGTCCGTGAACGTCAGCAGCGTGAGCTACCGTCCCGATGCGCCCAAGGGCCTGCCGGCCGGCGCGATCACCTTCAAGGGCACGGCAGAGTTCTTCGACGACGATGCGACCAAGGCCTGGTTCTATCCCGCCCTGGCGAAGAAGGTGAGCCCGAGCAATACCGACTTCGAGGCCTACTTCAACAATCTGCTCGACTCGCCGCTGCGCACCATTCTCGCCGTCACCCCGGTGAAGAAGATCATGTACAACTCCGCCACGGCCGGACGCCACATGGCCGGCACCATCAGCGAGGACGAGCTCGGCGAGCGGCTCGAGAGCGACAGGGTGCGCATGAACCGGCTGCGTACGGAGCGCGGTCTGGAAAAACGCTAGCGCGGGCGACCGGATGCGCCGTTGCTGGCCCGCGATCGCGGCCGGTGGCAGCATGACGCGTACGGTCCCGTTCGAGGAGGAGGCGACATGGCGGAACTGATCCCGGTGGTGGAGGACTGGCCCGAGCAGGAGACCCGGGGACACCGGATCCCGGGGGATCGCTACACCTCGCGCGAGTTCTTCGCCCGCGAGTGGGAGGGCATGTGGACGAAGGTCTGGCTGCTGCTCGGCCGCGAAGCGGAGCTGCCCAATCCCGGCGACTGGCAGATGGAGGCGGTAGGCCCGGAGGAGATCCTCATGGTCCGCCAGACCGACGGCTCGGTGAAGGCGTTCTACAACGTCTGTCAGCACCGGGGTAACCCGCTCGTCTCCGAGCCGAAGGGCAGCATCAAGAGCCGTTTCGTCTGCAAGTACCACAGCTGGGCCTTCCTGCCGGACGGCACGCTCAACTTCGCGCCGGACAGGGAGGACTTCCCCGAAGGCAATCCCTGCGACCACATCCGCCTCGTGGAGCTCGCCTGCGAGACCTTCGCCGGCTTCGTCTGGGTGAACATGGACCCGGACTGCGCGAGCCTGAAGACCTTCCTCGGCCCCATCTGGGACGACTGGGAGAAACGCGAGGTGCACACCTGGCAGCGCACCATGGCAAACAGCATGTGGCTGCCCTGCAACTGGAAGGTGGTGCTCGACAACTTCAACGAGTCCTACCACGTGCCCACGGTGCACATGGCCGCCACCCCCGACACCGATCGGAAGAAGATCCGCGGCGCCATCAACACCTATTTCAAGGAAACCAAGTTCGACCTCTCGAACGAAGGCCACAACCGCATGATCATGAAGGGCGGTTTCGGCGTCGGCGCCACGGACAGGGAGGGCAACATCCAGGAACCGCTCGCCAGCCAGCTCCGCTACTGGGCGCTCGATCCGGACGACTTCAAGGGACGCCCCGAGGACACCCGGCTGGCGCTGCAGCAGGCCAAACGCCGCCTGGGGCCCGGCCGCGGGTTCAGCCACTACGCGAACGTGCCGGACGAGCAGCTCACCGATGCGTTCCACTACACGCTCTTTCCCAACTTCGCCGTCTCCCTGTGGTCCGACGGCTTCCACTTCCTGCGCGCCAGACCCCACCGCAGTGATCCCGAGCAGTGCCTGTTCGACAACTGGTGGTACACGAGCCCGCCCGTGGTTGCCGCCGGTCCTTCCTCCTCGGAACGCGGTATGGGAATGCACTTCGACGGCGAGGCGCCCCTGAAGATGCTCACCTTCGGCGAGGACTCCATCGGACCCGCCATCGAGGAGGACGTGGCGGTGTTCGTCACCCAGCAGCGCGGATTCCGGTCGCGGGGCTTCAAGGGCGTGTACCTGTCGAAGCAGGAAACGCGCATCCGCCGCTACCACGAGCTCATCGACGACTACATCGAGGGCCGGCTGCCGAAGACGCGCTGAGGGGCCGTCACGGGAGGCGCACGATGATCGACAACCGCTGCATCGTGCTCGCCGCCCGCCCCCGGGGTGTGCCTCGGGAAGCGGATTTCCGCCTCGAGCGGCGCACGCTGCCGGCGCCCGCGGACGGCCAGATCCTCTGCAGGAATCTCTACGTGTCGCTGGATGCGGGCTTCCGCAACTGGATGGATGCGGACAGCGGCGACGACGTGCTGCCGGCCATGCCGCTCGACGCACCGGTGATGGGTCTGACTCTCTCGCGGGTGCTGGAGTCCCGCCACCCCGACTACCGGCCCGGCGATCTGCTCATGGCCCGCTTCGCCTGGGAGGAGCACACGCTGACGGACGCCGGGGATTTCATCTCCCGGCTGCCGCCGGAGCCTGAGCTGCCGCTGTCCTACTACCTCGGCGTGCTCGGCGACACCGGCCTCTCCGCCTACTTCGGGCTCACCGACTACGGCAGGATCCAACCCGGCGAAACCGTGCTGGTGAGCGCCGCGGCCGGCGCGGTGGGCAGCATCGCCGGTCAGATCGCACGCCTGCTCGGCGCCCGGGCGGTGGGGATCTGCAGCGGCCGGGAGAAGGGTGAGCGCCTGGTCCGCGAGCTCGGCTTCGAGGCATTCGTCGACCGCATGGCAGCCGACGTCGACCGGGCCATCGCGGAAGCCTGCCCGGACGGTGTGGACGTGTACTTCGACAACGTCGGCGGGCCGCTGCTGGAGACGGTGCTCGAGCACATCAGCGAGGACGCCCGCATCCTGCTCTGCGGCGCGGTGGCCACCTACAACGCCACGGAGCCCGTGCCCGGTCCACGAAACCTCTTCCGCCTCGTCACCCGGCACGCGCACATGCACGGCTTCATGACCCACCTGCAGCTGCCACGCTACGACGAGGCCAGGGCCGTGCTCACGCGCTGGATAAACGAGGGAAAGATCGTGGTGCCGGAGTACCGGCTGGAAGGCATCGGGTCGGTGCCCAGGGCGTTCTGCGACCTCTTCCGTGGCGCCAACTTCGGCAAGACCGTGGTGGCGCTGACGGAGGTCGACCGATAAAGCTCGACGTCGTCCAGCTCGCCTATCACGTCGCCGACATCCGTCGGGCGGCGCTCGCGATGGTCGATCGGTTCGGCGCCGGCCCATTCTTCCTCAATGAGCACATCCGGCTCGCCTGGGGCGAGCACCGGGGGCAGCCCACCCGTTTCGTGCACTCCTCCGCCTATGGTCAGTGGGGTGAGGTCATGGTGGAGCTCTTCCGGCAGGTAGACGACGAGCCGTCACCCTACCGGGACATGTTCGCGCCGGACGAGGAAGACCTGCACCATGTCGCCATCATGGTGGACGACCTCGACGCCGCCTTCGCGCACTTCGAACGGTCGGGCATGCCGGTGGTCACCCGCTGCGGACTGCGCGGCGCCGATCTCGTGGATTTCGCATTCGTGGACGCCCGTGGTGCCCTTGGCCACATGATCGAGCTCTATCCCGCGTCCGCGCCGCTGCGCGCTTTCTACGACCGCGTACGTACCGCGGCGAACGGCTGGGACGGCCGGGAACCGCTGCGTCCGGTGTGAACGTGTTTCCCGGGGGACCTCAGGGTCCCTGGGGCTTCACCAGCAGCTTGCCCATGTGCCCGCCGCTCATCAGCATGACGAGCGCTGCCGGAAAGCGTTCGATGCCCTCTTCCACATGCTCCGGCAGCTTCAGTGAACCCTCGGCGATCCAGCCCGCGAGTTTCTCCGTGGCCGCGCCGAACTGCGCCGCGTAGTGATCCACCGTGAAGCCGCACATGCAGGCATTGCGTTCGGCGAGGCGCAGGTAGAGCTTCGGCCCGCGGACGTTGCTCATATCGTCGTACTGGGAGATGGCGCCGCAGATGGCGACTCGGGCGCCCATCCGGAGCCGATCGAGCACCAGGTCGAGGAGCTCCCCACCGACGTTGTCGAAGTAGACGTCCACCCCATCCGGCGCCAGCGCGTCGAGCCGGGCGCCCACGTCGTCGTTCTTGTAGTCGATGGCCGCATCCGCACCCAGCATCTGGGTGACGAAACGCCCCTTGTCGGGCCCGCCGGCGATGCCGATCACCCGCGCGCCCCGAATCCTGGCGAGCTGGCACGCCATGCTGCCCACCGCGCCGGCCGCACCGGACACCACCACCGTGTCACCGGCGTTGACCCCCGCCACCTCGAGCAGGCCGAAGTAGGCGGTGAGCCCCGTCGTCATGCCCAGCGCGCCCAGATAGGTGGATGGCGGGAGGTGACTCACGTCGATCTTCTGCAGCATGGCGGCGGGGAGCTGGGCGTGGGTCTGCGCCATGAGCGGGCCGGTCACCCAGTCACCGACGGCGAGCTGCTTCGACGTGCTGTCGATCACCTCGCCGACCCCCAGCGCCACCACCGGCGCGCCGAGCGGAATGCTGCCGTGAAAGGCATCCCGTTCCTCGAGCATCGTGCGGATGAACGCATCGATGGACAGGTGCGAAACCTTCACCGTGACCTGATCCTCGCCGAGCGGCAGAAGATCCCCCTCCACCAGCTCGAAATCCGACTCCCGCGGGCGGCCCTGGGGGCGCTGCTTCAGAACGATGCGTCGATACCGGGTCATCTCAACCGCCTCCGGAAATTCTCAGACACTGACCCGTGACCCACTCCGAGGCCTTCGAGCAGAGATACAGGGTGGCGGCGCCGAGATCCTCCGGCGTGCCCAGGCGTCCCGCCGGCAGGCGCAGCATTTTTTCGAGCCGCGGCAGGTCGCCGTCGGTGAGCTTCATGGCCTTCATCATGATCTCGGTGGGCACGGCACCCGGCATGATGCAGTTCACCCGGATGCGCGGGCCGAGCTCCTGGGCGAACACCTTCGTCAGCATGTTCACACCGGCCTTGGCGGCGCCGTAGTGGCCGCTGCCGGGAATCACCGTTTCCGCCGCCAGCGAGGAGATGTTGACGATGCGCCCGCCTTCGCTCATGAGTCCGGCGGCGATCCGGCTCGCCTCCCAGATGGCGGTGAGATTGAGCGCCATCGTCGCGTCCCATTCCGACCGCGGCAGCTCCGTGAGCGGCATCTGCAGCGGCGAGCCGCCGGCATTGTTCACCCAGATGTCGAGCCTGCCGAAGTGATCGATGGCCGACCGCGCCAGCCGTTCCAGCGCCGCACCGTCGGTGACGTCCGTGGTCACCGCGACCGCGCGGCCGTTCGCCGCCACGATCTCCTCGGCCACACGCTCGATCTCGTCCGTGCGCCGGGCCGCGCACACCACGCTCGCGCCCGCCCCGGCCAGCACCTTGGCGATACCCTCGCCGATGCCGCGACCGGCACCCGTGACGACGGCCACCTCGCCGCTCAGCCCAAACAGTTCGTCCAGCATGTTCTCTCCCCGAATTGCAGGGGGGAGAGTGCGGGATTTGGGAAAAACCGTCAAGCCATCCGGTTTTATGTCCGGGGCTACGCCAGCAGCAGATCCGGGTCCACCTGCTGCAGGCGGGCTTCGAGGCGCTGCCGCCAGCGCGCCATCATGGTCTGGCCGCGGCCGGCGTCGATGGCGATGTCCGCGTGCGGTACCACCGCCGCCAGCGACAGCACCAGTCCACGACGATAGTCGCGAAGGAACCGGTCGAAGGGATAGTCGGGCGGATTCAACGCCGCGTAGTAGCGCTCGAGGATCTGCATCTCCTCGTCCGGGCTCGCCTCGGCGCTGAGCGCGCTGCCGAGGAAGTAGGCCACGTCGTAGGCGGCCGGACCGGCGCGCAGAAGCTGCCAGTCCAGGAACGCACAGTCGGTGCCGTTGAAGCAGACGTTGTCCAGGCGCAGATCGTTGTGCACCAGGGTGGTGGGCGCTTCGGCCGTGAGCGTCTTTGTCAGAACGGCAGAGTGTTCACCCAGCCACTCCACGTAGGGCCGGAGCGCGTCGCTCGCCTCGGCGCGGAACTGCGGCAGCGTCTTCCGGTACATGGATTCGCGCATGCGCGCATCGATGTCCCACGGCAGCAGCCAGAACTGATTCGCCACGTCCTCACCGCCCCAGAACCGCCGGTGCGCGGGCGCGAATTGCTCGAGCACCCGGGCGCAGGCCTCCGCATCGGCGCCCTCGAACTGATCGCCGGGCTGGAACTGTGCCAGGTCTTCCATGATCACCAGGTAGCGGCGTTTCTTCGCAGCAGCGATCTTCATGCCGAGCAGGCCGATGGCGGGGGCGATGAACCGCGGCAGGCCGTCGAGCACCGCGAGAACTTCCTTCTGCTTCGCCGAGCCGGCGTCCGGATCGTAGTGACTGAAGTACACCTCGGGGATGCGCACCGGAAAATCGGATCCGAAGGCCTGGAAGAACAGCACCTCGCGCTCGTAGACCCCCAGCATCTCGCCCATGGCCCGATTCGCCTTCTTCGGCAGCTTGGCGATGACGGTGGCGGGCGCGTCGGGGTCGCCGTGCTCGAGGGTCAGGCGGATGATGTCTCCCATGAACCCCTGACCCTGCCCCAGCACCTCCTGGCGGGCGCCGCGAACCGGCCAGCCCAGCGCCCCGGCCAGCCAGTCCGCCGTCAGCTCCTCCGGCAGCTCCGGGATGTCAGGCTGTGCGTTCATTGAGCGCATCCACGATGCCGATCAGCTCGGTGAGTGCCGTGATCTGGAAATCGGGCTCCGCCGTCACCGTGAGCCCGCTGGTGAGCGGCGTGCTGATTCCCTCCTCGACGATGCGCGCCGAGCGCATGCCCACGGCGCTGGCGCCCGCCACGTCGTGGTGCAGGGAGTCGCCGACGAACAGCGTCTCCCCCACCCCGAGCCCCGCCTTCTTCAGCGAGTAGTGATAGATCCCGGTGTGGGGCTTGCAGGAGCCGGCTTCTTCCGAGCTCGTCCAGTGATCGAGCCAGCGATCGAGGTCGTGCTTTTCCACCAGCGGGTGCAGGTAGTCGTCGTCGATGTTGGAGACGATGGCCAGATACAGGCCGCGCGCCTTGAGCGCCGCCAGCGCCTCGTGACACTCGGCGCGCAGCGGCAGGTGGTCGATCACGGCCTGGCGCTGCGCCGCCTGAAAACGCTCGGCCAGCTCGTCGCTCACGGGCTTGTCGAAGCGCGCCGCGAACGCCACCAGCGTCTCGTGAAAGAGATCCCGGTGCAGGAAGTAGTCCTGGCGCGCAAACCGCTGCATGGCCGACTCGTTCGCCTCGCCCCAGGCGCGGCCGATCTCCGCCGGCGCCACTTCCAGGCCAAGGCCCGCCACCACCTCCTGCAGGCCCCGGCCCATGCCGCCGCGCCGCTGGTAGCTGAACAGGGTGCCGCCGAGATCGAAGAGCAGACCGCGAACCTTCATACCGCCCACCTCACGGACCGATCGCCCGGCGCGCGGCCGGCCGGTCGAACGTGCCCTGACGGAAGGCGCCGGCATCGATCTCCATGGGAGAGGCCGCTCTCGACTCCGTGCCCTCGTGCACGCACACCCGTTCGATGATGCGCCACTCTTCGCCGCGCTTCTCGTAGTGGTCGAGATACCGGCCGTACCAGGTGTCCACACGGGCGCCGTCCTCGGGAATCAGCCAGGTCACACAGTAGATTTCCCCGCGCGCCCGGGTCGGCCCATCCAGCGCCACCTCGTGGTTGAAGAGGCAGTGGCCGGTGGATCGGTAGCGGCGGTGGGCCACCATGCAGAAGTCCACGAAGTCGTGGGCGTTGCCGCGGAAGGCACCGTGATCGTCCGTGGCGTCGGGCCAGTAGGCGGACTTCATCTCCTCCGCGTCGAGCCGGTCGACGCCGCGGCTGTAACGCCGCGCCGCCGCGCGGATACACTCGAGATCGGAGAGCTGCTCTGTCGTGAAACTCATCCTGCTTCACCCTCCCCCGTGCCGAGATAGCCGTCCAGCGTCGCATGAAAGCGGCGGATGCGCGCTTCCTGATAGTTACCCAGCGTCTGCCCGGGCTTCAGCGACGCCTGCATGCCCGCCCACTGGCGGCGGAAGTTGTCCGTGTCCTGATCGAGCACCCGGGCGAGCCAGAAACCTGCCACGGTTTCGTAGGAGTCGTCCACGCCCAGGTCGATCACGGGCGCCGGCGGCGGCCGCTCGCCGGAATCCGGCAGCGGCTGGAGGATCAGGATCTCGTGGATGCAGGCATCGTAGCCGTTCGGCCGGAACCGGTAGATCAGCGGGATCTGAATGCCCGGAAAGAAGCAGGCATTCGGGAACAGGTGATACTCGATGGAATCGAGCATCAGCGAGGTGTTCACCGCCGAGAGGTCCGCGCCGAACTTCGCACCGAGGCTCTTGCGCAGGTTCGCCGCGTGCTGCTCCCGCGCGCTCACCCCCTCCGGCAGGTCGGCGGCATCGTAGCCGAGCGCCGCGTAGATCTCCGGCTCGCTCTGCGCGAGATAGGGGTTGCCCGTGGACAGTGCCTGCAGAAAGCGGGTGACGTTCGCCCCGAAGATGTCGTACTGGGTGTTGGCCCAGGACGCGGTGCCGAGCCCTTCCGGGTGGGTGGCCAGCACGTGGAAGGCCTCGAGAAACCCCTCCATGCACATCTTCCAGTTGCCGGGCAGCACCTTGCGGGTGTGCAGGGCCACGAACCGGTTCTCGAGCCCCCAGTCCGCGAAGTGCTCGGGCAGCACCTCGAGATGCGCCGCGAGCGGCGCGCAGTCCCGATCGAAGTTGACGAACACGAATCCGGCCCAGGTGTCGCAGGGAATCTCCGTCAGGGTGAAGGCGGCGTCCTCCACGTGCGGAAAATCCCAGCGGCACGGAATCTCCTTGAGCGTCCCGTCCAGGTGCCAGGCCATGCCGTGGAACGGGCAGCGGATGAACTGCTTACCCCGCCCGCACGATCCCGCGTCCGCAAACTGCATGCCCCGGTGCGGGCAGGCATTGACGAACGCCCGCACGCGGTCGTCCTCACCGCGGATCACCAGGGCGCTGTAGCGGCCGACGTCGTAGACCACGTAGTCGCCCCGGCCCGGCAGGTGCTCCTCGCGGCAGGCCCACTGCCAGACCTTCGGCCACAGGCGCGCCATCTCCAGCGCGTGGAACTCCGGCGAGGTGTAGCGGGAAAACGGCAGATCCTCACTGCCGAGATACTCGTAGCGCTCGGCCGTGAGGTGCGGATCCCGGCCGCTGTCCTCGCCGGCGAGCAGATCGGCAACCGAAGGTCCCGGCGCGCGCGCCTCGCCCGGCGCCAGCGACGGATCGCCGGGCTCGGTGAGCCGCTCCATCATGGTTCTGGTCATGCGCTCATCGCTCCAGGAGGTGCGGGAAGAACGGCGCGGAGTAGTCCTCCGGCGCCCGTGCGCCCCGCAGCGCTGCCTTGTTGGTCTGGAAGAACGGATCCGACACCGGCACTGTGCGGGTCCAGTCGCTCACTTCCGAGCGGAACAGGATCTTCCACGTTCCGTCGCGCCGCACGTAGCGATCCACGTAACGCCCGGCGATGAAGAGCTCCTGCTCCTCGCCGTCTGCGGTCAGCCGATGGTACGCCTGGAAGTAGATCTCGCCGACCGCCGTGTCGCCGTCCACCTCCACCAGCATCTGCCCGATCAGGTGGTGGTTGGCGTGATGGTCCTTGAGCGCGCCGTGGGCGAAGTCCACGAAGTCCCGGGCGCTGCCCTGGAAGAATCCGTAGTCCACGGTGGCGTCCTCGGCAAAAACGCTGCCGAGCAGCCTCATGTCCAGCCGATCGAGACCGCGCATGTAGCGCCGCGACAGGTCCCGGATCTCCTCCCGGCTGACGAACTCGCTCACCCGGTCGCTCATGTGCACCTCCTCCCTCTGCATGTTGTCAGACGTCAGCCATCCAGTCCGGCGCCGGCGGCAGCTCCTGCACCCAGGGCTCGTCCGGCTGCCACTGGCCGGCCACGTGCGCGGCGACCTTGACCCCGTCGTAGGTGATCCATTTCGTCGGCACCAGCTCGATGATCACGCGCGCCGGCGTGTCCAGGAACTGCTGGAATGCCGCAGCGCGCTGCTCGTCGCCGTTGTTGAGCTTCATCGCCAGCGCCCGGTAGAACCAGCCCTTCACCGCCGGATTGTCGTCGTGCACGATCGCCCGGCACTTCACCGTGAGGGTCTGATCCCTGCCCAGCACCGTGCCCTCGCTTGTGACGATCACCGCGCTCTTGTCGCGCGCACGCAGTGCCGGCACCCGTTTGCGCTGCCGCGCGCACGTCACCCAGAACTTACCATCGCTGAAGACGAAGCGGTGCATGACGCCCATGGGCCAGCCGTCCTTCGTGGTCCAGAGCACGGCGCACTCCGACTGCAGCTGCAGCAGGCGTTCGATTTTCGGCTCATCCAGCGGATAGATGGATACGTCGTCGTAGTTCATCTTGCGTGCGTCAGCAGCGGGCACGGTGCATCTCCTCGAGCTCGTGGCAGGTAGAAACTTTCCGGACTGGTGATAATCTCCCGCCCTCGATGGTCCATGTCAGGAGAGAGCAATGAGACTGGAAGGCAGGGTAGCGGCGATCACCGGCGCCGCAAGCGGGTTCGGCAGGGCCGCCGCCGAGCGGTTCGTCGCCGAAGGCGCCCGCGTGGTGCTCGGCGACATTCAGGAGGAAGCCGGACGGGCGGTGGCCGAGGCGCTGGGGAAGAGCGCGGTGTTTCTGCGCTGCGACGTCACCTCGGAAGACGACGTGGCCGCCCTTGTCGACGCCGCCGTCGAGCGTTTCGGCCAGCTCGACATCATGTACAACAACGCCGGTGTGGTCGGCGCCGTCGGGCCGATCGCCACCACGCCCGCCGCACAGTGGCAGCGTACCGTGGACATCCACCTCACCGGCTCGTTCTACGGCTGCAAGCACGCCGCCCGCGTGATGATGCCCCGCGAGTCGGGCAGCATCATCAACATGGCCAGCACCGCGGGGCTGCTCGGTGGTCAGGGGCCGCACGCGTATGCCGCCTGCAAGCACGGTCTGATCGGGCTGACGAAGAGTGCCGCCGCCGAGCTCTGCCACTACGGCATCCGGGTGAACTGCATCGCGCCGACCAGCATGGCCACCTCCATGGTCGCGCAGATCGTCTCCGGCGATCCGAACGCCATCGAGGAAACCAAGCGGCGGCTGGCGAAAACGTCGCCGCTGAAGAACCGCGCCGGTGTCGCAGAGGACGTGGCGAATGCCGCACTGTGGCTCGCGAGCGACGAGTCCGGCTATACCACGGGGCTGACGCTGACCACGGATGCCGGCGTGACCACCGGTTCGTCCACCACCATGCCGCGGCTGTTCGAGCCGGGCGAGTACATGGGCGAGGCCGGCAAACGGGGCCTCTGAGCGCGACGGCACGTCTCCTCTCCCTCGAAAACCGTCAAGGTTGACGGTTATATTAAACCGGTTAATCTCTGAACTGCGAGTCCACGAGACAACCGGGAGAGGAGAACGTGCCCAGCACGCCCACCGCTGAAGACATCGCCGCGCTGGTCGGCCACGAGTTCCCCGGCGGCACCTACACCATCGCCCACTGGGAGAACTACCTGCTCACCGAGTGCACGGGGGCAGCCCCCCTGCCGGACGGGCTTGCGCACCCGGTGGCGCTGTTTCACATGCCGATCCTCGGCGCTGGCACCTCCATCGCCGAAATGTTCGCCCTGGGCCGGGCGGATTCGGATTTCTCCATCGGCATCGAGAGCTACGACTGGGAGATCCATCGGCCCCTCGAGGAGGAGCTCCCCTACCGGATCACCGGCCGGGTCACGGCGGCCGAGCGTCGCCAGGACACGAGCCGGACCTACGACCGGATCCAGTTCCAGTTCGATCTCGAGGACCCGGACGGCCGGCACGCGGCCCGCACCACCATCACCTGGCACTACGGTCGGAACCGCGGGGGCGGCAACCGGGCGCTGGGCGGCAAACCGGGGAAATGACGATGCAGATTGCGGTAGGCGACGAGATTCCCGAGTGGGTGATGGAGAGTGTCAGCGCCGCGCGGATGCGCACCATGGCCGCGATCCTGCGCGATCCGAATCCGGTGCACTGGGATCCGGAGCTGGTGGAGCAGCTCGGCTTCGGCCGGCGCACGATCAACCAGGGGCCGCTGGGGCTCAGCTACATGGTCAACATGCTGCATGCCTGGGCGGGACCGCGCAGCATCCGCCGCATCGTCATGACCTTTCCGCGGGTGGTGCTCGATGGCGACCGGATCACTGCCCGGGGTCGGGTCACCGCGATCCGCGAGGGCAACGGCGAGCGGCTGGCGGACTGCGACATCTGGCTGGACCGGGAAGGCAGTGAGCCGCCGCTCCAGGGCACGGCCACGGTCGTGCTTCCGGACTGATACGAAGAGCTTGAGGAGAGAGTTATGGCCAGCGTGGCACACGCGGCAAAGCCGCTGAACGGGACCCCGCTCGAGCGGGTGGAACGGCTGAAGGACGTCATCGTCCGCGGCGGCGACGAGGCGCAGCAGCTCCGGCGGCTGCCGGACGACGTGGTCGACACGCTGATCGACGAGGGCTTCTTCCGCTTCACCCTGCCGCCGGAGCTCGGCGGCGAGAACGCCACCACCCTGGAAACCATCGAGGTGCTGGAGGCCATGGCCGCCATCGACGCCTCCGTGGGCTGGAACGTCATGCTCGGCTCGGAGATCAACGCCATGGCCGCCGGCGGCATGGACAAGACCCTGGCCCGCGAGGTGTATCTCGACAATCCCCGGGTGATCATGTGCGGCGGCGGCGGCCCCGGCTCGAAGCCTGCCTATGCCATGGAGCAGCCGGACGGCAGCTACAAGGTCTGGGGCGAGACCACGTTCATCAGCGGCTGCCACAACGCCACCTGGTGCTTCATGGGTGCCCCCATCATCGACGACGGTGAGCCCCGCAAGGACGCGAACGGCCAGATCATCGTCAAGATGTGGTTCCTGCACCGCTCCCAGTGGGAAATCATCGACACCTGGGACGTCGCCGGCCTGCGCGGCTCGGGCAGCAACAACGTCCGGGCCGAGGGCGCCGTGGTCGAGCCGAAATGGCTGTCCGTGGACCTCATGACCACCCCGGCCCACTACGACAACCCGGTGTTCCGCATCCCCGTGCCGCTGCGCCTCTCCTACAACAAGGTGGCCATTGCACTCGGGGTCGCGAAGGGCGCGCTGGACGCGTTCCGGGATCTGGCCAACAACAAGGTGCCCATGCTCTCCGCCTCCAAGCTCCTGGATCGGCCGCTGGCGCAGCTGCGCATGGGCGAGGCGACGGCGAAGTATCGGGCCGCGCGGGCCTACGTGTTCGAGGCCATGGCCGCGGTGGAGGACGAGCTCAACGCGGGGGCAGAGATGCCCTCCCCGGAGGCGACCATCAATGCCCGCCTCGCCTGCGTGCACGGCGCCCAGGCCTGCATGGAGGTGGTGGACACGGTTCACGCCGCCGGCGGCACCAGCGCCGCCTACCTGAAGAATCCGCTGGAACGGAAACTCCGGGATGCGCACGGCGCCGCCTCGCACCGCTGGGTATCGGCCCCGCTCTACGAGACCCTCGGTGGCATCCTCTTCGGCAAGGAGCCGGATGGCGAGTTCTCGGGCCGCGGCGGGCCGGTGCTGGGGGGCGCGAAGAAGTAAGGCGCCCCGTCAGTGGCGTTCTGAAGCCGTCAGTCGGCCACGGACGCTGGAATCCAGCTGCCGTGGAAGCCATCCGGGACCCGCGGCAGCTCGATGGACGCTACCGGCTTTGCATCCATGCTGGCGGCGTCCATGATCACGAACCGGCTCGAGTCCGAAGCGGCGTCATAGACGTACGTCATCAGGTAGCCGTCGTCCTCGGTCTTCGCGCTCGCGGACGGCACGAACACCGGCTCGCCACCCACCCGGCCACGGCCCAGCTCGATGTCCGTGCGCTTACCTGTCTGCCGGTCGTATTTCAGGATCGCCCCCGACGCCCGAGCAGGATCCACCGACGCAGGCGTCTCCGACATCCCCATCATGTATCCATAACGGTGCTCGAGCCCAACCACGCTGTCCGCCACCCGCGGGAACTCCGCCGGGCGGTCGTCCACCTGCGTCTCTTTCACCGTGCCCTTCTTGGTGTCGATCGTCCACCGCCAGAGGTCCGGTGACGGGAAGTCCATCGCCGAGTCGCGCCAGATGTGGCTGAAGCGGGCCACGTCGAGGACGATGCTGTCCCCTGCCTCGTAGGCGTTCATCGGGTGGAAGACGTAGCAGGGGTTGATGTCGTACCACACCACCTGCGCGTCGGTGCCGTCACGCGGCATCACGCCGAGCCGCGCCGGATAGCTGTCGTCCCAGCGGATCGGCATCTCGCCCTTCATGGCCAGCTCCAGATTGAACACCGCCGGCAGGTCCATGAAGATCACGAAATTCCGGGTGACGTTGAAGTCGTGCATCATCGTCGGCCCGCCCACGGTGATGTTCTCCGTCTGCACCAGCTCTCCCTCGGCGGAGACGCGCAGGTAGCGCAGATACGGCTCCATGGCCGAGTAGCCGAAGGCGAGCAGCTCGCCGGTCACCGGGCAGATCTTCGGGTGGGCGGTGAACGAGCCCTTCAGCACGCCGCCGAAGTCCGTCGGCCCCACCGTGTCCAGATTGCCGTCCACCACGTAGGGGAAGTGGCCTTCCTCCAGGGCGAGGATCTTTCCAGCGTGGCCCACCACGTGGGTGTTCGCCTTCGAGGCGGTGAGGTCCATCATCACCGACGGATCCAGGATGTCCACGGACGGATTCCTGATGAACGGGGTCTGCACGTAGCGATTGCGATACCACTCGGCCTTGCCGTCGCGCAGGCGCACGCCGTGCAGCATGCCGTCGCCGAAGAACGGGTGGCTGCTGGTACCGGAGAGCGGGTTGGCGCCGTTGCGCAAGTAGCGGCCGTCCAGCTCCCGGGGGATCGACCCGGTGACCTTCAGCTTCGTGAGGGTGCGCTCTTCGGTGATGGGTCGCCCGTTGCCGCGCAGGTGCGACGGGGTGCTTTCGGGTACTGCTGCCATGATCGGGACCTCCCCTTGATGATCGTGATGACCCGCAATCGGGTCCGTCGTTACAGGAGCGCCGCGAGCTGCTGCCGATGCCAGCTGCCGTCGCCCCAGAGAAATTGAGAGTGCATCTGCCGCTTGTGATAGATCTGCACGTCCGACTCCCAGGTGAAGCCGATGCCGCCGTGCAGCTGGGTGGAGCGGTTCGAGCAGAACGATGCCGTGTCCGAGGCGCTGGCTTTCGCCAGGTGGGCCGTGCGCCGCGCGTCCGCCGGATCCGTGTCGTAGGCGCAGGCGGCGCTGTAGACGAGCGAGCGGGTCTCGTCCGCCGCGATCATCATGTTGACGAGGGGATGCTTCACGGCCTGGAAGAAGCCGATAGGGCGGTCGAACTGCACGCGCGTCTTCGCGTATTCCGCTGTCGCCTGAAGCTGCCACTCCGCCGCACCGGCCATGTCTGCCGCCAGCAGCGTCCAGAGTGCCGGCAACGCCCGGGCCAGCACGACCTCTCCCTCACCCGGCGGCGCAACCACGGACGCTTCGGCACCCTCGAGCACCACACGCCCCTGATCGCGGGTAAGATCGACGATGCGGTCCGGCTGCACGCTCACCGCCTCCGCGGCCACGTGGTAGAGACCGACCCCCGCCGGTGCACGGGCCGCGACGATGAAGCCGTCCACCTTCGCTGCATCCTGCACGTACCAGCTCGTCCCGGTCAGCCGTGTACCGTCGGCGGTGACGTCTGTGGAATCCGTTTCCAGCGAGCCGTCCTCGCCGTGCAGGGCAAGTCCCACGCTCTCACCGCCGGCGACTCGTGACAGGAGGTCCGACGCCCCCGCCTCCCGCAGCACGAACACGGACTGCAGGGTGCTCGACAGCGGCGTCGGGCATGCCGCCCGGCCGATCTCCTCGGCGATGGCGACGGACGCCACCAGGCCCATGCCCAGCCCGCCGCAGGCCTCGGGAATGGCCACCAGATGCCAGCCGAGCTCACGCATGGCCCGCCAGGCCTCAGGATCGTGGTAGCTCCCGCGGACGTTCCCGCGGTACGGATCCTCTGTGCCTTTCAGGCTGCCGCGCAGTCCGGTCAGTGGCGCGAGCTCACTCAGATACCGCTGCGCCGAGTCCTTGAGCATGGCGGTCTCGTCGTCGAAGCCGAAGTCGCGGGGCTGGGTCTGCTTCTCTTTCGTCGAGGACGTTTTTACTGACGGCATGTCGTTCGTCTACTTCGTCTTCGGCAGGCCCAGCACCCGCTCGCCGAGGATGTTGCGCTGGATCTCGCTGCTGCCGCCGGAGATGGTGCCGGTGTAGGTGTTCATGTAGCCGAGCGCCCAGCGACCGTCCTCCACCGCGTGCTCGTCGCCGACATACAGGCTGCTCTTCATGCCGAGGACACCGAGCGCCGTCTCGTGCAGCGCCTGGCCGATCTCGCTGCCCGTGAGCTTGCCCTGCAGCGGAATGCGCATGGCGCCGCCGTTCAGCGCCGGGATGCGCGCGCGCCGCGCATTCTGCAGGCTCGCCTCGGTGCGCTCGTAGAGCTTCATGATCCGCTCCCGCCAGACGGGATCGTCCCACACGCGCTGGCCGTTCCGGCGCGTGTCCTTGGCGAGCTGGATTACCTGCAGCACGGCCGTCATGGGGGATTCGGAGCTCGCCACCGCGCCGACGCCGGTCGCCGCGCCTCGCTCGCTGGTGAGCGTGGACATGGCCACCTTCCAGCCGGCGCCGATCTCATCCACCCGGTAGTGGTCGGGGACGATCACGTTGTCGAGAAACACCTCGTTGAAGCCGCACTCCCCCGTCATCTTGTGGATGGGACGCACGGTGACCCCGGGCTGATCCATGGGCGCGAGGAAGTAGGTGATGCCGTTGTACTTGTCGTGTTTGTCCGTTCTCGCCAGCAGCAGCATCCAGCTCGCCAGCGCCCCGAGGCTGGTCCACACCTTGCTGCCGTTGATCACCCAGTTGTCGCCATCCCGCACGGCCGAGGTCTGCAGCGACACCAGGTCCGAGCCGGCGCCGGGCTCGCTGAACCCCTGACACCAGATCTCCTCCGCGGTGAAGATCGGCTTCAGGAAACGTTTCTTCTGGTCTTCGGTGCCGTGGATGAGCAGGGTCGGCGCCGTCATGCCGAGGCCGATCCAGTTGATGAAGTAGGGGACGCCGGCGCGGCGCACCTCGGCGCTGGCGATGGCCTGCAAGTTCTCGTGACCGTGGCCGCCGTAGGCCCGCGGCACATCCGTGGCGATGAGCCCGGCTTCGTAACACTTCGCCTGCCAGTCGCAGAGGTACTGCCGATGGTCGTCGTAGGTGACCTCGTAGGCCGCCTGCGGCAGCCGTGTTTTCGTGGGTGGCGGGCGGTTCTCCGCGAGCCAGCGCCGGCAGTACTCGCGGAACTCGTCCTGCTCCCGGGTGGCGGCCGCTCTCTCCGTCATCTGCTCAAATCCTGGTCTGCTTCCCCCTCAGGCCGCCCATGCTGGCATCAGTCGCCGCAGGAAACAATCACGCCTGACGGTATTTTCCCGGATGGCCGACTGTGCGACCATCCGCCACCGATCCCTATTTCAGGGTGTGAGTCGTTCTGGAAACCAGCTCGTGGCGCACGATCTTCCAGGCGCCGTCGATGCGGCGCATATCGGTTTTGTAGGTTGCCCAGAGGGTGAAGATCGTCCCTGGTGCATCCTTGAGCACGTGCAGCGCCTGCACGTCCGTCCGGGCGCTCGCCTCGTCGCCGCGCACCGTCGCGAGCGTCGGGCCGAGCATGTGCTGGGTGGCGCCGTAGCGCTCGAGCGCCTTCGTCACGAAGGCCATCCAGGCATCGATGCCGCGCACCGGCTCCGGCGCCATGCCGGTCACCACCACGTCGTCGGCGAAGCAGCCGCGGTAGAGGTCCATGTCCCGCTCGTCCACACCCGCCGCGTAGCGCAGCATCACGTCCTGCACCGCGATCCGATCATCAGCGTCGCTCATTCGTCCTCCCCTGATTCCTCAACCGGCGTCGTACTGAACCACGCCGATCAGGCGGGTGCGGTCCGACTGCAGAAACTTCGCTTCGTCCGCGCGGATGGCGGCGATCACCTCCGGGCGGCGGATCGTCTCCCAGAACGCATCGAGCGCCGCCCGGTCCTCGAACACGAGCTCCGTGACCACGTCATAGTCCACCGTCGCGCCGCCACCGGCCGGCACGTCCGGGTCCACGTAGTTCCGCCGGTAGGCGCCCACCATGGGCAGCAGACGCCGCACCAGCGGCACGTGATGATTCTCGTAATGGTCGATGAACGCCTCGCGGCTCAGATCTTCCCGCGCGCTTATGAACGCCAGCAGCTTCAGCACCGCCCGTCTCCCCCTGCTCGATGCGTCGCGCGGCCGCGACGCCGGACGGTCACGATACGTGAAACCAATTTCAGCAACCAGACGCGGCGGCGCGGCAACGGGCTGCCCGCACCCCGCCAATCCGCTAAGCTTTTCGACCCCGGCATTGCCAGGGTGAGGGAGGGAACTTGAACACGCAGATTTCCAACGACACGCTGCTCGACATCCATCGGCGCATGGTGCGCATCCGGATCTTCGAGGAAACCGCCGGCAAGCTCATGGAAGACGGCAAGATACCCGGGGCGCTGCATCTCTACGTCGGCCAGGAAGCCGTCGCCGCCGGCGTGATGACCCACCTGTCGAACGAGGACTGGATCACCAGCACCCACCGCGGCCACGGTCACCTCATCGCCAAGGGCGGTGAGTTCGGGCCCATGTACGCGGAGCTCTACGGGCGCGCCACCGGCTACTGCAAGGGCAAGGGCGGCAGCATGCACATCTCCAACATGGAGCTCGGCATGCTCGGCGCCAACGGCATCGTCGGCGGCGGGCCGCCGATCGCCGTGGGGGCGGCCTTCTCGAACCGGTTCCGGAAGACGGACCGGGTGGCCGTGACCTTCTTCGGTGACGGGGCGTCCAACGAGGGCTCCTTTCACGAGGCGGCCAACATGGCGGGCCTCTACCGGCTGCCCATTCTCTTCGTCTGCGAGAACAACGGCTTCGGTGAGTACACGGCCCAGGCCAATCACCAGGCCATCGTCGACGTGGCCGACCGCGCCGCCGGTTACGGCATGCCCGGCGTCGTGGTCGACGGCATGGACGCGATCGCCGTGTACGAGGCCGCCGGCGTCGCCATCCAGCGTGCCCGGGACGGCGGCGGACCGACCCTGCTCGAGTGCAAGACCTATCGCTTCTACGACCACGTGGGAGTGCGCGGCATGGGCCTCAACTACCGCTCGGACGACGAGGTCGCGGAGTGGATGAATCGCGATCCCATCAAGCTCTTCGAAGCCCGCCTGGCCGAACAGAACATCCTCTCGGCGGCGGATGCGCAGGCTGTGCACGACGAGGTGACGGCGGACGTGAAGGCGGCGATCGCCTTCGCGGAATCGAGCCCGCTGCCGGAGCTCGACGCGCTGCTCGAAGACGTCTACGCCTGAGGGGAAAAGAATCATGGCAGAAGCACAAGTCAAAGCACGGACCTTACCCTACGTCTCCGCCATCACCGACGGCGTGCGCCAGGTGCTCAAAGAGCAGCCGAACGCCTTCGTCGCCGGCGAGGACGTGGCCGGCGCCGGCAGCGTCTACGGGTACTACCGCGGGCTGCTCGAGGAGTTCGGGCCGGAGCGGGTGATCGACACGCCCATCTCCGAGGAAGCCATCGTCGGCCTAGGGGTCGGTGCGGCGGCCACCGGCTGCCGGCCCATCATCGACCTGATGTTCATGGACTTCCTCGGCGAGTGCATGGACGAGGTAGCCAACCAGCTCGCCAAGATGCGCTACATGTTCGGCGGTCGCGCGACGCTGCCGGTGACCATGCTGACCATGGCCGGTGCCGGCGCCAGCCTCGCCGCCCAGCACTCCCAGTCGCTGGAAGCCTGGCTGTGTCACCTGCCGGGCCTGAAGGTGGTGATGCCGACCACCCCCTACGACGCCAAGGGGCTCATCATCGCCGCGGCGCGGGACGACAACCCGGTGATCGTGGTGCTGAACAAGATGTCGCTCGCCATCTCCGGCGAGGTGCCGGAAGGGGCCTACGAGGTGCCCCTCGGCAAGGCCAACGTGATCCGCGAAGGGAAGAACCTGACCATCGTCGCCCTGGGGCGCATGACCCACGAGGCGCTGAAGGCCGTGGACGAGCTCGGCAAGCTCGGCATCGACCCGGAGATCATCGACCCGCGCACGCTGCAGCCCTTCGACACGGACACCGTGGTGCGCTCTGTGAAGAAGACCCACCGGGCCCTGATCGTGCACGAGGCCGTGCGCTTCGGCGGGCTGGGCGGCGAGATCGCGAGCCAGATCCAGGAAGAGGCCTTCGACTGGCTGGACGCCCCGGTCGCCCGGGTCGGCGCACCGTTCTCCCCCGTGCCGTTCAGCCCGGCGCTGGAGAAGCATTACGTGCCGAGTGCGAAACACATCGTCGCCATGGTGCGGAAGATGCTGGGCCGGGACGCCGACTGACGGCCGGCCGATGACGACCGTCGGCATCGTCGCCAATCCGGCGTCCGGCAAGGACATCCGCCGCCTGGTGGCGCGCGCGTCCGTCTTCGACAACCCGGAGAAGCAGGCCATCGTCCAGCGCATCCTCGCCGGCATCGAGGGCGTGCTCGGCAGCGACGGCTGGCGTCTCGCCTACCTGGACGACGCCCACGGCATCGTCCGCCGGGCCGTGGCGGAGGTGCTCGGCAGCGGCTGCCCGCCGGAGCGGGCGCTGCCGGTGATGGGCGCCGACACGGGCAGCGCCCTGGATACCACCCGGGCGGCACGGGCGCTCGCCGCGCTGCCGAGCGACGTCAACATCACCCTCGGCGGCGACGGCACCAACCGGGCGTTCGTCCGCGGCTGGCACGATGCGCTGCTCATTCCCCTTTCCACCGGCACCAACAACGTCTTTCCGCGCCTGCTCGAGGCCACGGTGGCGGGCGCCGCCGCGGCGCTGGTGGGCGCCGGCCTCATTCCGGCCGCTTCGGTGAGCGAGCAGCAGAAGATCATCCGTGTGCAGATCGACGGCGAGGCCGACGACCTGGCCTTGATCGACGCGGTGCTCGTGGACGAACGCTTCGTCGGCGCCCGGGCCCTGCTCACCCCGGAGAACCTGCGCTCGGCGCTGCTCACCGTGGCCGATCCGGCCGCGGTGGGCATCACCGCCATCGGCGGCCTGATCACGCCGCTGGCGCGTCAGGCAGACAGCGGGCTCCTGCTCGAATTCGGCGAGTCGGAGACGATGACCCGGACGGTGCGGGCGCCCATCGCGCCCGGCTACTACCGCAACGTGGTGGTCGGCGGCAGCCGGACCATCGATCTCAGGCAGCAGGTGCGCTGCACCGGGCCCGGTGTGCTCGCCTTCGACGGCGAGCGCGAGCGGGTGCTCAAGCCCGGCCAGCAGGCGGTGCTGTCCGTGGAGCGGACGGGCCCCCGGGTGATCGACGTGCCGGCCACCCTGCGGCTGGCGGCGGAGAAGGGCTGCTTTCTGACGCGCAACCCGGCGCGCACCGCCGTCAGCGGCATCAACTGAACGGAGACGCCATGCCCACCGAGATATATCTGGTCAAGGTCGGAATGAACATGACCGAGGGGATCGTCGAGGAGTGGTACATCCCGGACGGCGGCACCGTCACGGAAGGTGAGCTGCTCTACCGCCTGGAAACGGAGAAGGTGAACCTGGACGTGGACGCGGAAGCGAGCGGCACCGTCCGGCACCTTGTTGCGGAAGGCGTGACCATGGAGCCGGGTGACGTGGTGGGCTACATCTACGCCGCCGGTGAGGACATTCCCGACGTGCTGCCCGGCGCCGCAGAAGGTGCGGCATCCGCGGTGGCAGACACGGCACCCGCGGCTGCGAGCCCGACCGCGCGCCCCGACATGACAAAGTCCCGGACACCCTCGGCGTCGGCCGACGGCTCCGGCCGCCTGCGCGCCTCGCCCATCGCCCGGCGCCTGGCCACGGAGCGCGGCCTGGACCTGGCCACGCTGCAGGGCACCGGCCCCGGCGGGCGCATCGTCGAGGCCGACGTGCTCGCCGCCGAACCGGCGGCCGCTGCCGGCGAGCGTGAGCAGCGCAGCTCACCCATGGCCCGCAAGGTCGCCCGGGAGCTGGGTGTGGATCTGGACACGGTCACGGGCAGCGGTCCCGGCGGCCGCGTCACCCGCGAGGACGTGGAAAGCGCGGCGCGCGCGCCCGCAGCACCCCGCGCCGCCGCCCGAGCGCCATCGACGGCTCCGGCTGCCGGCACCGACCGCCGCATTCCGTTCAAGGGGATCCGCAAAACGGTCGCCACCCGCATGCACCAGAGCCTGCAGGCGACCGCCCAGCTCACCATGGACATGGACGTGGCCATGGACGAGGCCGTCCGGCTGCGCAGCCAGCTCGTGGAGCACTGGGCGGAGGACGGCATCCGTCCCACCTACACCGATCTGGTCATCCGCGCCGTCGCAAGAGCGCTCGGCCGCCACCCGCTGATGAACAGCCAGATCGAGGACTCGGACATCCTGATCCGGGGCGACGTGCACGTGGGCATGGCCGTGGCGCTGGAGGAGGGCCTGATCGTGCCCGTGATCCGGCACGCGGACCGGCTCTCGCTCGCGGACATCGCCCGTGAGTCAGCGCGCCTGGCGGCCGCCGCCCGGGACGGCACCCTGACCCCGGACGATCTGCAGGACGGCACCTTCACCGTGACCGCGCTCGGCATGTTCGGGGTGGACAGCTTCACCCCCATCCTCAACAGCCCGCAGAGCGGCATTCTCGGTGTGAACCGGATCCGGGACGACACGGCCTGGGAGAACGACAAGCCCGTGCGCGTGCAGCGCATGCGCCTGTCGCTGACCTGGGACCACCAGGTGCTCGACGGCGCGCCGGCCGCCCACTTCCTCGCCGAGGTGCGCGACCTGCTGGAAGCGCCCTACCGCCTCCTGATCTGACGGAGAGAGAACGATGACGCAATTCCCCGCCGCCATCGCCGCCCAGCGCGGTGCCGACGCCGCCCTCATCGACGAGCGCGGCGAAACCACCTGGCGCGATCTCAGCGAGCGGACCAACCGCCTGGTGCACGCGTTCCGGGATCTCGGGCTCGCCCCGGGGGATGCCATCGCCGTCTACGCGGGCAACAGCCGCGAGTACTACGAGGTGATGCTGGCCGCCACCCATGCCGGCCTCATCTACGTGCCGGTGAACTGGCACTTCAGTCCCGAGGAGCTGGCCTACGTGGTGGCGGACTCCGGCGCGAAGCTCCTCGTCACCGAGGGCCAGTTTCTGGATGCCGCTATTGCAGCGCTGGCCAGGAACGAGACGCCGACGCTCGAGCACTGCGTCGCCATCCGCGCTGCCGACCTGCCGGCTCCGTTCCAGGACTACGAAGCCCTGCTCGCCGGCGCGGACGGCAGCGAGCCGGCGAACCAGGTGCTCGGCGGTCCCATGTTCTACACCTCCGGCACCACGGGCCGGCCGAAGGGCGTGCGCGGCAGCACCTTCGCCGCCGGCGGCGATCTCGCCCTGATGTCGATGATCGGCGGCGGTCTGTCGCAGATGCTCGGCATCCCCACCGACGGCACCACCTATGTGTGCGGGCCTGTTTACCACTCCGCACAGTGGGCGTTCTCCTTCCTGCCGCTCATTGCCGGCAGCCGGGTGCTGATGCGCCACCGCTTCGATGCCGCCGAATCGCTCGAGCTGATACAGAAACACAAGGTGACCAACGTGCACCTGGTGCCCACTCAGTTCCACCGCTTCCTGAAGCTGGACGACGAGGTGCGTAACCGCTTCGACAGCTCGAGCCTGGTGGTGATCTGGCACGGCGCCGCCCCCTGCCCGCCGGAGACCAAGCGCCGGATGATCGACTGGTGGGGCCCGGTGGTCAGCGAGTACTACGGCTCCACGGAAGGCTCCATCGTCACCACCATCAGCGCTGCCGAGTGGCTCGAGCGCCCAGGCTCCGTGGGCAAGGCGAGCCCGACCGTGGAGATCACGGTCCGCGACGACGCGGGCGAGGTCCTGCCGGCGGGTGAGTCCGGGCAGATCTACGTGCGCAACCTCATGGGCTCGGACTTCGAGTATCACAACGAGCCGCAGAAGACGGCCGACGTGCACCTCTCGCCCGGGGTGTTCACCTTCGGTGACATCGGCTACTTCGATGCGGACGGCTATCTCTATCTCAGCGACCGCAAGATCGACATGATCATTTCCGGCGGGGTGAACATTTATCCGGCGGAAATCGAGGCCGTGCTCGTCCAGCACCCGGCGGTGGAGGACGTGGCCGTGTTCGGCGTGCCCAACGACGAGTTCGGCGAGGAGGTGAAGGCCGCGGTGAAGCTCATCGCCGGTGCCGAGCCGGGCGAGGCGCTCTCCGCCGAGCTCATCGCCTTCTGCCGCGAGCACCTCGCCCACTACAAGGCGCCGCGCTCCATCGACTACGAGGCCGAGCTGCCGCGCCACGAGACGGGCAAGCTCTACAAGCGCCTGCTGCGCGACCGCTACTGGGCGGACCGCGGCAGAACGATCTGATCAACCACAACCCAAACCTGACAGGAGAAGCCACATGGCCGCTTATTTCATCGCTCAATACGTCGTCAAGGATCCCGCCCTGTACCGCGAGTACCAGGCCGGCGCCGGTCCGACCATCCAGGCCTCGGGCGCGGAGCTGATCTCGTTCGACGTGGCGGCCGAGACCGTGGAAGGCACCCCGCCGGGCCCGCAGACCGTGATCATCAAGTTCGCCGACACCGCCGCCGCCAAGGCCTGGTACGAATCCGCCGAGTATCAGGCGGTGGTGGGCAAGCGGCTCGCGGCGACGGAGGGTTTCGCCGTCATCGCCCAGTCCATGAACATCGGCTGACCGCGAACATCGGCCGAGCGCGCCGGCATCCTCGCGGCTGCCGGCAATCCCGTCAGTCCGCCGCCACCCAGCGGCTGAGCAGCTCCTGAAAGTGACGCACCTTGGTCTCGCCGTAGTTGGCGAAGATCACGTGCGGGTCCTTCAGCATCTTCAGCCCGCGCTGCACCTCGGGCATGTTCACCACGTCCTGGTTGAACACCTTGGCGAGCATGCCGAGCTCCGGCGCGTCCACCCAGTCGTCGTCCGGCCCCAGCCAGTGGATGGGTGCCGGCGGCGGCCGCTTCCCGCCCGCCGGGGCCGGCGCCATGTACATGCACTCGTGGATGCACTCCTCCGGGTTGTCGCCGTTCGGCCGGAACCGGTAGACGATCTGGTTGAACGATCCCCAGGGGTGGAAGTTGGGAAACACCGTCAGGTAGATCGAGTCGAGCAGCTCGGCGTCCGAGACGTTGTCCATGAGATCGCCGAGCTTCTTCCGGAACGAGGCCCGCACGGGCGCGGCCATCACCTCGCGCAGGTTCCTGTCCGGCGGCGGCTCCGGCACCGCGGCGAGCGGAATGCGCTCCGAGCCGGGCAGCTGCTTCCCGCCCACCCAGTTGCACATGTTCGGGTCCGGCTGGGTGAGGGGCCCGTCCACCCAGGTGCCGTCGTCCTTGAAGCGGCTCACCTCGCCCTGGCGATTGGTGACGTGCACCAGACCATCGCTGCCGAGCTCGTAGACGTGGCCGGTGAGCGCGTGTCTGAGGCGCGTGTACAGACGGGCGTCATCCAGCGGCGCCACGGGGCTCGTGAGGTGCGGGCTCGGCGTGAAGTTCGGCGACATGGCGCGGCTGTAGTTGCCGAACACATCGTACTGGGAGTTGGCATCGCCGATGCTGTCCAGGATGGTGGGGTGGGTGGCGATCACGTGATAGGCCTCGCTGAAGGCTTCCTGGGCCACCTTCCAGTTGCAGCGCAGGATCTTCGCCACGTGCGCCACCTTGTAACGTTTCTCGTAGGGCAGATTGGGAAACTGGTCGGGGAGATCACCCAGGAAGTCCTCGAGCGGCTCCGCGTTTCTGTCCGGGTTGATGAAGATAAAGCCGCCCCAGCGCCCCACCTGCACCGCGGGCAGCGAGTGGGTGGCGGCGGAGACGGTGGGGAAGTCCCAGTGGCAGGGCACTTCCTTGAGCGAGCCGTCCAGGTTCCAGGCCCAGCCGTGAAACGCGCAGCGGAATTCCCGCGCCCGCTTGCCGTCCTTAATCTTCAGCATCCGCCCCCGGTGCAGGCAGGCATTGTGAAAGGCGGCGAACTCATCCTCGCCGGTGCGCACGATGAGGAAGGACAGCCGGGCGATCTCGTAGACGTGGTAGTCGCCCACCTCCGGGATGTCGTCCTCGTGGCAGGCCATCTGCCAGACCCGGCTCCAGAGCTTCTCCACCTCCAGGTCGTGAAACGCCTTCGAGTAGTAACGCTCCGCCGGCACGATAGTGGGACCCGGCGGCATGGGCGACTCGCGGCGCATGACGTCGGGAACGGGGTGGCTGTCCTCGTCGAGCAGTTGCTGATAGGTGACGCCGGCCGACCGGGCCGTGCCGTTGGTGGTCTCGACCATGGGGTGTCCTCCAGTCCCGGAACGATCCTTCGGAACCTAGGACGCGCTCGGGCCTGGAACCATCCGGGATTCTACGGAGGCCAGGTGCCGCCCGCCCGGCCGTCAGCCGGCCCGTGCAGCGGCGGATCGTGATCGCCATAATTCACCGACTCTCACCCACCGACGCAGGACGGACCTGATCGATGACCTTTGCCAGGAAATTCGCCACCGAGCGCCCCGACGAGATCGCCATCCGCGACGAAACCCACGCCTTCACCTGGGGCGAGGTGGACGAGCGGCTGAACCGGGCCGTGAACGGGCTGCTGGCCCTGGATCTGGGTCCGGACAAGCGCGTCGCCGTGTTCGCCGAGAACGCCATCGAGACGGGACTGGCCAATCTCTGCGGGTTGCTGGCCGGCGCCTCCGTGGTGCCGGTGAACTTCCACCTGACGGCGGACGAGGTGGCCTACATCCTGAGCGATTCGGGCGCCAGCGTGCTCTTTGCCGATGACGCCACCCTGTCGCGGGCGCTGGCGGCCGTCGCCACGACAGACGTGCACACGCTGATCGCCTGGGACGTGCCCGCAGGCGAGGGCTACCAGCGCTGGGACGACTGGCTTGCCGGGCAGAGTGCCGCGGCACCGCCGGATCACATGCCTCCGCGCCCGAACCTGCTCTACACCTCCGGCACCACGGGCCGGCCGAAGGGCACGCCGCTGCCGCCCACCATGTTCGCCGGCGGGGCCACGGTGGCCGAGCACGTGGCGGCCATGGCGAAAAATCCGATGGCCGCCCTCGGCAACCACCTGGTGGTGGGCCCCATGTACCACACGGGACCCCTCTCCGGGGCAAGGCTGCTGCTCGCCGGGGTGAGCTCGGTGATTCTCGGCCGCTTCGATCCGGAGAAGACGCTGCGCGCCATCCGGGACTACGGGATCGGCAACAGCGTGATGGTGCCCACCCACTTCGTGCGCCTGCTGGCATTGCCCGAGGACGTCCGCAGCCGCTACGACCTGAGCTCGCTCGAGCGCATCAGCCACACCGGCGCCAAGTGTCCCATCGAGGTGAAGCGCGCCATGATCGAGTGGTGGGGACCGGTGTTCATCGACGCCTACGGCGCGAGCGAGGTGGGCACCACGTGCATGATCACCTCCGAGGAGTGGCTCGCTCATCCCGGTTCCGTGGGCCGGGCCATCCCGCCGTTCGAAGCGCTCATCCTCGACGACGACGGCAACCCGCTCGGCCCGAACCAGGAGGGCAGGCTCTACTTCCGCGACACCACCGGGCGCGGCGTCGTCTACCACAACGCGCCGGAGAAGGCCGCGGAGGCGCATATTGCGCCCGGGGTCTTCACGCTCGGCGAGATCGCCTACCTGGACGACGACGGTTACGTCTACATCACCGACCGGTTCAGCGACATGGTCGTGTCCGGCGGGGTAAACGTGTATCCCGCCGAGGCGGAGCAGGTCCTCATCCATCATCCGGAGATCGCCGACGTGGCCTGCATCGGGGTGCCCCATCCGGAGATGGGCGAGGAGCTGAAGGCGCTCGTGATCCTGAAAGATCCGGACGCCCCGCCCGACCCCAGGACCCTCATCGACTTCTGCCGAGAGCGGCTCTCGCACTACAAGTGTCCGCGCTCGGTGGACTACGTGACCGACCTCGGCCGCAACACCATGGGCAAGATCAACAAGCGCAAGCTGCGCGCACCGTACTGGGAGACCCACACATGACCAACACCGAGATCGTGCTCGCCTTCGTCGACGCCTGGAACCGCATGGACTGGGACGCCGTCATCGCCGCGCTCCACGACGACGTGGTCTATCACAACATCCCCATGGAGCTGCTCGAGGGCAAGGCCGCCGCCGAGCAGTTCATTCGCGGCATGCAGCCCCAGGGCGTGGACTGGGAGATGCTCAGCATCGCCGAGGCGGGTAACAAGGTGCTCACCGAGCGGGTGGACCGCTTCGACATGCCCGGCGGTAAGAAGATCGACCTGCCGGTGATGGGCACCTTCGAGATCGACGGGGGCCGCATCATCGCCTGGCGGGACTACTTCGACCTCGGCACGTTCTTGCGGCAGATGAGCTGAGCCCCGGCAGCGGGCACCCGAGCGTTCCGGTCAGGCCTCGAACTCCAGCCACAGATGGTGAAAACCCCGCAGCAGCGGTGACGGAACCCGCTCGTCTCCGCCGGGCGGTGCAGTGGGACGGCGCATAGTCGCGAACCGCTCGAGCAGCGCCTTCATCGCCATCTTCGCTTCCATCCGCGCCAGCGGCGCGCCGATGCAGAAGTGGATGCCGAAGCCGAAGGTGTGGTGATGGTTCTTCTGCCGGTCGAGGCTGAACTCCGTCGGGTCCTCGTAGCTGCGCGGATCCCGGTTCGCCGCCGCCATCACCACCGTGACGTTCTCTCCCGGCGCCACGTCCTGTCCGTGGTAGTGCATGGGGCGCAGCGCGGTGCGCATCAGGAACTGCACCGGCGCATCGAAGCGCAGCGCCTCCTCCACCGCGGCCTCGATGCGTTCCGGCTCGCGCACCAGCCGGGCCCAGAGCGCCGGCCGGTCCGCCAGCACGTTCAGCAGGTTGCCGAGCAGGTTGGTGGTGGTCTCGTTGCCGGCGATGAGCAGCAGGATGCAGAAGCCGACGATCTCCTGGTCGGTGAGCCGCTGCCCGTCGATCTCCGCGTTCACCACGGCGCTGACCAGATCGTCACCCGGCGCGCTCCGGCGGGCCGGGATCAGCGAGGCGAAGAACCCCGCCATCTCCACCACGTCGTTCATCCGGTCTTCGAGAGACACGCCGGCCAGCGTGCCGGTGAGCGCGTCCGACCAGCGCTTGAAGTCCTCCGCACGCTCCGCGGGGATGCCCATCATGCGGCTGATCACGGCCACCGGCAGCGGGATCGTCAGCGCCTGGACGATATCCACCGGCGAGCCTTCCGGCAGGTCGGCCACCATGTCGTGCGCGAGCTTGTCGACCCACGCCTCCATGAGCTTGAGCATGCGCCGGGTGAACGCCTTGTCCACCAGGCCGCGGAGCTGGGTGTGCTTGGGCGGGTCGTCCGTGAGCAGCGGCAGCGGATTGCCCTGCATACCCATGGCTTTCGAGGAGTACTCCGCCGAGTTCTTGAGCACCGAGCGCACGTCGTCGTGGCGGGTGAGCACCCACTGGCCCGTGTCCTCGGCGCGGAAGATCGGCGCCTCCGCCTGCCAGCGCGCGTACACGGGATACGGATCCTCGATCATCGCCGGGTCCAGAAACCTCATGATCGCTCCCTTTGGTCAACCGCCCTCAGACGAATACTATGAAGACGTCCGCGCAAAGCCAATCGGGGGAAGCCATGCACCAGGACGAGATCGCACGCCTGCGTCGCCTCATGGAGTACGAGGCCGCGCGCACCGAGCCGCCCCGCGCCTTCCCCGTGCTCCCCGACCTGCCCGGCGGCCGCTACACGGATCCGCGCTTCTACGAGCTGGAGCAGCAGCACCTGTGGCGCCGGTCCTGGCTGCTCGCCGGGCACATGGACGAGATTCCGGAGCCCGGCTGCTTCCGGCTCTGGGAGACGGCCGGCCAGCCGGTGGTGCTGGTGCACGCGGGCAACGGCAGGGTGAACGCCTTCTACAACACCTGCCGCCACCGCGGCGCACCGGTGGTCACCGAGACGGCGGGCCAGCGCCCGCGCCTCACCTGCCGCTACCACGGCTGGAGCTACAACCTGGACGGCGAGCTGATCGCCATCCGCGACCCGGAGGACTTCCGCGGCCTCGACTTCTCCTGCCGGTCGCTCACTCCCGTGCGCGCCGAGCGCTTCGGCAGGCTGATCTTCGTCAACTTCGATCCGGACGCGCCGACGCTCCTCGACTGGCTCGGACCCATCGCCGAGGAGTGGCGGGAGTTCCAGTTCGACAACTGCCGGCTCGCCGCCCGGCACACGTTCGATCTGAACTGCAACTGGAAGATCGCCATGGAGGCGAACACCGAGGTCTACCACGTGCGCAGCATTCACCCGATGACGGTGGCGCCCATCCTCGACGACCGGCGCAACGTCAACACCCTCTACAGGAACGGCCACGGCCGCATGGTCGCGCCGGTGCCGGCGGGTGCGAACCGCATGGGCGCGCGCACGCTCTCCGGGGGCCTCAAAGAGATCGACACCGTGGGCGAGATCGCCCGCACCTGCACCCAGTCCTACGGTGTGTTTCCGAACTGGGTCTCGCCGCTCTCCGCCCACGCCATACCGCCGCTGCTCTTCTGGCCGAACGGCATCGACAAATGCCGCCTCGAAACCTGGACCCTCGCACCGGACTGGGGTGACGGGCCGAAACCGGACATGTGGACCGAAAACGACGGTGAGCGTCTGATTCAGGTGCTGCTGGAGGACACGGAGTTCGGCAACTGGATCCAGAAGTCGGTGAGCTCCTACGGATTCCGCGGCGTGCCGCTCTCCTATCAGGAGGCCCGCATCTACCACTGGCACCAGTGGGCCGACCGCCACATCGGCATCGACAACATCCCGCCCGAGCTCAGGGTGGCCCAGGTCATCGGCGAGGAGTGGCTGTATCCCAACGACCCTCGCCTGGCGGAGCTCTGAGTCAGTTCGCGCCTCGTGTGATTAGCTGTAATCCAAAATCCACGAACCGCAGAAAATCCCGAGTGTCGACCGTTGCCAATGGCACACCAGCAACAACCGCAGTAGCGGCGATCATACAATCCGACAGGCTGCCCTTCCTCCTGCCGGTACCGTATCGGACAGACTCTTCCTGCCAGATGCTCGGCGTTCCTTCCGAATCTGTTCTTCCCAACGACGAGCCTTCTCGTCCGTCATCGCTGATTGCGACTGAATCCGATCCAGCAACGCCAGCCTGACGTCGGCATCGTCGTACTCCTGATTCGCAGCCAGTCGAATCGCCCTGCGCAACGCCTCGGATTTCGACACGTTCCAACGCAGAGCCATGGATTCCAGCAACTCGACAGTTTTCACGTCCAGTGAGTAGGTCGCTTTGATTTTAGATATGGCCATACTCGTGAGTATGGCCTGTGGAGGGCCAGCGTCAATCGCCCCAATTAGCGGTGCGAGAACGTCCCTGAGATGAGCGGGGCGGCAAAGCCTTCGTCGAACCTGTCCGATCAGCGCCGGCAGCCGCTTTGCCCCGCTCCCCACCCTGGCGTAGGCTCGATGGCCCGGCACGGAAGATCGGATACACACCCGGATGGGCAGGCGAATCCTCGTCACGCTGATGGCGGCGACCACTATGGCTGCAGCGGCCGCGGCGCTCGCGCAGCCCCAGGACCAGCCCCGGGACCCCCGCGATGCCGAGCTCCTGGTCTTCGATCAGGCCAATCTCACCGAGCTCACCCTGACCCGCGCCCAGTACGACTCCATCGGCGGCATGGGCGAGGCCTACTACGCCTTCGAGGGGCGGATCTGGGCGCGCTGGGAGACGGACTTTCCCCAGGCCGAGCACAACTTCGCCAGGCGCCTCTCGGAGCTCACCCGCGTGCGGGTCACCCGCGAGCCGGCCCGGCGCCGCTTCACCGATCCGGATCTCGGTGACTTTCCGCTGCTGTTCATGTCGGACCCGGGCTATATGCGCTTCTCCCGTGACGAGGCGGAAGCCCTCGGCGCCTACCTCGGCAACGGCGGCTTTCTCTGGGTGGACGACTTCTGGGGCGATGCGGAGTGGGCGAGCTTCGAGCGCTTCATGCGTGAGGCGCTGCCCGGCAGCCACTGGCGCGAGGTGCCCGCCGATCATCCCATCTTCCATACCGTGTTCGAGTTCGACGCCATGCCGCAGATCCCGGCACGCAGCTTCGCCACCCGCAGCGGCATGACGGCGGAGCCCGCCTGGTTCCACCGCTATCCCGCCGGCTCGCTGGAGCAGCCGAGCATGCGCGGCTGGTTCGACGCGGACGGCCGGCTGATGGTGATCGGCACCCACAACACGGACATCTTCGACGGCTGGGAACGGGAGGCTTACGGTTCCTGGTACTTCGAGCGCTTCTCCACCCAGTCCTACCGGCTCGGCGTGAACGTGCTCACCTACGTGCTCACCCACTGACCCATGTGGGAGCTGCTCTTCAACCATCCGCGGGCGGCCTTCGAGTCCGGCACGCTGGTGTTCACGAACGTCGGCGAGCCCCTGTGGTGGTGGGCAGGCGCCGCGCTCGCCGCCGCCATCGTGCTGGCCAGCGTCCTCACAGGCCGGCGCACGCGGGACCTAGCCTGGTGGCGGCAGGGTACGCTGGCCGCGCTGCAGACAGCCGTGGTGCTCGGCGTGATCGCGCTGCTGGCCGGCCCGGCGCTGGAGATCCGGACGCTCACCCCCGGCGCCAACCACGTGGCCGTGCTCGCCGACGTCTCCGGCAGCATGGGCTACGCGAACGAGGACACGCCGGACGCCCCGAGCCGACTGACCGCCGCCACCACGCTCATGACCGAGGCGCTGCTGCCGTCGCTCAGCCCGCTCGCCGACGTCACCGTGTTCCGCTTCGACACCAGCGCCAGCCGGCTCGACGGGCCCGCGGCGGCGCTGCTGCCCGGCGCGCCGCAGACCCACCTGATCCGCGCCGTGGACACGGTGCTGGCGAGCTTTCAGGGTGCGCCGCTCGCCGCCGTGGTGGTGCTCTCGGACGGTGCGGACACGGAATCGCCGGGGCCGGCGGAGCTCACCGCGCTCGCGGCCCACGGCGTGCCCGTGCACACGGTGGGATTCGGCCCGGCGACCCTCGCCGGCGAGACCCGCCTCACGGACGTGGAGTTCGCCGCCGAAGCACCGCCCGACTCCCGGGTCACCGCCCGCCTCGTCATCGACCACGCCGGCCAGAACGGTGGCGGTGGCCAGGCGCTGCTCCGGGTGCGGGATGCGGGCACCCTGATCGCCGCGCAGACCATCACGCTGCCGGCGGATGCGCCCACGGTGCGCACGGAGATCGACTTCGACGCCGGTGAGGCTGGCATCCGCGAGCTCAGCTTCGAGCTCACCCCGCCGCCCGGCGACCGGCTCGCGGAGAACAACCGGATAGATCGGCTGCTGACGGTCTCCGAACGCCGCCGCCGCATCCTGTATCTGGAGGGCGAGCCGCGCTGGGAGTACAAGTTCCTGCGCCGCGCCGTGGCCGGCGACGACGTGATCACCCTGGTGAGCTGGCTCAAGACCACGGACCGCAAGACCTACCGCCAGGGAGTGGCCGACGAGGGCGAGCTGGCCGACGGCTTCCCGGTCAGCCGCGAGGCGCTCTTCGGCTACGACGTGGTTGTGCTCGGCAGCCTGGCCGCCACGGCGCTCACCGCCGAGCAGCACACCTGGCTCGAAGCCTTCGTCTCCGAGCGCGGCGGCAGCGTGCTGGCGCTGGCCGGCCGCGAGGCGCTGGACGACGGCCGATGGGACGTGCAGCCCCTGGCCGCGGCGTTGCCGGTTGCCATTGGCCGCCCGGGTGAGGCGCGCTACACCGCCATCCGCGGCCAAGCGCGACCGACGCTGCTCGGCAGCCGCTCGCCCTACACAAGGCTGGTGGACGCGGAAGGCAGCGACGGCTGGTCGACGCTCCCCGAGCTCGGCGACCTGCAGCGCCTGGGCGAGCTGAAACCCGCGGCCACCACCCTGCTCGAGCTCGCCACCGCTGACGCCGTGCACCCGCTGCTGGTGATCCAGCCCTACGGGCTCGGCACCACCGCCGTGCTCGCCACCGCCAGCACCTGGCGCTGGCAGATGCGCACGCCGCCCGACGACCACCGTCACGCCCTCTTCTGGCGGCAGCTCCTCCGGCAGCTCGCGGAAACGGCCCAGCAGCAGCGCTCCGTGTCGCTGTCGCTGGCCGACGACGGCATCAGCATCCGCGCCTGGCTGCGCGATGCCGCTTTCCGTCCGGAGGCACACGCCACCGCCACAGCGCTCGTCACCCATCCGGACCGCACCACCGCAATGGTCACCCTCGCGCCCGGGTCGGTGCCCGGGCAGCTCAGCGGCCGCTACGAGGTGGCCGGGCCCGGCGTGTACCGGGTGGACGTGACCCTCACTGAGCCCGGTGGCGCCACGGAGACCGTCACCCGCTTCCTGCGCGCGGGCACGGGTGACCGGGAAGCCTTCCAGCCGACCCGCAACGGCGCCCTGCTCGCCCGCATCGCCGAGCTCACGGGCGGCCGCTACTTCGCCGACGGCGACGTCTCCGCGCTCGATGAGCTGCTCGCCTTCTCCGGAACCGGTGTACGCTCCGTGGCCATGATGCCGCTCACGAACCTGCCGATCCTGTTTCTGCTGCTCGTGGCCGCGAAGCTTGCGGAGTGGGGCCTGCGCCGCCGCTGGGGGCGGATATGAGTGCCCGGCACCACGCCGCCCGGGTCACCGGGGTGCTCGCCACCGCGCTGGCATTGATGCTCGCCGCCGCGTCGGCCAGCGCCGGCGACACCCGCGCCCTGGTGGTGGCCGGTCTCGGCGGCGAGACCGCTTACGAGGAGGAGTTCCAGCAGCAGGCCACTCGGCTTCGTGACAGGCTCGCGGACGTGACCGACGACGTGACGCTGCTCAAAGGCGATGCCGCGAGCACGCCCGCCGTCACAGCCGCGCTCGAGGAACTCTCCGCGCGCCTAGGCGCCGACGACACCCTGCTCTTCGCGTTCATCGGCCACGGGAGCTGGGACGACGAGCACTTCCGCTTCAACGTGCCGGGCAAGGACTTCACCGCCGCGGAGCTCGGCGGCTGGCTCGACGCGGCGCCGGCGGAGAACCAGATCGTGATCGTCACCGGTGCGGCGAGCGGCGCGGTGCAGGACGTGCTCGCGGCAGACGGCCGCACGCTGATCACCGGCACCCGCAGCGGCGACCAGCGCAACACCACCGTCTTCGGCCGCTACTTCACCGCCGCGCTCTCGGACGACGCCGCGGACACGGACAAGGACGGCCGCATTACCGCCGTGGAAGCCTTCCGTTTCGCCGAGGCGAGCGTGGCCGTCCACTACAGCCGCGCGGGTGAGATGAGCGTGGAGCATCCGGTGAGCAGCGGCCCGGAACCCGTGCTGGTGCTCGCCCGGCTCGAACCCGGGCGGGAACGCAGCACGGCGGATGCGGGCCTCATCGCCCGCCGGGACGAGCTCGAGCTCGACATCGCCAGCCTCAAGAGCCGCCGCGACGACTACACCACGGCGGCTTACTTCGCCGAGCTGCAGACCCTGCTGCTGGAGATGGCCACCATCGAGGCGCAGCTCACCGCGAAGGACGGCGGCCGGTGACACGCCGCGTCTGCCTGCTTGTCGGCTGTCTTGTCTGCCTGGCCGTGCTCCCGGCCGGGGCGCAGGAGCAACCCCCCGGCGTCGAGCACTGCCGCCACCTCGACGACACCGGCAACCCGGCCGCCACCGACTGCTGGCTGGACGTGCTCCAGGTCGAGGCGAACGACGCCGTCCGCGCCGAGGCCTACCAGGCCATCGGCAACATCCGCCAGGCCAACGCCGCCTTCCGCCGCGCGGTGGAGGCGCAGCCCATGGATGCGGACCTGCGCGCTGCCTGGGGTGAGCTCTTTCTCGCCGTTCACCAGGCGGCGGACGCCGAGACCCTCTTTGCCGAGGCGCTGGAGATCGATCCGGAAAACGTGCCGGCGCTGCTCGGCCAGGCGGAGCTCATGATGGACCGCTTCGCCGGCGCCGCCCGACCGCGGATCGCGCAGGTGCTGGCGCTGGATGCGGACAATCCCCGGGCCCGGCTCATGCAGGCGCGCCTGGAGCTGGAGGCCGGCGACCGTGACGCCAGCGCGGACATCCTCCTCGACCTGGTCACCCCGAACGCCGAGGTGCCGCTGCGTTCCCGGCTCGATGCCATGGCGCTGCTCGCCGCCGCCGATCACTTGAGCGGCATCGCCGGCCCGGACCGGCCGAGCCCCTGGACCGCCCAGGCGCTCGAGCTCAACCCGCGCTTCGGCAATGCCTACGCCGTGCCCGCCTATTTCTACGCGATCACGCGCCGCTACCGTGAGGCGGTGGCGCTGCTCGAGCAGGCCGTGGCCGTGGAGCCGGACAACTGGGACGCGCATACCGAGCTCGGCACCAACCTCCTGCGCCTGAACCGCATCGGCGAAGGACAGGCCGCACTGCGCGCCGCTTATGAAGGCGATGCCTTCAATGCCCAGACCGTGAACACCCTGCGCCTGCTCGACACCCTGGAGCGCTTCGACCGCACGGAAGCTGACCACCTGCTGCTGCGCACGCATCCGCAGGAGACGGCCGTGCTCCTGCCATACGTGACCGAGCTTGTCAGGAAGGCGGAGGTGGAGATGGCGCCGCGCTACGGCTTCACGTTCGAGCGCCCGGTTGTCCTCGAGCTCTATCAGCACCACGACGACTTCGCCGTGCGCACCGCCGGTCTCCCCGGCATCGGCATTCTCGGCGCCACTTTCGGCGACGTGGTGGTGATGGACGGTCCCGCCGCCAAGCCCGCCAGCGAGTGGGACTGGCCGAGCGCCGTCTGGCACGAGATCGCCCACGTGATCACCCTCAACGCCACGAACAACCTCGTCTCGCGCTGGTTCTCCGAAGGGGCGAGCGTGCACGAGGAGCAGCGCTACGGCCCGAGCCCCAACGCCTCCGTCCCCTTCGACTTCCTCACCGCCCTCTCCCGCGGCCGACTGCTGCCCGTGGCCGAGCTCGACAGCGGCTTCCTGCGCCCTGAGTACGAGAACCAGATCGGCGTGTCCTATGTGCAGGCCGGGCTGCTCTGCTCCTTCATCGCCGACACGTACGAGCACGGTCTCGCACGGCTGCTCAAGGCTTATGCCACCACCTCGGACACCGTGGTGGCCATCCAGGAAGGCCTCGGCATGGACCCGGAGGATCTGGACGAGGCGTTCTTCGAGCACCTGGAGGCCCGCTACGGCAGCGCGGCCGCCCAGCTCGCCGACTACCAGGCCAGGAATCAGGTGGCGTCCCGGGCGCTCAAGGCCAGGCAGTGGGCGGAAGCCCGGGAAGCGGCGGCAGCGGCCATCGCCATCTATCCCGAGTACGCCGGCCCCGGGAATCCGCGCCTGACGCTGGCCCGCGCGCTGGAAGGCACAGGCTACGAGGACGACCGGGTGCTGGCGCGACAGACGCTGCTCGACTACTACGAGATCGGCGGCCGGGATCCCAAGGCGCTGGCCCGGGCCGTGGCGCTCCTCGAGGAAGCCGGTGCGCTCGAACAGGCCCACACCATTGCCCGCACCCTGGCCCGCCTCGACCCGCTCGGCCGCGAGCACCACGAGAAGCTCGGCACGCTGGCCTCGGCACTCGGCCGCCACGAGGAAGCGCTCACCGAGTATCGTATGGTGCTGGCGCTCGATCCCCACGACCGGGCCCGCGCCCACTACCAGGTGGCCGCCACGCTCCACGCTCTGGGGCGCTCGGACGAAGCGACCCGGGAGCTGCTGCTGGCGCTGGAGATCGCACCCCGCTACCCGGAAGGACTGGAACTGCTACGCGAGATGAATCAATGACAGATGACCCCACGCCCTCCTCCGCAGGCGCGGACACCGCCGCCACCGAGGCCGCCGTCGACCGCTTCCGGGAGACCATGGAGAAGATCCGCGCCGAGCTCGGCCGGGTGATCGTCGGCCAGGACGAGGTGCTCGAGCAGCTCCTCATCACCGTGCTGGTGGGCGGCCACTGCCTGATCACCGGGCTGCCCGGCACCGCCAAAACCCTGATGGTGCAGTCGCTCGCCCAGGCGCTGGGCCTCGACTTCAAGCGCATCCAGTTCACCCCCGACCTCATGCCCACGGACGTCACCGGCACGGACATCATCGACACGGACCCCGTCACCGGCGCGCGGAGCTGGCGCTTCGTGCCCGGGCCGGTGTTCGCCAACGTGCTGCTCGCCGACGAGATCAACCGCACCCCGCCGAAAACCCAGTCGGCCCTGCTCGAGGCCATGCAGGAAGCGCGGGTGACCATCCGCGGCGTCACCCACCCGCTGCCCGCGCCGTTCGTGGTGCTGGCGACCCAGAACCCCATCGAGCTCGAAGGCACCTACCCGCTGCCCGAGGCCCAGCTCGACCGCTTCATCTTCAACGTGATCCTCGACTACCTGGATGCAGACCAGGAAATGGCCGTGGTGGAGCGCAATACACTGGGTCGGGGGCTACCCATAGTGAACGCCTGCACGGACGCTGCGGGCCTCAAGGAGATCCAGGCCCTGGTGCGGCAGGTGCCCATCTCCGATGCCATGAACCGGCTCGCCGTGGACATCGTCCGTGCCACCCGGCCCGAGGAAGCCTCGGCGCCGGTGCGGGTGAAGGAGTACGTGATGTACGGCGCCTCCGTGCGGGCCGCCATCTTCCTGTCGCTGGCTGCCCGGGCCCGGGCGCTGCTGCACGGCCGCTACCACGTGGTGCCGGAAGACATCGCCACGCTGGCGCCACCTGTGCTGCGCCACCGGCTGCAGCTCAACTACCTGGCGGAATCCGAGCGGGTGAGCGCCGACGATCTGATCCGGGAGGTGGCGGCGGCCCGCTGACCACGCGTAGACTCGTGGCACCGGATGGGGAGACGTTCGTTCGATGGTGCGCGGCCAGCCGCAGCAGAAACCCGAGGCATACCGAGGCGACGAGCCGTTCGCGTTCATCAGCTACTCACACGAGGATGAGGCGCTCGTCTATCCGGAGATGCGCCGGCTGATCGACGACGGCACGCGCCTGTATTTCGATGCCGGCATCGCCGCCGGCCATGCCTGGCACGACGAACTGGCGGACGCCATCGAGCGCTGCCGGGTATTCGTGGTGTTCGTCACCCCACGCTCGGCGGCGTCCAACCACTGCCGGCGCGAGATCCACTTCGCGCTGGATCTGAAGAAGCCCATCATCGCCGTGCATCTGGAGCCCACGGAGCTGCCCGGCGGTCTGCGGCTCGCCATCGGTGACAAGCAGGCCATACTCGCCCATGAGCTCGACCGCGGCGACTACGAACGCGCGCTCCAGCAGGCACTGGCTCGCTACCTCGGCGCCGGCGATGGCCGTCCGACTTCACCTGCCGCCGCAGCACCCGCGACAGCACCCGCTACCCCGTCCGACGCGCCTGCCGGTACCGTAAAGGCAACAGATGCGCCGGGCACTCCGGCCGCCGCGGGTGAAACGGCGCGGCCGCGTCGTCGGCTCGCGGCGCTCACCCTGCTCATCGTCGCAGCCGCCTCAGCGGGCTGGTTCTTCTGGCAGCGGGAAGCGGACCACCAGGCCGCACTCGACCAGCTCGCCACCGCAGAAGCCTTCCTGCAGCAGGACCGCTACGGCGAAGCCTTTCTCGCCGCGCGGCCCGTCGCCGACGCGCTCGCTGACGACCCGCGCTTCCGGCACCTCTGGTCGGAGACCGCGGTGGACATCGTGCCGAACATTCCCGAGGACGGTGTGCGGGTGCACATGCGGCCCTACACCGTGGCCAGCGCGGGCTGGATCGATCTTGGCACCACGCCGCTCGAGCCTGCCGCCGCGCCTCGCGGCGTCGTGCTGCTGAAGCTCGAGAAGCCCGGCTTCGAGACCCGGGAGTTCGCCCTGGCCAACCCGGGACCGCTCCTCGGCAATACCGACAGGATGTACGGCGGCGGCGTGATGGTCCAAGCGGCAACCGTGCTCAGCCTCGAGATGACGCCGTCCGGCGCCGTGCCTGAAGAGATGGTCCGGGTGCCCACCACCGATCTGCCCATCTTCGTCCAGGGACTCACGAACAGCACCCAGGGGGGTGCTCAGCATCGGATACCGGCGTTCGCCATCGATAGAAAGGAAGTATCGAACCGTGCGTACAAGGCATTCGTCGACGCCGGCGGCTACGCGAGCGCGGAATACTGGTCCGGGATGACGCTGCCCGACGGCACGCCGCTGACACCGGAGACGGTGGCCGGATTCGTGGACGGCAGCGGCCGACCGGGACCGGCCACCTGGGAGCTCGGCACCTATCCGGCCGGCACGGCCGATCTGCCCGTGGGTGGTCTGAGCTGGTACGAGGCCGCGGCCTACGCGCGCTTCCGCGGGCTCGCGCTGCCGACGCTGCACCACTGGGCCCGGGCAGCGTACCCGCCCCTGGACCCGCTGGCGCCCGCGGCACCGGCAATCGGCCTCATGAGCAACTTCGAAAGCAACGGCCCGGTCGCGGTGGACGCGAACGCCGGCGTCGGCCCCTGGGGTACCATCAACACGGCGGGCAACGTCCGCGAGTGGGTGTGGAACCGGGTGGGCGACCAGGGGCTCATCCTCGGCGGCGCCTGGAGCGACTATCCCTCGCTCTACACGGATGCCCATAGCGCAGACCTGATGAGCCGTGCGCCGCAGAACGGCGTGCGTCTCATGCACACGCTCGGCGAGCCGCTGGATCCGGAGCTGCTCGCGCCCGTGACCCTCCATCGCGATACGGCGCTGTCGCGACGAGAGCCGGTGAGCGACGAGGCCTTCGAGGCCATCCGCTTCCAGTTCACCCACGCCCCACGGCGCGACATTGCCGCGAGCACACGGACGGTGGCCAGCAACGACACCTGGACGGCCGAGGAGGTGGTGCTCACCGCGCCGGGCATGGAGCCTCTGATGCTGTTCGTCGTCGAGCCGGCTGGCGCATCACACCGGTTGCAGCCCGTGATCTACATGCCCCACGGCGGCGCCCGGCAGAAGGCCCCGAACGACACGCTGCTCAGCCACGTGCCCTTCCTGGACTTCATCGTCCGCAGCGGCCGGGCGCTGATCATGCCCGTGTGGTCCGGAACGCTGCAGCGCGCCGAGGCACCCTCGAGCGATCCCCAGGCGAACGCCGACCGTCAGCGTCGCGGGGCGCTGGCCTGGTTCGAGGAGGCCGCCACCACCATCGACTATCTGCAGACGAGGAGCGATATCGCCGCGGAACGGATCGGCTACCTCGGCAACAGCTTCGGCGCCATGTTCGCGCCCATCATCCTTTCTCAGGAGCACCGTTTCAGCGCCGCGGTGCTGATCGCGGGGGGTGTCTGGAACGTGGCCCCGCTGCACCCGATGATCGACCAGGTCAACTACGCGCCACGGGTGACGCTGCCGGTGCTCATGATCAACGGCAGGAACGATCACCTCTTTCAGTACGAAGCTTCCCAGAAGCGGCTGTTTGATCTGCTCGGCACGCCGGCCGACGACAAGCGTCTGGTGCTCTTCGACGCGGGGCACTTCGAGTTCCCCCGCTACCAGGTGGGGCGGGAGGCGACGGACTGGTTCGACCGCTATCTGGGTCCGGCGGTCCCCGGCAGTCAGCCCACCAGCCGCGAGTAGAGGGAGCCCCAGAGTTTCGACGGCGCGCCGGTGGCGAACTCCTCCGCATCCGCCCTGGCGGCGATGGCACGGATGGCCTTCACCCCGAGCCAGCGCAACGGCTCCGGCACCCAGCGCCTGGCCGTGTCGTTCACCCAGGCCAGCCGCGTGAGGTCCGTCTTTCTTCCTGTTACCAGATCGGCCAGCACCCGGCCGGCCAGGTTGCTGGCCGCCACGCCCTCGCCCACGTAACCGCCGGCCATGCCGATGCCGCGCGCGCGGTCGAAGGACACGCTCGGCCGCCAGGTGGTGGAGGTGCCCATGAGCCCGCCCCAGCGGTTGGTGACCTTGTAGTCTTTCAGCACGGGAAAAAGGCCGCGCAGGTTGGCCTCCACCTGATCGAGCAGCGGCTCGGCCGGATCGATCACCGGCTTCATCTCGGAGCCGAAGTAGTAGCCGGCCCGACCGCCGAAAGCGAAGCGGTTGTCGAGCGTGCGCTGGCCGTAGATCACCAGGCGCCGGCCGTCGCCGAACGTTTCCCGGTGCCGCAGCCCGATCTGCTCCCACACCGACGACGGCAGCGGCTCCGTGGCCACCATCATGGAGTACACGGGCAGCAGCCGGCGGCGCTGGCTCGGCAGGGTGTCCGTGTAGCCTTCCGTGGCGCGCAGCACCACGTCGGCCTTCACCATGCCGTGCGGCGTGCGCACGCGGCCGGGCTCCAGATCCAGCACCGGGGTCTGCTCGAAAATCGTCACGCCCATCTTCCGTACCGTCTCACCCAACCCCCGCACCAGCCGCGCAGGATGGATCGCCGCGCAGTGGGTGGTATAGGCGGCACCCAGGTTCGGCTTGCAGTTGAGGCGCGAGCGCGCTTCCGCCTCCGGCAGCCAGCGGTAGTCGTCGTCCGTGAAGCCGAAGGACTGCATCCGCGCCACGTGCTCCTGGAGCTGCTGCACCCGGAACGGCACCGTCGCCACGTTCAGCGTGCCGCCCTTGGCGTAGTGGCAGTCGATGTTCTCCGCCTGGCTCACCCGGCCCACCTCGTCCACCGTGTCGTGCATGGCCTTCAGCAGGTCGATGCCCTTCTGGCGCTGATCGGGCCGCGCCAGCATGCCGTCGATGCCCCAGGCGAGCCCCATGCACCAGCCGCCGTTACGGCCGCTGGCGCCGAAGCCGACGGTGACCGCTTCGAAGATGGCGATGTTCAGATCGGGCTGCTGCTGCTTGAGGTAGTAGGCGGTCCAGAGGCCGGTGTAGCCGCCGCCGATGATGGCCACGTCCACCTGATAGGGCAGCCGTTTTGGCGGCTGGGCCAGCGGCCGCGTGTCGAGGGAGTCGAACCAGAAGCTGCCGTTGTGCTGGGTGCTGCCCCAATCCATTGGAGAGTGCCTTGTCCGGGCGATGGGGAGAGAGCCTAGTCCGGCGACCGTGCCGCTGACAAGCGCGCTCAACCCGCTGTCGGGTCGGGCAGCGAGGCGAGCTTCGTGATCGTGACCGCCACCGTCATGCCCTGGTAGTCGTTCGCGCCGCCGAACCAGCTCCCAGTCAGCGGCACCGCCTGGGCGGGATGGCGGGCGACAGCCACGGGAATGAGATCGAAGCCGGCGTCGATGCGGTTGGTGGGATCGAAGTTCAGCCAGCCGGCGCCGGGCAGGAACACCTGCGCCCAGGCATGGGTGGCGCCGCTGCCGGTAGCGCCCACCTCACCGCCGTCGAGAGAGGCGTCGTAGAGATAGCCGCTCACAAACCGGCAGGCGAGCCCGAGCCGCCGCAGGATCTCGATCATGAGCCAGGCATAGTCCCGGCAGGTACCGGATTTCGTCTTCAGCGTCTCGGTGGGGGTCTGGGTGCCCTCGGCCTCCCGGGACTGATACGTGAGCCGCGTGTAGATCTCCTTCATCAGCCGCTGGATCACGTCCACGGTGAGGTTCTTCTCGAAGGCGACCAGGCGCCTCGCCACATCCGCCACCAGGCCCTCCGCGTCCGGCGCCTGGGGCTGCAGGTACATGGCGAGATCGGCCCACTCGTCCGGCGTGTACTGCACCGGCAGCTCGGCCGCGCGATCGAGCACCGGAGAGCTCACGAGCCCCCCGACGCCGAGATGAATACCGCGGAACTCGAAGGTGATGGCGAGCTCCGTGCCGCCCTCGTCGAACTCGAGCACCGTCACGTTGTTGGAGAGCGCGTCGGTCACCCAGCTCACCCGCGCAGGCGGCGACGTGTTCACGGAGAAGCGCTTCAGCAGCCCGTGCGCCTGCGGCCGCGGCAGAAACATGGCGCGATGCTCGCCGAACGTCACCGGGTTGGCGTAGCGGTAGCGGGTCTCGTGGGTGATCAGGTACTCGAACGCCATGCGCTGCTCCCCTGGTCGCCTCTCAGCCCCCGAACGCCTGGCGCAGCGAATCCGCCACCGAAGGATGGACGATGGACTCGAGCAGGCCACGGAGCACGAACTGCACGCCGATGCACACCAGCACCAGGCCCATGAGCCGGGTGAGTACGTTCATGCCGGTGACACCGAGCACCTCCGCCACCCGCGTGGAGGAGCGCAGGATCAGCCAGGCGAAGAGCGCCGTGAGCACGATGCCGATACCGATGCCGGCATACTCGAGCACGTTGCTCGCCTCGGACGCCATGCCGATGGTCATGGCGATGGAGCCGGGACCGCTCAACAGCGGCATGGAGATGGGGGTGAAGGCGATGTCGCGCATCTGCATCGCCTCGTCGCGGCTCTCGTCCGGCAGCTCCTGCTCGGGCTCCGGATTCAGCATGCCGAAGCCCACCCGCGCCACCACCAGCCCGCCGGCGATTCTGAGCGCCGGCAGCGAGATGCCGAAGAAACTCATGATCAGCGCGCCGGCGACGAGGGCCACGGTCAGGGTGCCCGCCGTGTACACGCAGGCCATCCAGGCCTGCTGATTGCGCCGGTCCACCGAAAAGCGGCGGGAGAGGCTCGCGAACACGGGCGCCGTGCTGAACGGGTTGGTGATCGGCACCAGAGCACCGAAGGTCGCAAAGATGAGCGCGCCGAACTCGAACACGGGGCAGCCTGGACGGGGAGTGGCGGTAATACTCAACGGTTCGGCACGAAAAGGGAAGGCCGCGGCGTGGCTTCCGCCGTTGGCCCCGATATCCCTGGCCCTAGAAGAAGGCGTGAAGCTGCACGAACCCCTCCTCGGTGTTGAGCCGTGGATCCGGGTCGTCGCTGTCCCGCACACGGACACCGGCGCGGACCTGGGTGAACGGCCAGGGGAAGAGCTCGTAGACCAGGCTGTATCGGAAGCGGTCATCGAGGTCATCCTCGAAGTGCTGCACCTCCACGGTTGCCTTCAGATTATTGCCGCGGGCGATCAGCCAGTTCACCTCGAAGAGGCCCACCCCGCTCTCCACGTCGCCGAGGAGATCGTCGCTGTCCTCGATGCGGTCGTACTCGGCGAGCCAGGTGAGCGGCCCTGTTCTGAGGCCGCCGAACACACCGAACATGGTCCGCTCCACCGTGTCCGTGTCGTTGTCAGCGCCCGAGACGCCGAGCTGCAGCGGCCCCGCGAGCCAGGCGAAGCGGCCGGTCACCAGCTTGCCGTCGTCCACCTCCGAGCCGCCGCCGTTGCCATTGGTGACCGCGAGCTCCGCCTCGAACCGCGGCGTGATCCAGCCGAGCGCCACCCCGTTGTCGCCCTGATCCATGCTCACCCCGGTCTCGCGACGGACGAGCGCGCCGTTGTCCTCGAGCCGCCAGCCGTAGGGGAGAAAGAACCGCCCGGCGCGCAGATAGAGGTCGTTCCAGGACAGGCGGATCCACGCCTCCCGATTGGCCGAGCCGCCCGGTGCGAGCTGCTGGTCCACGTAGAGGAGCACGTGGTCGTTGAGCGCGGCGCTGCCGTACACGGTCACGCGGTCCACCTGAAAGTCCAGGTTGTCGTCCACGTCGCTCTGCTCCGCGTAGCTGCCGGAGACCCGGCCGTTGGCCCCCACCCCGAACCGGTCGAGCAGCGAGCCGGTCCAGAGGTCCTCGCCGCCGGCGGCCACCATGGGCAGCTGCTGCTGGGCGTAGAGATTGCCGTAGGCATTGCGCAGCCCGCCGCCCGTGGGGCTCACGTGGCAGCCTGAGCACGTGAGACCCTCCCGCACCGCCAGGTAAGGCTCCGCCGCCACCGGATTGGCCATCACGCTCAGCAAAAAGGCCGCGGCCAGCGACGGGAGGGCCGCGGCAAATCGGGGGCGCCTGGAAGTAACCGCCTCGCCGGCACCGGCACCCATCAGTAGATGCCGCCCGCGTCCGGCACCTCCGGATTGTTCGGCGTCCCGGCGCTCACCCAGTCGCGGATGAGCTGGATGGTCGCATCCGGCAGCGCCGGGCCGCCGGCCGGCATGCGCTGCAGGAGGCCCGTACCCTCGATCTTGCGCACCAGGTAGCTGTTGTCCGGGTCGTTCGGCTCGATGCGATCCAATGCCGGCATCTGGTTGCTCGGCACGTTGACGATGGCCGCGTAGGCCTGGCCGGCGGAGAGGTCCATACCTTCCTGGGGCGTAGCGCCAGCGTGGCAGCCGGAGAGCGCGCAGCTTGCCGTGAACACCGCCTGCACCTGTCCGAACGTGGGCGCCGTGTTCACCGTGAAGCTACCGACGAAGTCGCCGCCGGGGGTGCCATCCGCGTCGCCGTCGAGCAGCACGCCGGTGGTGTCCGTGATGCCGTCGCTGCCACCGTTCACGGTGAGCCGGTAGAGATCGTTGGCGGCCATGGCGCCCGTGAGGTCGAGGGCGACCTCCGTGCCGGTGACGCCGGTGGCGGCGATGTTCACCGCGAGCTCGTTGCCGTCGCCGAAGCTGCCGTCACCGCCCGCGGCCAGGAGCTCGAACTGGGCCACGGAGACCGAGCCCGCGAGCACGTCCCGGTTGAAGGTCACGGTGACCTCCACCGGCATCTGGTTGATGGTGGCGCCGTCCGGCGGAAACAGGGAGGCCACCATGAACGCCTCGGCCGGCGGCACGTCGCTCATCGTGGTCTCGATCTGCCCGCGCAGCGCTCCGTCCGAGAAGCCTGGTGAGGCGGTCTGCACGTAGAGCCCCTGATTCACCAGGGCAGCGAACGCGCTCTCGTCCACGTCCGCATCGCTCATGCTCCAGATGGCAAGGTTCATCGGGTCCTGCACCAGGTCGTAGACCACCGGGCCGTTCTGCCCGGCCGGCGCCTGGTGAATGGCCACCGCGTCGGTGTCCGCCGGACCGCCCACATAGACGTTCACGGACAGATCGCGCTCGGCGCCGACGATGGTGCTCGCGGCGATGCCCGTCTCCGCTACTGCCGACGGCGGCACCACCTCGCCCGCCGTGAGATCCGTGTACACCACCTCCACCCCGGGCGGCACGATCTGGGCGCGCACCTCGCCCGCCTGATGGGCGGGGGTGTGCAGGTTCAGGTACAGCCGGCCGGTGTGGTAGTCCACCGACTGGTCGGCCGTGAGCATCGCATCCTCACTGAACCAGTGCCCCACATCGCCCGCATCCTGCACCAGGCCGATGGTGACCCCGCCGGTCAGACCGGCCAGCGCCGTGTGCACGTGGGAAGCCACCGCGTCGTCGAGCCCGGTGGCGTTCACGTGCACCACGATGTCGCCGGTGTCCGGGTCGTAGGTGATGGCGGCTTTCGCGCTGCCGGCGCTCGCCACGGGCGGCACTTCCTTGTCGCCCGTCATCTCTGCGAAGAGCACCTGGATGTTGCCGACGACGAGCTGGGCGCGCAGGGCGCCGTCCGGGGCGCCGGCGGTGGTGACGAGCACATACAGCCGGCCGCTTTCCAGATCGGCCAGGTCACCAGCGGTGAAGGCGGCGCTGGCCGGCAGCGCCCATTCCGTGGCGGAGTTCTCCACCAGGGCGATGAGCTCCGGGCCCACCTCGCCGGCATACCCGACGTTGATCGACACCGCGTCCGCCGTGATGCCGGTGAGGGTGACGGTGCCGCTGATCGTGTCGTCGTCCAGATTGATGGTGAAGTCCGCCGTGGCGGTGCCCGTTTCCGTGCTGCCAGCCACCACCTCGGCGGCGGTGAGATCGGCGCTCACCGCAGTGGTATTGGGCGGCGGCGGGGGTGGGTTCATCACCGGGTTGTTGTCGTCACCGCCGTCGGAACAGCCCGCCAGCACCAGACCCGTCAGCGTCATCAGCAGCGCCCGTGCAAGGCACTTTCCCATCCCCATCGCTCCCTCCCGCCAGATAGCTCAATCGTTGGTGGTAGGTGCCCGGCGGCAGCGGGATTCGTTCATCGCAGATTTTTCATGGCGCCCGATTGAACGTTTCGGGCCGAATTGAGGACTTACTAAATAAAGAGGGTGCGTGCGGCCCCGATGGGAGGGAGATAACGGTGGGGCAACCGTTAACCGAAGCCGAGCTGCTCGATGCCGTGGGGGAGGCGGACGAGGACGCCCTGCGGGCGCTCTACGACCGCTACTACCCGCGTCTGGCCCGGTTTCTGGTGCGCATGACCACGGACGACGACCTGATCGCCGAGATCATCAACGACACGTTTTTCGTGGTCTGGCAGAAGGCCGCCGGCTTCCGCGCGGAGTCGAGCCCCTCCACCTGGATCATCGGCATCTGCTATCGGAAGGCGCTGAAGGCGCTGAAGGCGCTGGCCCGGCAGCGTCCCACGGAGCCGCTCGAGGCAGCCGAGCCGCTCGGCACGGCGCCGGACCGCCTGGAGACCCGGCTCGGCATGCACCGTGCCATCGCCCGCCTCAAGCCCCACCACCGAGCCATCGTCATCCTCACCTACCAGTTCGGCTACTCCTACCGGGAGATCGGCGAGATCGTGCACTGTCCGGAGAACACGGTGAAAACCCGCATGCACCACGCCCGCAAGGCGCTGAAGAAGCTGCTGGAGGCGCAGTCGTGAACGACCACCACGCCGTGACGCTGCTGCTGCCCTGGTACGTGAACGGCACCCTGAACGAGCAGGAGATGGCCGCGGTGGAGGCCCACCTGCGCGACTGCCCGGACTGCCGGGAGGCGGTCACCGTGGACCTGGACGAGGCGCGCGCGCTGCACGCCGGCAACGGTCAGACCCGGGTGGATGCGCTCACGGCGCGCAGCGTCGCGCAGTTCGACGCCCTGCGCGGCCGGCTGGGAACGAACCCGTCCCGGCGGCGTCCGCCGGTGCCGGCACGCTGGGTACCCGCACTGGCGGCGCTGCTCGTCATCGGCGCCGTGCTGCCGGCGGCCTGGCTTACCCCCGCTCCGGCCGTCTACCGACTGCAGACCAGTCAGAGCGCGGCGGAAATCCCCGTGCTGCAGCTTGTTTTCCGGGACGGCACCTCCCGCGAGGACATCGACCTGCTGATCCGCGCCAGCGGCACGTCCATGGGACCGCCGTCGACCGGCGGGGTCTACCGGGTGGCGCTGGCGACGGACGATCCGCAGGCCCTGCTGGCGCGCATCCGCGAGCATCCGGTGGTGCGCTGGGCGGAGCTCGAGCTGTGAGCACCGCGGTATGCCTACGGCCGTTCGGCTTCATGTGCGCACTCCTGCTCAGCCTCGTGCTCGGCGGCTGCGTGAGCACACCCACCGCCATGGGTCCACAGCCCGGCGAGGTGCTCGTGACCTTTGCGCTGCCCGGCGCCGCGCCGGAACCCGCCGGCGGATCGCGGCGCGCCTACCATGGCGGCGGCGACGGCTGGCAGGTGCCGCTCTACACCCGCCAGCAGGTGCACCGCTTCGCCCGCGACCACGGCCTGAAACAGACCGGCGCCTGGCCCATCGACGTGCTGGGTGTGTACTGCGTGGCGTTCGCGCTGGCAAACGCAGCGGCCGCCACACCGATGGAGACGCTGCTGCCGCGCCTCGACGCCGATCCCCGCTCGCGGCTCGTGCAGCTCAACGCCACCTTCGCCGGCATGAGCGTGACGAATGCGGCGACTGACAAGCCGATCTACGACGACCCGCTCCTCGACGTGCAGTACGGACGCTTCGTCGATCGCCTTTCCGCGCTGCATGCCGTGACGGGCGGCGACGCCGTACGCGTGGGCGTGATCGACACCAGCGTCGACCTCACCCATCCGGATCTCTCCGGCCAGGTGGCCCGGCAGATCGAGCTGGTGCCCGCCGCCGAGCCCGCCGCCCGCCTGCATGGCACCGCGGTGACCGGCGTGATCGCCGCCGCGCCCGGCAACGGCGAGGGTCTGGTCGGTATGGCGCCGCGGGCGAACGTGCACGTCTACGGCGCCTGCACGGACGACGCGGAGGGCGCCCTGTGCACCTCGTTCTCCATTGCCCAGGCGCTGGGCGATGCGCTCGCCGAGCGCATGCAGGTGATCAACATGAGCTTCGCCGGGCCGGACGATCCGCTGATCGCCGCGCTGCTCGACGCCGCGCTCGCCGCGGACACGGTACTGGTGGCCGCCGGCAACCGCGACGCGCCGGACGCCCGCTTTCCTGCCGGGCACCCGGGCGTGCACGCCGCGGACGGCGCCCGGCAGCTCTGGTTCGCCAGCGCTGAACGGCTCAGCACCCGGGCCGGCGGCAGCTACCAGATGTTCTTCGGCTCCTCCATCGCCTCCGCCGGCATGAGCGGCATGGCGGCCCTGCTGCGGGCGCGCACGTCGGCAGCGGACACCAGCGCCGTGCTCGACTGGCTCTTCGAGGGCAACTGCGACCCGGCGACGCAGCCGGTGCGCCTCGATCCGATCCGCCGGGAGCAGCTCTGTGACTGAGCGACGCCACCGTCTGAGCCTGCTCTGCGCGCTGGCGCTGCTCGCGGCGCCGCAAACGTTGTCGGCCGCCGAGCTCGACGGCGGGGTGAGCGTGACCAGCCGCTACGTCTACCGCGGCATCGACATGTCCGACGGCGAGCCGGCGGTGCAGGGCCGGATCGAGGTCGGGCTCGGCGGTCTCTATGCCGGGGTGTGGGCGAGCTCGGTGGCGTCCGACTACGACGACCGCAGCGCCGAGGTGGATGTCTTCGCCGGCTACCAGCGGCGCCTGCATCCCGCGCTCGCCCTCGACGCCACCGTGGTGCGCTACACCTATCAGGGCGGTGGGGTGGGCAGCCGCTACGACTGGACGGAAGGCCAGCTCACCGCCCACCTGCGCGACCACTGGTCGCTCACCGCCGGCCTCGCCCGGGACTGGTACGGCTTCGACGCGGACACCTGGTCGCTCGAGGGCTCCTGGCACTACGCGCCCGGCCCGCGCTGGCTCCTGGACGCCACCCTCGGTCACAACGCCATCGGTGACGCCGTGGGTTTCGACTATCAGTGGGCGGAGGTGGGCCTCACCCGCCAGCTCGGTCCGCTGCACGCCCGCGTCGGCTACTCGGCCACCACCGGCGCCGCCGCCTTCGGCGATCTCACCCGCGACCGATGGATCCTCTCGCTCGGCTGGGATCCTGGACGCTGACGCCCGATCACGCGCAGCGTCGGTCAGATCCCCAGGAAGCCCGCATAGCGGCGGCGATGGTAGGCCCGGTTGCCGAGCAGCGTCTCGGCGGCGCGGGCGCGCTTGATGAAGAAGCCGGCATCGAACTCGTCGGTCATGCCGATCCCGCCGTGCATCTGGATCATGTCGTTGGTCATGTCGTGCAGAAACCCGCCCACCTCGCACTTGGCCAGCGAGCAGAGCTGGGCGACGTCCTCGCCGTCCTGATCGATGGCCGTGAGCGCAGCGTCCACACAGGAACGGGCCAGCTCCATGTTCATGAAGTGGGTCGCCTGCCGGTGGCCGAGGGACTGGAAGGATCCGATCACCTGATCGAACTGCACGCGGGTCTTCAGGTACTCGAGCGTGCGGTCGAACGCCTCGGCGCCGGTGCCGAGCATCTCGGCCGCGAGCCCGGCACGTCCCCGATCGAGGATCGCCTCGAGCAGCGCGTGCCCAGCGCCGACGCCGCCCAGGACCGCGTCCGAGCCTACCCTGACCTTGTCGAACACGATGTCCGCATAGCCGCGGGCATCCACCGTCCTGAGCGCCGTGCGCGTGATCCCGTCAGCGGCCGCATCGACGATGAACAGCGTCAGGCCGTCTGCTTCCCCGGGCCGGCCGCTCGTGCGGGCAGCCACCACGAGCGCGTCCGCCGCCGCACCTTCCATGACGAAGAGCTTGCGGCCGTCGAGCTCGAAACCGCCCTTCGTTTCCGTCGCGGTCAGCGCGATTCCGAGCGGATCGTGCTGGGAGGTCTCGTCGACGGCGAGGGTCACGATGGCCGAGCCGCTGGCGATCTCCGGCAGGTAGCGTTTCTTCTGCGCCGGCGTGCCCGCGAGCAGCAGCGCGGAGGCACCGATCAGCCCGGACGCCAGCAACGGGCTCGCGGTCAGACCCCGGCCGGTCTGCTCGAGCACCACGCCGAAGGTCCGGTAGTCCATGCCGGAGCCGCCGTACTCCTCCGGAATGAGAATCCCCGACCAGCCGAGCGCACAGATGGCCTCCCAGGTTTCCCCGGCGAAGCCGACCTCCGTCCCCGAATCCCGCATGGCGCGGAACCGCGCCACCGGTGCCGCCTCGCGGACCCAGGCGCTCGCCTGATCCCGAAGGATGACCTGCTCTTCCGTCAACACCGCCATGCTCAGTACCCCTTCAGACCGAGGACGCGCTTGGCGACCAGATTCAGGTTCACCTCGTTGGAGCCCCCTTCGATGGAGTTCGCCTTGGAACGGAGCATCGCCCGGGTGTGCGACAGCTCCTGCTCGGTGAAACCCGCGCCTTCCCAGCCCACACCACGATTGCCCATGATCTCCACCATCAGCTCCTCGCGTTCCTGATTCATCTTCGCCCAGCAGATCTTGAGGATGCCGATGGCGGGCGTCGGCCCATGCACCGCGGCTTCCGCGCTGAACCGTCGGGCGGTGAGGCCGAACGCGTGCGCGAGCATCTTGTTGTCGGCGATCCGCTCCCGCATGCCGGCGTCTGCAAGGACGCCGCCCGCCATCCCGATGTGGTCGCGCGCGGCGTCCTGGAGATCGTACGCGGCGCCGCCGTTGACGTTGCCGCCGCCGTCACCCGCGATGCCCGAGCGCTCGTGCAGCAGCAGGTGCTTGCCGATCGCCCAGCCCTTGTTCTTCTCGCCGATGAGGTTCTCCTTCGGCACCACGACGTCCGTGAAGAACACCTCGTTGAACGGCGAGCTCCCCGAGATCAACTTGATCGGCTTGACCTCCACCCCGGGAGATTTCATGTCGAGGGTGATGAAGCTGATGCCTTCGTACTTGTTGCTTCTGTCCGTGCGGAAGATGCCGTACATCCAATCGGCTTCTTTGGCGCCCGAGGTCCAGATCTTCGAGCCGTTGATCACGAAGTGGTCGCCGCGATCCTCGGCAAAGCTCGAGAGGCTGGCCAGGTCGGATCCGGCGCCCGGCTCGGAGTAGCCCTGGCACCAGTGAATGTTCCCGCGGATGATGTCGGGCAGGTAACGCTGCTTCTGCGCCTCGGTGCCGAAGTCGAGCAGCGTCGGGCCCCACATCATGATGCCGAAACCGCCGATGGGATTGACGGCGCCGGCCCGGCTCATCTCCTCCCGAAGCACGGCCGCCTGCGCCGGAGACAGACCGCCACCGCCGTACTCGGCCGGCCAGGTGGGCGCCGACCAGCCCTTTTCACCCAGGCGCTCCTGCCAGTCCTTCCAGTCACCGGTGAACTTCGCGCCGAAGCCGGCGATCCCCGGCGGACGCCGGTTCTTCAGGGCGGGTGGGAAGTTGTCCTGCAGCCACTGTCTGGCTTCCTGCCGGAAGGCATCGAGGTTCTGGGTCATGGGGAGCTCCTGCGGGGCAGTTTCTAAAAAACGAAATCCGATGGGTGGGAATTCTACAGAAGCAGATGGCCGGGCGGCTTGTCCGACCGCCCGCGATTGCGCCCCCCGCAAGGGCCGCTTTATTCTCGAAGGCCGGACCGGACGCCCGCGACCACGCCCGCGCCGCAGCCGGACGCCAGGGAGGCAGCATGCCCGCGGCGGGCACCTACGCACCCCCCGCAGCACGAGGGGGACACGCCCGGCTCATCGAGCCGCAGGTGCTGGCACGCCTGAACAACCTGGAACTCATTGCCCGCACCGCCGTGGAAGGGGCGCTGATCGGCCTGCACCGTTCCCCCAGCTTCGGCTTCAGCCAGGAGTTCGCTGAATACCGGGCTTACCAGCCCGGCGACGACCCCCGCGACATCGACTGGAACGTGCTGGCCCGCACCGACCGCACCTACGTGAAACGCTACTTCGGCGATACCAACTGCCGGCTGATGCTGCTGATCGATACGAGCGCGTCCATGGCGGCCGCCGAGTCGGCTGGTGCGGGCGGCGGCGCGATCAGCAAGCTCGACTACGCGCGGTTCTTCGCGGCCGCGCTCGTCTATCTCGCCCACCGTCAGCACGATGCGGTGGGGCTCACCACCTTCAGCGACCGAATCCGCAGCTACCGTCCGGCCACCGGCCGCGCCGCCGGCGTCCGGGCGCTCTACCACGAGCTGGACGCGCTCACCGCCGCGGGCGGCAGCAACTGGCAACTGCCGCTCGACCACGTGCAGGCGCAGTTCCGGAAGTCCGGGCTGATCGTGGTGATCTCGGATTTCTACACGGACCCGGAGGCGCTGGCGAACGTGCTGCGCGGACTTGCGGCGCGCGGGCACGATCTGCTGCTGGTGCACGTGCTGGATCCGGAGGAGCGATCGCCGGCGCTGGCCCGGGCGGTGACGCTCCGGGATGCGGAGACGGGAGAGGTGATGGAGGTGACGCGGGAGGAGCTGGAGCGGGACTATCCGGCGCGGCTCGAGGCGCACATCGAGCGATTGAAGCAGCTGACGTTGGGGCTAGGCGGGCATTATCTGAACGTGGTCACTAGTGAACCGCTGGATCGGGTGCTGGCCGGGTATCTGCACTTTCGGGCGAGGCATCCATGAGGATGCGTAGTCATGTACTTCCCAGTCGCTTCGGTCCTGACGGTCGTGGAGGATCGCGACGACCACTGCAGTTGAGTTTTCGATCAGGTAGTAAAGGCGGTACGAAAAGCGTTGCAAACTTGCTCGCCGCACACCTGGCCGTACTTCCTCATACATCCGCGGGTTTCGCTCGATCCACGCGACGATCTGCAGGTATTCATCTATGAGATCACCACCCAGACCGGGCTGCTCGACCTCATGCCAATCTACGATTGCATCAAGCTCCAGGCGCGCTTCGGGGCTGAGACGTACTTTCACTTCTTCAGGCGGTTACGAATCTCCTCTGCAGCTTCTCGAGCAGAAACGCTTTCACCTTTTCGTCGATAAGAATCCACCCTCTGATCGACCAGCCTCATCTGCCAGGACTCGAGATTCGAATTCTCTGAGTCAGATGGGATCGTGTTCCAGATCTGAGCCATCAACTCGAGTCGCTCTTCGACGCTCAGCTTCAGTATTTCTGAAAGGTCCATCGTTGTGCCCCCTTTCTGTTAGTTGCCGTAATGACGAGAGCGAAGCCTGGTCATCACGTCTTTCACATCCTCGCCCTGATCAGGGTCGTCGACAAACCGCTGGCGAGCTTCCAGTACAGCCTCCCAGTGATCTGGCTCAGAGAGGATCCCTGGCGGTACTTCTTCTTCGAGCGACCGACGAAGCATATCCATCAACTGACGGCGCTCGGCAATCGACATCATCTGAATCTCTGCGTAGTCGATCATCTCACTACGACCCTATCGCAGCGCACGCAATTCGCGAAGCACCTCATCCGCAGGCAGTCCCGGGTCGCCATTCCGGCGGAATGCCTCAAGTTCTGCCTGCACAATCCGAACCTGCCATTCGGGAAGCGGGTAGTCCTCCGGTGCAATGGAGTCCTGGATCCTTCCACAGAGATCCAGACGCTGTTCAACATCCATGTTCCGGTACTCATGCGGCAAAGAATCGGGGTCCGCGCCCAGGGAATCATGGATGGCCTCGATCAGCGATAGCTTCTGCTCAACGCTCATCTTTTCAAGATCCGCAGTTCTCACCGATCTACTCCCAGGCGATTCCAGTCAGGAACCCTTCTTCAGCCGATTGCGAATTCTTTCGACCGCTTCCTGAACGGGAACTCCGCCGCCGTCCCGCCGATGCTCCTCCAGTCTTTTTTCGGCGAAGCGCAGCTGCCAGGATTCGAGATTCGGATATCCCGGGTCAGTCGGGATCGTGTTCCAGATCTGGGCCATCAGCTCCAGCCGCTCTTCCACGCTCAGTTTCAGTATTTCGGAAAGGTCCATCGTCCTGCTTCCTTGATTCCGATTGCGTCTTCAGAAGTTGCGGAAGATCCGCTCGATCGCTTCCCTCGCGGGTTCGCCTCGTTCACCGGTCCGTTCGTACTCCGCCAGGCACTCCCTCGCTAGCTCAAGATGCCACTCTGGCGCTGGTTCCGCCGTCTCAGCAGACATCGATTCCAGTAGCTTCTCGACCAAACGGCGCTTTTCCTCAAACGAGAGCTTATCGATATCTGGCAAATCCATTAGGCAACCTCCCTGCGACTCACCGCACTCAATCTATGCCCCTGATTTCCAGGGGTCAACGAACCAGCAACCCACCTGCCTGTGAGCCTTATCGCACCGCTCCTCCGGCCAACACCGCACCCGGAGCCACCCCCTGATGTTCTTCGCCTCCGCCGCCTTCCTAGCCGGACTCGCGCTCCTCACCATCCCCTGGTGGCTGCACCGGCTGAACGCCCACGCGAGCGAGCAGCGCACGTTCAGCTCTCTGTTTCTCATGCGCGCATCCGAGGCGCCCGTGAACCTGCGCAAGCGGCTGCAGCATCTCGTGCTGCTGGCGCTGCGCTGGCTGCTGCTCATCGCCGCCTGCCTCGCCTTCGCCGAGCCGGTCCTGAAGCTCACCGGAGACGACACCGCGCCCATTGAAGCGGTAGAGCACCGCATCATCGTCATCGACACCTCGCTCTCCATGGCGCGTAACGATGGCGCACAGATCCGCGCCGCAAGAGCCGAGGCCCGCGACCTGATCGGCGATCTGCCCACTGGCGCCAAGGCCGCCATCGTCACCGCCGCGGACGCGCTCACGCTCCTCGTGCCCCTCACGGACGACACCAGCCGTCTCACCGGCGCGCTTGCCGGCATCGAACCCGCGAGCACACGCCTCGCCATGGCCGGCCTCATGAGCAGGGTCTCCACGCTCACGGATACCCTGCTCGCCCCCGGCGAGCGCGCACGCGTGTACGTCATCTCCGACTTCCAGGCCACTGGCCTGCCCGATCAGTTCAACGCGCTGGTCGCCGGCCTGGTGTGGCCCACGGAGCTGGTTCCGGTGGTGGCGGCAGACGAGGCCACCGGCAACCGCGCCATCGTCCGCCTGCATCCGGGTCCGAACAACACGCTCGACGTGACCGTGCAGTCCTTCGCCGCGCCTGGCGCCAAGGTCACCCTCACGCTCACCCAGAACGACGACCCTATCGGCGAGCAATCCGTGTTCGTGCCGGAGAACGGCAGCGCCACCGCCACGTTCGCCCTGCCCGAATCCGACACCGACGCCCGCCGCCGCGAAGCCGTCGTCTGGACCGCCACGCTCGAAGCCGACGATGCGCTCGCCGCCGACAACGTCCGCCGCCTGGCAAAAACCGACGCCGTCACCGCGGCGCTGCCCGTACTCACCACCAGCGACCGCGCCTATGCTTACCTGCGCGCCGCGGTGGCCGCCGCCGCCCCCCGCTTCACACCCCAGCGCACGAGCACCCTGGATACCGACACCGCCCCGGTGGTCGCCGTGCTCGGCGCCGACGCTCTTGCCGGCGGCGTGGATCGCCAACTCATCAGATATCTGGAAGCCGGCGGCGCGGTGCTAGTCGCCGTGGACGCCAGCGCCCGGTCCAGCGGCCGGCTGCCATTGGTGAATCTGCCCCTCGCCCCGGACCGCCTCAGCCAATCACCCCGCGGCGTGGTGGCCGCAGACGCGAGCCATCCCGTGCTCGCCGGCTTCGGCACCTGGCAGGGTCTCACCGTGTTCCAGGCCCTCGGCCCGACGAAGACGCCAGGGCGCCCGACAACACAGACCACGTCGGCGACGTGCTGCTCGCCCTCGACGACGGCACCCCGCTCCTCACCGAGCATCGCCTCGGCGCCGGCCGACTGCTCCTGCTCGGCACCGCGCTGGATCCCGCCTGGTCCACCCTGGTGGTGCGGCCTGCCTTCGTCGCGTTCATGGCCAACGCGCTCGGCTATCTGGCCGAGGACGTGCTGCCCGCCGAGGCGCGCGCCGGCGAGCCCTTCGCCATTCCCGCCAAGAACGTGCAGCTCTTCGATGAAGCAGGCACGCGGGTGCTCGGGCTCTCCGAGACCGTGGACCGGCCCACCGTCACCCTCGCCGAGCCCGGCGTCTATCAGCTCCGCACCCCGTCGAGCCGCCGCTTTCTCGCCGTGAACGTGCATCCGGCCGAGTCGGACCTGACCCGCGCGTCCGACACCGTGCTCGGCAACTGGCAGCAGACGGCGTCCGCCACCCGGGCCGTGGCGGAGACCCGCGCGCTGCTGAACGACCGCGCCGCCGATGCGTCCGCACCGCCGGCGTCCCAGCAAACGGAACGCGAGCTCCCCCTGGCCCCCTGGCTGCTGGCCCTGCTCGCCGCCCTCGTGCTGATCGAAGCCGTCTACGCCAATGTGTTCCGGGACACGGCCTTCAAGGACAGAACCCGCAGCGCCCAGCCCCCGAACGCCGAGGCCGCCGCATGACCCTGGCCGCCTATCTCAGCGAGTCCCGGCGCCGCCTGAAGCAGCGCTTCGCCGCCCGCGGTGCCGCCGCCATCGCGCTCACGGCATTCGCCCTCACGGCCGGCCTCGCCTTCCTCTTCGTCACCCTGGTGCCCGCCGGCGGCTGGATCGTGGCCGCGCGGGTGCTTCTATATATGGTGCTCATAGGCGGGATCAGCTGGCTCGTCTGGCGCCCGGTCTCCGAGGCGCGCGCCGCCAGCGAGCTCGAATCCCGGGTCCCTGCCTTCGGCGGCCGGCTTGCCACCTGGCGGGATGCCGCCACCCGCGGCGACGACACCCCGCTCTTCGCGCTCCTCACCCGGGAGACCGAAGCCATCGCCGGCACCGCGCCCCCAGCCGACGTTGTCCGTACAAGAGACATCGCCCTGCCCGCCGCCGCGGCCGCCGCACTCGCCGTCGCGCTGATCCTCATCACCACCGGCATCTCCCCCTTCCAGCTCGCCGCCCAGCGGCTCTGGACCGGCGATCTCTTCACTGCCGCCGCCCCGCGCATCACGGTGAGCCCCGGGGATACGGTGGTGCCGCGCGGCGCGGACGTGGTGGTGGAGGCCACCGCCGCCGGCTTCGTCGCCCGGGGCATGCAGATGCACGCCAACTTCGCGGGCACCGCGGGCTGGGAGACGGCCCCCATGAGCCGCCTGGGTGAAGACCGCTACGGCTTCGTGTTCGTGGGGGTGACCGAGGAGGTGGCCTACTACGCGGGCTCGGCGGGGCTCACCTCCGAGCGCCACGTGATAAAGGTGGCCGACCTGCCGAGGGTGACGAAGGTGGCCTTGGACTACACCTACCCCACCTGGACCGGGCTGCCCGTCACCCATCGCGAGGACGGCGACGTGGCCGCCGTCACCGGCACCGAGGTCGCCATCACGGCCACCACCGATGCACCGATCGAAGCTCCGCTCATCGTGGTGAACGGCGAGGTGCTGGATGCCAACGTCGACCCGGAAACCAACCTCACCGTTGCGGCCTTCACCGTCGCCGAGCCCGGCAGCTGGCACGTGGCCGTGCGCCACGAAGGCACGCTCGCCCGGATCAGCGACACCTACTTCATCGACGTGGTGGCGGACCAGCCGCCGGAGGTGGCGTTCGTCTGGCCCGGCCACGACAGCCAGGCCACCGCCATCGAGGAGCGCACGTTGCGCTTCTCCGCCACGGACGACTTCGGCATCAAGACCCTGCAGTTGAGCTACGCCGTGAACGGCGGCGTCTGGACCATGGCCGAGCTGCCGGTGGAATCGATCACCGAAACCGCCACCGGCGCCCCGGCCGGCGCCGATGCCCCGGCGCTCGCCGAGCACGTGCTCTACCTCGAGGATCTCCGGGTCACCTCCCAGCTCCCCGACGAGCCAGCCCGCCCCCTCAGGCCCGGCGACATGATCAGCTTCTACGCCGAAGCCACCGACCACGCCCAGGCCGCGAAAACGGCCCTCTACTTCGTGGACGTGCGCCCGTTCGACCGCACCTACCGCGAGTCCCAGGCCAATGCCAGCGGCGGCCAGGGGGGCGACGGCGGCCCGGGCGAGCTGGTGGAGCGCCAGCGCGAGATCGTCTCCGCCACCTGGAACCTGATCAACAAGCAGTCCAGAGGTGAGGGAGAGCCCGCGGACGAAGACCAGGCCGAAGTGCTGGCCCTGCTCCAGCGCACGCTGCGCGATCAGGTGACCACGCTCATCGAGCGCGCCGCCGCCCGCAGGCTGACGATGGACGACGAGATCGACACGTTCACCAGCGAGCTCACCGCCGCCGCCGAGGACATGGCCCCCGCCGCCGAGCAGCTCGCGGCACTGGATCTCGAGAACGCCATCGGCCCGGAGCAGCAGGCCCTGCAGCACCTGCTCGCCGCCAACGCCAGCATGACGGACGTGGACGTCTCCATGGGCGAGGCCAGCATGCGCGGCACCGCCGGCCGCTCGCTCTCCGAGCTCATGGATCTGGAGATGGACCCGGAGCGCAACCGCTACGAGACGCCGCAGAATCCGAGCATGGGAGGCGAAAGTCCCGAGCAGAGCGAGGAGTGGCAGCGCCTGGCCGAGCTCGCGGCCCGCCAGGAGCAGCTCGCCCAGCAGGCCGGCCGCGGCCAGGAATCGCTCGCCAGCCGCTGGCAGCAGGAACGTCTGCAGCGAGAACTGGAACGGCTCGAAGAGGAGCTGCGCCGGCAGCAGCAGAGCCAGCAGGGTCAGCAGAATCAGTCCGCGTCGAGCCAGGGCGGCAGCCAAAGCCAGCAATCCGGCCAGTCCCGCCAATCGCAACGCTCCATGAACGACGCCATCGAGGACCTCGCCCAGGCGCGCCAGGCCATCGACCGTTCGCTCGACCGGGAAGGCAGCGATCCCAATACCAGGAGAGAGGCCACCCGGGAAGCCACGGAGGCGATCCAGCGCGCGGCGGATGCGCTGCGCCAGGAAGCGCTCGGGAGCTTGAGTGATCGGATCGCCCGCGGCGAGCGCCAGGCCGAGAACCTGCTCGCCGACCAGAGACAGATCATGAACCGGCTCGACCAGGTGCAGGACGACGCGCTCAATGCGCGCACGGAGGCAGAGCGGCGCTTCGACGATTACGCCATGTCGCCCTATGCCGAGCGCAAGCGGCGCATGCAGGAAGACCTGAACGAGCTCACCCGGGAGATCGGCGCGCTGGGGGACGCCATCGACGACGAGGCCGCCGCCCGTTCCCTCGAGCAGGCGCTGGCCGAGATCGCCCAGGAACGGCTCGACGAGCGGCTCGCCGCCAGCGCGGATGCGTTCGAGTTCGGGCGGCCGCTCTATGCCGTGGGCAACGAAGCGGCGGTGGAGCGGGCGCTGGAGCGGCTCACCGAAAGGCTCGGCCAGGCGCGGCGGATGCTGGAGGCGAGTGAGGGGGAAGGGGGGAATCCGAGCACGTTGGCCCAGGTGCGGGCGCTGCGGGCTCAACTGACGGAGGCGATGAACGGCCTCGGCGGCGAACAGCGCGGCGAGCTGACCCGGAACAACACCGGGATCGGCGCATTCGATACCAGCGACATGGAGACGATGCTGCGGCAGGCGGATGCGCTCGAGTTCCGGGCGGGTCAGGAGATCGGGGGGGATTTCGAGCTCGATACGGCGCTATCGAGAGCTGCGTATGTCGAGCGCGGGACGGAGGCGGCCAACACCGAGGTGCTGGCTCAGCTCATGAAGGATCGGCTGGATCTGATCGAGGCGGCGCTGGTGAATCAGGCCGCGGCGCCGATCCGGGCGCAGGAGCCCAGGGATGGGGAGAGGGATTCGGAGGCTGCGGCGGAATACTTCGAACAGCTAGGAAAATCCAGTCAGTAGCGCGGCTGAAACAAAACCAACTAAAGAGATAGTGCGCGCTGTTGCTCAGATCTCCGCCAAGGACGATTGAATTACCGATCGCACCGGCTATTCTCCGGGATGTTCCAGAGAACGAATGCAACCTTCCTATAGATACAGTCACTGTCTATAGGCTGGAACCAGGCGGAGGTCAGGTATATGAACAAGAAGAATCTTACTGAAGCGGATATCCGTACTAAGTTCATCACACCTGCCCTCGATAAGGACAAACAGGGCTCCTGGGACCTCATGACGCAGCTCCTCGAGGAGCACTACTTCACCAAGGGTAGGGTGATCGTACGGGGACAGACCGTCCATCGTGGCGAGGCCAAGAAAGCCGACTACATCCTCTTCTACAAGCCAAATATTCCGATCGCCGTCATTGAAGCGAAAGACAACAATCAAACCGTCGGCGCGGGTATGCAACAAGCGCTCGATTACGCGGAAACGCTCGATCTCCCCTTCGCATACAGCTCGAACGGCGACGCGTTTCTCGAACACAACCGCCTGGCAGGCGCGAATCCCGTAGAGCGGGAGATTCCCCTCGACCAGTTCCCGAGTCCGGACGAACTGTGGCAACGCTACAGCGCCGCAAAGGGTTACACGCCCCAGCAGCAGGCCGTAGCAACCTTCGATTACTACGACGATGGCAGCGGCAAGAAGCCCCGTTACTACCAGGTCAACGCCATCAACCGCACGGTCGACGCCATTGCCCGCGGCGAGGATCGCATCCTGCTGGTCATGGCCACCGGTACCGGCAAGACCTATACCGCTTTCCAGATCATCTGGCGCCTGTGGAAGTCTGGAGCGAAGAAACGCATTCTCTTCCTCGTCGACCGAAACATCCTTGCCGACCAGACCAAGACCAACGATTTCAAGCCCTTTGGTCAGGCGATGACCAAGATCACCAACCGCACAGTAGATAAATCCTACGAGATTTACCTCTGCCTCTACCAGGCCGTTACCGGCACGGAAGAGGCGAGCAACATCTACAGGCAGTTCTCGCCGGACTTCTTCGATCTGGTCATCGTCGACGAATGCCATCGGGGCAGCGCCGCCGCCGATGCTGCCTGGCGGCAGGTTCTCGAATACTTCGCCTCAGCGACACAGATCGGGCTCACCGCTACACCGAAGGAAACCAGGGAGGTTTCGAATATCGAATATTTCGGCGAGCCCATCTACACCTACTCGCTGCGACAGGGCATCAACGATGGCTTTCTTGCACCCTACAAGGTCGTCCGCATCGGCCTCGACAAGGACCTCGATGGCTGGCGGCCCGAAGCCGGCAAGCTCGACAAGTACGGCTTCGAGATCGAGGACCGCGAGTACAACGTGCGCGACATGGATCGCAACCTCGTGCTCGAACGGCGTACCGAGCGCGTGGCCGAGAAGATCACAGAGTTTCTCAGAGCCACCAACCGCTACGCCAAGACGATTGTTTTCTGCGAGAACATCGACCATGCCGAGCGCATGCGCCAGGCACTGGTGAACGCCAATCCGGATCTGGCCGCCGAGAACAGCAAGTACGTCATGCGCATCACCGGCGACAACAACGAGGGCAAGGCGCAGCTCGATAACTTTATCGATCCCGAGTCGACATATCCCGTCATCGCGACCACCTCGCAGCTCATGTCCACCGGCGTGGACGCCCAGACCTGCCACCTGATCGTGCTCGACAAGCGCATCAACAGCATGACCGAGTTCAAGCAGATCATTGGCCGCGGAACACGCATCAACGAAGACTACGACAAGTTCTTCTTCACGATCATGGACTTCAAGCAAGCGACGGCGCTGTTCGCCGACCCCGATTTCGACGGCGATCCGGTTCAGATCTACGAGCCCGGTCCGGATGAGCCCGTAGTACCGCCCGATGAACCAACCCGGCCCGGCGAGCAGGAGCTAACAGGCGGCATCATCGTCGATCCGCCGCCACCGCGCGGCCCCGGCGAAGGAGAGCCCGGCGCGCCGCGGCGTTACTACGTCGATGATGTCGAAGTGAGTGTCGCCACGGAGCGTGTGCAATACCTCGATGCCGATGGCCGTCTTATTACGGAATCGCTCACAGACTATTCCCGCAAGACGGTGCACAAGTCTTTCGCGACGCTCAACGACTTCCTCACGACCTGGAACGCGGCCGACCAGAAGAAAGCCCTGATCGAGGAGTTGGCCGCCCAGGGGCTCTTCCTTGACGAACTGGCCGACCAGGTTGGCCGCGACTACGACGCCTTCGATCTCATCTGCCACATCGCTTACGACCAGCCGCCGCTCACGCGCAGAGAACGCGCCGATGGCGTGCAGAAGCGCGATGTTTTCGGCAAGTATGGCGACAAGGCCCGCGCGGTGCTCGAAGCCCTGCTCGCCAAGTATGCCGACAGCGGCATCCAGAGCGTCGAGTCGATGGAGATCCTAAAGGTTGATCCCCTGCGGGACTTCGGGACGCCTATCGAAATCGTCCAGCTCTTCGGTGGTAAAGCCGCCTACCGCAGCGCCATCCGTGACCTCGAGCACGCCCTTTACGCCGTCGCTGCGTAGGAAGACCTGACCCATGCCCAATATCTCCAATCTCGTCAAATCCATCCAGGACATCATGCGCAAGGACGCCGGCACCTACGGCGATGCCCAGCGCATCGAGCAGATGGCCTGGCTATTCTTCCTCAAGATCTTCGACGACCGCGAAACGCAGATGGAAGTCTTGGAGGACAACTACAAGTCTCCGCTCAAGGACCACCTGCGCTGGCGCAATTGGGCGGCCCACGAGGAGGGCATGACCGGCGAAGCCCTGCTCGACTTCGTCAACAACTCCTTGCTCCCGGCACTCAAGAACATGACAGCCGGACAGGACCACATCGCCGGGCTCATCCGCATGACCTTCGAGGATGCCAACAACTACATGAAGAACGGCACCCTGATGCGGCAGGTCATCAACAAGATCAACGGCATCAACTTCAACGCTTCCGAAGACCGCCACCTGTTCGGCGATATCTACGAGAAGATCCTGAAAGACCTTCAATCCGCCGGCAACGCGGGTGAGTTCTATACCCCCCGCGCGGTCACCCAGTTCATCGTGCAGCAGGTCGACCCGCGTCTCGGAGAAACGATTTTCGATCCCGCCTGCGGCACTGGCGGCTTCCTCACCTGCGCCATCGACCACCTGCGCGACCAGGCCAAAACCGACAAGGACATGGCCACCCTGCAGAACTGCTTCTCGGGCATCGAGAAGAAGCACCTGCCGCACGTGCTGTGCATGACCAACCTGATGCTGCACGGCATCGACGTGCCGTCCAACGTCCGCCACGACAACACGCTGTCGCGACCGCTCACCGACTGGAAGCCGAAGGAATACGTCGACGTCATCGTCACCAACCCGCCCTTTGGCGGCATGGAGGAAGACGGCATCGAGGCCAACTTCCCCAGCGAGTTCCGCACCCGCGAGACCGCCGACCTGTTCCTCGTGCTCATCATGCGTGTGCTCAAACCCGGCGGCCGCGCCGGCCTGGTGTTGCCCGACGGCACGCTTTTCGGCGAAGGCGTGAAAACCCGCATCAAGGAAAGGCTCTTGAGCGAGTGCAACCTGCACACCATCGTCCGCCTGCCGAACGGCGTCTTCAATCCGTACACCGGCATCAAGACCAACCTGCTCTTCTTCACCAAGGGCCAGCCGACGAAGGAAATTTGGTACTACGAGCATCCGTATCCGGAGGGTGCGAAGAGCTACAACAAGGGCAAACCCATCCGCATCGAGGAATTCAAACCGGAGAAGAAATGGTGGGATAAGCCCGACAAGAACGGCTTGTACAGCAAGCGCAAGGAAACCGAGCAAGCCTGGCGCGTCAGCTTCGAGGACATCAAGGCCGGGAACTACAACCTGGACCTCAAGAATCCACACAACGCTGACACCGGGCCAGGTAGGGTTGAAGACTTGCTACCCGAATACGAATCGCTTCTCGCCCAGATCGGCGAGACACGCGGCAAGCTGAAGCAGGAACTCCACCACGCGCTGATGTCGACCACGGGACTTACTGAATGAATCCGGAGACCTTCTTTGAGAAGTTCGACCGGTTCGCCGGCGCCCCGGATGCAGTTGTAAAGATGCGGGAAATGGTCTTGGGACTCGCTATTACAGGAAACTTAGTGGATCAAGAGCCGCATGAAGGGCTCGCTTCCGATTTAGTCTCCAAGGCGACGGCGGCGCGAGCTAGGTTGATCGCGGAAAAAAAGCTGAAAAAGGCCCGCGAAATCCGGCCGGTTGCTGAGTTCGAGCGCCCCACAATACCAAACAGTTGGACTTGGACCTCACTCGGCGAGATAGCGGAGATTGCGCCGCGTAATGCCGTTGAAGATTCTACCTTGGCAACGTTTTTGCCGATGCCAGCCATTCCCCAGCAGTACGGTGGAAAGCTCAATGGAGAACTCCGCCGGTGGTCGGAGTTGAAGAAAGGATTTACCCATCTGGCAAACGGGGACATCGCTTTGGCGAAGATCACGCCATGCTTTCAGAACGGGAAATCGGCCGTGATCGAGGGGTTAGAAAATGGCATCGGAGCCGGAACAACTGAGCTGCATGTGGCACGCCCTTTTGTTCCCGTTGTTGAACCGTATTACGTTTGGATTTTCCTCCGTTCTCCACAATTTCTCCTTGAGGGAATCCGCCACATGACTGGCTCGGCTGGCCAAAAGAGGGTTCCGGCGGGCTACTTTGCCTGCAAGCCGTTCCCCCTCCCACCCCTCGCCGAGCAGAAGCGCATCGTGGCGAAGGTGGATGAGTTGATGGCCCTGTGTGATCGGCTGGAGGCGCAGCAGCAGGAACGCGACACCCGGCACGCCGTACTCGCCCGCGCCTCGCTGTCTCGCTTCGCCGACGCGCCCACCCCGGCCAACCTCCAGTTCCTCTTCCACAAGTCCTACGACATCGACCCAGCCGACTTGCGCAAGTCCATCCTCACCCTTGCCGTCCAAGGCAAGCTAGTCCCGCAGAGTCGGAACGACGATCCAGCTTCATTGAACGATCGTGACACCGACAGCAAAGGGAATCCTCCTCCTTTTGCTCTGCCAGAGAATTGGCTTTGGACATCGTTAGTAGAAGTCTCATCGGAGATAGTGGACTGCCCACATTCGACTCCTAAGTGGACCGACTCAGGGAAGTACTGCGTTAGAACTTCTCAACTCAACCCAGGATTTCTCGACCTGGCGAGCGCGAAGTTTGTGAGCGAAAAGACGTTTGAAGAAAGGATCAAACGCCTAAAGCCGACGGAGAACGACATTCTCTACTGCCGAGAAGGTCAAGTGGGAAACGCATGCAGAATTCCACCCGGCATTGAACTGTGCCTCGGTCAACGAATGATGCTGATTCGCTCATCTTCTCAGATGGACCCAAGAATGCTGGAGCTCATCCTAAATTCGCCATTTATTGCTGCTCGTGTCGGCACGCTCATCACCGGAATGACCGCGCCGCGGGTAAACGTAAAAATGGTCAAGGATTACTGGATTCCAGTCCCGCCTCTCAAAGAACAAGGCCGGATCGTGGCCAAAGTGGAACGACTGATGGCCTTGGTGGACGAGTTGGAAACGCAGATTGCCGAATCCCGCACCACCGCCAAGAACCTCCTCGAAGCCCTCGTCGCCGACCTCACTGCCGCTGGCGCGCCATCCCCCACAGTGGCCGCCAACCTATGAAGCTTCGCCGGCTCTGGATTAACCACTTCAAGAACCTCCGCAACTGCGAGGTCACTTTCGAACAGCCCTATCTCCTCAACGCCGTCATCGGCGGCAATGGCAGCGGTAAATCCAATCTGGTCGAGGCGATTCTTCATATTCTGCTGGACACCTACCTCAACAAATCACCGCCGTTCGACTTCAGCCTGGAATACGAAGCTCAGGGCCGGCGGATCGCACTCTCGGCCGCGGATGGGCGGCTGCGCGCCATCGTCGATGAGCAGGAGATGCCGATTGGCCACTTCGCCCGCCGTCTGCGGGATGGGGACGCCCAGGTCTTTTACCCGGAGAGCACTTTCGCTTACTACTCTGGAGAGTGCGACCGCATTCGGCGCCTGATCAAACGCTACACCGCGAGCTTCCGCCAACTCGTCCAGGAGCCCGAGCGTGATAACCTCCGTCCGCTCTTTGTGCTTTCCACCAACCAGCAGGCGCGCCACATTCTTCTGGGCCTCATTGCTCACCGCCAGGTCGATTTCCTCAGACGCCTCAATATCTCCGGTGCCCGGGACATAAAGATAGTCCTGCAGTCACCCAAGGGGTTCGACTCCGAGAAGGACGAGCCCGTCCTGTGGGGCACCACCGGCAAGGTCCGCAAAACCATCGCGGCCCTGGCCGAAACAGCGGATCATGAGGAGAGCCGAAGGGCGGTGAAGCATGGGGATGACGACGAGAGCCCGGTCGGTGGCGCCTTCACGGAAACGCGAACTTACACCTATCCCGATAACTTCCGCAGCACGAAGCCGGAAAGCGATCTGAAACACCGGCTCGAGGCCGGACGGGACAATCTATACCTCGCACTCGAACATCTTGCCGCTCGCGGCATCCTGCAGGGCGTCGAGTACCAACTGATCGGCGATGAACGCGGCGAACCGTTTGATTTCGAGCAGTTGAGCGAAGGCGAGAAGCAGCTGATCGCTGTGGTCGGCGCCATTCATCTGACCAACCAGTGCGATAACCTCGTTCTCCTGGACGAACCCGATACCCATCTGAACCCCCAATGGTCCTGGGAGTATCCGGAGATGCTCGAGGAGGCGTTCGACATATCGCAGCGGGAGCATTCAACGGTCCTGATGGCAACCCACGATCCGGTAACGATTTCTGGACTGGTGGCGCCGCAAGTTTTCCTTGCCAATGCCTCCGGTACAGAGCAATCCCTGTTCGAGCATCCCCGCCGTAACCCCCGCGGCCAGGGCGTTGCCAACCTGCTGTGCAGTAGCGAGTTCTTCGGCTTGCCTTCCAGTCTCGACAAGAAGACCCAACTGCTGATGGACGAGCGGCTGGATCTCAGCGTGAAGGAGACACTGTCTGAAGCGGACAAGCAGCGGCTGCGGGAGTTGAATGAAATGCTGGAAATATTGCAGCCTGGGATCAGTGAGCGCGATCCGAACTATGTCGAGTTCTTGCGCAGTCGCCGGGAAAGTGCAGGAGGCGCGAGTTGAGGCACGTTCAGATCGATGCGCTACTGAGGTCTGCATTTTCCAATGCGACGGGTAAAAAGGATAAGCGGCGCCTGGACCGAGCGCACAAGCTGGTCACCAGTAAGGCTGCTGGCCTGAGGCAGGCCTACATCAACAGCAACGGCGTTTCCAAGTGGTCGCCGATCAAGAACCGACTCACCAGCATACTTGGCAACAAGTGCTGGTATACCGAGGCCGAGCTGATCGGCGCATCGCTCACCATCGACCACTACAGACCCAAGTGTGATTACTGGTTCCTGGCGTTCAAAGCAGAGAATTATCGCGTCGCCTGCCCATTCGCCAACAGCCCGAAACACAACGAAGAACACGGTTGCGCCGGTGGCAAGGGGGACGCGTTTCCCTTGCTCGATCCTAAGACGAAGGCGAAGGGCCTCCGATCAATCAAGCGTGAGCGGCCTGTCATCCTCGACCCCTGCAGCGAGTTTGATTGCCAGTTGGTGGCGTTCCTGCCGGATGGTCGTCCTGTAATCCATCCCGACTTTAGAAGAGATTCTGTTGCGGTGAAACGGGTCGAAGACAGCAAAATCCTACTCAACCTGGATCATCCGGATTTCAATGCGCAGCGGGAGCGACTCTGCAATGAGATAGCGGCGGACGTGAAGATATTCGAAGAACTGCCGGTCGGTGCGGCAGGCCGAGCGTCCATCACCTCGCGGCTAAAAGAGAGGCTGTCTGCCAGATCGCCCTTCAGTTCAGCTGCGCATTACTACCTTCGTCAGCATCGCCACCATGCGTGGGTCGAAACCCTGCTTGCCACTGCATAAGTGAACCATGCCCATTCAGCATTCAATCTGGACCGTCGGTGCCGAACCCAAAGCGCTGGAGACCAGCCGGCTGGCCAGCGAGCAGACTCTGGAAGAGATGATCGTTCGCGATTCGCGCGTGCTCTCCGGCGAATGGATGCTGATCGGACGGCAGGAAATCACCAGCTTCGGCGGGCGCATTGACCTGCTGGCCATTGCGCCCGACGGCTCGCTGGTGCTGGTCGAGCTCAAGCGCGACCGCACGCCACGCGAGATCATAGCCCAGGCGCTGGACTACGCCTCCTGGGTAGACCAGCTCAGCGCTGAGAAGGTCGCGCAGATCTATCACCGGTTCTCGGACGGGGGCAGCCTCGACGAGGCGTTTCTCCGTCGTTTCGGCGCTGAGCTGGACGAAGACACGCTCAACGCATCCCATCAGATCATCATCGTTGCTGCGGAACTCGATGCCTCCACCGATCGCATCGTCAGCTATCTGAATGCGCGGGATATCGCCATCAACGTGGTGTTTTTCCAGGTCTTCGAGCATAACGGCCAGCAGTTGCTCAGCCGCGCGTGGTTAATTGATCCGGGCGAGACCCAAGCCAATGTCGCAACGTCGACCAAGTCCAAGGGCGAGAAGGAGCCCTGGAACGGCGAGTATTACGTGTCTTTCGGAGATCCCTCGTCGCGCAGCTGGGACGATGCACGCGAATACGGATTCATCAGCGCGGGTGGCGGCAGCTGGTACAGCCAGACACTCAAGCTGCTATCGCCTGGTGACCGCGTGTGGGTGAAAATTCCGAAAGTGGGCTACGTGGGCGTCGGGCGGGTGCTGGAGGCGGTACAACCGGCTAAGGTTTTCACGGTCACTACCTCGGAGGGAGATCGCCCAGCGTTAGACGTGCTGAAGCATGCCGACAAATACCGGCAACTTGCCGATGATCCTGAGAAGTCCGAGTACTTTGTACGGGTGAAGTGGCTCGACGAAGTCCCCGCCGATCAGGCGATCAACGAAGTCGGGCTGTTTGGTAATCAGAATACGGTATGCCAGCCATTGACACCGAAGTGGCGGCATACGGTGGAGCGGCTCAAGACGGTGTTCACAAAGTGGCAGGGATAGGTGTGCAGGTCTGAAAGTGCACAATATCTAAATGATCGCTGGATTGTCGGCCTGCACAGCGCAACATCTCATGCAAATTCGCGGTACCGATCCCCGACACCCTAGTTTAAAACAGCCGCTATTAGCTAACTTACCACAACGGTCTCGTAGCGAGCCTAATCCAATGAGATTCGTATCTCTATGTTTTTTAGAGCTTTTTCGGATCGGCGGCGGCGGATGTCGCAGGAGGTTGCAATGCTCGTCCAACGGCCTGCAAGAGCGCATCAGGTATTCGATCCCAATCTTGTATATTGAACCCCGATTAGCCCAGTAACGTGAACACGTCCAGGATGTTAAGCAGATCGTCGAGTCCAGCACCAAATCGCACAATGCCGTGCTCATAAGAGACTTTTGAACTCAAGCAAGAACAAGAGTGACTCAGAGTAACCTCAGAAGTTCGTGAATTCGCAGCTATCTCTATTTCAGAGGATTTCGCAGCTAGATGAGCTGCCGAATCCCAAAGTGGACAAGCGTCAGCTTAACCCAGTCCATCAATGGGCGGATTTCTATGCGGCGTTTTCAGATCGATTCGCCGACGAAACTCTATCCGCACTCGATTCCGACCGTACTTCGCTAGTAGTAGACCCTTTTGCCGGGTCTGGAACCACCCTGGTGAGCGCATTGCTGAGAGGTTCTCCCGCGATTGGGATCGACTTAGATCCTTTTGCTTGTTTGCTTAGCCGCGCAAAGCTCGCGATTTCTAGCGATCGAAGTAAGGTGAAGAAGCTCCTTGGTGCGAGCGGCCGCAAGAGCGTCTCGAGATTCTTCCATCCAGAAGCTCAAGACCGGTTTGATGCTGACTGCCTAGCCTTTGCATCGACTGTGTTTACTAGGGTGTTAAATTCGACAAAATGCACTCGTGAAAATGTTCTGGCTACGCTTCTAGAGGACGTATCCGGCCAGTATGACTCAGAAGTAGTCGCCATCACCGCGCTTTGCCTGGCAGCTTCAAAATCCTCTAAATTGATTATCGGATCGAACCCAACATGGCACCGCCGTGCGATGCAGGGCGAACTCATTGGCCTAGCGGGATTGCATAGTAGCTCAACCGAAATCTCTAATACGATGTTGTCTGATCTGCAACATCTCTCGACTCGCGTTAGCAACCGAAAAGTGATCATTTTGAATGGTGATACCTCAACTATCGCCAACCTGCCAAGGCAACGGCGCGCAACGCATGTACTTACTTCCCCTCCGTATCTAACCCGACTCGATTACATCGTCAAACATCTCCCCAACCTGCTGATCTTGTCCGGTCTGACGGAGATCGATCTGAATGGACTTCGAAAGTCGATGATGGGCACGACCCTGATGGTGGACAAATCGCCACCTGAGGACTGGGGATCGCAATGCCTCGAGACGCTCGAGCAGATACGCAATCATCAGAGCTATGCAAGCGAGAGGTACTACTATTGGACATATACTCAATACTTCAAATCGTTACATCATTCGTTGACGAACATTGCGAATTGGATGGACGCCGAATCGGTCGGGGTTCTGGTTGTTCAGGACGGCTACTACAAAGACGTTCACGTAAAACTCGGCAGTATCGTTGCTGAAATGCTGGGGCGCATAGGATTTTCAGCGCAGATCGTAAAGCAGACCAAACTGAGACCCAGTTTGAGTGCAGTCAATCCAACTCGTTGGCCACGTCGATTGCCTACTGTAGCAACAGAGGACGTTGTCTTGTTTGAACCTATTTCGAGCTAGTAATCAGTAGATGCGTAAGTCGGTTCTTCGAACTGAAGAAAACTATGCATCGATGTGTAGGCAAGGCAGCTCGTGGAATAGGGACATCCTGACGTACACAGGGCAGAAACGTCATTGGCCAAATCTGGTACCACACTAGCCTCGCAAAGTGGAACAGCATTTTTGCAGACTGCCCGACCGACTTGCCACTCAATGAAGTTGACATCTGCCACATTGAGCCCCGCCATCTGTGCCGTTAGTTGTTCTGCCTCAGATACCGCAATACGAAGTGCTCGGATGAGTGTTCCTCTAGGATTCGGCCGACCTTCTAGGAAAGGAATCAGGCTTTTTCGCTCTGGTACGACTCGGCCTGTTCTGAGATAGAGCCTCATTATGTGGTAGTCAACAGCAGGCTCGATGTTTTCCGGATCCGCAAACTCAAGAATTTGCTCTTTAAAAAGATCATGGGTGAGTACGTTGGTCTTCTTTTTTAGCGGATCATTGCGATAGGCACGGAATCCTTCCATCTTCTCCCTAAACACGCTGAGTGGGCGACCATTGAGTTCGCCATACAACGCCGCACAGCTTCCAAACTTACTCGTGATGTTTAGCCCTACATCGCGGAGAAGTTGCACGCGCTCCTTCGCGCGAACTCTTTCTTGTTTGGGATAATCGGCTAGCCATGACGACAAATCGGATGCCTTCACAGTCGTCAGTCGATGTAGAAACTCGTGTTCATTCGACGTCAACAACTTTTTTGCAAGCGTGTCCTGTAGGAAATCCCAGTTGAACTGATGACAGATTGAGATAAATGAAATCTTGAATGCTAACTGCATCGCAGGAGATTGGATGGACCAGGGTCCGATTTGGTCCTCTCGGACGTAGCCTCTGATCTGGTCCGCGTGCAACTTACATGCAATCTCATCGACTTTAAATGTTTTGCCCGAAGAAAGGGCGTTTAGCAAATCGCGATCACGCATCTTCGCTAGACTTTGGAATGTGCCCGAGACCAGCAACCTTGCTTTCGATATACGAGTCAATCTCCGGAGTAGTGGAGTAGCTCAGCTGATATCGATCAGGCTTATAACCAGCCTGTCTCACTGCCTCTAACTTTTTTGGATTATTGGTCGCAAACAGAAATCTTTTCGGTACTGATAAGTCGTTCAAGACCTCAATGGCAAGTTCATACGTTCTAGGATCTGTTTCCAGCCCCATTTCAACATAGGCATCGGCTGTATTTATCCCACGCTCGAGGCTCAGCTGCATACCTTTCACCTTAGTCGCCAGGCCGTAGCCTCGACCCTCCTGATACAGGTATATGAGAATGCCACCTTTTCGGTAAATTTCCCTCAAGCTGGAATCCAATTGCAACGCGCAGTCGCACCCTTTGGACCGAAAGGATTCGCTGAACAAACATGACGATTGAATGCGCACTATCGGTTTTGCTTTCCAGGCTTTAACCAGCACTACGCCCTCACTAGTGCCTGATCTATAAACCAAGCACTGCAACTCGCCATACGCCGTTTCCAGTGTTGTCTCTGCCACTCTAGTCATGATCAGAGAGGAACGGATCCCGCTCTCACGTGAGCAGCCAGCTGGCTCCAGCTAGGCGCACGACTGTCTCTCAGAGCCTCGACTATCCTTAAGGCCCATCGTCGCCTGTGGCTCTTGAAGGCTGCCTCCAAAGCATCGATCTCTCTAGGCAGGATTGAGTCTCCGTTGGCTTTCCGGCGTAGAAGATCGAATGATTCCACATACACTGATTCGACGGGATGATTTTCCGAGACAAGCGTTTTGGTCTCACTCAGTACTTCATCAAACAAAGCCGAATCGCGTAGTTCCAAGGCGGTTAGGGCAAGGCCAATTTGCGAATAGAGCTCCATATCCTTGTTCCCAGTATCTCTTCCCGACTTAGCCAGGTTTCTATAGAGCGACTCTGCCAATCGGAGTTGACCGGACTGACGGAGCACTTCAGCCTTTGCGAACTCAGAGCTATTTCTTTCCATCATCATCGAATCTGCAATCGCGACAGCCGATTCAGCACGTTCGAGTGCAACATCGTACTGCCCGAGTGCGGCGTGAATCCGTGAGGACCATCGAAGTACCTGACACCTAGTTGCGGTACTGACATTGCTTGATGGTTGGGAGGTACGTTCGAGCAGATTGGCGATCACGCCCCTAGCCAACGAGTAGTGACCAACGTCGCTAAGTATTCCTACGATCCGCACGCACGCTCGGAGCTCTTGATCTGTCGCATTGACCCGTTTTGCGGCTTTCCTGGCTGCGGAGAACGCTCGCACGGCATGGGTATAGTCGTTGAGCCGAAAGTAGTTCAAGCCGCACTGGTAATAGTATTCGCATTGGAACAAACTGGATTCAGAAGTTGGTGCTACCGTCTCGAGGCATTGAAGCGACTCGGCATACCTTCCTCGATTCGACAGAAGCCTTGCTTTCCTGAGAGAAAGCTTCCTCTCGCTACTCGCCTCGGTCGTTGTGGTGGCCGCCCGTTCGACAAGCGTTTCAGCATGGAGGTAGGCACCTGATCGTAGCGCAGAATCAACGCCGTCGAGTAGGAACTGAAAGCCTTCTAGCCCTTGGTCCGACGTAGTCAGTACCTGTTTTAATGACACCAATGCATGTGTGGGGTCATCGTGCCGAATTGGAGCGTCCGCCTCAAGTTCGCTGAGGACTCGACTTTGAAATATCCTCGTCACGTTCTCTCCCGAGTGCGACTTTACATAACTTGCGATCAGTTCGTGCTTAACTTTGAACTCGTTGGGGCGCCCCTCGATGAAGAACCGAGCAGGGCCGCGTTGCTCATCGAGCACGCCATCCTGATCTAGGTCTGTGGCTCCGCATAGCAGTTCCATGCTAAGTCCGTGCGGGTAGCAGACAGCTAAAGCTCTTACCAACCGCAATCCATTGGCTGAGAGCGCCTCTATTCGAGGCTCATAGGTCAATGCAAGTCTCGCGGCTGGATCGGTTTCGTGGGGGTAGTCTGTTTGGTGAGATTCGATCCAAGGCTCTAAAAACAGCGGTCGTCCATCCGTTCGCGCAAAAGCTTGGGCCGCTTGTTGTTCTGATATCTCAATCCCTGTTTTGGCTCGCTTCCAATCTATGATGTCGCGCGGAGTTAATCCTCTGACAGCATAAACCGAGTCCGTGTGATGTAGCTGAATGTACTCCATCAAATCTGAGCAACGCTCAACTTGTTTGCTCTCGTCGTTAATACTTAGAATGAACGACACTTTGGATGGAATCTGTTTGATCGCCGATTGCAGGAATCTCAGCATTGGCTCAGGAGCCATCTCAAGGTTATCTACAAGCACTACGCGGGGTTTACAGTTTTGCGAAAGGATGCGAATCGCCTCGATAACTGTGCCGAAGTCGTTAGCTTCTAACGATTTGGCAATCTCAGCAGCCGTACGATACGCATGATTGCGAGCGAGTTTTTCCAGTTCCTCTTGCGTACGCTCAAATTCTTTAGTTCTTTTTCGGACGAGGTCGACCATGACACTAGGAGCGAGCCTCTTCAATGCCTTGATCGGATGTCTGACTAAGCGCGAAAACCTATTCCGCCAACCCGTCACACCAGATTCCAACTCCAGCGATCGATATAGTTCCAGGATCGGCTGTTCGGGCTGTGTAGCGGGTGTCACCTCAAATAGAAGGGCTTTCGACCCGCTTTGGTCCAAATGGCGTGCGAGTTCCTGGATAAGGGCTGATTTCCCAACGCCTGTTGCGCCATAAAACACGTAGCACCCGGCGTTAGCCGTTGTTAGTGCGCGGAGGACCTCGGCCAAAAGAGCATCACGGCCGAACAGAGTATGGCGTTCCCTTATTACTGATCGTTGTTCAGGCAGTGGCAGGGCTTCGGATCATGCATTCGGCCAAGAAATCTAGCTGCGTGACAGTAGAGGCGCAACCTCGAGGGTTTCGAAGACAGGGGAACAGCTAGAAGCATTAGGCACCTCGAACGATCACTTTTTCTCTATATATCAAGTAGATGCATACTTACATCATCCCGACTACGGTCTGGAAAAATGGCGAGCAGTTCTCCTCAAAGTCGCACGGTTAGCGCAGCGCGGTGCAGCGATACGGACTTGATCGTATCCTGGAACGCCGTCTGCTTCGGCGACCGGGGCGTGGCCTTCGCGGCCCTGCCGCAAATCCCGCCGCGCAACTTCAACCGGTCCTCCGAGGGCAAGTGAGTGCATCTCGCCGAGATCGGCTTCGAGAAGTACTTCATGCGCAAGGAGATATCGAGCGGTACCACGAGAAGGCGGTGATGAACAAGCTGGGGGTGACGAAGTTAAAGGAGGCGTGAGCGGATGCGCTCCCTGCGTTCACTCCACCAAGCGCGCCCCTTCCCCACCCCGACAAAACCCATTCGCCATCTTATCTGCCGAGGCGTATTGCACATCGGATCGAGCAGCAGCGGGCTCCCCACCAGCACACGCAGCGCTCGCGCCCGCGACGTCGCCACATTGAAACGATTCGGGTTGTAGAGAAACTCCATTCCCCGCGGCGCATCCTCCGGGCTCGAGGAGGTCATCGAGTAGACAACCACCGGCACTTCCTGTCTCTGAAACTTGTCCACCGTGCCGATTCGCTCGGCGAGCTCGGGCTTCGCCTTGAGCGCGTACTTGACGAGATTGGCCATACATGACGAGCACAGCCTGCCCACGTTGTCTTCTAACTTGATCCATCCTCCCTCCCTTATCTTCGTCTAGATTCTCTCTCCCGGTTCAGAGGCGCTCACCCGACCAGGGCGATCCGCCCCCGCACCTGACACAATAAGCACAACCCCTCAGGGATCGAGGGCACCGCGCCTCAGGACGGAGAATCACTGAATGACCCTCATCCGCAAAACCCCCGGATTCGGCCCCTTCGTCGCCGCCTCGATGCTGCTTATCGCAGCCGCCACAGCCTCCGCCGCCTCCGTAGAAATCCTCCGCATCACCCCCACCGGCGAGGACGTCCCCCCGGCCACCCAGATCCTCATCGAGTTCAACCAGCCCATGGTGCCCCTCGGGCGCATGGACCGGGACACCGCGGAGCTGCCCGTCTCTATCGAGCCCGCGCTCGCCTGCAACTGGCGCTGGGTGAACCGCCAGGCACTCGCCTGCAACCTGGACGACGCGGACCGGATGGCCTGGTCCACCCGCTACCGGGTCGTGGTCGAGCCCGGCATTCAGGCCATGGATGGCGCGACCACGGCGGCGCCGGTGACCGCGGAGTTCGTCACGGAGCGCCCGTCGGTCACCTGGGCGTCCGTGCAGGACTGGACGGATCCCGGCACCCCGGTGGTGCGCGTGGCCTTCAACCAGCCGGTGCTGAAGGAGTCCGTCCGCTCGGTCTTCCGCTTCACGGTCAAAGACAGCGGCGCAAGCACCCACGTCACCGTGGAGGCCGACCCGGACGACCGGCAGCTCGCGGACGATGGCCGTCTCTTCGACGAGCGGCTCTCGGAGGGCGCGCTCAACGACCCCGCACAGTTCCAGCTCCCGACAGACCCCGACGCGCCGAGGCGCTTCTGGCTCCTCTCCCCCGCCGACTCCCTGCCGCTGGATGCCGAGGTCACCCTCGGCCACGGCGCGGGCCTGCGCTCCCCGCTCGGGCCGGAGCCGAGCCCGGGGATCCGCGATATCCTCACGCTCCACACCTTCCCCGAGTTCGCCTTCCTCGGCGTGCGCTGCACGAACAACGCCCGCGAGCAGGTGCTGATCGCGCCGGGCACGGGCGACCTCGAGAATCCGCAGCGCATGTGTGACCCGCTCTCCCCGGTCGCCCTGCGCTTCAGCGCGCCGGTGCTCGCCTCCGAGGTGAAGCGCGCGGTCACCTTCGCGCCGGACCTGGCCGGCGGCCGCACGGATTACGATCCCTGGGAGAACGCCGGCGACCACTACGCCTACCTGGGCTTCCCCCACCATCCGTCGCAGACCTACGACGTCTCGCTGCCGGAGCGGCTGAAGCCGTTCCGCGATTACCGGGTGTCCATTGCCGCGCCGGGGCTGCTGGACACCGTGCGCGGCTGGTTCTCCGATGCGAAAGGCGCCGGCCTCAAGGACGTGTTCGGCCGCCCGCTCGACGCCGCTGTCGACGTCGCCTTCTGGACCAACCACCGCCGGCCCGACTTCAAGCTCGTGCACCAGGAGGCGGTGCTGGAAGCCGGGATCGACAGCGAGGTGCCGCTCTACACCACCAACCTGGACGAGGTGAGCCTCAGCTACCGGCGGCTCACCCCGGCGGGCGGGGCGGCCTCGGGCTCGAAAGCCCTCGAGGTGCCGGAGGTGGAAGACCTCTCCTTCGCCATCCCGCTCAAGGCGCGCGAGCTCTTGGGCGAGCCCTCGGGGGTGGTGTACGGCGCGGTGCAGAGCACCCCGGCGGTGGAGAAACACACGCGCGAACGCCGCTTCTTCGCCCAGGTGACCCCCTATCAGGTGTACGCCAAGCTCGGCCACTTCAACACCCTCGTCTGGGTGACCGACCTGGAAACCGGCGAGTCCGTGGCCGGGGCGCGGGTGGCGATCTACAGGGACGCACTCTCGAGCCTGGATCCGGTGCCGGCGAATGCCGCCACCGCCGTCACCGGCGCGGACGGCACCGCGCTCCTGCCCGGCACCGAGCAGCTCGACCCGGAGCTGGCGACCTTTAAATGGAACTGCGACGAGGACTGCCCGAAGCTCACCGTGCGCATCGACGGCGGCCGCGGTATGGCGCTGCTGCCGCTCAACTACGACTTCCGCGCCAACATCGGCCAGGCCTCCAACTACCAGGTGTGGCCCAGCGCCCGCCAGCGCTACGGCCACATGCAGGCCTGGGGCACCACCGCCCAGGGCGTGTACCGGGCCGGCGACACCATTCAGTTCAAGCTCTATGTGCGCAACCAGTCGAACGAGCAGCACACCACCGCGCCCGCCGCCGGCTACACGCTCACCCTCACCGATCCCACCGGCAAGGTGGTCTACGAGCGCAAGGAAGTGACCCTGAATGCGTTCGGCGCCCTCGACGGCGAGTACACGGTGCCCGGCAACAGCGTGATGGGCTGGTATCAGTTCGCCCTGAGCGCGGAGTTCACGGAGCAGCGCTGGTGGCCCATGCGGGTGCTGGTGACGGACTTCACCCCGGCGTCGTTCCGGGTGACGAGCGATCTGAACGGCGATCTCTTCCGGCCGGGCAGCAGCCTGGTGGCGACCACCCGCGCGGCGCTGCACTCCGGCGGCGCCTACACCCAGGCGGAGGCGCGCGTGACAGTCAACCTGCAGGCGCGCGGCTTCCGCTCCGACGATCCCGTCGCCCGCACCTTCCACTTCGATACGGCGAACGACCAGGACCGGCTGCAGCTTCAGCAGGTAGCAGGCGAGCTCACGGGCGACGGCGCCTTCGAGTCCACCCTTGAGCTCGGCGAGGGGCCCATCGTTTATGGCGACCTGCAGGTGGAGAGCGCGGTGCGCGACGATCGGGGCAAGTACGTCTCCGCCGCGAGCTCGGCCCGCTATGTGGCCCTCGACCGCTTCGTGGGGCTGCGCAAGGACGCCTGGGTGTTCAAGGAGGACGAGCCGGCCGCGTTCGAGTATCTGACGGTGGACGAGCACGGCACGCCGGTGGCGGATACCGAGGTGCGCATCGCGATCGAGCGCCTGGACGTGAAGGCGGCCCGGGTGAAGAGCGCGGGCAATGCCTACACCACCCGCTTCACGGAGACCTGGGAGCCTGTGGGCGAGTGCCAGGGCCTGCCGGCGGGGGCGCCGGCGACCTGCACGTTCACGCCCGAAGCACCCGGCAGCTACCGGATGGTGGCGAGCATCGAGGACACGCAGGGCCGTGCCCACAGCAGCACGCTCACGGGCTGGGTGGTGGGCAAGGGCCGGGTGGTCTGGCAGGACGACGCGACCCACGCGCTCGAGCTCATCCCGGAGGCCACCGAGTACCAGGTGGGCGACACCGCCCGGGTGCTGGTGAAGAATCCCTATCCCGGCGCCGCCGCGCTCGTCACCCTGGAGCGCTACGGGGTGCTGCGCCAGTGGCAGACCACGCTGGAGGGCAGCACGCCCATCGTCGAGTTCCCCATCGAGCAGAATCTGCTGCCCGGGGCCTATCTCTCCGTGGTGGTGTTCTCGCCCCGCGTGGCGGACCCGCCGGAGGAGAACCGCGACGGCGGCGCCGAGCTCGATCTCGGCAAGCCCGCGTTCCGGGTGGGCTACCTCGAGCTGCCGGTGGTGGATCCCAACAAGCGCCTCACCGTCACCGCGCGCACGGACCGGGACGTGTACCGACCCCGGGAGCGGGTGCGCATCACGCTCGCCGCCGGGCAGCCGGAGGTCCGCAAAGAGCCGCTCGAGTACGCCGTGGTGGTGCTCGACGAGGCGGTGCTGGATCTGATCAGCGGCGGCACCGGCTACTTCGACCCCTACGAGGGATTCAACGCGCTCGACGGCCTGGACGTGGAGAACTACAGCCTGCTGATGCGCATCATCGGCCGCCAGCAGTTCGAGAAGAAGGGCGCCAATGCCGGCGGCGACGGCGGCCAGGGGCTCGCCATGCGCTCGCTCTTCAAGTACGTGGCCTACTGGAATCCGGCGCTGAAGGCGGACGCCGACGGCCGCGCGCGCCTCGACGTCGAGCTGCCGGACAACCTCACCGGCTGGCGGGTGCTCGCGCTCGCCGTGACGCCGGAGGACGGCTTCGGGCTCGGCGAGGCGGCCTTCCGAACAAACCAGCCCACGGAGATCCGGCCCGTGATGCCCAATCAGGTGGCGGAAGGGGACGGCTTCACCGCCGGCTTTGCGGTGACGAACCGGACGGATTCTCCGCGCACCATCCGGGTGCGCATCGCCGCGGCGGGCGACGTGGACGCAGGGGCCGCCGAGTCGAGTGAGGAGATCGCGCTCGCGCCCTACGAGCGCCGGGTGGTGTATCTGCCGGTGCTGGCCGCGCGGCTGCCCATGACGCGCGACGTGCGCGAGGGCGCCATCCGCTTCACGGTGCGCGCAGGCGATGCGGTGGATCAGGATGCCATCGAGCACCGCCTGCCGGTGCTGAAGCGCCGCAGCCTCGAGGTGGCCGCCCAGTACGGCTCGCTCACCGCCGGCACTGCGCGCGATCCCATCACGCTGCCGCCGAACGTCTATCCGGACAGCAGCGCCGTGTCTGTGGTGCTCACCCCCACGGTGATCGGCAACGCGGACGGCGCCTTCCGCTATATGCGCGACTATCCCTACGCCTGCTGGGAGCAGAAGCTCACGAAAGGGGTGATGGCGTCCCACTTCAACGCGTTAGCACCCCGGCTTGATCCCACGCTGGACTGGCCGGGCAGCGCCGAGCTGCCTGCCGCGATCCTCGCTGAGGCCGCCGGCTTCCAGGCGCCGAACGGCGGCATGACCTACTTCGTGCCTTCCGATCAGAACGTGAGCCCCTATCTCTCGGCGTACACGGCGCTCGCGTTCACGTGGCTGAAGCGCGCCGGCCACGAGGTGCCGGCGAGCGTCGAGGGCCGGCTGCACGGCTATCTCGAAAATCTCCTCCGCCGCGACGACGTGCCGGACTTCTACACCCGCAACATGTCCGCCACCGTGCGCGCCGTGGCGCTCAATGCCCTGGTGGCGAGCGGCCGGGCCGGGCTCGACGAGCTCGCGCGCTACGAGAGTCACCTTCCTTATATGGACGTCTTCGGCGCTGCCAACTATCTCGAGGCCGCGCTCACCGTGGACGGGGCGGAGGCGTTGGCCGAGCAGGCCGTCAACCGGGTGCTGGCGCACTCCAACACCACCGGCGGCAAGCTCACCTTCACCGACGACGTGGACGACGGCTACCGCCGCATACTCACCACACCGCTGCGCTCCAACTGCGCCGTGCTCTCCGCGCTCACCCGACTCGAGGATCTGAGCCGCTTCGGCCTCGCCGAGGCGCCGGCCGCCATCACCCGGGCCATCACCCAGGCCCGCGGCGCGCGCGACCACTGGGAGAACACCCAGGAGAACCTGTTCTGCATGAACGCCCTGGTGGACTACGCGGCGCGCTTCGAGCGGGAGACACCGGATCTCACGGTCTCGGTGGCGCTGGATGAGAAGCCCTTAGGCTCGGGCCGCCTCGAGGGGTTCCGCGCCGACGCGCTCACCTTCAGCACGCCGGTGGTGCCGGCGGAGCTCACGGCGGATTCCGCGGTGGTCGTTTCCGTCGACGGCGCCGGACGGCTCTACTACAGCACCCGGCTGAGCTATGCCCCGGAGGCGCCGGACGAGGCGGACCTGGAACGGGTGAACGCCGGCATCGACCTCCGCCGTGAGTACTCCGTGCAGCGCAACGGCGAGTGGATCCGGCTCGAGAATCCGGCCGTGATCAAGCGCGGCGAGCTGGTGCGCGTGGATCTCTTTCTGGCGCTGCCCGCGGCGCGCAACTTCGTGGTGGTGGACGACCCGGTGCCCGGCGGCCTCGAGCCGGTGAACCGTGATCTGGCCACGAGCTCCGGGGTGGACGCGGACGCCGGCGAGTTCGTGGCCGCCGGCGGCTCCTACTGGTACAGCTTCGGGGACTGGAACGCCTACGGCTTCTCGCGCTGGAGCTTCTACCACAAGGAGCTGGGCCACGACGCGGTGCGCTTCTACTCGGAGTACCTGGGGCCGGGCCGCTACCACCTCTCCTACACGGCGCAGGCCATCGCCGCCGGCACCTTCGCCGTGCCGCCGTCGGTTGCCGCCGAGATGTACGACCCGGACGTGTACGGCAAGACGCTGCCGCTCGTGCTGGAGGTGGGGCAGCCGTGAGCGTGTGGCGCCGGTTCGCGGCATATCGCTGGGTCATTCTGGCCGGAGCGTTGGTCGGCTTGTTCGGCGCTAGCGTGTTCGGCTACTGGCTCTGGCAGGCCACCGTCGCGGAGCTACGCCCGGTGCCGACGAACTTCGCCGCGATCACCGCCCACGTCAGCCGCGCCCAGATCACCGACCGCCACGGCCGTGCGCTCAACGCGACCTACGCCAACGACTGGAACTTGCACGAAGCGGCGCGGCTGCACGAGATGCCGGAGCGGGTGGTGAACGCGTTCGTCGAGGCCGAGGACCGGCGCTTCTTCGAGCATGGCGGCCCCGACTGGCTCGCGCGGCTGCGCGCGCTCGGGCAGAACGTGCTGGCGCTGCGGGCCGTGAGCGGCGCCAGCACCATCACCGAGCAGGTGGTGCGCATGATCAACCCGCGGCCGCGCACCCTCTGGTCCCGCTGGCTGGAAGGCTGGGAGGCAGCCGAGCTCGAGCGCGCGCACGGCAAGCTCGCGGTGCTGGAGTTCTATCTCAATCAGGTGCCGTACGCGGCCAACCGGCGCGGCGTGGTGCAGGCCGCGCACTACTACTTCGACCGGGATCTGGACACGCTCTCCGCGCAGGAGGCGCTGGCCCTGGCCGTGCTGGTGCGGGCGCCGTCGCGGCTCGATCTCTGGAAGGACGGTGAGCAGGCAGTGGCCGGATCGCTCTCGAGGCTCGCCGAGCGGATGGGCGATCGCGGGTATCTGACGTCTGCCGAGGTGAGCGAGATCGCCACCCGGCCCTTCGCGCTCAAAGCGCCGGCGCTCGAGGTGGATGCGCAGCACTTTCTCGAGCATGTGGAGCGGGATCGGCCGGGCGCCGCTGCGCACCGGGTGCGGACCACGCTCGACGGCACGCTGCAGGCCCGCCTGCAGGGCCTCGTCGACCGGCGGATCGAGACGCTGGCGCCCCGCAACGTCACGAATGGCGCGCTGCTCGCCGCGAATCACCAGACCGGGGAGATCGTGGCCTGGGTGGTGGGCGGTGCCGACGACCGGAGCGTGGCCGGCCGCGGCATCAACGCCGTGGTTGCCCCTCGCCAACCGGGATCGGCGCTCAAACCCTTTCTCTATGCGCTGGCGCTCGAGCACGGCTGGACCGCGTCCACCCTGATCGACGATGCGCCGCTCTCGGAGATGGTGGGCACCGGGCTGCACAGCTACAGCAACTACTCGCGCGCATTCTACGGCCCGCTGACACTGCGCAACGCGCTCGGCAACTCGCTCAACATCCCGGCGCTGCGCGCCGTGCAGCACACGGGTGCCGCGGCCTATCTCGCGCTGCTGCGCGATCTCGGCTTCGAGACGCTCACCCGCCACCCGGATTTCTACGGCGACGGGCTCGCGCTCGGCAACGGCGAGGTCACCCTGCTCGAGCTCGTTACCGCCTTCGCCGCCATCGCCAACCGGGGCGTCTACCGCGAGCTCGCCGCGCGCGCGGACGAGGTGGGCACTTATCGCGAGCGGCGGGTGCTGAGCGCCGAGGTCGCCTCGCTCATCGGCAACATCCTCTCCGACCCGAGCGCGCGCGAGCTCGAGTTCGGCCGCGCCAGCCTGCTCGACCTGCCGGTGCAGACGGCGGTGAAGACCGGCACCTCGAGCGACTACCGGGATAGCTGGGCGGTCGGCTTCGACCATCGCTACGTGGTGGGGGTGTGGATGGGGAACCTGAACCAGACCGCCACCCTGGGCATCACCGGCTCCACCGGGCCCGCACTGGTGCTCCGCGGCGCGTTCGATCTGCTGAACCGGGATCAGCAGACGCGGCCGCTGTGGCTGAGCCCGAAGCTCGCGCGCCATGTGGTCTGTGCGGAGACCGGGGCGGCGGCGGTCGCCGGGCAGCAGTGTCGCGAGCGGAGCGAGTACTTTCTGCCGGGGACCGGGCCGGGTGAGGCTGACATCGTGCCGGGCGAGCCCGGCGCCGATCGGGGCGAAACGCAGCTGGCGTCGCGATCATCCGAGGATGCTCCGGCCGGGATCCGGCTGCGGCAACCGACGCCGGGGCTGCGCATGGCCTACGATCCCCGGCTCCCCGCGGAGGCACAGGCCTTCGAGTTCGTGCTGCAGGGGGTGGCGGACACGGATCGGGTCGAGTGGCGGGTGGATGGCGGTGCCGCGCAGCCGGGCGGCAGCCGGTATCTCTGGCCGCTCAGCCGCGGCGAGCATTTCGTGAGCGCAAGCGTGCACCGGGAGGGGGAGTTGGTGGCGCTGGTGCCGGCCGTTGGGTTTTTTGTGAAATAGATCGGAATCGCAAGGCTAGGCCTTGGCGAGGATTCCGATCGACGAGCCACTCATTGATCGCGGACCAGCGATCCCAGGAACGCAGCGAACGGCAGGATCGAGCCACTGACGCTGGCACTCTCGAGAGCGCTCAGGTACTCCTGGCGGCGCTCGACGGGGACCACCGTCCAGGGATAGCCGCCGGAGGCGAGCATCACATTCATCAGGAAGCGGCCCATTCTGCCGTTACCATCCATATAGGGGTGGATGTAGACGAATATCCAGTGTCCGAGCACGGTGCGCACTGCCGGGTGCTCTTCTTCGCGCAGGTGATCGAACAACGCAGGCATGCAGTCCAGGATGGCTTCCTTCTTCAGCGGGACGTGCATGGAGTTGCGGATATAGACCTGGTCGTTGCGGTATCCGGCAAGGTCTGCAGGTTTGAGGATGCCTGCTTCGACGCTGGGACCGAACAGGGCGCGGTACCAGTCGCTGTGATCGTGATCGGCAACGTCCCCGGCGTTTTCCTTGTTCAGGACTTTCTCCACGCTCTTCCTGACTTCGTTGAAAGCGAGCCAGTAGCCGCGGGCAGCCATGGCGTCGCGGTGCTGCAGGTCGGTATCGAGCTGATCAGGACTCCAGTTCCCGCGGCGCACACGCTCAATCAGCTCCGGGGTGACGCGGTAACCTTCGATCGAAAGCGAGTGATAGGCGTCCGTAACGTAGAGGTCGTCCACGCGCTTGAGGTACGCCTCATTGTCGTTCGGGATGACAGGCGGTTGGGGAAAGGATTGGATGATCACGTCCCGCATGCTTTCCCAATAGGCGTGGATGCGGTGGACGCCGGGCGAACGCTCCCGGGTGTGAAACGCGATCGCCAGCTGGTCTTCGAACGGGTTGGTTTCGGCGATCGTGAATCCCGCGGCACGCATCGACTTGACGATGCCGTCGGCAATGCGCGTGCTCCCGATGTTGCGGAAGGCGCCAGCGAGGCGACCGGCGACCGTGCTGTGCCCGCCCTCGAGAAGCACAGGTAGTATCTCGGACGCATCGCGGACGAGCGCCAGTGCGGCCCGTGCATCCACCGGGTAGCCGGTGAAGAGCCTCGGACCGCTCTGGATCAGCGCCTGAGGAAGCTTGATGACCCTGAGCCCGTCAACAAGCTCCAGGTGCCCTGCGGACGGAATGTCGCTGGCCAGCTCCATGATCGAGGTGCCGTGCAGGAGCTCGGTGATGTTGTTCGACGCCCTGGGAGAACGAACGAGGAGCTGGGTTGGTACGGTCTGGTTCCCGGCGTGGAGCAACACCGACTGATCGGGCGACAGGCACCACTGATCGCCGAATCGGTACTCGAGGTAGGCAGCGCAGAAGTGCCAGAACGACGCATACCAGGCCGTCGTTTCTCCATCGGCAGCCTGATCGGGTCTCGCCGGGACATACCAGCCCTTGATGACCGGGCTCAGAAAGCCACCGCGCACCAGCCGCTCACGATGGCTGCGCTTCAGGTCACGCGAGCGGATCGCCGTCCTTCCCGCCTCCTGTAGGGCTTTCAGCGCCTCCAGCGCATCGGCGAGTTGATCCTGGGGTCCCGCCATCGACCGTCCGTCCTGGAAAACTAGTTTATTCTGTTATGTCATTTCTAGTTTATTGTGTCAAAGGAAAACTAGTTTATTATGCAACGCCGGATCGGGTGTCCTCTGTGCGCGCACAAGAAATATCTATTTAATTCATATGGTTACGGAAGATCTGGGTTAGATGGTAGCGCGTCTGGTCGCCTTGCACCCAGGGTATCCGGAACACCCCCAGAACTGACTCCCGGCACTGGAGCCGTACCTGGACGTTCGCAAGACCATCTCTCTGCCGCATCTCGGGCAGACCGGCTGCTCGGCATTGGCCTTCAGTCCTCTGACGTGGTGACGACCGACACCGAAGAACGACAGCTTGCCGCGGTTGAGACTCCGGATCACATCCGCAATCTGGCCATCGTCGAGCAGTCTATCCCTCCTCGATCGAACGTAGGGGAGGAAACCCCGAAGGTTGACGACGTTCTCCGGCATGAACGATTTGAACCGGCTCTTTCCAACGAACACCACCACCGAGTGAATCTCCCGCAAGCTGAGCCCGGTGTGTGCTTCCACAGCCTTAACGTGCTTGAAGTTCTGATGGAGGGGATTCTGAAACTGAAACTTCTTTCGAAACAGAGACTGCGTCCATCGTTTCGACCTCGCGTCACCAAAAATCCAGCCGCTGAGGTTTTTGGTTTCTATGACGAACAAACCGAAGGGGGATACTACGATGTGATCGATCTGCGTCGTTCCATCAGGCGTCCGGAGAGTCACGTTGTGTAGAGGGTGGTACTCCTTCCCGTCGAGCAGGAAGTCAGTGGCTAGCCGGACTCGGAGCTCACCAATGAAGCCTTTGACATAGGCGGACTGCAGGAAGCCGAGCAACGCCACGATCAGCAGCATCACCCAGATGGCGGGTGTCGCAGTGATCGCGTCCAGCACAGCCGTCGTTAGCGGCATATCGCGAGCAGCCCTCTTTCCGTGGCTTCGACCAGATTTTTCAGGAAGCTGATGGCCTTCTCCAGATCGACCTTCCGGACCAGGTGCGACTTCGGAGCACCTTGCTCGGCTGGCCGTGATCTGTGCACGACGTCGCCTCGCAGTCTGATGTAAGTATCAAGACGTTTTCGAACCGTCTTGAAATCAAAGTTGTTCCAGCACCAGCAGATCTCCAGATCGACATCGACATAATCGCGGAAGAGCCTGATGGTTTTCCCGGAATCAGGGTTGTGCAGCCGTTTGATTTCCTCGGCCAGTCTGGATTCGACGAATTCCACGATTGATCGATCCGTCAAACCTTCGAGTCGCTCGGCTGTTGCTTCTTCCAGCCGATCCTCTACGTAGGTCTCCCACGCGGTCATTGCCATGATCAGGCCAGCCCGCTTGAGCACTTCCAGCTCGGGAGGCGGTGGTTTCAAGTTGAGCGTGTTGAAGTGCCGCAGCAGATTCTCTGCGTCCATGATTGCTTCGGCAAACGTATCGCTTGCTTTCGACATAGGTGATACGTGAGGGAAAAAACTCCAAAACCTTAGCACTCCAGGATGGGAAGTTTTCGGGATCAATGCACAGAATCAGATCTGTGAAACTCCAGATCCGCCCCTGAACGCCCTGCCCTCGATCGAGGCAATCGACTTCTTTGCTCTCCTCCGGTCCAGCGGCTCGAAGACCTCAGAGTTCACCCAGGCGTAGAACCCGTCTGGCAGACCGGTGTAGACCGCCGAGGCAATCCCACCACTGCGGGACAGATCGCTCGGCCAGGATTGTGTGGACGCCAGCTCGACGAGATCGGCGGCCTGCCGGTTCAACCGATTCACCCAATGATCCAGATGATCGTTGCTGACGACGAAGTTCCTCTTGTGCCGGTTGCACATCGAATGTGCGATGACCAGATTTTCCACGTCGTTGTTCGGGAAGCGGGACCAGGGTATGAAGTGATCCACCTCCGGCTTTCTGGAGTCGCTCGTTCCAATCCGCCCGTCGCAGTAGAAACAGCGGCCGTCACCCAGATCGAGGAGTCCGTCGCGAAGCTTGAGCGTCGGCACCCGGTTGACGCCAAAGAGAAACTCCTCCAGCGAAGCCTGGCCAAGTCCGTTGATGCTGGCTACCTCCGCCGCCCATTGGCGCTGTATCAGGGGTCGCAACAGTGCGTTCAACCTGACCAGATAGCCAGGCACATCCGGCGCAAAGCGGATTGTCGGATCGAAGCCGCTCGCCGCACCCCGCTGGTAGGCCCGCACTTCGGCAAGATCCACCTGCTCATCCCAGCCGATCTGGTAGATGAAGGGATCCAGGATTTTGCCGACGCGCTGCAGCCTGGGAAGGGGCATCTCGATGAGCTTGAGCTCGATGTTTCTGAGCAGCGTCTCGCTGCGCGTGGGGTGCATGACCCGGGCAGTGAAGTACGTCGCGGTGGTATCGCGCACGTGCCGGGTGCGGAAGTGTTCGATCCTGGTGAGGATCTCTGCCTGAGAGCCGGGCTTGCCTCGGTTCTGCCTCAAGCCGGCTGCAGCATCCAGGGAAGCATCGTAAGGCAGCGTGTGGTTCCAGTACGACGCCAGCACCTTGTCCGCGAGCTGCAGGGTCGTCACCTCTCCGGGCGGCTCGCCGTTGAGGCTCATGTTTTCGATCACCAGGTCCAGCAGACCCAGCAGAACCGCATACTTGTAGGTTGCCGTGAACATCCCCCGGTCGAGCACGTCGAGGAGTTTCTCGGCGAACGCAATCGCGCCGTCCGTACGAGCTGTCACCAGTACTTCGCCTTCTCGGGAAGCACCCAGCGAACTCCTCCCCGGGGGTCGGGCACGTCACCCAGATATCTCGGTATGACGTGCACGTGGCAGTGATTCACCGTCTGCCCCGCCGCTGCGCCATCGTTGAACCCGACGTTGAAGCCATCAGGGGCATGGAGATGAGAGAGTTCGTCTTGTACCGAAACAATCGTCGCAAGGATCTCCTGCTGCTCCTCAGTCGTCAGGGCGAAGAACGAGCCGACGTGCCGGCGCGGTGCCACGAGCGTGTGCCCGTGGCTGATAGGAAACCCGTCGCGGATCACGAGCACCCGTTCACCTTGTGAAAGGACATCGGCGGCGAAGGGCTCGCAGAATGGGCATTCTTCTTCAGACATTCAGGCTCCGGTTCCCTCTCGCAGGCGAGTCGCCGCTGGTCAGCAGTACGTAGTTGATCGTATTCCCTTCCCCCTCCTCATCCCTTATCTATATGTAAGGCGTTTTCTACCCACGCCGGAAAGGACAAGTAGCCCGACAGCGGGCAGGAGGGATCCGACATGTCGCGCGTCTGTGTACTGGGTGGCGGCCTGGGCGGGGTGTCCATGGCCTACGACCTGCGCAAGAACCTGCCCAAGGGCACCGAGATCACCGTGGTTT
>JBFWZA010000001.1:0-536322 GCA_050185825.1 Pseudomonadales bacterium | reverse complement strand
TGGAGTTCGTGATCCGGGGGCTGCTGGATCACCGCTTCCTGCACGCGGATCCGAACTTCGGCAACTACGCGTTTCTCGAGGACGGACGGCTCATCGTCTACGACCACGGCTGCATGAAGGAGATTCCGCTGCCGCTGGCGGAACAGTATCGCGGCGTGCTCGGCGCCCTCATCGACGGGAATCTGCCGGAGCTTCCCCGGCGCCTGTACGACATGGGGATCTACAAGCGGAAGTCCGGCGCACCGGTGCCCCTGAAGGTGATCGAGCCGCTCGCCCGCGAGGCCGTGGCCATCGTCGGCGAAGCGCCGTTCCGATTCTCCCGGGAGACGGACATCTACGACATCCTCTTCGAGAGCAAGTCGCTGTACCTCTCCGAGCTCACCGACGTGTCGCTGCCCCACGACATGGTGTTCGTGAACCGGACCCTGTCGGGGCTCTTCGGCAATCTCTGCCGGCTCGAGGCCGAAGACCGCTGGCGGGACGTGCTGGCGCCGTATGTGGCACCGCGCTCCTGACACGACCCTGTCAGCAGGGCTCGGGCATACTGAGCGTCCGATCAGAGAGGAGAACCAGCATGAGCGCGACGGGAAAGTGCCTGTGCGGCGCCGTTCGATTCCAGGCGACAGAGGTCGACACCCATATCCACGGCTGCCATTGCAGCATGTGCCGGACCTGGTCCGGCGGGCCCATGCTGGCCGCCTCCGTGGGCAGCGTCCGTTTCGACGGGGGCGAGCACATCCGCCGTTACGACTCTTCCGACTGGGCGGAGCGGGGCTTCTGCGATGTCTGCGGCAGCAATCTTTTCTACCGCCTGAAGGCCTCGGACCGGTACATCATGTGCCTGGGCGCCTTCGACGACCCGTCGGCGTTCGAGCTGGTCGGCGAGATCTACGTGGACGAGAAGCCGCCGGGGTACGCCTTTGCGGGCGATCATCCCCGGCAGACGGGCGCCGAGTTCCTCGCGTCGCTGAAACCGTCCTGAAGCCCTCCTGAAGCGTCTGGTCGCTACTGCGCCTTCAGCGTGATGGGGATCTTGTTTCCGTCCGCCAGCGCCACCTCGATGGTGAAGGTGTCGGCGTCGGGCCGGCTGTAGGTGAGGCCGGCCATGCCACCTTCGGAGGTGGCGCGAAAGGTCACCGTGTTCTCGCCGAGGTGCTCGAGCTCCATGCGCTGGGCGCCGGCCGGGCGCGGCTGATAGCCCGGATCCCACTGCTGGATGTGCAGCACGAGCGAGTCGCCGGCTTCCTCCACCACAATCAGCTCCACCATGCTGGTGACGCCGTCGCGGCTCATCCGCACCAGGGCGCCGATGCTGCCGCTGGCCGGCCGGGTCCAGTTTTCTTCCAGCGTCGCACCCGGCCCCGCAGGACCCGACCAGGTGCCCGACATCCAGGCCAGATCCGCGACGCCGGCCTGCGCACCGGCGCCGGGCAGCAGCACTGCCAGCAGGATCATGATGGCCGCAGTGATTCGCGGATGCGTTTTGCCTGAAGCGTTCTGAGATCTCGCCGGGTGGTACACGCTTGTCTCCTCTCTCGTGCCGGTATTGACGATTCGTTGACGGCAACATGCGCTAGACTGCCGACGATCGCAAGCGTTCCAGGAAACGGGCAGGTGAAGTGACTCGACCGGAATCCGCTCGCCGAAGTTCGAGCATGAGGCAGTCGGCGAGTGTCATCGCCGGGGTGATCGTCGCAGCCTGCATGCTGGCGGCGGCGGGCAGCGCGGGTGGGAGAACGCTCTCCGGATTGCCGGCCTTCGCCCTGGCAGGGATGATCGCCTTCGCGGTTCAGTGGCTGGCGTTCATCCCCGCCTATCTCCGGCAGACGGAGCACTACTTCGACCTGACCGGATCCCTGACGTATCTCACCCTGGTGCTGTTTGCGCTGGCGGTGAGTGGGGGCGACGATCGAGCGCTGCTGCTGACATTCCTGGTCACAGTGTGGGCCGCTCGGCTGGGCACCTTCCTGTTCCTGCGCGTGCGCCGCTCCGGCAGCGACCGGCGCTTCGATCGGATCAAGCCGGATTTCTGGCAGTTCCTGATGACCTGGACGCTGCAGGGACTCTGGGTGTTCATGACGCTGGCACCGGCGCTCGCCGCCATGACCGCCACACGGCAGGTACCGCTGGGCACGCTCGCCCTGACCGGCGTGTTCGTCTGGCTGGCGGGCTTCGCCATCGAGGTGACAGCGGATGCCCAGAAACGCCGGTTCCGCGCTCAACCGGAGAATGCCGGGCGCTTCATCACCTCCGGTCTCTGGGCCTGGTCGCAGCATCCGAACTACTTCGGCGAGATCGTGCTCTGGTGCGGGATCGCCCTCATCAGCTTCCCCGTGCTTGGCGGCTGGCAGTACCTGACACTGATTTCACCGCTCTTCGTCTTCGTGCTGCTCACCCGGATCAGCGGCATCCGCATGCTGGACGCGCAGGCGAAGCGGCGTTGGGGTGAAGATCCCGACTATCAGGCCTATCGTCGCCGCACCTCTCGGCTGCTACCCTGGCCGCCCCGTTCGAGCTGAAGGCGTTCCGATCTTGCAGTCCTGCTACTACGGCAGCGTGAACCGCTGGGAGTGCGACGAGAACGACCATCTCAACGTCCGCTTCTATGCCGAGAAGGTGTACCAGGCACTGGATGTCTTTCTCCGGGAATGTGCGGGCGAAGCCGATTCGCTGCCGCACCTCGCCACGCAGCACATCCGCTTCGTGGCGGAAGCCCGCATGGCGACGCCGCTGCGCGTGGACTGCGGTCTGCTGTCCGCCGGAGACGGCGGCTGGGAGGTGGTGTCGCTCATGGTCAACCAGCAGTCCGGCGCGCCATTGGCCGGGTTCATCAGCCGGGTGGCGCGGCATGGCCTCGACGTTGAGGCAGCACCCACGTTCGAGACGGCCCCGGAATGGGCGTCCCCGAAGGGCATCGATCCGCTGGCCGCATTCACGCCGCCGGCGGATCTCGCCGGCGCGTTCCGGGCGGGTTTTCAGACCATGGGCCGGGGCGTGATCTCGACCGCCGAGTGCGATCGAACCGGTGCGCTGCTGCCGCACGTCTACATCGGCCGCCTCTCGGACGGCATGCCGAACCTCTGGGCCTTCACCGCCGACGAGGAGACGGCATCCGGGCGGGGCGCCGGCAGTCACGGCGGGGCGGCGCTGGAGTATCGGCTGGCCGTGCACCGGCCGCTGCGCGCGGGCGACGTGTTCCGTCACGTTTCCGGCATCCGTGCCATCGGCAACAAGACCCAGCACATGGTCCACCTGCTCTGGAACGAAACCCGGGATGAGGTGGCCGCCACCGCGGAGGCCATCGGCGTGGCCATGGACCTCGCGACGCGCCGGGCTATTCCCGTATCCGACGCGCGCCGCAGAGCGCTGGAGAAGCTGCTGCTGCGCTGATGCCGGAGCATTCGCGTCGGGGTATGCTTCGCGTCCGGGAGAATCGGGAGAATCGGGGGAAAGCATGAGCACGCTCGAGCAGGTGGCACCGGCGTTCGTCACCATGGCGCACCAGATCGTGTGGTGCAGCGCCGCCACGGTGGATCGACAGGGCCGACCCAGATCGCGCGTCCTGCACCCGATCTGGGAGTGGGACGGCAGCCGGCTCACCGGCTGGATCGCCACGGGGCCCACCCCCATCAAGCGGGCCCATCTGGAAGCGCATCCTTTTCTGTCCTGCAACTACTGGTCGCCGAGCCAGGACACCTGCGTGGCGGAGTGCGAGGCGGCATGGTGCTTCGACCTGCCGACCCGCGAGCGGGTCTGGGGTCTCTTCGAGCACGGGCCCGAGCCGGTGGGCTACGATCCGCGCATCATCCCGGGCTGGGAATCACCGGCGTCGGAGTCGTTTGCGGCGCTGAAGCTCACCCCCTGGCGGCTGCGGGTCATGCCCGGCTCGGTGCTCATGTCCGGCACCGGCGAGGTACTGGTCTGGCAGGGCGACTGAGCGTCTCTGACCGTCAACTTGTATTCCCCAAGCCGTTCCTCGACCATCCTTGGTCGAGCCGGAGGGTGCTCGCGCAGGAGGAGGGAGGATCTCCAATGACTTCAGAGACTGATTCCGCGTCGACGTCGACCAAGCCACTGACGCCCGATGCGCTGATGGAAGTGTTCGTCCGGGCGGGCATCATCGTCGTGCTGGTGGTGCTCAGCTTCCGCGTTTTCTCGCCGTTCATGGGCGTGCTGCTGTGGGGCGCGATCCTGGCGGTGGCCCTCTATCCACTGCACCTGAAGTTCATGCGCTGGACGGGCGGCCGTCAGGGACTGGCCGCCAGCCTGCTGGTGGGCATCGGCCTGCTGCTCGTCGGCGGCCCGGTGGTGCTGCTCGGCGGGCTGTTCGCGGAGTTCATACAGGCGACCTATCACTCTGTGGTGGCGGGTACCGTGTCGGTCAATCCGCCGGCGGCGTCCGTGGCGGACTGGCCGGTCGTCGGCGAGCGGGTGTATGCCGCCTGGAGCGCCGCGGCGACGGACCTGCCGGCGTTCATCGAGTCCCTGCAGCCGCAGATCGGAAAGCTGACGGCTCAGGCGCTGTCCATGGCGTCGGCAACCATGGGTGCGGTGCTGGTGTTCCTGGCAGCGCTCATCATCTCGGGCATCATGATGGCGTATGGCGAGTCCGGCAGCGCCGCCTTCGGCCGGATCATGGCACGGCTATCCGGGGCCGAGAACGGGCCGCGGCTGCATCGGCTGACCACGGCCACCATCCGTTCCGTGGCCGTGGGTGTGGTCGGCGTGGCGTTCATTCAGGCGATTCTGCTCGGACTCGGTTTTGCGTTCTCAGGCGTACCGGCGGCGGGCATCCTGGCCGTCCTGGTGCTGCTGATCGGCATTCTGCAGCTGCCGGCGCTGTTGCTGTCGCTGCCGGCGGTGGGCTATCTGTGGTGGGCGGGTGAGGGATCCACCGTCATGACCATCGTCTGGACCATCTATCTGCTGGTCGCCGGCATGGCGGACAACGTGCTCAAACCGCTGCTGCTCGGTCGTGGTGTGGACGTGCCCATGCCCGTGGTGCTCATCGGCGCGCTCGGCGGCATGGTGTACTCGGGCATCGTCGGTCTGTTCATCGGTGCGGTGATTCTCGCCGTGGGCTATCAGCTCTTCATGGACTGGGTGGACCGTGCGAGTCCCACCACGCCGGTACCACCGCCGGAGGGAAGCTCGCCCGCGCCCTAGCTCATGCGATTGACGCGACGAACCAAACCGGGAACGCGTTGGTGAGCGCGGCCGGCTGCCGGGTGCTGTTCGGCTCGGCCGTGCTTCTGCTCGTCGGCTGCGTCACGGTCGGGCCGGACTTCGAGGAGCCGGAAGTTGCCTGGCTGGCACAGTGGCAGATGGATCTCTACGGCTGGACGCAAGCAACCGGGGAAGGCGCATCGAGCGGGGTCGACACGGGGCGACTGGACCTGCGGTTCTGGTGGCAGGTGTTCAACGATCCGGTGCTCGACGCGCTGATCACGGCCGCCCGGGAAGACAACCTCACCCTGCGCCTGGCCGGCCTGCGAATTCTCGAGAGCCGCGCCACGCTCGGCATCGTGCGGAGCACGCGCTATCCGCAGGTCCAGCAGGTCACCGGTGCGGTCGGCTACGTGAACTCTCAGCAGACCGGAGGCGACGCGCCGGACTCGAGCGATGACTTCGCGGCCTACGATGCCGGATTCAACCTGGGCTGGGAGCTCGATTTCTGGGGTCGGTTCCGCCGCGGCATCGAGTCCGCGGACGCGGCCTTCTTCGCGTCCATGGCGAACCATCAGGACGTGCAGGTGCTGCTGGCGGCCGAGGTGGCCGACCTCTATTTCGCGCTCACCACCACCCGCCTGCGGCTCGAGATTACGCGGCACAACGCCGACATCCAGCGCCGCAGCCTGGAGATCACCGAGGAGCTCTTCGAGCAGGGTGAGGAATCCGAGCTCGATGTGCAGCAGGCGAAGACCCAGTATCTGTCCACGATCTCGGCGATCCCGGAGCTCGAGATCACGGAAACCCGCGTGCGCAATGCGCTGGCGGCGCTGCTCGGGCGGCCGCCGCAGCAGATCGACGAGCTTTCTCAGGCGCGTTATACCCTGCCCACGGTTCGACCCGATGCGATCGGCGACGTGCCGGCGGCGCTGCTCGCCAGGCGGCCCGACGTGCGTGCGGCCGCGTGGCTGGTAGCCGCTCAGTCGGCGCAGATCGGGGTGGCGAAGGCCGATTACTTCCCGGCCATTGCGCTGGTCGGAAGCCTCGGCTGGTCGAGCGACAGCCTGGGGGCGACGCCCGACATCACGACGTTCGGCGTGGGGCCGGCGCTCACCTGGAACGTCCTCGACTGGGGTCGGATCGGCAACAACGTGCGTGTGCAGGATGCGCGCCTGCAGCAGGCGGTGGTGAACTATCAGGACCGGGTGCTCGGGGCCGCCAGGGAGCTGGACGATGCAGCCATCGAGCTGGTGAAGACCGGGGAGCGGCAGCAGATTCTGACCGAGGCGGCGCAGTCCGCGAGGCGCGCCCTGGATCTGGCCAGCATCCGTTATCAGGAAGGCTACAGCGATTTCCAGCGCGTGCTCGATGCCCAGCGGGCCCTGTTCTCGGCACAGGAACGGGAGCTGGTCAACCAGGGCAGCCACGTCAGCGCACTGGTCGCCTTCTACAAAGCGCTTGGCGGTGGCTGGCTGGAGGCGGACATTGACCGGCTGGTGCCCGAGGCGGTGCGGGACAAGATGCGCAGCCGCACGAAGTGGGGTGACCTGCTGGATGCGCCCCTGCCCGAGAATGGCCAGGGCCCCCGGGCTCTCGACGGAGCGACGACACCATGAGCGAGCAGACAGCCATGAGCGAGCAGACAGCCGTGAGCGAGCAGACAGACTCCCCCGGTCAGGCGGACGACACGAGCGCGGAGAAAGCGGTGAGGCGCGGCGGCCGCATCGTCGGTGCGGTCATCGTGGTGAGCCTGCTGTGGTACCTGGTCGCAGACCGGTACACGCCGTTCACCTCCCAGGCGCGCGTGCAGGGTTATGTCATTGGCGTTGCGCCCAAGGTCGCCGGGCTTGTTACGGAGGTGTGGGCGCGCAACAACGCCGAGGTACAGGCGGGCGAGCGGCTCTTCCAGATCGACCGTTCCCAGTACGAGATTGCGCTCGAGCAGGCACGTTCCAGCCTCGAGCAGGTCCGTCGGCAGGTGGAGGCGGGGAATGCCGGGGTCGCGGCGGCACGGGCAAACGTGGACGCTGCGGAAGCGAATCTGGATCGCGCGCGCAAGGACTACGAGCGCCAGAAGCGGCTCTACGAGCAGGACTCCGGCAGCATCTCCGTGCGTCGGCTGGAAATTTCCGAGGCGTCGCTGGCCCAGGCACGGGCGGCGCTGGACGCGGCACAGTCGCAGGTGGAAGGTGCCATCGAGCAGATGGGTGGTGAGGATCCGGCGGCCAACGCCTACCTGGCAGCGGCGGAGGCGGCGGTGGCCAAGGCCGAGCTGGATCTGTCCAACACGGTGGTGACCGCCGCATCGCGCGGCGTGATCACGGACCTCCGGGCCGACGTGGGCCAGTTCGCAGGCACCGGGCACCCGGTCATGACGCTGATCGCCGTCCACGATCTGTGGATCAGTGCCGAGTTCACGGAAAACAATCTGGGCCATATCCGGGAAGGCAGCGAGGTGGCCATCCTCTTCGACGTCATGCCGGCGCACGTGTTCACCGGCGCGGTGCGCAGCATCGGGCTCGGTGTGAGCACCGGCCCCCCGCAGCAGCCCGGGACGCTGCCGACGATCGAGAACGATCGCGACTGGCTCCGGCAGTCGCAGCGCTTCGCGGTGGTGGTGGACTTCGACATCGGTCAGCACCCGGAGCTCATCCGGCAGCTCAGGATCGGCGGTCAGGCCTCCGTGATGGCCTACACGGAAGGCCACGGCCTGTTGAACGGGCTCGGTCGTGTCGTCCTCTGGGTGCGGAGCTGGCTCTCGTATGCCTACTGACGGCGCCCCGGTTACCGGATTGCCGCTGCCGGCGCGGCGGGTGTTCCGGCTGGCTGTCGTTGCGGCCCTGGCGCTCGCGGTTTCCTACGGGCTGGGTGCCACACTGCCCTTTCTGGCCCCCATATTCGCGCTGATCCTTACGGCAACGCCTGCACCGCCACTCGGAATCAAGGGGATGGTCGGTCTCTGCCTGGCCGTGATCACGACCTTCGGTCTCGGGCTGGTGCTCGCGCCTCTGCTGATCAGCTACCCGCTGTCGGCCGTGCTCATGATTGCGGTCGGCATCTACGCGAGCAACCACCTGGCCATCAACCTGGGCAAGGGACTCGTGGCCACCCTGCTGGTGATGGGGATCACGCTGGTGTCCGCAGCCGGCACCGTGAGCACGGCGCTGGCGGTAGGGATGATCCAGGCGCTGGTTGTCGGAATCGGCATTGCGGTGGTCTGCCAGCTCGTGGTCTATCCCTGGTTTCCGGAAGACCCGCCGATGGCGGATCAGCCTGAATCGGCTGCGCCCGTCGGACCGGCAGGGGCCTGGGCGGTGATGAGAGCCACACTGGTGGTGCTGCCCGTGTACCTGCTGACGCTGACCAACCCCACGTTCTACCTGCCCGTGATCATGAAGTCCGTCGTGCTCGGGCAGCAGACCACGGGACTCGCACTGAAGGATGCAGGCCGGGAACTGCTGGAGTCGACGCTGCTCGCCGGTATCCTCGCCATCGCGATCTGGGGTGTGCTCACGATCAGCGTCAATCTCTGGATGTACACCCTGCTGATGCTGCTCGTCACCATCGCCTGCGGGGGGCGGCTGTACGGAGCCATCCGCTCACGCTTCACGCCGTCCTTCTGGCAGAACGCGCTGGTCACCATGCTCATTCTGCTGGGTGCGGCGGTGGAGGATTCGGCCAACGGCAAGGATGTCTATCAGGCCTTTGCGGTTCGAATCAGTCTGTTTGTCGGTGTCACGGTGTACGCCTGGCTCGCCGTGGTCGGCCTCGACCGGCTGCGGCGCAGGATGCTGACCGGGGGCGCACGCAGGCGTCTGGAAAGCACGGCCAGCCGGTCCGCTGCTAGGGGGAACGCATGAACATACTGCTCGGCATCCTGGCGATGGTGACGTGTCTGGTGATCCAGGGGCTGCTGATTCTCTTCACCGTTCGTTATTACGTGCAGGCCGTCAACCGGCATGCGAACAACTCACTCGGTTTCGGTCTGCTGGTCATCAACGGGATCATGATCGTGCAGGTGATCGGCATCATCGCCCAGATCCTCGTCTGGGCGGTGCTGTTCATGATGCTGGGGGAGTTTTCCGACTTCTTTGTTGCGGCCTACCACTCGGGCGTGAACTTCGCGACCCTGGGTTACGGTGACATCGTCATGTCGGATGCCCACCGGGCGCTGGGGCCGCTGGAAGCGGTGAGCGGCGCCATGATGATCGGCTCGACCACGGCCATCATGATGAGCGTCATTCAGGACATGCTGAAGCGGGCCTGGCCGGACGACACGCCGAGTTGATACGCCGTCGGGACCTCGGCGCGCCCCCGGGGCAGCCGGCGGTAACGTAACTCATTTTTTGTCGGCTTTTTTCGAGGTTTTCCGCTGATAGTTCAGAAACTGCGGGCAGGGATTCTGCTCGCCCATGAGGCGCGACCAGACGCCGCGAACGACGATGGAGAGCCCCGCCGTTGCCGCCGTCACGCTGGCGGAGATGGCGGCGCTCTGAGCGTCAAGCTGCAGCTGGGGTGAGGAAAGGGTGCCGCCGACCTTGAAGTAGGGGTTCGTCAGCGTGGCGGCGCTGATGCCGATGCCCTGACGGGCCTGCGTCGCCAGCGACAGATTCAGCCGCTCGGTTTTCAGGTCCACGTCGCCACCGACGAACATGTTCAGCCGGTTGGTGCGCATGACGAAGCCTGGTTGCAGATTGATCCTGCCGTCGGTGATGGCGGTGTTGAGAACCATGCACTGCACCTGCGTGTACGGCTCGCTCTTCGTGAACGGATTCAGCGTCTCCAGGACGTTGACCATGAAGTCGCTCGCATAGGTCTGAATGAGCGTGTTGCTGATCCGCCCGCCGTCCGAGTGAATGAGCACGGTGCCGTCGAGGTTACCGGCAAGCTCCGCTGCGGTTCTGCCGGTGCCGGTGATGGCGATGTCGAGGTTGTACGACGGTCGCGTCTCCTTGGGCTGGTCGGGTGAGGTGAAGAGCCCGAGATCGGCGTCCTCACCCTTGACGCTCAGCGTCAGCCGCGCGACGCCGTTCTCGGCGGTCGGTTCCACGGTGCCGGTGGCGTCGAAGAACCCGTACTCGTCCCGGTAGCGGACGCGCTCGAGCTGGAGCACGCCGTCCCGAAGCGTGATGATCAGATCCACGTCGTTGAGACTGGTCCGGCGGCCCTCGAAGCGGCCGACCTCGATCGACAGATCCAGATCCTGCCGCTCGAGCAGGTCGAGGGGTATGGGCGTATCGGGAATCAGGCGCGCCGGACCGGTGGTGGCCGTCTCCCCGGCAGCGTCGGGAATCGCCTGCTGTATCTCGACGATGCTCAGCAGCGAGGAGTTGCCCTTCAGGACCAGATGCGGCTTGCCGGCGATGTCGATGGAGCCGGTGGCCTTCAGGTCACTGTCGCCCCAGGTTGCGTCCAGACGGCTGATGTTGATGGCGTCGGGAGAGCCGTCCAGCTCCGTGCTCACCGAGAACGGTATGGCGGGCCAGTCGAGCCCGCCGAGCTGGCCGACGTCGTCGATGGCGTTGCCGCTGATGGCGAGCGACAGGTTGGTCCTCTGCTGGTCTCTGACGTCCACCACCCCAGATGCGGCGATCCGCACCGAGCCGACCTGCAGGCTGCTGTCGCCGATTTCCACGTGGCCCGGCGAGGGAATGCCGTACGTGCCGTCGAGCTTCCAGGGCTGCTGCGAAGGGCGGTACTGAGGAAAGTCGGGTATCAGGTGCGCGAGGTTGGCCCCCTCCCCGGAAATCGAAAGACGCGAGCCGACGAAATCCTGCGCAAGGGAGATCCGGCTGTCGGCTTTCAGCACGCCGCCCTGCGTCGTGAGCTCGAACCCCTGCAGATCCATCGCGCCGTCCGCGCCGAGAATGCGGCTGGTGAGCGAAAAGGGAATCTCACTGGCATCGGGCAGGGCATGATCGAACAGCACATTGATGTCCGGACCGTGAATCCCGGCGGTGAGATCGATACCACGCAGCGTCGTCAGGGAGCCGAGCTTTCCCGAAACGTCGAAGTCGAGGCGTGCCAGCCGACCCCTGGCCTGTTCGAGCTGCCAGGTGCTGCCGTCGGAGGAGACGGCTATCGTCATCGACAGCGGCCCGGGCGGAAGATCTTCCCGACTGAGCCATTTACGGAACTGGCTCAGATCGTCGGCATCGAGCGACCCGTCCACGGAGAGCCGGCGCGGTTGATCGAGATCGGCGATTCGGATCGTGCCGGCGAAGGTCAGCGGATCGATCTCGAGACGGGCGCCGGTTGCGGTCAGACCGCCGTCGGCCAGGGCAAGGGTCGCTGCGGCATGGTAGGGCCCGGACAGCGGAACTTCCTGCCCGAGGAAACGCGCCAGCTCGGTAACGTCACGCCCCGATGCGTCGAGCGCCAGGCGGCTGCCGTCGAAGTACGGAAAGGCACCGACGGCGCCGGTTGCGTTCAGGGTGTGGTCACCAACCCTGACGGACGACGTCAGCGCGTCTGTCGCCGCGTCGAGCGCCAGATCGATCTCGAAGGGCAGACCATCCGGGATGGCCGGCAGGCGGAGAAACTGCCGGTAGGCACCGAGATCATCACCGGTGAGCGTGGCGTTGACGCGGGCGCCGCTGGTATCGGGAAAGTTGGCGAAGTCCGCGGAAAGCGCGAGGTCCGCCGCGGACAGGCGGGCTCTGACATCCGTGAGATCCAGATCGCCGCCGTCGCGGTGCAGAGCGCCGCTGATCTCGAAGGGACCGCCCGGCAGCGTGGAGATCTGCAGCGCTTTGGCGATCACCCCCGCATCCGGCCCCCGGATGTCGACGCTGGCATCCAGACCGTCGAATTGGAACAGGTCACGAACCGTCCCGTTCGCGTCGACCGAGAACTGGGCGATGTTACCGTCGATGGTGAGCCGATGGCGGTCGCCGGTTGGCACAATGCTGGCTTCGAGCGCCACGTCCCCGGCGAAAGCTTCCGGCATCCGGAACAGGGCGCCGAACAGACTGGCGTCCGGGCCGTGCAGCCGCACGCTGAGTTCCAGGGGTGTGAGCCGCGCGAGGTTGCCGATGCTGCCGGCAACGGAGAGCTCGATCTGCTCGACGTCGAGGTCCATGGTGAGATCGACGTGTCCGGCTGCGAGCAGCTCGTCGAACCTGCCGAGGCGTCCTTTCGCCTGCCAGCGCTGGCCGTTGAAGCTGCCCTCGCCATCCAGGGTGAGATAGCCCGCCGCGTCCGTGCTCTCGACCAGTCGCGGTATCCGGATCTCGATGGGCTCGATCTCTCCGAGCTCGAGCCGCAACGTCGAATCCTCCACATCGAGACCCTCGAGGATGAACGACCAGCCGGATCCGGCCGCTTCATCCGCCTCCTGAGCGCCGTCCTCCACATGGCGGAACGCCCAGTTCGGCGGCTCGGCGACGGGATTTTCGAGAAGCAGGAACCCCTCCCGAACGTCCAGTTCCAGAAGCCGAACGCGACGGTTGAGGAGCTCGGGGAGATCGATCTGCGCCAGTACGTATCCGGCACTCGCCATGTACGGATGCGTCGATGAGGACGCGTTGGCGAAGCGGGCATTGCTGATGCTGGCCCGGGGCTTGAGCGACAGGTCGAGGGTGATGTCGCCGTCGATGATCAGCGTCCGCCCCAGCAGTCGCTCCGTGAGGTAACCGGCAACCGGCTTCAGCGCGTTGGGGTTCAGCGTGATGTAGGTGAGGAGCAGCGCGGCGGCGCCCATGATGGCCAGCAGCACGAGCATCGTGATACGCAGCCAACCGCCGATGCGAACCGGATGTTCCAAGCGCCGATCTTCCCCCGAGACAAGCCCGGAGAATAGCAGAGTGGTCGATCAGGCGGCTTTCCGCGCCGCCGCTCCCGGACGCAGGAAGTCGTACTCGGACTCCATGATGTCCGTGCCCATCAGCTTGTCCCAGAATCGGAAGTAGAGCGCGTAGTTGCAGTCGAAGTGCTTGTGGTGGAGATCGTGGTGCGCCGCGGTGATCAGGTGGCGGCCCGGCAGGCCGCGCAGCCACCACTTCGGCAGGATCTCGTAGCCGGAATGGTTCAGCACGGCGGCGATCGTCATCAGCGTGAGAATGAACAGGATGCCGCCGACGTGGATGGGGATCACGAGGGCCAGCACCGGCAGGAACACCGCGCCGAGCACCGACTCCCAGGGGTGGAAGGAGAATGCGGCCCAGGGTGTGGGTGGGCGGGAGAGGTGGTGCACCCGGTGCATGACGGGGAACAGCCGCTTCAGGTGCATCAGGCGGTGGGTCCAGTAGAAGTAGGTGTCGTGGAGAAACAGGTAGACGCCGATGCTCACCGGCAGGTACCAGAGCGGAAAGGCATGGACGTCGTTGTAGATCGCGGTGCCGCCGAGCTGCCACATCTCCAGCACCACGGCGGCAGGTGCCGCATAGATGAACGAGGAAATCAGCGACCAGCGGATCTCCTGGGCCACCATACCCGGGCGCGGTGTGCCTTCCATGAGCTTGATGGCGCGCACCTTGTCCTGACGTCGTCCCCAGAGCAGCCAGTAGAACAGGCCCGAGATCATGAAGTAGCGGAGGGCAATGATGCCGGTGAGCGCCACATAGGTGATGAGCAGCTTACCTGGCGGTATGTCGAGCAGTGTGTCCAGCATCTTGTGTGGGGGTTCGGGTCGGTCAGCCGGGTCAAGTACAATAGCGGGCGCAGTGTAGCCCAAACGGTGGTCCAGCAGGAGGAACCCGGTCCCGATGTACGACGTGATCTTCGCGGGTGGTGGTCTTGCAAGCTGTCTCACCGCCTACCGGTTGCGGCAGCAGCATCCGCATCTGCAGCTCCTGATCGTGGAAGGCGCCGGGACCCTCGGTGGCAACCACACCTGGTCCTTCTTCCCCACGGACCTCACGGACGACCAGCTCCGCTGGGTCGAGCCACTGGTGCTGCACCGCTGGTCCACCTACGAGGTGCGTTTCCCGGCGCTCCGGCGCACGCTCACCAGCGGTTACTGCTCCACGAACTCCGAGTTCTTTCACACCTTCATGATGGGCGCGCTGGGAGACTGCGTGGAACTCAGGTCGCCGGTGGAATCCGTGCGCGCGGATGGCGTGACGCTGGCCGGCGGCAGGCGGATCGAAGGCCGGTGTGTCATCGACGGCCGTGGGCCCGAGCCGAGCCCGCATCTGATGCTCGGTTTTCAGAAGTTCACCGGTCTGGTGCTGCGCCTGGAAGAGCATCACGGACTCATGGGACCGATCATCATGGACGCCACCGTGCCCCAGCAGGGTGACTACCGGTTTCTCTACACGCTGCCCACCGGCCCGCGGGAGGTGCTGGTGGAGGACACCCGCTACAGCAACTCGCCGCACTCGGACAACGCCGCCGACGTGGAAGCCATCGGTGACTATGCGGCCGGGCAGGGCTGGGTGGTGGTGGAGACGGTGCGCGAGGAGCGGGGATCGCTGCCCATCACCCTCGGCGGCGACATCGACGCGTTCTGGGCGGACGGCACCGGCGTGCCCCGCATCGGCCTGCGCGCAGCGCTCTTTCACGCCACCACGGGCTACTCGTTTGCCCAGGCCGTGCGGACCGCCGACCGGATCGCCGGCCTCGAAGACCTGACGACGGCCTCGGTGCGGCGCCTGGTGGAGGACCGATCCCGGGCGCACTGGTCGGCGCAGGCCTACTGGCGGTTTCTGAACCGGATGCTGTTCCTGGCGGCGGAGCCGGAGCGGCGCTGGATCGTCATGCAGCGGTTCTACGGGCTCGGCCAGCCGCTCATCGAACGGTTTTACGCCGGCCAGTCCACGCTGGCGGACAAGGCCCGAATATTGACGGGCCGGCCGCCGGTTGCCATCCTGCGCGCCCTCAAATGCCTGCCACAGCGGAGCGCTGCGGCTCACGTCACCGAGGTGCTCAGTTGACCCAACACACGGCAGCCGTCATCGGATCGGGATTCGGAGGGCTGGCGCTGGCCATCCGTCTGCAGTCCGCCGGATTCAGAACCACGATCTTCGAGGGCCGGGACAAGCCCGGCGGCCGCGCCTACGTCTACGAGGACCAGGGCTTCACTTTCGACGCGGGCCCCACCGTGATCACGGACCCGGACTGCCTGCGCGAGCTCTTCGCGCTCACCGGTCGGCGTCTCGAGGACTACGTGGAGCTGCTGCCGGTGCGGCCCTTCTACCGGTTGTGCTGGGAGGACGGCTACGTCTTCGACTACTCCAACGACGTGGAGGAGAACAACCGGCAGATCCAGGCGAAGAATCCCGAGGACGTGGAGGGCTACCGTCGTTTCCTCGCCTACTCGGAAGAGGTGCTCAAGGAAGGCTACATCAAGCTCGGCACCGCGCCGTTTCTGAACTTCAGCGACATGATCCGGGCCGCGCCCCAGCTCGTGCGGCTGCAGAGCTACCGCAGCGTCTACAGCATGGTGTCGAAGTTCATCAAGGACGACCACCTCCGGCAGGCGTTCAGCTTCCACACCCTGCTGGTGGGCGGCAACCCGTTCAATACCTCCTCCATCTATACGCTCATCCACTCCCTGGAGAAGCGCTGGGGGGTCTCGTTCCCGAAGGGCGGAACCCACGCGCTGGTCCGCGGTCTGGTGAAGCTCTTCGAGGACATCGGCGGTGAGATCCGCCTCTCGTCGCCGGTGGCCGAGATTCTCACGGAAGGCGACCGGGTCACGGGTGTGCGCACGGAGGCGGGATTCGAAGGACGATACGACGCGGTGGCGAGCAACGCCGACGTGGTGTTCACCTACGAGAAGCTGCTCGGCCGCACGCCGCGCGGCCGGCAGGCGGCGCGCGCCATGAAGCGGCGCTCGTTCAGCCCGTCGCTGTTCGTCACCTACTTCGGGGTGGAGGGAACCTATCCTGAGCTGCGCCACCACAGCATCCTGTTCGGCCCCCGCTACCGGGCGCTGCTGAAGGAGATCTACAAGGGACCCGGGCTCGCGGACGATTTCTCGCTGTATCTTCACGCCCCCACCGTGACGGATCCGGGGCTGGCTCCGGCGGGCTGCTCCACCTTTTACGCGCTGTCGCCCGTGCCGAACCTCGAGAAAGCCAACCTGGACTGGGAGGCGCTGGCGCCCGCGTACAGCGACCGGATCCTCGATTATCTGGAGCGGCACTACCTGCCCGGGCTGAGAAGCCGCATCGTCACCCAGCGCACCTTCACGCCCTTCGACTTCCGTGACGAGCTGAATGCGCATCTCGGCTCCGCCTTCTCGCTGGAGCCGGTGCTCTGGCAGAGCGCCTACTTCCGTACGCACAATCGCGACGACCGGCTGCAGGGCCTCTACTTCGCGGGCGCGGGCACCCATCCGGGGGCCGGCATCCCGGGGGTGGTCGGATCAGGCAAAGCGACGGCCACGCTGATGCTCCAGGACTTCGGGCGGCGCTACTCCGACGCGGACGTCTCGCACCGGTTCGCCAAGGCCTGAACCGCCGTGGACCCGGTTGTCGAGCACGCCAGGAGCATCATCGAGCAGGGCTCGAAGAGCTTTGCTGCGGCCGCCAAGCTCTTTGATCCCGACACCCGAGCCAGCGCCTTCATGCTCTACGCCTGGTGCCGCCACTGCGACGATAAGATCGACGGCCAGGAGCTGGGTTTCGGCCAGAGCTCCCCGGCGCCGGACGTGCAGCTCGGCATTCTCCGCGAGCTGACCGAGCAGACCGAGGCGGCCATGGCCGGTGAGCACACGGACGATCCGGTGTTCGCGGGCTTTCAACGCGTCTACCGGGACTGCGGCATCGGCCATCGCTACCCGCTGGAGCTGCTCGACGGCTTCGCCATGGACGTGGACCGGCGCGAGTACGTCAGCATCGAGGACACGCTCCTGTACTGCTATCACGTCGCCGGCGTGGTGGGCGCGATGATGGCGGCGATCATGGGGGTGAGGGACCCCGCGACGCTGGATCGGGCCATTGATCTCGGCATCGCCTTTCAGCTCACCAACATCTCCCGGGACGTGATGGAGGATGCGGCCGACGGCCGGGTCTACCTGCCGAGGGAGTGGCTGCTCCAGGAAGGCGCACCGACAGAACCGTCGGCCTTCCCCGGCGCCGAGGCGGCGCTGTTCCGGGTCGTCAGCCGGCTGCTCGACGAGGCGGATCGGTACTATGCCTCGGCCGAGCACGGCATCGGCCTGCTGCCGTTCCGCTCCGCCTGGGCCATTGCCGCCGCGCGGAAGGTCTACGGCGCCATCGGCGACACGGTTCGGCGTCGGGGGCGCGATGCCTGGCAACAGCGCGCCGGCACCAGCACGGCGGCCAAGCTGGGCATGCTCGTCACGAGCGGTTTTCAGGCCGGCGCCCGGGTGCTCGGCCGGCGCTGGCAGACGCCGCCCGAGCGGCGGGGGCTGTGGACGGCGCCGCAGGAATATCAGGGCAGTCCTGGACTCGAGGTTTGAGCGAGACGGTTCTGCCGCGAATCTGCAGGAAGGGGAGAGGAAGATGGTTCTGGCACTGAGGCTCGTGATCGGCGCGTTTGCGCTGCTGTTTCTCGTCATGGGGGCGGGTTTTCTGCTCGATCCGCTCGGCAGTGCTGCCGGTCTCGCGGTGACCCCGGAAGGCACCCATGGTCTCAACACCCTGCGCGGCGACATGGCTGGCCTGTTCCTCGGCAGCGCACTGCTGCTCATCCTCGGCCTGGTGAAGCGGGAAGCCGCCTGGCTGCTGGCCGTGGCGGTGCTGATGGTGATGATCGCCGCCGGCCGCCTGCTCGGATTCGTGATGGACGGGTCGCCCGTTCAGGCGACGCTGGTCGCCTTCGGCTTCGAGGTGGTGATCGCCGCCGTGCTGCTGCTGGCCGCGAAGAAGCTGCCGGCCTGAAGCGAAAGTAGACTCGAGCGCCCCCTGCCGGTGACGGCCGTGGTGGCCTAAAATGGCCCGCTTTCCCAAGGAGCGTGGTCATGAGCGAGGCGCACAACCCCAGGACGGAGCTCACGAGATCCGAGCTCGAGGCGTTCTGGATGCCCTACACGGGCAACCGGCACTTCAAGTCCGATCCGAGGCTGATCGTCGGGGCAGAGGGCACCGAGCTCATCGATGCGGACGGGCGCCGGCTGTTCGATTCCCTGTCCGGTCTGTGGTGTGTTCCCTTCGGCCACGGCCGGCCTGAGATTGCCGACGCCGTGGCCCGGCAGATCCGGGCGCTCGACTACGCCCCCCCGTTCCAGTTCGGCCACCCGCTGGCCTTCGAGCTGGCCAACCGGCTGACGGCGATGGCACCGGCGGGTCTCGACTACGCGTTCTTCGTGAACTCCGGCTCCGAAGCGGCGGACACCTCGCTGAAGATGGCCCGTGCCTACTGGCGGCTGAAAGGGCAACCGCAGAAGACCAAGCTCATCGGCCGGGCGCGTTCCTACCACGGCGTCAACCTGGGCGGCACCAGCCTCGGCGGCATCGGGCCGAACCGGAAGCTCTATGGTCAGCTCATCGACGCGGACCACCTGCCGCACACGGTGCTGCCCGGCAATGCCTTCAGCCGCGGGGAGCCGGAGAAGGGGGCGGAGCTCGCGGATGCGCTGGAAGATCTGGTGGCACTCCACGATGCCTCGAACATCGCCGCCGTGATCGTCGAGCCCATGGCCGGTTCCGCGGGTGTGCTGCCACCGCCGAAAGGTTACCTCAAGCGGCTGAGGGCCCTGTGCGACAAACACGACATCCTGCTGATCTTCGATGAGGTGATCACGGGGTTCGGCCGTCTCGGCGCACCGTTCGCGGCCGACTACTTCGGTGTCACGCCGGACATCATGAATCTGGCCAAGGTGCTGACCAACGGCAACGTGCCCATGGGCGCGGTGCTGGCGCAGGCCAAGATCTACCAGGGGTTCATGGACAACGGCGGGCCGGATTACGGCATCGAGTTTCCCCACGGATACACCTATTCGGCACACCCGCTCGCCTGTGCCGCGGCGCTTGCCTCGCTCGACATCTTCGAGGCCGACGACATGGCGGGCAAGGTGCGCGCACTTGCCCCGCATTTCGAGAACGCTCTGCACGATCTCAAGCAGCTCCCGTACGTGACGGACATCCGCAACCTGGGGCTCGCCGGCGCGATCCAGCTCGAGCCGTATCCGGGCGAACCGGCCAGGCGGCCGTTCGAGCTCGCCATGGCATTGTGGAGGAAGGGGATCTACGTGCGCTGCGGCGGTGACACGCTGCAGTTCGCGCCGCCGTTCATTGCTTCGAAGGCCGACATCGACAGGATGTTCGCCATGACGGCGGAGGTGCTTCAGGCATCCGCCTGAGCGGGCGTCTGCGGTGTCAGATTCAGGCGCGGGCGCCGGCGGCCGCTGCCTGCTCTCTGGCCTCGATGGCCTTCATCTCCGCCCTGAGGACCGGTACCGGTGGCGCGTAGATGAAGCCGAAGGAGACGGTGCCGTCCTTGACTTCCCTGGCGTGGTGCAGCCGGTGGGCATGCACGATGCGCTGCATGTACTTGTTTTTCGGTCGCCAGTCGTGGTGGATACGCCGGTGCACGATCACATCGTGGAAGCCGAAGTAAACCAGGCCGTAGCCGGCCACGCCCAGTCCCATCCACAGTGCCCAGGGATAGCCATTGGTGCCGAACCAGATCAGGATGATGGATGGAATGGCGAAGATGCAGGCGTAGAGATCGTTGAGCTCGAAGAGCCCCTCACGGGGTCGGTGGTGGGACTCGTGCAGAAACCAGCCGAAGCCGTGCATCACGTACTTGTGCGCGAAATAGGCAACCCCTTCCATGGCGGCGAGGGCACCGAAGAAGCACAACGCGTTGATCAGGACGTTCATGACGGGTACCGGTGGTCTACGCGTCGCTCATCATACCCGCGCGCCTGCGAGGCGCATCTGACCTGAGTCAACCTGCACCTGATAGGCGGCGAGCACGAGGTTCAGGAAGGCGGCGAAGGGGGCCTGGTCGATGCCCGCCGGCTCCAGTGCCGCCAGCGCGCAGGCAAGCTCGCGGCCGGCAAGGGCCTCCGCCTCGTCGAGGCTCATGATGGCGGCGTAGGTCTGCTTGCCGAGATCCGCCCGGTGATCCTTGCCCGTGCTGGCGCTGTGACCTACGGCATCCAGCAGGTCGTCGAGGATCTGAAAGGCAAGCCCGGCGTGGGCGCCGAATGCCCGCAGCGGGTCCAGTGCTTCCTGGCTGAGCCCGGCGATGCGGGCGCCGACTTCCAGGCAGGCGACGAACAGCGCGCCGGTTTTCTGGTACTGAAGCTGGGTGAGGGACTCCGCATCGCTGTGCTCGCGGATGTCCCTGAGGTCGCTCTCCTGCCCGGCGCAGAGCCCTTCCACCCCGATGGCGGCCGAGAGAGACGACACCAGGTCTGCCTTGACGTCCGGCGGCAGGTGCGCATCGCGGGCTATCAGGCCGAACGCGTCGGAGATGAGGGAGATGGCGCCGAGAATCGCGATGTCCTCGCCGTGAGCGATGTGGTTCGCAGGCTTCCCGCGCCGCTGACTGGCGTCGTCCATGCAGGGCAGGTCGTCGATCATGAGCGATGCGGTGTGCACCATCTCGATGGCGCAGGCGGCGTCGATGGCATCGATCGCGCGGCCGCCGAGGGCTTCGGCAGTGAGCACTGCAATCAGCGGCCGCAGCCGCTTACCGCCGTCCAGCAGGCTGTAACGGATGGACCGTTTCAGACGGGGCGCTGTGCCGGTCACGGACGGGGCAATCTCCGCCAGCCGGTGATCGATGCGGCTGCGGATTCCTGCGAACTGCGCCGGATAGTCTGGGGTGCTCGACTCCGGTTTTGCCTCACTCAAGGGTGATGACCTCTCCATTCGTTCTGGCACAGACAACTAAATTGCTTGTCTGACAGCGTCTTCGCGCGCTGCCAATTATCCATTGTTCGGCGGTTCGCGCAAAACAATTACAAGCCCTTTAAAAGAAGTAGAACCGCTTGATTTGACTGCGAATTTCGTCGGAATCAACCGACCGGTCGCGGCAGCGGGCAATGATCAGGCCGTTCTCGCGGGCCATGCAGCGCTCGCAGCGGAAGGTCTGCAGCACGGTCACGTCCCGATACAGGCGCTGGAGCAACGCCGGATCGAAGCCGACGGCAATGATGTCGTCGAAAGGCTGGCCCTCTGCCCAGAGGGTGTAGTTCATGTGCCCGGAGTGGGCGACGGGCAGACGCTCGGCGCGGTCGAGCTGGTTCAACGCCCCGGCCTGACCGAAGTACGCGGCCAGGAGGCCGATGCCGGCGCGTTCTTCCGGCGGGAACGCCTCGTATTCTGCCGCAACCGCGGTGACGAGCTCCGGCCAGCCGTGCATCTCGGCGAAGTGCGGGAAGTAACGTCCCATGGACGCAGGCCGGTAGCCGGGTTTGCCTGGCGTCGCAACCACCGCACCCGGATCCGCGGCCTGCAGCTCGGCGTCGCGAATGAAGTCCGCCACCCGCTGCAGAGCCGCGCCCGGCAGCACGGGTGCGGCGATCGGAATGGAGAAGAGCCCGGAGATCGCCATACCGGAGACGAAGAGCGCGCGGGCCCGGGTGCGCGCCGTCAGCCAGCGTTCCCAGAGCAACGCGCCCGCCGCTGTGAAGAGGATGAACAGCGGTGTCGCGAAGTAGAACTTCACACCGGCGGCGAGGAACACGGTCAGGCACACGACCGCGGCGGTGCCCACGACCTTGAGCGTCCGGTCCGCGGTAATCAGACCGTAGATCAGCCCGGGCAGCCAGATCAGCAGAAAGGGGGGATTCATGGTGGTGATCAGTCCGAAGAGCGGCTGATCGATGACCATGGCTTCGGCAGCCTCATCGTTGTAGGCGCGGATGAACTCGACGAACAGCCAGTCGTGGGTGACCTGCCAGTAGAGAAAGGGACTCGCCACCCCGACCAGAATGACCATGGCGCCCCAGACCTCGGGCCGGGCGAGCGTCCAGCGGGCGTGGATCAGTGCTGCGATGCCGAGCCCGAGGAACCAGGCCGGCATGGCGAGCTTGGTCAGCAGCGACAGGCCGAACACCGCACCGAGCAGCAGCATGTACCGAGGCCGCCGGTCCTGCAGGTAGCGGATCAGCAGCACGAACCCCAGCACCCACCAGAGCTGGTCCAGCACGTTCATGGTGAGGATGGACTGGATGGAGAGGAAGGCCGGTGCGAACAGCACGACGATGGCGGTGAGCCACTGTGCGGTGCGGCCGCCGCCGAGCAGGCGCGCCACCTCCACCGCGAGCACGGTCACCACGATCCCCAGGGCGCAGGCGAATGTGCGCAGCACAATGAGATCGCTGCCGAAGAGCCCGGTGAGCCCGGCCATCACCCAGGCGATGGCCGGCGGAAAATCCACGTAACCGAGCGCCAGGTGATCGGCGGCGTCCAGGAAGTAGAGCTCGTCCGCGAGGTAGCCGTACTGACTGCCGGCAGCGGCCAGGATGGCGAGCTTGACCACGGCGCAGACTGCCCAGAGCACGTGGTCCGGGCGGGAGGTCACTTGGCGCGCCAGGTGTAGAGCTGGGTGATGGCGTAATTCCAGACCGCACCGACGACGATGCCGGCGAGCCCGGCCAGGAACCAGCCGGTGTCCTCGGTGAAGAGGTAGCCGGCCACGCCGACGTTGGCAACGGCGCCGATGCTGCAGGCAAGGACGAAGGAGATCCAGCCGCGGAGCCAGTCCCAGCCCTTGAGCTGCAGGTCGCGGTAGGTGATCACGTTGTTGAACACGTAGTTCGCCGTCATGGCGACGAGGGTGGCCCAGACCTGGCTCGCGACGAAGCCGTAGCCGGCGAGCTGATAGAGCGCGGTGAGCACTGCCATGTGCACGATCACGCCGAGACCGCCGACGGCGATGAAGGTGACGAAGCGCACGGGCACCCAGCGCCCCACCAGCTTGTCGAGCAGCAGCATGCCGTAGTCCCAGAGTGCCTGGTTGTCGAGCTTCGACTCGCCGGCATGGCGCGTTCCGAAGGTGTACGGCAGCTCCCTGAAGCGCAGCGGCTCTGGCGACGATGCGAACAGATCCATGAGGATCTTGAAGCCGATGCCGGAGAGGTTGCGCATGCACGCCTCGAAGGCATCCCGGGTGATCATGAAGAAGCCGCTCATGGGATCCAGCAGGGTTTCCGGCACCACCATCCGCGACAGCCGGGTGGCGAGCTCCGATTTCTTCGCCCTGTCGTCCGAGAAAGCGCTGGCATCGCCGCCGGTCACGTGCCGGCTGCCCACCACCACGTCCAGCGGCTCGGTTCGGAGCGCTTCGAACATTCGAGGCAGCAGCCGCTCGTCGTGCTGCAGATCGGCATCCATGACGGCGATGTAGGGTGCGCTGCTCGCCAGCATGCCCTCGATGCAGGCGGAAGACAGTCCCCGGCGATCGATGCGCTGCACGCAGCGCACGCGGCCGTTCTCCTGCGCCAGCCTTCGTGCTTCCGCGGCGGTGCCGTCCGGTGAGTCGTCGTCGACGAAGATCACCTCCCACGCCATGCCGTCGAGCGTCGCGTCGAGCTTGCTCACCAGCACCGCCAGGTTGGCGGCCTCGTTGAACGTGGGAACCACCACGGACAGCTGGACAGGAACCGTCATTTATTACGACACTGTGCCGCTTTCGAAGGGCGGGGATTGTAGTGGTTTCCCGGATTCGGACAACTCTCGCGGCGCTGACGGGCCTCCTGGCGCTGGCGCTGGCCGGTGTGGTGGTGGCCGTCGACAACGCTGCGCTCGCGCTCAGGGATCAGTTCGGACAGAGCGGCGGGCTCACCGACGGCATCGACGGGCTGCAGGTGGCCATCGTGGTCTCCGCCAAGCGGCTGCGTCGCATCAAGCCCTGGGAGGAAGCCATCCGTCAGATCGACACGGACGTGCCGGTGATCCGCGTGGCGGACGTGCCGCGATCGCCGCCGGCGGACTACGAGGTGGTGGCCGAGAAGCTGAAGAAACGCCTGCCGGAAGATCTGCCCGTGCTCATCGACCTGGACGGGATCTGGATGCAGACCTTCGATCTCGACACCAGCGTGCCCAACGTGCTGATCTTCGACGGCGCTGGAACCCTGCTCGCGACGCACGCGGGCATGTACGGGAAGGATGCGTTCGACGCCCTGGCGTCCGATCTCGCTCAGTCGCCGTAGGCCCGGCGGTGCGCCAGGGCACGCGCGGCCAGCCAGCCTGCGATGCCCGTGCCGGCGAGCAGCGCCACGGGCAACGCAACGGCGATGAGATCCTCGCCCCGCCAGAACACGCCGCTGTAGGCTTCCAGCGCCCAGGTGTTGGGGGTCAGCCAGCCCACGTCCTTGAGCACGTCCGGCATCAGAAAGCGCGGCACCATGCTGCCGCCGAGGGCGGAGAGGACGAGGATCACGGTGTTGGCCACGGTCTGGGCCTGCCGCCGGGTGGTGCAGGCGGTGGCCAGCAGCATGGCGAGCCCCGCACAGGCCAGTGATGCCGCCACGGAGATGACCAGCCAGGCACCGAGGTGACCGGGCAGGTCCACACCGTAGACGAGCCAGGCGACGGCGAAGATCACGCTCACCTGCACGAGCCCCTGACCGACCACGTAGAGGAACTTGCCGTCCACGAGCACGCCGATGCCGCCGGGACCTGCCAGCACCCGATCCAGAATGCCGCTCTCCTGTTCCTCGAGCAGCGACACGGCGCCGTGCACGGAGGCGAACAGCAGAAACATGAAGGCCACCGCACCCGCGGAGTAGGCGACGAGGTTCACCGCTTCGCCGCCGATCACCGATTCCCGATCCAGAAGATCCTCGAAGGACCAGCCCACCTCCCGTCCGGCCGCCGCATCCTCGCGCATCTCGTCGAGACCGACGTCCACGTCATCGCGCTGCTCGTCGGTGAGGGTGAGAAACTGATTCTCCAATTCCGCCACCACGTTGCCCATGGCCACGTCCGGCAGTGCACCGAAGTAGGCGCGGCGGATCTGTCCGGTGAGCATCGGCTCCGCCACGCCGCGGGCGGGATCCGTCACCACCAGCAGCGGTGGTGGGCCGAAGCCGCCGGCCTCGTCCAGGGACTCGGCGTCGGCGCGGACGATGAGGCCGATGTCGGCCGCCCCGGATCTGACAAGCAAACGCACCTGGTCGCGGGTGGAGATTTCTGCCGAGGGGAGCAGCGTCAGCGAATCCGTGGCGGCAAGCGCCGTCAGCAGGCGGGAGCTGGTCTCGCTGCCGACCTCGTCCAGCACCGCCACCTTCAGATTGAGCGTGTCGCCCGTGGTGGCGGTGAAGATCTCCGCCATGATCATGAAGAACACGGCCGGGAGGAAAAAGCTCATGAGCAGCGCGCCCCGGTCGCGCAGAAGGCCCAGCAGCATGGCGCGGAAGATGGCGCCGCTCACAGGCTGAGCTCCTCGCCCGTCACCTTCAGGAACACGCCTTCCAGGCTCGGCTCGCGGACGCGGATCTCGGCAGCGGTGAGGCCCAGGCCTTCCAGCCGGTGGTTCCAGTCCGCAATGCCCTCATAGCCGCCGCTGACGCTGCCGGTCCAGGTGAGGCCGCCGTGGCCGGCGACGAGACCGGCCGCGGTGAGTGCGGCGCGCTGACCGCCATCCGGCGCCGTGCCGAGGCTGAGGATGATTTCCTTGCCGTTCTCGAAGACCTGCTCGATGAGTGCCTGGGGAGCCCCTTCCAGACGGATGCGGCCGCCGAGCATGAAGACCACACGGTCGGCGAGGGTGGCGGCCTGGGCCAGGTCGTGGGTGGTCAGCAGGATGCCGAGACCCTCGGCTCTGAGCCGGCGCAGAAGCTCGTGGATCCGCTCCCTGGCGTTGACGTCCACGCCCACGGTCGGCTCGTCCAGCAGGACGAGATCGGGGCGGTGCAGCAGGCTCGCCACGATGTTGAGCCGGCGCTGCATGCCGCCCGAGAGGGTCTGGACACGATCGTGGGCCCGCTCGTCGAGACCGGCCCAGGCGAGGGCATCGGCGACCCGCCCGCCGAGCGCCCGGCGCGAAACGCCCATCATGCGGCCGAAGACCTCGAGATTCTCCGTGACCGTCAGGTAGGGATACAGGGCCAGCTCCTGGGGGACGAAACCCAGCGAGCGTCTGGCACCGACCTCCCGCCGCGGATCCCGCCCGGTCAGCCGGGCGCTGCCGCCGTCCGGTGCCACCCGCCCGCAGGCGGTGCCGAGCAGCGTGGTCTTGCCTGCACCATTCGGACCCAGCAGCACCACCAGCTCTCCCGGCTCAACGGACAGCGAGACGTCGTCGACGACCAGCCGTCCGCCCAGAGACTTACTGATGCCGGACAGTGCCAGGAGGGGAGCAGGCGCCGGATCGGTCAACAGTCCCCCGTCCGCCGGCCGGTGATGGTGGCGTGCATCTTCACCTCGTCGTCGCCCACGGCAACGGTCACGTCGCTGATCATGCTCCAGCCGCCGGTATCGTAGGTGCCCGTCGTCACCATGGTCATGCTGCTGCCCTGCGTGTCGCAGACGATACGCATCTCGATGACGCCGGCGTCCATCACCGACTCGACGACCTCGCAGCTCGCGCCGTCCGGCAGCGCGGCCAGCGCGCTCGCCGGATCCCGATCCAGGTCCGCCTGGCTGAGGCAACTGGTGGTGGTGATCGTCGTGTCCGGCAGCGGCACATCCGTGTAGGTCGTGACCGTGGTGATCTCGTAGGCCCCAGCGGACGGCCGCTCGGAGCCGGTGGCGGCCGAGCCGATCGTGGCCGTGGCGGCGAGGCACAGCAGCAGCACAGCGATGAGGATGGGTTGTGAACGTTCGGCCAAGATGGTCGCTCTCCGGCTGGCGCGCATTAGATCAGGCGGTGACCCCGCCGTCGATGACGAGCTCGGAACCGGTCATGTAGCTGCTCTCGTCGCTCGCCAGAAACAGCACGCCGTTGGCGATGTCTTCGGGCTTGCCGGGAATCCCCATCGGCACGCCGAGTGCGGCCATGGCGTCCACGTCCACCGCGTTCTGGCCCTCCTCGAAGAAATCCGGGTTGACCTTGGTCCAGATCGGCGTGTCGATGACACCTGGGTGCACGGAGTTCACCCGCACGCCCCACTGTTCCCGGGCGCACTCCAGGGCGGCGCCCTTGGTGAGCAGGCGCACGCCGCCCTTGGTGGCGCAGTAGGCCGCCAGGTTCGGGCTGCCCTTGAGCCCCGCCACGGACGAGATGTTGATCACCGAGCCGCCGCCGGAGTCGCGCATCAGGGGGATACCGTGTTTGAGGCCGAGAAACACCCCGTCGAGGTTGATGGCCTGCTGCCGGCGCCAGTCTTCGAGCGACATGGTCAGCAGGCTGCCGCCGACACCGATGCCCGCATTGTTGACGAGGATGTGGAGCACGCCGCGCTGCCCTCGCAGCCAGTCCATGACGGCTTCCCACTCCGCCTCATCCGCCACGTCGTGATGCAGGAAGTCCGCTTCACCGCCGGTTTCCCGGATGGCGGCCACGGTGGCCTCGCCCATGCTGTCGTCCACGTCCGTGACCAGCACGAACGCGCCTTCCGCCGCCAGGCGGGCGGCACACGCCCTGCCGATCCCCGAGCCGCCGCCGGTGACCAGCGCCGTGCGTCCTTGAACCCGTCCCGTCATCACCCGTCTTCCTGTCCTCGCTGTCAGGGTCGCTATCCTAATGGACCCGGACGTCCAATGGCGATTCCAGGGGCAGGGAGGCATACTCCCGGTCTTTTCCAGTTTGGGGGCAGAACAATGAAAGGTACCGTGCATTACGAGACGCGGGGCAACATCGCGCTCATGACGGTGGACAACCCGCCGGTCAACCCGCTCTCCAGCGGCGTCCGCCAGGGGCTCTACGACGGCGTGAAGAAGGCGCTCGACGACAAGGCCATCGAAGCGGTCGTCATTACCGGCGCCGGCCGGGCCTTCATCGCCGGTGCGGACATCTCCGAATTCGGCGCCGGCGCCCAGTCCGGCGTCGGCCTCCACGAGGCACTCGCCATGATGGAAGGCAGCACCAAGCCCATCGTCGCTGCCATCAACGGCACGGCATTCGGCGGTGGTCTGGAGGTGGCGCTGTGCTGCGACTATCGGGTTGCGTCGCCCGCCGCACCGGTCGGCCTGCCGGAGGTCAAGCTGGGCCTGCTGCCCGGCGCTGGCGGCACCCAGCGGCTGCCCCGGCTGATCGGCGCGGAGAAGGCGCTCGGCTTCATTCTCTCCGGTGATCCCATTCCCGCCCCTCAGGCGAAGAAGCTCGGCATCGTGGATGACGTGGTCGAGGGCGACATCGTCGAGGGCGGCATCGCGTTCGCGAAGAAAGTGCTGGCCGAAGGCGGCAGGACGCGCAAGATCCGCGACGAATCGGCGAAGGTGGAGGCGGATCGAGGCAATGCGCAGATCTTCGCCGACGCCCGCTCCCAGGCGGCCCGGCGGATGCGCGGCCGGTTCGCCCCGGAGATGATCATCCAGTGTGTGGAAGCGGCGGTGAACGAGCCGGACTTCGACAGGGGAATGGCGGTTGAGCAGGCCTGCTTCGCCAAGTGCCTCGCCCACCCGCAGCGGGCGGCACTCATTCATCTATTCTTCGCCGAGCGCGAGGTGGCCAAGATTCCCGACGTCCCGAAGGACACGCCGATCGCCAGCATCGGTTCTGCCGCCGTGATCGGCTGCGGCACCATGGGCGGCGGCATCTCCATGAGCTTCGCCAACGTGAGCATTCCCGTCACGATCCTGGAGATGAACCCGGAAGCGCTCGAGAAGGGCCTCGCCGTGATCAAGCGCAACTACGACATCCAGGTGAGCCGCGGGCGGATGACGGCGGAAGAGGTGGACAAGCGCATGAGCCTGCTCACCGGCACCACGCGCTACGAGGATCTCGGCAGCGCCGACATCATCGTCGAGGCAGTCTACGAGAACCTGGATCTCAAGTGCGAGATCTTCGGCAAGCTGGACAAGGTGGCCAAGAAAGGCGCGATCCTCGCCAGCAACACCTCCGGGCTCGATGTCGACAAGATGGCGGACGCCACTTCCCGGCCTGAGGTGGTCATCGGCATGCACTTCTTCTCACCGGCCAACGTGATGAAGCTGGTGGAGGTGGTGCGCGGCGCCAAGTCCAGCCACCAGACCATCGCCACGGTGATGAAGCTCGGCCGGACGCTGAACAAGATCTCCGTGCTTTCCGGCAACGCGCCGGGCTTCATCGGCAACCGCATGCTCGGCCAGTACACGCGCCAGGCGGGCGAGATCATCCTGCAGGGCGCCACGCCCTATCAGGTGGACAGCGTCATCAACGGCTTCGGCATGCCCATGGGACCCTTCCAGATGAACGATCTGGTGGGTCTCGACCTCGGCTGGCGGGCCCGCAAGCTCGCCGGGGTGAAGCCGGAGGACGTACCGATTACGGCGCGTGTGGCCGACAAGCTCTGCGAGCTGGGGCGCTTCGGTCAGAAGACCTCGCGCGGCTACTACATCTACCCGGAAGGCAGCCGCGCCGGCCAGCCGGACCCTGAGGTGGTGGCTCTGGTGGAGGAGACCTCCGCCGAGCTCGGCATCGAACGCCACAAGATCAGCGACGAGGAGGTGCTGAAGCGCTGCCTGTATCCCCTGATCAACGAGGGGGCCCGCATCCTGGAAGACGGCATCGCCATCCGACCCTGCGACATCGATATCGTCTATATCAACGGCTACGGCTTCCCGGAGGTGACGGGCGGGCCCATGTTCTGGGCCGACCAGCAGGGGCTCGACACCGTGCTCAATGACATCAAGCGCTTCGGCGAGATCTACGGGGGTGACGCCTGGAAGCCGGCGCCGCTGCTGGAGAAGCTGGTGGCGGAAGGGAAGGGGTTTGGGTCACTGCAGGCGTAGCCTGGAGACGCAGCGCGGGCCCGCACCCGCTCCAGTCCCATCGAAGGTCTGGAGCGGGCGGGGCGGTAGCTACTCCGCCGCCGCAGCGATGATCTGTTCGGAGCCCCAGAGGTTGGATGCACAGTTCAGCATCGAGGTGAAGTGCCGAACCAGCATCTGACCGGATTCCGAGCCATCCAGTTGTTGCTCGAAAGCCGCCCAGTGCGAGACGTTTTCAAACACGTTGAAGTACACCGCATTCGGACCGGTTGGATCGGCGGTGATCGGTGAGACGACGTAGGTCACCAGTGGTGCAGCGTTCCCCATCGCGCCGAGGGCGCCATCGATGTGGCGGTTGAGGTCAGCGAAGTCGGCCGGATTGGGTGCCGCCGTCGTTCTGCAGGCGTAGGACGCCACGAATCGGTTTTCGCCGGTAACCGCTGCCTCCCGTTGATGGACAGGCATCACGTTGGCGAGAAGGGGTGTGCAGCTAACGACGCTGTCATAGCGTTCGCCCACGGCGGCCATCTCGGCGGATCCGGCTTCAGCGTCCATCTGCGAGCCGAAAGCGGCGAGGTTTTCGTAGACGTTGTGCCAGATCATCTGCGCGTCCGCAGACCCCTTGAACTTCGTCCAGAGATAGGCAGTCGGGGTTCCGATTCCCGCCTTGGCTGCCTGTTTCCTGTAGAAATCGGTGGCCGCATCCAGGTCACCCCGGTCTTTACCGTCTACATAAGTGCACAGGTAGGACTCCAGTACGGCCTGAGGAACGTCCTCGTTGGATTCTGCTGACGCATTGAATCCGCAGAGAGACAGTATGGGTATGAGCAGAAATGTTAGTCGTTTTGTCAGCGCTGTTGATTTCATCGATCTTCCTTGTTTCCAGTGAGTGACACACCTGGGGAAGCCAAAGAAAAAACAGCAACTGCACAAGATCGATATGCATCGCATTCCGGATAACGGCCGGGTCCATCACTCAGCAGATACGTTGCCTTGCTTGTTCCCCATAACAGACTTCCCCACCGAGGAGTGTCCTCCTAATAGGAGAGAAAGACCAGAAGAATGTCCGATATGCCCGTGACCGGTGACAGCCGGACAGTATCCAGACGCAGTTATTTTGTGCGTTCGCACAATCTGGCGGACAATGATTCTTTCCCGACATCGAACATCTAGAGTTCTGTCGCTCTATCTGTCGGGGAACCTCTCTATAGTCTTGGCGCTGGCGGGTAAAGATCAGCGAATTGAAAAAGGAAGGCAAAGGCTGCAGGCTTACCGGGGCTTTGCGCTGAGGTATCGATGCACGCATTCAAGTCTGCGACCGAACTGCGTCATCTGTTGCACAACAAGCAGATCACAGCGCGTGATCTGCTCGAAGAATATCTCGCTCGAGTCGATCGCTACGGCGCCGAGCTGAATGCAATCGTTTGGGAAGACCGGAAGAAGGCGCGCATGATCGCCGACGCAATCGAGCCTGATGATCCGAGGCCACTCGCTGGTATCCCGATCACCGTCAAGGAAGCGTTCGATCTTGCGGGCTCGCCGACGACGCTGGGAGTCCCGGAGATGCGGAACAACGTCGCGAAGCACGACTCGGTGGTCGTCACGCGACTACGCGATGCCGGAGCGAACGTCTTCGGCAAGACGAATGTGCCGATCGGCCTGGGCGATCTGCAGAGTTACAACAACATATACGGGCAAACGAACAACCCGTGGAACCTCGCACGTACGCCTGGCGGCTCGTCCGGCGGCTCTGCCGCGGCACTCGCCTCCGGACTCACCGGACTCGAGATGGGCAGCGACGTCGGCGGTTCGATCCGAAACCCCGCGCACTATTGCGGTGTGTTCGGCCACAAACCAACGTGGTCGCTTGTGCCGACGCGTGGTCACGCGCAACCGCCCGGTGTTCTAATCGAGCCTGACATCGGGGTTGTCGGTCCTCTGGCACGCTCGGCGGCAGATCTCGATCTCGCGCTCAACGTCATCGCCGGTCCGGACGTGCTCGCGCGCTCGGTGCGCTACGAGTTGCCGACACTCGATGGACGGCGCCTGAAGGACCTGCGCGTTGCGGTGTGGGCAACCGATGAGTCGTCACCGGTCGGCAGCGACACTCTCGCCGCAGTAGGCGCGGTCGCGCAAGCGCTCAAAGACGCTGGCGCAAAAGTCGACGATTCCGCGCGACCCGTGATGACGAGCGCCGAGATCAATTCGCTCTTCTCGAGACTCGTGTGGTCCTTCAGCGGTGCCGTCGTGCCGCAGGTGCAGTTCGACCATCTTCGCACCGAGGTTCAAGCGCTTGCATCCGATGATCAGAGCGAGCGAGCGAGCGTTGATGCTGCGCACGCTGGTGCTCCACCATCGGGACTGGGTAGTTCTCAGCAATGAACGCGAGAAGCTGCGCTGGGCCTGGCACGAATTTTTCGAGAACTTCGACGTCATTGTGGCGCCTATCGCTGGAACCGCTGCATTCCCGCACGACCATTCGCCGATCGAGGCGCGCACAACTCTCGTCGATGACCAGCCACGGCCCTACTTCGATCCACTGTTCTGGGGCGGATTGTTCGGTGTCGCGTATCTGCCAGCAACCGCGATACCTGTGATGCGCAACGCCGAAGGATTACCCCTCGGAGTACAGATCGTAGGTCCTGAATACGGGGATCGGATAACCATCGGTGTCGCACGATTGCTCGAAGACGTCGGCTTCCGATTCAATCCGCCGCCGGGATACGCAACGTGACCCACATCCAGCTAGCCAGATTCGGTCTGCGCACATCGGCTGTTGCCGATTCGGCTGGCCGAAGGCGCTGTCAAACGTTGCTTGGGGTTGACTGAAAATCGTCCGCTCCTGGCCGATTTCAGCCATCCGTCGACCATGTCCGCTTTCCGTGAGCGGACTTTTTGTGCGCAACAAAACGGCAAAGAACGGCCCTTTTCTGCCTTTGTTTCAGCCGGACGACATCTTCGTGTACGGAGCGGTTGCGCGCCCCGCAATGAGGTGAGATTCCACCCATTTCCTGAACTCCATATCGTAGTTGTCCTCCTCTGGGACCAGTCCTCTCGAACACCGGGAATCGTCAATGCGTATCCAAGTTGACCTGAGATGCTCTCCCAGTACGTTTCTTCCAGTCTGCCCGCTTTATAGTGCAAGAATGCCTCTTCGGTTACTCGATAGAATCGGATGTTGATATTCGAGGCTACAAATCGCTCCGTTTCCGACAGAGTGTCGCGGTTGTTGAATCCTCTCAAAACTATGTCGGCATTGGTTAACTCAGTAAGCGGAACAACCGCATCGCGTAGAGACGCCATGAGGCCATGAGCGACTTCGGCACGAGTTTGCTCCGTGTTTTGACGTATTTGACGAGCTAGATAAAGCAGTGTCAGGACTACGCCAACTGCTGCGATCAACCCGCTCACACCACCGAGTAGTTCGCCCCAGGCTCCAATTACACTGATATCCATCCCTGCTCTCTCCCATTCCTTTGATTTGGGGCATGTTACTGCGAGAGGGAATCGTCTGAAATTGGCCGAAATCAGCCGTCCACGCAGTTCAAAAAAATGTCCGCTTTCGAGCTGAACGATTTGAAGCCCGATCAATATCTCAAGGCTGATAACTCACCGGCAGCCACGCCGGCGGCAGGTTGTCCTCTACCAGCTGCTTGATGCTGAAGGTGCGGATGTCGTGCTTCGCACCCACCTCGCGGGCGAGCTGGGAGATGTCGTTGGTCCGGGCGAACACCAGCGCGTTGGGATAGCGCCGCTTCAGCCACAGCGCCGTGCGCAGGTTGTCCGCGACGCTGCCGGTGCCGAGGATGATGGTCGGGTGCTTCCGAGAGAGATCCTCCTGCTCGGTGAGCTGCCGCCACACGTCCGGGTGGGAGACTGCAGCACGATGCGGCGATAGTTGCCGTGCAGGCGCTGCTGCTCCTCGGCCACCAGCATGCGGCGGTTGGCGTCCACGTCGATCACGAACACGGTGTCCAGTTCCTTTTCGGCGTGGGCCTCGAGCTCTTCCATCACGGTCTGACCGAAGCGGCCAAAGCCGGCGAGCACCACCACGTCCCGCTGTGCCGTGCGGCGGAACTGCTGCAGCAGGTCCTGCTGCACCAGGTACTGGGCGGCCAGGTGGTAGGAGTTGAAGGTGGTGCAGAGCTTGGCCACGGAGGTGTCCTGCATGGAGCGCATGAAGCGCAGGTTGTGGCAGTGCAGGACGATGCGCGAGCCGAGCTCGGGGTACGCGGCGAGCACCTTGGTGGCCGCTTCGTAGGCGCGGAAATCGTCATTGCCGAGGAAGATCAGCTGTACGGCCTTGTGCAGGCGGAGCTCGTCCTGGATGAAGCTGTGGGTGATGTCGCCGGTCACCAGGGTGACGTGGAAGGTCTGCTCGAGCTCTTCCTCGCGCACCGGGTCGATGGCGTCGTCGATCACCACGATCGGGGTGTCGCCGACATGGCCGCGCAGCATGCGCAGATAACTGGTGGTGAGCTCGCCGGAGCCGACGATGACAATATGGTCCGAGAGCCAGCGCAGCTGCCAGCGTCCGGGGCGCATCATGCGCAGCACGGCCTCGATCACCGCGGACGCGGTGAGCAGCGGGCAACCGAAGTAGGCGATCCAGAGCATGGCCCTGCCGTATGCCGGACCACCCACCGGCGTGCCGAGATCGAGACCGCCGACCACGAACAACCCCAGGCCGTAGTAGGCCTTGGTGAGCAGGCCGGCATCGAAGACATAGGGCCGCTCGGTGAAGCCGACCCCCACGAGCTGCCCGGCGAGCGCGAATCCGTAGAGCACCCCGGCAGTGGCCCAGCGCCAGTTCACCGGGCGCCGCCGACGGGGATTGCCGGTTCTGACGGGAATGACCAACGGGACGCTGACCTGCGCTCAGTAATAAACGGCCGTGGTGCCGCCGCCATCGGCGGCCAGGGTGCCGCCGGTCAGGCACCAGGCCTTCTCCGAGCAGAGAAAGACGGTGAGGTCGGCAACCTCCGAGGCGTCCACCATGCGGCCGATGGCATTAGCGCGGGGGCTGCCCTCCGCGAAATCCTTCGCCTCCACGGCTTCCGGCGTGGTGCCCGCCTTGTCGGCGCGCGCGGCCAGCATGCCGGCCGTGCGTTCCGTGCGGGTGATGCCCGGGTGAATGCAGTTGACCGTGATGCCGCTGCGGCCGAGCTGGTTGGCCAGGGTCTTGGTGAGGTGCACGAGCGAGGTGTTGCGGGCACCGCCGGAAAGGTTGCCGGCGATCCGCGCGTTCAGGCCGCTGATGTTGACGATGCGTCCCCAGCCGGCCTTTTCGAGATGCGGGATGGCGGCCCGGGCCGTGCGCAGCGCGCCGACGTACTTGACGTTGAAGTCCTGGAGCAGGTCCTCGTCGACGATGCTGTCGATGTAGCCCGTGGCGGTGGCTGAGCCGCCGGGCGCAGAGCCGCTGTTCACCAGGATGTGCAGCGCGCCGAGCTCGGCGGCCGCCCGGTCGACCGTGGCATCCACCTGGGCCCGATCGGTCACGTCGCAGACCATGGGCAGGATGCGTCGACCGGTCGCCTCGCGGATCTCTGCAGCGGTCTTCTCCAGCCGTTCCGCATTTCTGGCGGCGATCGCAAGATCCACACCTTCCCGGGCGAGTGCCAGGGCGATCGCTCTGCCGATACCCCGGCTGCCGCCGAAAACGATGCCGGTACGGTTGCTCAATCCCAGATCCATGTCGCTCTCCCGTCTGCGCGGGCCCTGCATGGTGCGCCGCCGAGGCGTAGTATGGGCACAACGTCACTGCCGACCAAGCCGCCCATGAACGATCGGAGCGAAGAGAGCAGCCCGCTGCCGAAAGGCATCGCCCTCACGGCCCTGGACGATAGCTTCCGGGAGGATCCCTACCCGGTGCTCGCGAACATCCGACAGCGCTCGCCCGTGCTGCACGACGACCAGCTGCACCGGTACGTCTACACCCGCCACGACGACGTGAAGGCCATCCTCCGCGACAAGGACTTCTGGTCCGATCCGCGGAAGGCCAATCCGGGGACGTTCACCCGGATGTTTCTCGGCAACGGCGACGAGGAACCGTCCATGCTGCTCATGGACGAGCCGGACCACCGGCGTCTGCGGATGCTGGTGAGCCGGCCGTTCACACCGGCCGCGGTGGAGCGCTGGCGGCCGCGGGTGCGGCAGACGGTAGAGCAGGTGCTGGACGGCATTGAGGAAGACGAGTTCGACCTCATCGCCCGCTTTGCCGGCCCCATTCCCACAGTCGTGATTGCCCAGATGCTCGGGATCGATGCGGCCATGCACGACCGTTTCAAGGCCTGGTCGGATACCTCCGTGGAGACGGCGTTCAATCCCTTTCCGACGCCGGAGCAGCAGGCCGCGCGCGACGAGGCGGAAGCGTCGCTGAACGCCTTCTTCGAGACGGAGATCGAGGCACGCCGGCAACACCCGGGCGACGATCTCATTTCCGACATGATCCGCGCCGAGGAGGCGGGCGAAACCCTGTCCGTGCGGGAGATCATCGGTCAGTGCAATCTGCTGCTGATTGCGGGCAACGTGACCACGACCGATCTGATCGGTAATGGCGTCAAGGCGCTGCTGGACAACCCGGATCAGCTCGCGAAGCTGCGGGCCGACCCGGCGTTGATCGGCAACGCCGTGGAGGAGGTGCTGCGCTACGACTCGCCGGTGACCAACTCGGGCCGCATCGCCGACCGCGACGTGAGCATCGGCGGCTGCCCGGTGCGGAAGGGGGAGAGCCTCTCCGTCTCGCTGGCGGCGGCCAACCGCGACCCGGCGGTCTACCCCGACCCGGACCGGTTCGACGTGGAGCGGGAAGACACGCATCACCAGGCCTTCGGCGGCGGCCGGCATCTCTGCCTCGGTGCGCACCTGGCCAGGCTCGAGGCCCAGGAAGCCATTCTCGGGCTGCTCGCCCGCTACCCGCAGCTCGCGCACGGCCCCCGGGGGCACCGCTATGCCGGCGTGCCGTCGTTCCGAGGCATGACGGAATTCTGGGTTCGTGGTCGGCGCGGTGGCGTGCAGTGAACGTTGCGCTGAGCGGCAGCACCCGGGTTCCGACCTGCCACGGCGGCTACGAGAACCTCGACGCCGAGTACGACTACCTCGTGACCGACGTGGAAGGCGAGATCCCGAAGGACCTGCAGGGTACCTTCATCCGCAACGGACCCGGCCGCCAGGCCATCGGCGGCGTGCCTTACGGTCACTGGTTCGATGGCGACGGCATGCTCAGCGTGTTCACGCTCAGGGAGGGCAGCGTGCGCTTCACCAACCGCTACGTGCGCACGCCCAAGTACCTGCGGGAAACCGCTGCGCAGAAGGTGCTCTATCGCGGCTTCGGCACCCAGGTGCCCGGCGGCTGGTGGCGCAACGCGTTCCGCCTGCCCACCAATCCGGCCAACACGTCCGCCGTCTACCATGCCGGTCGTCTGCTCGCGCTCAACGAGGGTGGCAGGCCGTGGGCCCTGGACCCGCGGACACTGGAGACGCTGGGCGAGTTCGATTACGACGGCGGGCTCACCGGCCGCACCTTCAGTGCCCACGGCAAGATCCATCCGCGCACCGGCGACTACTTCAATTTCGGGGCGGGATCCCATCGGCGCGGTCTGCGCCCGCCAGAGCCCTGCCTGAACCTGTTCCGCATCGACCCGGCCGGCTCGGTCGCCGCGCGGGGCAGGATCTACATCGACCGCTTTCCCTTCTGCCACGACTTCGCGCTCTCCGCTCGCTACGGCGTGTTCTTTCTCGGCAGCATCGTCTTCGGGGAGGGCCTGGCGGGATTTTTTCTGGGCACGCGCAGCATCGCCGACCTGCTCCGTTTCGACGACAGGCTGCCGATGAAGATCCTGGTGGTCGATCTCGACACGCTGGCACCGGTCCGCGAGTTCGACACCGATCCCGGCGCCATCATCCACTTCGGCAATGCCTTCGAGGACGGGGACGAGCTCATCGTCGACGCCATGCACACGGACGGGTTCGACGGTGATGCGCTCCGGGACGTGTTCAATCCCGAGGGACGGATCGGCGGCGGCACCTATCAGCGCTACGCGCTCAACCTGAAAACGGGTGCCGTTCGCCGCTCACAGCCGAGCGAGCACGAGAGCGAGTTTCCGACCTTCGATGGGCGTACGGCGGGGCAGCGGCATGCGGCCTGCTACACGGCCTGCGCGGTGCCCAACGGCGCGGACAGCTTCTTCAACGGCTTCCAGCGGGTGACGTTCGACGGCGACGTGACCCTGGTGACGCTGCCGCCCGGCTTCTACGCCTCCGAGCCGGTATTCGCGCCGGCGGCTGGATCAGCGGCCGAGGCGGACGGCTATCTGCTGGTGGTGATCTACGACGCCTTCCGGCACTCGAGTGAGCTCGCCATCTTCCGGGCAGACCGGCCTGATGAACGCATCGCCACGGCACGGCTCACCCATCATCTGCCGCACCAGTTCCACGGGATCTTCACCCCGGAACTGCTGCTCCGTGAGCGCGGGGCGCTCAATCCCGTGGCGGCTTGAGCACCGGCTCCCAGACCAGCTCCGGCACCGGCTTACCGGTGAGAAAGGCCTGCATCATGGCGTTGACCGCCTCCGGTGCGTCCTGCTGCACCCAGTGTGATACCCGGGGCAGATAGCGGATGGTCAGGTCGCTGACGAACGCCCCGGTGCCGTAGGTGGTCTCCTTCGTCAGCGCGACGTCGTCCTCGCCCCAGACCATGAGCGTGGGCGTTCTGATCACGGGAAATCCCTGCTGCTGCTGGCGGCGGCCACCACCACCCCGCACCAGTGCCCGGTAGTAGTTGATCATGGCGGTGAGCGCCCCCGGCTGGGCGGCATTGGCGCTGTAGACGGCCACCAGCTCGTCCGAAAACCGCTCCGGATTGCTGGCGGTGCGACGGATCATCTCACCGACACCGTCCGCGCCTTCCCGCCCCAGCAGCCACTCGGGCAGGCGCGGGATCTGGAAGAAGAACACGTACCAGGATCGCTTGAGCTGCTGCCAGCCCATGGCCTGTCCCATGGCGCCGGGATGGGGCACGTTGCAGATGATGAGCTTCTCGAGCGGCCGGAGCTCGCGCATGGCGAAATACCAGGCAATCACCGCCCCCCAGTCGTGGGCGATGAGCACCGTCTCCTCGGCGCCCGACGCGTCGATGAGTCCGGCCACGTCGCCCATCAGGTCCTCGATGCCGTAGGCGGCCATGCTCTCCGGCCGCGCCGAGTGTCCGTAACCGCGCAGGTTCGGTGCCCAGGCCTGATAGCCGAGATCGGCCAGCATGGGCAGCTGGTGGCGCCAGGAGATGCTGTGCTCGGGGAAGCCGTGCAAGCAGAGGGCGAGCTTGGAGCCCTGGCCGCAGACGTCCACCTCGAACTCGTAGCCGTTGGCGTAGACCATCCGGGTTTCGATTCTCGGATCGCGTAGGGAATCGGGCACGATGTCGGACATTTTGAGGTTTCCTGGACGTTCCTGGTATCAGATCTTGCGGTCCCGGTTTCGCCAGTAGCGTTCCCGGACCCGGTTGCGGAGAATCTTGCCGGCCGCGCTGCGTGGCAGCTCGGCGACGAAATCGATCGACCGGGGAATCTTGTAGCGGGCGAGTCCGGCTCTGGCCAGGTCCAGGATCTCCTTCCGGATCCGGTCGTCGGGCGTGAAGCCGGGCTTGAGCTGGATGACCGCCTTCACCTCCTCGCCGTACTCGTCGTGCGGGATGCCGATCACGCAGGAGTCCTCCACCGCCGGATGCTTGATCAGCTCGTTGTCGATCTCCTGCGGGTAGATGTTGACCCCGCCGGCGATGATGGTTTCCGCGCTGCGGCCGGTGAGGAAGAGATAGCCGTCCCCGTCGAGGTAGCCGATGTCGCCCAGGGTGAAGTAGTCGTCGTGGCGGCTCTTCCGGGTCTTCTCGGGATCCTTGTAGTACTCGAACGGTACGCCGAGGCGCAGGTAGATGGTGCCTTCCGTACCCGGCGGACACGTGTTGCCGTCGTCGCCGAGAATGCGGGCGGCGGCAGGGTCGGGACACCTGCCCACGCTGCCTGGCCGCTGCAGCCATTCCTCGGAATCGATCAGGAACCCGGCGCCGCCTTCCGACCCGGCGTAGTACTCGTGGAGCACAGGCCCGAGCCAGCGGATCATGGCGTGCTTCACCTCCGGCGGGCAGGGTGCGGCGCCGTGGGTGATCCGCTTGAGTGAGCTCGTGTCGTAGCCGTGTCGCACCACCTCCGGCAGCGCCAGCAGCCGCTGGAACATGATCGGCACCATGTGCGTGTGGGTGACGCGATGCTGCTCGATGAGCCGCAGCACGGTCTCGCTGTCCCACTTGTCGAGAAAAACGACCGGCAACCCGTTCATCAGCGGGGTCCGCACGTTCCCGGCCAGCGGCGCCGCGTGATACGCCGGCCCCGTGCACAGGTAGACGTCCTGCGCACGGTCGGCGTCCGGATTGAACGGCGCGTAGACCGCGTCCGGCTTGTGCACTCCCTTGGGGCGCCCGGTGGTGCCCGAGGTGTAGAGCATGGTGTAACCGCGAATCGGATCCGCAATGTCGGCGCCTGCGAAAGGGTTGAGGGCCTCGCCGTAGCTATGGAAACCGTCGATCCGATCGCCGATCGCGACCTTGAGCTCCAGCGCCGGGCACTGAGCGGCAGCCGTTTGCGCCTGGTCCCCGACGCGAACATCCGCGAAGAGCGCCCGGGCGTCGCAGTCGCGCACGATGTAGGCGATCTCGCCGGCGGTGAGATGCCAGTTCACGGGGGTGCAGCGTATGCCCGTGCGCAGGGCGGCCAGCAGCACGTCGCAGAACTCCGCCCGATTGCTGCAGAGCAGAGCGATGGCATCGCCCGCACCGAGTCCGGAGGCACGCAGCAGCCGGGAAATGCGGTTGGCGTTGGCGTTCAGCTCGCCGAAGGTGCGATTCTGGCCCGGGTAATCGTAGATGGCCACGCGATCCGGTTGCAGCTCGGCCCACACCGCGGGTTGCATGCCCACGCGGGCGGCCTCCTCGATACGTGATGCGAGCACGTCAGTGCTCACGGGCGCCGCCCGGCAGCCCGGCCCGCCTGCTTGCAAGCCTGGACTGCGTTTCCTCGTAGCTCTTTCTGTTGATCCGGTACTGTGCGTAGAACACGGCAGCAATCAGTCCCGGGATGATGGTGATCGGCGAGTCGATCATGCCGAGCCACCAGATGGTGGAGGACTCCACCTCACCGGGACGGGCGTTGTCGGGGAAGGCGATGAGCCAGAGCGACAGGGAGGCGATCCCGTGACCGATGGAGTTGTCCAGCTTGGCGAAGAACGTGCGCGCCGCATACAGGGTGCCTTCCTGGCGATGACCGAGCCGCATCTCGTTCTCGTCGGCGATGTCCGCCAGCGCCGACATGACGCTGATGTTGAGAATGCTGCCGCAGCCGGAGGAGAAGATCTGAAAAAAGACGATGGCCGGCAGCAGCCAGTCTGAGCCGTTCTCGGGGAACGTGTCTGCCAGCCGCAGTATCACCGGCAGCGCAGGGAAGACGGAAAGACCGATGGCCGTGGCGACGATCGTCGCCCGCTTGTCGAACACGTGATGCAGGCGGGCAGAGAACAGGAATCCGGTGGCGTAGCCGATGAACGAACCGATGAAGATCAGCGTGCCGATGTCCCGCGCAGGCAGTTCCCAGTAGAAGATGTTCATGTAGTTGGACAACGCCGTCCGTACGCCGAGCATGAGCGAGAGCAGGAAGAAGGCGATCATCAGCATCAGGTAGTTGCGGTTACTGAAGGCGCCCACCAGATCGGAGATGAACGTCTGGAAGGAGAACTTCGGCAGGTCTTCCGGTGGCTGCGGAAGTGTCGGGATCCGGTCACGCGTGAACCAGGCGGACGCGAAGAGCACGAGGACGATGGTGGTCGCGATGGTGATGGCGAAGGCCGGATAGGATTCACCGTTCAGAAGGCCGTTGCCGGCAAGCCCTGCGCTGGCGAAGAACACCACCGTGTTCACCTTGAACACGCCGGCGCCACCGAGCCAACCGAAAAAGTTGTTGTAGCTCATGATCTTGGAGCGCTCGGTGTAGGCCTTCGACAGCTCGCCGCCGAGTGCCAGGTGCGGCACGTGATAGAGGGTCATGAACGTGCGCAGGCTGATGGACCAGCCCAGGAACCAGGCAAACAGCTCCCACTCCGGCAGGTTCGCGGGCGGGCTGAACACGCAGTAGAAGCTCACCGCGATGGGCGCCGGCGCCACCAGCATGAACGGGTGTCGCCGCCCCCAGCGCCGGTTCCTGAACCGGTCGGAGAGGGAGCCGATCAGCGGGTCGGAGATGGCGTCCACGAAGATGGCGATGGTCGGCACGAGGCCCGCCATCAGCACGTTCAGCCCGTGCACCTGGTTGTAGAAGAGCATGCCGAGCACGGCGACGGAGTAGAGGCACATCGCCTCGGCCGACGCGCCCACACCGAAGGCCAGGCGGGTGCGGGTGGGTACCGTGTGCGGATCGATGGGGTTGGGGGATGCCAGGGTGTCGATCCTCCGTGTGCGTCTGCTCAATCGAGCCAGGTGGAACCGGTAGGGTTCCACACACCGTCGAAAGCCACGAAGAAGTCGCCGTCCATCCGCATGGATACTCGAACGTGGGCATAGTTGCCGTCGGCAAAGCGCAGGATGAGATTGCGCTCGGCGCGGTCGTCCCACTCGGGATCATCGGCCAGGTATTCGAGGCGGCCGGTTTCCTGGTATCCCGATTCCGGCGCGCGCTCCATGTCGATGCGCAGAGGCTGCATGCCGCCACCGGGGATGGTGAGCTCGCACCACCAGTCGAAGCGGGCATCGGGTGCGGCATCGGCGAGAGTCCGGTTACAGGCGACGAAGGCGTCGCCGGTGCCCGGCTCCACCCCGTAGGGTGCGACGGTGCGCAACCCCACCTCGAGCGGTTGGCCGTCGCCGAGCAGGGGCAACGCGCCGGTGTGGATCGGACGCAGTTCCTCCTCCGGCCGGCGCTCCGCGAACACGAACCGCTCCGCGGTGGCCTGCGTCATCGGCAGATCCGGCGTGGTGTTCAGCTCTTGTGCATAGACGTACAGGCGCCGCGCCGTGACGACCGGTCCCCAGCCGGGCACCTCCACCGTCACGTACATCCCCGCCCCACGTTCCTTCGCGAAGCTGAAGCGGCCCTGTGCGTCGGTGAGCACCGGCGCCCGATTCGTGAACGCGAAGAAGGGAAACTCGAACGGGTCCACGAGGTGATCGAACACGGTGGCCGTCACCTTCGCACCCTTGAGGGGATTGCCCGAGTCGCTGAGCACCAGGCCGTGAAACTCGATGGGTGTCCGGATGGCGGCACGCGCGGTGCTTTCGAACTCTTCCGGGTCGAGCTCGGAGAACGGATTATCCTGACCGAGCGTGCGCGCGAACCAGGAGATGTCGCTCTGCGACGCGGCATCCTGGGCCCGTGTCACACAGCCGGCGTTGCCTGTCAGCATCAGCAGCAGGAGGAAAAACGCGGCCGAAGTGCGGAGCGCCTCAGAGCAGCTGGCTGACATAGCGGATGTTCCAGATGTCGAGCAGCAGGTTGTAGAACTCCGTGGTCTGGTAGGCGTTTCGCGTCCAGCCGACCACGTGGCCGGTGTGGAACTCGAAGGGCGATCGCGCCAGGTCGAACACCCGACGGATCTGCCCCTTGACGCGTGTCTCCGCGCCGAGGGCATGAGTTTTCGATTTGGCGATGAAGGCCATGATCTCGTGATGGTCGGTCACCACCCGGTAGTCGGAGCTGAACAGACCCGTCCGGTAATACAGCCGCGCGCGCTCTTCCGGCGGCGCCTTGGAATCCCAGGCGTAGCGGTAGCCGCCCCGTTTGGACGTGGGCTTCATCTGCTTCTGGGCGATGTTCCAGCCGAAGAAGGTCACGTCGGCGAAGTTGTACATGGAGTAAGCGGGCGTACGTGTCTGCTCGACGTATCCCAGATAGCCGCCATCTTCGGGCAGCTCCGGCGTGACGACCTCGGTCATGTCGGGCAGGGTCAGCACGGGTCGGGTGTCGTAGGCACCGGCGGGAATGGCGCCGACCTGCAACAGTGCGTCCTCGGCCTGCAGGCCCTGCTTGAGTGCTTCCGTGAGCAGGACACAACCCAGGCTGTGAGCGGTCAGGTGCAGGCGTTTGTCCGGGGGAATGGTGCTGACGAAGTCGATCAAGGCGGGAGCGGATTTGTATGCCCGGTATTCGCTCTCCAGCAGTCCGAAGGCGTAGGCGGGTTTCACCGTCGGCCAATGAAAGAAGATCAATCTGCCCCGGAAGCCCCGATGCCACAGACGTTTGAAGACCGTTTCCCCGGCCTGCGTGGTGGCCATCTCGTAGAGGCCCTCGCCGCTCCGCAGCCAGCCGTAGATCCAGACGACGACGTCGTCGGTCTCGAACCATCCCGGACGGAAGTCGTACCCCTGGGCATCGTATCGCCAGGCCAGGTCGGGCACCGGTGGCGGCTCCGTGGTGTACTCCCAGGGGGGTCGAACCTCTTCGGGCCAGCTCATGGTCGTGCGCTGATAAAAAGTCTTGACGTGGCGCAGATCCATGGGCAGCGGCGGTGAGACCGCGACCGGATCGCCACCGACCAGGATCCGAGCGACGAGGGCATCGGTGCCGGCGCTCGCCACGTCGAAGAGGAAGCAGTATCCACCGCCATCCAGGTCTGCGGCGCCGAGCCGGGACAGGCGGATGCGGAAGCTCTGGCCGGCGACGTGTCCGGTGGCGGCTCGCGCGCTATCCGCGAGCTCGGCCGCCGCCGCGTCCGCATTCAGCAGGTAGTTCCGCGAGCAGTCCGGGTCCGTTGCCCTGAAGAGGTTGAGGGTGGCGCCGCTGCCGTTCTGCCAGGCAAGCTCGAGCAGCGCGTCCTCCGGATAGGTGGCGAGATCATCGATCTCGACCTGCAGCCGGGTGAAGTCCTCGAGGTCGCGGGTCGAGTCCTTGATCCCGGTTTCCCCGTCCGCACGGGCGATGGGCCAGCTCTCACCGCCGGTTTCGACGTCGTCCTGATCGTGGTTGATCCAGAACGGAAAAGGCTGCTCGACGGTGGGTGCGTCCCGGGGTATCCGCTCGTGCGCTGTGGTCTGGATGAGCCCGTCGCCGTTCCAATCCACGCCAAGCCGGATGTCGGCCACAGAATGACAGGCATAGACCACGGCGATGATGGTCAGACAGAAAAGTGCAGGCGATCGCGCCGTCACGCTCCCTCCCTTCGAGCTTCGACGATTGTACGGAAATCCGGCCGATCGGGCAGCAGCGTTCGCGCTGTGCATCCGGCCTGGTCACGCTACCATTCGAATACGCGGTGTGGAGGATCGTGGTGTGAAGACGAAGTCTGTCGAGCGCGGCTGTGGGTGGCTGCTGCTGGGGCTCGTGCTCGTTTCGCCGGCAGCGCTGGCGGCCAAGACGGACGTGGTCGAGTTCGCCGGCAGCCGGATGGTTGGCGAGGTGAAGCAGCTCGACCGCGGCAAGCTGTCCTTCAAGACCGATTCCACCGGCACCATCGAAATCGACTGGGCGGATGTGACCCGGCTGGAGACCAGGCAGCAGCTGCGGGTGGAACGCCGGAACGGCCGTGTGACGCTGGCATCGCTTAGCCCTACGCAGGCCGACCGGACACTGGTGCTTGACTCGGAAACGGGTCGGGACGAAGTGGAAATGCGGGATGTGGTGGCCTTCGAGCCGCTGGAGGACGGATTCTGGGATCGGCTCGACATCAGCACGTCATTCGGCTATTCGTTCACCAAATCGAATGGCGTGGAGCAGCTCAACTTCTCGGCCAACGTCAGCTACGACACGGAGCAACGCAGCCGGCAGTTCAACGCTACAAGCCAGGTATCGAGCTCGTCTGATGCCGACGAATCGGTTCGCCGTACCGTCGACTTCAACTCGCTGCGCTACTCGAATACGCGCTACTTCACCGGTTATCAGATTCAGTACGAGGACAACGATGCTCTCAACCTGGACTATCGGGTGCTGGGTGCCTGGTTGCTGGGACGGGCGTACTTCCCGCTCGCCAACCAGCGGTGGCGAGCATTCACGGGAATCGATATCAGTGAGGAACGGTTCAACGAGCAGTCCAGCCGATGGGGATCGGAGCTGATCTTCGGCACCACCATCGACTGGTACAAGTTCCGTAGTCCGGAGCTCGATCTCTCCTCATCGATCGTGCTCTTTCCCAGCATCACCGACTGGGGCAGGGTCAGGGCCAGTTTCGACCTGAGTCTGCGCTGGGAAATCTTCGATGACCTGTTCTGGGAGGTGTCTGTATACGACGACTTCGACAGCCGTGCCTACGACAGCACTACCGACACGAATGACAAGAGTAACGACTACGGCATCTCGACCAGCATCGGCTGGTCGCTGTAAGACCCGCTCGGCCCCGTACGGACTCCCAGGCGCGGAGCAGACCAGGGCCGCGCGGAATGTCAGCTCGGGTCCGCCAGTGCGTCCAGCGCACTCAGGGTGAGCACCTGCACGTCCTTCTCCGCCAGTGTCGGCAGCACACGCTCGAGGGTCGCTACCGTCCGGTGACCACGCTCCTGCACGTCGTGGAGCACGACCACGCTGCCGGGCTCCACCATCCAGTCGATGAAACCTGCCATGGTGCGGGGACTGCTGATCACCGTATCCAGAGGGACCACCGAGGCCAGCGCGATCCGATAGCCGCGGGCGCGGGTCAGTGCGAGCACGCGGTCGTCGTATCGACCCGATCCGGGCCTGAACCAGCGGATGGGTGCGACCGCCCCGAGTGCGTCCGCGGCTTCATTGAACCTGGCAGAGAGCGTCTCGTCGTCGAGGCGAACGGTCACCTCGTCCTCGGTCATGTGATTGCCGATCTCGTGACCCTCCCGGAGGATGCGTTCGAGAAGCACTTCGTTGCCCGGCAGGCTGTGGCTGACGAGGAAGAAGGTGGCGTGCGCTCCGTGGTCCTCGAGCACGTCCAGGATCAGCGGCGTCGTTTCCGGGTCCAGCCCGTCGTCGATGGTCAGCGCGATGGCGTTCTCGCGGGTCGGCACGAAGTAGACGATCTCCGGGTACTCGCCCGGCAGCGCCCGAACCAGCCAGCGGGGTTCCGCCTGATACATGCAGCCGCCGACAAGCAGCAGCCCGGCGACTGCGAGGCAGCGAAATGTCCCAACCGATCTCAGCAACGGGGCGTGTCCTGACGGGTGAGCCCGCATCATCCGTGGTGCGCGAGGCACCGTCCACCCGATACGTGCCATTCGTTGCTCCGATCGGGCCACGTTCCTAACATTCGGGAAGGCCAGGCACGAGGCAGGGGCGGGAGAATGAGCAATCAGGTAAAAACTAAGAATCAGAAGTATCAGAACGATCAGTGGGTGCTGGCGCGCACGCCAGCAGAGGGCTGGCCGACGGACGGTGATTTCCGCTACCAGTCCGTGCCCGTACCCGAGCCAGGTCGCGGCCAGTGCCTGACGCGGACGATTTACCTGTCGCTCGATCCCTATCAGTGGGGGCGGCGGCGCAGCGGTACGGAAAAACCCGGTGAGGTCTGCCACGGTCGCACCGTCTCCCGGGTGGTTGCCAGCCGCACGCCCGACTACGCCGAAGGAGACTTCCTCTTCAACACCAACGGCTGGCAGCGCTACGGCCTGACCGGTGAGGGAATCGACTGCTTCGGTTACATGTTCCCACGCCGGCTCGATCCGGTGGTCGCACCCATATCCACCGCCGTCGGCGTGATGGGCATGCTGGGGCTCACGGCCTACTCGGGCATGCTCGTGCAGTGCGATCCGCAGGTGGGAGAGACCGTGGTGGTGTCAGCGGCGTCGGGCGGGGTGGGGCAGGTGGCCGGGCAGCTCGCGAAGATCCGGGGCTGCCGGGTGGTGGGTGTGACCAGCACCCCGGAGAAATGCGCCTTCGTGACCGACGAGCTCGGGTTCGATGCGGTGGTCTCACACCTGGCGGACGATTTCGAGGCCGCGCTCGCGGCTGCCTGTCCCGACGGCATCGACGTCTACTTCGAGAATGTGGGTGGCCGTGTCTATGAAGCCGTGCTGCCGCTCCTGAACCGTCATGGGCGGATCACGATCTGCGGCATGATCTCCCAGTACGGCAACACGGACGGTCGTCCCGCCGCGGAAGCGTGGATGGAAACAGGCCAGCCGTTTTTCGAGCGTCAGCAGGTGACGCCGCACGGGCTGTTCGTGGGTAACTTTGTCAAAGACCATCAGGACCGGTTCCTGGCCGAGATGGCCGACTGGATCCGGGACGGCCGGATCGTCTATCGGGAGGATGTCTGGACCGGTCTGGAAAAGGCGCCCGAGGCGTTCGCCGCCATGCTCAAGGGCGGGAACTTCGGCAAGACCCTGGTAGCCGTTTCCGAGGACCCGACTCGGCGGGCGGCTGGCGCCGAGGGTTTCGCCACGCGAAGAAGCGTGCGCGCGGATTGAGAAACGCGCACAAACGCCGGACGTTCGGGCACGCCGACGAAACCGGCCGCGCGTCAGCTCAGTCCCGATCGAGGGAGCGCATGCCGGCCGGGGCATAGCGGTCGCCGGCGATGTGTGCCGGCGCGAACAGCTCGTCGATGGCGGCAATCTCATCGTCACTCAGGGTGATGTCGGCGGCCGCGGCGTTCTCCTCCAGATACTTCACGCGCTTGGTACCGGGTATGGGCGCGATGTGGTCGCCCTGGGCGAGCAGCCAGGCCAGCGCGAGCTGACCACGGGTGCAGCCCCGGGTTTCGGCGATGGTGGACAGGGCGTTCACCAGCGCCAGGTTCCGCTCGAGGTTCTCCCCCTGGAAGCGGGGCATCGATCCCCGCATGTCCCGCTCGCCCGCAACGTCCTCGGCGGTCGTGATCGCGCCGGTGAGGATGGCGCGCCCGAGCGGGCTGAAGGGCACGAAGCCCACCCCCAGTGCCCGGCAGGCCGGCAGCACGTGGGCCTCCGGATCCCGCGTCCACAGGGAGTACTCGGACTGCACCGCGGTGATGGGGTGCACGGCATGCGCCCGCCGCAGCGTCGCGGCGGAGACCTCGGACAGACCCAGGTAGCGCACCTTGCCTGCAGTCACCAGATCCGCCATGGCGCCCACCGTGTCCTCGATGGGCACGTCCGGGTCCAGGCGGTGCAGGTAGTAGAGATCGATCACGTCTGTCTGCAGGCGCGCGAGACTCTCGTTGCAGCGATCGGCCACCTGTTCCGGGCGCCCGTTGATGCCCCGCCGGCCGTTCGCGTCGACGAAGATGCCGAACTTGGTGGCGAGCTCGATCTCGCTGCGCCGATCCTTCAGCACCCGCCCGATCAGCTGCTCGTTGTGGCCGAGGCCGTAGGCGTTGGCGGTGTCGAGGAAGGTGACGCCGATGTCCAGCGCGCGGTTGAGGGTCCGCTCGGACTCCGCTGCGTCCGCCTCGCCGTAGGCCTGTGACATGCCCATGCAGCCGAGGCCGATGGCACTCACCTCCAGCTCGCCGAGCTTGACGCGTCTCATGCTGTGCTCCGTGTCCGTGTCCGTGGACCGGTCACCGTAATGCACGAAGCGCCGCCTGGCCAGCAGCGGACCCTTACTCCTGCGGACCGGCTCAGCCCGGCAGCTTGGCGAGGGTGGCGGCGAACGCCGGCCGAGCCGTGATCCGGCCCAGATAGGCCGCCACGTGCGGCAGGCCGTCGACCACATCCAGCATCCCGCCAGCCAGCAGGGTAAAGCCCATCATTATGTCAGCCGCGGTGAAGGCGTCGCCCGCGAGATAGGCGCGGCCGTCCAGGCTCCGCTCCAGGAAACCGAATCCGGTCTTCGCGCGGTCGATGGCGTCCCGGACAAGGTCCGGATGGTCCGCCGCATCGTCGCGATAGCGGGTCAGCCAGATCACCACCCCGAGGGGGGAGAACAAGGTCGCCTCCGCGTAGTGCAGCCACTGCAGGTAGGCAGCGCGCTCGGGCGTGCCGATGGCCGGCTCCAGCCGGCCTTCACCATACCTTTCGAGCAGGTACTGGACGATGGCGCCGGATTCGCACATCACCACGCCGTTGTCCTCGAGGGTCGGAATCTTGCCGGTCGGCGTCTGCTGGATGAAGAAGCTCGACGTCGTGGGTTGAAACTCGACGCGAACGAGCTCGTAGGGAAGCGCAAGCTCCTCGAGCAGCCAGACGATGCGGACGGCGCGGGTGCGGGGAGCGGCGTAGAGTCTGAGCATCTCGTGTTCCGGGTGCCGAACGGGCCGTCAGTCTCGACCCCGGGTGACGGCAGGGCAATAACCCCGAAGGTCATGGCCGCGGTAACATGCGCGACCATGACGCATCGGGTTCTCATCGTCGGGGGCGGCATCGGCGGGCTGGCTGCCGCGCTGTCTCTGGCGGCACGCGGCATCGAGGTGCAGGTCTTCGAGCAGGCCCCGACGTTCTCCGAGGTGGGTGCGGGTATTCAGCTCAGCCCCAACTGCTCGCGCGTGCTGCATGGGCTGGGCCTCGCAGAGGCGCTCGCCGCGGTGGCCTTCCTTCCGGAAGGCACGGAAATGCGGCAGTGGCGAACTGGCCGTCTGATCACCCGCACGCCGCTGGGCGAGGTGGTGCGCGATCGCTACGGCGCTCCTTACTACCACGTCCATCGGGCCGACCTGATGACTGTGCTCGCAGGCGCCGCTGCCGCGGAACCGCGCATCCGTCTGCATCCGGGTGTGCGGATCGAGGCGGTTGGGCAGGATCCGGAGTCGGTCCGGGTGACGGCCTCGGGAGAGACGTTCACCGGCACGGTGCTCCTCGGCGCGGACGGCATCCGCTCCCTCGTTCGTGAAACCCTGTTCGGTTCCGAGGCGCCGACCTTCACCGGCAACGTGGCCTGGCGGGCCCTGGTGCCTGCCGATCGGCTGACCGACGGGCTGATCCGACCAGTGACAACCGTCTGGTGGGGGCCGCACAAGCACTTCGTGCACTACTACGTGCGCCGTGGCGAGCTGGTGAACTGCGTGTGCGTGGTGGAGAAGCGGGGCTGGGAGGTGGAGTCCTGGACCGAGCGGGGCGAGCGGCGTGAGCTCGAGGCCGATTTCGCCGGCTGGCACCCGACCATCGGGACGCTGATTGGCGCCATGGATTCACAAACGTGCTTCAAGTGGGCACTGTTCGACCGGCCGCCCATGGCGCGCTGGGGGCAGGGCCGGGTGACCCTGCTCGGTGACGCCTGTCATCCCACCCTGCCGTTCATGGCGCAGGGCGCGGCGATGGCCATCGAGGACGGCGCCGTGCTGGCGCGGTGCGTGGCCGCCGGCGGTGACATCGTGGGCAGCCTCGCGCGCTACGAGGACCTCAGGCGCGACCGCACGGCGCGTATCCAGCAGGGCTCGAGGCGCAATGCCAGAGTATTTCACCTGAGCGGAATTCCGGCGCTGCTGCGCAACCGGGCTGCCGGTCGCGCCGGCGCCGGCGTAACGGACTGGCTCTATCGCTATGATGCCCTCACGGCAGCGGACTGACAGACTGACCGAACGGTTCCGTCAACTGACAAACGTCCGCACGGCCAGCAGCGCGCAGAGCGCGACCACGGCCATGCCTGCCACATTCCCCCGCCAGGTGTTGGCCAGCTCACCCAGACGGCGATCGTTCAGAGCCAGGATCAACGCGAGCGTGATGAGCGGCAGGATCAACCCGTTGGCAGCCTGCGCGAAGACAATGAGCCGCACCGGCCGGATGCCCGTGAGCGCCAGCGCGGCGCCGATCACGATGCAGGTCAGTGCCACACCTCTCGCCAGCGTCGTGTCGAGGCCGGGGCGCCGGCCCATGAGCCCCGAGCACAGGTAGGCGGCGGCCAGAGGCGCGGTGATGGCGGAGGTGAGGCCGGCGGTGGCGAGGCCGATGCCGAAGCTCACTCCCGCCCAACCGCCGAGCAGCGGCTCGAGCTGACGGGCCATGTCTGCGGCGGAGCCGATGCGGGCGCCACCCAGGGTGGCCGACGCGGTGACGACGATGGCCAGCGAGATCAGCCCGCCGAGCGCGATGGCGCCGATCAGGTCACGTCGCGCCGCACCGAGGTCGGCAGGCCCGCCCCAGTGTTCGCGGGTCGCCGCCGCATGCAGGTAGAGGTTGTAGGGCACGATGGTGGTGCCGACCAGCGCCAGTGCCGTGAGGGCCGCATCTCGAGGCAGCTGCGGAACCAACAGGCCACGCGCGAGCGATTGCCAGTCGGGTCCCACCGCCCAGGCCGTGGCCAGAAAGGCGAGGGCCATCAGGGCCACCGCCACCATCAGCACCTGCTCCACCAGCCGGTAGCGGCCGGAGATCAGGAGCAGGGCAGCCGAGATCGCCGTGAGCGCGGTCCAGGGTGGCGCCGTCGTTCCGGAGAGCGCTGCGAGACCAAGGCCGGCGCCGGACAGGTTGCCCGCCTCGAAAGCGATCACGCCGAGCAGCACCGCGAGGCCGGCGACCCAGGCGATGACACGGCCCCAGGGCGGGGCCAGGCGGGTCAACGCTTCGGTGAGCCCGGCGCCGGAGGCCAGCGCCAGTCGGGCGCTCATTTCCTGCAGCAGCACCGTGGCGAGCACGGCAAGGAGCAGCACCCAGAGCAGGGTCAGGCCGAAGCCGGCGCCCGCCAGGCTGCACGTGGTGACCGTGCCCGGACCGATGAAGGCGGCGGCGACGACGAAGCCGGGACCGGTGCTGGCCTTCGTCCCCGACACGTCAGTCGACGAGCCGGCCCTCGTCGTCGCGGATCTCCGGGCCGTTCACCTTCGCCCGTCCGTCGCCGAACTTGGCGTCGCGGCGCCGCAGCGTTTCCCTTAAGCCCACCTCACGCACCGAGTCCATGTACTCGCGTGCCGCACGCGTGTTGTGACCGCGCACGTCGTTCTCCGCCGCCAGCCGCTGCAGGGTCCTGGCGCCCATGAGCTCGAGGCCGAGGTTGATGATGCGTTTGTTGGCGGAGAGCAGATCCGGGTCGATCAGTGCGAGCCGGTCGGCGAGGCCCTCGACCTCGGCCTCCAGCAGCTCGGCGGGCACCGCCTTCAGCACCAGACCGATCTGCGCGGCTTCCTCGCCGGTGACCGTGTCACCGGTCAGGGTCAGCCGCTTGGCCCATTGCGGGCCCACGTTGTAGAGCCACATGTTGTTCGGCAGCGCGCCGAGATCTCTGGCCGGCGGAAAGCCGAAGGTGGCGTCCTCGGCGGCGATCACCATGTCGCAGAGCAGGGCGATGTCGGTGCCGCCCGCCAGACAGTAGCCGTGCACCTGAGCGATGGTGGGCTTGTGCATGTCGAACAGCGCCATGCGGAAGCGCTGTGCGCGCTCGAGCTGCCAGGCGTCGTCGTCGATGGAGCGGCCGCCGCGGTAGTGGTTGCCGCCCTCCTCGACCCGGGAGACCGGCACCCGGGCGCCGCCGCCGGTGAGGTCGTATCCGGCGGAGAAGGCGCGGCCCGCGCCCTTGAGGATCACGCAGTGCACGTCCTGGTTGTTGTCCGCTTCCCAGAGCGCCTCGTTCAGCTCCGCCTGCAGCTCGAGCGACAGGGCATTGAGCTTGTCCGGCCGGTTCAGGGTGATGCGCGCGCGGCCGTCGGCCACCTCGTAGAGGATCGTGTGGAAAGTCATGGTGATGGTTCTCCCTCCAGTCCTATCCGAGTCTGTCAGATCCCTTTGGCGAGCGGAACCGCGGGCCGTTTGCCCCCTGGTAGTCTCTGACGGAAGATGGGCCAAGGGAGGACGCCATGAACGCAGAAACCTCGAGCAGCCCGCTCAGCGCGACGGAGATCAAGCGCCGGGTCACGGCCCTGGCGGAAGAGATACGCGAGCGCAACCTGGCGCCGGAGTTCGACGAGCTGCGCGCCCTGCCCGTCGACGTGGTGGAGAAGCTCCGGGATGCCGGTGTGTTCCGCATGAACATGCCCACCGCCTGGGGCGGGCCGGAGATGAGCTCGCCGGATCAGGTGGAGGTGATCGAGACCCTGTCCCGCGCCGACGGCTCGGTGGGCTGGTGCGCGTTCATCTGGTGCGACTCCGGCCTCTACTCCGGTTATCTGGAGCAGACCGTGGCGAAGCAGCTCTACCCCCGACTCGACATGGCCCAGTCAGGCTGGGTGTATCCCGCGGGACGGGCGGACAGGGTGCCCGGCGGCTACCGGGTGAACGCCCGCTGGATCTTCGGCTCCGGCAGCAATCATTGCGACATGCTCGCCGGCGGCTGCACGGTGTTCGAGAACGGCGAGCCGAAGCTCGGTCCGCGCGGCAACCCGGAATGGCGCATCATGCTGGCGGAGCCTGCGGCCTACACCATCGAGGACACCTGGTACACCACCGGCCTGCGCGGCACCGGCAGCAACGACTACGTGGCGCAGGACCTGTTCGTGCCGGAAGAGCACACCTTCAGCTTCTTTCAGCAGCCGTATCGGGACGGGCCGCTCTGGAAGCGGCCGGACACGCTGCTGCGCAAGATGAGCGGGGTGCCGCTCGGTATCGCCCGCGACGCCATCGACCGGGCGGTGGACATTCTCAAGGACAAGGTGGACCGGGTGAGCAGGGCGCCGTACCGGGAGATGCAGAGCGTGCGCCACGCGGTGGCGAAGGCGGAAGCGAAGCTCGGGGCGGCCCGCGCCTATGTCTACAGCTCACTCGAGGCGCAGTGGCACAAGCTCGAACGCGACGAGCCGCTCACCCCGGCCGAGCGGGCCGCGACGTTCCTCGCCCGCCAGCACGCCTTCCAGACCGCCCGCGAGGTGGTGCAGATCATCTACGACACCATCGGCGGCGCAGCGGTGTATGCGAAAGCGCCGTTCGACCGGCAGATGCGGGACATGATGACGGCCTGCCAGCACATCGTCGCCCAGGAGAAAACGGCGGCGGAGGTGGGCGGCCTGCTGCTCGGTCTGGACGAAGGGCGGGGGATGCTCTGAGCCCCAGTGCGGCTTGCTAGAGCAGCTCACCGATCCGGTTCACCCGCTCCCAGACGTAGCTCACCTCGTCCACCGGCGTGCGGCCGAGGCGGACGATCACCGCGTCTTTCTCCGGAATGCACAGCACCCGCTGGCCGTCGTAGCCGCTGGCGTAGAACCAGTCGGGCCGGTCGGGCCGCATCCACCAGTGGGCGCCGTAGCACTGCTGTGCGTCCCGGTAGGTGGGCGAACGCGCGTAGTCCACCCACTCGCGCGGCACGACCTGCTGTCCGTCCCAGTTTCCACCCCGCAGGTAGAGCAGGCCGAAGCGGGCGAAGTCCTGGGGTGAGGCGAGCAGGTACGACGAGCCGATGAACGTGCCGGCGGTGTCGAACTTCGGCGTGGCGGTACGCACGCCGATGGGCTCGAAGAGGTGGTCGTTCATGAACCGGAGCATGCCGGAGGCACCGCCCCCTACCGCCTCCCTGAGGATGCGGCAGAGGATGTTGGTGGTGCCGCTCGAGTAGGACCAGACGCTGCCGGGCGGGTGCACCAGCGGCTTGGCGGCCGCGAAGGCGCCGGTGTCGTGGCGTCCTTCGAACTGCAGCATGGGGATCACGTCGGAGACCTGACCGTCCACGTAGTCCTCGGCGAATGCGAGCCCGCTCGACATGCGCAGCAGTTGATCGAGTGTGATGTGGCGGCGCTCGTCACCGGCCCACTCCGGCACCGGCGCCGGGGCAAAAAGGTCGAGGTCGCCGCGGGCGACCAGGATGCCGGTCAGCGCCTGGGTGACGCTCTTGGCCATGGACCAGGAGTACTGCAGGTAGAAGGCGTTGGCACCGTGGCCGTAGCGTTCGTAGACCAGACGACCGCGATGGACGATGAGCAGCGCATAGGTGACACCCTGATTCCCCTTCAGATCGAAGATCTCGTCCGCCAAACGCGGGATCTCGCCGTGGGGCTCGTCGCCTCGGGCCCAGCTGGCGTTAGGCCAGGGGACGTCTTCCGGCTGCGCAGGGAGGCTGGGCAGGTCAGGCGCGAGGCGGTCTGCGAGGCTGCTCATGGCGGGTTCCTTCAGAAGACGTTGTCGGGGTCCCAGCGCCGCTTGAGCTCGACCAGCCGGGCGTAGTTCGCGCCGTAGGCCTCCTCGAGCCGGTCGCCTTCGTCGGCGCCGAGATAGTTGACGTAGACGCCGGCGCCGTGCGGCCTCACCGCCTCGAAGAACCGACGCGTCCAGGTGATGTTGGCGTCGTCGTCGGCTGCGTCCGTCCAGCCGCTCCAGATGCCCAGGCTGAAAGGCACGTCGCGGTAAGGGAAGGCGGTGGCGTCCGATGCGACCCGGCCCTGAGCGCCGCCGAGCGGCTCGATGCCGATGATGCTGAGCGGTCCGTGCAGGTCGGAGGCGAACCGCACTACCGTGTCGAGAAGCTCGTCATTGAGATCGGTGAGGTGCTGGGTTTTCCAGTAGTATCGGCCGCCGTGCGGATTCCCGGCGTTGAACGCCTGCTGCAGCGCCACGTAGGGCATCTCGTCGACGACGCTCAGCAGCGGGCTGCCCCACGTCGCGAGCGGTGCCAGCATCTCGAGCCCTTCCGCCACCGATGCGGAGCAGCAGGCGACGACGGCGAGCACCGGCTTTCCCTGATGCTCGGGCGGAAAGTCCGGCGGTGCGTTGACGACCATGGCGTAACACGCCACGGAATCCGGCGCAGAGGTGGCGTACTCCCGGTAGCGTCGCAGCACTTCCGGCGCGCTGTCCATGGCGTGGAACACCGTCGCAGCTGCCACCATCGGCCCAACCGGGTGCAGCCGGAACTCGAGCGACGTCACCACACCGAAGCTGCCACCGCCGCCGCGCAGTCCCCAGAGCAGGTCGGCATTCTCCGTCTCGCTGGCATGCACGAGGCGACCGTCCGCGGTGACCACGTCCGCCGCCAGCAGGTTGTCGCAGGCGAGCCCGTAGCTGCGCGTCAGGTAGCCGATGCCGCCGCCGAGCGTCAGCCCCGCGACACCCGTGGTGGAGACCACGCCACCGGTGGTCGTCAGGCCGAACGCCTGCGCCTCGTGATCGAAGTCCTGCCACAACGCGCCGCCGCCGGCCCGGGCGCGCCGCGCCAGCGGATCCACGCGCACGTCGTTCATCAGCGAGAGATCGATCACCAGACCGTCGTCGCGGATCGCCTTGCCGGCCACGTTGTGTCCGCCGGCGCGGATCGACAGCGGCAGGTTTGCCGCCCGTGCGCAGCGCAGCGCCGCGATGACGTCCGCGGCACCCCGGCAGCGGACGATGGCGGCGGGATAGCGGTCGATCATGCCGTTCCAGATGGCGCGGGCGTCGTCGTAGCCGCTGTCCCCGGGCAGCAGGACGCTGCCGCGGATCTGTGCTGCAAGCGTGGCGAGATGTCCCGCTGGCGTCGTGTCCCCCATCGATCTTTCCTGCTTCCCCGATGTGGGCGAGTCTAGCAGGGACCGCAACGCTTCTCAGAAAGCTAGCCTGTCAGCGTCGGGCCGTCGAAGCGCTCCATGGTCGCGAAGGCGGCAACCGGTTTCCGCTTCAGTTTCGTCAGCTGCTTGACCGGCCGGCCCATGGGCAGCATGGCGGCAAACGCGTAGTGATCCGGCACGCCGAGCAGGGCCTTGAGATCCGGCTCTCTGCCGGCGGCAAACGTGGTGAGCGTGCCGCCGTAGCCCTCGCTGCGCGCCGCGAGCAGGATGTTCCAGACAAACGGATACACGGACGCGCCGGAGATCACGCCGATGTGATCCAGATGCCGGTCGAATGACGCCACCACCGAGAGATCGAGAAAGACGAACAGCAGCGCGGGGGCCTGGACCAGGGCCTGCACCATGGGCTCGGGCACCACGGTCGCGGCGATCTGCTCGTCCGAGAGCGCGGTCGGGTGAATGGTGTTCCAGGGCGCCTCGCCTGCCTGCACCTGGGCCACATAGCGCTGCATGGTGGGGCGGATGAGGTCCGGCAGGGCACTCCGGGTGGCCCGATCCCGGACCACGATCACACGCCAGCCCTGACGGTTGCCGCCGCTCGGGGCGAAGCGGGCGTTGTCGAGAATCCGCTGGATCACCGCATCGGGCACCGGCTCGTCCGTGAACTGCCGCGCCGCGAACGTGGTGCGCATCACGTCGTAGAGCTCCATGGTGAGTCTCCTCCCGCTGGTGAAGACCCGACTATAGCGGAGACACGCGGAGGGCAGACAGAACGATCCGGACGCGGATGGGCTCGGCCACCGCGATGGCCCCGGCAAAGGCGGAATAGGGACGGATACCCAGCTCGGTGTGGTCGATGTCGAAGCCGGCGCTGGCATCGATCCGCTGCGCTGAGATCTGCCACTGCGCCGGGGCCCGTACCTCCACCTGCCGATCCCGGAAGTGCAGGGTGAGCGCCAGCGCCGTCTCGTCTGCCCAGCGCACGTCCGCGACCACGAAGGGATGATCGTTGCTGTCGAAGCCGCGCGGCCCGAGCATCCGGGTCCGGGTGGCGGCGATGTCCGCAGCGGTTCGCTCGGACTCGAATCCCGGTCCTGCCGCAGCGCGCGCATCGGGATCGTCGAGCACCAGATCCCAGGGACGGAAGTACAGGCGTGCCGCGGATGCGGACAACGGTTCCGAGAGACGGATGTCGCCGCGCACCGTGTCCGTCTCCATGACATGGTTGTGGGCGAGTCCTGAGAGCCAGCCGGCACGGTAGGTGTGGAGCGTGAGATCGGCGCGGTCGATGCGGTAGAGCGTGCCCGCCCCCGGCGGAACCTCGTAGCCGGGCGGCACGTCCAGCAACGGAGCGTGCACCTCCGGCTGGGGCAGCGCCGCGCAGCCGGCAATCGACGCCAGCAGCAGCAATAAGGCGAGTGGTTTCTGGATAGGTACCCTGCGCACGGTATGGTGTATCCGGCTTGCCCGGGATGGTGGGCAGATTACACTGCTTCTTTCCCGAAGAGACGGTCTGTTGAGCGAACCCCTTCGCGGCGCGCCCGCTGCCGCCGCACGTGCTGCCGGTCCCGGTTTCACCGAAGGCGACATGTCCCGCCATGTCATCCGCCTGTCCGGGTTCATGATCATGGGCTTTCTCGCCATGACCCTGGCCCAGCTCGTGGAAGCCTTCTATCTCGGCATGGTGGGCGCGGACGAGCTCGCTGCCGTAGCCTTCACGTTCCCCCTGGTGATGGCCTTCAACGCCATGACCCGCGGCATCGGCATCGGCACCGGCGCGGTGCTGGCGCGGGCCATCGGCGAAGGGGACCGGGATCATGCGGCGCGCCTGTCGTCCCACGGCCTGCTGCTGACGCTGATCTTCACGCTGGCGTGCGCCGGGCTGCTCGCCTGGCAGGGCGAGGCGCTCTTCGCCCTGCTCGGCGCCAGGGACCACATCCTCGAGCTGGCCACGGCCTACATGGTGATCTGGTGCGTGGGCTTTCCCGGGTTCGGGCTGTCCATGGTGGGCTCGGGTCTGATGCGCTCCATCGGCGATCCGGCGTTTCCCGGCTACGTGATGACGGCGGGCTCCGTGATCCAGGTGCTGGTCGGTCCCGTGCTCATCTTCGGCTGGTTCGGGGTGCCGGCGCTCGGTATCGAGGGCGCGGCGTGGGCGTTCGTGATCGCCCGTACCTGCTCCTTCGCCATGACGGCGTGGTGGTTTCTGGCGAAGGAGCGGATGCTCCGGCCGGATCTGACCGGGCTCGGGGCGTCGGCACGGGCCATTCTGCACGTCGGTGTGCCGGCCGCCGCCACCAACCTGATCCAGCCGCTATCGGCGGCGGTGACGACCCGAATCCTGGCCGGGTTCGGCGCGGCGGTGGTAGCCGGATTCGGGGTGGCCGGCCGGATCGATGCGGTGGTGAGCATGGTGGTGATCGGCATCTCCGCCAGCGCCGCCCCGCTGGTGGGCCAGAACTGGGGCGCTCGACGCTACGACCGGGTACGCGAGGCGCTGCGTCTCGGCTACCGCTACTCGCTGATCTGGGGATTCATCGCCGCGGTGATCATGTGGCTCGGCGCGCCGACGTTCGTCTCGCTCATCACCGAGGATGCGGAGGTGGTGAACGCCGCGGTCAGCTATCTCTACATCGTGCCCATCAGCATCGGCTTCATGGGCATGGTGCAGGTGGCCAACGCGTCGTTCAACGCCCTGTCGAAACCGGTGCCGCCGCTGGTGCTGTCCGTCGCGCGGCTGGTGATCGTCTACGTCCCGCTGGCCGTGCTCGCCGGGCACCTGTTCGGGGTCAATGGCGTGTACGTGGTCACCTCGGTGGTGACCGTGGTGTTCGGGATCATCGGCTGGTACTGGAACGCGGCCACGATCCGGCGGCTCACCCCGGCGGGCTGAGCGGTTCTGCCACCCGCCGGGCTCACTCGGCCAGCGGGTGCGGGCGCACCTGGAAGTGCACCACCAGCGGCTTCGTGCCCTTACCGCCTTCCATCAGCCACGGCGTCCGGTCGCCGCTCGGCACCCACAGCCCGCGGGCCTGCCAGCCGCCGTCCGGATCGTCGATCCGGCCCTCGAAGCCCTTGGTGTAGAAACCCATGGGGTAGGGGATGCGCAGGGTGACGAAGGTGCCCTCGCCCTCCCGATTAACCAGGGCATGAACGCCATCGAACAGGTTGCCGGTGACGATGGGGACGTCGCGACCGAGGCCCAGCGTGTCGTGCTGATCCACCCAGGTGTAGTAGCTCGACTCAACGCTGAACTCGGGCAGGTCGGCAAATCCGGGGCCGGGCAGGTCGTAGAGCGTCCAGCCCTCGGGGCAGTGGTCGCCTGTCGCGGCGGGGCCGTTCAGCGGTCCGCGGCACCTGCGCCGGTCGAAAGCGCCCAGATGACCGCTGCCGAGCGACACCCAGACCACGCCCTCACCGTCGATGTCAGCGCCACGCACGCCGTAGCCGGGCAGGGGCGGCTCATAGTATTCGGATAGAGTGGTGGCCGGCGGGTTTTCGCCCGGCACCATGCGGATGATGCCGCCCGGGTAGCCGAAGGCGCTCGAACCCCACACCGAGTCGTCCACCGGGCTCGGCATCACCGCGTAGAACGCCTTGTCGAGCCGGCGGTCTTTGTCCGCCACCGGCGACTCGTCCGGCTCTGTCCAGGCATCCAGCCGTCCGTTGCCGTTCGTGTCCAGCACCACCGGCGCCCAGGTCTGGGAGGCCGCCGCGTCCCCGGTCTCGAGGAATCGCCGGGTGTTGAGCCAGCCCACCACGTCGCCGCCGCCGCTGGTGTAGAGGGTGTTGTCCGCATCGCTCTCGAACTGAAGGTGGTGGGTGGAAAAGCAGGTGTCGACGAATCTGTAGTCGCCGGTGGCGGGATCGTAGACGGCCAGGTGGCGGCCGGAGGTGTCCTTCGGAAAATGCCGGGCGGAGGGATGGTCGGAGCCCGCGCGGCAGAACGCGGGATTTTCCGGGCCGCGGATGCGGGCGGTGAGCCAGACCCGGCCGTCCTGGTCGAGCATGGGATTATGGATGTTGGCCTGGCTGTCCCAGATCCGCTCCTCCCCCCAGTAGGCGGACGGCGCGACCACGGGGGCCTCGACGGTGCTCGGCGTGTCCGGATCGCGCACCGGCACCGGGTACACCGTGGCGGTGTTGGACCTGGGATCCAGAATGGGCATCTCGTCCGTGGAAAGCTCCGGCGCGCCGTAGAGCGGTCCGTAGCCGTTCACCGTGGGATTGCGCCGGTCCGTGCCCGAGAGATCGTGCAGGTAGGCTTTCGGGTTCGACCAGTCGCGCACCGTCGCCACCACGTTGCGCTCGAGGCCGGAAGGGCGGGCCGGCTTGTCCGAGGGCACTTCGCCGGCCGCGATCCGATCGGTCCAGTCCGCGAGATAGCGGTAGGGGATGCCCCGGAGAAGCCCGCCGGCGATCCGCGTCATGTTGTTGCCCGCCTGACCGGCCGCAATCCGCTGCGCCCAGGCCGCTTCGGAGTCCTCGACGTGCGCGAGGGTCGGCGGCATCGTCCGGGTGGAGGCCTGGCCGAGCTGGTGGCAGCCCACGCAGGCCATGTTCTTCATCCACATGAGGTAGTGGTTCAGCCCGCCGGGGAGGTCGCCGAGCTCCGTCTCCGTGGGCAGCCTCATCATGGCGTACCAGTAGGCGGCCGGGTAGACCGCGGCAGCCTCAGCGGCGGTTGCGGCGTCGTGCACGGTGAGCCCGACGGTGTCGCCGGGTAGCGCAGCGATCGGGTCCGAGTCCGCCAGACCGTAACCCCGGACCCACACCCGGTAGTCGGCAGCGGGCAGGTCCGGCACGAGAAACCGGCCGGCATCGTCCGTGACCACGATACGGGCGAAGCGGGTATCGAGGTCGTCCGTCTCGGCGATCACCCAGACCCCGGCTTCCGGCCCCGACGCACCCGTCACCGTGCCGGTGAGATGTCCGCCTCGCGGGCTCGTGACATCGGTTTCCGGTGGGGGCGCGGACGCTGCCTGTTCCTGGCTCGTCCGGCCGCAACCGCCGAGGCTGGTCGCGATGGCGAGCAGCAGCGCAGACGTGCGCAATCCCCTGGGCATGATGCTCCTCCCGATATCCCGTCTCGGGCTCAGTGTAACCGGCGTCGCCTTGACTTATGAGCCGGGAGGGTGATTCTTGGCATCCCACTGGACACACCAACCCTCGGAGGACGAGAGATGATCGGATACGTAACCATCGGCACCAAGGACATGAAGAAGGCGACCGCCTTCTACGATGCGCTCCTGGCCGAAATCGGCGGCAAGCAGCTCATGGGCATGGACCGCATCAAGTTCTACGGCACCGGCGGCGACGGTGCCATGCTGGCGATCTGCATTCCCTACGACGAGAAGCCCCAGTCCTGCGGCAACGGCAACATGGTGGCCATCAATGCCGGCAACCGGGCGACGGTGGATAAGCTCTACGCCAAGGCGCGGGAGCTGGGTGCCACCGACGAAGGGGAGCCGGGCGAGCGCATGCCGGTCTTCTATGGCGCCTATGTGCGCGATCCGGACGGCAACAAGCTCTGCTTCTACGAGATGAAGATGGGCTGACCGGAAGCGATTCCCGCCGAAGCCTGCGTTCCTCGAGCGCAGGCTTTTTCATTTCGATGGCTCTATAAGATGGTTCTATAAGAACCTGCAATCGACTTTAAAAGGTTTATATGGACTTCAAGAATCTGTTTTCCATCCAGGGCAAGGTGGCTCTGGTGACCGGCGGCTCGCGGGGGATCGGCGAGATGATCGCTGCCGGCTTCCTCGCCAACGGCGCGAAGGTGTACATCAGCTCGCGCAAGAAGGACGTCTGTGACGCCACTGCCGCACGTCTCGCCGACACCTTCGGGGGCGAGTGCATCTCGATTCCGGCCAATCTGGCGGAGGTCTCCGGCATCGAGGCAGCCGCGGCGGAGCTCGAGAAGCACGAGCAGCGCCTCGACATCCTGGTCAACAACGCCGGCGTCTCCTGGGGCGCGCCGCTCGGCGAGTTTCCGGAGATCGGCTGGGACAAGGTGATGGACACCAACGTCAAGGGCGTGTTCTTCCTCACCCAGCGGCTGCTGCCGCTGCTCGAGGCGTCAGGGTCGGCGGACGACCCGGCCCGGGTGATCAACATCGGCTCCATCGACGGCATCAAGACGCCGATCTTCGAGAACTTCTCCTACGGCCCTTCCAAGGCGGCCGTGCATCACCTGACCAAGGTGCTCGCCGCCCATCTGGTCCGGCGCAACATCATCGTCAACGGCATCGCCCCGGGACCGTTCCCCACCTGGATGCTCTCCACCGGCGTCGGTGGCGGCGGCGACGTGGACAACACGGACTGGGACGCCGTCGCCAAGGGTAATCCGCGAGGTCGGGTCGGCACGCCGGAGGACATCGCCGGGCTGGCCATCTTCCTGTCCTCGCGGGCCTCCGGCTTCACCGTCGGCGACGTCATCACCTGCGACGGCGGCTCGGTCGCCAGTTCCTGAGGTCAGGGCGGCGCTTCCGGTGAGTAGGGATCGTTTGCGGTCCCTGCCCACAGCTTCTGAGACGTGACCCGCAGCGCCCGGTTGAACTTGCTCGAGGCGTTCTCCCAGGCGATGGCCGCGGTCAGCTCGACGATCTCGTCCGGACCGAAGTGGGCGGTGACACTCGCGAACAGCGCATCGTCCACATCGCGGTCGGAGAGGGTGATCGCGTCCGCGTAGGCGAGAGCCGCCTTCTCCCGCTCGTTGAAATGCTCGGACTGCTCCCAGCCGTCGAGCGCCAGGATCTTCTCGTCCGCGTGCCCTTCGCTGCTGCCCACGGCAGCATTGATGTCGCGTCAGAAGACGCAGCCGTTCAGGCTCGCCACGCGACGATTGATGAGCGACAGCAGGGCCTGGCCGATCAGCCCCTCGCTGTCCACGCCGGCCCACATGCCCTGCACCGCGCGCAGCAGCGCCGGTCGCCGGCCGTACAGCAGGTACGGGTTCAACGGCGCCCCCCAGAGCTTCTTCTGTGAGTTCATGACGGCTTCCACGTAGCCCGTTGCCGCAGCGGGATCGATTTCCGGTATGCGTGGCATGGGATGCCTCCTCGTCTGCTGGAAATCGGCCCCGGCGTTTCGAGGCCGACGAATTTACTCTATGCTCGCGCTGTCCAGGGACACACCCCACACCATAGGCAACCGGCGGGTGAGCCGACCTGCCGCGCCCATTCGGAGATGCGCTTTGTCAGCACCGCTGGAAGATATCACCGTCGTCGAGATCGACAACTACATGGCAGCGCCCAGCACCGCGGCGATCCTCGCCGATCTGGGGGCAAAGGTCATCAAGGTGGAGCCGCTGACGGGTGACCCGATGCGCACCATCGGCCGCCCTGCCAAGGTGGAAGGCGCCTTCAAGGGCTACGACTTCGGGTTCGATGTGGACAACCGCGGCAAGCTTTCCATCGCCGTCGCGCTCGACACGGACAAGGGTACCGAGCTGGTGCACCGGCTGGTGGCCGGGGCGCAGATCTTTCTCTGTAACCTGCTGCCCCATCGTCAGCAGCGGTTCGGCCTCGATCCGGAAACGCTGAAAGAGGTCAATCCGCGGCTCGTGCACGCCACCCTCACCGGCTACGGCAGCAACGGCCCGGATGCGCTGCGCCCCGGCTACGACGTGACCGCCTTCTTCGGCCGTTCGGGCATCTACGACGCCATGCGCGACGGTGACGATGGCGAGGTACCCATGGCGCGGCCGGCCCAGGGCGATCACACCACGGGCCTCGCCTTCCTCTCGGCCATTCTGGCCGCCCTGCGCCAGGCCGAGCGGACCGGCGAAGCGCAGGTGGTGGAGACGAGCCTGTTCGAGGCCGCCATCTGGACCCAGGCCAGCGACTTCGGGGTCACGGCGGTGGATCAGGCGCCCGTGCGGCGCCGGTCACGCCACCACATGCTCACCCCGGAGGCGAACCGCTATCCGTGCGGCGACGGCAAGTGGGTGGTGCTCAACCAACTCGGCCCCGGCAGCTTCGAGAAGCTCTGCAAGGCGCTCGACACGCCGCACTGGCTCACCGACGAGCGCTTCGTCGATGCCAGCAGCCGCTACCGGAACATGGTCACCCTGGTCAGCGAGATCGACGACATCCTGGCCATGAAGTCCCGCGACGAATGGGGCGAGATCTTCGATGCCGTCGGCCTCATCTGGGGCCCGGTGCTGACGCTGGACGAGGTGTCCCGGGACCCCCAGGCACAGGCCATCGGGATGTTTCCGGAGATCGAGCACCCGGAGCGAGGTCGCTACCGGAGCGTCCGCGCCCCCATGCGCTTTGCGAACGCGGTGGTGCAACCCCGCGGCCCGGCGCCCGAGGTGGGCCAGCACACCCGATCCGTGCTCGCCGAGGCCGGTTTCAGCACCACCGAGATCGACGCCCTCATCGCTGACGGGGCGGTCAGAGCCCGCTGATCGGGCCTGCAGCCACGCCGGCTGTGGATGCCCTGAAATTTGGTTATCCTTTCCGGTTACGTCGGACCGACCGTTGTGATAAGTTCGGGCCGGCAAAAGTGTTACTTTTCGTAGCGGGAGAGGCTTGATGATCCGTACGACCAGCATGATTCTGTCGCTGGCGCTGCCGGCAGTCCTACTGTCGACGCAGGCGCTGGCGATTGCTCCGAACGAGCGGGTGGAGAACTTCCGCCTGCTCGACCAGCGCGGCGACAGCCATGAGCTGTACTACTACGACGACATGAAGGCGGTGGTGGTGATGGTTCAGGGGAACGGCTGCCCCATCGTCCGCAACGCCATGCCGACGTTCCAGGCGCTCAAGAACGAGTACGCGGAACGCGGTGTGCAGTTTTTCATGCTGAACTCGAACCTGCAGGACAACCGGCAGACGGTGGCCCAGGAAGCAGAAGAGTTCGGCTGGGACATTCCGATCCTGATCGACGACACGCAGATCATCGGCGAGTCGCTGGACCTCGTGCGCACCGGCGAGGTGTTCGTGCTCGATCCGAGAACCTGGTCCGTGGTCTACCACGGCGCCGTTGACGACCGGCTCACCTACGAGAACCAGAAAAAGGAAGCCAGCGAGCACTACCTGCGTGACGCCATCGACAGCATGGTGACCGGCGAGCCCGTGGCCGTATCGAGCACCGAAGCGCTCGGCTGCCTGATCAACTTCCCGGAAAAGCAGCACCGCGCTCAGTGGGCGGATATCTCCTATTCCGAAGAGATCGCGCCGATGCTGGCGGACAACTGCGTGGCCTGCCACCGTGAGGGCGGTATCGGTCCCTGGGCCATGACGGACTACAACATGGTGCGGGGTTTCTCGCTCATGATCCGCGAGGTGGTGCGGACCAAGCGGATGCCGCCCTGGCATGCGGATCCGGCGGTCGGCCACTTCTCCAACGACCGGTCGCTCTCCACCGAGCAGACCCAGACCCTCGTTCACTGGATCGAGGCCGGAGCACCGCGCGGCCAGGGCCCCGACCCGCTCGCGGAGCTGGAACACGACTGGCCGACGTGGGCCGTGCACGAGCCGGAGCTCGGCAATCCCGACTACGTCATCGATATTCCGGCGGCGGAAATCCCGGCCACCGGCGTAGTGGACTACATGTACCACTTCGTGCCGAACACCGTGGGTAAGGACGTCTGGGTCAAAGCGGCCGAGATCCTGCCGGGCGACCGGGCGGTGCTGCACCACGTGATCACCTCCTTCGGCGAGATGGAAACCGAAGGGCCGCGCAAAGGACGACTGAAGCGCGAAGGGCAGGGTGGCCTGCGCGGCTACGTTCCCGGTATGGTGAGTCAGCATTTCCCGCAGGGCACGGGTATCTATCTTCCTGCCGACGCGACGCTCGAGTTCCAGATGCACTACACCACCAACGGCAAGGCTTCGGTGGACGAGTCCAAGCTCGGCATCTGGGTTTACGACGAGCCGCCGGAGCACGAGGTGTTCTCGCTGATCCTCGCCAACGGCCGGATCAAGATCCCGGCGTACGCGAAGAACCACGAGGAATCGGCCGAGCGGGTCATGCCGAAAGCCGCCGTGATCTACAACCTGCTGCCGCACGCGCACTTCCGCGGCAGGGCGAGCGAGTTCAGCGTGGTTTATCCGGATGGCACGGAGGAAGTGCTCCTGTACGTGCCGAAGTACGACTTCAACTGGCAGACCACCTACGAGCTGGCCGAGCCGAAGTACATTCCGGCGGGTACCAAGATCGTGCACACGACCTGGTGGGACAACTCCGCGCAGAACCCGGCCAATCCCGACCCCTCCGTCGAGGTCACCTGGGGTGAGCAGTCCTGGGAAGAGATGCTGTTCGGTGCGGTGCTGATGCGCATGGCCACCGAGGAGGAAATCGCCCGGCATGAAGGCAAGGCCACGGGAGACAGCCTGGCCAGCGCCGACTGACCGAGCGGCGCTGCCGGCGGCGACCCCGCCCCGAATGACCGCGCTGCCCGGCAGCGCGGTTTCTTTTACCCGACGTCCTCAGCGGCCTACCGGCCTGGCTGTCGAGGTCTGATCTGCGTGCCGGCACCGGCAGTGATGAATACTGCCGTAGCTGACGCCGCGACGTCCGCCGTGTGCCAGGTGCCAGGCTCGTTGACGGCATACTGACCGGGCAGCAGCGTCACCCGGTTCGTGGTGCCGTCCGCCTTCTCCTGAATGAGCGTGATCTCCCCGGCGGCGCACAGCACCAGCTCGCTGCCGTTCGGATGCACTTCCCAGCTGTCCCAGGAACGATCGAAGGTGAACATGCTCACCAGGCGCCCCTCGACGCCGTCGACAGCGTGCCGGGCCTCGTAGGCGGCGTACCAGTCGGGTGAGCCCGTGAACGTCGGTTCGATCTCGGTGGTGGCGCCGAGACCCAGATGCGCGGGATTGCGAACGATTTCCGATGCCGCCATGCCTCTCTCCCCGAGTGTGGAAGGCGGAGGGTAGCATGACCGGAAAAAAGGTAGCCCGGCTGACTCCCTGGATGGGTCATTGGCTACGGAGCCAGCCGGGCCAGACGAGCTGGGATAGTCCCCATTTCGTCTCTCTTCGTTGCCCCGAATACAGCAGGGAGACGGGACAACGAGGCTTTATTGAAAGGTATTCGATCGTCGCCCGTCGTGACGTAGTTCCGTCGGGGTTCGCCTCCAGATTTTCTTCACGGGATGTGACGGTCTGCGTCAGGTGCGCATCGGCAACAATCGGGGAACGGGTGTTGGCCAGGGATCCAGCCGCTCGAGAACGTACTCCACACCGGGCCAGCGGGGGTTCTGGATTTTCCGCCGGAAGCGCATGCCCAGTCGCCGCATGACGGCCACGGAAGCGGTATTGGGATCGTCCGTGCCAGCGATCACGGTGTCCACGTGGCCACTGTCGAAAGCCCGCCGCATGGCGGTCCAGCCCATGGATGTCGCGAGCCCGCACCCCCGGAAGTCCGGGTGCAGCACGTAGGTCAGCTCCGCCGTGCGCGGCGGGTTCAGAAAGTGCGTACGCACGCAGCCGATGAGTCGACCGCTCTCTCCGAGGAGGCGGAAGAGCCCCACCTCCGGCGTGACTTCTCGATCCTCGCGACTCTTTTCGATCCACCGGCTGGTGATCTCACGTGCCGGCGGGGCCCCATCGGCGAGATACCGATAAACGTCCGGCAGGCAGAACAGCTCGTGAAGCTGATCGCCATGGCTGGCTTCAGCGAGCCGCAGCTCGAACTGCGCCGCATCGATCTTCATTCTCTGGCTGCGTGGTATCGCGACGGAGGTACGCCGAAATGCTTCCGGAAAGCCCCGGTGAAGGCGCTGACGCTTCGATAACCGGCGGTGAGTGCCGCTTCGGTGACCGTGGTGCCTTCGCTCAGTGCCACCACGGCCTGCTGCATGCGGGCGCGCTGCCGCCAGGACTCCAGCGACAGACCGGTTTCCGTTCGGAACAGGCGCTGCAGGGTGCGCAGACTTGCTCCTGCGTCCCGTGAGAGCTCCGCGAGCGTTCCGTCCATTGCAGGATCGTCCAGGATCCGTTCTGCCAGACGACGGGCGCGATGATCCTCTGGCAGCGTGAGTGTCAGCGGTACGGTGTCACAGGCGGTGACGAGATCGGCCAGCACCCCGATCAGCCGTTCGTGCTCCACGAGCGTCGGATCCATGCTGTCGATGCGGACGATGTGCAGGATCAGCTCGCGCAGCAGCGGCGTGAGTTCCAGTGCCCGACAGTCAGTAGGCCAGGCGCCGGAAGACGGCGCGACGTAGAGGGTGCGCATGCCGACGCGGCTGCGCATGCGGATGCTGTGCTCCACGTCTGCCGGCACCCAGATTGCGCGTGTCGGGGGGACCAGCCAGGTTGCCGCGCGCGTGCCGACCTGCATGACGCCGGCCTCGGCATAGATCACCTGCGCCCAGGGATGGTCATGGAAAGGCAGCACGTGCCCGCGGTCGTAGTCGATGCCCATGCTGCGGATCGCGTAGCGTGCGTCGAAGAGACCGGGACGCGGCTCGTTGTGTCGCAATCGCACCATTTTCTGTCGCAGCCTCGCAGGCCCGGTTACCCCGCCTCCGCTAATCTGGCAGGGTTTTCGATCGAGTACAGATCATGAGCATCCTCACCGACCCGGAACTGCAAGTCCAGATCGACCGCCTCCAGGCCCGCAGCCGCGGACAGGAAGACGACATCAACAGTTACTTCCGGCAGCGGGTGGAAGCCGGCAACCTCAGCTGGGACGGTCTGGATGAGGACGCGCACACCTTCTTCTCGGACAAGCTCGTTGCGCTCGACCCCGCCAAGGCGGAGTTCTGCCACCTGCTCTGCCGGGCGATGCGCGCCCGGCGGGTGGTCGAGGTGGGGACGTCCTACGGTGTCTCGACGCTCTATCTCGCCGATGCGGTCCGTGCCAACGGCGGTGGCAAGGTCGTGGCGACGGAGCACGAGCCCGAGAAGGCCGCCGAGGCGCGCGCCAACTTCCTCGCAGCCGGCCTCGAGCCGTTCATCGAGCTCCGGGAGGGTGATCTCAGAGATACGCTGAAAGTCCTGGAAGGTCCCATCGACTTCGTGCTCATGGACATCTGGACAGAGATGGTCCGGCCGGCCATGAGCCTGATCACCCCACACCTCCGGCCGGGCGCAGCGGTGGTGTGCGACAACACTTCGCAGTTCTCGGAAGCCTATCGGGACTACTTCGATTTCATCGGCCGGGGAGGGTTCGTGACCCGGACGCTGCCATTCGATGGGGGACTGGAGCTGACCATCAGGACCTAGCCTGCAGATCTCACTGGGCACACTGCCGGCGGCGTCGTCAGCGGGCACTCACGAGCAGGCGCCGCAGCGCAACAGGTGCGAAAACGCTCGTCGCGAGCACCACCAGGATCATGCCGGCGAACACCTCCGGAGGCACGATGCGCTCGTCGATGGCGAGACACTCGTAGATGACCACCAGCGCGATCTCGGCGCGAGGAATCATGCTGACGCCGAGCCGGGCGGCATCCTGCGGGCTCATCGACAGCAGCGCCGGCATGAGGGTGAAAGCGAACTTCGACAGCGCAGCGGCCAGGAACAGCACGAGCCCCACGTCCGCCGCCTGGATCAGCGCGCCGACATCCGTCTGCATGCCGACATGGATGAAGAAGAACGGAGTGAGGAACTCGTAGAAATACGTGAAGCTGCCGGTGTTCCGCACCGCTTCGGGATCACGACTGAAGGCCAGTCCCGCGAACAGGGCGCCGATGGCGACAGAGAATCCCAGCGCATCCGCCACCGCCGCGATGGCGAGGCCGGCGCCGAGAATCGAGATGGTGAGTGATGCGGGGGTGTCGCTCATCCGTCGGTTGAAGGCCGTGAACCGGGCCTCTAGGAAGTGGGCGAACAGGTAGCAGCCGGTGACGAACAGAACCAGCTTGAACAGCACAGCCGCCGAAGCCGTGCCTGCGAGCTGCCAGAATCCATCCTCGCCGTTCAGCAGGGTGGGCAGGCTGCCCAGCAGAACCGCCAGAATCAGCGCTGCGGAAAGGTCGTCGAGCTCTGCGACATCGAGGAGCATGACGCCGGTGTCGGAGCCTGCCAGCCCCAGTTCGTCCCACACCGAGAGCGAGATGGCGATGCTCGTGGCACTGAAGGCGGTGCCGACGACGAGACTGGTTTCCAGGGTCCAGCCGAGTGCGTAGCGCGAGACCAGATAGCCGACGACGAAGGTCCCGAGCACGTTGCCGATCCAGATGACGCTCGCATCCGGCAGCTTGGCCAGCAGTGCGCTGGTATGGCTGGTCAGACCCACCCGGAAGAGCAAGGCCACCACGCCGAGCTGGGCGAGCACCGAGAACGCGTGTTCGAAGCGTTCGGTTGAGGCTCCGGCGGCGATGTCGACCACCGAGCCGAGGATCAGCCCGAGCAGGATGTAGCCCACGGCGACCGGCACGCGAAGGCGATGGCACAGGTGCTTGGTGGCCGGGCCCAGGACCAGCACCGCGCCGAGCGCTATCAGCAGCAGCTCGTCCCCGGTGTCGGATGTCATGTCGCGGGACTCATGCGGTTCAGCCCAGACGATACCCCAGCAGGCCCCAGTACCCGAGCCAGATGGCCAGCGCCAATCCGGCGGTCAGCCCGGCAAGGCGGGCGAGGGCGCGGGAGTGGCGCAAGCGGATGGCCTGCAGCGTCAGGCCGGTGAAGCCGAGCAGCGGCAGCGCCAGCAGGACGAGCAGCACCGGTGGTGGCCCGCCGAACAGCCGCTGCACGTCAACGAGGTAAAGGACCGCACCCAGGCCGGGAAAGAAGGCGATCAGGGGCAGCTGACCGATCAGCACACGCCAGGTATCGATCCGCAGCAGCCGCCAGGCACTGATGAGCAGCCCCAGCAGAGGAATACCCAGCACCCAGGGCAGCGCCGCCATCGACGTCCACCAGGGAACCCGCTCGTAGGCGCCGCCGCCGAGGAAAACGTGGGACGCTTTGTCGTCCACCACGCGGAAACCCATGTGGTTGCCGGTATCGGCGGCATTGACGAACAACTCGTCGCTCAGCGGCAGGTAGCGTCGGCTGCCGAGCTGCAGCATGCCGCCGCTCTCCCGCACCACGGCCTCGTCGAACAGGCTCGCCAGCCGTTCCCAGGTGTGCCGGGCCGCAATGACGGTGCGATAGGTACCCGGGTAGGGTGTCAGATCGATCTCGTACGCAGCCATCCCGTCCGCCCGGACCTCTTCGGCAGGGACGATCGCCGCCGGTTCCGGCCAGAGTGCCGTGAGCAGGTCGGCACCGAGCTCCCGCAGCAGGCGCCCGGCCGGCAGGACGTCGCCGAACGGCCCGAAGATGCTGCGGTTGTGGGCCAGAAAGAGCCCGAACCCTTGATCGGGAACGAGCAGCAGACGCGCATTGAAACCGCTGGCCTGCCCGTCCTTGTAAAAAGTGGTCTGCGCTCCGTGACGTCCCTCGGCGAAGCCGTATCCCCGGCCGGGCAGCTCAGGAAGCTGCCGGAACTGAACGGCCAGCTGCTGCGCTGCACCCGGCAGCCGGCCGGACAACAACCCGCGGAGATACCGGGCCATGTCCGGGGCGGTGGTGTAGAGGCCGGCCGCCGGCGGCAGTTGGATGTAGTCGCGGGGGTAGGGTGGCAGGCCTTTGCCGGGGTAGGCGGCGGCCAGGCGCGCCGTCAGGTGCGGCGGCAGGTCGATCTGCTCGAAGCTGCTGTCGTGCATGCCCAGCGGCTCGAACAGCAGCTCGCGGGCCAGATCGGCAAACGGGCGTCGGGCACGCACCTCCGCCACCCGGCCGGCGAGCGCGGTGTGGTGATCGTTGTAGGCGATGACGATACCCGGATCGATGAACCTCGGTGGCAGGTGCCGCGACAGATATTCATCGAGCGGCAGGAAGTCTGCGCTGCTCGCCGTGTGCTGGCCGAACAGCCGCTCGTTGAATCCCGCGGTGTGAGTGAGCAGCTGGTGCAGCGTCAGCGGGGAATCCAGAGGAGGTTCGATGGGCAGGCCCGTCAGATCCGCGCGCACGTCCTCGTCCAGGCGCAGCTGCCCTTCTGCCGCGAGCGACAGCAGCACGCTGGCAGTGACAGGTTTCGAGACGGAGCCGACGCGAAACACGGCGAGCTCGGCATCTACGCCGTAGCCCGCGACGATGGTCTCCTCTCCGTGCACCACCGCGACAATGAGCGCCGGTACGTCCGCCCCGGCCATTCTTGGCGGGGCTTCCGCATCGAGCCACGCGCGGATGTCCACCTTGGCAAACGACGGAGGCGCAGCGAGCAGCCAGGCACAGATCACGAGCCGGCCTACGATGGTGCCGGTCAACGGAAGCTCACTTCGCCTCACCGGCGACCATCCAGGAGTAGCCGTCTTCCAGAACCGGTCGGTTACCGGCGTTGACCATGATGACGTTCGGCGTGCAGTAGCGGAGATACAGCGCGTGGCGTGGCGCCGTGCTGCGGTTCGGCAGCGACCGGTGCAGCAGGTGACCGGAAAACAGCAGCGCGTCGCCCCGTTTCATCGGCACGGCGACTCCCGGGTCGGATACCTGTGCCGCCATGAGCCGGCCGCGCTGGCCGTGCGTCTGCAGTCCACTCCGATGGGAACCCGGCAGCACCCGGAGGCAGCCGTTCGACTCGTCCGTGTCGGTGAGCGCGATCCAGAAGGTGAGATCGGTGGGCGGCTCCAGGCGGCCGTAGCCGCTGTCCTGATGCCAGGGCACGTCCGTGCTGTCGCCCGCACCCGGTGCCTTCGAGACGAACTGCTGGTGTGTGAAGCAGACGTCCGGACCGAGCACCTCCACGGCCAGAGGGATCTGCGGGCCACGGGTGACGAGCTCGCGGAGCGGCTGGGAGCGGTGCACGAGCTGCGCCTCCACGGCCAGCGCGGCGTCGGGGTTCGCGAAGCGCCGGCGCTCCCGCTCGAGCATCTCGATCAGCGACTCGTCGAGCAACCGCTCGTGAAGCAGATAGCCCTCAGCGTCAAAACGGGCCAGGTCCAGCACGGCTGTGGTTTCTCCTCTCTGCCTTTCGGCTGGCACGGAAACCATACCATCAGGGACTGCCGATTCGAGCGGCCCGCTACGCCGCACGCCTTCCAGGCTGGCAGAATAGTACGCCGACTGACTGGCCACCGGAGGCTGAGCATGACACCCCAGGATGCGCTTTTCGCCATCGCCGAGATCAGCATCGGACTCGCCGGATTCTCCGGACTGGTGGCCGCATTCGTGCAGCACGAGGGGCAGACCTGGCGGGCGGATCAGAAGACGCGCATCGTGATGCTCATCGTGCTGTCGTTCGGCGTCATCGTCTGCGCGCTGACTCCGTACGCGCTGTCCGGTGTCAGCGCCTCACCGGCGCTGATCTGGGGGGTGCCGCTGGTTGTGTTCAGCACGTTGTGCATCGGCCTGCTCATCTACTGGATCGTCGTTTCCCGCCGGCACAGTTTCCAGCTGCTGTTTCCGGTGATCTCGATTCCGGTGCTCACCGTCGCCACGGTGCTTCAGGTCGTGGCGTTTCTGAGCGGCGTGGGTTTACTTTTTCCCTACTCCTCAACGATCCTTGTGCTGGGATTTCTGTCCGTGCTGGTGTTCGGCGCCAACATGTTCCTGGCGTTGCTGTACTCCATCTGGAAGTGAGTGGCGGGCGGGAGGGAACCCTTCTTTTTTTCCTGGTATGGAGTGAATTGAACCCATGAATCGATTGCTGTCCGTAAGTACCGGCCGACCGTCCTGGACCTGGCTCGTTGCCCTGCTCTCTGTAGCGGGCATTGTGGCTGGCTGCCAGACCACACCGCCTGCGCCCGTCGAGTTCACCGACGAGGAATCCGTGGAAGCGACCGTCGTGGCCGTGGATGCCGCAGCCAAGACGGTGACCCTGCGCCGCGACGATGGCGAGGAGCTGACCATCCAGGTGCCGGAAGCGCGCAACCTGGCACAGGTGGAGGCCGGTGACCTGCTGAAAGTCTCCTACGTCATCACCTATGGAGCGTCCATGGCCGAACCGGGAGAAGCCGCCTCGGGTACCGCGCTGGCCGCCGAACGGGCGGCAGAGGGGGAGAAGCCAGGCGCGTTCTTTGCCGCGGGCAGCGTCAGCACGATCGAGATCGTCTCCGTGTCCGACGACGGCAGCTCGGTGAGCTTCCGCGACGAGTACGGCCAGCTGGATTCCATGATCGTGGAACGCGACGAAGGCAGGGCATTTGCGAGGAAGCTGAAGAAAGGCGATCTGGTGGTGCTGGAGTACATGGAGTCCGTGGCCCTCGAAGTCGCGTCCCCGGAGCCCAACTAGCAGCTTGTGGTCGGCAGGGCGCTGAACCGGTGGCGAAATCGACCACCCTGTCGCGCCTGTCGCTTCCAAGCCTCTCAATTCATTGGGTTTTTGCTACTGGCACGATGATTGCCCGGTAACTGTCTCACCCGGATGGATTGGAGGCAGGAAGCATGCTGTGGCGATGGTCGAAATTCGTGGCGTTCGGACTCCTGGGAGCCGTCGTCGTTGCGATCGTCGGGCTGCTGATCACGCAGCGCGTGTCAGACGGCCCCATCGAGTTTCTCCAGGGCGGGCCGTTTCGATCCGGGGAACGGATCGAGGAACCCGTGACCGACTGGTCGTTTGGGGTCGGCAAGCCGACAGCCTTCGAACTGGTGGGCTTCGGCACATCGCGGACCGCGGGGTACATCATGCACGACGGGGTCGCCTACATGACCTGCGACCTCGGTTTCATGTGGAATCGCCTCGAAGAAGGCTGGCCGAAGCGGATTCTCCAGCTGATCTATCTCTTCAAGCACTGGCACGAGGACGCGACGGAGGACGGTCGGGCGCTGCTGCGCATCGACGGGAAGATCTACAAGGCAAAATTCGTGAAAGTGAACGATCCGGCGCTCAACGCGGTGCTGCGAACGAAGATCGAAGCGCTCGGTCGTGAGTACTTCGCGCCAGCGGAGCTGGGTCCACCGCCAGCGGAGCCGCCCAACGACATCTGGTTCTTCCGTATGGACCCTCGGATCTGAAACGGGGCGATCCGCACATCGCCCCTTGAGCTTTCAGTCCGGCAGCCCCAGCACCCGCTTGGCGATGATGTTGAGCTGAACCTCGTTGGTGCCGCCGTAGATCGTGACGGCACGGTCGCGCAGCCAGCCGCGGGTCGATTCGAGCTCTTCCGCGCTGAATCCACTGCCGTCCCAGCCGAGACCCTTCGTGCCACGCAGCATGGACTTCAGCTCGGAACCGTTTTTCGACAGGGTGGAGCCCACGTACTTGAAAATGGACGTGGCCGCTCCCGGCGCGCCGGCTTCCTTGGTTTCCTCCATCACCCGGCGGCCCGTGAGCTGCATGCTCCGTTCGAGCATCACGTGCTTGAGCACCTGAGCGCGGATTGCGGGATCCGCAATCTTTCCGTCCGCCTCGCCCACGTATTCCTTGGCGATGGCGGCAAAGGGATTCAGCCGCTTTTTCCCGGGCTTGTCCGGCGGCGCGTCGCCGATGCCGGAACGCTCGTACTGGAGCAGCCGCTTGGCCACGGTCCAGCCTTTGTTCAGCTCGCCGACCAGATCTTCCTTCCTGGCGATGGCGTTGTCGAAGAAGGTCTCGCAGAACGGTGAGGAGCCGGAAATCAGGGCGATGGGCTTCACGGTCACGCCGGGCTGATCCATGGGCAGCAGCACGAAGCTGATGCCGTCGTGCTTGGGCGCGTCCGGGTCGGTGCGCACCAGGCAGAACATCCAGTCCGCGTGGTCGGCGCCGGAGGTCCAGATCTTCTGGCCGTTGATCACGAAGTGATCGCCGTTCAGCACCGCGCGGGTCCGCAGGCTGGCCAGATCCGAGCCGGAACCGGGCTCTGAGTAGCCCTGACACCAGCGGACCTCACCGGAGATGATCTTCGGCAGGTGACGCTGCTTCTGATCCTCGGTGCCGAACTCGAGGAGGGTCGGTCCGATCATAGAGGTGCCCATGCCCGCCGCCGGCGGCAGCGCCCGGATCGCGGCCATTTCCTGGCGCAGAATGGCGGCTTCCTCGCGGTTCAGACCACCGCCACCGTACTCCCGGGGCCAGGTGGGTGCGGTCCAGCCGCGCTCGGCGGCCCGCTCCAGCCAGAGCCGTGCGTCATCCGTGTTGTACACCTCGAAGGCGTCCTCGAAGTGGACGTTGCCCTGGCGCATGCTCGGCGGGCAGTTCGCTTCCAGCCAGGCCCGGGTGTCTTCTCTGAACGCTTCCAGACTCATCTCTACCTTCCTTAAAGCCCGCAGGTGATGACGGTGAAGCCGCGAATTATGTCACGGCCACGAATGGCGGCGCGACCCGCGTCAGGATTCGATCCGGAGCGTCACGGTGCCGAGCTCGGGCCCGAATTCGCCGGACCACACCCCGGCGTCGGGCTGGTCCTGCCGGCCGAAGGCACCCGTGATCACGCGATCGCCGGCTTTCAGGTGTCGCCCGAAGGGCAGCAGCTGGTTGGCGAGCCGGGCCAGGGATTCGAAGTGATCGTCGATGTGGCCCGACGCCGGCACCGATGCCACGATCCGGCCCTCGTGGGCGAGGGCCACGGTCATGGCGTCTGCATGCCAGCCGCGGGGGAGCGGGCGCACGTCGCCGACGACGATGCCCCAGTTTGCCAGGTCGTCCGCGATGCGCTCCGCCGTCGGCGCGGTCTTCGGGATGCGCCGCTGGTTGATCTCGAAAGCGGGGGCCACGCCGGCCAGCGCGTCGCGGACCGCTGCCGGGGTCACCGGCTCGGTGACATCACACGCGACGACGAAGCAGACCTCGTTCTCGATGCCGCCGTTGCCGATCCGCGACCAGTCGAGCGGCGCACCCGAGGCGAGGATGCGCGAGGCAAGGAGGTAGCCGAAGGCGCGCACACCGGGGCCGAATGCGTCCCGGCTCTCGCCGGACGTCTGCCCGAGCTTCCAGCCGCCCACCGCTTCACCCGACGCTTCGAGCTCGGCCAGCCGCTCGAGCTGGCGCCGGTGGGCTTCGATCAGTTCCTCATTCATACTGCGGGGTTTCCCGGGACCGGTGGCAAGCGGCAGACGATGCCACCTTCCGTATCCCGATGCCAATTCCCGAGAGGAGGACCCATGAGCACCGAGCATTCCACTGGCAGACAGATTCAATCCACCGTGCGGGCGGACGGCACCCTGAAGATCGCGATCGCAACGGTGCCCACACCCGAGCCGAAAGACACCGAGGTGATCGTCCGGGTCGGCGCATCGCCGATCAACCCGTCCGATCTGGGGCTGCTCTTCGGCGGCGCGGACATGTCCAGCGCCCGGATCGAGGACGGCGCCGTCATCGCCGACATACCCGAGGCCATGCAGCGGGCCATGAAGGCCCGGGTCGGCCAGTCCCTGCCGGTGGGCAATGAAGGCGCCGGCGTGGTGGTGGCAGCGGGCGAAGGCGAGCTTGCCCAGTCCCTGCTCGGCAAGACGGTGGCCATCCTCGGCGGCGCCATGTATGCCGACTACCGCTGCATGCCGGCCAAGCAGTGCCTGGTGCTGCCGGAGGGCACCACCCCGGCGGAGGGCGCATCCTGCTTCGTGAATCCGCTGACCGCGCTCGGCATGGTGGAAACCATGCGCCGGGAAGGCCACACGGCCCTGGTGCACACGGCGGCCGCCTCCAACCTCGGGCAGATGCTGCAGAAGATCTGCCTGGCCGACGGCGTCGATCTGGTGAACATCGTCAGGAAACCGGAGCAGATGAAGATCCTGAAGGACATTGGCGCCAAGTACGTGTGCAATTCGAGCGAGCCGGACTTCATGGACAAGCTCATCGAGGCGCTGGCGGAAACCAATGCGACCATCGCCTTCGACGCCACGGGTGGGGGCAAGCTCGCGAGCCAGATCCTCACGGCCATGGAAGCCGCGCAGAGCAGGAAGGCGGGCGAGTTCAGCCGTTACGGCTCGACGACCTACAAGCAGGTCTATATCTACGGCGGTCTCGACCGCAGCCCGACGGAGCTGACCCGCAGCTTCGGCATGGCCTGGGGCCTGGGGGGCTGGCTGCTGACCCCGTTCCTGCAGAAGATCGGCTTCGAGGAAGCGGAAAAGCTCCGCCAGCGGGTGGCGCGGGAGGTGAAGACCACGTTCGCCAGCCACTATGCGAAGGAGATCTCCCTGGAGGAGGCGCTGACCCTCGACGCCATCGCCGTGTACGGCAGGCAGGCGACGGGCGAGAAGTATCTGATCAACCCGACGCTCTGAGGCGATGCGATTGCGGCGGCTAAGCCACCCGCCGCAACAGCCGCGCGCCGAACTGCAGGAAGCGGGCGGGGTCGTCGCCCGGATCCTGGAAGATCCACAGATTCCGGTCTGCGATCGGGTCGCCGCTGGCCATGCGCACCGTGTTGCGGTCCACGAACGCAAGCGGTGTGCGGGGGATTGTCATACCCGCGATATCCGTGGGAGTGGCCTCCACGTAGAGCCGGCCCTGCCGTGCGCTGATCTCCGTCACCCCGGCGATGTTGGCATAGCGGCCCACGTAGCGGTCCAGCCGGTCTGCCTGGCGCTCGGTCAGCGCGTCGTCCACCTCGGGAAGGCCGGGCAGCTCGATCCGGGCCAGGGCCTTCAGGAGCGGCGCCATCAGCTCGTCGTACACCCCGCGGGCGTCGCCGCCATTGGTCAGTAGCGCAATGGCCAGATCCTCCTCCGGCACGATGCGCAGGAACGAGTACTGACCCACCGTGCCGCCGTCGTGGCCGATCACCCGCTTGCCGGACCAGCGCATGAGCATCCAGCCGAGCCCCCAGGCGTCGAGTCCGCCGGAGAAGTGTTTCGGCAAGCGGATCTGAATCTGCTGCATGTCGCGCACGGCGCTTCTCGAGAGCAGTCGCTCCCCCGTCTGTGTCGCGCCGCGATCGAGGTGCATTCGGGCGAACTTGAGCAGATCGGCTGCCGACATGGCGGGCGTGGCGCCGGCGGCTTTCTGCCCCAGCGACAGCCAGGGCATGGGAGAGAGCATCTGCTCGCCCGGCTTCTTCGGATTCGGCACGTGGCCGATGGCGGCCCGATAGCGGATCGTTTCCTCGGGCAGGGTCAGGGCATGGCGCATGCCGAGCGGACGGAACAGCTTCCGGCGCATGGCCTGATCCCAGGTCATGCCGGTGAGCACCTCGGTGATGCGGCCGAGCATGGCGAAGCCGAAGTTGCAGTAGGAGAGTCTTTCCCCCGGCGGAAAGAGGCTCGGCAGCAGCGTGCCCATGTCCTGCAGTCGGCGGATGTTGTCGTCGCCGCGTCCAGCGTCGACGAAGAAGTCTCCCTCGACGCCGCTGGTGTGGGTGAGGAAATGCCGCGGCGTCACGGTCGCGGCCAGCACCCGGTCGGCGGTCCGGAAGCTGGGCAGGACGTCCGCCACCGGCGCATCCAGATCGAGCCGCCCTTCGTCCACGAGCTGCATCACGAGCGAGGTGGTGAAGATCTTGGTGATGGAACCGATCTGGAACACCGAATCCGGCGTGGCGGGCACCCGCGTTTCCAGGTTCAGCACACCGGCTGCGTGCTCGTAGACCCGCCCCCGACGGTAGACGGCAAGCGCTGCGCCCGGAACCTTGTGGCGGCGGATGCCGTTCTTCAGGAGCTTGGGCAGATCGGTGAGCACGGACATGATTTCCTCCCGGTGTCACTGCTGAGATGAAGGTGTATGGTTGGGTGAGATTGTGACAGACAAGCCAAGGGGGAGAGATGTCTGATTTCCAGGATAAGGTGGTAGTGATCACGGGCGCCGGGGGCGGCCTCGGCCGCAGCCACGCGCTGGAGTTCGCGAAGCGCGGTGCCAAGGTGGTGGTGAACGATCTCGGCGGGTCGGTGGACGGCACGGGCTCGGGGGATTCCGCCAGCAAGGTGGTGAAGGAGATCGAGGCGCTGGGCGGCACCGCCATTGCGAACCGCGACTCGGTGGCGGACAAGGAAGGGGCGAAGCGCATCATCCAGGATGCGGTGGATGCGTTCGGCACGGTGCACATCCTGGTGAACAACGCCGGCATCCTGCGCGACCGCACCCTGAAGAAGATGGAGATGGCCGATTTCGACGCCGTCATGCAGGTGCACATGAATGGCTCCGCCTACGTCACCAAGGCGGCCTGGGACATCATGTACGAGCAGCGTTACGGGCGCATCGTGCTGACGAGCTCGGGCTCGGGCATCTACGGCAACTTCGGCCAGTCCAACTACGGGGCCGCGAAGATGGCCATGCTGGGATTCATGAACGTGCTGGTGCTGGAGGGTCGCAATCGCAACATCCGCGTGAACTGCCTGGCGCCGGGCGCCGCCACCCGCATGATCGCCAGCATTCCGGGTCGGGACATCGATCCCGACAATCCCGATCCCGAGAACCATCCCCGGCTGGTGAGTCCCGCCGTGCTCTTCATGTGTCAGGAAGACGCGCCGAGCGGCGTGGTGATCAATGCCGCCCGTGGCAACTACAGCCGGGCGCAGATCTTTGTCAACGAAGGCGTGAAGCTCGGCGTGGATGCCACCTACGAGGACCTGGCTGCGGTCGGCGAGAAGCTTCTGGACATGACGGGCGCGAAGCCCAGGGAGCGCTGAGCAATGAACGTGAAACCGACACTGGTGCTCGCCGCGCTGCTGGCCGCCGGTTGTGGGGCGCCGGGTGATGTGGGCGCGCCCGCACCGCCGGCTGCCGGCAGCCGGAATGACGCGCTGCCGGATCTTTCCGGCACCTATGACATCGCCACCCTGACGCCCCTGCAGCGTCCGCCCGAGTTCGGCGACAACCTCTTCCTCACGCCGGAAGAGGCCGAGCGGATCATCGCCGATGCCGCGGCGCTCAACGCGGAACGGGATCGGAACCGGGGCCCGGCCACGGAGGCACCGCCTGTGGGCGGCGCGCCGCCGGTGGGGCTCGGCGAGGAGTTCCTGGAGTCGAGCGGTGCCGGGTCCGTGGGCGGCTACAACAACGCCTACGTGGATCGCGGCGACGACCTGGTGATGGTGGACGGCAAGTTCCGCACCTCGATCATCACCACCCCGGCCAACGGCCGCATGCCGTCGCTGACGCCCGAGGCCATGAAGGCGATGGCCGCCATGCGCAGCTCCCGCCGTTCGAACACGGGCACCGCCTGGTGGCTCGAGCTGGACGGGCCGGGTCCCTATGACGACCCGGAGTCCCTGGGCGATTCGGAACGCTGCCTCACCGGCTTCGGCTCCACCGGCGGGCCGCCCATGCTGCCGGTGATGTACAACAACCTGAAACGCGTCGTGCAGACGGAAGATCACGTGATGATCCTGGTGGAGATGGTGCACGATGCCCGCATCGTCCGTCTCGGCGGCGAGCACGCCCCGCCCGAGGTCCGCAAATGGATGGGTGACTCCATCGGCTGGTGGGAGGGCGACACCCTGGTAGTGGACACCACCAACTTCACGGACTCCCCGGGGCTCTTCATGGCGTCTTCCGACCTGCACGTGGTGGAGCGCTTCACCCGGCAGGAAGCCGGCAACCTGCTCTATCGCTTCACCGTGGAGGATCCGAACGTCTGGACAGAACCCTGGGGCGGAGAGTACGTCTGGCCGGCGACGACGGATCAGCTCTACGAGTACGCCTGCCACGAAGGCAACTACGCCATGGAGTCGATCCTCAAGGGCGCGCGGCTGCTCGAGCAGGAGGCGATTGCCGAGTCGGGCGGTGGCTGATACCGCTGCGGAAACTGGTGGGCAGAAAAAAAGAACCCGGCGCATGGCCGGGTTCTCTGTTTTCGGGAACCCGTAACCGGATTCCCGAAGGGTCGGAGGTTCGACTCAGAAGAGGGAGTATTCCGCCTTCAGGAAGAACGTCCGGCCGTAAGCGTCGGAATAACGCGGATCCCAGCCGACCTGGTGACCCGAACCACTCGTGCGCAGCGAGAGCGGCGGGGCCTCGTCGGTCAGGTTGGTGACGCCGAACGTGATCCCCAGAGAGTCTTCCAGCATCCGGTACTCGACCAGGTAGTCCATGGTCGTGTAGGAGTCGACCTTGAGCTGTACGAGCTGGGTCGGACCTTCACCGAGCGGTGCGCCGGTGCCGGTGATCTCGACTTCCTGAGCCTGATCGTCGTAGCCGGAGCGGAACCAGATGTTCACGTTGTGGCTCCAGTTGCCGGAGTACAGGCCTGCCTTGAAGGCGATCCTGTTACGGAAGACCACCGCGTCGTCATTCCCGAACTTGCCGAGGCTGCTGCCCGTGAGGGAGCTGTCGGATTCGAGCATGTAGGTACCGCGGACGCCCAGCTCCACCGTACCCCAGCCGGTGTCCAGCACCTGGTTGAGGGCGTAGTCGATACCGGAGTTGTCCCGCGTACCGGCATTGACCGCTTCCTGGATGATGGCCAGGAACTCCTGATTGGTGGCCAGGTTGGTCTTGGTGGTGAAGAGATTCGGATAAAGGTCGGCGTTGTTGAAGATCTGGCTCTCGGTCAGACGCTGAACCAGGTCCTCGAGCTCGATGTTCCAGTAGTCGACGGTCATGTCGAACCCTTCCCAGGGCTCCAGCACCGCACCGACCGTCCACTGGGTGGAGGTCTCGAACTGGAGGCTTGCCGCACCCTGACGGTAGACGTCGTACTGCGCAGCCTGCGGACGGCAGTACTGGAAGAGCGGATCGCCGGCGGTGAACGGGCAGTCGTAGGTGCCGGAGGTCACGCCGAACTCGGACAGCGGTTCGCCGATCTCGCGCATGGACGGCGCCTTGAAGCCGGTGCCGTAGGAGCCGCGGAACGCGACCATGTCGGTCAGGCGGTACAGAGCGCTGAACTTGTAGGTGACGTCGTCGTCGCCCTTGTCGATGCTGCCGCCGTTGAGCTTGTCCTCGACCGCGGAGATGTCGTCGTAGCGAACCGACGCGGTCACCTCGAGGTTGTCCATGAGCGGCATCCACAGCTCACCGTAGATACCCCACTGATCACGCTCGAGCTCGTAAGGCGTGTCCTTGCTCAGGAACAGCAGCAGCTCGTCTTCGTTGGCCTGGGAGATCGACCGGTCGTAGTTGGTGATCCGGTAGTCCGCACCAACTGCCAGCTGGGCCTCGCCACCGCTCAGCTCGAACACGGGCATGGAGCCCTGCACCTCGAGAGCGGTCATCGTGTTGTCCACCTCGTCCCAGGGGCCGCTGTAGATCGTCGGGTTCAGGGCCTGCTGGTCGGCGTCCGTCCAGGTATCCTGACCGGCGAAGATATTGAACGCACCGGAGCTGCCTGCAGCCACGAACTCGTCCAGCAGCAGCCAGCCGGTGGGGTAGTTCTGCTCGGTGTTCGTGATCGCGTGGGTCACGGCGGCGGTGTAGTTGAAGGTGCCGAAGTTACCTTCGAGGCCCGCGGTGATGTTGGTGGATTCCGTGTCCCACTCGGTGGTCCGGTTGCCTGCGGGCAGTGCGCGCCACGTACCGGTCACCTCACCTTCGTTGGGTCCGCCGATGTCGAGCGCGGCGAGCTCAGCCGGCGACAGGTACGGCAGCACCTCGTTCTGCACCAGGGCGGAATCCAGCGGCAGCGGGATCTCGCCGGTCGGGTAGGGGGCGATCCGGGTCGTCATCGCGTATTGGGACCACAGCACCGTGGCGAAGCCGGTCAGATTCTCGGTGAACTGCAGCTTGCCGTTCAGGAACACGCTGTCGCGGTCGAATTCCGGCTGGATCTCGATCGTGCTGGTGTAGTCGAACTGGCAGGTCAGGTCGGTCGGCGTCGTCTGGGTGGCACAGACACCACCGTTTGCCTGGGCGTACGGGTTGAAGCTGGTGATCAGCGCGTCGTAGTCCTGGGTGTAGACGTAGGCGTTGCCGGGAATCGAGTTCGCGGAGGAGTTCTGGAAGTACATCCGCTCCCCTGCGTAGTTGAAGAACACGAAACCGGTTTCCGCGAAGTCACGATCCGCTGCGGCGAGCTGATCCTGCTCTTCGTGGCTGTAGGACGCGACGAACGACCAGCCGTCCTGGTCCAGATCGCCGAAGCCGGTGACGATGTCGAAGATCCAGCTGTCGCCGCCATCTTCCTGGGGCACGTCGCCGCGGAGGCTGAACGTGGTCTGATCGACCTCATCCTTCAGGATGAAGTTCACCACGCCGGCGATCGCGTCGGAGCCGTACAGGGCGCTGGCGCCGTCGGCCAGAACCTCGACGCGCTCCACCGCCGCCAGCGGGATGTTGGAGAGGTCGATGCTGCTGCCGGAGTCTGCCGGTGCCATACGACGGCCGTTGAGCAGGGACAGCGTGTACTGGTCGCCGATACCGCGCAGGTTCGCGGTCCGGATACCACCACCGCTACCGCCGACGGAGTCGGAGGCCGTGATGTAGTTCTGCATCGCCGGCAGGGTGTCCATCAGTTCCATGGCGTTGGTCACGCCCGTCTGCGTGATGTCCTCGGCGGTCAGGAGCTGAATCGGCAGTGCCGTGTCCAGGTCCGTGCGCCGGACCGCAGATCCGGTAACGACGATTTCCTCGATCACCTCTTCCTGGGCGTAGACCGGGGCCGTTGCCAGGGAGGCAAGAACCAGGCCAACGACCCCGCCGGAGGCGAGCAGTCGGTCAAAGAAAGCGAGAGAATGATTCCTCATTTGAGAGTTTCCTCAGTTGAGCCGGGCGCGATTGTAAACAATCAGAAACAATTCGCCTCCTTTTTTTTCATTATTTTTTCATTATCTGACCCGAACGCCCCATATGTTTCTCCTATGGCAGGATACTGGCGGGCTTGCGGAAAATGATGCGCCATTCTGGTGCGCACAACGAATTGACGCCGGGCTGCGGGGTAACAAATTGAAACAATTCGTCCCTTAGCGAGACCAACTGCGATCAAGGGCGGGCCCGGAGGTTCGTGATATAAACGGAGCCGTTTTGCGTCATGCCGGAGGGGATTTTGGCGGGTCTGAACGTCAGCCGGTCGAGCATCTGGATCTACGGTTCGCTGGGTTTTCCGCTGGCCCTGCTCGGCTATCCACTCGGCATCTGGCTGCCGCGCGCCTACGACACCTATATAGGTATCGACACGGCGCTGGTCGGCCTGGTGATCAGCGTGGCCGCCATCTTCGATGCGCTGACCGATCCGCTGATGGGCTATGCCTCCGACAGGTTCCGCACCCGCTGGGGCCGCCGCAAGGCCTGGGTGCTGGTGGGCGCTCCGCTGCTGGCGCTGGCGCTCTACTTCCTGCTGAATCCCGAAAAGGGCAGCACCGTGCTCTACCTGGGTGCCTGGTTCGTGTTCCTGCGGGTCGGCACTACCACGCTCGGCGTGCCGTACAGCGCCTGGGGGATGGAGCTCTCCGGCGAGTACAACACCCGCACCCGTATCCAGGCGGCGCGCGAGTACTTCGTGCTGGTGGGGCTGATTGCCGCGGCGGCGGTGCCGGCGGGGGTGGAGCTGGTCTACGGGGACGGCGCCACCGCAGTGATGGTGCTCAACGCCTACACCTGGCTGTCGGTGCCGCTGCTGCTCGTGATCACGGCCCTGGTGGTGGCGCGGGTGCCGGAACCTCCGCCGCGGGTGCGGGAAGGGCAGGTCCGGTTTCTGCAGTCACTCGCCCTCATGTACCGCAACAAGCTCTATCTCAGGGTGCTCAGCATCGAGTTCCTGATCGGCGGCGGGGAGGCGTTCCGTAACGCGCTGTCGCTCTACTTCATGCAGGATTACATCGGTGCGCCACGCGCCGGCATGCTCTACCTCGTCTACTTCTCCTTCGGGCTGGCGGCGATCCCGGTGTGGAACCGGCTCGCCGGGCGTTACGGCAAGCACCGGTCGCTGTGCGCGGCCATCATTCTGGTGGGGGCAGTAAGCCTCGCCATCTTCAGCCTGGACTACGGTCAGGTGAACGCCTTCTATGCACTGTTCGCCATCAAGGGGTTCTGCTTCGGTTCCTTCGCCTACCTGCCGCGCGCCATGCTGGCCGACGTGATCGACCTGGATACTCTGAAATCCGGGGACGCCCGGACGGGTGGCTACTATTCCATATACGGCTTCATGTCCAAGGTGGCGCTCTCCATCGGCGGCACGTCGCTCATCGCCCTGTCCTTCGTGGGCTACGACACCGCGATCGGCGCGGTGCACGGGCCGGTGGAGCTGCTCTGGCTCGGCACGCTCTACGCCATCGTGCCTACGGTGCTCTTTGCACTGGCGCTGTACCTGTGCTGGACCTGGCCGCTGACGGCCGGCAAGCATGCCCAGCTGCAGCGGCTGCTGGAGACGAAGGAAGCCCGCCGTGCGGGTACGCCCACGGTCGGCCGGCGCCGGCAGAGCGCTGCCTGATTCCCCTGCTGACCAGGGCGCGGGAACGGGCGATGTGTGTCCGCTGTCTCACAACAGGCGGCGACAACTAGACATTTTCGGCGGAATGTCCTCCATCTACATGATGCTTAAGGGCTTTTGATTGCAACCCGCCCGGCAACGGTGCCTATAATGCGCGTCAGGTACACCTGAAACGGACTATGGATACCTGGGCACGCACACTGACGGTGGCCACCGCCTCGCTCGTGGTGGGTTTTCTGCTCAGCAAGTTACTTTCGGCCGAAGCCATTCCCAGCGGTCAGGCCTCCTACGTCGACCTGGTCGCCATTCACAACAAGCGGGCCCACGCCTTTCTGACCCAGATCGAGGCGCCGATTCCGGAACCTGAACCTGCGGTGGCCCGGCTGCCGGTACCGCTCATCGATCCCGTGGTGAGCTTCCGTTTCGAGCCCCTGCCCATCGTCGCGGAGCTGCCCGTTCCGGAGCCGCTGCCGGTGCCGGAGCTGGTGGAGATCGAGACCGAGCCAGACATCGCGCTCGACGAATCGAACGGCGAGGAAAACATCGATTTCGTCGCCATGCTGCACGAGTCGGACGTGAACGTCGCCGACGGATTCGACAATCTGGCGCCGGGCACGTTGACCCGGATGACCTGGCACGCCGGAGAGTCGCTCTACGGATCAGCGGTGCCGACCCCCGTGCTGGTGGCCAACGGTACCGCAGAAGGTCCGACCCTGTGCCTCACCGGCGCCGTGCACGGCGACGAGCTGAACGGCATCGAGATCGTCCGCCGGGTGATGTACTCGCTGAATCCGGAAAAGCTCACCGGCCGGGTGATCGGGGTGCCGATCGTCAACCTGCAGGGATTCGAGCGTCACTCCCGCTACCTGGCGGACCGTCGCGATCTGAACCGCTTCTTCCCCGGCAATCCGCGCGGCAGCTCTGCGTCGCGCATTGCCCACAGCTTCTTCGTGCAGGTGGTCCGGCATTGCGACGCGCTGGTGGACCTGCACACCGGCTCCTTCCACCGCACCAACCTGCCGCAGCTTCGGGCCGACCTGCTGGACGAGTCGGTGCTGGCGCTGACCCAGGCCTTTGGCGGGCTGGTGATCCTGCACAGTGATGGCGGTCCCGGCACCCTGCGCGTGGCCGCGGTGCGCGCCGGCATTCCGGCGGTCACCCTCGAAGCCGGGGAGCCGCTGCGCGTGGACGACGACGCGGTGGACCACACGGTGAAATCGCTGTACACCCTGCTCGACAACCTGGAGATGTATGGCCGGCGTAGCCTGTGGGGCAACCCGGAACCGGCCTACTACGGCTCGATGTGGGTGCGCGCGGACAAGGGCGGCATGCTGATCGGCACCGTCAAGCTGGGCAAGCGGGTGCGGCCGGGCGACGTTCTGGGCACGGTCACGGATCCGATCACGAATGTCCGTCAGGAGATCCTGGCGCCCCGCGAGGGCCGGGTGATCGGCATGGCGCTCAACCAGTTCGTGATGCCCGGCTATGCCGCCTTCCATCTCGGCGTCGAGGCGGCCTCCGTCGACGAGCTGCCGTCGGAGCCGAGCTCCGAAGAGATCGACCACTCCGTGGCGCTGGCCAACGGGCTCACGGACGAACGGGACGACTCGGACGAATGACGCCGAGAGGCCTCTGCAGGCTGATCGCGATCTTCCCCACGCTGCTGCTCACCACCTGCGCCGAGCCGCCCTCCACGGCGGCAGACACGGAATCCTCTGAACCATTCGAACCCGTCACCCGGGTCTATCACTGTGCCGGCGAGCAGGGTTCGATTCTGCTGGTGACCCGCACCAGGCCAGAAGGGATGAGCATCTTTCTGCCGCCGTCGCTCGGCGAGCAGCACCGCCTGCTACGCGAGGTGGAGGCTGGAACACGATACGAGGCAGACGGCACGGAAGTGCGCATTGGCGAACGGACGGCAGACCTCGTCCTGCCGGACGCCCATTACCCGGACTGCGTGTTCGATCCCCGCGCTTCCGTATGGGAGCACGCCAAGCTTGGCGGTGCCGATTTCCGCGGACTCGGCAACGAGCCGGGCTGGGCGCTCGAGGTCCGGGCGCAGTCCCGGCTCTGGTTCAGCTACGACTACGGCGCGAGCGAGGTCTCCGCAGCCATCGTCGAGACCCGATCCGACCCGCAGACCCGCAGCACCACTTACGTGGGTCGCGCAGGATCCGCCGAACTCCTGGTGACCCTGACGGGCGAACCCTGTGCCGATACCATGGCGGACGACACCTATCCGACGCGGGTGGAGGTGACGCTCGACGGCCGTGTCTTCCGGGGCTGCGGCCGGCCCCTGCACTGATCGACGAGCGGGGAGTGACATGTCAGACGTGGCGGCGACCGACATCCCGGAGCTCTGCGCGAAGTCGGCCATCGAGCAGCGGGCCCTGATCGTTACCCGGCAGGTCTCCTGCCTGGAGCTGCTGGAGGCACATCTCCGCTGGATTGACACCGTGAATCCCCGGATCAACGCGCTCTGTACCCTGGCAGCGGATCAGGCGCTGGCACGGGCGCGGGCGCTGGATGCCGAGCTCGCGGCTGGCGCCGCGCCAGGCCCGCTCTCCGGGCTGCCGGCGGCCATCAAGGACCTGGCGGATACAGCGGGCATCCGCACCACCCACGGATCGCCGCTGTTCGCAAGCCACGTGCCGAAGCAGGACGCCGTGCACGTGGCACGCATGCGCGCCGCCGGGGCGGTGATCGTCGGCAAGAGCAACACACCGGAGTGGGGCGCCGGCTCGCAGACCTTCAACACGCTCTTCGGGGCCACGGCCACCCCTTACGATCTCGAGAAGACGGCGGGCGGCTCCAGCGGCGGCTCCGCCGCCGCGCTGGCGGCACGGATGCTGCCGGTGGCGGACGGCAGCGATCTGGGGGGCTCGCTCAGAAACCCCGCAGCGTTCTGCAACGTGATCGGATTCCGGCCCTCGCCGGGCCGGGTACCGGCCAGGGAGCGCCTGCTCGGCTGGAACGCGCTGCCGGTGCTCGGACCCATGGGCCGCACGGTGGCGGACACCGCGCTGCTGCTGTCGGTGATGGCGGGCTTCGATTCGCGGGATCCGTTGTCGCGCACGGACGATCCGGCGGTGTTTGCCACCGACCTGACCTCGGACCCGGCAGGTTTGCGCATTGCCTGGAGCGAAGATCTGGGATTCCTGCCCGTGGCGCCGGCCGTGCGTGAGGTGTTCCGTTCGGCCAGACGTTTTTTCGACGACCTCGGCTGCCGGGTGGAAACGGCTCATCCGGATCTGCGTGATGCCCCGGCGATCTTTCAGACGCTCAGGGCGCACGGCTTCGCCGCGTCTTTCGGCAGCTTTCTGGAGGAGCATCCTGACAAGCTCAAGGACACAGTGCGCTGGAACACCGCCCTGGGGCTTTCCCTGTCCGCCCGGGAGGTGGCCCGCGCGGAAGCGGGTCATCTCGCCGTCTATCGGCGCATGCTCGACTTCTTCGAGCGCTACGACTTTCTGGTGCTGCCGTCCGCCCAGGTGCTGCCGTTCCCGAAGACGGTGGAGTGGATCCGGGAGATCGAGGGGGTGGCGTTCGAGAACTACCTGCAGTGGATGGAGATCTGCGGCGTGATCACCCTCACCGGCACGCCGGTGGCCGCCATGCCCTGCGGCTTCTCTGCAGAGGGCCTGCCCGTGGGTCTGCAGATCGTCGGCCCACCCGGTGCCGACCTGGCCGTGCTGAAGCTGGCGCGGGCGTTCGAGCAGGCGGCGCCGTTTGCCGCAACCGCGCCCTCCCTGCAGCGTTCGCAATAACGACTGTCAGCGGTCGCTCAGATTGGGCAGCACCTCCCGGTTCAGGTGCTCTATGGCGGCGATCGCCGCGGGCGCCTTGGCGGCGACCGTGGGCCCTGAAACCGCCAGCTTGTCCATGCCAAGGGCCTTGAGGGCGGCGAGCTTCCCGAGCACCTCGTCCGCATCGCCGACCACCGCGTAACGGTCGATGAACTCCGGCGTCAGCATGGAAGCCTGACGCGAATCGCCCCGCGTGTGCTTGTTCATGTCGTAGCTGTCGTGCAGGGCGTTCAGCACCTGGGTCTGGTCGTCGTCAACCGGGCCGGAGATCCTGCCGTGCATGACGGAGAACCGGGCGAAGGTGGTCAGCCCGCCGCGGACCAGATTGCGGGCCTCCTCACGGTCGGGGTGGCAGGCAAGGTTCACGTAGGCACCGAAGCGCAGGCTGTCCGGGTCCCGACCGTGGGCGGAGGCCGCCTCCCGCGCGACCGACATGCCCCAGGCGAGGCGCTCCGGATCCGCGCCCAGGGTGAACATGATGCGTTCCGCGTGGCGGGCGCCGATGCCGATGACTTTCGGCCCGGTGGCCGCCACCTCCACGGGCACTTTGTCTGCGGGGGTCGTGCCGGCAAGCCACTGGATGCGGCTGAAGCGGGGTGTGTCCGCGAGTTCCAGATCCGCCACCGGCGGCGCAACAGCAGGGTCGATGGCGGAGTCGGAGAAGGGGACCTCGCCACCCGCGAGATAGGTCTGCAGCATCTCGACGTAGCGCTCGAACGGGCCGAGCCGCGCCGGCGCGCTGCCGAGGTGCGCCAGTGCCGAATCGCCGCGACCGATGCCGAGACAGGCCCGACCGGCGGAGATCTTGTGCACGCTGGCGATGGCAGCGGCGGTGACCGCAGGATGACGGGTGGCGTTGTTGGTCACCCCGGTGCCGAGACCGAGGGTCGAAGTAACCGTGGCCGCCATGGCCAGCGCCACGTAGGAATCGCCCGACAGGTTCTGGGAATCCACCACGAGGAGGCCGTGCCAGCCCGCATCCTCGGCGATCTTCGCGTAATCGGCGGTTCCCCGGGGTGATGCCACCCCCAGTGTCCAGAGCTCCATGCGATGCCTCCCCCTGTTTCGCGACCGCGGCGAACGGCCTATGCTCTCCCGGACGGACTATAACCGGTTTTAAAAAAGGGGGAGCCATGAGTTATGAAACCATCCTGGTCGAGAACAAGGACGGCGTTGCCGAGATCACGCTGAACCGCCCGGAGCGGCTGAACGCCTGGACGTACAAGATGGGGGCCGAGCTCTCGCAGGCGGTGGCGGCTGCCAACGAGGACGAGAGCGTCGTCGCCATGGTGGTCACCGGTGCGGGCCGCGGTTTCTGCGCAGGCGCCGACATCGGCGACGTGTTCAAGGCCCAGGCCGAAGGGGAGAACGTGCGCGGCGAGGGCAACCCCCGCGACTGGGTCTCCGAGGTTCGCGCCGCCAAGCCCATGGTGGCGGCCATCAACGGCGCCGCGATCGGTGTCGGCCTCACCCAGGTGCTGCCCATGGACTACCTGATCGCGAGCGAGGACGCCAAGCTCTCCGTACGCTTCGTGAAGATGGGTCTGGTCCCGGAGCTGGCCAGCTCGCACTTCCTGGCGCTGCGGATGGGCTTCGGGCACGCGAGCGAGCTCATGCTGTCCGGAAGAACCGTGTCCGGCAGCGAAGCTGCCGCCCTCGGTCTGGTGGATCGGGTGACCTCCGCGGCGGACCTCCTGCCCACGGCGCATGCGGTAGCGCGGGGGATGGGCGAGAACCCGCAGGCTTCTCTGAAAGCGATCAAGGAGCTGATCACGAAGAACGCCAGCGAGGGTGATATCGCCGCGGTTCAGCAGCGGGAGATGGCGGCGCTCTCCGTGGCGTACAAGTCGCCCGAGCACAAGGAAGCCATCGCCGCATTCCTGGAAAAACGGGAACCCGATTTCCGCAAGGCCCGACAGGGAGGTTGAGCAATGGCTTTCACTGAGCTGAGCTACGAAGTCGCCGATCACGTCGGCGTGATCACGCTGCGCCGACCGGAAGCGATGAACTCGCTGACCTACACGCTCTATATGGAGCTCGAGGACGCGGTGCGCGATTCCGATGCCCGGGTGCTGATCATCACCGGAGAAGGCAGAGCCTTCTGTGCCGGCGACGATGTGAAGCAGATCCTCGGCGGCACATCCGGGCCGCCGACGGAAACCATCGAGCGTGGCCGTAAAACAGGCGGACTCACGCCGGCGGCGGATGCGCTGCTCTACTCGGACATTCCCATCATCGCCGCGGTGAATGGCCCGGCCGTGGGCTGGGGCATGGAGCTCGCCATCATGGCCGACCTGCGCATCGCGAGCACGGCGGCGAAGTTCGGTGAGCTCTTCGTGGTCCGCGGGCTCTGCTGCGATGCCCCGGGTCTCGGCAGGCTCGCTCAGCTCGTGGGTCGTTCCGCGGCTGCCGAGCTGCTGTTCACCGGCGAGGTGATCAACGCCGAACGCGCGCTTGCGCTCGGTCTCGTGTCCCAGGTGGTGGAGCCTGATGCCCTGATGGACAGCGCCCAGGCGCTGGCACGGAAGATCGCCGCGAACCCGCCGCTGGCGGTGAAGGCCATCAAGGCGGGTCTGCGCCGCACCCTCGATCCGGACTGGCGGGACGTGGGCCGCTGGGCCATCGAGCAGATCCAGTCTCTCAGGCAGACGGAAGATTCGAAGGAAAGCGTGCGCGCTTTTCTGGAGAAGCGGGAGCCCCGGTTCAGCGGCCGTTGAGCCGGTCGCTGCAGATTTGAGAACCGCCTCCCGGTGCGCTCAGCGCGCAGGTGGCGGATCCATGCCCGGTGATAGACTGCGCCGGTGAGATCAACGCGCCGTACCCGCCGGATTGTGCTCCTCGGCTTCATGCTGCTGTGGCTAGCCGCCTGCGGCGGCGGAGGCGGCGGGGACAGCACCCGGCCAGTCGCCGCGGCGCCACCGCCGGCAACCTCGCTGCCCGCTGCTCACTCCCAGTGTTCGCTGGCAACGGCGCGGCGGGACGTGCTCGATCTATTCGAGAACTTCTACTACTTCAATTCCGATCCTGTGCAGGTGGCCAAGTACGCGGACGTGCGCGCCCGCCTCACGAGCTTCCCGAGCGTGGACGCGCTGCTCGACGAGCTCCGCTATCAGTCCGGTATCTACGATCGGGGGTTCACGTACTACGCGACGCAGGAAGAGGTGGATCAGTACTATGCCGCCGGGGAGTTCTACGGCTTCGGCTTCAGCCTCGGGATCGATGCCTCGGGACTCTGGCGGCTGATGGACGTCTACGGCGGCTCGCCGTCGGACATCGCCGGCCTCACCCGCGGCGATACCATTCTCGCCGTGGACGGCACGCCCACGGCCAGTCTCGATCCGAATCTCGAATCCACCTTCGGGCCGTCGGAGATCGGGGTGACGCGGACGCTGCGTATCCGTCACCTGGACAATTCGATTGAGGACGTCACCCTCACCAAGGCGGCGGTGGACCTGGACCCGGTGCCGCCGGCACGGGTGCGCGTGTTCGAGGTGAGCGGGCGGATGGTCGGCTACGTCTTCTTCCGGACGTTCATTGACGATGCCGACGCGCTGCTCCGTCAGGCCATGGTGAGCCTCATGGATCAGGCCGCCGCGCTGGGCGGCACGGGCATCGACGACCTGGTGCTGGACCTGCGCTACAACGGCGGCGGTCTGGTGGGCACGGCGGAGGTGCTCGGCTCGCTGATCACCGGCCGGGACGGCGACGTGTTCTTCCGCTACGAATACAACGACTGGGTCACCACCAACTATGGCGATCCGAACGATGACGTGCGCCGCTTCCAGTTCGAGGCGGATGCGCTGCCCGGCCTCGAGAACGTCTATTACCTGACGGGCGCCGCCACCGCCTCGGCGAGCGAGCTCACCATCAGCGGCGTCGAGCCGTACATGAGCCGCTCGGTGACCGTGGGCGGGCGCACCTTCGGCAAGCCCGTGGGGCAGTGGGGGCTCGAATACTGCAACGATTCCATGGTGCTCTTCATCGTCACCTTCCGCACGGTGAACAGCCTCGGTGAAGCGGACTACTACACCGGCATCCCGGCGCAGTGCGCGGCAACCGACGACTGGGACCGGCCGCTGGGTGATCCCTCGGAAGCCCAGCTCGCCGCGGCGCTCGACCACATCGAGTCCAACGGCGCGCTGTGCACCGCGCCGGTCATGCGGGCAGCCGCGCAGAGCCTCGGCGGCGCGCCGGTGATCGCCATGCCGGCGGCGGTCGCCGGACCGAGCCTCGCGGCGAAGCTCGTGCACGCGTTCTGAGCAGTCCAAGGGTGAGCTGGCGGATCGCTTTCAGCCGCCCAGCGCCGCCCGCATTGCCTGCGACCCAGCTTCCATGGCTTCCTCTATCTGCGGCGTGATCGTGTCCGGCAGGAAGTCGGCGATCCAGACGATGTGGCTGCCGCTTCCTTCCGATTCGACCTGTACCGACGCGTTGTAGTGTGTGCTCATGAGGCCCTCGACGGACCAGACGAGACGCTGCCCCTGTTCGTCGATCGTGATGATCGGCTCCCGTACCACGGTCCCATCCTGGAAGGTGACGACTCTCGCGTCATCTTCGAGCCTGGTATCCAGGACGAAACCCGGAACCAGGCGCGTGTGCAGCGCGCCGATGTCCCGGATCGCGTCCCAGACGGCCTCGGCACCGGTCGGAACGTGGATATCCTTGCGTACGCTCGCCATCGTTCAGCGCTCCTGCCCGGTCGCGTCAAAGTAGGCTTCGAGCCGATAGCCATCCGGGTCGAGTACGAATGAGGCGTAGTACCCGGTCCCATAGGCCTCCCGAACACCCGGGGAGCCGTTGTCTGTCCCACCGTGCTTGAGCGCTGCGTCATGGAAGCGGTGCACGCTGTCTCTGTCTGGCGCCGCGAAACAGAAGTGCAACCCCGAATCGGGATTCGCGGGTACGGGATCGCGGCTCTGCAGCACCCAGTAGTCGACGCCGTCGTGCCCGTATCCCAATGCGCTTGCGTCGCTGCTGAGGCACCGATAGCCCAGCGCGCCAAGGGTGGCATCGTAGAAAATCCTGGCTCTCGCAATGTCGGAAGCGCCGATGGAGATATGGTCAATCACTTCGAGTTCCTCGCCGGTTTCGGAGGCTCTATGATTGGCGCTCGCGCCAGGCGGGACTTGGGAAAAATTGCTGAATTCGTCGTGGGAGCCTGAAACTTGACGATACGGGCATCCGTGCTCGCTGAAGGTCCGGGCTGGCAGGTACAGGATGTCGTCTGCAGTGCGGGACCGGAGGATCGGCCGTTCGAAGAGATTCATGCGACGGTTGCCATCGCGCTGGTCGTTCAGGGCACGTTTCAGTATCGAAGCGCTCAGGGCGCTGCTCTCATGACGCCCGGGTCCATCATGCTGGGGAATTACGGAGCGTGTTTCGAGTGCGGGCACGAGCACGCCGTGGGAGACCGCTGCATTTCGTTTCACTACCAGCCGGCCTTCTGGGAAGCGTTGGTCGCGTCCGTTGCGAGCGTGCGCCGGCCGACTTTTTCAGCAGCTCGAGTTTCTCCCGTACCACAGCTGGCACCCCTGACGACTACTATTCACATGGCCAACCTCGGGCGAGGCGCTCTCGAGACGCACGCGCTGGATATTGCGGCTTCCGTTCTGGAGGCGCTGTCCGATCAGCGTGCGACCAACCCATCGGTGAAGCCACGCGATGAAAGGCGGGTGAGCGATGCTGTCCGTCTGATCTGTGATTCCGCAGATGAAATCGAGTCTGAATCGCTGACGATTTCCGCTCTCGGTAGCGCGGTGGGAATGAGCCCCTACCATTTTCTGCGAACGTTTCGGAGAACAGTCGGCGCTACTCCTCACCAGTACCTCATCCGCCAGCGCGTTCATCGCGCCGCGATGCGACTCCTGACATCGGACGACTCCGTTTCGGAAATCGCCGTGAACGCGGGCTTCGCAGACCTCTCGACGTTCAACAGGCGCTTTAAGAACCTGTTCGGTGTCTCGCCACGCCAGTACCGCAGAAATCAGGGTGGTGGCTGATCCTCAACCATTGCGCTAGCCTGTGGCGCTGTTTTTCCCAGGTAGAGGAGAGATCGTGATGACGCTGCGTCGAATCCTGCTGCTGTCGCTGACGGCGGCCACCGTGCTGATCACCGCCCAGGTCTGGGCCCGCGACCTGGTCACCGTCCGGCCGGACAGGGTGGGCCTGGATCCTGAACGCCTCGAGCGGATCTCTGAGAACATGGAGCAGGCCGTGGCCGACGGCACCATGGTCGGCGGCCTGGCCATGATCGCCCGCAATGACAAGGTTGCCTATGCGGATGCCTGGGGGCTCAAGGACCGGGAAGCCGGCACGCCCATGACCATGGACACGATCTTCCGCATCTACTCCATGTCCAAGCCCATCACCGGCGTGGCGCTGATGATCCTCTACGAGGAGGGCAAGTTCTTTCTGAACGATCCGGTGTCCCAGTACATCCCGGAGCTCGCCAACCTGGAAGTGGCGATGTCCACGGCGGACGGCGGCCAGACGCGCATCGTCTCCGACGGTACGCGCAGCGCCACCATCGGTGAGGGGGATGCGGATCTCGCGGGTAAGACCAGGAAGCCGCGCCGTCAGCCCACGGTCCGGGACCTGATGACGCACACGGCGGGATTCACCTACGGCGTGTTCGGCAACACGGAGGTGGACCGGCTCTACCGGGAGCGCGGCATCCTCTTCGATCAGCCGAACCTCCAGGACTTCGTGGAGAAGCTGGGGCAGGTGCCGCTGCAGTACGAGCCCGGCACCCGCTGGCACTACAGCGTCTCGGTGGACGTGCAGGGGCGGCTGGTGGAGGTGCTCTCGGGCATGCGCTTCGGCGAGTTCCTCCAGACCCGGCTGTTCGGACCGCTCGGCATGGTGGACACCAGCTTCGTGGTACCGAAGGAGAAGGAAGACCGGCTGGCCCAGCTCTACAGCCCGGAGGGCACGGGCGAAGGGTCGAACGCTTTCCTGCAGCCGTCTGCCTCCAGCAAGCTCGTGGTGGCCAATGCGGATGTCAGCCGTAACTTCCGGGAAGGTGCCACCTTCGAGAGTGGCGGCGGCGGTCTGGTCTCCACCGCCAGCGACTATCTGCGTTTCAGCCAGATGCTCCTGAACGGCGGCGAGCTGGACGGGGTGCGCATCCTGTCGCCGAAGACGGTGGCGCTCATGACCACGAATCACCTCGGCGACATCCCCATGGGCTTCGGCCGTCGCGGTGTGGGCTTCGGTCTCGACTTCGCGGTGGTGGAGGATCCGGGCGAGGTGGGCGAGATCGGCTCCGCGGGCGAGTACAACTGGGGCGGCGCCGCCGGTACCCGTTTCTGGGTGGATCCGAAGGAGTCGCTCATCGGCGTGTTCATGGTGCAGAGCCTGCCGCACCGCACCCGCCTCGCGGACGAGTTCAAGGTGCTGACCTATCAGGCGCTGGTGCAGTAGCAAGACGCAGCGGATGGCCAGGGCGTTGGCCGCTGCGCGCGCGTCTCACCGGCTGCTGCTCGGCCTGCTGCTGCTGACGGCGACGAACGGCCTGCAGGCGGCAACCGCCGATGTGCTCTACGAGCGCCTCAATGAGCGGCTGTCGCTCATGCGGGACGTCGCGGCGTACAAGTGGCGCAACGATCTGCCCGTGGAAGATGCCGCGCGCGAGCAGGTGGTGATCGACGCGGCGGCAACCGATGCGCTGCGTTACCAGATCCGTCCGGAGACCGCGGAGCGCTTCTTCGCGGTGCAGATCGAGGCGGCCAAGGATGTGCAGCGCTACTGGCTGACGCGCTGGGCGGATGGTGGCGCGCCGGATACCGAGCCGGACCTCGTCGGCGTGCTGCGGCCCAGGCTGCTGGCCCTCGGGGAGGAGATCCTCGCCCTTGCCGCCCAGGCCTCCGCCCACGACGAGGCCGCATTCCTCGAGGCCGTCAGCGCGGATGGGCTCGGTGAGGCGCGCCTGCGCGAGCTTTACGACGCGCTCGACGGCCTCCGTCGATATCCAAGCCGCCTGGAGCAGATCCTCGACACCGGCGTGGTCCGCGTGGGGACGACGGGAGACTACGCGCCGTTTTCCCTGGCGGTGGACGGCGGTGGCTACCTCGGGGCGGACATCGATCTGGCCCGGGATCTGGGGCACTCACTCGGGGTAGAGGTCGAGTTCGTTGCCACGACCTGGCCGTCGCTGATGGCGGATCTGGCCGCCGGCCGCTACGACGTGGCCATGGGCGGCGTGTCGAGAACGGTGGAGCGGGCGAGGGTGGGATTCCTGTCGATGCCGTACCACGTGGGCGGCAAGCTGCCCATCGCCCGCTGCGAGGACAAGCGGCGGTTCAACTCCCTCGCCGCCATCGACCAGCCGGACGTGCGGGTGATCGTCAACCCGGGGGGTACCAACGAAGCCTTCGTGGACGACCACATTCACCAGGCACGGAAGGTGCTGCACCCGGACAACCGGACCATCTTCCAGGCCCTGGCCGACGGCGAGGGCGATGTCATGATCACGGACAGCATCGAGGTGCTTCTCCAGACCCGGCAGCATCCCGGTTTGTGTGGCACCATGGGCCAGACGCTGACCTACCAGGAAAAGGCCTACCTCATGCCCCGTGACCCCGCGCTGAAGACGTTCGTCGACACCTGGCTGTCGCTGCGCCTTGCCGACGGGACGGTGGAGGCGGTCCTGGGGGCGCATCTGGCCCGCTGATGATGCGCCGCGCACCTCACGCAGCACGCGGAGCGGGTTCGCTCAGAGGGCTGCTGCTGTTCGCGGCGCTGGCCGCGCTGCTGCTGCAGAGCCTGGCACCGCCCGGTTACATGCCGGGCAGCCTGTCCTCCGGTTGGCCGGTGGTGCTCTGCCCGGAAGGATTGCCTGCCGGTTTCCTGGGGCATGCCCATCATCACCACCACCCGGATTCCGACGCCGGTGCGGAAGCCGGCCACCAGGACCAGGGTCTCGGTGGCCACTGCCCGCTGGGCGGCATGCTCGACACCGTCGTGCTGTCCTCGTCCGTTGCGTCCTGCGGCGCCGAGCCACCGGCACAGGGGGTGCTCGTCCCCGGGTACCGTGCGCCCGCTCTCGAACGTCACCCATCGCCTCATCTCGCCCGGGCCCCTCCGGCCCGCACCGGTTCACGGAAACGTCTGAACCGGAGCATCGTCGCCGGACGATGCGCCTGCCTGTATCCATCGGGTCCGGGTGCCGTCCCCGACCCACATTGCGAGAAGAGAGATGAACACACAGCCATTACTGCTGGCAGCGACCCTGCTGCTGGCTTCCCCCGCACGGGCGGCCGAGACGCCGTCCCCCGCCGCCCCGGGATCCATCGAGGAGATCGTCGTCGTCGGTGAGGCGGACACCCGCCGTTTCGAGCTGGCGGAGACTCTGGACGTGACGCCGGACGCCGCCGTGCTGCTGCGCAAGGCCGTCGGTGCGAACGTCAACAGCAACGGGCCGCTCAGCGGTATGGCCCAGTATCGCGGCATGTCACGGATGCGGATCAGCAGCCGCATCGATGGTCAGGTCATCAGTCCCGGGGGGCCGAACTGGATGGACCCGCCGCTTTCCTACGCCCCGGCAGCGCACCTGGAATCCCTGGAGGTGCATCGGGGCATCGCCTCGGTCAGCGCCGGCATGGAGACCATCGGTGGCGTCGTGGATGCCAGCACCTGGCAGGGCTCCTATGCCGACGCCGGCACGCTCGTGCAGGGTCGCCTGCGCGCCGGTGGTCACAGCGTCAACGATGCCTCGCTGCTCGCCGGCGCGCTGGTGGTTGCGAGCGTCAGCCAGCGTCTGAAGCTGTCCGGTCTCACGGAGCAGGCGGACGATGCGGAATTTCCCGGTGGCACAATCCTGCCCACGCGCTACGAGCGTGACCGCTACGATGTGGGCTACGGGCTGCGCTTCGGCACGCACGAGCTCAGCGTCGACTACGGCCACAACGACACCGGTGACTCCGGCACCCCGGCGCTGCCCATGGACATCGGCTACATCGATTCCGACCTGTTCGGCTTCGGTTATGGCTACCGCGGCAGCGACTGGCAGCTCGACGGCCGGATCTGGGTGAACGGCATCGACCACGGTATGACCAACTACCATCTGCGCACACCGCCGATGGACCCGTCCATGTACCGGCGGAACGTCACCTCCGCCGACAATGCGGGTTTCTCACTGTCGCTTTCCCGCGGCACCTGGCAGCTCGGCATCGATGGTCATGACGAGCAGCACGATTCCGACGTCGACAACCCGAACAATCCCGCGTTCTTCGTCACCAACTTCAACGCTGCCGAGCGCACGCTGCTCGGCGTGTTCGCACAGAAGACGACAGAGCTCGGCAATCGCTGGAGCCTGGAGCTCGGCGGGCGCTACAACCGGATCGTGTCGGATGCAGGCGTGGTGGATGCCACGCCGGCCGTGATGGGCTTGCCGCCAGCGGTTGCGCTGCGGGACGCGTTCAACGACGCGGACCGGCACGTGGTCGATCACGACGTCGATCTGGTGGCCAAGCTGCGCTACGTGGCGAGCGATGCCCTTGCCTGGTACCTGGGCGTGGCGCGGAAGACGCGAGCGCCCTCCTATCAGGAGCGCTACCTGTGGCTGCCGCTGGAAGCCACCGCGGGACTCGCGGACGGACGCACCTACACCGGCCGGATCGATCTGGATCCGGAAACCGCCCGGGAGATCGAGATGGGGTTCGACTATGCGGGCGGAGGTTTCCGGATCGCGCCGAGGATCTTCTACCGCGACGTTCTGGATTACATCGAGGGCAGCGTCTCCACGAACACGGCCGCCGTCATGTTCGTGCGGATGATGAACCAGATGAACGGCACCAGCCTGCCGGACCCGCTCGAGTTCAACAACGTGGACACCGAACTCTACGGCGCGGACGTGGACTGGTCCTGGCGACTCGCCGAGCGGGTTTCGCTGGAAGGCGTGGTCAACTACGTGCGCGGCAAGACGGCGGACGACAACCTGTACCGGGTCGCCCCGCTGAATGCCTTCGTGGCGCTGAAGTACGATGCTGCCCGCTGGGGGGTGAGCGTCGAGTCCTACCTCGCCGCGAAGCAGGACAAGGTGGCGGCGTTCAACGGCGAGCAGGAGACGGGCGGCTGGGCGATCTTCAACGTCAACGGCTACTGGCACGTCGGCGAGCGCCTGCGGTTGTCCGCGGGGGTGGAAAACCTGGCGGACGAGGACTACACCGACCACCTGGGCGGCATCAACCGGGTGATGGGCAATCCGGACATCACCGTGGGTGAGCGGCTGCCCGGCTACGGTCGCAACGTCTTCGCCCGTGCCGATCTTGCTTTCTGAACCCTGTTGTTGAGGCTCGAGCTATGGAGGCTCAGGGACCACCGGCAGGTGTGCCCTGAGCCTTGCCGCCGAACAGCTCCCGGTTGGCACGGCGCAGGAAAAGCAGACCGATGGCCGCGTTGAACAGCAGGAAGAAGTTGTGCTGCACGAAGCCGAAGATCGCCATCTCGCCCACGTGCTCGGGAAACAGTGTCGGCCACAGCGCCACGGCGAATGCCCGGAACGGACCGGGAATCAGCGTTCCGAAGAAGATCAGCGGCAGCACACCGATCATCTGCCCGAAGGGAATCGACACCCCGAACAGGCCCGCCGCCAGCGAGTACACCAGCACTGCACCCAGCAGCGCCGGTGAGCGGATCAGCATGATGGTGGGGTAGTAGTACCAGCGTGCGCCGCGGAAGCTCTTGAGCAGCGGCTTCTCCCGGACGGCCACCGAGGTGAAGCGATCAGAGCGGAAGAACCAGATGAACGCCACGAGAAAGACGAACGCGCCCAGTGCGATCCAGGGAATGTTGTGGAAGATGGGGGGTACCACGTCCCAGGACACGGAGACGCCGATCAGCGCCCAGCTCGTCAGGTAGAAGAACTCGCAGAACATGATGAACAGCATGCTGGAAGCCACTTCCCAGCCGGGCACCCCTTCACGCCGGTTGAGGTAGACGGCCATGGCCCCTTTGCCGACCTGCTCGTTCAGAATCGAGATGATGTAGGTGCTCGCCCGGACAGGGAGCAGGTCACGATACGGGACGTTGGCGTTGAACCAGCGGATCACGCGCCAGAGCACGGCGGTATCGATGAGCAGGTAGAGCACGGAGTAGGGGACCATCAGGCCGAGCCACGCCAGCCAGTTCACCGACGCGAAGATCCCGCCGAGATAGCCGACCACCGTTTCTCCCTCCGGCGTGCGCCCCGCGATCCGGTAGTAGAGATAGGCGAAGCAGAGCACCGTGATCACCCAGGGCAGGATCCGCTGCCAGAGTGGCGCCGGAGGCCGTCCCGTCGCCGCCGGAGGCACGTCTGTGGTGCCGGAAGGGGTGCTGAGATCGCGGTCGCTCACTGCCGGCTCCTGTCCTGGGTAAAAGCCTGGGTAACAGCCTGTGCAAAAGCCCGGAGCGGCCAAGCATACCGGCAGGGGTTCGATTAGAATAGCGCGCCTGTAGGGCACCATCCCATGACGCTGTTTGCGACCCGTAGCGTCGTTCGCGACGCTCTCACGGATGGATGGCTGCTGAAGCCTACCTGCTAAGAGAGAGAAAAATGACGTTGACGCGCAAATCGAACGCCTTGATGGCGGGCACGGCTGTCGGGCTCGCGCTGGCTCTGCTGGCTTCCAGCGCTCTGTCGGCCGCGCCCCGGGGCACCGAAGACAATCAGTGGCGGTATCTGGGGGGAGACTCGCAACACACACGCTACTCCCCGGCCGACCAGATCACGGCGGAAAACTTCGAGGACCTGGAAGAGGCGTGGGTCTGGGACGGCGCCAGCTTCGATGCGCAGAGTGGTCGTTCCACGCCGCTGTACGTCAACGGCGTGCTCTACACCGTGGTGGGTCCGCGCCGCCACGTGGTGGCCCTGGACCCGGGCACCGGCGAGCTGCTCTGGTCGTACCGTGAGCCGAACACCTACCGCTGGGAATACTCCATGCGCAAGGACTACGGCAAGTCGGTCGCCTACTCGGAGATCGACGGCCGCGGCGTCATCTACATCGTCTCGCCGGCCTTCTTCCTGACGGCGCTGGATGCAAAAACCGGCAAGCCCCTGGAAGGCTTCGGCGGCAAGGTGCCGGTGGAAGGCTTTCCGGACACCGGGGTGGTGGATCTGCTCGCCGACCTGGGTCATCCCTACGATCCCTACTACGGCATTCCGCTCGAAACCGGCTACATCACTTCCTCTTCACCGCCGATCGTGGTCGGCGACGTGATCGTGGTGGGGAACTCCGCGGAGCAGGGCTACAACCAGTCGCGGGTGGAAAACATCCCGGGCGACATTCTCGCCTACGACAGACGTACCGGTAAGTTTCTCTGGAAATTCAATGTGATACCCGGACCTGGTGAGTTCGGACATGAAACCTGGGAGAACGAGGCCTGGGAGTGGACGGGTGACATCTCCTCCTGGGCGCCGCTGTCCGCGGATCAGGAGCGGGGCATCGTCTACATCCCCACCAACGGCGCCACCATGGATTTCTACGGCGGCTTCCGTCCGGGCGACAACCTGTTCAGCACCAGCCTCATCGCCCTGGACGTGAAGACGGGCAAGCGGCTGTGGCACTTCCAGCTGGTCCACCACGACATCTGGAACTACGACACGCCGACGGCGCCGGTGCTGCTCGACGTGAAGATCGACGGCAAGACGGTACCCATCGTCGCCCAGGCGACGAAGCAGTCGTTCGTCTTCGCTTTCAACCGTGTCACCGGTGAGCCGATCTGGCCCATCGTCGAGCGGGAGGTCCCCGCATCGCTGATGCCAGGCGAAAAGCTGGCGAAGACCCAGCCCTTTCCCACAAGGCCGGCCCCGTTCGACATCCAGGGGCTGACGGAGGACGATCTGGTCGATTTCACGCCGGAGCTGCGGCAGCGGGCCGTCGACGCGCTGAAGGATTTCCAGATGGGCCCGCTCTTCCATCCGCCGCTGCATCGGGACAACGATCTCGGCTACCAGGCGGCGCTGTGGTGTCCGGGCGACAACGGCGGGGCGAACATCTACGCACCGGCCGCGGCGGATCCCGAAACCGGCGTGCTGTTCGTGCCCTCGCGCACGGACTGCACGTCCAGAATCATGGCGCCAGGGGTCGAGCGTGACGGCCTGATCGAGCTGCCCACCGGCGAGACCGTCGCGGACTATGCCGTGCTGCGAGCCTCCGGTGTCCGCAACCTGGACGGCATCCCGATCTTCAAGCCGCCCTACGCGCGGATCGCGGCCATCGACATGAACACCGGCGAGCACCTCTGGCAGATCCCCACCGGAGAAACCCCCGACGCGGTGCTCAACCATCCCGCGCTGAAGGGGAAGAACATTCCCAATACCGGGGCACCCCTGCACCCGCCCATGCTGGTGACCAAGACCATGGCGATGTACACGTCTCTGCGAAGCGACGGTACCCCTGCCCTGTTTGCGGTCGATAAGAGCACAGGCAGGCAGATCGGGGTCGTCGAGATCGAGAATCGGGCGTTCTACGGCAACATGACCTACATGCACAAGGGGCGTCAGTACGTGATTCTGCAGACCGGACCCACGCTCACGGCACTGGCACTGCCGGCCGAGGATGAGGCGCCGGAGGAAGCGCACTGACATGCACCTGGCGCGTTTCAGGGTGGCGGTTGCGATGCTGGCAGTGCTGGGCGCGCTGCCGGCGGTCGCCGACGGGTTGCTCACCACGGAAGCCGGCGTCTACACCAAGGCGCAGGCGAAAGCGGGAGAGGACCTGTTCGAGGAGCACTGCCAGCTCTGCCACGACGACAAGTACTTCCGTCCGGTGCTGAAGCGCTACGATGGCCAGACCGCCGGGGTGCTGTTCGATGTGATGGCCGCGTCCATGCCGGAGTCCAACCCCGGCGGCCTGCTGGACGGCGAGTACGTCGACATCATGGCCTACATCTTCTCCCGGAGCCGCTATCCGGTGGGAGACGAGCCCCTGACCGTCGCCGCGCTGCCGTCCATCACCATCGAGGATCCCTGAGCCCGAGCCTTGACTTCCGGGGCATCGAACCTATACAGACCTCTGGCATCTAACTGCCCGGCTGATTGCTGAATGCGCCGACAACGGCGCTGACAACGGAGAATCATGAAAAGAGTAATGCTGTTTCTGGGCACCAACCTGGCCGTCATCCTGCTGGCGAGCATGACGTTCCGCTTGCTGGGATTCGAGTCCATTCTGTACAACAACGGCGTCGATCTCGATCTCCAGGCGCTGCTGGTCTTCTGCGCGCTGTTCGGCTTCGGCGGCTCCTTCATCTCGCTGCTGATGTCCAAATCCATCGCCAAGTGGTCAACCAAGGCCCAGGTGATCGACGCGCCGAGAACGGAGGGCGAGCGCTGGCTGCTGGCCACCGTCGAGCGCCAGGCCCGGGAAGCCGGGATCGGCATGCCGGAGGTGGCGGTCTTCCCGTCACCGGAACCGAATGCGTTTGCCACGGGTGCCAGCCGCAACAACGCGCTGGTTGCCGTCAGCGTAGGGCTGCTCGAGCACATGGACCGCCACGAGGTGGAGGCGGTGCTCGGTCACGAGATCGGTCACGTCGCCAACGGCGACATGGTGACGCTGACTCTGATCCAGGGGGTGGTGAACACCTTCGTGCTGTTCTTTGCGCGGGTGATCGGCTTCGTGGTCGACCGGGTGGTGTTCCGCACGGAGCAGGGGCTCGGCATGGGCTACTGGATCACCAGCATCATCGCGGAGATCGTGCTCGGGCTGCTCGCCACCATCATCGTCATGTGGTTCTCGCGGCAGCGGGAGTTCCGGGCGGATGCGGCCGGCGCGAAGCTGGCCGGACGCCAGAAGATGATCTCAGCGCTCGAGCGCCTCAAGCGTTACCAGGAGGTGCCGAGCACCATGCCCGACACGCTCGTCGCCTTCGGCATCTCGGAAGGCGCCCGGGCGGGGCTGAAGGCGCTGTTCACCTCCCACCCGCCGCTGGAGACGCGCATCGCCGCGCTCAGGAACGCGGCCTGATCCGCGATGCCTGAGTCCACCCTGCCGAGGCGTCCCTTCGAGCACGACCGGGTCATCGGGCTGTGGCTCGGTCTGTGCTGCCTCACCATCTTCGCCATGGTGGTGCTGGGTGGGGTGACACGGCTCACCGGCTCGGGGCTGTCCATGGTGGAGTGGGAGCCCATCCTCGGGGTGCTGCCGCCGCTGTCCGAGGCGGAGTGGGAAGACACCTTCGCCAAGTACCGCCAGTACCCCGAATACCGGCTCAAGAACGCGGGCATGGACCTCACAGGCTTCAAGGAGATCTTCTGGCTCGAGTACTTCCACCGCCTGCTCGGTCGGGGGATCGGATTACTGTTCGCGCTGCCCTTTCTCTACTTTCTGATCCGGCGTCGGATCGATCCGGCGCTCACCCCAAGGCTGATCGGGCTCTTCGTGCTCGGCGGTCTGCAGGGGCTGATGGGCTGGTACATGGTGCAGAGCGGGATGGTGGACGACCCGCACGTCAGTCAGTACCGCCTGACGGCGCACCTGCTGCTGGCCATCGTCATCTATGTGTGGATGCTGTGGCTGGTGATGGATCTGCTGCGCGGCCGCCACCGGGTGCGTGTGTCCGGTGGCTGGGTGAGAGGCGGTTACGCGCTGACCGGGCTGGTGCTGCTGACCATCGCCTCGGGCGGGTTCGTGGCGGGGCTCAAGGCCGGTTTCACCTTCAATACCTTTCCGCTGATGAACGGTCAGTGGCTGCCGGATGGCCTCATGCTCATGGAGCCGGTCTGGAAAAATCTCTTCGAGAACATCATCACCGTGCAGTTCAACCACCGCGTGCTGGCCATGGCCCTAGCCGCGATCGTTGTCGTGTTCTGGTGGCTCGCCCGCCGGCGGACGGACTCACCCGCCGTCCGCCGGGCGCTCGATCTGATGCTGGCGGCCATGTCGCTGCAGATCGCGCTGGGCATCAGCACGCTGCTGCTGGTGGTGCCCGTTCCTCTGGCGGCCGCGCATCAGGCCGGCGCGGTGCTGCTGCTGACGGCCGTTCTGAACGTCGCGCACGAGTTTCGCCGGCCGGACGCCTTCGGCTGAGCCGAAGCTGTTTCGACTGCTAATGCGTCTCGTCGTCCGACCCCGTCAGAGGGACGAACTGCACCGGCAGCACCTGTGAGGTTTCGATCCCGTCCGTTGTCTTGTCGATCACGGTGAGGTTCTGGCCGCCGTAGCGCGGGCCGATGGGCATCACCATGCGGCCGCCTACGGCGAGCTGCTCGAGCAGCCTGGGCGGGATGTCCTCGCCAACAGCGGTGACGATGATGCGGTCGAAGGGTGCCGCCGCCGGCCAGCCCAGGCGGCCGTCTCCCGCCCTGACGTGCACGTTGTCGTAGCCGAGACGCGCCAGGCGGTCCGCGGCGCTGGCCGCCAGCTCCGGAACGATCTCGATGGTGTATACCTCTGCCGTCAGGACGCTGAGCACGGCGGCCTGGTAAGCGGAGCCGGTGCCGATCTCCAGCACCCGGTGCGTCGCTTCGAGATCCAGCAGATCGGTCATCAGTGCCACGATGAAGGGCTGGGAAATGGTCTGTCCGTAGCCGATGGGCAACGGCCGGTTTTCCCACGCATAGAGCTCGGAGCCGGGCGGCACGAAGGCGGCCCTGTCGACGCTCTGCATGGCGGCGATCACGGCCTCGGAAAGAACCTCCCGGCCGGTGTAGTGCCGGGTTTCCCGGGTGTCACGGCGGATCTCCTCGATCAGGCTGTGCATGTCCTCCTCCCGGTCAACCTCGGCACAGGCGGCCGTCATGGGCAGCAAGACGAGCGCTGCCAGCCACAGCACGGCGGCAGGGAAGGCACTTCGTGTCGCCGTGAGGTGGCTGCTGTGCGGCATGGTCCCTCCGCCGGTGGCGAGCTCGCGGTCATTCTAGCCTGCAAATCCCGCGGAATCCCGCGGTAGGCACGGGTCAGTCCGAGACCGCGCCGAACGTGTAGCGGTGACCGGAGACGGAGGCTTCCAGCAGCAGGCCGCCGCGGAGCTGGGTAAACAGCGCGATGTCGCTGTTGAATGCCGGCGTGCTCGACACGCCGACCACGGTGAGCGCCGCATTGAACTGGCCGGCGAACTCCGCCGGCGCCCGTGCCCTGGTGAACGCTTCGTAGATTTCGCGAGTGCGGAAGAACAGGACCTGACGATAGAGCTGGGCGCCGATCTGCGGGCCACCGGAGAGCTGGTACATGCGGGTGTAGCCGATGGGACGGTCGTCGCGGTCGAAGACGAGACCGCTGCCGTAGGCGAGCCCCACGCCGTTGGCCGCGCGCAGGCTCATGGGATAGACGGCGACCACCTCGGCAGCCTCGAAGAAAGGCGCCAGGCGCTCCTCCTTGCGGAACGCGGCCAGCGATTTCAGGACGTCGTCCACCTTGTCGGCCGAGAGCTCCTCACGGGGAATGGGTTTCAGGCTGCAGCCGCCGATGAGCAGCAGGGCGGTCAGCGCCATGGCGAGTCGTCTCGACATCAGAACTTGCACTCCACGTGGCCGGTGAGCACTTCCGAGCCCCCCTGGGTGGAGTTGAACATGTCCGAACGGCCGAAGATACCGGAGCGGTGAACCAGGGTGAGGCCGAGATAGCAGTTCTCCGTGCCGCGCTTGCCGAACAGCGACCGGAACGGGAAGTCCACCATGGCTTCCATGTAGTTCAGCCAGTGGCTGGTCTGCTCACCACTGCCCTGCTGCTTGTACTGCTCCACCGCCGGTACCCGTTCCGCGTAGGAGATGCCGAGACCGAACCCGAAGCGGAACAGCTCCCGGTCCGTCCAGGGTGAGTAGCCGGAGCCGATGGCCATGGCGTAAGCGACGTACTCATTGAAGTCCTTCTGGAAGTCGTTCTCGAGGCGACGGTTGATGGAGAAGCGGCCCCAGATGTCGCCCCGCTTGCCGTCCTTGAGCAGGCGGCCCAGCGTGAATCCCACCAGGTAGGTGTCGATGGTGTTGTGGGGCTTGAAGTTCCCGAGCAGCACCTGGGAGAAGGTATCCTGCACGGTGTAACCCGCGTTCACGCGCCAGCTCCAGATCTTCGTGTCGGGCTTCCGGGTTTCCACCTGCTTCGCGTTGCCGAGTGTCCAGGAGATGCCCGTGTAGGCGGACCACAGACCATCCTTGCTCACCGTCGGGCTGTCGCTGATGGTCTTGTCGAGACCTTCGTAGGATGCGTTGGCGAACAGGTACCAGCTTTCGAGCCAGTGGTAGTACACGTTCAGCCCCGCGCGCCAGTTGTAGGCGCTCGTGGGGTTGTAGGCGGGCCGGTCGGGCGTCGCCTCGTCCGGGCGCACGCCGTAGTAGTAGTCCGTGAGGTTCTCGCTCTGCCAGGTCACGCCGACGGACGGGGTCACCGTCCACTTTCCGCGCTGCCAGGGGAAGAGGTAGGTGAGCTCCAGCTCCTGACCCTGATGCCGGTTCAGCATGTCCGTCACCGCCCGGAAGTTGATCTCTCCCCAGTTGCCGGTGAGCGATGTGTCGATGCCGACGTCCATGGACTGCTGCCGCTCCTCCATGCCGGTCAGGAAGTCGCTGGCCTCGGGTTGCAGGCGGTCGAACCGGTAGCTGATGATCAGGTCCAGATTGAACGGCTGCGGCTTGAACAGATGGATGCCGGCTTCCGTGCCGTGGGCGAAGAGGTAGTCGCCTTCGTAGAGGTAGAGCGGCACCAGGTCGTAGCTGTAGTCGCTGTAGACGCTGCCGATGTTGTTCACCCCGACGTAGGGACTGTTTCCGAAGCGCGCCGCGTAGCCGATGCCCACGGAGCCCGACTCCGTGTCGTGAAACGGCGTTTCCGTGAGCGGCCAGTCGCCACGGGCAGCCGTCGCGACAAGCATCAGCATGCCGAACCATGCGATGAGCGCACCGCGCCCGTGACCGGTCAGTGGGTAAATTCCCGGATCTCCTTCAACCTGCGAGCTGGCAATCCCCGTCCGTCTGCCGGGTGCTCTTCGGCACCTCGGACGTCCCTCCTGGGGGCGGTCGGGATCATACTGTGTCGGGGCGCAGACGCCAAACGCTCAGGGGGTTCGCCGCTCTAGCGCGCTGCCGATGGCCGCCGCCGCCACCCGATGGCCTTGCGCGTTCAGGTGCCCGACGGAGCCGCTCTCCCGGACCACGTAGTAACGGGCCGCCGCCTCGTCTGCGGCGGTTCGGGCGAGGAACTCGGCGCCGAGGTCCACGACGGGCAGGGAAAGCTCCCGGTAGATCGCCAGCAGGTGATCGTTCATCGCGGCGTCGAACGGATCCTTTGCGGTGAACGACTCACCTCTCGGGATGTGCACGATCAGCAGCCGACGGCCCGGCAGCACCGCGATGGCAAGAGATCCGAGGACGTGCCGGGCGATGGCGTCGCCGTGGGTGAAAAACGACGCGGTGGTGTCCGGAATCGCGGCGAGGCGATACCTGAAGAAATCCAGAAGCCGGGAGCGCCCCTCGAGGGACCGGGCGATGCGCGCCAGGGACTCGGCCGGCGCGGGCACGGGCTGCCCGGTGGGCACCCAGCCGCCGTCCCGCTCGGCAAACAGCGGCTTTGCGGCGGCGGTGAAGGCGACGGTGGCACGCTCGTAGTCCGCCACGTAGATGCCGAAGATCACGATGTCCGGATCCAGCGGTTCGCCGTGGCGCAGGTACTTCAGCCAGCTCTGATCGATGCCGTAACCGGGCACACCCAGGTTCAGCACCTCGAGACCGTTGTCGGCGCGGTCGAGCAGGGCGGCGAAATTCTCTTCCGGCCCCACCTCGTTGCCGTAGACGAACGAGTCGCCGAGCGCGACGGCGCGCGTGCCGGATTTCGGCGGGATGACGGCAACACCCCGGACGCGGCTCTCGCCGTAGCTCGAATCCCAGCCGAGCCAGGGATCGTGGCCGCCGAGCGAATCAGCAGACCGGTCCCGGTTCTCGACGTAGAAGCGCAGCTCGTTGCGCCGTTCGTTCAGTGCCGGCTTGGACGGCTCGTTGGGCAGCAGCTCATCCACGTCGAGGAGCAGCCGCAGGCCGGCCTCGAGGGTCGCGAAGGTCAGCACGCAGGCGATCACCAGGAGCAGAACGTTGCCCCCCACCCGGGTCGCGGTCATTTCGGCCAGTACTGGTCGCGCAGCACCCGCTTGTAGAGCTTGCCCGTGGGCAGGCGGGGCAGTTCCGCCATGAAATCGATGGAACGCGGGATCTTGTAGGCGGCCAGGTGTGATCGGGCGAACAGCGTCAGTTCCTCGGCGAGCGCGTCGTCCGCCACCACCCCGGGAGCCGGCTGCACTACCGCCTTGACCTCCTCGCCGAACTCGGGATGCGGGACCCCGAACACGGCAACGTCGGCGACCTTGTCGTGGAGGATCAGGGCATCCTCGATCTCACGGGGATAGATGTTCACCCCGCCGGAGATGATCATGAACGCCTTGCGGTCGGTGAGGTAGAGATATCCTTCTTCGTCGAGATATCCCACGTCGCCGAGCGCCGTCCAGTTGTCGTGGTCCGGGTGGCTGGATTCTGCGGTCTTCTCCGGGGCGTTGTGGTACTCGAAGGGCCGCTCGGGCTGCTCGAAGTAGATGAGTCCGGACTCCCCTGCCGGCAGCTCGGCACCGGTCTCGTCGCAGATATGGATCACGCCGCTCCTGGCGCGCCCTACCGAGCCCGGATGGGCGAGCCACTCCTCGGGGGAAATGACCGTGGAGCCGTTGCGCTCGGTGCCGGCGTAGTACTCCCAGAGAATCGGCCCCCACCAGTCCATCATCTGCTTCTTGATCTCGACGGGGCAGGGCGCTGCGGCGTGAATGGCGCAGCGGTGGCTCGAGAGATCGAAGGCGGTTCGCACGTCCTCCGGGAGCTTCAGCATCCGCACGAACATGGTGGGCACCCACTGGCTGTGAGTGATCCGCCAGCGCTCGATATTGGCGAGCGCCGCTTCGGCGTCGAATTTCTCCATCATCACCACCGTGCCGCCGAGCGCCAGGGTGCGCATGCAGTAGCCGAAGGGCGCGGCATGGTAGAGGGGGGCAGGGGACAGATACACCGAATGCTCGTCGAAGCCGTACGGGCTGGTCTTCTCGAGTCCCGGTATCCCCTCCGAGACGCTGCGGCCGGTGAGCGGCCGTTTGATGCCCTTGGGTCTGCCGGTGGTGCCGGAGCTGTAGAGCATGGAGTCGCCCATCACTTCGGGGTCGACGGGCTCGGCGGGACACGTCGCGACCGCCTGTTCGAAATCGATCCAGCCAGGCGCCTGCCCGCCGCTCAGAAGGCGGTGCGGGCAGTCGGGTATCAGTGCAGCGAGCCGCTCCGGGCGGGTGATGGCGGGTGAGGCGATGAGGGCCTTGCTGCCGGAGTCCGTGACGATGTAGGCCGCCTCTTCCTCGGTGAGATAGCGGTTGATGCAGGTGAGGTACAACCCGGAACGGAAGGCGGCCCAGGCGATGGCCAGATAGTCCAGCCGGTTTTCCATCAGCAGGGACACGTGGTCGCCCACCCCGAGGCCGGAGCGGCGCAGCAGCTGGGCGACGCGATTGGAGCGGTCGTCGAGCTCGGCCCACGACACTGTCTCCCCCGAGGCGGCGTGAATGAGGGCGGGCGAATCCCCCTTGATCTCGGCCCAGTGTCCCGGATACATGGTGCGCATCCTAATCGCAGACCGGCGTGGCGCCCAGCACGGATGGCGGTGTGCGCGGCGATACCGGCCTTGCAGCGGGCCTTGCCGCAGCCGGCTTGCGCTCCCAGTATCGAGGGGTCACAGTCGGCCTTTGCCTCGTTCGTGGGGGGAGTTCGTGGGGAGGGGAGTCGTGGGGAGGGGAACATGAACGCAGAAAAGGCAGCGGGCGGACCCGGGCCCGATGCCGCGCCTGGCGGCGCCAGAACCGGGCCGCTGGCGGACATCACCATCATCGACTGCACCATGGCCCTGGCCGGGCCTTTCGGAACCGGGCTGCTCGCGGATCTGGGGGCCGACGTGATCAAGGTGGAACCTCCGAAGGGGGACGCCTCGCGCAGCGTCCCGCCGCTGCCCCCGGACTATGCAAATCCCGGCACCGGTGACTCCGAGTGCGACTTCGGCGGCTATTTCGCCAGCATCAACCGTAACAAGCGCAGCATCGTTCTCGATCTCAAGGAGGCCGAAGACCGCGAGGTGCTGCTCACACTCTGCGATTCGGCAGATGCCCTGGTGGAGAACATGCGGGTGGGCGTCATGGACCGGCTGGGCCTCGGCTACGAGGCCGTCAGCGCCCGCAATCCCGCGATCGTCTACGGCTGCATACGGGGCTTCGGCGATCCGCGCACCGGCGAGAGCCCCTACGCCCACTGGCCCGCTTACGACATCGTTGCTCAGAGCATGGGCGGCATGACCCACATCACCGGGCCCGCCTCGGGCAATGGCTATCCTAGCGGGGTCAGCGTCGGCGACATCTACCCGGGGACGCTGCTGGCCCTGGGCGTGGTGAGCGCCGTGCATCACGCCCGCCGGACCGGGCAGGGACAGTTCATGGACATCGGCATGTACGACGCGGTGGCCTATCTGGCCGAGACCGTGATCGCCAACTACGGCTACACCGGAACCAGCCTCGGACCCCGCGGGGAGCACCATCCGAACCTGTGCCCGTTCGGTGTCTTTCCGGCCAAGGACGGCGCCGTGTCCATTGCCGCACCCGGGCCTGGCCACTGGCAGGCGCTGTGCGAAGCGATGGGACGGGCGGATCTGGTCACCGACGACCGCACGAAGAACACTTATCTGCGCCGCCAGAACCAGACGCTGGTGCTGGAGGTGATCTCGGCATGGACGGGTGCTCGCACCCGGGCGGAGATCGTCCGCGTTCTGGGCGGTAAGGTGCCCTGCGGGCCGGTGAACACGGCCGCCGACATCTTCGCGGATCCCCACGCCGAGGCCCGGGGGCTGATCACCCGCTTCCAGCCGCCGGGAAACAACCCGCTGGCGGCCATCGTCGCCAACCCGATCCGCTACACGGAAACGCCCACCGGCTTCTACCGGCGGGCGCCACGGCTCGGCGAGCACGGCGACGAGATCCGTCGGGAATTCGGATTGCCGGCCGGTGATGCAGACGAGCGCAGCTGAGGAGAGAGACATGGGTCGATTCGACGGCAGACGCATCGTGGTGACCGGCGCAGGGTCCGGGTTCGGCGAGGCGACGGCGAAGCGCTTCGCCACCGAAGGCGGCAGGGTGCTGGTGGCCGATCTGGACGAGGCGCGGGCCGTGCGGGTCGCTGCAGAGATCGAGTCGGCTGGCGGCACGGCGGCGCCGTTCGCCGTGAACGTCGCCGAGGAGGCACAGGTGGCGGCTATGATCGGCTGCTGCGTGGACGCCTGGGGCGGGGTGGACGTGCTGGTGAACAACGCGGGTTACTCCCACCGGCAGAAGCTGTTGTGGAAGCTCACGGTGGAGGAGTTCGACGCGGTGTTCGCGGTCAACGTGCGCGGCGTGTTCCTCGGTTGCAAACACACGATCCCCGTGATGATGGATAACGGTGGCGGGGTGATCGTCAACATCGCCTCCATCGGCGCGGTGGCACCACGCCCGGGCGTGACACCCTACAACGGCACCAAGGGAGCGGTGCTGACCATGACGAAGGGGCTCGCGCTGGAGACCGCGCGTTACAACATCCGCGTGAACGCGGTGAATCCCGTGGCCGCCGCCACCGGGTTCATGAAGACGGCCACCGGCCAGGACGAGCTGTCTGCGGAGCTCGAGGCGAACCTGATCGCGAGCATTCCCCGGGGAAGGCTGGCCACGCCGGGCGACGTGGCTGCCGCGGTGACGTTCCTCGCCTCGGACGACGCGGACTTCATCACCGGCACCGCGCTGAACGTGGATGGCGGCCGGAGCGTGTAGGTCGGGGTGTGGGTTAGGATACGCGGATCAGAATTCAGGGAAGTGGCATGCAGGCAGACATCGAAGAGTTGAAATCGAAGTATCTGAACCTGGAGTTCGACAGGAAGGACTTCGTTCTGGACCCGGACAAGGTGGTCACCGTGGCAGAAATGTCCGGCGAGACCCTGCCGCAGTTCTGCGATCGGAGCCATCCGGAGTTCCAGGCCTCACCGGCCTACATCGCCAGCCTCTCCGCCGGCCGGCATCTGCCTATCGACTTTCCGACGCTCGGCGGCATCCCCATGGACGGCGGCAAGGCGGTCACCTGCCTTAAACCGGTGCGGACCGGCGAGCCGCTCACCGGCCGCACGCACCTGCACGACATCTACGACAAGTCGGGCCGCTCCGGGCGGATGATCTTTCTCGTCTCGCGGATGGAGATCTTCGACGCGGGCGGCGAGCACGTGGCCACCAGCGACTCGCGCATGGTGGTTCGGGAGCGCTCGTCATGACGGTCTCCACCATCTCCGACGTGATGTTCGGCGCCGAGCTGGAACCCTTTGAGCCGGACACGTCGCTCAAGGCTACGAGCACGTTTGCCGAAGCGGTGGGCTGGGGGCTCGGCGGCCGCTTCCGGGACCACGAGGCGGCGAAGAAGGAAGGGCTGCCCGGCGCGCTGGTGCCCGGCATCATGGCCATGGGTTTCCTCACCAGCATGATTCATCGCTGGTCGCCGGTGGCGCGCGTCGAGTACGTGGACACGGTGTTCCGGGCCCCCATGATCGCCGACGAGCCGCTGACCATCAGCGCCGTGGTCACCGACGTGGACGAGGACGCCGGCGTGGTGCAGCTCGACCTCACCGTCAGGAACACCGCCGGTGAGACCCGGGTCTTCGGCACGGCCAATGTACGCCTGCCGACTGCCTGACGCGGTACGTGGAATTTGAACTGAGGAAGTATGGACATGAGTAACTATGAGACCCTCATCGTCGAGAAAGACGGTGCCGTGGACTGGCTGACCCTGAACCGGCCGGAATCCCTGAACGCCATCAACGTCACGATGGTCACGGAGCTGCGCGACTACTTCGGCGGCCTCTACGAGGACGACAGCGTGCGCATCGTGGTCATGCGCGGCGCAGGGCGGGCGTTCTGCGCCGGGCTCGACATCAAGGCGTCCCAGGCCCGGGGCAACGACAATCCCTGGGGTGGCGGCATGGGTTTCCAGGGCTACCTCGCGGAGGTCTACATCCGCATGCGGCGCTGCCCGCAACCCATCGTCTCGCTGGTGCAAGGGCCCGCCTGCGGCGGCGGCTTCTCCTTCGTGCTGGCCTCCGACATCCGCATCGCGGGGGAGAGTGCGCGCATGAATGCCGCGTTCATCCGGCTCGGCCTCTCGGCCTGCGACATGGGCTCGAGCTACTTCCTGCCACGCCTCGTCGGCACCTCGGTGGCCTCCGAGCTCATGCTCACCGGCCGCTTCATTCATGCGGACCGCGCGCTTAGAACCGGACTGGTCTCCGAGGTGGTACCGGACGCGCAGCTCGCCGAGGCGGTGAAACCGTATCTCAGGGAGATGCTCACCACGTCACCCATGGGGCTGCGGCTCACCAAGGAAGGGCTGAATCTCGCCATCGACGCCAACGGCCTGGAAGCGGCCATGGCCATCGAGAACCGCAACCAGCTCATGTGCTCGACCACCGAGGACGTGAAGGAAGGCATGCGGGCGTTCATCGAGAAGCGGGATCCGGTTTACCAGGGGCGTTGACCATGCAGCAGGAACAGGAAACGCGCATGGACAAGCTGGACATTCTCATCAATGCCTACCGCGAGATCATCGAGCAGGTGGACGATGTCTCCCGGCCGGGCGTGGTGGACACGCCGAAGCGGGCGGCACTGGCCATGGATTTCATGACCCGCGGCTACAGCCAGACGCTGGACGAAGTGGTGAACAACGCGCTGTTCGCCACCGACAACCGCGAGATGATCATCGTCCAGGACATCGAGCTCTACTCGCTGTGCGAGCACCACATGCTGCCGTTCATCGGCCGCGCCCACGTGGGTTATATCCCGAACGGCAAGGTGCTCGGGCTCTCCAAGGTGGCGCGTATCGTCGACATGTTCGCCCGCCGCCTGCAGATCCAGGAGCAGCTCACCTTCCAGATCGCCAACGCGCTGAAGACCGTGACCGGCGCTCAGGACATCGGTGTGATCATCGAGGCCCAGCACCTGTGCATGATGATGCGCGGGGTGGAGAAACAGAATTCGCGGATGAAGACCTCCGCCATGCTCGGCGCCTTTCAGGACAATCCGGCGACGCGGGCGGAGTTTCTGAATCTGCTGGGGCGGTAGGCGCACCTTACAGTGGCGGAGGAAGTGAACAGTTCCGACGCCGCAGCCTCACCTTTCCGCCTGAACGGACTGCTGGTAGAACCCGCACTCAACCGTATCGACGGACAGCCAGTGGACGGCAAGCATATGGCGGTGCTGTGTGCGCTGAAATCAGCCGCACCGGAGCCGCTCGCCAGAGAACGGCTCCTCGATCTGGTCTGGGATCGGGTTGTGGTGGACAACGTGGTGCATCAGGCCATCGCCCAGTTGCGCCGCTCGCTAGGCGATGACTCCCGGAATCCTCGTTTCATCGAGACCGTGCCAAGGATCGGCTACCGACTGATTGCCAGGGTGGCGGCAGCGGAATCCGCTGTGGTTCAAGAGTCCAAACAGAAGAATGTTCACGAACGGGGAAAGCGGGAACGCGCACACGGGGAAGCAAAGCAGGAAAGACATAAGCAGACGATCGGACAGCACTGGGGACCCTGGCTTGCGGGAACGGCGCTCGCGCTCCTTGGTGGGTTGCTGTTTCTCTCTGGCGTTCCTGAGATCTGGGTGGGGCGAGAGCCCGCCAGCGATGTCCCTGTACTGATGGACAGTGAGACACAGGTCCTGGTCGTTCTGGATGTCCAGGACCTGAGTCCCGATGGTTCGATGGGCTGGCTGGCGGACGGGGTATCTGTGGAGATCCGCCGGCAGATCGGTGCCATGAGTGAGTTCGAAGTGCCACCCCGGGCACTTTCCGAACAGAGTCGAGATGATGCCGATCTCATCATGGACGGAGTGTTGCGCGGTGCCACGCCGGACGTGGAGATTGTTCTCGAGTTGACCGACCTTTCCGATGGCGTGCTGCTGTGGCGGAAAGCCTTCCGCGGCCGTAACGACGATCCTCTGGAGCTTCAGCATCAGGTGGCCACGAGTGTGGTCCGCTACTTCGATGCTTCTCTGCTCTCGATTTCCGGCCCCACGGATACCGTGGCCTACGAGTTCTACCTCAGGTACCTGGAAGACCAGTGGGGTGGAGATGCGGATGCCGAAACCTACTGGCTTCAGAAGGCGCTCCAGAAAGATCCGACATGGGCGAACGGGTGGGAATTTTTAGCCCATCAGATGCAGCGGGTTGCTGCCTGGAGACAGGACACCGGCTATCTGGATTTCGCCCGCGAAGCGATCGCCAACGCCAAACGCACATCGGGAGATCCTCAGTTCGCTGTGGGGGAAGAGGCATACATCAGGTCGTTCTGGGAAGCAGATCTATCGGGCGGCGAGCGCATGATTCGCGAATGGCGCTACGGGAACACGCACAAATACGTCCACCTGATGCTGGCCTCAGGACTGTGCTCCGAAGCGCTTGCGGCGGAGCTTGCATGGAGCGGAGCGCGACCCTACGACATCGGCGGCCACGACTTCACCGCGATGGCATATGCCTGCCTGGGAGATGCGGATGGGGCAGTGAAAGCCGCGACTCAAGCCGTCCGCCTCATGCCACCACGTGGATTCGCTGGGACCCTGGGGCTGATCTGGGGACTACCCAGACTCGGCCGTTTCGACGAGGCACGGGCGCTCGGAGTCCAGTTCGACAGCATCGCCGCTGGCGCCGCCAGCGGTTCGCTGACGGAGCTGATGATTCAGCGGTTCATTCACATCCTCGACTTCGAAGTCGCCATGGCGGAAGGCGATCGTGCCGGAGCGTTGGCGGTTGCTGAGTGGTTTGCGGAGCAGGGATATCATCCCCGTGCCGGTATCAGCTTTCTTCGTCTTGAAGATCCCCGTGCCGAACTTCATCTTCGTCTGGCAGCGGAACCGCCGTTCCATAGGGCCTTCCACTGGTTATGGCACAGGCCTTTCATTCCCCTGGAACTGCGTGAGCACCCGATGATCCGTCAGCTTGAGGATGCCATGGGATTCACCCTGGAGTGGCGTGCGGAGCTCTGCCGCCGGGCGAATCTCACGCCGTCTGAATTCGGTGTTCGCTGCGATCCCATGCAGTTCGACACCAGTACCGTTTCGATTCAGAACTAAGTCAGACCCACTTCAGGACGATCCTGCACCTCAAGCAGCAGCATAGTTGCGGGAATCAAACGGAGGATGAGTGATGTTCCAGGAGTGGATTGATCTGTCGAACCGAAAGCCAACCGGCACACTGGCCGTGTTGCTGGGAGTTCTGGGTTTGTGCGCTTCGACCGCGTTGCATGCAGACCATGGCCAACTGGGAGAACCCATTAGTACGGCCGTCTCAGGCTGGGGTGTTCCCATGAACGTCGATGTCAATGAAGACGGGCTCACCGCAGGGTCCACCACGACGCATGGTTTCGGACGGGTCGGCTTCGGTTCGCTGGGGCCCTGGCAGGCACATACGGTATCGGAGTTGAGCGAGGTGGTGGATGTGTGTGGACCGACAGCGGTGGTACTCGAGTACCGGATCGTGAGCATCATCCAGCGGCTGGCCCGTGGAGATCTGGTCTATTACGAGCTGGATCCTGAATACACCAGCAGTATCTGCTTTGACTACGAGAGTGGGGAGGTGGTTTCGAATGAGGTCTACCTGCTCGTAGCTGGAGGAACGGGGGAGTATGCAGGCGCTTCCGGTCATGCAAAGCTCGAAGCAACCGGCCGGCAGCTGCTTGCCGATGCGCTCGGAAACACGGTTCACAGCAGCTTGACCGGTAAGTTGCGCGGCCGACTTTACCGCTAGGTTGGTCCGATGTCGGAGGTCTCTGCGGAGGCCTCCGAACTGACGGCCAAGATTTCACGATGGGTGTCGGTCGTGTCCTCCACCCGATACCCAGATGCCGGCACCGCGCGACCGTCCGGCCGACGGAAAAAACGTTTGCCTTCGTGATCCGTGATGATCCGGAATCCTCCCTCGTGCACCAGCCGATGGTGGTGACTGCAGAGCAGCATCAGGTTCTCCAGGCTCGTCTCGCCACCCAATGCCCAGTGCTGCACGTGGTGAGCGTCCACGAAACGGGCGTGCGTGCAGCCCGGGAAACGACAATGAACGTCCCGGGACAGCAGGGCGCGCTTCAGCGCCGTGGAAATGGTCCGGCGCTTTCGCCCCAGGCTGAGCGGCGTGCCGTTCTCGCCGTCGCGGATGGGAATCACCATGCCATCGCAGCACAACCGACGGACGGTTTCCACCGGCAGATCGGCACGGCCCTCCGCGGAGGGGTCTGCATCGGCCGATCTCTCACCGCGCAGGGCGCGCTCGTCCACGTGCACCACCACCTGGTAGCTGTCCGTCGCTGCGGCCGGTCGCGTCGGAGCCGATATATCCGAGGCGTCGCATCCCTCCGCGGAGGGATTCCCTTGCTCCGCCAGTGCGCCTCTGCACAGGGCCACCAGGGCGTCGGCCTGCCGGACGCGGTAGGAGGTGGATGCATCCGCCGGTGCTGCCGTGTCGGCCAGCACCTTGTCCAGCGCGTTCAGCACCAGCTCACCGTCCTCGATGGGAATCTCCACGTTGATCGACATCACACCTCGCCCCCGATCGCGAAAAGCGGACAGCGACCGCCGCTCGTAAGCCAGGCGGCTGGTCTCGTGGGCATCCGGCGCGGTGTTCCTGAGCTGCCGGCAACGCTCCTCTACCAGGGCGGCTGAGACGTTGAGTGCGAATGCCAGCAGTGCCGCTTCGTTGTGCCGATTGGCAGCCCGGGTCAGCGCCCTCACCTTCGAGTAGGAAAGCCGCCCGTCGGCGAACGCCGTGGAGATCTCCGGCAGCACTTTCAGCGCGTGCGCGACGCGGACCTTCTCGCGTGCCGCGGACAGCGATAGATCGCACCGCCAGTGCAGCCACTCGGCGCAGCTCGCCGACCCCCACTTCAGCCAGCCGCCCCGCTCGTCGAAGGTGCGGATGAGCGTGAGGAGCTCGTACTCGGTCATCGTCAGACGAGCGGTGAGCGAGACTATCTCTTCATCTAGTGCCTCAATGGAGAGCCGGTCGGGATCGAATGCTGGGGTGGAGAGGGCCATTGAATTCGACACGTTCCTTCCTCCAGATACTGTATGAATGTACAGTATTCGTGGTTGAGTAGAAAAAACGTGCGAAAATTCGGAAAGTGATGTGAGTCCTTTCCGACAGCGAATCTTCTTGAACTCTGCATAGAGGGCCAGTCGATGGACTTCGTTTTCAGCGCATCTGAATACGCGGAGATGTCGACCGGGACGTTCGACCGGACGTTCTGGCAGAAACTGGCCAGTGAGGCGGAAACGGTTTTAGAAGTCGGGTGTGGGACTGGCCGGGTCGCGCGATGGTTGATCGACGATCATGACTACTACTGCGTTGATACCGCAATGGATATGGTCGAGTACGTTCGTGACCATCTCGGCCTGGGTGAGAAGGCCAGGGTCGGGCGGATCGAGGACCTCGTCTGGGCAGTGCAGTTCGACCTCGTCATCGCTCCAGCCAACGTTGTCTGCCACATTGAACCCGAAGCACTGCCCCCTTTTTTTCAAGCGGCGCACCGCGTTCTGGCACTTGGCGGCCGCCTGGTGGTCGACACGTTCAATCCGAACCCTGTCGTTCAGCCGCGTGGCGAGTACGTGTTTCGAGAATACGTTGATCCCCGTGATTCCATGCCGGTCACGGTGCGTTGCAGACCGGAGCTGCACGACGATGTCCAGATACTGCATCTTGCTTTCTACAAGGGTGGGCGCCTGCAGCGGGAGACAGAACTCGTCCAGCACATGCACTCATGTCCTCTCGTGGAGGAGGCCGCTCGCAACACCGGCTACGTGCTCGTCGACAGGTTTGGCGACTACGACTTCAGTCCCTGGACCACGGGCAGCAGAAAGCAGATTCACGTGTTTCAGAAGCAGGTCGGGGTGACCTGACTTCTTCAGCCCGCCGTGGCGTCCGCCTGGACAATGGAGTCTCCGTCGGCCGCCACCCCCTCCAACACCATCTGCTTCAAAGTCAGCCCCGCCAGCGCTTCGCTCCGCGCCGTGCGATTGGCGTGAACGATGGCCTCGATGTGCGGGGCCGTGATGCGCGGCGGGGAGTAGGTGTCCTCCGGCTGGAACGTGGCCAGCTTCTCGAGCACCTCGGCCACGGTGGTGGTCTCGAAGGGCACGGCCGGCACGTACTGCGAACCGGGTCCTTCTAATTCCGCCAGCACGCCGATGCGCACCAGCCGCAGGAGGCAACCCTCGAGCGCGTGCACGGGCATGCCGCGGGCCTGGGCGAGATCTTCGAGTGCCAGCGGTGGCAGCTTGTCGTAGTAGCGCCGACCGATGCTGGTGAGCACGGAGAGCGCGTAGGCGGCGTTCTGCTCCGCGGTGAAGTGGATCTCCCGGAGGCCGGTGGCGACGATGTAGGGGTGCTGCCGGTAGAAGGCGATGCTCGCGCCGATCAGCAGGATCATCCAGTTCAGGTAGAGCCAGATCATGAAGAAGATGGCGGTGGCGAAGGTCGCGTAGATGAGCTGGTAGTTGGACGTGCCGGAGGCGTAAGTGGCGAAGCCGAAGCTCAGCATCTCCCACAGCAGTCCGGCAATGATGCCGCCGGCCAGTGCCGGACGCAGCTTCACCCTCGTGTTGGGGATGAACGAGTAGAGAAAGGTGAACGCGCCGATCACCAGCGCGAACGGCAGCAGCCGGGCCGTCGTCTCTATGGCGGGGCCGATCACCGGCAGCGCCTGGATGCTCGTCATCAGCGACGTGTTCATCACCGTCCCGGTGAGCGCGATGGCCGCGAAGATGAGCAGCGGGCCGATGGTGATGGCGGAGATGAAGGTGGTGAACCGCTCGCCGAAGGTGCGCGGTGTGTGGATGCGCCAGACGTGGTTGAAGGCGGCCTCGATCTTCTGCATCAGGGACACCACGGTGTAGATCAGGAAGATCAGGCCCACGGCGCCCAGCACGCCCACGTTCATGTTGTTGACGAAGGTGATGAGGTTTTCGGTGAGCTCTGCCGCCTTCTCCTCGCCGAGGGGTTCCAGCGCCGTGCGCAGCGTGTCGTCCAGCCGGTTCTGGACCCCGAAGCCCTTGAGAATGGAGAAGCTCAGAGCCAGCAGCGGCACCAGGGAGAGCAGGGTGGTGTAGACGAGGCTCATGGCGCGCAGCGTCAGGTCGCCGCTCATCACGTCGCGCAGCACGAGCATCACCGTACGGATGATGTCGATGCCCCAGCGCTGCCACGCGGGAGCGTCCCGCCAGTCCCGATCCCAGAGGTAGCGCTGCTCGAGGTCTTTCAGCGTGTCCAGCATGTGAGGTTTCCGCCAGCCCGGTCACAGGGAACGGGATTTCCCCGGAGGCGTCAAGCGCGCCCGCGTCAGAGCTCCGCGCGGCCGACCGGTCTGAAGCCGATGGCCACCAGGGCGGCGAGCACGTAGAGCACCAGGAAGAGCTGGAACGCCGGATCGTAGGTGCCGCTGACGTCGAAGATCCAGCCGGCCAGCGGGACGCCGACGATCTGCAGCGGAAACATGGCCGGCCGCAGGCTGCCCATGGCCTTGCCGAACCGGTCCCGACCGAACATGCGCCCGATCAGCGCCCCCTGCATGGGTACGGTGCCGCCCATGCCGAAGCCGAAGAACGCGGCGCCCACGGCGAACGCCCACAGGTTGTGATCCTGGAACATGAGCAGCTGGCCGACGAGCTGGCTCGCCACCGTGGCCCACACCGCGTTGCGCGGCCTCCAGTAGTCGGAGAGCCAGCCGAAGGAGAGCTTGCCGAGGATGCCGAACCCGGCGCAGAGGCTCATCACCAGCGAGGCGGTGGCAAGCGGCACGCCGGTGTCCGTGATGCGCGGCACCATGTGGGTGAGGGTGGCGCTCTGGCAGCAGAACAGCAGGCCGATCACGGCCACGAGCACCCAGAAGTTCCGATCCTTGAGGATGGGGATGGGGACGGTGCGGGCGGTCGCGGGGGTGCCCGCAGCCCCCGTGCCGTCCACGAGCTGACCGTCCGGCCGGAGCCCCACGTCTTCCGGTTTGGAGATCACGAGCAGCAGCACCAGCGGCAGCACGACCAGGCCGGTGAAGACGCCGTAGACGAGAAAGCCCTGCCGCCAGCCGAGAGACTCGATGAGCGCGGCGCTGACGAAAGGCATCACCACGCCGGACGCGGAAATGCCGGTGGCCGCGATGCCGAGCGCCATGCCGCGCTTGCGGGTGAACCAGTTGGCGACGAGCTTGGCCGTGGCGAGCCCGCCCATGGCGCTGGCGCCGAAGCCGATGAAGGCGCCGATGGCCAGGTAGAACTCGAGCGGCGTGCGCACCTGGGACAGGGTCAGAAAGCCGAGCGTCATGGCCGTGGCGCCCAGGGCGATGATGCGCTTCAGCGGATAGCGGTCCAGCGCGTGGCCGAGGGCGGGCGCGGCGATGGCCCCGACGGTGGCGGTGATGGTCAGGCCCAGGGAGACACCGAGCCGCGAGCCGCCGAATTCCACGGCGATGGCCTTGAAGAACACGCCATAGGAGTAAAAGAAGAAACCCACCGCCACGAAGTCCACGAAGAACGCAACGGCGACCATGCGCCAGCCGATGAATCGGGGTGCTTTGGCGGGGAGTGGCAAAACGAGTGATCCGAGCTCGAGGTCAGGCGCCGGCAGTGTAGTGGACGCGTGTCCGATAAGGAAAGGGTTGCTGGTATATTCGACCGGTTGTAGCGGTCGGGCAGGGGAGCCGGGACCATTCATCCGGAATTCAGAGCCTATCTGAACGCCACGGCCTTCTCGGGCATGGCGTTCTCGATGCAGTACCTGCTGGTGAGCTGGCTGCTCATTGGTGTGCTGCTGCTGCCCGCGGATCACGTTGGCCTCATCCAGGCGGCCATCGGCATCCCGGGGATCTTCCTCATGCTCTGGGGTGGCGCCAGCGCCGATCGCGCCGACCCGCGCAGCCTGCTGGTGCGTGTTTACGCGATCTCGCCGCTGCTGCCGCTGTTCCTGCTCGCCGTAGACCAGGTGAACGCCCTGTCCGTGTGGACCGTGGCGCTGTGGGGTGTGGGCATGGGGGTCGTCACCTCCTTCTCCACGCCGGCGCTGCAGGCGGTGCTCAATCGGGTGTCCGGCACGGCGCTGCAGCGTGGGGTATCCGCCTCCACGGCCGTGGCATTCCTGGTGCAGATCGCGGGGCTCATGCTCGCGGGCCAGATGGAGGCCATCGGCCTGTCCAAGGTGCTGCTCATTCAGGCCGTCTGCCTCGCCATCGGCGCGATCGCGATCCGCCGGATCTCTCCGGTGCCGCCGCTTGAGATGCCGAAGTCATCGGCGCTGGCCACCATCGCGGCCGGTTTCCGGGCCACGCTCGCCAACCGGGTGGTCTTCCAGATTCTCACCATCAATTTCGCCTCCAGCATCTTCAACGCCGGCGCCTTCATGACGGTCTTCCCGTTCATCATCAAGCGCATCTACGACGGCGACGCCGTGCTGCTGGCCGTGATGATGGCCGTCTTCTACGCAGGGGCGGCATTCTCGAACATGGTCATGTACCGGTTCATGCCCTTCGTGCAGCCGGGCAGGCTGTTTCTGCTCATGCAGCTTTCCCGGATCGTGATTCTCTATCTGCTGTGGATCGAGCCGAGCTGGTGGCTGCTGGTGGTGGCCACCGTCGGCTGGGGGGTGAACATGGGGTTCACCACCACGCTGGCCCGCACCATCGTTCAGGAGTCGGCGGAACCCGCCTATCGCGGGCGCATCCTCTCCGTGTTCACGCTCGGCATGATGGGCAGCGCGCCCATCGGCGCCATCGTGCTCGGGCTGGTGATCGAAGCCTTCGGCACGCTGAACGCGCTGCTGCCCGCCATGGCCGTCTCCCTTGCGCTGTTCGTTTATGGCGGCCTTGCCACCGGGGTGTGGGGATACCGCTCGCCGGGTGAGGCGGCGGCCAGCGGCTGACGCGGCAGCCAGCGCCGCGGGCGGCCGCGTCGGGTGACATCACCCGCGACCATCCGGATAATGCGCGCCCCCTCCTGAGCAAGACGTCGAGCGAGATAGCGGATGTTTCGAAACCTGCGCCTGTACCGCGTGAGCGGCGACTGGCCGCGATCGGAAGCGGATCTGTCGAACCAGCTTCAGAACCTGCCGTTCAAACCCTGCGGCGCCTTCAGCGAGCGCAGCGCCGGCTGGGAAGCACCGGTGGCGGACCTGGCGGATCTGCTGGCACGCCGGGTGGGTGGCGCGGACTTCTTCCGGCTGCGCACCCAGACCCGGCTGCTGCCCACCGCGGCGGTGAACGAGGCGCTGGAGGAGCGCATCGAGGAGTTCAGCGGCCGGATGCAGCGACCGCCGGGACGCCGGGAAAAGCGGGATCTCAAGGACGAGGTGGTGGCCGAGCTGATGCCGAAAGCGCTGCTCAAGTCCGACCGGACGTGGGGCATGTTTCTGCTCGCGGAGAAGGTGCTGGCCGTGGATACCGCCTCGGAAGTGCAGGCGGAACGGTTTCTGGATGCCCTGCGCAGCGCCTTCGGCTCGCTGCCACTCACGCCCATCGAGTTCCACGAGCCCGTGAGCAAGCTGCTCACGGCCGTGTTCCTCGGCGGCGGACCCACGGCCTTCGTCAGCGGCCGGGAGTGCCGGATGCTGGATCCGTCCACGGGCAGCGCCTCGGTGAGCTGGGTGGACATCGATCTCTCCGACCCCAGCGTGCAGAAGCACGTGCGCGACGGGCTGAAGCTCGATCGCCTGGCGTTGAGCTTCGACGAGTTCGCCACCCTGGTGCTGGACCAGGACTGTGTGGTCCGCAAGCTGAAGCTCCTGGGCACCGACCGGGTGGAGGACGGCGACCCGCTGGACGAGGACCCCGTCGGTCGTCTCGATGCGGATCTGGTGCTGGTGTCCGGCCTGCTCGCGAGGCTGCTGGCGGCCCTGAAGAAGGCGCTCGGGGGCTACGACTGAGCTGACCCGGGAAGCACGCGCGCCGTTCAGCGGCGGTTCAGATGCCCCGTGCTGAGATCCCACCGAGCGATTGGCGCTTGCCGGCCGGATTGCTGTATAAGGAGCCCGGTTCCCCCTTCAGGAGTGGTGCATGCTCACACGCAGATACCCGTTCGCCGCCTTCATCCTGCTGTGCGCCGGTGCGCTCTTGCCCGCTGCCGGCCACACGGATCAGTACTCTGATGCGGCGAATTTGTTCCGCAACACCGATGCCGCGAAACCGTTTTTTGCCCGCAGCTACGGTTATGCCATCTTCCCCACCGTTGGCAAGGGCGGGTTCATCCTCGCAGGCGGTTACGGCAAGGGCAGGGTGTTCGTGGCCGGTGATCCTGTGGGTGATACCACGCTCACCCAGGCGTCCGTCGGTTTTCAGGTGGGCGGTCAGGCGTACACGCAGATCGTCTTCTTCGAGGACGAACGGGCCTTCCGGGAATTCTCCCGTGGCGGTTTCGAGTTCGGCGCGCAGGTGAACGCCACCGTCATTAAGGCGAACGCCCAGGCTACTGCCAGCACCGCCGGCTCCACGGCCGGGGCGAGCGGCGGCACCCAGGACGTGGAAGGGGCATCCCCCGGCTACTACAAAGGCATGGCCGTGTTCATCATCGCCACCGGCGGCCTGATGTTCGAAGCGAGCGTCGGCGGTCAGCGTTTCAGCTACAAGCCGCTCGCCCAGTCGATCAGCGGGGCTGAGCAGGTGGAGCCGGTGGAAGATGTCGAGGTCATCGAAATACAGGAGCGCTCCAATCCGCCGCAGAGCAGCGGAGAGCTGGCGCCCGGCAATCCGGTGCAGAACTTCTAGCACGAACCCGGACAGCGCCTCAGCCGTTCGGCTCAAGGTGCGGTGACGGCAACGGTCGGCTTCAGATAGCGCTGCACGAAGCGGTCGGTGCGACCGCGCAGATCGGGTGCGAACGGCGAGCGGGTGAGATCGTCTTCCGGGTTTGCCAGCACGTCCGTTGCTCCGTCGAAGACGAATCCCCTTGCGGTGAGATCAGCCCTGGCGAAGTCCGCGGCAATGCGGTGGTGGTTCTGGGCGAAGCTCGCGCCGGTGCCGTCCGGCGCCCTGTGGTCGACGAGGAGCAGCACGCCGCCGGGTTTCAGCACCCGGCGGAGGGTGTCGAAAACCGGGCCGGGCGGCACGTCCCAGCCGTTATTCAGGTAGTAGAGGTCGTGATAGACCTTGATCATGAGGATCAGATCGACGCTGTCCGAGCGAAGGTCGATGTCGCCGATCTCACGGACGTAGATCTCGAGCGCCTCCACATCGGCGCGTCGCCGGCGATCCGGCACCCGGCGAAGCAGTCCCACGTAGGCCTGGTTGTTGTGCAGGAAGACGCGGCCGTCAGAACCCACCACCCTCGCCAGAATCTCGCTGTAGTAGCCATCTCCCGCCAGCACGTCCAGCACGGTGAGACCCGGCCGCGCGCCTGCGAAGCGCAGCACCTGTGCCGGGTGGCTGGTGAGGTCCCGCGCGCGGTCTGTTTCGGATCGCTCCGGGTGGGCGAGCGCCGCGTCGATGGCATCGGCCGGGGTGGCAGCCGCCGCGATCGGGCAGATCAGGCTGGTCAGGAGCAGGACGGCGAGCGGACGCCGGACGCGTGCGTCGGGCCGCTGGATCACAGACGCTCGATCACGGCCTTCGCGAACTGATCCGTGTTCAGGTTGCCGCCGAGGTCGCGGGTCTTCTGGCCGTCCGTGAGCGCCTGGTCGTAGGCATGCTTGATGCGCTCGGCCACCATGCCGAACGCGGCGCGATCCTCGGCCAGGTGATTGAGCATCATGACGGCGGACATGAGTAGCGCCAGCGGGTTGGCGACGTTCTTCCCGGCGATGTCCGGCGCCGAGCCGTGCACGGCCTCGAAGATGGCCGCGTCCTCACCGAAGTTGGCGCCGGGGACGACGCCGAGACCGCCCACCAGGCCCGCACAGAGATCGCTCACCACGTCTCCGTAGAGGTTCTCGAGCAGGAGGATGTCGAACTGGCTCGGGTTCTGCACCAGGCGCATGCAGCCGGCATCGATGATGGCCGTCTCATAGTCGATGTTCGGATATTCACGCTTGTGCGCGTGATCGCTGGCGCGGAGAAACAGGCCGTCGGTCATCTTCATGATGTTGGCCTTGTGGAACACCGTGATCTTCTGCCGCTCGCGCTGGGTGGCGAAGCGGAATGCCCAGTGCGCGATCCGCTCGCAGCCGCGCTCCGTGGCCACCTTCATGCTCATGACCACGCCCGGGACCACCTCGTTCTCCACCCCGCTGTAGAGGCCCTCGGTGTTCTCCCGGATGATGATCAGGTCCACGTTCTCGAAGCGGGTGGGGACGCCGGGCAGGGAGCGCACCGGGCGCACGGCTGCGTAGAGGTCGAAGTGCTTGCGCAGCTGGACGTTCACGGAGGCGAAGCCCTCGCCGACGGGCGTGGTGCAGGGGCCCTTCAGGGCGACCCGGTGGTGCTCGATGGCCTCGATGGTCGACTCCGGCAGCACCTCGTCGCCATCCTCCAGGGCGGCGAGACCTGCCTTGCAGGGGATCCAGTCGATGTCGGCGCCGGCGGCGTCGAGTACCTCCACCACCGCATTCGTGATCTCCGGACCGATCCCGTCACCCGGAATCAGCACGGCGCTGGTTGCGCCCTTTTTCTTTGCCATCGCGCTCTGCAAGTGACCTCGTGGAACGTTTGTGCAAGCCTATCATGGAGCCGTTCGATCAACGCAGAATCGGGGAGGGAAAATGGCAGACAGCGTTCAGTGGGTGGACCCGTACCAGGGGTTCGAATACCGCGAAGACACGATTGCGGTCACGCCCGCGGCCCAGACGGAGAAGCTCACGCTCTGCGGCATCGATCCGTCCATCTTCGGTGACACGGTGGATGCCTCGTTCTTCATCGGCCTGGCCATCCGGGCCGGTGTGGCCAGCGGCATCAGTGCCGAAGGCAACGTCAACATGCTCCAATCGCTGATCCAGCATCGCCCCGCCCGGCTCGACGAGCCGCTCAGGGTGCGTGGTCGGATCACGGCGGTCACGTCGGTGCCGCGGGGTCGCACCATCGACACGGATGCCTGGTTCGAGGACGAGGCCGGTGCGCGGGTGATCACGGCCCGGCGTCGGTCGCTCAAGCCCGACCCGTCGAAGGGCAGCCGGGGTGCCGGAGACCGTCCGGCGCCGGTGCTGACCGATCCGGGTGCGGCGGCGGTGCTCGCCGAGCATCGGCTAACACCCGAGATCGTCGTCGCCTACAGCGAGCCGGGCAACAGCATCCACTACGATCTGGCGGCCGCCCAGAAGGCCGGGTTCCGGGCACCCCTCATCGGCGGCGGCATGGGTGTGCACTACCTGCTGGCGGCCCTGTATGCCGAGCGTCCGCCCGTCTCCTTCGACCTGGACATCTACTTCCGACGGCCGATCTTCTGGGACGACGATTTCCGGGTGGTGCGGGAAGGTAACGCCATCGGCCTCGTCCGGGAGATCGATGGCGTCACCAAGGTGCTGACGGAGGCGCGGATCAATCAGATCCGATCGGCGTGACCTCGTCGCAGAACCGCTGACAGCAGTCGTTCGAACATGATGATGCAGAGGAGGATGAGGGCAACCAGGCCGGCGATATAGGGCCCGAAGCCGCGGTCCACCCACCAGTCGCCGGCGTTCAGCACCTGCAGCGCGATCGCGCCGATCATCACCGCAAACACAAGCCCGCTGATCCAGGGGCTGTACTCGCCCGGGTGCAGCCTGCTGACTCTGGTGAGCTGGCGCAGCGACCAGACGAGCAGAGGCAGCAGAAGGCCGATCATGAGCAGGCTGGAGACCAGCCAGGTGGTCTCCTCCATCAGGCCGACGTGCAGCAGCACCAGCGTGGCGATGGACAGCACCAGTGCCATCAGGCTCGACCAGAGCATGTTCAGGAAACGCAGCACGTCGAGTGCCGTCCAACGGTCATCGCGGCGCGACGAAAACGCCGCGACCACGCCGGCGAAGCCGGCCAGCGTCACGGATACCTCCGCAAGCAGCTCGAGCAGTGACTCGCCCATCATGATTCAGCGGTCTCAGTCCTCCATGGCACCGTAGATGATGTTCTTCAGCTGCCCGCGGAAGTTGAAGGTGGCCGAGGGCATGAGCTGGGTCATGAACACCACCACCAGATCCTCCTTCGGGTCTACCCAGAAGATGGTGGAGGCGGCGCCGCCCCAGTAGTAGTCGCCTTCGCCCAGGGCGCCGGTGGCCACCTCGTCGAGGGACATGGCGAAGCCCAGCCCGAAGCCGACGCCGTCGTAGGCGGTCTCGGAGAACGCGCCCACGGCCATGGTGGAGAGATCGCCGCCGGTGAGGTGGTTCCGGGTCATGAGATCCAGGGTGCGGGAGCCGATGAGGCGCTCGTCGCCGAGCCGACCACGGCAGCGGAGCATCTCGCAGAACTGGAGGTAGTCCGCGGTGGTGCCCGTGAGCCCGCCACCGCCGGAGAAGAAGCTCGGCTTTGCCAGATAGGCGCTTTTCTCGGGGTCATCCAGGAGCTTGAGCGACTTGTCCGCTGCCCGCTCGTAGTTGGCGGCAAACCGGTGCTGCTTCTCCGGCGCCACGAAGAAGGCCGTGTCGCTCATGCCCAGGGGCTCGAAGATGTGCTCGGCGAAGTACTCGTCCAGGGGCTGCCCGGAGATGGCTTCCACGAGGTAGCCGCAGACGTCCGTGGCGTAGGAGTACATCCAGCGCTCGCCCGGGGTGAAGTGCAGGGGAACGTGGGCGAGCTTGCCGATGAAGGACTTCAGGGTTTCACCCTGATCCCGGCGGACCCGGTTGGCGCGGTAGACCTTGTCCACCGGATGCTTCGTGGCGCCGTAGGACAGCCCTGCGGTGTGGGAGAGCACGTGGCGGAAGGTCATGGGCGTCTCGGGGCGTTTCAGCACCATGTGCTCCCCTTCGCCCTCCACGTACACCTGCTGATCACGCCAGGCGGGGATCACCCGGTGCACCGGATCGTTGAGCTGGAAGTGGCCCTGCTCGTAGAGCTGCATCAGCGCGACCGAGGTGATGGGCTTGGTCATGGAGTAGATGCGGAAGATGGTGTCGTCCGCCATGGGCCGGTTCCGTTCCCGGTCCATCAGCCCCAGGCTTCTGAAGTAGGCCAGATGTCCGTGCCGGGACACCGCCACCTGGCAGCCGGCGATCTTGCCGGGCTCGATGTAGTTGCGGTTCAGGTGCCCGGTGATGCGTTCCAGGCGGGATGCCGAGAACCCGGCAGCCTCCGGTGCGATGTCCATCCGTCTCTCCCTCGTGTTCGCGTCGTGCCGCCGCGGAAGCCTAGCAATGGCCGTTTGGCTTGTCATGGGTGGCTCACTAAAGTACGCCTCTTCGAAGGCGCGGGAGCAACCGATTGAAGACCCTGACGACTCTCCAGCGCTGCTGGGCGGTGGTGCTGGCGGGCGCGCTGACGTGGGGGTCCTTCGCCGGACACGGTACCTGGCCGGCACTCACGGGACGCATGGCTTCTTCCCTGGTGCTCGTGGCGGCGGCGGCGGTCGCCTGGCGCCGCTCCGGCGTCCGGCTGGCGGTCTGGACGCTGGCCGGCATGGCCTTCGGGGCGCTGGGTGACTTCTTCAACGCCGGGCTGCTGCCGGGCGGAACGATTGCGGGTATCGGCGCGTTCGGAATCGGACACGTGTGCTACATCTCCGGCATGCTCGGTGTGCTCATTACCCGGCGCGCACGGGATCCCGTCGCTGCCGCCGCTGTGGCCGGCTGGCTGCTCACCGGCGTGCTCGGCTGGTATGTGGTGGTCTGGCTCGCGCCGCCGCTCGCCTGGGATTCTCCGCCCGACGGCCTCGCGGCGCTCGTCTGGCCCGCACTCGGCTACACCCTGCTGCTGTCCGCGACGGCGGGTTTCGGGACCGCGCTGGCGCTGGCGGACCGGGCGTATCGCCGTCTGGCGCTGGGTGCCGCGCTGTTTCTGCTGAGCGATCTGATCCTCGCCGTGGCGCTGTTCCGGGGCCCGTTCCCGCAGGATACCCTGGCCGTGTGGATCCCCTACGGCGTGGGGCAGATGCTCATCGTCTTCACCGTGGCCCGTCAGGTCGTGCCTCAACAACAGGAGCCCTCATGAATCGAATTGCGCCCCGAGCTACGGGCCTGCTGCTCTGTCTGCTGCTGGCCGCCGGCTGCGATCGGCCTGCTGAGCAGGCCGCCGTGCCGGAGCCGGCAGACCTGGTGCTGACCAACGGCCGCGTCTACACGCTGACCTGGCCGGATCCGGATGTGGAAGGCAATCCGTCGGCGGCGGCGCCTTACCACGACGGCGTCTGGCGGCCGGACGCACAGGCCGTTGCCATTCGTGGTGACCGGATCCTTGCCGTCGGTTCCGTGAGCGACATCGCCGCACATACGGGGGAAACGACACGGATCGTCGATCTGCGCGGTGCGACGGTGATTCCCGGTCTGGTGGAGAGTCACGGTCACTACAACGAGCTCGGCGAGCAGGCGGAGCGGGTGGACGTGAGCGGTGCGGAAACGGTGGCGGAGATGGCCAAGCTGCTGATGCCGCGGCTTGCCAATGCGATGCCGGGCGAGTGGATCCTGGGCAGCGGCTGGGACGAAGGCGCCTGGGCGGACCGGCTGCCAACGGAAGGGCCGATCTCCGCGGTAAGCCCGAACAATCCCGTGGTGCTGCTCGGACGCCGCGGCTTCGGGCTGCTGGCCAACCGGCAGGCGCTGGAGGCGGCCGGCATCAGCGCCGAGACGCCGTCGCCGTCGGGCGGTGAGGTGGTGAAGGATGCAACAGGTGAACCCACGGGGGTGCTGCTCAACCGCGCCCGCTCCCTGGTTCTGGACGTGATTCCGGCGGCGAGCCTGGCGCAGAAGAAACGCCTGCTGAGCTACGGTCTCGACGCCATGGCGGCGGGCGGCTACGTGGCGGTGCACCATGCGGGGGTCTACGCCGACTACATGCCGGCCTACGAGGCGCTGGCGGCTGACGGCGCTCTGCCGGTCCGGGTGGAGGTGATGCTCGCCGCACGACCGGAGAATGCGGCGCTCATGGAGGCCTGGATCGGGAAAGGTCCGACCCCCGTGGACGAGCGCATGCTCTGGGTGCGCGGGGTGAAGGCCTACTACGACGGCTCGCTGGGATCCCGGGGCGCCGCGCTCCTGGCCGACTACTCGGATCAGCCGGGTCACCGGGGCGTGTCGGGTGACGAGTACGGATTTCCGGAGGAGATGGTCAGCCGCGCCATCCAGGCCGGATTCCAGGTGGGCGTGCACGCCATCGGCGATGCGGGCAACCGGGCCGTGCTCGACTACTACCAGACTGCCCTCGCGGACACACCCCATCCGGCGGTGCATCACCGCATCGAGCATGCCCAGATCGTCCACCCGGACGACATCGCCCGCTTCGGCGCCATGGGCATCGTCGCGTCCATGGAGCCGGGGCACGCGGTGGAGGACAGCCCCTGGGCGGAGGATCGGGTGGGACCGGAGCGGATACGCGGCGGCTATGCCTGGCGCAGCCTGCGCCGGGCTGGCGCGGGCCTGATCTTCAACTCGGACCTGGCCGGCACCGACTACGACATCTTCTACGGCCTGCACTGCGCGATTACCCGCACGGACCGGAATGGCAATCCGCCGGGCGGCTGGTATCCGGAGCAGGCGGTGAGCGCCGAGGAAGCGCTGCGCGCCTACACCGTCTGGCCGGCACGGGCATCCGGGAAGGAGACGCTCACCGGTTCGCTGGCAGCGGGCAAATGGGCGGATCTGACCGTGCTCTCCCTGGACCCGCTCGCGGTGGGATCCACCGCACCTCAGCAGTTGCTCGATGGGCGGGTGCTGATGACGGTGGTGGCGGGCAGGATCGTGTACTCTGCCGGGGAACCTTGAGGGAGAGACAGCATGAAGATCGGCGTATTCGCCACGTTCATGTCGCCGCTGGCGACGGCGGACATGGTCCGGGACTTCGGCCGCCGGGCGGAAGCTGCCGGCATCGATTCGATCTGGATGGGGGAGCACGTGGTGCTCTTCGACAAGATGGAGTTCCCGTATCCGGGATCGAAGGACGGCCGCATCCCCGTACCGGAAGGCGGCGGCATGCTCGACACGGTGGCCACCTTCGGCCTGCTCGCCGGCGCCACCGAGAAGCTCCGGCTCGGCACCGGCATCACCCTGGTGCCGCAACGCAACCCGGTGTACACCGCCAAGGAGTTCGCCACCCTCGACTGGCTCTCCGGCGGGCGCATCGACTTCGGCGTCGGCGTGGGCTGGTGCAAGGAAGAGGTGCTCGCCTGTGGTTACGGCTGGGAGGATCGTGGCGAACGCTGCGACGAGTTCCTGCAGACCATGATCAACCTGTGGACGCAGCCGCTTGCCTCGTTCGAGGGCAAGCACGTGCAGCTCGCCCCCTGCCGGCTGGATCCCAAGCCCGTGCAGTCGCCGCACATTCCCATCCTCGTGGGCGGGCACGGCGCCCGCTCGCTCCGTCGCGCCGCGGAGTTCGGCAGCGGCTGGTACGGCTTCGCGCTGAACCCGGCGACCACGGCGAAGGTGCTCGCGCAGCTCGACGAGGCGCTCGACAGGCAGGGCCGCAGCCGTGACGGCTTCGAGATCGTCGTCACCCCCCTGAGTACCACGGCCGAGGACCTGGATGCCTATCGCGAGCTGGGCGTTGACCGGCTGGTGTGTCAGCTCGGCTCGCAGAAGCCGGAGCGGGTGGCGCACAGGCTCGAGGAGCTGTCGCGGCTGGCGGAGATGGCGGCATAGCGCTCACCGCCGCGCCTTACCGGCAGCTGTTCCGGTTGTCCAGTCGGAATATCCGAATACCGACCTCGGCAGGAATTGCTGTTTCGGATGCCACGACTTGGCCATCATGCGCGCCGAATTTTGACGCGGTAGTTGGAACAGCAGATGAAAAACGTCCCCGTATGGCTCGAGTGTCCTGTGCGCTCCGTGCTCCTCGGCACAGCCTCGATCTTCGCCGCGTGCGGCGCGATATTTGCGGGCATGTCGCTGGTGAACTCGCTCGTCTGAGCGCTCAGATCACACCGGCCTGCCGGAGCGCGGCCAGCTCCGGGGCGCTGATGCCAAGCTGGTCGCCGTAGATCCGTTCGTTGTCCGCCCCGGGCGCCGGAAAGAACGTCACCTCGTGGGCACCGTAGTCCGAGTAGCGGATCGGGCTGGACGGCAGCACGAGCTCACCCATCTCCGGGTGGGTCATCCACCTCAGCATGCCGCGGGCGTGCAGATGCGGATCGGTGCGAACTTCCTCCAGATTGCGCACGGGTGCCACGGGCACCTTCGCGGCCCGCATGGCGGCAAAGGCCTCGTCCCGGGGCAGGGTGCTGCTCCAGGCCTCGATCATGGCGTCCACCTCGTCCTGGCGTTTCTTTCGGAGGTGCGCAGCCGAGTACGCCTCGTCGCCGAGCAGATCCTCCCGGCCGATGACCCGGCAGATGCTCTGCCAGTGGGGCTCCGCGACACAGATGATGGCGATCCAGCCGTCCCGGCAGCGGTAGCGTCCGTAAGGAGAGGCGCCCGCCGGTGAGCGGCCGCTGGCGCGTTCCGGCAGCTCGCCGGAAGCGTGATAGGCCGCGAACTCCGAGCAGAGGGTGAAATACATGGCCTCCAGCATGGACACCTCCACCCGCGTGCCCTTACCCGTGGCCGCCCGGCCGACCAGGGCCGTCATGACGCCGGCGTACATGTGGATGCCGCCCATGATGTCGCTGGGCGCGCCACCGGCTCTCGCGGGCGGTCTGTCCGGGTCGCCCGTCATGCTCATCACGCCGCTGGCCGCCTGGATGGTGTGATCCATGGCGAGCTGATCCCGGTCCGGGCCGGAAAGGCCGTAGCCGGTGCCGGAGGCATAGATGAGCCTCGGATTCAGCGCGTGCAGCACGTCCCAGCCGAGCCCGAGCCCGTCCATCACGCCGGGGGCGTAGTTCTCGAGGAGCACGTCCGCATCCGCGACCAGCTGCTTGAGCAGCTCCTTGCCGCGTGCGGCTTTCAGGTTGAGCGTCACGCTGTGCTTGTTGGAGTTGAGCATCACGAACGACAGCGGTGTGTCCTTTCCGCCGCGGCCGCGCAACCGCTCGCCGCCCGGCGGTTCCACCTTGATCACCTCCGCGCCGGCGCCTGCCATGAGAAACGCCGCATAGGGTCCCTGGTAGATCTGGGTCAGATCGATGACCCGGATCCCGTTCAGTGGCTGATTGCTCACGGCGTTCTCCCTGGAAGGACGAGCGATTCTAGCCCATCATCCGCCGTTCGACGGATGGAGGATCGCGATGGGTCGAGTGTTGATGTGGTCGGGGATCACCCTGGCCGGCATGGTCGTGATCGTCGCCGTGCTGGGCGGCGTCGTTTATCTCGCCACGGGCCCGGAAGACCCGCCCGCGGGTTCGCCGAGCGCCATGTTCCTCGAGGCCGACACCTACGATATCGGCGAGGTGGAACGGACCTTTGTGGACGTCACGCGCCCCACACCGGCCAACGGCGACTACCCGGGTGCGGACAGCCGGACCCTGGTGACGTCGATCTGGTATCCGAAGCTGGAAGGCGCGAGCCCGCTCGTGATCTACAGCCACGGCTTCATGTCCGATCGTTTCGGCGGTCGATATCTGGCGGAAGCGCTCGCCGGGCGGGGCTACATCGTGGCGGCTGCCGACTTCCCGCTCAGCAACAGGAACGCCCCGGGTGGACCGAACGCGGCGGATGTGGTCAACCAGCCGGGCGACGTCAGCTTTCTGATCGACTCCCTGCTTGCCCTGGAAGGATCGGAAAATCCCTTCCCGGGCAGCATCGATCCCTCCCGGATCGGTGTGGCCGGCCTTTCGCTCGGCGGCCTCACGGCAACACTGGTGGGCTACCATCCCCGGCTCAAGGATGACCGGGTGCGGGCGGTGGTCTCCATCGCGGGGCCAGCCGCCCTGTTCACCCGGCGGTTCTTCCTCACCAGCCAGGCGCCTTTTCTGATGATCGCCGGAACGGAAGATGCCGTGGTGGACTACGAGACCCACGCCGCCGGGATCCCGTCCCGGGCACCTCAGGCCACACTGCTGACCATCCGTGGCGCCTCGCACACCGCGTTCGTGGATCTGGCCGACCCGGCCCTGCGCTTCATGGACCATCCGGACAGCCTCGCCTGCGAGGCGCTGCTCGCCGGTGGGGAGGCCGGTGGGGAGGAAGATCCGGAAGATCCCTTCGCCGGCCTGGGAGACGCTGCCGATGGGATCAATCCGGCCGGGACCCGGCTCGCCATCTGTACAAAACCGCTCGGGAAAACGATTCACCCGGGTCGGCAGCACCTGATCACCCAGGTGGCGGTGCTGAGCTTCTTCTCGGCGCAGTTCGCAGCCAACGCAGAGGGCCGCCAGACTGCCCGGGAACGATTGCGCGCCGCGATGCCGAAAGACTTTCCGGAGGTCTCGGTTACCTTCTGATCGCAGCTTGTGCTGATCCGGTCAGGTCGGCTAAGTTTATAACCCGTTATAAATCTGGGTGCTGGGGGAACACGGCTCATGATGACAGGAAACGAGTATCGCGCGTCGCTGAACGACGGTCGCGAGACCTACTTCGAAGGGCGGCTGATCGACGACGTGGCCACGGATCCCATCCTCGGGATCACGGTGGACTCCGCTGCGGCGGGGTACGACCGCTTCTACGACCCCACACCGGACGCCATCGGCGCGTTCATGAAGGTGCCGAGCTCGGCGGCGGAGCTGCGTGAGCAGGTGGAGCTGCACGAGACCGTGGACCTGCTCACCCACGTCACCTATGCCTCCATCATGACGCTGCTGACAGCGGCGGATCGCATCGAGCCGGTCCTGCCGGAAAACGCCGCGCGTATCAGGGCCTACGTAGCGGACGCGCAGAAGCGCGACGTGCGCATCACCCAGTGCATCACGGATTCCAAGGGCGACCGCAGTCGCCGACCGGGCAACCAGGACGACCCGGACCAGTTCGTGCGGGTGGTGAAGCGCACGGACGACGGCATCGTCATCCGCGGCGCCAAGCTGCACATCTCGGCGGCGTCCATGGGCCACGAGCTCATGACCATTCCCACCAAGTCCATGAAGCCGGGTGAGGACGAGTACTCGGTGGCCGCCATGGTGCCGGTGAACGCGCCGGGGGTGAAGATCATCAACACCACCTACGCGCCGCGTCACGAGGACAAGCGCGACTTCCCGATCTCCAGCCGTCACCACACGCCGGAAGGCTTCGTGATCTTCGACGACGTCTTCGTGCCCAACGACCGGGTGTTCCTCGGCGGCACGAATCCGGAGCTGGCGGGCATCTTCGCCCACGCGCTCGGCCTCTGGGAGCGCCTCGGCGGGCTCTCCGGCATGGCCACCCGCTACGAGGCGCTGGTGGGCTTCGCGCAGCTCATCTCCGAGGCCAACGGTCTCGAGAAGACCGGGCACATCAAGGAGAAGATCTCCGAGATGCTCATCAACGCGACGCTGGTGAAGGCGACGCTGGAAGCGGCCATCGAGAACTGCCACGTCACCTCGGATGGCGCGGCGTTCCCGGACGAGCTCTACACCAACGCCGGCAAGTACCACGGCGCCGCCAACTGGTCGCTCATGGTCCGCCACCTGCACGACATCGCCGGCGGCTCCATCCTCACCGCACCCGGCATCGCCGACATGGAGAACGACAAGGTCGGCCACCTGGCGCGCAAGTACATGTCCACCATGCAGTCCGTGGACGGCCTCTACCGCACGCGGCTCTTCCACGCCATCCGCGACCTCACCGCGGACGCTTACGGCGGCTGGAACGCGGTGACCAACATCCAGGCGGGCGGCGGCCTGTATGCCCAGCGCATCGTCTCGCGCCTGCACTACGACATGGACCGCGCCAAGCAGACGGCGCTGAAAACGGCCCACATGCAGGAGTTCATCGGCCAGGTCTGATGCGCGTACACTGACGGCCAGGAGACCTGGGGGAGGGATCTCATGGCCGGATTCAGTGTGATCGACGCGGATGGCCACATCTGCGAGCCGGAGCTGGTGTGGACCGAATACACCCGGCCGGCGTTCCGTGACCGGGTGCTGCAGGTGCGCACCGAAGGCGGGCAGAGCTTCGTGGCCGTGGAAGGTCGCGACCGCCGTGGCCAGGGTCCCGGCCCGGCCAACGCCTGCATCCCGGGCGGCCTGGCGCCGGGCGCCCGGGTGACCTGGGCCGACATCCTGCCCGGCAGCTGGAACCCGGCCGAGCGGCTCAAGGTGATGGCGGAGGAGGGCATCGATCAGGCCCTGTTCTTCCCCTCCATCCACCTGCTGTGGGGCGACGTGCACGACCCGGAGGTGGCGGCCGAGACCTGCCGTGCCTACAACGACTGGATGAGCGATTTCTGCCGCGAGGATCCACATCGGCTCTTCGGCATGGCCATCGTGCCGTTTCAGGATCCGGAGCTCGCACTCAAGGAAGTGAAGCGGCTGCGTTCGCTCGGCCTGAAGGGGTTCATCAGCCGGCCGGAGCGCTACGACGGCCTCGCGCTCTACGATCCGGCCTGCGATCCCATCTGGCAGGCGGCGGTGGCGGACGATCTGGCGTTCGCCATTCATGGCAGCTTCGGCAGCCGCATGCCGGGCTTCTCCACGGGGCGTTACGAGGGCAACGTCTTCTATGACCACATGATCGCGCATCCCTTCGGGCAGATGGCGGTGATGATGGACCTCATTGCCGGCGGCGTGCTCGACCGGTTCCCGACGCTCAGGGTCGGCTTCTTCGAGAGCGGCCTCGGCTGGATACCCTACTGGCTCGACCGGCTCGATGAGCACTTCGAGGTGATGGGCCACCACACGCCCTGGCTGAAGCGCCGGCCGAGCGAGATCTTTTCCAGCCAGTGCTTCGTCTCCATGGAGGCGGACGAGGCCAAGGGGCTCGCCTGGATGCGGGACAAGGGCCTCCTGCATACCATCCTCTGGGGCTCCGACTATCCGCACTTCGACTCCACCTACCCGGGGGCGTATGCGGAGGCGGAAGCGACGTTCATCGAGGCGGGGCAGGGCGTGGCCAACCAGATCGTCCACGCCAATCCGCGCCGTTACATGGCACTGGGAGCGACTTGAACATGAATCGATCGTTTCACTTTCCGCGCACCGTCGGCCTGCAGGGCACGCTGCTGGTCTGCCTGGTGGTGCTGCTCGGCGGTTGCGGGCCATCGGACCGGCGTCCGGGGCTCTGGCTGTCGGGAGAGGTGCAGGCCTACCCGACGGACTGGACGTTCGCCGATGCGCACCAGGAGATCGCGCTGCAGGTGGGCACGCCGTATCTGCTGCCGCACTCGGTGACGATCTGGTGTGCCACCCTCGATGGCGACCTGTACCTCGCCGCCAGCCGCCCGGAGGAAAAGAACTGGCCGGGCTGGGTGGACGACCGCCCGGACGTGCGGCTGAAGATCGGCGACGGGGTCTACGACGCCCGGCTGGTACCGCTCACGGACGACGCGCTGATCCGGCGGGTGACTGCCGTGCAGTCGCAGAAGTACGGCTTCCCGATGCCCGAAGGCCCCACCGGCGCCCGCTACTGGCGGGTGGCCCCGCGCGGCGGCTGAGTAGAGAGCCGATGGCGCTGCGGATCGTCAGGCTCGGCAGCCCCCGCGCGCCGGGCGAAGGGCTCCGGATCGGCACGGTCCGGCGGCTGCCTCGGGGTGTGAAGAAAGAAGACTACGCATCGCGGGATCTCTTCGACGTCTGGTTTCCGAACCTGTCGCCGAGCGAGGGGCTGCTGAAGGAGAGCTTCCCGGTGGCGGACGAGGCCGCCTGGCGGCGATTCCGGCGTGCCTTCCTTGCGGAGATGAAGTCGCCCACCGCGCGACGGGATCTCGACCTGGTGGCGGCGCTCTCCCACCACACGGATCTGTCCGTGGGGTGTTACTGCGAGCACGCGGACCGCTGCCACCGCAGCCTTCTGAAGGAGCTGCTCGCAGCGCGCGGCGCGCACATCGTCGGCGATGGCTGAACGGGCTCAGTCCGGGCGGTTCGCGTCCTGAACCGCCTGCGCCTTCCTGAACCCCGGCCGGCTCTTGAGCCGTTCGAGGTAGGCCAGCGCCTCCGGCTTGTAGTCCTCGTGGATACCCAGGCTCTCGCCCAGATAAAGGGCATAGCCGCAGGCGATGTCGGCGATGGTGAACCGGTCCGCCACCAGGAACTCGTGGTCTGCCACCCGGGCGTTCAGCATCTTCAATCGCGCCAGGTACCAGCGGCGATAGTCCTGACCCACCGCGGCCTTGGTCTCGTCCGGCTCGAGCCGCGTGTAGCGCAGAAACAGCGTCTGCGGAAAGGTGAGCGTGGCATCGGAGTGGTAGAGCCAGTTCAGGTAGTTGCCGTACTCCGGATGATCCACCGCCAGACCGAGCTCCGTCGGCCCGTGGCGCTCCACCAGGTAGTGGCAGATCCCGGTGGATTCCGTCATCCGGGTCTCGCCGTCCTCGAAGTAAGGCACGGTGCCCAGCACGTTGATGTCGGTGTATCCCTCGCGCAGAAAGCGGGGCGGAAACCGCATCATCTCGAGCTCGTAGGAAAGCCCCATCTCCTCCAGCGTCCACAGCGGTCGGAACGAGCGGGCGTCGTGACAGTGCCAGAGCTTCATGGTCTCTCCCGGGGTGCGAAGGGACGTACGTTGCCTGTCCCGGCTCCCGGCGTCCAGCGCCGCATGCTCGACCAGACCCGCTCACGGCAGGTAGTCTTGCGACGGGACTGACTTCCGGGGGAACCCATGAGCGAACGGCGGGGCGACGTGCTGCGGGTGGCGAACTGCAGCGGCTTCTATGGCGACAAGCTGTCGGCGGCCCGCGACATGGTCGAGGGCGGTCCCATCGACGTGCTCACGGGTGACTACCTGGCCGAGCTGACCATGGCCATTCTCTACAACCAGCGTCAGAGCCGCGGCGGCAACGCGGGCTACGTCGGCACGTTTCTCAAGCAGGTCCGTGAGGTGATCGAGCCCTGCATGGCTTGCGGCATCCGGATCGTCGCCAACGCCGGCGGCCTCAATCCCGGCGGCATGGCCGACGACGTCCAGGCCATCCTGGACGAGCTCGGCTGCCCGGCGAAGGTGGCCTGGATAGACGGCGACGATCTCGCGCCGCGCATGGGTGAGCTTCAGGCAGCCGGCGAGCGGTTCGTGAATCTGGACCGGAACCTGGCGCTGGCGGACGTCGACAACGAGGTGCTCACCGCCAACGCCTATCTCGGCGCCTGGGGCATCAAGGAGGCGCTGGACATGGGCGCCGACATTGTCATCTGCCCGCGGGTCACGGATGCGGCGGTGGTGATGGGGCCGGCCGCCTGGAAGTTCGGCTGGCGCCGCGACGACTACGACGCCCTGGCTGGCGCGCTGACCGCCGGGCACATCATCGAGTGCGGCTGCCAGGCCTGCGGCGGCAATTATTCGTTCTTTCGGGAGGTGCCGAGCTTCCGCAACGTGGGCTATCCCATTGCCGAGATCGAACCCGACGGCAGCTTCACCATCAGCAAGCATCCGGGCACCGGCGGCCTCATCTCCGTGGGCACCGTGACCGCCCAGCTCCTCTACGAGATCTCGAGTCCGGCCTACGTGAATCCGGACGTGATCGCCCACTTCGACTCGCTCAACCTCACGCAGGTGGGTGAGGATCGGGTGCGGGTGAGCGGCGTGCGTGGCTCCAGCCCACCGCCGACCCACAAGGTGTGCATCAACACCGCGGATGGCTACAAGAACGGCATCGAGATGCTGCTCACTGGCCTCGACATCGAGGAGAAGGCGGAGATCTTCACGGACACCCTTTTCGACTCGCTGGGCGGCCGCGAGCAGTTCGACAAGGTGGAGGTACAGCTCCTGCGTACGGACCATGCGGACGCCGTGCAGAACGAAGCGGCGCAGGCGAGCCTCAGGGTTCACGTGCACTCGAAAGATCCGAATCGCGTGGGGCGTCTTTTCTCCGCACACGTGATCGAGCTGGCGCTGGCCAACTATCCGGGTTTCTGCTCCCGTACCGGCACACCCTCCGGCGGCCCGGTGATCGCCTACTGGCCGGCGCTGGTGGACAGCCGCCACATCGTCGAGCGGGTGCACGTCGGCGCCGAGGTGCGGGACGTGGTGCCCACCAGCCAGCTCGGATTCGACGAGATCTACTACCAGCAGACCCCCGCAACGCTGCCGCCCGTGCCGGGCGGTACTCCTAAGCGCATCCCGCTGGGACGCCTCTACGGCACCCGCTCCGGCGACAAGGGCGGCTGTGCCAACGTCGGCGTGTGGGCGAAGACGGAGACCTCCTACGCCTTTCTCGTGCAGTTCCTCACCGTGGAGGCGCTCAAGGACCTGCTGCCGGACGTGGCGCCCTATGAGGTCGACCGCTACGAGATGCCCAATCTGAAAGCACTGAATTTCTATATCCACGGCATCCTGGGTGACGGGGTGTCGGCCAACAACCGGCTGGACGGTCAGGCCAAATCGCTCGGCGAGTACCTGCGCTCGAAGACGATCTCCGTGCCGGCCGATCTGGCGGCCGAGGTGGGTCTGTAACCCCCGCGGCAGCGAATTCACTTCCTTTTTCACAACACTACCCAGGAGATCCCGATGTCCGACTATCCCATACCGAACTTCTCCATCGATCTGACCGGCCGCGTTGCGCTCGTCACCGGCACCACGTCCGGTCTCGGGCGCCGGTTCGCCACGGTGCTCGCGGCCTGCGGCGCCAAGGTTGTGCTCACCGGCCGACGCGTCGAGCGGCTGAACGAGCTGGCGGAGGAGATTCGCGCTGCCGGCGGCGACTGCCTGCCGCTGGCGCTCGACATGACGGACCGGGAGAGCATCCGCAATGTGGTGGAGGAGGCGGAGAGCCGGCTCGGGACCATCGACATCCTGGTCAACAACGCCGGTATTCCCGACGCGCAGCGCGCCGTGAAGATGTCCGACGAGCTGGTGGACGCGGTGTTCGACACGAATCTGCGGGGACCCTGGGATCTCTCCTGCGAGATTGCCCGGCGCCTGATTGCGGCCAAGCTGCCGGGCCGGATGGTGAACATCTCCTCGGTTGGCGCCTTCACCTACGGTGGCAACGGCGCCGCGCTGTACTCCGTCACCAAGTCGGCCATCGTGCGGATGACGGAGGTGCTGGCCGTGGAGTGGTCGCGGTTCAACATCAACGTCAATGCCATCGCACCCGGCGCTTTCTCTTCCGAGATGATGGACGGCATGCTCGAACGCATGGGCGACATCTCGCTGCACTTCCCGAGGAAGCGCATCTGCGACCCCGCCATGCTGGACTCGACGCTGCTCTTCCTGGTCTCGCCGGCTTCAGAAGCGGTGACCGGTACCTTCATCAAGGTGGACGACGGCCAGGGTTCGCGCTGAGGCCTGGGAAGCCCGGTATCGGCGTGAAGAATCGCTCTCGATGAAGAAGCGGGGCGGTCTGGTTTACAGCACGGATGGCGGGCGACACTGCTCCGGCTGCCGGCGCCCCGTGGAGTCCTGCGTGTGCCGCGACCGGAGCCGGCCGCGGGAAGGGGATGGCGTGGTGACTGTCTCCCGGGAAACCAAGGCGCGGAAGGGCGCCGGCGTGACGCTCATCCGCGGCCTGCCGCTTGCCGATGTGGAGCTCGTCAAGCTCGCGAAGGCGCTGAAATCCCGCTGCGGCGTCGGCGGCACGGTGAAGGACGGGATGATCGAGCTGCAGGGGGATCAGCGGGAGAAGGCTCAGGCCTACCTTGCCGGCGAAGGATATCGTGTGAAGCGCAGCGGCGGTTGAGCGCCGGTCGCACCTGGCCCGGAAAAACGAAGGCCGGCTTTCGCCGGCCTTCTCCGTTCTGGAACCCGGCTCAGTTGCCGAGCCGGAAGGTAACGTCGACGCCGTAGAAGCGCGGATAGAGGTAGTCGGCGGTCAACTGCCAGTTGCCCGAGGCGGTGGGTGTTCCGATGCCCCGCGCCGCGCCCTCCTCGGTCACGTCGTCCACGAACGCCCGGATGTTCCACCGGTCCCGGTTGTCGCGCCAGCTCGCGTAGAGATCGATGCGGTACCGCTCGGGCACCAGATCGAGGTCCCGCTTGATGCCGGAATCCCAGTACTTGCCCGTGTACGATGCCGACCCGCCGAAGGTGAGCACCCCGGCGGCGAAATTGAAGTCGTACGTGGAGTAGAGCGTCGCCTTCTGGCGGGGAATCCGCTTCAGATCGTTGCCCTTGAGATTCACGACATTGGACGGGAACAGGGTGTTCGGCGCGGCGGGGTCGTCGTCGACGACGATGAAGACGTCCGACTTGTACTCGGTTCGCGTGTACGAGTAGTTGCCGCCGATGGTCCAGGAGTCGGTGGCCAGCCACACGCCTTCCAGCTCGAAGCCCATGTTGGAGGCGTCGTCGACGTTGATCACCACGTTGCGATCGCCGCCGGTCTCTGCCTGAAACTCCTGGACCTCGTCCTGGTAGCCCTCGTAGTCGTAGTAGTAGAGGGCGGAGAAGATCTGCAACCGGTCGTCGAACAGGGATCCCTTGTAGCCGAACTCGTAGGCGATCACGTCCTCCTCGTCGTACGTGGCGGAGGGGCCGGTGCGGCCGCTGATAGGGTCGCCGTTCTCGTCGAAGAGCTGCGACTGGGTGCCGAGCAGACCGAGCGAGTAGCCACCCGAGCGGTAACCCGTGGTGACGCCGAGATAGAACAGCGTATTGTCGTTCGGCGTCCAGTCGAGGTTCACGCGATAGGTCACCTTCGACCAGTCGTTCTTGCTCGGCTCCGAGGCATCGGCCCAGGAGATCGGGAAGGCCTGGAGCCGCAGCGGTGTCGCGCAGTCCGGGTCGTCCAGCGCGCAGGTGGGCGTGATGGGCATGTTGGGGTTGGCGGTGGGTGTGAACGAGGCGTTGCCCATGAAGATGTTCATCATCGCCAGCGGCGTGAGGCCGAGGGTTGCGCAGTCCGGGACGTTATAGGTGTTCTGGCAGAAAGGTTCGGTAACGATCGAGCTGATGGCGGGCAGGAAAGCCGCACTCTCCGTGTACCCACCGCGCTGCTCCGCGGCCGACTTCTCGTCACGCGCCCAGCGCACGCCCACCGTCACGGCCCAGTTCTCATTGAAGGTGTACACACCCTGGGTGTACGCCGCGTAGGCGTCGGTCGTCACCGTGTTGTCGATGCCGTATAGGAGTCCGTTCGCGTCGCCCACGGCCGGTCCGTACAGGGAGGTGCCGGGGGCCGCGTCGCCGACGGTCACGGGCACGGTGCCGGCGAGGAAGCCGACCATGAAGCCGTAATTCACGGGATCGGTCCAGCGACCCTGATTGGTGTCGTTGTTCACCGAGTACCGCTGGCGGCGTTTCGACTGGAACTGATAAACCCCGCTGGTGAGCTGGAGGTTGTCGCCGATCTGCCAGAGAAGCTGGAGCTCGTTGGAGAACGTCTCCACGGACTCCTTGACGAGCTGGTAATAGGACGTGAGGCTGCTCGTGGAGTTGTCGCTGTCGATGAAGAACGTGTAGTCGAAATCCTGCCAGCCGCCGATCCACTTGATCTGCGTGGTCTCGTTGATGTCCCAGGACAGATCGGCAAGCACCGCCTGCTGGTTGAACACCTCATCGTTGCGGTTGTGGGTGAGCGCGTAACCGTTGAGGTCTTCGATGTCGGGATCGAATACGTCGGGATTCGTCTGGTATGCCGAGTTCAGCATGGTTGATGCCGCCGCATCCACGCCGGGTCTGGCGTAGATGGCCTGCACGGGTGAGCCGGTGACGGGATCCGCGAAGGTCATGGTCGGCCCGGTGTAGGGCACGAGGCCGCCGAACAGCGGCGCCGGTACCGGCACGATGCCGAGCGCGTAGACGTCGGTCGCGCGGACACCCCTGCGCTGAGTGCCTGCCGACGTGATCGGGCCCTCCGTCACCAGCACGGTGTCGTTGATGATGCGGTCGGACTTCCGGTCGTTCCAGCGGACGTTGGCTTCCCAGCCTTCGGCGATCTGCCAGTTGAGGGCAACCGCGATATTCTGGTCGCCGACGGAGTTCACGTCCTCGGAGCCGTCGATACCCTTCTGCGCGCCGTCCCGGTCGCGGCGAACGCCGGTGAGCCGGTATGCCAGACGGTCCTTGATGAGCGGTCCGGACAGCACCCCGTAGTATTCCTACGTGCCGAGGTTGCCGATCGTTGCCCGGAGCTCGCCCTCGAACTCGTACGTCGGTCGGTTGGTGATGTAGTTGAGCGCGCCGCCGATGGAGTTGCGGCCGTAGAGCGTGCCCTGCGGTCCGCGCAGCACCTCGATCCGGCCGATGTCGTACAGGGCGCTCTCCGAGGACGCGATGCCGAAGTCCTCCGAGTAGACGCCGTTGTAGTAGGTTGCGACCCCGGGGTCGCCGCCCAGCGCCCGGAAGTTTCTACCGACACCGCGGATGCGGATGTCGTAGGCGTCCCGGGTGGTCGCCGGGATGAAGTTGACCATCTCGTCGGCACCCTGTATCCCGAAGTCCTCGATCATCGACTCGCCGAACGCGGTGATGGAGATGGACGTATCGGATACCGTGGATTCGCGTTTTTCGGCGGTGACGATCACCTCTTCGATGCGCCGGCTGGCCGCACTCTCCTCGGCGGCAGCAGACATCGGCAGCAAGAGAAACAGGCAGCAGAGCAGCGGGCACGCGGTGCCCGTGACATTGGACTTCATAATCCCCTCCATCGGCTCACTGTCACACGGCGACCAGCCTCCCAGCCGCTCGTCCGTGTCGTTGTTTTGCCCGCGCGCTGCTCTCCTTCCTGCGTACCGGGCGGTACGCCTGCCGCGAGCCTGAAACGAACCCCTCCCATTGAGGTCCCCGCTAGCATGTACAAGTTGGCGGACCGGCGCAAGATGGCTCGCAGGGATAAAAAAAGGCCGGCGGGTGCCGGCCTTCTCGAGCGCGCTGGTGCCCTCGGCTCTACAGCCGGTAGAGCACGCTCGCGTAGAGACGACGACCACGCTGGTCGAAGGTGTAGAGGTCGACGCCGCGTGAGTCCTTGACGTTGGGCAGATCGGCCTGGAACAGGTCGATGGCGCCCAGCGAGACCTGCAGGTCGCCCATATCGCCCATGTCGAAGGTGTAGGCGTAGTTCAGGTCGAACGCGAAGTAATCGTCGAACTCCTCCTCGAGCCGCAGCGACGGCACGGAGTCGTCCTTGTAGGAGCCTACGTAGCGCATACCGAGCCGCGCGAAGTGGCGGTTGTACATCCACGAGAGGCCCGCATCACCCTTGAGATCGGGCATGGACCGGGAGATCCGCCGGTTCGGACCGCGATTGGCCCAGCCGGCAGCGTCGTAGTCGGGCTGACCCGTGGGGAAGTCCTTCACCTTGTGCTCGATGATGTAGTTCAGATTGCCGTCGATGATCCACTGGCCCGGGCCCGCTTCGAAGACGTACTGCAGGTTGGCATCGATGCCGGACACGTCCACCTTGCCGGTGTTGATGGCGCGGCTGGAGATGATTTGCAGCGACCGCGATTTGTCCGGCCGCCGGAGCACGTTGCCGTCGAACGCCGAGCTGGAGGCTGTGACGGCATACGCTGACGGGTTGACCTGGCAGGCCTCCGCCAGTGGATTTGTAGCGCCCGGATCGTATTGGGCCTCGCTGGGATCGCAGGGCTCACCGAAGTTGCCGAGCGTGGGATCGACGATGACGAAGTCACCAGCCGCCAGCGCGCTCTCGAACAGCGCCTGTTCCTCGGTGAGGAAGGCCTGAGTCGGCACGTCGATGATCTTGTCCTCGAAGTTGATCTGGTAGTAGTCCGCGCCGATGGTCAGACCCTCGAGCGGACCCTGCACGGGCGACCAGATCGCACCGATGTTCCAGGAGATGGCCGTTTCCGGCTGCAGGTCCGGCGTCTCCAGGCCCTGCTTGACGATGATGATGGTGGGCGCCGCATCCTCGGCCGGAATCGCGCAACGACCCGTGCGGACACAGTTGGCGCCGGCCGGGTTGGTACCCTGACCCAGCACGTCCGCCACACCGAACTCCAGGCTGTAGCCGGTGCCCTCGTTGACCTGGGCCAGCGCCGGACCGCGGAAGCTCGACGTCACGTTGCCACGCAGCACCAGGGAGTCCGTGGTCTGCCAGCGGATGGCCAGCTTCGGGTCGAAGGTGGAGCCGATGTCGCCGCCGTAGTCCTCGTAACGGCCGGCGATCTGCACATCGATGTCGTCCGTGAGGGGAATACCGATCTCCGCGAACACCGCCCAGATGTCGCGCTGGGCGTCGAAGTTGCGGTTTTCGGAGAGTCCGCCGAAAGAGGTGCCACCGGAGAGCCGGCCGAAGCTGTTCACCGAGCCCGTGATCTGCGGATTCACGTCCGTCTTGCGGCCTTCCTCACGGTACTGGCCGCCAATGGCGAGCTGCACCATGTTTCCGTTGAACTCGAAGAGTTCTCCCGTGAAGACCAGATCCACCTCCGTGAGGAAGGTATTGGTCTTCTGGTAGTCGTCCATGGGGTACTCGATCCAGCGCAGCAGCTCTTCCGAATTCGGCTGCCCGGCCAGATCCCGTGACAGGAACGGGTTGAAGAAGTAGCAACCCTGGTCGGCATCGCCCATGTTCGAGCTGGTCATGGCCATCACGAGGTTGTCCTCGTTGATATACGGGAAGCCGGGCAGGGGTCCAGATAGGGCCATGAACAGCGGCTCCAGCGTGCCCACGGTGCCGGGTGCCGTGGCGGTGTCGTCGAACTGCCCGTCGGTGCCGGCCAGCAGGAAGCGGGCAGCGGCAGCCCGCGGGTCAGTGGGATCCAGCGAGCCGTTCGGTGTGCAGTCCGGACCGCCGAGGCCGTACATCGCGAGCTCCAGCCGGTCCTTGTCGATCTCCAGCGTGTGGGTGCTGAAGTCGTTCTCGCCGCGACTGACCGACAGGTCGTAGCTCCAGTCCCTGCTGCCGAGCTCGAAGTCGCCACGCACCCCCACAGATACGCGCCAGGTCTCGTTGTCGTTGCCGCTTCCGTACTCACGTGCCGCCTCGATGCCTGGCGTCCGCAGGTCGTAGTCGGCCAGCTCCAGCGGAAAGAATCCCGGTGGCAAAAACGGCGCCAGAGCCGGATGCGGCAGCGGCCCGCCGTTGGGAATGAGCGATGGGTCGTTCGGCCAGCCGGTAGCCGGAATCGGCACGCCCGAAGTGGCGCCGATCAGCCACGGCAGAAAGTACTTCGGCTCGAGGGGTCCCACGTTGACCGCTTCCTTCGAGCCACTTTCGCCTTTCAGGTAGGACGCCTGGCCGTAGAACTCGAGCGACTCAGAGAACGAGTGGCGGAAATCGGCCATCACGCTGCCGCGACTCTGCGCCGGAATCATGATGTAGTTGGGCCTGTCGATGCCGGGCTCGTAGCAGGCCTGTGGATCGGAGCCGTCGAAGTTGTCGCGGTAGTAGTCGCGGCCCACGTTCAGACAGTTTGCATCCCCACCGGTGAAGGTGAAGCGGTTGATGAAGGCCGCGTCCTGCTTGTCGTACAGATCGGCCCGGAGATCCGGACGATCTCCGGCCTCCATCTTCTGCCGGTCGAACCACTCGCCGCCGATGACGAAGTTGGTGCGGCCGTCATCGCTGGCCCAGCCGAAGATCGCGCCCAGGGTGGCATCCACCTGGTTGCCCTGGGTTACGTCCTGGTACTTGGCCGTGAACTCGAAGCCTTCGAAGTCGCTGCGGGTGATGAAGTTCACCACACCGGCGATGGCATCCGAGCCGTAGGTCGCGGACGCTCCGCCTTTCAGCACCTCGACCCGCTCGATCATCGTGATCGGAATGCTGTTGATGTCCACGAAGCGGTCGCCGTCCGCGAGCTTCTGGCCGGCCTCCGGCAGCCGCTTGCCGTCGAGCAGCACGAGGGTGGCGGTGGGACCCAGGCCTCTCAGGTTGACGTTGGCGAGACCCGAGCCCGCGGCGCCGTTGAAGCGGGTGCCGTCCTGGGGCGCGGTGTCGGAGCCGGAGGCCACAGTCAGGTTGCGGATCACCTCGGACATATCCGAGGCGCCGGATGCGACGATCTCTTCCCTCTGCAGGGTCTGAACGGGGGACGGCGCGTCCTCCGGTGTCCCCTTCAGGTAGGAGCCGGTGACGATGACTTCCTCGATCTCACCGGATTGAGCAATTGCGAGTGCAGGTACGACGAATAGGACCGCGATCAGCGATCGCAGCAGATGCGAGGTCATGTTTCTCCCCTCCAGGACTGTGATTCTGTGCGCTCAAGGAGCGCGCGTTATTCGATCCTGTTCCCCGGAAACCTCCCCGGCTTCCGTCCCGGCCGAAGCCGAATGCGCAGAGTGTGCTGGAGAGTAGCGTTCTGTGCAAACCCCCTGACGATGGCAGGTTCATCCGCCGGACCGGGCTGCGAGATAGGCCTGGGCCCGGGTGAGGGCGTTGTTGCGGACGTTGGCGTAGAAGAGGCTGTAGTCGTAGACGTGCATGCTGCTGCCCGGCATGCGTGAGGGGAAATCGGCCGAGCGGAGATCGCCCACGCTCAGCACCCCACGCCGGCACTCCGCATCCGCGACGCCGGGTTCCACGATCATGGTCCGATAGTCCTCGTCCGGCAGTGGCCGGCCGTAGCTGGGGTAGCCGATACCGCCCCGGTTCAGGTCGTTGCCGGCGTAAGCGCCGTCGTCCTCCCAGGTGAGCGGGTTGGTGCAGATGAGTCCCTCCGCATCCGGAAAGAGCCCGCCGGCATCGCCGTCCACGCTGTTCCAGCCGACCACGCAGCCCACGGCTGCCGCATGGTCGCAGGCGGGCACGCCGCCGGTCTGGTCCTTGCCGATCGAGAAACCCACCAGATAGGCGGCGACGAGGCGCGAAGCGAGCGCGGTGCCGGCGATCCGCTCGCGCAGGAGTCTCGCCGCGTGCGCGGTGCCCTGTGAGTGGCCGGCAAGAATGAACGGCTGCCCGTCGATACCTGCGAGGAACGCATCGAACGCGGCGCTCACGTCGGCGTAGGCCAGATCCAGCGCCCTGGCACCGTCGCCGTTGCGGTCCATGAACGAGAAGAAGGTAGCCTGCCGGTAGCGGGGTGCCCAGACCTCACAGCAACCGTTGAAGATCGACGCCTGGTGGCGCAGCACGCGCTCGTCCACCACCCAGTTCGCGTCCTCGTCGTCCAGCGGCTGGTTCCAGTTGTCCGGCTTCATGTAGCTGGTGGGGTGCACGAAGAAGACGCTGACAGGCAGCGGCGTGACTTCGAAGCCGGAAGGCGCCTCGTCGCTCGGATCGTCGAAGGACGGCAGCGCGGCCCAGCTGGACGGATCGCCGTAGGCGGGTGCGGCCGGCGCGCGCGAGAGATCGAAGCCGGACTCCGGAGCGATGCGGCTCGCCATCAGCGCGAAGAACAGCACGTCACGGAGCAGGAAGCCGGACAGGAGCAGCAGGACGATGAGCACGGCGAGACCGATGAGGACCTTTCTGAGCATCGTTGCGCACGCTCCCCGTGTGAAAAGAAAAAAGGCGGCCCGCCGTACAGCGGAGCCGCCTGAGTTTATGTGTGTTTGGCGCTGGGCGCCAAACACCGGGCGCCCTGTCAGAACTGGTTCATGGTGTTCGCTGCACCACCGGCCAGCAGCGCTTTCTCACCCAGGAAGTACTCCTTGTGGTCGTCGCCCACGTTCGAGCCCGCCAGGTCCTGGTGCTTCACCGCGGCCAGATCGCGCCGGATCTCCTGACGCTGCACACCGAGCACGTAGGCCAGCATGCCCTCCGCGCCGAAGTAGCCCTCGGAGAGCACATCGGTGGACAGCGCCGCCGTGTGATAGGTCGGCAGCGTGATCAGGTGGTGGAAGATGCCTGCTTCCCGCGCCGCGTCCTTCTGGAAGGTGCGGATCAGACGGTCCGCTTCCAGCGCCAGCTCGCTCTGATCGAGCGCCACGTCCATGAGGCCCTTCTCGTCCTTCTTCGGATCCGGGTACTTAGAGACGTCCTTGCCCGCTTTCTTCCAGTCCTCGAACACCTGCTGACGGAACTTCAGCGTCCAGTTGAAGGACGGCGAGTTGTTGTAGACGAGCTTGGCATCCGGGCGCTCCTTGCGGATCGCGTTCACCATCGCCGCGATCTGGGCGACGTTGGGCTTCTCCGTCTCGATCCAGAGCAGGTCGGCGCCGTGCTCGAGGCTGGTGATGCAGTCGAGCACCACCCGATCGAAACCGGTGTCTTCCTTGAACGCGTACAGGCCGTTGTCCAGCCGCTTCGGCTTGCAGAGCTTGCGGCCCTGGTGAATGGTGATGTCGCCGTCGTTCAGCTCGTCGATGTTGTGCACTTCCTCCGCATCGAGGAACTGACAGTACTTGTCGCCCAGATCGCCCGGTTTCAGGGAAACAGGGATTTTCTGGGTGAGACCAGCGCCGAGGGAGTCGGTGCGGGCGACGATGATGCCGTTGTCGATGCCGAGCTCCAGGAACGCGTAGCGGATGGCGTTGATCTTGGAGATGAAGTCCTCGTGCGGCACCGTCACCTTGCCGGCCTGGTGGCCGCACTGCTTGGCGTCGGAGACCTGATTCTCGATCTGGATGGCGCAGGCGCCGGCCTCGATCATCCGCTTGGCCAGCAGGTAGGTGGCCTCCTCGTTGCCGAAGCCGGCATCGATGTCGGCGATGATCGGCACCACGTGGGTCTCGTAGTTGTCGATCTGCTGGATGATCCTGTCCACGTCGCCGCCGTTGGCGCGGGCCTCGTCCAGCGCCACGAAGATGTGCCTGAGCTCGCGGGCGTCCGCCTGGCGGAGGAAGGTGTAGATCTCCTCGATCAGGTCCGGCACCGTGGTCTTCTCGTGCATGGACTGGTCGGGGAGGGGACCGAACTTGGAGCGCAGCGCCGCCACCATCCATCCGGAGAGGTAAATGTAGCGACGGTCCAGCGAGCCGTGATGCTTCTTCACGCTCATCATGGTCTGCTGGGCGATAAAGCCGTGCCAGGCGCCCAGGGACTGGGTGTACTTGGACGGGTCCGCGTCATAGGCGGCCATGTCCCGGCGCATGATGTCCGCCGTGTACTGGGCGATCTCGAGGCCGGTGCGGAAGCGGTTCTGGAGCTTCATGCGCACCACGTACTCGGGGCTGATGGCGCCCCAGGTGGGGTGGCCTTCCCGCATGGAAGCCACTTCGTCGATCATCTGCAGATAGCCGGGCATGTTCGGGTCCTGTGTCGGGTGGGTTGGCGTACGCCCCGGAGCGGGGGCGTGTGAGCGGCGCACTCTAATCGAATGCGTTTGGAATGGGTGGACACTAATACATTCCGATCAGGAAACTGTTAATCCGGCGGTGAATCGGCCAGATTCGGCCCATGCCGATCCCCTATCCAACGACGTTCTGCGAGCGGCTCGGGCTCGAGATCCCGCTGATCCAGGCGCCCATGGCCGGGGTTTCGACGCCGGAGATGGCGGCGGCGGTGAGCAATGCCGGAGCCTTGGGCTCGGTGGCGCTGGGGTCCCTGGCACCCGATGCGGCCCGAAGCGCCCTCGAAGCCACCCGCGTGCTGACGAGCCGGCCCATCGCCGCAAACGTCTTCACCCACCCGACACCGAGGCGCGACGCGCAGGTCGAGGCGGCGTTCCTGACTGCGCTCTCACCGCTCTTCGCGCAGGCCGGCGCACAACCGCCTGCCGGGCTCCGGGAGATCTACCGGTCGTTCAACGACGACGACGCCATGCTCGAAGTACTGCTCGAGGCGCGGCCCGCCGTGGTGAGCCTGCACTTCGGGCCGGCGACGCCGGAGCGGATGGCGGCACTCAAGTCCGTTGACTGCTTTGTGATGGCGACGGCATCCAGCGTCGAGGAAGCCGTGCTGCTGGAGGCTGGCGGTGTGGACGCCATCGTCGTTCAGGGGTACGACGCCGGTGGTCACAGCGGCGCGTTTCTCGGAGCGCCCGACGCGCGCACCGCGGGCAGGGACGGATTGCTCGCCCTCGTTGCGGCGACGGCGGCCGTGGTGAACGTGCCGGTGATCGCTGCAGGCGGCCTGATGGGCGGTGCGGATATGCGGCGGGCTTTGGAGGCCGGTGCTTCGGCGGCGCAGCTCGGGACGGCGTTCATCGGCTGTGCCGAGTCCCTCGCCGGACCTGAATACAGAAAGCAGCTCCTGGCCGGCGGCGAAACGCGACTCACCCATCTGATCTCCGGCCGTCCGGCCCGGGGTCTCGTGACGCCGCTGCTCGAGGCGCTGGGCGCTCTGCATATGACGGTGCCGGATTATCCGCTGACCTACGACGCGGTGAAGCAGCTCGTCAGTGCACGCGGTGATCCGCGTTTCAGCGTCATGTGGGCAGGCGCCGGTGCGGGCCGGGCGCGACTTCGAGCTGGAAACCTGCCGGCATCGACGCTCATCGGGATGCTTCGAGACGAGCTCGAGCAGACCGCCGCGCACGGCTGAACGGGCATCGTTTGGCGCCCTGATGTTTGCGCAATGCACAATGAATCCGGCGAATCCTTATTCCTGCGAGGGGAACGTCGGAAAACCGAGCATGATCGAGTTCATTCGCCGGTGCGCAAGCCCCGGTTTTTTTTGCACCGCAAATCTGATCTGAATCAGAGTCTCCGGCGAACCGTTCGACGAACGCTTGTTTTCAACCTGCCCGGTGATAGTCTCCAACTTCCCGACCGGTTCATTAGGGGTGGCCGTCGGGCTGGTGTCTGGTAACAGATGACCAGATGAGACGTCACGCGTTCCGCAGAGAGGAGCCCGGGCGTCAGGGTTGTTCAATACAAATGGAGAGAGAGTGTCATGCAGCTACGTAGAATGCGCTGGCGGCCCGCTGCGGCGGCCGGTTTGTCTGTGTGTCTCGGCCTCGGCGCCATACCCAGCGTTGCCGAGGAGGGTGCTATCGAGGAAATTGTCGTCACCGGCTCCTACATCCGGCGGACGACGGCCGACTCGCCGTCGCCGCTGTCTGTCGTCACCCGCGCCGACATCGAGAACATCGGAGCGCAGGAGATCTCCGACATCGTCAACCGGATGACGTACAACACGGGCTCCACCAACTCTACCAACTCGTTCAGCGGGGGCGACAACTCCAGCGGCGAGACCAACATCAATCTGCGCAACCTGGGTCTCGGCTCGACGCTGGTGCTGCTGAACGGCCGGCGCAGCGTGCCAGGTGGGAATGACTCCGGCGGTAACGCCTACGTGAGCACGTCCATCCTGACGCCCACGATCGCCATCGAGCGGGTGGAAGTGGTCAAGGACGGCGCTTCCGCGCTGTACGGCTCCGACGCCGTCGCCGGTGTCGTGAACTTCATCACCCGGGACGACTTCGAGGGTGCCGAGTTCCAGGTGCGTTACATGAGCGACGAGGAGACCTGGAAGCAGGACGACGTACAGCTTGCCGGTATCTGGGGCGTGAACAACGACCGCGGCAGCATCGTGGTTTCGGCCGAATACCTGGACCGCAAGGCGCTGAAGATCGACGACCGCTGGGAAGACTACGGCCGTTCCGGCGTTTCCACCCTGGGCAACCCGGCGACGTTCGTGCCTCAGGTCCCGGCCGTGACCGGCGCCTACCTCGTGGGCGGTGGCGCTGCCATCGGGGCCACCACGCCTACGCCTATCGCCGGTGATATCGACTGCGAGCTGGCGGCATCCATTCACAGGCAGAGCTTCCGGGCGCCTACCGATGGTACGCCCTGGGCCGGTGCCCTGGACGGTCTTGGCGCGTGTATCTATGACTTTTCGCCGATGTTCGAACTGGTCGGCCAGGAGAACCGTTTCCTGGCACTGGTCAACGGTCGCTATGACATCAGCGACACCGTGGAGACCTACGTCGAGATCGGGTACTCCGACCAGGATTTCAGCACTGGACAGTCCCTCTACCCGCTGGTCCGGTTTCCGACGATTCCGGCGGACAATCCGGGCCTGATCAACGACTTTGCCCGCCGCAGCGAAGCGCTGCTCGGCGATCCGTCGGCGATCCCCGTGGTCCCCACCACGTTCTACGGCCGGGTGCTCGGCTTTACCCCGAGCGACGGCCCTAACTCGAGGGTACGCCCGGTGGACACCGAGGCCCGCCAGTTCGTCGGGCAGCATCGTGCTGTGGTCGGCCTTCGCGGGGATCTCCCGTTCGGCAACAACTGGACCTTCGACGGCTCGTTCACCTACAGCGAGCGCGACGCCCAGGGACGTCTCACCGACACCAAGCAGCAGCAGATGCTGCAGGCCCTGAACGGCATGGGTGGTCCGGACTGCGATCTGGTGAACGGCACGCCTGGTGCGGGGGGCTGTCAGTACTGGAATCCGTTCTTCAGCGCATACTTCACTCCGGACGGACAGCCTCAGACCGACCCCGCGCTGATCAACACGCCTGAACTGCTCAACTGGATGGTGGGCGAAATCCGCTCCGTCACCGAGAACAAGCTGACCGTGGCGGATCTGGTCGTAACCGGCGATCTTTGGGATATGCCCGCGGGGGCGCTCGGGGTCGCTATCGGCGCGCAGTTCCGGCGCGAAGAGGTGTTCTACGACGCGGATCGTGACTCGAACAACAACAACTACTCGTTCATCTACGGCTCCGCGGACTTCCAGGCGCAGGAGGACGTCTGGGCCGCATTCATCGAGTTCGCCGTGCCCGTGACCGACCGTCTGGAGCTGCAGATCGCCGGGCGGATGGAGGACTTCGAGGAGAACGACGAGACCACCTTCGATCCCAAGATCACGGCCATGTGGAACGTGACGGACAGCCTGACGCTGCGGGCGTCCGGCGGCACATCGTTCCGGGTAGGCTCGCTGCTCCAGCGCGAAGGTCAGTCGACCCAGCTCATCAACATCGCCGACCCGTTCAGCGGCGCCGGACTGGCGTTCCGTCCTCAGATCGGCTACGGCAATCCGGAGCTCACGCCGGAGGAGTCGACGACCTGGAACATCGGTCTGTCCTGGGCTCCGACGGAGGGACTGCTCGAAGGGCTGTCGGTTGACCTCGACTACTACGACTACAACTACGACGATCTGATCACCTTGGAAGGTCCGGCCGACTTGGTGGCGCAGGATACCGCGCTGCGTTGTCCGCAGGGTCTGAACAATGTGGACACCGACGCCATCCCCAACTGTGGCGTGCAGACCGACGGCACGGTGATCTCCCTGGGAACCGGCATTCCGGACCAGGTGATCCGGGACCCGGCCAACCTGCAGCTGCTGCGCGTATCGCCTACGTACTCCAACGCTCAGGAGTTGGACGTCTCGGGTCTGGACTTCACCGTCGGCTACCGTTGGGAGCTTGGTGGCCTGGGCATTCTGCAGACGACCCTGACCGGCAGCTGGGCGCGGGAGTGGGATCTCACCCGTGCTGACGGCGTGGTGATCGACGGTGTGGGCAGCCGCAACTTCGGCACCACCATTGGGCGTTCCATGCCGGAGTGGAAGGTCAATCTGGGCTTCAACTGGATGAAGGACCGGCACTCGGCATCCGTGCTGGTGCGTTACATCGACGCCTACGAGGACAACCAGAGCATCGACGATCCGGGTAACGACGGTCAGAACGTGTGCCTGGGCTCCTGCGTGCGTGCCTTCTCCATCGGCCTGACCGGCGCCATCGCGGAGACCGAGGATCAGCTCGACCGCCGCATCAACAGCTGGACGACCGTGGATGCGCAGTACAGCTTCGAGCTGCCCGCCTTCGGCATTCAGGCCGAAGGCAGCCGGATTTCCGTCGGCGGCTACAATATCTTCGGACGCAAGCCGCCGAGAATCAATTTCGACGGTCAGTTCGATCCCTTCACGCACGACTCGCGCGGTGCCATGTGGTACCTGAGCTACACCATGAACCTGTGACGTGACGTCGCAGATCGACCGGCGGGCGCCTTCGGGCGCCCGCATTCGTTCAAGCGGAACCTGGCTGCTCGTCACGGGGCTGGCCTTCGCGACTGGAGCATTCCCGTCGGTATCTCGTCTCGAGCAGGATGTGCGGGCATGTGTGGCGGTTATCGATACCGCTGAACGCCTGGCGTGTTTCGACGCCGCCGCCGACCGGCTCATGAATCAGAGCAACGCCGAGCCAGACGCCCGAAGCGCATCGGACGCGGGTCTGCCATCGGCCAGCCGGTCGGAATCGCCGCCGATTCCGGAAGCAGTCCCGCCACCCGTACCGGTGCAGGCGCGTATCGAGCATCTCGCACAGCAGCCGCGTGGCGAGAGGATCTTCCAACTCTCTAACGGCGAGATCTGGGTGGAGCTGGAGCCCGGTCGGGCCGGCTACGAATCCGGAATGACCGTCGTCATCGAACGGACCGCGTTGGGGGGCTACATGCTCTCCACCGATGGCGGCCGCGCCACACGGGTTCGCCGGGTCAGATAGCCCAGCTCACCCAGGGATTGACCGGTCACTCCACGATCAGGTGCTCGTAACGCGCATCCGTCAGCGTTTTCAGAAACGCCACCAGGTGCCTTACCCGCTGCGCATCCAGCGGTTGTCCGGCGCGCAGCTGCGTGAGGTCGACGTTCTCACCTGTCTCGGGCGGCGCCCACGGCTCGCCGGTTTCGGGATTGGTCTGCGCCGGACGGTTGCTCAGCGTGTACTTGCCGTAGAACGCCACGGCCGCTTCCAGGGACGCAAACACGCCGTTGTGCATGTAGGGAGCCGTGACGGCCACGTTGCGCAGGGTAGGAACCCGGAAGCGGCCGCTCTGGTCCGCCGCGTCCGGGAGCTCGCTGCGGCCGCCGAGGCCGAGGTCTCGATGATCGGCGCCGACCCCGTTGGCCTGCCAGGCGGCGGCGTTCACGGGGACGCCGATGTTGTGGTAGCCGTGATTGGTGAAAGTCTCCCGCGGCGAGAGCCGGCCGATCTCGTTCAGGTGGCACTGGCTGCAGTTGCTCAGGTCCGAGAAAAACAGGGCCTGACCGATGGCCTCGTCGCGGTTCATCACGTACTCACCTGCCAGCGCCCGGTCGAACCGGGAGTCGAAGGTGCTGAAGGCCTCGGTGCGCTCGAAGGCGGCGATCGCCGTGGTGATGGCGTCCACGGTCCGCCGATCGCCCGCGAGCGCCTCGGGGCCGAACAGCGCCAACAGGTGCTCCCGGTATGCGGTGTCTGCGAGCACCCGGCGGACGAGGGTCTGCTCGTCGGGCAGGGCCATTTCCAGCGGGTTGAGCAGTGGCTGCAGCGCTTGTGCCTGCAGGGTCGGCGCCCGGCCGTCGAGAAACAGCCCGCCGACGTAGACATCGGCCTGCCGATGAAAGGGCGGGACGCTGGCGACGTAGGTGAGTGTGGGTGCGTTGCGCATCCCCAGCGAACGGCCGTCCGCGCCCACGGACAGCGCACCGCCGGCCCCGGTTGGGCGCGGATCGCTGAAGGCGCGGGAGGGATCGTGGCAGGTCGCGCAGGCCTGGCCGGCGGGCTCGGAGAGTCGGGTGTCGAAGAACAGGGTACGGCCGAGCTCGGCGAGCGGATCGCCTGGCACACGACGATCCGTTTCAGCAGGCAGAGCGGGCAAGGTCGTGATCAGCCCGGCGAGCAGCAGCCACTTCGACCGGCAGCGCAACGAAAACGATTGCATGGGCGGCAGTGTAAGGGATAATCCACCCGCGCAGCGGTCGCCTCGACTTCGCCGGAGGCGCCTTCTATCCTTGCCCGCAACCGACTGAAAGGAGGCGAGCACATGAAGCGTCTGCTCACCCTATTGGGCCTGCCGCTGGTGACCCTGGTATCCGCGCCGGTGCTGAGCGCGGCCGAGCGTCCGGACCTGTCCGGAACGTACAACGTGGCCACGCTCACGCCGCTGCAGCGTCCGGACCGGTTCGAGGGAAAACCCAGCATCACGGCAGAAGAGGCCAAGGCCATCGCCGAATACTGGGCCAACAATCTGGCGAAGGACGCCGCACCCAGCGATCCGAACCGCAGCGCGCCGCCGGAAGGCGGGGTGGAGATCTACGTGCCGGAGTTTGCCGGTGCCGCCGGTGGCGTGGGCGGCTACAACGCCTTCTACGTGGACATCGGCGAGAGCAATTTCCTGCTCGACGGCAGGTATCCGACGTCCATCATCACCACCCCGGAGAACGGCAAGCTGCCGCCGATGACGGAGGTGGGCAGGGCGCGGGCCATGAAGATGCGGGAGGGACGTGAGAACACCGGCACGGCCTGGTGGCTCGATCAGCCCGTGGGGCCCTACGATGATCCGGAGCTGCGCCCGCTCGCCGAGCGCTGCCTGCTGGGATTCGGCAGCACGGCCGGTCCGCCGGCGCTGCCCGTGATGTACAACAACATGAAGCGCATCGTGCAGACCGACGATCACGTGATGATCCTCAACGAGATGAATCACGACGCCCGGGTCGTGCGCATGAACGCCGAGCACGCACCGCCGGAGGTGCGTCGCTGGATGGGCGACTCGGTGGGCCGCTGGGAAGGCGATACCCTGGTGGTGGACACCACCAACTTCCGGGAAGAGAACGGCCTGTTCCTCGCCGGCGCCAATCTGCACGTGGTGGAGCGTTTCTCGCGCCTGGCCGACGGCAACCTCCTCTATGAGTTCACCGTGGAGGACGATGCCTGGGCAGCGCCCTGGGGCGGCCGGTACGTCTGGCCGGCGTCGGACGAGCAGGTGTACGAGTACGCCTGCCACGAGGGCAACTACGCGCTCGGCGGCATCCTGAGGGGTGCGCGGCTGCTCGAGGAAGAAGCGGCATCGGGAGATGCGGGATCGGAAGAATAGATCCTTAAAACCCTTTAAAAGGTCTTAAAAGATTTATATACACCTGGTTGTGCGGGAGTGATCCGTGACTGAGCGGGGCGATGGTCAGCGCCGTGGCCACCATCACGGGCACCGACGGGAATACCGGGAAGGGATCCTCTCCCGGGACCGGTTGCCTGCGGATCCGCTGGAGCTGTTCGGCGACTGGCTGGATCAGGCCATCGCCTCGGGAGCGACCGACGCCACGGCCATGGCGCTGGCCACGGCGACGCCGGATGGCGTACCGTCCGTGCGCATCGTGCTGCTCAAGGAGCACGGCCCGGACGGCTTCGTCTGGTTCACGGACTACGGCAGCCGGAAGGGCAGGGACCTGGCGGCCAACCCCGTGGCATCGCTTGTTTTCCACTGGCGGGAGTTCAGTCACCAGGTCCGCATCTCGGGTGCGGTAGCCAGACTCGACCGCGCCCGCTCGGAGACGTACTTCGCCAGCCGTCCCGCGGACAGCCGTTTTTCCGCCGCGGCGTCGGATCAGTCCCAGCCGGTAAGCGACCGGGAAACGCTGGAGGCGCGCGTCGCAGAGCTGCGCCGGCAGTATCCGGACGGCCAGGTGCCGATGCCGGAGGACTGGGGCGGTTACGTGCTCACGCCGCAGACGATGGAGTTCTGGCAGGGGCGGGAAGGCCGGCTGCACGACCGGTTTCTCTACACGCGCACGGCGGCCGGCTGGCGGATCGACCGGCTACAGCCCTGAGCCGCGGCCGGATCATTCATCGTCGCGCCGCCGGGCGGCGTCCCAGCGGCTGGCGAAGTCGCTGAGCGCCATCAGCTCCTCCCCCAGCTCGCGGCCCCAGTCCGTGAGGCCGTAGCCACCATCGTCGTGATCCACCAGTTCCAGGATGCGGAGCTCTTTCAGCCGTGCGTTGAGCACGGTGGGGGAGATCTCCGCGCAGCGCTCCTGCAGCGCCCGGAAGTTCAGCCGCCCGGCGCGCAGCTCCCAGAGAACGCGCAGGCTCCAGCGTCTCCCCAGCGCGTCGAACAGCACCATGATGGGCCGGCCGGTGCTGGATCCGCGAACGGCGCGCCGTCCTGCCTGATTGCTACGCCGGGTTGCCAAGGCTTTACTCCTGCTTCTCCAGCTTCGATTTAGCTACAAAAACAGTAGCAATTCAGGTGCGTCGGCGCTAGGCTTCTCGTGCTACTGAATACGTAGCAGTCTGACCGAACCGACGAGCCAACGCGAGGTGCGAGATGAATCGACTGATACCCCTGGCAGAACCCTACGACCCGGAGACCACCCGGCTCCTCGAGGCCTATCCCCGGCGCGACGGCTATCTGCTCTCCCTGTTCCGGGTATTCGCGTTGAGCCCGCGGTTCCTGAAGAAAGGCGTGGCAAACCTGCTGGACCGGGGCAGCCCGCTCGCCATGCGCGAGCGCGAGATCGTCATTCTGCGGGTAACGGCCAACAACGGCTGCGAGTACGAGTGGGGCGTGCACGTGGCTGCGTTTGCGGCCCACGTGGGTCTCGACCGACGTGCCGTGTCGGCCACCCGGGCGGCCGTGCAGCCGGACGATCTGTGGACGGCACGGGAAGGACTGCTGATCCGCGCGGTGGACGGGCTGTGTCACGACGGCCGCCTGAATGAGGAGACCCGCTCAGCGTTCGAGGCGACCTTCACGCAGGCGGAGCAGCTCGAGATCCTGGCGCTGGCGGGCAACTATCACACCGTCAGCTTCGTGGCCAACGTCGCCCGACTGCCGCCGGAGTCGTTTGCCGCCCGCTTCGCCGACTACGACGCGGCCTGAACCTGTCAGGGCTTGCCGGAGATCACCACCTCGATCAGGTAGGGGCCGCTGGTCGCCCGGGCGCGCTGCATGGCGCTGCCGATGGCGTCCGCGTCCGTCACCGTTTCTCCGGGCACACCCATGCCGCGTGCCATGTCCGGAAAGCCGAGCAGCGGACTGGTGAGATCCATGTGCGGGTAGGGTTTGTTCGAGCCGACGTCGAAGCGGGCGCGGTAGATGTCCAGGTTGTGCTTGAGCACCCGGTACTCCCGGTTCGAGAGGATCACGAAAACGATGGGCAACTGGTGGTGGGCGGCCGTCCACAGCGCCTGAATGCTGTACATGGCCGAGCCGTCGCCGGAGATGGCGAACACCCGCCGGTCGGGGTGGGCGACCTGCACGCCGATAGCACCGGCGATGCCCTGGCCGATGCCACCGCCGCGGCCGCCGTAGTAGTCGCCGTTGCGCGCCTCGTTGAAGTGATGGGCGACCTCCAGCGAGGCGGTGATGGACTCGTCCACCACGATGGCGTCTTCCGGCATGGCGCGGGCGATTTCGTGAATGGCCCGCACGGGTGCCATGGGTGCGGCGTCCCAGAGCTTCTTCAGGGTTTCCTCGGCATCCGCCTGCCGGGCCGCATGCTCCGCAGCGAGCGCGGCATTGCGGGTGCCGGCAGCCTCGGCGTAGTTTTCCCCCGAGTTGCGCACCCCGTCGAGCAGGCGCGCCAGCGTCTCGCCGAGCTCGCCGACGACGCCGAGATCCAGCGGGATGCTCACGGCGAGCCGGCCGGCCGTGTTCTCGAGCTGCATCACCCGGGCACCTTCCGGCAGGTAGCCACCGGGATCGAACCACACGTCCTCGAAGAAGGTGCCGCCCACCAGAACCACCAGATCGTGCGGCGCCAGGAGCTTGCGCACCGACGCCGCCTCGAACGGCGTGCGGCCGCGATAGTTGGGGTGCCGGTTCGGGAAGCAGACGTGGGCCCGCAGCCCCTGGTGGTAGACGGTGGCGCCGCAGGCTTCCGCCAGGGCGACCAGGGTGTCGAGACCGCCCTGGCGGGACGGGTCGTCGCCCACCACGAACACCGGGTTGGTGCTCTCGCGCAGCAGGGTCACGGCGCGGCCGATGGCTTCGGCACCGGGCACGCCGGGCAGCAGCGGGCCGGCGACGCTGGCGCCGATGTCGGTCTCTGATTCCATCACGTCCACGGGGAGCGCGACGAACACCGGGCCGCAGGGCGGCTCGCAGGCGATCTTGAAGGCCCGGCGCAGGAGCGGGCCCATTTCGTCCGCGCTCTTCGGCTCGGCGGCGAACTTGGTCACGGGTGCGGCCATGGCCACCAGATCGTGTGAGAGCAGCGGGTTGTCGAGCCGCATGCGGGTGTCCTGCTGCCCGGCGGTGATCAGCACGGGCGAGGCCGCCTTGAGGGCGCCGTACATCATGCCGATGGCGTTACCGAGCCCGGGCGCCACGTGCAGGTTCGCCACCGCAACTCGTCCGGTCGCCTGGGCGTGAAAGCTGGCGGCGCATACGGCCACCCCTTCGTGCAGGGCCACGTAGTAGGGGATCCGGGGATAGTCGATGAGCCGGTCGAGCAGCGGATTTTCCGTCGTGCCCGGATTGCCGAAGATGCAATCCACACCGTGACGTTCCAGCGATTCCATGAAGACCTGGCCGCCCCGCATGCATCCTCTCCCATCCTGCCCGCCGAACGCGCATTGTAGGCGCTGGCGCGGGTGCTGCCCACACGCGCCGGGGCGCTGCGGCGGTTTATACTGCGCCAGGGCAATCGGACGGATAGAAGGGGAGTGCGATGCAACTGCGCTGGTCTCATGCGGTGGTGTATGTCCGCGATATGGACAACATGCTCGATTTCTACACGAACGTGCTCGGCTTCCGGATCAGCGACCGGGGGCCGCTCGGCGAGAAGGGGCCGGAAATCGTCTTCATGACCCAGGTGGACACGGACCACCATCAGATCGCCTTCCTCGGCGCGCGCAAGGACGACAAGCCATCCAACTCCGTTCATCACTTCGCGTTCCGGGTGGAGAGTCTCGACGACGTGAAGGCCATGAACGAAAAGCTCATCGCGGACGGACGCGCCACGCACATCAACCCGCTCACCCACGGCAATGCGTGGTCCGTGTATTTTTCTGATCCGGAAGGCAACGGCATCGAGGTGTTCTGCGACACGCCCTGGCACGTCCAGCAGCCGCACGCCCGGCCGTGGCAGATCGAGCAGCCCAACGACGAGGTCTTCGCGAACACCCGTGCCGCGTTCGAGGGTGAACCCGGATTCGGGCCCATCGAAGCGTTCTACGAATCCCAGCGGGCGCTGCTCGGCGACACCGAGTGCTGAGACCTTGACGCGACCCCGGGTCATCGTCACCCGCCGCTGGCCGGAGCCCGTGCAGGCAGCGCTGGCAGAGCGGTACGACGTCCGCCTGAACGAAGCCGACGAGCCGTTCGACCGCTCGGCGCTCGCCGACGCGCTCGGCGAGGCGGATGCGCTCTGCCCGACGGTCACGGATCGTCTGGACGCGGAGCTGCTCGCCGCCCCGGGTATCCGCACCCGCCTGATCGCCAACATTGCCGTGGGCTACAACAACATCGACGTGCCGGCGGCAGAGCAGGCCGGCATTGCGGTCACCAACACCCCCGGGGTGCTCACGGACTGCACCGCGGATCTGGCCATGACGCTGCTGCTGATGACGGCCCGGCGTGCCGGGGAAGGGGAGCGTGAGCTCCGCGCCGGGGCCTGGAAACACTTCAGCCCGACGCACCTCCTAGGCCGGAAGGTCACGGGCAGGACGCTCGGCATCATCGGCGCCGGGCGCATCGGGCTCGCCACCGCGGCGCGGGCCCACTTTGGTTTCGGCATGAGGATTCTCCTGCACAGCCGTTCGCCGGTGCCGGAGTCACAGCGCCGGGCGCTCGGCGCTGAGCAGTGCGATCTCGATACGCTGCTCGCGCGCAGCGATTTCGTTTCCCTGCACTGCCCGGCCACGCCGGAGACCCGTCACCTGATCAACGCCGCGACGCTCGCGCGGATGCAGCCCCACGCCGTGCTGGTGAACACCGCCCGCGGTGACGTGGTGGACGAGCCAGCGCTGGTGGAGGCGCTGGAGAAACAGCGCATCGGCGGTGCCGGGCTCGACGTCTACGAGCGTGAGCCCGTGGTGCCGCCCGGCCTGCTCGATCTGCCGAACGTCACGCTGCTGCCGCACATGGGCAGCGCCACACAGGAGACGCGAACGGCCATGGGGCTCTGCGCGGTGGCGAATCTGGATGCATTCTTTTCCGGTGAGCCTTTGCCGAATCGGGTGCGGGGCTGAACACGGGCGACGAATCAGGGACAGGAGACGGTTTTCGTGACAGGTGAGCTGACGGGGAAGGTCAAACGGACGGGCGGCTGCGCGTGCGGCGAGATCCGCTACGGGTTCTACGAGCCGAAGGTGGCCCAGGTCGCCTGTCACTGCCGGGCCTGCCAGTACCACTCCGGGGGCGGGCCTGCGCACACCGTGATCGTGCGGCGTGACGAGTTCCGCGTCACCAAGGGCCGTCCTAAGGAGTTCGTCACCCTGTCCGAAGCCGGTCACCACGTCACCCGGGCCTTCTGCGGCGACTGCGGGTGTCCTTTGTATGCCTACTCCGATGGAGACGAGACCCACTGCTCGGTGAAGGTGGGCAGCCTGGACGAGCCGGAAAACTACAAGCCACGGGTGCACATCTGGATGAGCGAAGCCCAGAAGTGGGACAAGCCGGGCTGGTTCACGGCCCGCTTCCGGAAGAACCCGCCGTTCAAGGCCAGGAGCAGCGGGGGCGGGGCGTGACACCCATCACCTGCATCGAGGATCTGCGCCGCCTGCACCGGCGGCGGGTGCCGCGGATGTTCTACGACTACGCGGATTCCGGTTCCTGGACGGAGTCCACCTACCGCGCCAACGAAGCGGACTTCGCGAAGATCCTGCTCAAGCAGCGGGTGGCGGTGAACATGGCGGATCGCTCCCTGGCCAGCACCATGATCGGCCAGCCTGTACGCATGCCCGTGGCGCTGGCACCCACCGGGCTCACGGGTATGCAGCACGCGGACGGCGAGATCCTCGCGGCCCGCGCCGCCGAGCGCTGGGGCGTGCCATTCACCCTTTCGACCATGAGCATCTGCTCCATCGAGGACGTGGCGGCGGCCACCACCGCGCCCTTCTGGTTTCAGCTCTACGTGATGCGCGACCGCGACTTCATCGGCCGCCTCATCGACCGGGCAAAGGCCGCCGGCTGCTCGGCGCTGGTGCTGACACTGGACCTGCAGATCATGGGCCAGCGGCACAAGGATATCCGTAACGGCCTGTCCACGCCGCCGAAGATGACGCTGAAAAATCTCGTCGACATGGCCAGACGCCCGCGCTGGTGCCTGGGCATGCTCGGCACCCGACGGCGCGGCTTCGGCAACGTGATCGGGCACGTGGACGGCATCGGCGACATGCGCTCGCTCGCCACCTGGTCCGCCGAGCAGCTCGACCCGACCCTGGACTGGGACGACGTGGCGTGGATCAGGGAGCGGTGGGGCGGCAAGCTCGTGCTCAAGGGCATCATGTGCGCGGAGGACGCCCGCCTGGCGCTCGCGACCGGTGCGGACGCGATCATCGTCTCCAATCACGGCGGCCGCCAGCTCGACGGCGCGCCGTCCTCCATCGCCGTGCTGCCGGAGGTGGTGCAGGCGGTGGGCGACGGCATCGAGGTCTGGGTGGATGGCGGCATCCGTTCGGGTCAGGATGTCTTCAAGGCGCTGGCTCTCGGCGCCCACGGCACGATGATCGGCCGCGCCTTCCTCTACGGGCTGGGTGCTCTGGGAGAGGCGGGGGTGACGATGTGTCTCGACATCATCGCCCGGGAGCTGGACCTGACGATGGCGTTCTGCGGGCTTCGGGATGTCCGGCAGGTGGACGCGCGCGTCCTCTGGCAGCCCGGGGACACGCCGGTGCGGACCGCCGGCAGCCAGCGTGCGGAGGCGATCGACTGACATGCCGCTCGACGCGCGCATGGTGGGTGAATCCACCCGGACGTTCACCCACGACGTGGATGCCCGCTGGCTGATGGCGTATGCGGCCGGGCTCGGCGATCTGAACCCGGCCTATCTGGACACGCAGGCGGGCACGGTGATCGCCCATCCGGTGTTTCCGGTCTGCCTCGAGTGGCCGGTGATTCTTTCGAGCCACGAGCTGGCCGGCTACGAGACCGTCACCCGGGCGGAGAGCGCGCGCGGCGTGCACGCCTCTCACGACCTGCACCTCTACCGGCCGATCCGCGCCGGTGAGCGGCTCACCACCCGGGCGACCATCATCAGCCTCATGGCCATCCGTCCGGGTGCCGCGCAGATGACGAGGCTCGACACCACGGATGCGTCGGGCGCGCTGGTCTGCCGAACGTATCAGCTCGGCATCAGTCGGGACGTTGCGGTCACCGGGGGGTCGTCGAGCGTGGAAGCCGCGCCGGACACGCCGGGGCCGGTGACGCCGGATGCGTCGGCGCCGGTGCTGTCGTTGGCAGTGGCGGGCGGCGCGGCCCACACCTATACCGAATGCGCACGGATCTGGAACCCCATCCACACCGACCGGGCCGTGGCGCTGGCAGCCGGTCTGCCGGACATCATCCTGCACGGCACAGCCACCATGGCCCTGTCCGTGAGCGCGCTGGTGAACGCCTGCCTGGACGGCGATCCCACCCGCGTACGCCGCCTGGGCGGGCGCTTCGCCGCCATGGTGCTGATGCCGTCCACGCTCACCGTGCACGTGCAGAGCATTGCCGACGGCGTGATCCGCTACCAGGTGCTCACGGAAGACGGCCAGCCGGCGTTCCAGAACGCCTTTCTCTGCTTCGACGGATGACGGATGCCGGCTGGGGCCTGTGGGCACTGGCGCCACTGGTGATCACCCTGGTGCTGGCTTTCCTCACCCGCTCGGCGCTCATCGCCATGCTGCTGGGGACCTTCGTCGGTACCCTGATGCTGGGCGGTGTGCCGGGCGCGAGCCTGAATGCGCTCTTCCAGTCGGCGCTCGGCAACGACGAGTTCATCTGGATCGTGCTCATCGTGCTGCTGATCGGCATCCTCTTCGAAGGGTTCCGCACCAGTGGCGTGCTCCTCGAGCTGTCGCGCCGTATGGCGGGAGGCAGCGGACCATTGCCGCGCCGCCGGGTGGAGGTCGCCACCTGGGGTCTCGGCTTCCTGATCGTGGACGACTACTTCAGCCCGCTGGTGACCGGCGCGGTGATGCGGCCGCTCTCGGATCGGGCGATGATTCCCCGGGAGAAGCTCGCCTTCCTGCTCGACACCACCACCGCGTCGGTGTGCATCCTGGTGCCGTTCACCGCCTGGGGCGCCTATCTCGCGAGCCTCATTGCCGCTCAGAACGGCCTGGTGAGTGGTGTGGAGGAGGGGCTCTGGGTGTTCATCCGGGCGATTCCCTACAACTTCTATCCGCTGCTCGTGCTGCTGCTCGCGCTCGGCGTGGCGCTCAGGCTGATCCCCGACCTCGGCCCCATGCGCGCCGCCGAGCGGCGTGTGCGGGAGACCGGCGCGCTGATACGCCCCGGCGCCACCCCGCTGGTGGAGGCGCCTGGTGAAGCACCGGCCGGAGCCGATTGGATGCCGGCCGGCGCGGAGCCGGCCGGGCCGGGAAAAAGCCACGGCGGGATGCAGAGCCCGGCGGGAGGGCGAAGCTCGCTTGTTCTCGAGCTCGCCCTGCCGCTGGTCGTGATCGTGGGCATCTTCCTGTGGAGCCTGATCGCACTCGGCTCGGTGAAGATCGTCGAAGCGTTCCTGGCAGGCTGCACCACCCAGGTGCTGGTGCTCAGCCTGCGCCGCCGGCTGCGCGGCGCGACGGAGGTGGCAGCGCTCATCACGCGGGGCGCACAGAGCGTCATGCCGGCGCTGCTGATCGTTGCGCTGGCCTATGCGCTCAACGCCGTTGCCGGTCAGCTCGGCGCGGGGGAAGCCATCGTCGGCGTCTTCGACCGCGGGCTCGACGTCGACTGGCTCGTGCCGCTGACGTTCGTGGTGACGGCCACGGTGGCGTTCTCCACCGGCACCTCCTGGGGGGCATTTGCGCTCATGATGCCGGTAGCGCTGCCGGTGGCGGCGGCCTACTCCGGTGGCGAGCCGGGCCCGCTGGTGTTCCAGACCGTGGCGGCTATCGCCGGCGGCGGCATCTTCGGTGATCACGCCTCGCCGGTCTCCGACACCACGGTGCTGGCCTCCCTGGGTGCCGGCAGCGATCATATGGACCACGTGCTCACCCAGCTCCCCTACGCGCTGACGGTGGCGGCCGTGACGGTCTGCCTCTATCTGCTCTTATAAAGATAGAGTAGGAGAGCGGGAAACAGGGATGCCACTTCAGAGATCACTCTAGTGATGTGCTCTAAGCCATTATTCTTTAATAGAAATTTGCAAAACGCTTCGGCGCCGTGTAGGTTGCGCCAGAACTGTTGCAGGGCTTACTCGACTTGGCAGTACGCAAGATCGTCATCCTGAACCCGAAGGGCGGCTCCGGGAAAACCACCATCGCCACCAACCTGGCGGCGTACTACGCCTGCACCGGGTTTCCTTCCGCGCTCATGGACTACGACTCCCAGGGCTCCAGCACCCGCTGGCTCTCCCGGCGCAACCCCGACGCGCCGTACATCCACGGGGTGGCCACCTACGAGAACCATGCGGGGCTTACCCGCTCCTTCGCGCTCCGGGTGCCGCCGGACGTGCAGCGCGTGGTGGTGGACACGCCGGCGGCATTCCAGAAGCACGAGCTCGCCGACTACGTGCGCGGCGCCGACAAGATCCTGGTGCCCGTGCTGCCTTCGGAGATCGACATCCACGCTGCAACCCGGACCATTGCCGACCTGCTGCTGGTGGCCAAGGTGGCCCGCCATGAGGACCGGCTGGCGGTGGTGGCGAACCGGGTGAAGAGCAACACCCGTGTGTTCCGCGCGCTCATGAAGTTCCTGGAGTCGCTGGAGATCCCGGTGGCCGCCGTGCTCCGCGACACCCAGAACTACATCCGCACCGCCTCGGAGGGGCGGGGGCTGCTCGAGCTCGAGAAGGTGGACGTCACCCGGGACGTGGTGCAGTGGAAGCGGCTGGTGGGCTGGCTCGAGTCCCACAACCCGCCCGATCGGCCCACCGACACCGCCGAGGAGCCGAGACCCGGTCTTCCCAGGCGACCGCACCTGCGCCTTCAGTAGGACCCTGCTAGTCTGTCTCCTCCTTTGAAGGGCAAAGGACGAAGGGGGGCGGGGATGAGACACGTGCGGCTGGCGCTCTGGATCCTGGCGACGATCGCCGGGCCGGCCGGGGCGGTGGAAGACGAGCGGCCCAGGGCCCGGGACCTGGGACTGATCATCGGCATTCTCGAGCCTGGTCCTCTCAACGCCATCACCGATGTGGCGGGCGTGCGCGTCGGCCACCACACGAAAATCGAGGGCGATCACATCCGCACCGGGGTCACGGCCATCATTCCTGGCCCCGGCAACCTCTACACCCATCCCATGCCGGCCTGGATTCACGTCGGCAACGGCTACGGCAAGCTCATCGGCGAAACCCAGGTGCGGGAGTTCGGCGAGCTCGAAACCCCGATTCTGCTCACCTGCACCCTGTGCGTGTGGCGTGCGGCCAACGCCTTGAAGACCTGGGTGTACCGGCAGCCGGGCATGGGCGAGCACACCGTGAATCCCATCGTCGGCGAGACCAACGACGCCCGGGTCAACGACATGTGGGCGGACCCGATCGGCGAGCCCGAGGTGTTCGGTGCGCTCGACGGTGCGCGCGGCGGTCCGGTGGCGGAGGGCAGCGTCGGTGCCGGCACGGGCACCCAGGCCTTCGGCTGGAAGGGCGGCATCGGCACCAGCTCCCGGGTGCTGCCGGCAGACCTCGGCGGTTACACCGTGGGCGTGCTGGTGCAGACGAATTTCGGCGGTGTGCTGACCGTGAACGGGGCGCCGGTAGGCCGGGCGCTGGGGCAGTACCCGTACCAGGAGACGCTGGAAGAGCCAGCGGACTCCGACCTCGAGGACGGCTCCATCATGATGGTGCTGGCTACCGACGCGCCGCTGGTTCCAAAGAACCTGGCCAGGCTCGCCATGCGCGCCATGCTGGGTCTCGCCCGCACCGGGTCCTATGCGAGCAACGGCTCCGGCGATTACGTGATCGCATTTTCCACGGATCCGGCGTTGCGGCATCCGCGGACGAGCGACGTCCCGGTGAGCGGGCCGCGCCTCGTGAACGATGCGATGTCACCCCTGTTCCTGGCAGCCGCGGAGGCGACGGAGGAGGCGGTGATCAACGCGCTCTTCAAGGCCACCACCGTCACCAGTCGCCGCGGCACGCTCGCGGCCATCGACATCGAGGCCGTCAGGGTGGTGCTCGAGCATCACAAGGTACTCAACTGGGACCGGACGCTGCCGCCCGGTTCAACCCGCAGAGGAAACGCACCATGAGCTACTCGAATCCCCACATTCTCATTGAGCCGGAGACGCTGGCCGCCTCTCTCGGCGAGCCGGGCCTGAAGATCTTCGATGCCACCGTGCACCTGGTGCCGGCGGAGCGTGGCTACCGCGCCGAGTCAGGGCTCGAGGACTACCGCGCCGGGCACGTCCCGGGAGCGGCGTTTCTCGATCAGATCCGCGCGGTTTCCGACACGACCACGGGCCTCGGCTTCTCGCTGCCGTCGCCGCGGGCGCTGGAGGCGGGACTGCGCGCCGCGGGCCTCAGCGAGGGAGACCGGGTGGTGGTCTACTCCACGGGCCACCTCATGTGGGCCACCCGGGCCTGGTGGCTGCTCCACTATGCGGGGCTCGATCAGGTGTCGGTGCTGAATGGCGGTTTCCGGGCCTGGCAGTCGGGATCGTTGCCGGTGAGCACCCAGGAAACCGTGTATCCGGAAGGCAACGTCACGGTCCGGCCGCGCCCGGAGCGCTTCGTGGATCAGCAGGCGGTGCTCGCCGCCATCGGCGATGCGGCCATCTGCACGGTGAATGCCCTGTCGCCGGAGGTGTACACCGGCGAGGCGAAGATGAGCTACGGGCGCAAGGGGCACATCACCGGCTCCGTGAACGTGCACTATGAGGAACTGCTCGATCAGGGGCGATTCCGGAGCGCGGACGAGCTTCGCCGGGCCCTGTCCGCAAAAGGACTGCTCGATGCCGAACGGGTGATCGCTTATTGCGGCGGTGGCATCTCCGCCACCATCGACGCGCTCGCCTGCCTGCTGGTGGGGAAGAGCGAGGTGGCCGTGTACGACGGCTCCATGTCAGAGTGGGTGCGGGACGAGAAGTTGCCCATGACGCAGGGTGCCGAGCCCGGCTGAGTGAGAAGGGGCGCGGTCCGACCGGCTCCGGTCGTCACCGGCCCATACTGTAGAACTCGTCGTTCGGACGCATGGCCGCCAGGTTGGCGAGCCGGTTGCTCTGGGCGAAGAAGGCGGCGATGGCGCCGATGTCCCAGATCTCGTCGTCGTCGAACCCGGCGTCGCGCAGCGCCAGGATGTCCTGATCCTCGATGCGGCCCGCGTCGCTGCAGACCGTCATTGCGAAATCGAGCATGATCCGCTCGCGCGTGGAGAGATCCGCCTTCCGGTAGTTGATCGCCACCTGATCGGCGACGAGCGGGTTCTTCGCCCGGATGCGGAGAATGGCGCCGTGGGCGACGACGCAGTAGTGGCAGTCGTTGGCGGCGGACGTGGCCACCACGATCATCTCCCGCTCCGCCGGGGTCAGGCCGGTGCGTTTGTCCATCAGCGCATCGTGATGGGCGAAGAAGGCCCGGAACTCGTCCGGCCGGTGTGCCAGCGCCAGGAACACATTGGGCACGAAGCCGGCTTTCTCCTGCACGGCCTCGATCCGGGTGCGGATGTCATCGGGCAGGTCATCCAGGCTCGGCACGGGAAAACGGCTGATGGGATGGTGGCTCATGAGACGCTCCCGGGTGGTTTCTGCTTGACGGAGGCAGTGTAGTCGTCGGAGGCGCGGGGTGACACTGTGCGGAAGAAGCGTCGCGGAGGTGGCAGTCCGCCGCAGCCGGATCAGGGCTGCGGCGGAAGACCTTTCCGGGAAGGTCAGTAGGTGTCGTGCACCGTGTTGTAAACGTTGAACTTACCCGTCGGTGTGATCAGGCGCTTGTCCTTGATCACGGCCTTGAGTTTCCGCGTCTTGTCGTCCACCACCACGATGGCCGATTGCTCCTCGAGGCCACTCCACACGGAGAACCACACCTCGTCGCCGGCCTTGTTGAACTCGGGCTGCACCACACGCTTCGGACCCGGGCCGATGTCCGCCCACTCGGCGATCGGCAGCACCTCGAAGCCGCCTTCGAGGTTGTTCACGTCGAACACGGCCACGGACTGGCTGATGGCCGGATCCGGGTTGAGGGGCGAGTCCACCCACAGGTTCTTCGACTTGGGGTGGCTCTTCACGAACAGCGATCCGCCACCCTGGCCCTGCAGCACGCGCACCACCTTCCAGGCCTGATCGGGGTGACCCTTGGGGTCCGTGCCGATGGCGGTGATGTTGGCGTTGCCCAGCGCGCTGGTGATCCACACGGGCCCGTTGTCCGGGTCGACGATGTTGGCGCCGCGGCCGGGGTGGGGAATCTTCTCCACGTCGACGAGCGCCGTCAGCTTGCGGTCCTTGGAGTCCACGATGGCGATCTTGTCCGACTGATTGGCGGCCGTCAGGAAGTAGCGGTTCGTGGAGTCCCAGCCGCCGTCATGCAGGAACCGGGCGGCATTGATGGTGGTCTCGGAGAGGTTGTCGATGTCCTGGTAGTTCACCAGCTTGATGAGTCCCGTCTCCTTGATGTTGATGATGAACTCGGGATGCTGGTGCGATGCGACGATGGCGGCGACGCGGGGCTCCGGATGGTATTCCTGGGTGTCCACGGTCATGCCGCGGGTGGAAACCACCTTGAGCGGCTCCAGCGTGTTGCCGTCCATGATCACGTATTGAGGCGGCCAGTACGATCCGGCAACCGCATAGCGATCCTCGTAGCCCTTGTACTTGGACGTCTCGACGGACCGCGCTTCCAGACCGACACGGATCTCCGCGACCTTCTGCGGCGGGTTCATGTACAGGTCGATCATGTCCACCTTGGCGTCGCGCCCGATGGTGTAGACGTACCGGCTGGAGGCAGACAGCCGGGAGATGTGCACGGCGTAGCCCGTTTTGATGATGTTGATGATCTTCTTGCTGTCGCCGTCGATGATGGCCACCTCGCCGGAGTCCCGCAGCGTCACGGAGAACATGTTCTCCACGTCGTAGCGGTGCTGCGGCCGCTTCGGCCGCTGCGAAACCGGCACGATCAGATTCCAGGTCTCGGTGATCTCGGGCAGGCCGAATTCAGGCGGCGTCGGCGGCGGGTGCTGGAGGAAACGCGCGAGCTCGGAGATGTCCTCTTTCGTGAACTCGCCGGAGGTGCCCCAGTTCGGCATGCCGGCCGGTGAGCCGTAGTTGATCATGGTCTCCAGGTATTGGGTGCCCTTTTCGCGGGTGATGTCCGTGGTCAGCGGCTTGCCCGTGGCGCCCTTGCGGAGCACCCCGTGACAGCCGGCGCAGCGCTCGAAGTAGAGCCGCGTGGCGTGAGCGAACTCGTCCTGGGTCATGGGCGGGCCGTCGGTGGTCACCATGGTCTGGGTGGTCTCGGCGCCGAGTGGCGAAGGCGCGCCGGCATAAGCCATCTCCGTTTCCGGCGCCTCGCCGGGATGGGGCCCGCCTTCGAGGCCGGCGGAGGCCAGCCCCGCACGAGCCTGGGTGACCTGGTCCGTGCCGACCTGGCCGCCGTCGTTGCCCCAGGCGTTCAGCACGTAGGTGACGATGGCGGCGATGTTCTCGTCGGAGAGGTAGTTGAGGTGGGGCATCACCGAGTTGTAGGTCTTGCCGTTGACCTCGATGGGCCCGGAAACGCCGGCCAGCACCGCATTGATGGCGCGGTCCGGATCCGCCAGCAGGTAGTCCGATCCGGCCAGCGGCGGAAAGACGCCGGCCATACCCTGGCCGTTGGCCTGGTGGCACGCCTGGCAGTAGGTCTCGTATCCGGCCTTGCCGACATTGCCCTGGGCCACTTCCGCCGCGTGCACTTCTGCGGCGGTCGCAACGCCATGGGCAAGAAAGGCGAGCAGGGCACCGAGCAGACCGATGCCGGCACGTCCTGATCGCACGGGAGCGACGCGTGCTCGCAGCCGTTGTCGTGTTCTGAACTTCATGGCTGTTTCCTCGAGTGGTTGGGTTGTGAGCGCCGGACGGGCGCCGGGGTTGGTTGAAAAACGGAGTCGTGTCATGAGATCTCCTTACAGCGTCATCCGCAGGGAGACGCTGGCATAGCGGCCAGGTGCGGACAGGTAGTCGACCATGGGGTCTTCCGTCGTGCGGTTCCTGACCGTGCTCCATTGCCAGTAGGTTTCGTCGAACGCGTTGAAGAGGCCGGCGTCCACCCGGACCGACCTCGATACCTGCCAGCTCGCGGTCACGTCGACCACCACGTAGCCGTCGGTGGTGAACTGATCCGGCAGGGTCTCGTCCACATCGTCCTTCTCCGCCACCGCGGTGAGCACCAGCCGCAGCTTCACCCGGTCGTTCGGCGCCCAGCCGAGACCGGCGACGATCTCCGCCGGGTCCACGGTGTTCAGCGGCTCGTCGTCCGTGCGGTTCCTGCCGCGGGTGAAGCTGGCGGCGGCGTCGAAGGACAGCCCCTGGAGCAGCCGGTCGAGCGAGGCGTCGAAGCTGAGCTCAGCGCCGTAGACCCTCGCCTCGTCGATGTTCCGGGATTGAAAGATGAGGGTGCCCGTCTCCGGATCGGGGCCGAGGTTGACCTTGGTCTCGATGAGGTTGTCGTAGTCAGCACCGAACAGCGCGATGGCGAATCCCATGCCCTCACCGCGGAAACGGTAGCCGAGCTCCAGCCCGTCGGAGGTCTCGGGCTTCAGGTCCGGATTCGGAATCGCCCGGACGTTGAACAGCGGAATGTCGAGACCGATGTTGAGATCCTCGAACGGGGGTGCGCGGAAACCGTGGGCGTACTGGGCGTATACCTGCGAGCGATCGGTCAGACGCCAGATGCCGCCCAGCTTCGGCGCCAGTGAAGACTCGTCGCTGTCCACCACGCTGGCACCGGGGTTGTCCTCGGTGAAGATCGGATCCGCCTGCGCATCGAGACGGTAGCTCTGGAAGCGCAGCCCGGGAATCAGCGTGAACGCCCCCATGGTCATCTCGTCGTGGACATAGATCGCCACCTCGTCCACGGTCGAGTTGGGGAAGTCGCGCACCGGCATGGCCTCACCGAGCAGCACGCGCGTCGCTTCACCCGTGGCGAGGTTCGTCGACATGCCGTCCCTTTCCTCCTCGATCTCGCCGCGTTCGAGGCTCGCACCCCAGGCGAGGCGATGCGGAACCCTTCCGGTGGTGAACGAGCTCTCGAAGTCCAGGGTGAGACCGTAGTGCTGGGTGTCGTAGCTGAAGCGGCGTTCGTTCAGGGTATCCAGCGCGGCGCGCAGCTCGGTGGTCTGCTGGTCTACGGAAACCTTCTGCCAGTAGGTGTTGATACGACCCTGGTCCAGCCAGCGCCGGCCGCTATCGAAGTCGTAGCCGAGTGTGACCGCCTGACGGCGGCGCTGGTCGTCGCCCTCGAGGCTGGTGGTGCTGCGGAACTGCCGGCCGTAGCCCAGCACGCTGACGACGTCCGTCTCCACGTCTTCCTCGAACAGGGAAGCGTCCAGGCGCAGCCGGTTGCCGGAAGGCAGGGTCCAGCCCGTTCTGGCGAAGAGCGATTTCCGTGTCCGGTCCTGGGCATCCGGATCGCCGTCGACGGCGCTGCGGTCGGTCTCGTGACCCTCCTTCCAGGATGCGTGCACCACGCCGGCGAGGCTGCCGGCGCCGACCGGGCCGCCGAGCGCGAACGAGCCGTTGAGCAGGGTGGAGTCGTCGCGCCCGGACCAGGTGGCGCTGCCGGACACATCCGTCGTCCGGTCGCCGAGAAACTCCTCCGGATCCCGGGTGACGATGGCGAACACCCCGGCCAGCGCGTCGTTGCCGAACAGCGTCGACGCCGGACCCCGCAGGATCTCGACTCTGGAGATTGCATCGGGGACGAGGAAGTCCTGCCCGGCGTTGGCGAAGGCGCCGATGTCGAACTGATCGGGAACCGGCACGCCGTCGATCAGGCTGGCGACGCGATTGCCGGACAGCCCGCGGATGGTGATCTCGGTCTCACCGAAGCGGGAGTCGGCGGTGGTGATGCTGACGCCGGGTGTGTAGCGGGTGACGTCGGAGAGGGAGGTGGCCAGCTCGTCCACGAGCTGGTGGTGGGTGATGACGTCCACCTTGCCGACCACGTTGTCCGCCGGGCGCGGCAGGCGGGCGCCGACCACCAGGATTTCCTCTTCGAGTAAAGGAATGGCGTTGGTGTCGGATTCTGCGAATCCTGACAATGAAGTGCCAAGGATGAGAACGAAGGCGAGTACACTTCTGTACCCTGCGCTGGTCCCTGCAGATACTGCGGCTGATCTTCCCCTGTTGATCGCCAAGGCTCCGTCGATTTTTTGCTTGTTTTTCCGATAGCCAGTGTGAGCGGCAGGCGCTACGCGCTCACTCCGTAGTTACCCCTATCCGGCTACCCGATACCCCTGGTAAAAAGCTTAGCAGCATGCCGCTAGCCTTTGCCACGGCTGTCACGAGTCGGCAGTGTCAGGGGAATTGATTTATGAGAACGATCAGTGGGTGTTTGTTAACGGGATTGGCAGTCGGGGGGCTGCTGCTGTCGGCACCGGTTCGGTCCGAAGAATCGGAAGACGTCGGCGTGCTGCTCGATGAAGGCAAGATCAGTCTGGACTTCCGCTACCGGTACGAGTTCGTCGATCAGGACGGGTTCGACGAGGAAGCGAACGCGAACACGCTGCGCACGCGCCTCGGCTTTCAGAGCGGGAACTGGCGCGGAATCGACTTCAACATCGAATTCAACGACGTGCGCGAAATCACCGATGACTACAATGCGGGCGGTGGCACAACGCCTGGTCGAACGGAATATCCGGTGGTGGCCGACCCCAAGGGGACGAGGCTCAACCAGGGTTACGTGAATTACACCGGTATCGAAGACTGGGGATTCAAGGTCGGCCGGCAACGCATGAACCTGGACAACCAGCGCTTCGTCGGTTCGGTCGGCTGGCGGCAGACCGAGCAGGTGTTCGATACGGGCCAGGTGAGCTGGGGAACTGACGCTGCCTACGTGGCCGTGACCTACGTCGAGGACGTGCAGCGGATCTATGGACCCAATTCCGACATCGGCTCGGACGATCAGGACGGGACGGTGTTCGTCAACGGCGGGCTGAACACACCGGTCGGTAAGCTGGTGGGCTACTACTATCACATCGAAGACGAGGACAGCGCGTCGTTCTCCTCGGACTCGGTAGGGGTGCGGCTGGCCGGCAACTGGAAGATGAGTGACGACTGGGCGCTTCGCTACGAGGCGGAGTACGCGCATCAGAACGATGCCGGCAACAACCCCGTGGACTTCTCGGCGGACTACTTCCACGCCAATGCCTCCGCGGTAACCGGTATCCTCGATTTCGGCCTCGGCTGGGAGTTGCTCGGAGGTGATGCGGATACGGTGGCCAACGAAGCGTTCCGCACGCCGTTTGCGACCCTGCACAAATTCAACGGCTGGGCCGATCAGTTTCTCACCACGCCGGCGGCCGGACTGTCCGACTTCTATCTCACGGTCAATGCCAAACCCGGAAAGTTTCTGTTCCAGGCCCAGTACCATGCGTTCGAGGCCGACGACGGCGGCGCGGAGTACGGTGACGAGATCGACCTGCAGGCCGGCTACGGATTCACCAAGCGGTTGCGGGCCGACTTTTTCCTGGCCGAGTTCAACGGCCGCAACGGCTTCTCGGACGTGACCAAGGTCTGGCTGCAGGCGCTGTTCACGCTGTAGACGGCTGACCTTACTGGCTATCATGCCCCCTGGAATCTTCAGGGGGCGTGGTGACGCGACGCCCACGAAAAGCGACCGCCGAGATCGTCGCGCTCGCGCTGCCCGACGTCGACCTGGAAGACCCCGCCTCCGGGAATCCCCTTATTCCCTGATCCCTGCGCCGGCGCAATAGTGCCAGCGTGCCAGTAGATCGGAGGGTGCCTGCCGGCCTGATGCAGTCACCTCCAAACGCGTTCCTGGCTCGAATCTGAATCAACGTGGGAGCAACGCCATGGCAGAACAGGACGATGATCGGGATGTGCCGGTCATGCAGCGCATTCTCGACAACCCTTTCATCCTGCTGTTTATCGGCATTCTCATCCCGACGATGACCTACATCGTCTGGGGCGTGATGGAGCTCATCTCCATCCCGATTGCGAATTAGGAGGTAGCGATGACGAGTCTCGCACCGCCGAGCAAGAAAGTCTGGTGGAAGGAACCCATCGAGCTGGGTGAGCTGATCTGGATCGGCGTGGTCGTCGTGTGGGGCATCATCCTGACGCTGATGATGCCGTTCTGGCACGTCTACGGTGAGCAGAACCTCTCCAGCGAAGCCTACAAGACCACCCCTGAAGCCTACATCGCCAAAACGCAGGCGGTGGTGGATCAGTGGACCGTGCGGACTGAGGGCACGTTCAACAAGCCGGTGGTCAAGCCGCCCGCGGGCGCCGATATCTATCTGATCGGTCGGCTCTGGGACTGGTGGCCGATTTATGAGCTCGAGAAGGGCCAGAGCTACCGGCTGCACATCAGTTCCACCGACTGGCAGCACGGGTTCTCCCTGCAGCCCGCGAACATCAATGTGCAGGTGCTGCCGGGTTACGACATGGTGATGACGGTCACGCCGAACAAGGCCGGCGAGCACACGATTGTCTGCAACGAATACTGTGGGATAGGTCACCACAACATGCTGGGGACCATCCACGTGGTGGAAGGGGGTAGCGAGCGATGAGCGCGAGGATGAGCGAGTTCAGAATCTGCCCGGACACGGGGCTGAAGTTCCACCGGCCGGCTGAGGCGCTGATCAAGGCCAATGCGGTTGCGGCGGTGGTTTTCCTACTGGTCGGGGGGATCTTCGGGCTGCTGGTGGGCCTCACCCGCTGGCCGGAGGTTCATCTTCTTGAGGCCGACGCGTTCTACCAGGTGTTGACCGCGCACGGTATCAACGTGCTCATTTTCTGGATGATTTTCTTCGAGATGGCCGTGCTGCACTTCTGCTCCTCCACGCTGCTCGGGTGCAGGATCGCGACGCCGAAACTAGCCTGGGTGTCCTGGGGCCTGATGGTAATCGGTGCGCTGGTGAACAACTACGCGGTGATGTGGAAGGGCAACTCCAGTGTCATGATGACGTCGTATGTGCCGATCCCCGCCGACACCTGGTTTTATGTGGGGCTGATCCTGTTTGCGGTGGGCGCGCTGGTCAACTGCTTCATCTTTCTTGCCACCCTGGTGATCGCACGGTCGGAGCGGACCTATGAGGGATCGATCCCGCTTGTGACCTTTGGTGCACTGACGGCCTGCATCATCGCCATCTTCACCATCGCCTCGGGTGCCGTGATCCTGATTCCGACGCTGCTGTGGAACCTGGGTTTTGTCAGTCACATCGATGCCGGTGTCTATCGACTCATCTGGTGGGCGTTCGGACACTCCTCGCAGCAGATCAACGTCGCCACGCACGTGGCGGTGTGGTATGCCATAGCCGCCATCGTCTTCGGCGCCAAGCCGCTGTCGGAGAAGGTGAGCCGGTTCGCCTTTCTCATGTACATCGCCGTGCTGCAGATCGCGAGCGCCCACCACCTGCTGGTGGATCCGGGGCTGAGCTCAGAATGGAAGATCTTCAACACCAGCTACGCCATGTACCTGGCGGTGATGGCCAGTATGGTGCACGGTCTGACGGTGCCCGGCTCCATTGAGGCAGCTCAGCGGGCCAAGGGCTTCAACTCCGGGCTCTTCGAGTGGCTGCGCAAGGCGCCGTGGGGCAACCCGGTGTTCTCCGGCATGTTCCTGTCGCTGGTGGGGTTCGGAGTGCTGGGCGGGATCACCGGGGTGGTGATGGGTGCCGAGCAGATCAACCTGATCGTGCACAACACGCTCTACGTGCCGGGTCACTTCCACGGTACGGTGGTGGTGGGCTCCACGCTCGCGTTCATGTCGCTGACCTACTGGCTGGTGCCGATCCTCTTCCGGCGTGAGCTCATCCTCTCGAAGCTGGCGAGCTGGCAGCCGTACATCTTCGGGCTGGGTATGACGGGCGTGGCGTTGTTCCTGATGGGGGCAGGCACGCTCGGAGTACCGCGCCGGCACTGGGACATCCTGTTCTCCAGCACGCCGGGCGGCGGCTACGAGTTCTCCGCGGCGGCGCTGACGATGATGAGCCTGAACGGCATGTCGGTGGTGCTCGCCTGTCTCGGCGGCGCGGCGTTCGTCGTCATCGTCGTCGGTTCCCTGCTGTTCGGCAGGAGGCTCGACGAGGCTGAGAAAGTGGGCAGACCGATGATAGCAACCCCACCGGCGGAAGCCGCCTATGCCGGTATCGGCGTCGGCCGCATTACGATTCCAGGCACTCTGGTCATGGTCTTCGTGTTCTTCGCCGCCTTCGCCCTATATTACTTCATCAACTGGAAGTACCTCGCCGAAACCTGGGGTATCAGCTAACCTTCGAGTCCGGCGCCCGTAGCGGGCGCCTGGTCGGCGAACTGGGTGACACGTGGGAGACCTGTGTGATCGGACAGCTCATTGACATCTTCAAGCTCCGAATCGGTCTGTTTATGGTCGTGGCGGCGCTGGCGGGCTACGCTGTGACGCCGGGACTTGTCCTGACCGTACCGCAGATGCTCGCGCTGGCGCTGGTCACACTGGCGGCTTCCGGGGCGGCCGGTGCGTTCAACCAGTATGCGGAGTGGGATCTGGACCGTCTCATGACCCGTACGGCGAGCCGGCCGTTCGTCACCGGGGCGGTGTCCCGGGCGGCCTGGTGGCCCTGGCTGATCGGGGCCATTCTGGTGATCTCCGTGGCGCTGGCGGCGGGTCTCTTCAACCCGCTGGTGGCCACGCACCTGTTTCTGGGTGCGTTCTTCTACGGCGTGGTCTACACCCTCTGGCTGAAACGACGCACGCCGTGGAACATCGTCATCGGTGGCGCGTCTGGCAGCTTCGCTGTGCTGGTGGGCGCTTCCGCCGCGGATCCCGGTCTCTCCGCGACATCGATCGCGCTGGCTGTCGTGCTCTTTCTCTGGACCCCGCCGCATTTCTGGGCGCTGGCCATCGCCCAGCGCGAGGAATACGCGAAGGCCGGGGTGCCCATGCTGCCCGTGGTCCGCGGCGACGCGGCTACCGCCCGGGTGATCCTGCTGAACACCCTGCTGCTGGTGGCGGTATCGATATCGCCCGTCTTCTTCGGCATGGGCTGGCTCTACCTCGCCGGCGCGCTGCTCGGCGGCGGCTACTTCATCTATCGAAGTGTGATCCTCTGGCAGGCGCCGTCGAAACAGAACGCCATCCGCTGCTTTCTGGCCTCCCTGGTTCAACTGCTGGTGTTGATGCTGGTGGCCATCCTGGACGCTCAGGTGATCTGAGTGCGTGGAAGACTCCGGTATTCGCTGGGGGCGGTGCTGCGACCGCTCGTGATGATGGTCTGCGCGCTCTGTCCGGCCATCGGTGCGGCCGACGGCGCTGCGACATTCGACCGCTCCGAAGCGCTGGCCATCAGCCAGGCGGCGATCGGCGAGCCGATCGGTGATCACGCGTTCACCTCGGTCAACGGCCAGGAGGTCCGCCTCTCCGACTTCCGCGGCAAACCGCTGGTGATCAGCCTGATCTACACGAGCTGCTATCACATCTGTCCAGCCACCACCGCGCATCTGGCGAAGGTGGTGAGAAAGGCACGCAGCGCGCTGGGCGAAGACAGCTTCCACGTGCTCACGATCGGCTTCGATGCCGCCAACGACACGTCCGAGCGCATGCGCGTGTTCGCGGCGGAGCAGGGGGTGGACTTCCTGGGCTGGGACGTCCTGAGTGGTGATTCTTCAACCATCGAGGCTCTCGCCAGTGAGCTGGGCTTTCAGTTCTACGCCACACCACACGGATTCGACCATCTGATCCAGGCCAGCATTGTCGATGCAGATGGCCTGGTGTACCGTCAGGTATACGGCATCCAGTTCGACACGCCGCACCTGATCGAGCCGCTGAAGGTACTGGTGTTCGGGGACAAGAGGGCGGGGGCAGCGATGTCGCTGCTCGACGAGATCACCGCCAGGGTGAAGCTCTTCTGCACCGTCTATGATCCAGCCTCGGACAGCTACCGGTTCGACTACTCCATTTTCGTCGGGCTGGTGATGGGGCTCGTGCTCGGCGCCGTGTTTCTGTATCTCCTCTACCGCGAGTGGACGACGAGCCGGAAGGCTTCGGCCGGCCGCGCCTGAATCGATGCGCGGGCTGACACTGGGCCTCAAGTGGGTCGAAGCGGGGTTCGATCGGGTCTTCAGCGAAGCCTGGAATCCCTGGTATCAGCTTGGTGCACTGGCGATGCTGTGCTATTGGATCGTCGCCGTGTCTGGCGTGTATCTGTTCGTCTTCTTCGACACCAGCATCATCGGCGCATGGGATTCGGTAGAGCGCATTACCACCGGGCAATGGTACCTGGGCGGCATCATGCGCAGCCTGCATCGCTATGCATCCGACGCCATGGTAGTGCTCGTGACCGTTCACCTGCTGCGTGAGTTCGCGCTTGGCCGGTTCCGCGGCGTGCGGTGGTTCTCCTGGGTGTCCGGGGTGCCGCTTCTCTGGCTGCTGTTCGCCGCCGGTATCGGCGGCTACTGGCTGGTCTGGGACCGGCAGGCTCAGTTCGTTGCCGTCACCACGTCTGAATGGCTCAGCGCGCTGCCCGCGTTTGGAGACGGCCTGCCACGGAACTTTCTGTCCAACGCCAGCCTGAGCGACCGGTTCTTCTCGTTTCTGGTCTTTCTTCACATCGCTCTGCCGCTGTTTCTGCTGGGTGGAGTGTTCGTTCACATCAAGCGCATGAAGCTGGCACGCATCAATCCGGCCCGTGGCCTCATCTACGGGATACTCGCCTTCTTTCTGGTGCTTTCGATAGCCAAGCCCGCCGTGAGCATGGCGCGTGCCGATCTGGCGACCACGGTGTCGATGGTCGATATGGACTGGTTCTATCTGAATCTCTATCCGCTCGTCGAGAGCCTCGGTGCGATGGAGGTGTGGGGCCTCGTCGTGGCGCTGACACTGCTGCTCGTTGCCACACCCTGGATACTGCCTGGAAAGCCGGCCCTGGTCCGCCCCGCAGCGGCGGTGGTGAACCCCGACAACTGCAATGGTTGCAGCTGGTGTTTCCAGGACTGTCCGTACGATGCGATCACGATGATCGAGCACACCTACAAACCGGGACTGCGTCAGGCGATCGTGAATCCGGACCTGTGCACGGCGTGCGGGATCTGCGAAGGGTCCTGTCCATCTGCCACTCCGTTCCGGCACGTGGAGGAACTCGTCTCCGGCATCGAGGTGCCCGACTATCCGCTGAACGAACTCAAGCAGCGGACCGAGCGGCTGCTCGGGTCGCTGGAGGGCAGGGAGAACCTCGTCGTATTCGGTTGTGACCACGCATTAGACGTCGAAAAGCTCGATGAGGACCGTGTGGTTGCGGTCAGCCTGCCCTGCATCGGCGCACTGCCCCCGTCGTTCACGGATTTCGTGGCAAGGAATCCGGCGGTGCTCGGCGTGGTCATCAGCGGTTGCCACGAAGGGGATTGCTACTACCGGAAAGGCAGTGAGTGGTCGAGGCAGCGCATGGAAGGAAAACGCATGCCGCATCTGCGCACGAGTGTCGGCAGGCACAAGGTGACGATGTACACCGCGGGCACCTTCGAAAAAGTGCGACTGCTCGAGCGCCTCGATTCCTTCCGCACCTCGCTCCTCGCCGAAGCGAGAGAAGAGGATGGGACGCGGCGGGGGAGCGCGTCATGAAAGCCAGCCGCTGGTGGCAATGGCCGGCCCGCGTGACGCTGCTCGGCATCTTCGCAGGCTGGCTTGGTTACTGTTCCACGAATCCGTCTTATCAGCATCTGGCACCCGCCCTCGCGACTATCAAGGTGAGCGTGCACCACTCGGGGCAGGTGTTTGGTGAATGTAGAGAGCGGTCACCAGAAGAACTGGCAGCGCTACCCGCAAACATGCGAGCGCCGCTGGTTTGTCCGCGTGAACGCTCACCACTGCATCTGGAGCTCGATATCGACGGCCGGCTTGTACTGTCCGAGACGCTGCCTGCCCGTGGCATTCATCGGGATGGGCGGGCGTCGACCTACCACCGGTTGTCGATTCCGGCTGGAGAGGTCACCGTGGCCATCCGGATGAAAGATCACCTGGACCAGCAGGCGTTCCCCTACCAGTCTACGGTGCGAACAGTGCTCAGGCCCGGAGCGAACCTGGTGATCGACTTCGACAACGAAACCGGCCGGTTCGTGTTCCTGAACCGCGGTGAGCGTCTGGATGTCGGCTCAGACGAGCGGGCCACCCTGGAGGATACGTTGAATGATCTGGAAGCTGGTAACGGCCAGTACAAAGATCACCACGAAGTAGATGAGGTTGCGGTTCGGCAGCGGCTCACCCCGGCGTTCCTCGATCAGGCGGACAACCCAGTCCGCAAGAAAGTACAGGCCGATGGCGACGACCGTGAAGAGGAGTATCTGAGTCATCGATCAAGCTTAGCAGCATGATCGCGAACGTCCTACGTCCGTAGATCTACCTATAAACAGGGACGGCTGCTCATTGGACAATTCAGCTAAGACTTCCGCCACGAAGACAAGGTGGCTCCTGCGATGCCTGATAGCTCTGCTGACCGTTACGATCACCGTCAATCTGATCAGTGCGTACATCCGGCTGGACGAGGCTGGAACAGGATGTCAGCCTTGGCCGGACTGCTACGCCCGGGTGGGTGGCTCCGGGGTCCCGGAGCCACTTTCGGCAGCGGATGCGCTCACTCCGGTAGAAGTGATCAAGCAGGCGCACCGGACGGTGGCGACCCTTCTCGTGGTCATCGTACTCGCGGTGATCGGCCTCGCCCGAGGACAGCCGCTCGGGCGAACCGCCCGGATGCTTCCCTACGCCATCGCCTTCACCGTGCTGCTGCTGGCAGTCGTCGGCCCGGCGAGTTACCTGAAAACGCTGCCTGCCGTGGCGACCGTGAATCTGGCTGGTGGCATGACGCTGCTGGCACTGACGTGGCTGCTGTGGCTCGACGTGACCACGATGGGCGAGAAGCGCCTCCCGGTGCTGAAGGCGCCGGCACGGTTAGCCCTGGCTGCATTGATCATTCAGATTCTGTTCGGTGCGTGGGTAAGCGCCAACTTTGCTGCAGCGGGATGCACGGGTTTTCTGAGCTGCGCTCAGGGTGGCGCCGGGCTCGAGAGCTTCTGGTACCTGCGCGAACTGTCAGTAGATCCGACCGGCAGGATCCTTCAGGACGGGTCTCAGGCCGTCATTCAGCGCGCCCACCACAGCTGGGCGCTGGTCACGACGCTGACGCTGGTCTGGCTGGGGTGGTGTGGCACGCGCGAGGTCGGACGACCCCGCCTCTGGGGTTCGATACTGCTGGCGGTGTTGCTGCTGCAGTTGTCGCTCGGGCTGGCAGGACTCGCGGCATCGATGCCGCTCCCGGTGGTGCTTCTGCACAACCTGGTGGCATCGCTGCTGCTGCTGTGTGTGCTTCGCTTTCTGGTCCTCTCCCGGGATCGACAGGAGGTGGTGAAGTTTCGAACATCCGGATAGGTATGTTGTCGTGGTGAACCGTGGGTTGGCCTGGCTCGTGGGTACGCTGGTGCTGGCGTCGTTCGTCGTCTGGCAGCTCGTGCGCGGCGCCGATGCGGCTGTGCCGTTGCCCGTGCTCTACACCCTGGGTGGGGAATTCGTGCTGGACGCAACGCGAGGCGGGCGGGTCGCGCTCTCCGACTTCCGCGGCAGCCTGGTGCTGCTCAACTTCGGTTACACCGGCTGTCCGGACGTCTGCCCCACGGCACTGTCCCGGATGCGGGATGCGCTGAACCTGGCGGACACCCCTGATCAGCTGGTGGTTCCGCTGTTCGTCACTCTGGATCCGGCTGCAGATACCACGGCGCGTTTGAAGCCCTACGTCGCGTTCTTCCATCGCGATCTCATCGGCTTAACAGGTAGTGACGACGAGATCGCTGCTGCCGCGGCCGCGTTCAAGGTCTTCAACGAGCGGGTCTCAGATGGCACTGCGGGCGCGTACCAGGTCAGCCACAGCAGTCATCTCTACCTGATCGACAGCGCTGGCCGGGTACGGGGAACGTTTGGTGAGGGCGTGCCGGTCGAGGAGATCGCCACTGCAATCCGGCGGCTGCAGAAGGAATCCGGGAACCCGGAGGAGGTATCCACATGAGGGTTCACATGACGGGCAACCTGACAAGGGTAGTCGGCCTTAGGGCATCCACGTCCGCACGCGCAACCGGGTGGATCTGGCTCGGCGTTTACGCGCTGCTGGCGGCCGGATTGCTGTCTGTATCGCTTGCGATCGCCAGGACCCCGGGTCTCAAGGACCTGCTGCCAGGCACGGACTACTTCCACGTCGCGCTCGTCACTCACGTCGACCTCTCGGTGCTCGTCTGGTTCATGGCCTGCGCAGGCATGGTCTGGACCGTGTTCGGTTCGGGGCGCCGGTCTGCCTTTGGCAGCGTGGCTTTCTGTCTGGCCGTAATCGGCACCGTGATGATCAGCATTGCACCCTTTGTGGGTGCTGACAAACCGCTCATGAACAACTACGTGCCTGTGCTTCAGCACCCCTGGTTTTTCCTTGGGCTCGCTGCGCTGGCTGCCGGCATGGTGACGATGGCCGCTGAATACCTGTGGTGTTTCCGTCTGCCCCGAGGTGCAGCGGACTTCAACGACATGGTGCGGTTCGCGCTGGCGGTTGCCGCCGCCAGCACGCTACTGGCCGTGGCGCTGGTCGCGTGGTCCTGGATCGAGTTGCCGGAAACGCTCGAGGGTGAGCCTTACTTCGAACGGCTCTTCTGGGGTGGGGGTCATGTGCTTCAGTTCACCAACTCCGTGCTGGTGCTCATCGCCTGGTTCCTGCTCGGCCGCGCCAGCGGCTCGCACGCCTGGCTGTCCCCCCGGATCGGCATGGTGCTGTTCGCGCTGGTGGCGATACCGCTGATTGTGGTGCCATTCATCGGCCGTGCGCCGATCACGTCGGATGCCTACCTCGTTCAGTACACGCAGCTCATGCGCTGGGGCGGGCTCGCCACGCTGCCGCTGGGGATCGCCATCCTCGTCGGGTTCGTCTACCGGCATCGTGCGCCCAGAGACCTTCAACCGCTCAGAGCGACGCTGCTGTGCTCGCTCACACTTTTCGCTGCGGGCGGATTTCTCGGGTTCCTGATCAAGGGTTCGAACACCATGATCCCGGCGCATTACCACGGCTCGATCGTCGGGGTGACCCTGGCGTTCATGGGAGTCGTGTACCTGCTGCTGCCGAGGCTCGGCTATCCCATCCGCACACCGCGTCTGCTCTACCTGCAGCCGTACGTGTTCGCGGGCGGGCAACTGCTGCACATCACCGGGCTCGCGCTGTCCGGCGGCTATGGCGTTCAACGCAAGGTGGCTGGTGCAGACCAGGTGCTCAATGGGACCCAGGAAATCATCGGCATGGGCATGATGGGCATGGGGGGCATGCTGGCGGCGATCGGTGGTCTGCTCTTCCTGACTATTGCTATCGCGGCGCTGCGCCATCGCGAGAAGGAAAGTGCCACATTGCTCACCAGCTCGTTTGCCGGATAGCTCCGCTCAGGCTGTCCGCCGCGCCGGGTCCGAAACGGCGTCCGGCAGCTCGAGTGCGAGAGGGTATGCGGTGAACATCTGAGTATCCGATGGATCCGGTCGACGATTCCGCTCGCAGATAACGATATGAGAAATCGGTTCTTTGGCCGCCAACGTGGGGCCAATACACTCCCCATCCCAGATTGACTGCAGGAAACGACAGACATGAGCCTCAGAATCGGATCCGTTGCCCCGGACTTCACCGCTCAGACGACCGAGGGAAAAATCCGCTTCCACGACTGGATCGGCGAAAGCTGGTGCGTGCTCTTCTCTCATCCCCGGGATTTCACACCGGTCTGCACCACCGAGCTCGGCTATATGGCCCGGCTGAAGCCGGACTTCGACCGGCGCGACACGAAGATCATCGGCCTGTCTGTGGACGCGGTCAGCAACCACGCCGCCTGGTCGGCGGATATCGAGGAAACTCAGGGCACGGCCCCCAACTACCCCCTGATCGGCGATACCGATCTCGCGGTCTCCAAGCTGTACGACATGCTGCCGGCGGAGGAGCCCGGGAATGCCGAGGGCAGGACGGCTGCGGACAATGCGACCGTGCGTTCGGTGTTCTTCATCGGGCCGGACAAGCGGATCAAAGCCATGCTGACCTATCCGATGTCCGCAGGGCGGAATTTCGACGAGGTGCTGCGGCTTCTCGATGCCATGCAACTCGGTGCAGCGCACAACATCGCGACTCCGGTGAACTGGCAGCCCGGAGAGGACGTGATCATTCCCCCCAGCGTCAGCGATGACGAAGCCAGAGCACGCTATCCAGATGGATACACCACCCTCAAGCCCTATCTGCGGACCGTGAAGAGTCCTGGGTGAGTGCGGAAGGGATGCGTGCGGGTGCAGTTGCCGTGACCGCTACTGATCGTGCTGCACGGCTCGGAGACGGGCAACGCTACGGCTGGGTGGAAAGTGATGACGGCCGCTGACACTACACGCTGTTCGACGAAACGGCAGGGTGCGGGATGTGCCTGGCTATCCGCTGCGGTCGTTAGCTGACGACTCGCGACTTCGGTCGTCACGAAAGCAGGGGCCTTCGGGCTGAAGTCAGATGATTCCTTGATCGATCATGGCGTCGGCGACTCGCCGAAAACCGGCGATGTTCGCCCCGAGCACCAGATTGCCGGGCGCCCCGAACTCCCGGGCGGTCGAGCTGACCCGTTCATGGATGCCTGCCATGATTTTCCTGAGGCGGCGTTCGACCAGGCTCGCTGGCCACTGCCGGAGCGCTGCGTTCTGCTGCATCTCGAGGTGACTCGTGGCCACGCCACCGGCATTTGCAGCCTTGGCGGGGCCGTAGGCGATCCCGGCTTCCAGAAAGCTGCGGACGGCGCCCGGGGTGCAGGGCATGTTTGCACCCTCGCTGACGCAGCGCGTGCCGTTGCTGATCAGGAAGCGGGCATCAGCGTCCGACAGCTCGTTCTGTGTGGCGCAGGGAAATGCGGCATCGGCAGGGACTCTCCAGATGGCATGGCCATCGTCGGGATAGTCGGCGACGGGAATGAATTCCGCCAGTGGGTGATTCTCCAGATAGTGATCCAGCGGATTGCGCTGCCGGATCTTCAACCGGTACAACGCGTCGACATCCAGTCCGTCGGGATCATGAAGCGTCCCGGTCGAATCGGAGCAGGCGACCGGTCTGGCACCGAGTGCCTTGAGCTTCTCGATGGTGTGAAACGCGACGTTTCCCGCTCCGGAAACCAGACAGGTCATGCCGGCCAGCCGGTCGCTCCGGCTGTTGAGCATTTCTTCGGCAAAGTAGACGCAACCGTGACCGGTGGCTTCCCGCCGACCGAGTGATCCACCCCAGTCCAGACCTTTTCCGGTGAGGGCTCCGTCGAATCGGCCGGTAAGCAATCGATACTGACCGTAAAGGTAGCCGATCTCCCTCGTACCGACGCCGATGTCGCCGGCCGGTACATCCAATGCGGGACCGATGTGCCGATGGAGCTGAGTCATGAAGGCCTGACAGAAACGCATGATCTCTCTCTCGGAACGGCCCTTCGGTTCGAAGTCTGCGCCGCCCTTGCCGCCGCCGATCGGCAGACCGGTGAGTGCGTTCTTGAATACCTGCTCGAAGCCCAGAAACTTCACGATGCCCGCGGTCACGCTGGGATGGAACCTCAGACCGCCTTTGTAAGGCCCGAGTGTCGAGCTGAACTGAACGCGATAGCCTTTGTTGACCTGAACCCGACCGTGGTCATCCAGCCAGGTGATCCGGAAGAAGTGCTGCTGTTCGGGCTCCACGATGCGCTGGATGATCCCCTGATCGAGGTAGCGCGGGTTGGCCTCGATGAGCGGCTCGAGCGAATCCAGGATGTCTTCGGCTGCCTGATAAAACTCGCTTTGTGCAGGGCTGCTGCGTCTGAGCGAGACCAGCGTGTCGTGAACGTAGGACATGAAGGATAGAGTTGGTGTGGTCGGGCAACGCACTATGACGATGGCGGAGGAAACACACAACCACCGCTGCTGGCTTTCGGGATTCCCGCATCTATCGGAGCACGCCTCATCTTCGATGAAGTTCGTGCCATTCAATTGTCCTGGGTGCCTCCCCGAACTCATGCACTGCTCGGGGGTCTCGGCCTGGTGGTTCTCCTGCTCGAGTTGCCGAACGAGCGGTTTGATGTTCTGCGGACCTTGCCCCTCGGAGCACGCCTCGTCACAGAGCACGCTGAGCAAGCGAGACTTCTTCAGCAGCATGCCAGGTGACTTGCTAAACGGCAGCTCGTCAAAGCCGCCTTCAGGTTCCTTTTTCCAGAAGCATTCCCTCGATTCTGGAGATGGCATTCCGCGGATTCAGACCCTTCGGGCAGAAGGCGACACAGTTCAGCACGGCCCGGCAGCGGAAGACGCTGTAAGGGTCATCGAGTTCGGAGAGTCGCTCGTCTGCCCCCTGGTCTCTCGAATCCGCCAGGAAGCGGTAACTCCAGAGGAGTCCTGCCGGACCCACGTACGTTTCCGGGTTCCACCACCACGAAGGGCAGGCGGACGTACAGCACCCGCAAAGAATGCACTCGTACAGCCCGTCCAGTCTCTCACGCTCTTCAGGCGTCTGCAGACGTTCTCTGGCCGGCGGCGGGTTGTCGTTGATCAGCCAGGGTTTGATGGACTTGTACTGCGCCATGAACAGATCCATATCCACGACGAGATCACGTATCACCGGCATGCCGGGAAGCGGGCGGATCACGATCGACCGGGACCGTGGAAAGCGCTGGCCTGATCGGAGCTCACCGCCGTTCAGCACGTCTGAAACACGGGTGATGCAGGCCAGGGCGTTGACGCCGTTTATGTTCATACCGTCGGAGCCGCAGACGCCTTCGCGGCAGCTGCGCCTGAAGGCAAGGCTGGGGTCCTGCTCCTTCAGCAGCTCGAGCATGTCGAGGACCATGAGATCCCGGCGACCTTCGGGTGTCTCGAAGTCGTAGTCCTGCAGGTATGGCACGTCATCCGTGTCGGGGTTGTAGCGGTAGATGCTCACTTTCATCGTCGTTGTCCTGTCAGTTTCTCGGCACCGCGGGAGACACGATCCGACGGAGGATAGACCACCCCAGAGCGAGGTTCGACGAAAACGACCGGCCGCAGCTATCGACAGAATCGATATCACCACACTGCCGCGGGTTACTGCCTCGTGTCTGCTTCGAGGCGGTGGCGGAGATCCTCCGGGAGTGGGGTTGGACGACCGTCGGTGTCGAGCCAGACCTGAGCCGATGAGCCTTCCGCGGCGAGCACGCCCGAATCGCGCAGCCGGATCTCGTAGACGAAGTCGAAGCTGCGCACGCGCACACCACTCACCCGGCAGCTCACGACGATCCAATCACCAAACCGCAGAGGGCTTCTGTAGCGGCAGGTGGTTTCCGCGATCGTGAAACGGCGGGCGTGTTGCCCGTCCGCTGCGCGCAGAAGCCCGAGACGTGCGATGTGCTCGAGCCGGGCCTGCTCGAAAAACTCGAAGTAGCGGGCGTTGTTGACGATACCATCACCGTCGATGTCGGTGGAGCGAACCTGGCTGACCCATTCGGTAGCCATGGTCAGAACAGTGCCCGGGCGTCCCATCGGCGAATCGCGAGATCCGGAGCAGGTTTGAAGGTGTCCGTGCGCGCCGCCGCCCACCACAATGCGTAGAGAGTTTCCTCCGGTGCGCTCAACAGAACACCTTCCGGTAGAAAGGGATGTATGCGGTCCATCGGCAGGGCGGCTTCGGGCCCCTGGCGCTGAATCAGGTGGTGCGGCCAGAACACTCGAGGCGCTGACCGATATCGTCGCCGCGGCCGGGCTGAAGCATCCGACGGATTCGCACGGTGGTGACCTGGTCTGGGAGCTGGGCTCCGGCTATTTCGGGGCCCGGGATGGCAAGGGCCATTTCGACCCGGCGGGGTCATGATGTGCGACGGTTCGGTCGCGCAGGCCTGGCCAGAGAACTCATACGGCGCGCTAGCCACGCTGCGCACTACCGGGGAGTTCCGCTCGAGGTGCGACCAGGCGGGGCGCGTAGGCGACCACGAATGCGGTGAAGGCCAGCGTCCACAGCCCGCCCGCCACCATCAGGGTGACGCCGTAGTGCTCGACCGAGATCAGCGGGCCGAATACGCGCAGCAGCGCGGCGAGATGAATGGCGATGAAGCAGACGATCTCAGGTGCCCCTGCGGTGAGCGGACGGCCTGTATGACCGAGGGCACTGCGCGTCATCATGGCCAACATCATCGACGCCATGGCGCCGACGAACAGAGCGTGCGCGGCGGCCGGTGGGACGAAGCCCGGCACACCGTCCTGCGCCGCACGCAGCAGCAGATGGACGGGAATCCAGAGATAGGCGAGCGGCAACACCAGCAGCAGAACGTTGCGCCACGTGCGCCAGGGTTGCCAGGCGGCAAGCCGGATCAGATGCGCAACAGCCGCCAGACAGAGCAGCACCCGGTAGGGGCCGCCGGACACGGAAGCCCAGGGGCTGGAGAGGTCGATAGCGGCAATGAGCACCAGCAGGCCGATGGCGATACCGTCGAGCGCCGGCCAGGTCCGGGGCCTGAGTCCGGTCACCGCATTCGCCGAAAACGCCGGAATGATGCGCCCCCCGATCACCGAAATCAGCACCAGGATCAGATCCATCGCCACACCGGTGGAGGCACGCAGGTACTGCACCGGTGCCCAGCCCATCGTGGAAGCGTGAAAGGCTGCATCAGCGAGCCATAGCGCGACAAGTATCGCCACCACGAAGGCGTTGCGGCGGTTGCCGGAACGCCAGAGCGGTACGGCAACGCAGAGCGCGAGGACCGGAAGAAACAGCAGATCCACGAGCACAGTGAAAACCGGAAGGTCGAAAAACGGCAGAATCCGGCCGATGAGCCATAGACCGAAGAGGCCGGCAAGGGCGCCGCCCGCTGGGGTAGTCCGACCGGTCCAGTTTCGAACTGCGGTCAGCAGGAAACCGCCGATGACGGCGGGCGCGAAGCCCCACAGCATCTCGTGCATGTGCCACAGATAGGGGGAATCACCCAGCCTGAGTGGTGTGCCGAACAGATAGGTGACCACCCACAGCGGGATGGCCAGCACCGCAAAGGTGCCCGCGCCGAGGTAAAACGGACGAAATCCGATGCTCAGAAAGGCCGTCATCGAGAAAGATGGCCTCCGCGGTTGGGGCGGTTCGTAAGAACTGGGTATTTTCTGCATGGCCTGCCGGACTGTAGCAGAGAAAGCCGTCGTCCGCCGCGAGCTGCGTGCGGCCGCCTGAACTCACGCCTCTACCCGGCCGCCGTCGTAGGCCCGCTGTTGCCTCAGCTATCGATCGATCGAATCGATAAACGCAAATATCGATATTGGTGATGTGAGCCATGACGAAATTGATCGGGTCTGCTGCACCGAGGCGTATAAAATCAACGATCGGAAAGAGGAATGCCCATGGAGCGCCTGGAGGGTTATGAGAACGTCGACCACGTGTTGAGCGTGCTGGCTGAGTTCCACCGTCGTCTCGCCGGGTGGATGAGCGAACTGGGCGAGGTCGCGGAAGAGCGCCGCGGGCTCGAGTTCCGATACGTGGCGAGGCAGCACACACTTCGATCCGAGGCGCTCGCGGACTTCCGCAGCGATGCCGATCCGACACTCTTGAGAAGTTGGTTTCAGATACCGTTTCCGGAGAATCCTGCCGATTTTCTACGTGGGCTGGCTTCGCAGCCGGACGCCGTCTCACTGACCGAGATCCTTGCTGCGACGGATGGATTCATCGATCGTCTGCTTTCGCACCTGCACGATCGAGCAGAGACAGCCGGTGTGAAGGCGCTGTTCCAGGATTTGCTCGATTCCGAGTTACGAGACCGCCGGCTCCGATCGCGCGCTCTCGACTCGTTTTCACGCCTCTGAACAGTCTCGTCTGACCGGACCTCGCGCTCGCTATCTCATGCGCCATTGATCCGGTTTTTTATCGAATAGTCAGATTATAAGTGCAAGCAGCCGGTCCAATAGGCGATTCCGAGGTCGCGGAATTGGAGGGTGTGCTTGAATTCGAAGGCGTCGACCGCGCCAGCTATGTTGAGCTCGAAGATCGTCGCGTGATGGACGAGACAATCAACGGCAGCCAGGTCATCGCCAGGTCCGGCCCAGCGGTGCTCGACGATAGGAGTGCTTTGGCGAGACGCGCTTCGTGGGGAATGGTCGCTTCCATTGCCGAGAAGCGCAACGAAGTCTAAAGGGCCCGTGCGACGCGCCCCCTAGCCAGCGGCACGAACCTAAGGGCCATCCACAAATTATAACGGGTACTCCTAATTCAGTTTCAGCCGTAGCTGGCAGACAATCTCAACCGATTTGGGACTTATGAGGATTATCAAATGGGGAATCGAGAAACACTTGCCAGAAAGTTCCGGCGGAGGCGTCAACAACGCGCTACGCTGGTGCATCCTATTCAACAGAACCCCATGCAACCATTGCTGCTGAACAATGTTCCGCTATGAACGCCGAGGCCAGGAAGCCTGAACGCGGGTTCTGAGATCGGGAGGAGTTTGTAATGCTTAGTATCGTCGCTTGGTTTGGCGTCTGGTTTGTCCTGACGCAGGTTGTTGCTCTAATGGCTGTTTTTGCTTACCGAAACATACAGAAGAAGCACGACCCGGTACCCATCGTCGTGGAGCCGGAGCATTCACGCCTACCTCGTTGAACTGATGTGTGCGGGATGTTTTGCAGGATTGGCGTTCGCCACTGTAAAAACAGCGTCTGAGCAGACGATGGCATTGCGGTTGACGTGCTGCAACTTCGCTGTCGCCTGGAATCAAATATCCTTAAACTCGATCTCCGTATCCTCGAAACGTTCCTCCAGAAAACGATTGCGGACGGGTGTCCATCGGATAACCTGTCACCCCGGCCTTCTTCAGTGTGAAACTGGTTGAGAAGGAAGACAGCGTATGGTGATGACCCAGGACAGCATGGAGATGCTGTTGCGCTTGTTTGCGGCGCTGATTGCCGGTGCCATGATTGGTTACGAGCGTACCTACCATGGTCGACCCGCCGGTTTTCGTACCCATGCTCTGGTATGCACCGCAGCCTGTCTGCTGATGCTGGTCACGGTATATGAAGCTCACTGGGTACGGGGCAATGCCGAAATCGTAAGAATTGACCCTACCCGGATGGCCCAGGGTATCATGACCGGTATCGGCTTCCTCGGTGCCGGTGTCATCATGCAAGAAGGTCTGTCGGTGCGGGGCCTGACCACCGCTGCATCTATCTGGATTACTTCGGCAATCGGAATTCTCGCAGGAATTGGTTTCTACTTTCCCCTGGTTGTATCAGTCACACTCACCATCGCTATGTTGTCGGTGTTCCGTTGGATAGAAATCCGCATGCCGGCACAAACTCGTTTCCGCTTGGAGGTTCGGCTCGCGAACAACTCAGAAATCCCGGAAGATTCACTGCTAAGCCTGATCGAAGGCCACGGTTTCAGTATTGCTGACGTCAGCTACCGATTTGAAGGCGCCACCCGGATTCGATATCAAAGCATGGTGCTGCGCACCAATAATCGCGTCAACGCAGCACGACTCTCTAAGCTGCTAGAGACCATCGAATCAGTTTACGAATTCAGCCTTACACCAGTTGGTAACTAGACTCGATTCTGGGCGCCTCGATATGCTGCACGAGCCCCATTTCCTCCCGGCATGATGCTGGGCGAGGCTGAGATCCGACACCAGGTGGAATCGAACGAATATTCCCTGATTATCGCATCGAGTTTACCAATACATTCTTCTCGCAAATCGGCAAAGCTTCACTGCTAGCTAGTGGGAAATCGCAGTAACTGGTATCGAATTATTCTCGCCTGCAACGTGAACTACATTCGCTGCTCAAAATTTGAGTAGTCCTGTAGATTGGTATCAAACATGAGTTGCGAGCCCCCGTGAACTTTAATCAACGAGCAAGCGAACCCGACCTTGTCTGCACGTGCAGCAATTTGTATCGCCGGGACATCCAGGTTTCGATTGATGCAGGCTGTGAAGATGCAGGTGAGGTGATGTACGATCAGGTCACGCAGTTTCGCTGCGAGATGTGTCGCCCGATCATTGAGCGAATGCTCGCAGCAGCCGACTGACGGAGATTCCTGAAGCCGTTCGCCAGCGTTTGTTCTTTCCGGCGAGACTCACATAACTCATTGCGAGTTGTATCCGAGGCCATACAAGAGTGGCGCTCCACCACGGAGCCGCAACTGAAGCTTCACCGCCGATATCAGGATGAACTCGACCAAGCTGAGGCTTCCGAAAGGTGACCGACAACGTTGCTCACCAGTCGATCGCGCGCGTCGTTGTCCAGCACTTCGCGTACCAGCGTTTGCCTGGCCGAAGTCATCGTCATCGGATCGAAGAGTATAAGCGCTGCGCACCATATCACCGTCGGCGTACCACAATCCCGCCTCGTCAGCCCGCTCTGGATCAGCCTTTGGACCGCCGTACGAGTTATGCGCGTACACTGGGGCGGCGGCATTCTCTGTCCGCATGGCTCCGTCTTTACTGTAGTTGTTCAGGGGCGCCTGTGGACGGTTTACCGGGATCTGCTTGTAGTTGACGCCGAGCCGGGCACGGTGTGCGTTGGTATAAGAGAAGCCTCGCGCGAGGAGCATCTTGTCCGGGCTCAAGCCGATTCCCGGTACCAGGTTACTCGGCTCAAACGCAGCCTGCTCGATCTCTGTGTGATAATCGGTTGGATTACGATTCAGGATCAGCTTGCCGACTTCGACAAGCGGGTAGTCCTTGTGTGGCCAGACTTTCGTGAGATCAAACGGGTTGAACCGATAGGTTTTGGCGTCTTCGAACGGCATGATCTGCATTTTCAGTGTCCAGCTGGGGAAGTTGCCCTTCCCGATCGACTCGAACAGATCCCGACGATGGTAGTCGGCATCCACGCCGGCAAGGTGATCAGCCTCAGCCTGGGTCAGAAACTCGATGCCCTGGTCGGTCTTGAAGTGGTGTTTGACCCAGTACATCTTCCCCTCAGCGTTCCGCCACATGTAGGTGTGACTGCCGTAGCCGTTCATGTGCCGCCATGTTCTCGGAATACCGCGGTCACCCATCAACCACGCGACCTGATGTGCCGTTTCAGGTGACAGTGTCCAGAAATCCCACTGCATATCATGATCGCGAAGCCCGCTGTCTGCCCGCCGCTTCTGTGAGCGGATGAAATGCTGAAACTTCATTGCGTCTCGAATAAAGAAGATCGGTGTGTTGTTGCCGACCATGTCGTAGTTACCCTCAGTGGTGTAGAACTTGAGCGAAAATCCACGTGGGTCGCGCCAGTATCGGGACCGCCGCTTTCCCCGGCGACGGTGGAAAAGCGGATCAACGTATCGGTCTTGGTGCCAGGCTGGAATACAGTTTCGGCCATGGCGGCCTGGCTCAACTATACGAGCCTCCGGGAAACCCACGAATTTGATCGGGTCGGCGCCGCCCCCGCTACGACGGCGCCACCGTCGTCTCGCCGGATGGATGAACGAACTGGGCAAAGGCCAGGAAGAACCGACCGAAATCCTTGCTGCGGCCGATGGATTCATCGATCGTCTGCTTTCGCACTCCACGATCGAGCAGAGACCGACGGTGTGAAGGCGCTGTTCGAGGATCTGCTCGATTCCGAGGTGAAAAGTCTCGTCCGACCGGACCTCGCGCTCGCTATCTCATGCGCCATTGATCCGGTTTTATATTGAATAAGCAGATTTTAAAAGCAGTAATTATTTGATATTCAAATAATTTAGGATGAGCTACGGTGCACCTGAGGCAGGAAAGCGGCACCAGCGTCGTGGACCACCGTTGTTGAGCGTGAGATTGGCGCATGAGACAGACTGAAACAGCCGGTGCAACAGGCGATTCCGAGGTCGCGGAGTGGCTGGACGCCCTGGAGGGCGTGCTCGATTTCGAAGGCGTCGACCGCGCCAGCTATCTGCTTGAACGCCTGTCTGCCCGGATGACCGAAACTGGTGCCCGGCTGCCGTACACGGTGACCACGCCGTATCGGAACACGATCCCGGCCAGCCGAGAAGCCTTCATGCCTGGCGATCTGTTCATGGAACGCCGGATCCGTTCGCTCATCCGCTGGAACGCGGCGGCGATGGTGGTGCGGGCGAACCAGGGTGATGACCACCTCGGCGGTCACATTTCCGCCTTCGCTTCTTCCGCGACGCTCTACGACGTGGGATTCAACTACTTCTTTCGCGGGGTGATCGATGATCAGCCCGGAGATCTCGTGTATTTTCAGGGGCACTCCTCGCCTGGAATTTATGCCAGATCCTATCTGGAAGGGCGGATCTCGGATGCCGAGCTCGAGAACTTCCGCCGTGAGGCCGGTGGCAAGGGCCTGTCCTCGTACCCACACCCCTGGCTCATGCCGGATTACTGGCAGTTCTCGACGGTGTCGATGGGGCTGGGCCCGCTGCAGGCCATCTACCAGGCTCATGTCATGAAGTACCTGGACCGCCGAGGTCTGGTGGCCATGCGTGACCGGAAGGTGTGGGCATTCGTCGGCGACGGCGAGTGCGACGAGCCGGAATCACTCGGCGCGCTGTCGCTGGCAGGCCGGGAGAAGCTCGACAATCTGATCTTCGTGGTCAACTGCAATCTGCAGCGCCTCGACGGCCCGGTGCGAGGCAACGGGAAGATCATTCAGGAGCTCGAAGGTGCGTTTCGGGGCGCCGGCTGGAATGTCATCAAGGTGGTCTGGGGCCGCCTGTGGGATCCCCTGTTTGCCAACGATCATGACGGGTTCCTGCAGAAGCGAATGGACGAAGCCGTGGACGGGGAGTACCAGAATTTTGCCGCGCGCGGTGGAGCCTACACGCGCGAGCATTTTTTCGGCCGATATCCGGAGCTCGAAAAGCTGGTGGCGCATCTGTCCGAGGACGATATCCGACGACTGAACCGTGGTGGCCACGACCCCTATAAAGTCTACGCGGCCTACCACGAAGCCGTACACCACACCGGCGAGCCTACGGTCATCCTGGCCAAGACGGTCAAGGGATATGGTCTGGGTGACGCCGGGGAAGCAGAGAACGACACCCACCAGATCAAGAAGCTGGATCTGGAGGCGCTCAAACACTTCCGGGACCGGTTCGATATTCCGCTCACCGACAGTGAGCTCGAGCAGGTACCGTACTACCGGCCGCCCGATGACTCCGCCGAAATGGTGTACATGAGGCGGAAACGGGAACCGCTCGGGGGACCGCTGCCGCAACGTCTGGACGACGAGACGATCCTCGAGATTCCGGCTCTGTCCGCTTTCTCAAACGTGCTTGACGGCACCGGCGAGCGCGCAAACTCCACGACCATGGCCTTCGTTCGCCTGCTGTCGACGTTGATCCGGGACAAGAATCTCGGCAAGCGGGTGGTTCCTGTGGTGCCGGACGAGGCTCGAACGTTCGGCATGGAGGGCCTGTTCCGTCAGGTGGGTATCTATTCCTCCGTCGGGCAACTCTACGAACCCGAGGACGCTGGCGAGATCGCCGCGTACAGGGAAAAACAGGACGGACAGGTACTCGAGGAAGGCATCAACGAGGCAGGCGCCTTTGCCGCCTGGATGGCAGCTGCCACCGCGAGCAACACCCACGGTTTCACGCTGATTCCTTTCTTCATCTATTACTCCATGTTCGGATTTCAGCGTGTCGGTGATCTTGCCTGGGCAGCCGGTGACATGTGTGCGCGGGGGTTCCTTCTCGGTGGCACCTCAGGTCGGACAACGCTGAACGGCGAAGGATTGCAGCACCAGGATGGTCACAGCCACGTGCTCGCGAGCACGATACCGAACTGCATCTCCTACGATCCGTGCTATGCCTACGAACTTGCCGTGATCATCCACAGCGGTCTCGAACGGATGTTCCGCCGTCGAGAGCGGGTGTACTTCTACATCACGTTGGGCAATGAGAACTATCCTCACCCTGCAATGCCGGCAGACTGCGAGGTGGGGATCGTGAAGGGAATGTACAGGCTGCGCAGCCACGGTGAGGGTGGGTCCGGTAAGCGGGTCCGGCTGCTCGGCTCCGGTGCCATTCTGCGCGAGGTGGAGGCAGCGGCCGAGATGCTGTACCAGGGCCACGGCGTGCACGCCGAGGTGTACAGCGTCACCAGTTTCACCGAACTTGCCCGCGAGGCGCAGGATGTGGCGCGCTGGAACCTGCTGCATCCCGACGAGCCGCCGCGCCGGAGTTACGTTGCCACGCTGCTCGATGGAGATGCCCCCGTAGTGGCAGCGAGTGACTATGTGAAATCGCTGGCAGAGCAGCTCCGTGGCCAGATCGACGCGCCTTACCAGGTGCTGGGCACGGACGGCTTCGGGCGCAGCGACACCCGGGAAGAGCTGAGGCATTTTTTCGAAGTGGATCGCCGGTTCATCGCGCTGGCGGCGTTGAAGGGCCTTTGTGATGCGCAGAAGTTGCCGTCCGAAGAGGTGCGAAAGGCACGCGACACGATGGGCATCGATCCCGGGAAGTCCAATCCGAGAGTCAGCTGACAGAACAGCGACCAACTTGTGCGCAGGATGCTGAAAAGCGGAAACCTGAAAGAGGCAATATCATGAATAAAAGCAAACTGTTTTCACTATCGTTCATCACCGCTCTGCTCGCCATCGCCGGTATGGCTTTTACGGAAACCGACGGCACCGCAGGCATGAACTGGTTCGGTGGACCGGCGTACACCGACGCCCCTGACCTCGAGGTGACCGCCGCTCTGGTGAAGGCTGGCGGCGGTCCTGAGGACTTCTCTTTCGCAGGCGCCCTGATCTCCATGCTCGGGCAGGCAACGGTCGACAGAGAAGTCGCGAAGCTGACCAAACAGTACGGTGAAAAAAAGGTCACGCACTTCATCGATGGTATGACCTTTGCCGTGAAAGACGGGCTGAAGCGTGCAATCGAGGCGGGCGTGGCGCTACCCGAAGCCCCCCCGGAGCTGGTCGGAGCGAAGCTGGCGGAGGCGCTCGTTTCGGCTGGTACCGTGGAGGACGGAACGTGGTGGTCGGGATTTCTCTTCGACAAGGTGCTCTCACATGGCATCCACAATCTGGTCATGGCGGACATCGAAGCGAAATACGGCCGTGACTACGACGAGAACATTCACCAGGTGCTCAATCAGGCAATGTATGATGTCGCCCAGGCTCTGGACCGCAAGGACGTGAAGCTGGCACCGCTGCACTGATCGCTTGGCGGCGGGCTAATGCCGACGGAGGGACGCTATGGCATTTAACGGCAACCAACTCACCCGGCTGCTCGGACTGGAAGTGCCAGTCGTGCAGGGCCCCATGGGTGCTGTTGCCGGCCCGGAACTGGTGGCGGCGGTTTCCAATGCCGGCGGGCTCGGTATGTTGCCGGTGTGGCACCAGCCGCTCGAATCGTCGCGCCGGGACATCCGTGCGGCACGCTTGCTCACTGACAGGCCGTTCGGTGTCAACCTGAGAGCGGACCTGGTGCAGACGGAATTGATGGCCATGGCGATCGACGAAGGGGTAGGCATCGTTCACCTCTTCTGGGGCGACCCTCTGGCGTCGATGCGGGCGGTCGACGCTCCCGGCGTGCACATGGTGGCCACCGTGTGGGATGAAGATTCGGCAAAAGCCGCCCTCGATGCCGGCTGCGGGGTATTGATCGCCCAGGGCGTCGAAGCGGGCGGGCACGTCATGAGCGAGATCCCGCTGGTCGAGCTGCTCGACGTGGTGTTTGCCGTTGCGGATGATGTTCCGGTGGTGGCGGCAGGCGGCATCACAGATGCGGAGGATGTGGTGCGGGCGATGCAGCGGGGCGCGGCCGGCGTGCTGGCCGGAACGCGATTTGTGGCCAGCGACGAGTCGTTCGCGCACGACGAGTACAAGCGGGCTCTGATCGAAGCCGGGCCCGATGCCACTGTCCGATCGGAGCTGTTCGACATTGGCTGGGAACACGCACCGCATCGGAACCTGCGCAATGCCACCGTAGCGGCCTGGGAGGCTGCCGGTGCCCCGGCACCGGGTATCCGGCCGGGTGAGGGCGAAACGGTCTACCGGTGGAACGATCAGGAAATTCCACGCTACTCCGTCATGCCACCCCTGCGGGGTATGCAGGGCGATCTGCGGGCCGGTGTGCTGTACGCCGGTACCGGAGTGGGAAAGGTACATGACGTGCGCCCGGCGGGTGAGATCGTCCGGGAGCTGGCATCCCGGTTGTGAGCGCGTCCGGCGCGCCTCAGCGGCCGGCCCGCACCAGACCGCCAAGGCCGATCCGTGCCAGCAAATCGATGATCTCGGAACGAACCTCCCCGACGTCCGCCCGGCTCAGCACGTCATCTGCGAGCACGCGCGCTTCACTGCTCGATATGTTCCGGATAATCCGCTTCACCCGGCCGATCGCCGAAGGCGCGACGCTCAGCTCGTCCACACCCATGCCGAGCAGCGGCACCACGCCGAGCGGGTCGCTGGCGAGCTCGCCGCAGACGGAGACCCTGCGGCCGTTTCGGTGCGCTCCCTCCAAGATCGACCGGATGGCCGACAACACCGCCGGCTGAAGATGGTCGTGGAGGGCGGCAACCTCCGGGTTTTCGCGCGCGGCGGCCATCACGTACTGAGTCAGGTCGTTCGTGCCGATGGAGAAGAAGTCGACGTGCTCCGCGAGTGAATCCATCTGGAACACAAGCGAGGGGACCTCAACCATGACCCCGACCGGTGCCGCCGACGTGTTTATACCTTCGGCCGCAAGGCTCTCGCGTGCGCGCTCGATGAGTTTGCGGGCCTCTATCACCTCCGACACGGCACTTACCATCGGCAGCAGCAGGCGCAGGTTGTCGAAACCGATTGCCGCGCGCAGCATCGCCCGCACCTGACTGACGAAGACTTCCGGGTGATCCAGGCTGATCCTGATGCCGCGGGCGCCAAGAAACGGGTTGCGTCCGCCACCCGTGAGGTAGCTCAGCGGCTTGTCTCCACCGACGTCGAGCGTACGCATCACAACCGGTTCGGGTGCGAAGGCGCTGATGATCGTACGGTAGATCTCTACCTGTTCGGACTCGGTTGGCAGAGAGTCCCGCAACATGAATGGGAACTCAGATCGGTAGAGGCCTACGCCCTGAGCCGTAGCGCGCGATCTGTCCGCATCGGCTGGCAGCGAAACGTTTACCCGAACCGGCACCTCCAGGCCGTCCAGCGTCCGGGCGGGATGACCTTCGTCTCCTTTCAGCTCCCGGGCGAGCGCTGCTTCCTCCTGTTCCAGACGACGGTACTCCGAAAGAACGGTGGGCACAGGGTTGGCAATCACGCGACCGCTGTATCCATCCACGATGAGCAGGCTGCCGTCGTAGGTTTCGCGGGCGAGCTGGCCGATGCCTACCACGGCGGGAATTCCCAGTGACCGTGCCAGCAGCGATGCGTGAGACAGCGTTGATCCCTCAAAGCTCACGATCCCGGCAAGATTCTCGATCCCCACCTCCGCCATGCGAACCAGATTGACCTCGGTGCCAACCAGCACGCACCGGCGCGATTGTTTTTCCCATGCGAAATCGGACAGGTGCAGCAGCAGGCGCCGGCCGATTGCGCGGAAGTCCTCCGCCCGTGCCTTCAGGCCGTCATCGCGTGCGGACATCAGTACGTCCGCAAAGCTGGAAACGGCGTCCCGGACGGCGGCGGGCGCCCACTGACCGCCACGAATCCGCTGCACGACGGCATCCGAAAACTGCCGGTCGTTCACGATCTCCCGATAGACGCTGAATACCTCTTCAAGCCCGTCGGGAAACAGATCACTCAGCCGTTCACGTCCGGTATGAAGCTCCGCGAGCAGGCTGGCGACGGCACCCTGATATCGTTCCACTTCGGCCTGCTGGTCTTCCGGTGCCCGATCGACCACGTCTTTGAGTTCTGTCCAGGGCGCCGGAAAAACGGCGTGAGCTATCGCCACGCCGGATGCGCCTGCAACACCGATGAAGCGCGCCTGAGTGGAGGCCACAGCGGTTGAAGGCGCTGCATAGGCGAACCGGCGCAACGCCACCGTGACCTGCACCGACGATGTGAGAAGCATGGCCTCATCGGCATCGGTCAGAGCCTGCCGGGTTACGTCGTGCAGCACGATGGCTCCTACCACGCGGCGGTCGCGTCGCAACGGAACCCCGAGTAATCGTTCTGGGCGGGAATCGCGATCCGCGTCTTCTCCGCCACCGTCGCGCGCCGGAAAACCTGCGGCCACACGCTTCTCGCGCCAGTACAGCCGGCCGTCGTCGAGATACGTCGCCGGCTCGCTGAGTTCGGTGACACCGTGAGAAACTCCGTCAGTGGCGACCAGCAGCAGGTGACCTGACTGCTCGTCCTCCAGATAAACAGAGCAGGCTGCGGCGTTCAGCGCGTTGCGCACTTCTGTGGCGACGGCCTGCAGAAGCTCCTCGCGGTTCGTCGAGTGGTCGATCAGTTCCGCAATCCGAGCCGCCAGGTGTGCCATGTCACCGTTCACTTGCCGCTGTTACCGGGGCGTGTCTGCCGTGCGATGTTCAAAGAACGCACGCAGTTCATCTGCGCGTGAGATTGTATCCCGATACCCCAGCTCGATCAGGGCACGACAGTAGGATCGTTCGAAAAGTAGATAGCTCGCCATCCGCCAGTTCGGGCCCCAGGCACCGAGACCGCGCAGCAGCAGTCTGATGGTCCGCGGCAACTCCGGTGCGTGCTGGCGCGTGATCTCGCGTACGTCCTCCGACGGTCGCAGCACGTCTATGCCGATGTGGCGCAAGGGGGTGAGTCGGCGCTTTTCCCGGGGAAGTAGAGCGAGCGTCGTGTTGACACGTTGCAGACGCTCTACGTCGGCATTCAGGCTTTCATTGAAGAGCACATCGAGCAGGTAACCTGCCAGGTCCCCAGTAGTGGGGGGATGCGGGTTCGCGGTTGCAGCATCCGGTGTTTCGTCACGACTGCCGATGACGAGAATCCGGGTTGCGCCAAGATGGATGGCCGGACTCAACGGTGCCGTCAAGCGCAGTCCACCATCTCCGAAGAACTCTCCGTCGATCTGGTGCGGAGGAAATATGAAGGGGAGCGCCGTGGATGCCATGATGTGACCCACGCCCAGACGGGTCGGGATGCCGTCGCGGCGGGCGCGGGTCCAGCCGGCCAGATCTGCTCGACCCTGAAAGAACGATTTCGCACGACCATCCGCGTAGCTCGAGGCGGTCACACCGAGCGCGTCCAGGGCGCCCGATTCAATTGCCGACTGCACGCGGGTGAAGTCGAGTTCCCGAGCGAGCATCTCCGCCAGCGGCCTGGTATTCAGGAGTGCCGCGGGGTGCCGTGTGGTGAGGCGGCCGGAGGCCGGGGCCAGCAGCCAGCGCAGGCCGTTCAGCCCCACCGAAAGCGAATCCGTGTGATAGATCTGGTGGGCGTTCAGGTTTGACCACAGCCCTTCGAGCCAGCGAACGCCCGCCCTGAAGTCTTCCGCGTGACTCGCCAGCGCTGCGGCGTTGATCGCGCCAACTGATACGCCGGTGATGATCCTGAACGGCGATCTGCGCTCGCGCCACACCTCCACGATCGCCTTCAGAGCGCCGACCTGATACGCCCCACGGGACCCGCCACCGGCGAGCACCAGTCCGAATCGGGTAGTCGAACCGTCATCAGGGCCACTCACGGGGTGGCACACCCGCCCGACCCGTCAGATGCGGCCAGGACCCCGTGGTGATTGACACACACCGCGCAGTTCAGCAGTCACCCGGCCAGCACCGCCACCGTCAGCAGCGTCACTGCAAGCAGGCCGAACCCAGCCAGAATGTAGGCAATGTGGCGAACCGTCCGACGGTCATCCTCCAGTAACAGGTGCATCGATTTACCTCATGACTGAGAAAACAGTGCCAGGGTACGTCTTGATTTGATATCGGAACAGCGATAAGAATAGGTAGTTGTATTCGAGCATTCAAATATGAAATTCGATATAGATATCAAACGCGCCTATGTCCCGAGGAGTCAGACCGACGGCTATCGGGTGCTGGTGGATCGGGTCTGGCCGCGAGGCATCAAGCGCGAGACGCTCCAGATTGATCTCTGGCTCAAGGACGTCGCGCCGTCGACGGAACTACGCCGCTGGTTCGGGCATGAGGTGAAACGCTGGGAAGGATTTCAGCAGCGTTATCGAAAGGAGCTGGACGCCAACGACGAGGCGGTCGACATTCTGCGCCGCCAGCACCAGCAGGGACGGCTCACGCTGGTCTACGGTGCGAAGGACGAAAGCCACAATCAGGCGGTGGTCCTGCGCGACTATCTTCTGGGAAGGTGATCGAATGGATACCGAACTTGCCCGTACGTTTCTGGCGGTTGTGGCGGCAGGTAACTTCAGCCTCGCGTCATCGCGGCTGTACATCACCCAGTCCACTGTCAGCGCCAGAATAGCCACGCTGGAGGATCAGCTCGGATGTCGGCTGTTCGTTCGCAACAAAGCCGGCACCCGACTGACGGCGGCCGGGCACCGCTTTCAGAGTTATGCGACAACTCTGGTGCGAACCGTGGAGAGAGCGCGACAGGATATCGGCATCGTCCGCGGGTTTCGGGCTTCGCTGACGATCGGCGGTCGTTTCGGTCTCTGGGAAGACCTGCTGCTGCAGAGTCTGCCTCGCATCCGCAGTAGAATTGGCGAGGTCGCGGTGCGAGCCGAGATCGGCTTCGAAGACGACCTGATGCAGGGGCTCATGGAGGCGAGAACGGATCTTGCGGTCATGTACGCTCCGCAACGCCGGCCCGGAATCGTTATCGAGCCGCTGCTGGAGGAACGGCTGGTGTATGTATCCGCGGTGCGCGATGAGGGTGAGCTTCCGGGCGAAGGCTATGTCTACGTTGACTGGGGCCCCGACTTTGCGCGCGATCACAACGCGGCGTTTCCCGCTTTTGTTGGCCCGGCGATGAGCGTGAACGTCGGCTGGCTGGGGATAAGGCACATCGTGGCATACGGCGGTTCGGGCTACTTTCCGCTGCGCATGGTCCGCGATGAGCTGGTGTCCGGCAGGCTGCACAGGCGCCCGGATGCGCCCGAGTTCGTGCTGCCGGGATTTCTCGTCCATCTGGCGGACATGGACCCGGAGACTGCGGGGGTCGCCGCAGAGGTGATCAGGGAGGTCGCTGCGGAGGCCGTGCGCGGCGCCTGAGCAACGACTCCCGGAATAGTCAATCAGATTCTGACGGAGAAACCATGTCCCACGAAGACCCGCCGTTGCTGCCGGAACTGATCGTCAGCCAGTCACCCGATGCGATCATCTTTGCAGACCCCGATGGGCTCATCCGTGTCTGGAACACGGCTGCGGAGCAGATCTTCGGGTTCACGGCCGAAGAGGCAATCGAGCAGAACCTGGACATCATCATTCCGGAACGCTTCCGGGAGGCGCACTGGAAGGGATATGACCTTGCTCTCGCCAACGGCAGAACCAAACATGGCAGTCGCGCACTGCCGACACGAGCGCAGCGCGCGGACGGAGAGTCCATTGTCGTCGAGCTGACCTTCTCGGTCATCGTCGACCCTGACGGAAAAGCGCTCGGAGCACTTGCGAACGCCCGTGAAATCTCCAACCGGTTCGAAAAGGAGAAGGCCGACCGCAAACGGCTTCGCGAACTGGAGAGCGAGCTGCAGAAGCTGTCGGGGGCTCCACGCGACGTCTGAGGTGTGGGTTTTGCGTCAGCGGGCGCACAATGAGATCGACCGCTGGGAGGGGTAGTGCTGTGCGTGTGCGACTAATAAATCTAATTATTCAATAGTAAAGACTGATTGTATTCGCTTTACGACACTTTAAGGATTTGAAACGCTTCGCACTCATTGAACGTCTGGAGGTCAGGCAAGTGTCGATATCGTTACCCACGCTCCCGTTTCCGCAGAATGCTCTGGCGCCAGTGATTTCTGAGCGCACGATGGAGTTTCACTACGGAAAGCACCACTTGGGGTATGTGGACAAGCTCAACGTCCAGTTGCACGGCACGGGGCTCGAGCAGAGCACCCTACCGGAAATCATCCGCTCGGCCTGGCGTTCGGGTAACCAGGCTGTCTTCAACAATGCCGCCCAGGCCTGGAATCACGACTTCTACTGGTACTCCCTGCGGCCCCAGCCAGCGGCGCCGGACACCGAGTTGCAGGCGCTGATCGATCGTGACTTCGGTTCCACCGCCAAGCTCCTCGAGTCGCTGGTGGATGCGGCGCTGAAGCAGTTCGGAAGCGGCTGGGCCTGGCTGGTCTGGGACGCGGACCGGTTGAAGGTGGTTACCACTTCGAATGCGGACTGTCCGCTGGTGCACGACGGACAGACTGCACTGCTGACCATCGATGTCTGGGAACACGCCTACTATCTCGACTATCAGAACGACCGGAAGCGCTACGTAGAGGCGGTGGCGAACAAGCTGCTCGACTGGGAAGCAGCGGCGTCGCGGCTGCGTCTTTCGAATATCCACGGTTCCGACTCGCAGGCAACCGCCGTCGGTGCCGCAAGCGCATAGTGGACCGCATCCGACTCAGCGCCTCTCCGTTGCCGCCGCAACTTGGTCAGGTCGCCTTCCTCCGCTCCGCTTCCTGAATGACATCGACAGCGAGCGACGAGTGCGCGAAGGCGCCTCCCGCCCGCATCTCCGCAGCCACCCAGATGGCTTCCATGATCTCTTCAGCACTGGCACCGTGCCGTAGAGCGGCTTTGGTGTGGCCCCGGATGCAGTACGGACACTGGGTGATGTGGGCGGCTGCGACTGCGATGAGTTGCTTCGTTTTGACCGAGAGTGCTCCCTCGGAAAAGACCTGATTGCTGAACTGCATGAACGCGTCATGAGTTTCCGGCGCCAGGTCTTTGCGGGCGCCGGCAAGCGTCGAGGTCACTTTGGGAAAGAGGTCGTGTGGCATGGAATCCTGCTCCTGGTTCTGAGGGCACCGAAGAGGCTAGATTCCCGGAAGAATTTCACAAGAGAATATCCTCTATCCTTCAGATCGTGATTTTCGATGGTTAGCGAGCGTGCAGCCGAACCGATCCAAGCAGACGGCCGCCATCGTCGAGATCGCAGGAACACCATACGTTTTACCTGCCCAAAGAAACAACCGGAATCCGATCGTCGCGCATCAGCGCCGCACCGCCTGCACCCGATCGATCCGCTGGCGGAGCGCGCGGCAGAACATGACTGCCACGTACTCCGCATAGTGGTTCACCGGGTCGTAGTCCTCCGGACAGCCTTCCTCGATTGACAGCAGGTAGCCTTCCAGATCTTCGATCGAACAGCGGGAAGCGTTGATCTCGTCCGTCAGGAGGAGCAGCCGGTCCCAGATGAGTGGCCGGCTGGTCACGATGCACACCGCAGGGAGCATCGCACATCGGTCACTTCCAGGTGCCGGTCGCGTCCATTCGGTACCGGCCAGACGATGCGCTCGCCGATACGCAGACCGATCAGCGCAGCACCAACCGGCGCCAGGATGGAAATCCGGCCCTGGGATGCATCTGCCTGGGACGGGTACACCAGCTCAACCGTGGACTCGGCACCCGTATCGATGTCACGGAAAGAGACGGTTGAGCCCATGGCAACCACGTCGGCCGGCAACTGGCCTTCGGCGACCACGGTCGCATTGTCCAGTTCGTCGTGCAGCAGGCTGACACTCTTCGGGTCGGCTTTCGATAGTAAGTGCGAGAGGCGGGCATGGTCGAGTTCGCCCACCATGACGGAACGGTTCGAGGTCATGTCGGTAGTCCTCAATGAGTGAGAGGGAATAGGGTCAGACTACGGAAATTGTGGCGGCGGAGATGGAGTGAGTATCTCAGCCGCCCGAACGGAGCGGGGCCGCGAGCGAAACCTCGAGTTGGAGGCCACCGGAGAGGTGACGGAGATGGGTCCGACAGATACGCATGCAGGCATCCTAGATCAACGCAGTGATTTGTGGAAGAGGGTTGACCCGACGGACAGTGCGTACTTTCCCGTATGCAACCACGCACGGACGGTCAGTCGTCGGCAGGACTCCGTCTCGAGCGGCCGGCCGTGCTGATGCCCGTATGCGGACTTAATCCTGCCGCAAATTGTCGTAGTAGGGCATCACGATCTCGGCCGTCGTGTCGGCGGCGGCTTTGGTTCTGCGATCGGATGCGCGTGCCGCCTGCTGTGCCTGCTCGCCTCCCGTGTCGCCGTAGACTGCTTCCAGATCCGTGATGACGTTGATGCAGGCCGGTCTGCCGGAGTCCAGCGCCTGGCGCACGGCCGGTCCGATCCCGTCCACATCGTCTACGAAGGCGCCGACGCAGCCGAACCCTTCCGCCACCTTGTCGTAGCGGCTCTCACCCAGGGTGGTGACGACCAGCCGGTTGGCACCGAACATTGCCTGCTGACCGTGCACGCACATACCCCAGGCCTTGTTGTTGAGAACGACCGTCAGCACCGGCAGGTTGTGCCGGACCATGGTGTCGAATTCCTGAATGTTGAGACCCACCGAGCCGTCGCCGACGATGCAGATCACCCGCTTGTCCGGTCGCGCTACCTGGGAGCCGATGGCGAAGGGCATGCCGATGCCGAGGCAACCCAGATAGCCGTGCCCGGTGTACTGACCGGGTGCTCTGGCTCTGGAGGCGAGCTCGGCCCATTGGGAAGTCTCACCACCGTCCCCGCAGATGATGCTTCCCTCCGGGATGGCACGCATGATTTCCCGCAGAGCGGCGTACGGGTGCACGGCGCCGGGCGTCCGGCTCGCGGCTTCCACATAGGCGGATTCGTGCCAGCGGCTCAGCTCGTGGATCGTGCGGGACCAGCCGCTCCAGTCCGGCCAGACCAGTCCGGTCGCAGCCCGGGTGAGCGATCGTGCCGTCTCCCTGCAGTCTGCCCGGATCGCCACCTCGACGGTGCGCAGCCGTCCGAGCTCGGCGCCGTCGATGTCCACCTGAATCACTTTGCACGCTGGTGGTAGCAGACGGTCACCGAGCGTGAACATGCCGAATCGGGCGCCCAGGAACAGCGCCGCGTCCGGCTGGCCCGCGCCCATCGCGCTCAGCACCCCGAGGTTGGCATGGGAGTAGCCGCACAGCGGGTGGTCGTACGGCAGCGTGCCGAGCGCTTTGTTGTTCGCCAGCACCGGGATTCCGGTCGCCTCGGCGAATTCGCGTACTGCTTCCGAGGCACCGGAGAGGAGAACGCCGCCCCCTGCCACGATGACGGGCCTGGCTGCGTTCTGCAGCAGCGCGATGGCGGCGGCGAGCTGCCGGTCGGACGGTGCGGGCGCCGACTCGGAGAGGACCGTCTGCGGGATGTGCACGTCCTCCTCGAGCTGCGCGTACAGCACGTCGATCGGCAGCTCGAGCACGACCGGGCCCGGCGTGCCGGTCATGGCGGTGCGAATCGCGTGTGCCGTCATGTGAGGAATCTGATCCGTGCGGGTCACCTGAGCGGCATACTTGGTCACCGGCCTGGCCATGGCGATCTGATCGATGCCGCCCTGGAGCGGCCACTTCTCGGCGTCCCGCAGTGGCGACGCACCGATGAGAAACAGCACCGGAATCCGATCCAGATAGGCCTGAGTCACGGCCGTGAGAATGTTCGTGTAGCCGGGACCGGCGGTGGCGATCGCAACCCCGATCCGGCCGGTCTGCCGGGCGTAGGCATCCGCCGCGTGGCCGGCTGCGGCTTCGTGGCGGGTATCGACGAGATGCAGATCGTGATCCAGGCAGGCCTGGAATATGGGGTCCAGATGGCCGCCGTGGAGCACGAACGCGTGATCGACCTTCGCGGCCTTCAGGGTTCGGACGAGGAGTTCGCCGCCGTCGCGAGGCATGATCACCTCCCAAGGTTAATGGTCACGAGCCACTTCACGCTACGCCGGTGTCCTGTCGGAGCCCATACGGGAGATCCCGTATCAGCCGGATGGCGACTGCTCGACGCGGACGCGGTCTGCGTGCGGTGTCAACCCGGTCGGCGTCGCACGCAGGCATTTTCTGCTTCGCAGTTGACGCGGATCAAATCCGGACTCGATTGTGGAACACAACATGTTGTGCCGAAGATATTACGTTTACACAATATATAGACGTTGCGTTCGAGCGGCGTACATCCGAGACAGCCGTTGAGACCATCCGCATGACCGAACCGAACGTCCTCGCCTTCCATTCCCCGTTGCGCGAAGCACATGCCGACCTGCAACCGGCCTCTGTGGACATCTGGGACGCCAAGTACCGTCTGAAGCGAAAGGACGGTACGCCTGTGGACCGCAGCATCAAGGACACGCTCGCCAGAGTTGCCAGGGCACTCGCGGCGGTGGAGCGGCCCGAGGTGCGCGAGCACTGGTTCGAACGGTTTCTCTGGGCGCTAGAGAACGGCGCCGTTCCCGCCGGCCGAATCCTGTCCAACGCGGGTGCGGAGGAGTTCAAGCCGGCTACATCGACCATCAACTGTACGGTTTCCGGGACCATCGGAGACAGCATGGCGGACATCCTGACGAAGCTCAGCGAGGCCGGCATGACGCTGAAAGGCGGCAGCGGAATCGGCTACGAGTTCTCTACCCTGCGCCCGAGAGGCGCCTACGTTTCCGGAGCAGATGCGTTCACCTCCGGTCCACTGTCGTTCATGGACGTCTTCGACAGCATGTGCAGGACGATCTCGTCGGCGGGCGGCCGTCGCGGTGCCCAGATGGCGACGTTCGACGTGAGTCATCCGGATGTTCTCGAGTTCATCAAGGCCAAACACGAACCGGGGCGCCTTCGCCAGTTCAATCTGTCGCTGCTGATTACGCAGGACTTCATTGATGCTGTGGTGCAGGAGGCAGACTGGCCGCTGGTTTTCCCACTGGCCGCCGGGGAGCTGGCTGGTGTGGATCTCGAAGACCCTGCACAGGTCCTGTGGCGGCGGTGGCCCGTTGTGGATGGCTACATCCGGGACGCACGGGGGCTGACCGCCTGCCGGATCTACCGGACCCTCCCGGCACGGCAGTTGTGGGACGCCATCATGACCTCGACCTACGACCACGCGGAACCGGGATTCATCCTCGTGGACCGTGTCAACGAGATGAACAACCTCTGGTTCTGCGAAGAAATCAGGGCGACCAATCCCTGTGGCGAGCAGCCGCTGCCGCCGTATGGCGCATGCCTCCTGGGCTCGGTGGACCTTACCGCGTTCGTGCTGGACCCGTTTGGTGACGGCGCCCGGTTTGACTGGACCCGCTACCGCGACGTGGTGCGGGTCTTCACCCGTATGCTGGACAACGTGGTGGACGTTCACGGTCTGGCGCTGGATGGCCAGGCGGAAGAGATCGTGCGCAAGCGCCGCCATGGGATGGGATTTCTCGGTCCCGGCTCGGCAATGACCATGCTGAAGATGCCATACGGCAGTCCTTCCTCCCTGGCGTTCACCGAGGAGGTAGCACGGGAGCTGGCGGTCGCCGGCTGGAAGGAAGGACTGGCGCTGGCTCGGGAGAAGGGTCCGGCGCCGATCATGACCGAGCGGTTTGCCATTACGCCGGAACTTCTGAGACAGCGGCCAGAGCTGAGCGCAGACGGATATCGGGCAGGAGATACGGTGACCGGCGCCGAGCTGATGGGCCGCTACGGACGATATATGCGCCAGCTCGCTCAGATCGAACCGGAGCTGGTAGCGGCCATCGTCGAGGACGGTAGTCGCTTCTCGCACCACAGCTCAATCGCACCGACGGGCACGATTTCGCTGTCTCTGGGGAACAACGCCAGCAACGGCATCGAGCCCAGCTTCGCCCATCGTTATGCCAGAAACGTGGTGCGCGAAGGCCGGAAGACCAGGGAGAAGGTCGAAGTCTTCTCCTCCGAGCTGCTGGCTTACCGGCGACTCGTCAACCCGGATGCGTGCCCGGAGGTGACAGAAGAAAAGAACCGCCTGCCGGATTATTTTGTGGCGGCGGACGACATTCTACCTGCCCAGCATGTGGACGTTCAGGCCGCCGCTCAGAAGTGGATCGACTCGTCCATCTCGAAGACGGTGAACGTCCCTTCAGACAGCCCCTTCGATCGGTTCAGCGACATCTACCTCTACGCCTGCAGGAAGGGTCTGAAAGGCTGCACGACCTTCCGATTCAATCCTGAGAAATTCCAGGGGGTTCTCGTGCGGGAGCAGGATCTGCGCGACACGGTTTATGAGTTCTCGCTCGAGACCGGTGAGACCGTCGAGCTGCGGGGCGATGAGGAGGTCGAGTACGAGGGCGAGCTGCATACGGCAGCCAATCTTTTCGAGGCGTTACGGGAAGGCCACTACGGCCGCCTCTGAAACTGGTGGAGTACGAGTCATGGTACGAAAGCTCGAAAACAGGATTACTGATGTCGCGGTTCGCAAAGCGCATGCAGAGGTCGTGGAGATGCACGAGAAGCTCGCGCGCCCGCCCGTGCTTCAGGGATCCACCTACAAGATCAAGACACCACTCTCCGAGCATTCTCTGTACGTGACGGTCAACGACATCATCCTGAATCCAGGCACGGAACACGAGCTCCAGAGACCGTTCGAAATCTTTATCAACTCGAAGAACATGGACCACTTCCAGTGGATCGTGGCGCTCACCCGAATCATGTCTGCCGTGTTCCGCAAAGGTGGCGATGTGACGTTCCTTGTCGAAGAGCTGCACAGCGTGTTCGATCCGAAGGGTGGGTATCTGAAGAGGGGTGGACGCTTCGTCCCGTCCCTGGTGGCCGAGATCGGAGACGTCCTGGAACAGCACCTCAAGCGTATTGGAATACTGGCTGAGGTGGAGCTGGATGCCGCTGCGAAAGTCCACCTCGAGGAGAAGCGGGCACAGGCAGCGTCGGCTGGCGAGAGCGACACGCACGGTGAGTCGGGATTTCCCGACACCGCCGGGATATGCCGGAAGTGCTCCACCAAGGCTCTGGTGTACCTAGACGGCTGTGAGACCTGCCTCGCCTGTGGGTACTCCAGGTGCGGGTAACAGGAGGCCGGGATGGCGCTCAGGGCCGTCGCATGAATACGAATACGCCGACCACAATCCTTTTCGAATGTATCGACAAGTGGATCATTCGGCAATCTGGACTATCCCTTATCCATCCCGGCGCGGTGGAGAAGGATACTTTCGAACGGACGCGCAGCGGATGGGAGGTGCGATGTTTCCGGACCTGGAGATAAACACGACTGAAGCGGAACGGTCGGTTCGGGAAACAACCCACCGTTTTGCGGCAGAGGTTCTGCGCCCCGTCGGTCAGCGCCTCGATCGACTCGATCCGGCGGAGGTGATCGCCGGTGACTCGGAACTGTGGGACGTGTTCAGACGGTATGGGGAACTGGGGTTCGATGTCCTCGGCGAGGGCGATGCCCAGCTGACACCGCTGGAACAGGCGCGCATGCGGTATGCGACCAGCGAGGAGCTTGGTTGGGGAGACGCCGGGCTCGCCATAGCCTTTGGTGTGCGTGGTTTTCCGTTGATGATGGCTCAGCTCTCGGGCAACGCTGAGCTGATCGACCGGGTGAAGGACAACGTCACTGGTTGCTGGGCGATCACGGAGCCGGATCACGGATCGGACGTGCTCGACTTTGACGGCAACGTCCAGGCGCCCGCTTCAAACCCCGGTCGTCCCAACGTCATTGCCAAGAAGCACGGTGACGACTACGTGATCAGCGGCCAGAAATCCTCCTGGGTGTCATGCGGCACCATCGCCCAGGCCGCAGCGCTGTTCTGCGCGGTAGATGACGGCGGTGACTCCCTGGGCAGGGCGGTTTTTGTCGTTCCGCTGGATCTGCCGGGCGTCTCCAGAGGCAAGCCTCTGGATAAAATCGGTCAACGCGCCTTGAACCAGGGCGAGATCTACTTCGACGAGGTGAAAATTCCCAGGTCGTTCATGGCCGTTCCGTCTGAAGCGTATGCGAAGGCGGCCGAGCTGGTGCTGACCAATGCCAACACGGGCATGGGTACGTTGTTTGCGGGTCTTGCCAGGGCTGCGCTGGAACTCGCGGTGGATTATGCAAAAGAGCGCAAGCAGGGCGGTGTGCCGATCATCCGGCATCAGAGCGTTCGCGGCCGGCTGTTCGAGATGTTCCGCAGGGTGGAAGCGGCCAGGGCATTGAATCGCAGCGTGGTTTGCTCCAACGCGCTCAACGGACCGCGACTGGAGTTTGCCATTGCCTCGAAAGTCACCTCCACCCAGACCGCATTCGACGTTGCCAGCGAAGCGCTGCAGATCTTCGGTGGCAATGGCACCAGCCGGGAGTATCCCATCGAGAAGATATTCCGGGACGCCCGGTCATCGATGATCGAGGATGGCTGTAACTACGTGCTCGGCCAGCTCGCGGCCGCGCGGTTCTGACCGTTCGAGCGACGGGAAGTACGACGTAAGGATAAGGAGAAGCAATGGAACTGAGAGAAGTCATCGGCAGGCGGCGTTCGATCCGGTTCGTGAAAACCTACAAACCGGTTGAGCCCGAGAAGATTCAGAGAATGTTCGAGGCGGCGCGTATCGCCTCGCACTGGGGAAACGTGCAATCGTTGAAAGCGGTGGCTGTATTCCGGGACAGCGCCAGCCCGGAGGTCCTGGACGCGATAACGGCTACCGTGGTCGGGTGGCAGGTGAAGATCGCTCCGGTGGTCATCGTCTGGTACATCGATCCCGGCATGGTCGACGAACAGAGTGACCGGCTGAGGGAGCTGCTCGAGATCGGCGCGCTCGGGTTCGGTGACAAAGAGGTCAAGCGCAATGGCCTCGAAAAGCAGCTGATACCGCTGTTCTCCAATCTGCTGGAGCACATGAAGCAGCCCGGTATGGGTGAAGTGGATTGTGGTCAGGGAATCGCACAGGCGACGCTCATGGCATATGAGCTCGGGCTCGGAACCTGCTGCCTGGGGACGCCGAACGGCCCCCAGATCCTGAAAATTCTGGGGGTGCCGGATCATTGCCGGGTTCTGCTGCTGCAGACCGTCGGCTATCCGTTGGAACACTGGGAAGCAGGCGGACAGCGGCCGCGCCGTGAATTCGGCGAGCTTTTCAAGATGAACCACTTCGACAACGCGTTCCCACGCAGTGAGGATATTGTTGGAGAGCTGACCCGCGACGGTATGTTCACGCGTCCGGCACCGCTGCCGGAACGGGAGGCGGAGCTGGAGTTCCTGCAACACGCGCTCAAGTTGAAGGCGCCGGGCTTGCTTTGAGGACACGACGGTGAAAATGAACGCCTACATTACTGGAGTCGGGATGACTCATTTCGGCCGCCACCTCGAAACCGGATTGAAGGCGATGGGAGGGATGGCGGTCAGCGATGCCATCGCTGATGCCGGTCTGCGTGACTCGGACATAGAGGCAGCCTGGGTGGGTAACGCGGCGGCCGGGCTGATCACCGGTCAGGAGTGTATCCGCGGACAGGTGGTGCTGCGCGGTATCGGTATCGGCCGCATCCCGGTCGTGAACGTCGAGAATGCCTGTGCCAGTGCCTCGACCGCGCTCAATCAGGCCGCTGCCATGGTCTCTGCCGGCCTCTACGATGTGGTGCTCGCCGTCGGGGTGGAGAAGCTCTACTCCGAAGACAAGCGCAGGACGTTTGGTGCCTTCAGCGGTGCCGTGGATGTTGAGGCGCTCGCTGAGGTAATGGCACGTCTCAAGGCGAGCGCGGAGGCCGGCGGCGCTTCTGCCGCCGCGTCCGGCGCGGGAGAGAAGCGGTCCATGTTCATGGACATCTACGCGTCAGCTGCGCGTGCACACATGCAGGCTTATGGCACCACCGTCGCGCAGTTCGCCGGGGTCTCTGCCAAGAATTCCTATCACGGCAGCATGAATGAGCGTGCGCAGTTCCGTGAGCGGCTGACCGTTGAGCAGGTGTTGGGTGAGCCGATGATCGCTGAGCCGCTGACCCGGCCCATGTGTTCGCCCATCGGCGACGGTGCTGCCGCAGTGGTGGTGATGAGCGAGCGGCGGGTGAAGCAGCTCGGATTGAGCAGCCGGGCGGTGCGGATCGTGAGCAGCTCTCTGCACTCGGGATGGGACCGGGCTGCCGATGAGCCCGGCGTCGCCGACTACTGCATTCGGGAGGCGTACGAGGAGGCTGGCATCGGCCCGGAGGATCTGGATGTCATCGAGCTCCATGATGCCTCCGCACCGGCGGAAATCATGGCCTACGAGTCACTGGGTCTCTGCCCGAAGGGTGAGGGCGGGCGACTCATCGATGAGGGAGCAACCCGCCTCGGCGGGCGCATTCCGGTCAACACTTCCGGCGGCTTGCTGCGCAAGGGGCATCCCATTGGGGCGACAGGTATTGCCCAGCTGGTGGAGCTGGTGGAGCAGCTTCAGGGGCGAAGCGGAGACAGACAGGTCCCCAAGGCCTCTGTCGGTCTGGCGCACAATGGCGGCGGGTCCATTGGCACCGATGCGGCAGCGCAGTGCATCACCATCCTGACGAGATGAGGACGCTAGCTAACCGGAGGGTGTAATGGGGGAACGAAACAGCCTGATTCTGGCCGACTACATCGCAATCAAGGCGGAGCAAAAGCCGGACCACCCGATCGTGACTTTCGAAGGCGGCGGCGTCCGGGAGGACGAGATCCGGACCTACGCCGATCTGTTCGAGAACAGCCACCGCCTGGCGGCGACGCTGATAGACAGGGGAATGGCGCGGGGTGACTGCTTCGCCACGCTGATTCGAAACCATCCTGAATTCATCGAGTGTCTGATCGGGGCCTCCGTCAGCGGGTGCGTGGCCGTACCCATAGATCCGAGGACCCGGGGCCACAAACTGGCATTTACACTCAACCACTCTCAGAGCCGGGGTATCGTCTGTGCGTTGTACAGCCTGCCGCAGGTGCTCGAAGTCCTGCCGGATGTGCCTTTGCTGGAATGGGTTCTGGTGCTCGAGGATCGGGAGGACGCCGGGTCGATCGGAGTGGCAGACTGTCCCAACGCCGAATCCTACCGGAGTGTGTACGAACGCCCTGTCCAAGTAGTTGAATCCCGGTTGAATTCTTCCGAGGATCCGCTGCAGATCATCTATACCTCAGGCACCACTGGTGATCCCAAAGGGGTCGTCTTTCCGAATGTTCGATTCGGTGGCGCCATGATGGGCGGCGCGATGTTCGGGTGGACGCAGGAGGATCGGCCGTACACCGGGCTGTCACTGACTCACGGCAACGCTCAGCTACTGACGTTTGCCCCGGCCATCGGCATGGACCTGCCTGTGGTGTTCTCACGAAAATTCACGAAATCCCGCCTCTGGGACATCACCCGCAAGTATGGGTGCACCCTGTTCAATCTGCTGGGCGGAATGGCTACCGCTGTCTACAGTGAGCCCGAGCGCGCGAACGACCGCGAGAATCCCGTCCGCATGGTGCTTTCGGCGGGCATGCCGCAGGCCATCTGGCGCCGCTTCGAGGAGCGGTTCGATCTGCGCATCTTCGAAATGTACGGGGCGATCGAGGGCGGCATGGCGCTCAATCCACCCGGGGTCGGTCCGGTGGGCAGCTTCGGTAAGGCTCCACCCACGCTCGAAATCCGGATCGTGGACGATGCGGGTAGCGACTGTGCACCCGGTGAGTTGGGCGAGCTGATCAGCAGGCCACGCGATGGTTCGGTGGTACGCGTCGAGTATTTCAGGAACGAACAGGCTTCACGGGACAAGACCGCCGGCGGCTGGCTGCGTTCGGGAGATATCTGTCACCGGGATGCGGATGGCTGGCTCTACTTCGACTTCAGGAAGGGCGGAGGCATTCGACACAACGGCGATTTCATCAATCCCGGCTTCGTCGAGAAGGTGCTGGCGGAGGATCCGCAGGTGACGGATGTGTTTGTCTACGGCGTACCGGCGGCGTCCGGCGCTCCGGGCGAGCGGGACGTGGTTGCAGCCGTGGTTCCATTGCAGCGTGAGACCTTCGACAGCGATGCGGTTTTTACGCGCTGCGAGGCGGAGCTGGAGGCCAACTTCGTGCCAGCCTACCTGCAGGTCGTCGACGAGATACCGAAAACCGCGTCGGAGAAACCCCAGGAGCGGTTTCTGCTGGAGAAGTTTGCTGAAAACGCACCCGGCGTGTTTTCGAAGGAGGCGCGCCTGCTTCCGTCCGTTTGAGCCCGGAAGCAGCTTCGCCAAGCCTCAATAGTCTCCGCCATACCAGGTGGAGAACTCCTCCCAGTTCGGTGCCTCGAAGACGTTGGCGCGCGGGTCGACAACGATCTGCACGACCGCTGTGCGGCCGCACTCGAACGCCCGCCTGATGGCGGGTGCGATGTCTGCGGTGCTCTCGACGTACCCCCCATGGGCGCCGTACGCCTCTGCGATTCTGTCGAAACGGGCGCCGCCCCACCTGACCTCAACGTCCCGGTTTTCTCCGAACGCGGCAAACGCGGGCATGTGCTCCATGCCCCAGGCTGCGTCATAGTTGATCACGCAGACGATGGGGAGCTTCTTCCGGACGGCCGTTTCCAGCTCGGACAGGTGAAACTGGAAAGCTGAGTCACCGGTCACCAGGCATACACGGCGTTCGGATCCGACGGCGAGTTGCGCGCCGATGGCGTAAGGCAGACCCGTGCCCAGATGTCCGAATTTCGACGTCCAGAGATAATCCGGGCAGCGAAGCTCGTGATAGCCGAGATCCCACAGGGCTGTGCAGCCGCCGTCACGCACGAATACTGTGTTTTCCGGGATGGCACGGGTCACCTCGAGCATCATCCGGCCCGGATGGATGGGTCGCGTATCGGGCGCTGCATCGAACAGCGCCTTCCGGTCGGCTAGCAGAGCCGCCCGCCATTCCGGAAGCGCCGCCACCGGCTTCGGGCCGGGACTGGACTCCAGCGCCGCGACGAGCTGGGGGACGACGTCGCGGAGATCGCCGATCAGTGCCACGTCGATGGGCCGGTTGACTCCGACGTTGTTCGGATCCCGCTCGATACAGATCCAGCGCCGGTCCGTGTTGCCCCTGGCCCAGTGCCGCCCCTGACCGTACTGAACCGTTTCACCGATGCTGGTGCCGACCGCCAGCACGACGTCCGCCTCGGCAATGGCGGCGTTGGCCTGTGCTGAGGAGTAGATCAGCACCTGGTCGTCCGACTCCGGCAATACGCCCCGACCACCCCAGGTGGGGAGCACGGGGCAGCCGAGCCGTCGGGCGAGCTGTGTTACCAGCGGCTGGGTGCGGGAGGTGTGTACACCGGTACCGACCAGCATGATCGGGCTGCGCGCCGCACTGAGGACTTCGACGGCTGCCCGCACAGCCTCGGGCGGCGCGCTCTGGTGCACCACGCGATACTGCTCCGGCGGTGATACGGGGCCGAAAGGAAGGGTGGCAAGGTTATGGTCCTCCGGCAGCTCCACGTAGACCGGCCCTGGCGTGCCGCTCTGAGAGATGCGGAACGCCTCGTGCATCACGTCGTCCACCTGCTCCGGGAATTCGATGACCCCGGCGTACTTGACGATAGGCTGGAAGAGGTCGAGCTGGTGGGTGTACTGAAACTGGCTGCGGCGGACACGGGAGTCGTACCGTCGGGCACGCTGACCTGCGAGGAAGATCACGGGGATCTTCTCCTTCGCAGCACACACTGCCGCGGGAAGCAGGTTGGCGACTCCCGGGCCCATGTTGCCGCAGATCACCGCTGGCCGGCCGGTCATTCGGGACATGGCATCCGCCATGAACGCGCCGGCCGCCTCATGGTGCGGCGCAATCACGTCGAAACCCTTGTCACTTGCGTAGCGCAGGATGTGCTGTATGACAGGATCGGGAATGCCGAACACGGTGCGGATACCCTCTGCCTCCAGCAGATCGACAATGCGCTGGGGAACACTCGACTCGTTCGGTGGGGCTTTTTCCGGCATCAGACTCACTCCGATGAAAGGTTGTTCGTCGATTCTCGTCGTCTCGGGGAGGGCGGGCAACGATTGCCACTGCCCAAAACCCTCGAAATCAATCCAGATTAAGGCTATCCCGACCGTTCTTTTGTCGCAGACGGTGTGTACCTCTGACCGATCAACAGGTTGGTAAATCTTCGATTCTGACCGGGGTGATGGTTCGTCAGGTGTCTCCCGGAATGCCGTTCTGCGACGGCCTCTACCACGCGGCGCCAGGCTGCGCCTGGACCTGAGCCGGGTCGACGGGGAGCCGATAGTTCACGCCCTCACAGTCGAAGCCGAACAGCCGCAGGAACTCCCGGCGGAAGCCCTCGATGTCGGAGAGTGCGGCCAGGTTGCCGGTGTCTACCCGCTGCCAGAGTCCGGCCACCTCAGCCTGAACGTCCGCGCGTTGCTCGAGGTCGTCCAGCCGGACGAATCCCTCCGCATCGGTGGTGATCGGCCGCCCGCTGTAGAGAACGTCCGAGAACAGCCGGTACATCTGCTCGATGCAGCCTTCCTCCAGTCCGCGTTCGCGCATCACTTTCTGCAGCAACGCCAGGTAGAGTGATACGACGGGTATCGCACAGCTCGACTGCGTGATCACCGCCTGGTTGACGGAGACCAGCGCCTGGCCCGCAAGCGGCCGAAGCTGCTCCGAGATCGACCGCCCGTGTGCGGCGAGGTCCGCTTTGGCGCGGCCGATGGTGCCCTGGTGATAAATGGGCCAGGTCAGCCTGGGCCCGATGTAGGAGTACGCCACCGTGGTGACACCTTCCGCCAGCACCTCTGCCATCGCCAGATGCGAGATCCAGCGTTGCCAGTCGTCGCCCCCCATGACGGCCACCGTATCTGAAACTTCGTCTTCAGTTGCCGGCGTGAGCGTCGTCTCCGAAACGATGCCCGACCGGGTGTCCACGCTCTTGCTGCAAAACGGTTTGCCGATCGGTTTGATTACCGACTGGTGCAGCTTGCCGGTATCCGGATGGATTCGCCGAGGGGCTGCGAGGCTGTAGATCACCAGGTCCAGCGGTTGCAGGTTGCGCTTCACCATCTTCGTTACCTGGTCTTTCACCGAGACGGTGAAGGCGTCTCCGTTGACGCTTTCGGCGTAAACGCCGGCGTGGCGCAGCTCACGGCGCAGCGCCAGATCGTTGTACCAGCCCGCGGAACCTGGTCGGTCGGCTGTGCCTTCCCGCTCGAAAAAGACCCCGAGTGTGGACGCACCGTATCCCGCTGCCGCGACGATCCGGGAGGACAGGCCATAGCCGGTGGACGAGCCGATCACCAGCACGTTGCGGGGGCCGCGCCTGGTGGGCTGCCGCCCGCGGACGTGGTCGAGCTCCGACCGGACTCTGGCGGCGCAGCCTTCCGGGTGCGCCGTTACGCAGACGTGGCCTCGGACCTTGGGTGTGATGATCATCCGTGTTCGCCGAGGAGCCGCTGGATGACATCGGCTGCCGTATAGGTATCGCGCCCGGGCGGCAGGAACTCGGCGACGATACGCGCGTCCTCCCCGGCCGTGACCAGTGGGGGCTCGACGTAGCCGCGCTTCTGCACCTGAGCGAGGCCCACGGTGGCCAGCAACCCGTTGCAGACGCACTTGCGGCCGATGGTGTCACCGCGCGCACCTCCTTTGTCGAGATACTCGACCTCCGGCTCGCCAGGACAGCGGTAGCCGACCGTGCCGTCCGTGCGGCGATAGCTCTGACGCAGATAGCCGAGGTCGCAGATCTTCGGGCGGTCTGCAACCACGCCGGAGTCGGAGACCGTATCGGCGAGCTCGACGACCTTCAACGGAAAGCCCGTGGGGGACGCCAGGGCATCGGTATGCACCTGCAGTCTCTGCTCACGGCTCCGGCGCAGCACCCGCTGCTTGAGATCCCCTCGCATACCGGATTCCTCGCAGAAGGCGAATGCGGTGCCCACCTGCACACCTGAGGCGCCGAGCGCAAGCGCCTCGGTAAGCTTGCCCGGCCGTCCGTAGGAACCGGCCATCCAGAATGGCAGGCCGAGGGAGCGGATCTTGTCCAGGTCGGGCTCGTCCCGCGTTCCGTAGACCGGCTCGCCGGCTGCCGTCAGCTTCAGCGGGCCGCGGGGTGGCGCGTTGTGCCCGCCTGCGGAGGGCCCTTCGATCACGAAGCCATCGACCTGTCCGGAGGACTTGCGTGCCAGGGTCGTCGCCAGGGTGTCGGAACTTACGATAGCGAGGAATCGCGGACGTTTCAGCAGCGATACGGATTCCGGCACGATGTCGGTGGGATCGAGCGTGGTGGTCCAGCGTTCACCCGCTCTCGCGCCGGCAACATCGATGGCGAGTGACACCGACTCACGACGCGACAGTTTGTCCAGCACGCCCGGTATGGCACGCGGAATACCAGCCCCCATCAGCACGTAATCGACACCGGCGAGCATTGCGCCGAACAGGCTGGCCAGGGTGGGAAGCTGCACCTTTTCGAGCAGATTGAGACCCACGGGACCGTCGTGGCCCTCGCGGGCGAGGTACACCTCGACGAAGTTGGCGACCACGGTGAGCTCCAGCAGCCGTCTCGGCATGCGCAGCGCCGGCAGCGGATGACGGGCGAGCGTCGCAGATCGCGATTCGGCGAGGAAATACTTGCGACAGATCCGCTGAGCGACGTCCGGGACCGGAAACGCTTCCAGCGCGCGCCGGAGAAATCCGCCGGGATCACCGAGCTGCAGCCGCCGCACGAGGGTGGTGGCCAGCGCCGTGCCTGCCACCACACCGAGCTGCCCCCGCTCGGAGACCGCTCTCGCAAGCTGCCAGCCGGATACCCCGACACCCATGCCGCCTTGAATGATCATCGGTAATGTCATCCGCACACGATAATCGGACGCTGACCGGGCGGGAATGTGTTTGCTGCGAAAAATCATTCGCAGATTTGATGCTCGTCAAACCCCGCCCGTATTTACTCGAAAGCGGGTCGGAGGCGACGGGAGTGAAGAAGATAGCGCGAGCTAGTGAATTGCACGGTGTCAGCCGCAAAGCGAATCTCGCCGCCCGCCATTGACCGGCTAGGGGTGACGCAGGTAGCACCGCGGGTGGCACATCGGCTCTGCCCAATCCGCAAATAATGATGACGCTCAGGCGGACTGCGCTACCGCAACGATCAACATGGCGAAAACGAATACGTAAAAAATCAGGCCAGTCTGCAGCATGTTGATCTGGTGAAGCTGCTTCGCAATCTCCGGCTCTGGGCTGCTTCTGTCTTGAGGCTTTACGCGTTCATGCCCGCATCCGCGGCTGAAGTGTGAGTCCAGATGCTGTGTATGAATCTGGAGTGATTCCATGTGACGGATCTCCCGTGTGTCTACCGGTACGATGGCCGGTCGATGCTGGTGGTCGCTAGAACCCCTACGTTTGGTGGTTGCTGGAAGCTGTGATAAGGCGCAGGGGATGGGATTGTCCACTCGAGTCCGGAAGATCCTTCCCAGACCCGGTCGGTAGCTGGCTGCCCGTGTCGTATGGCGTGAATGATCACGTAGAGAAACAAGACCTGAGCGAACCCGAATGTGAAAGCACCTATGCTGGATAGCATATTGAAATCCGCGAACTGCAGCGCGTAGTCAGGGATCCGCCGGGGCATACCGGCCAGCCCGGTGAAGTGCTGCGGAAAGAACGTGAGATTCACGCCGACGAACGACAGCCAGAAGTGGAGCTTCCCCAAACGCTCGCTGTACATCAGACCACACCACTTTGGCAGCCAGTAGTAGACCGCGGCGATGATGGAGAACAGGGAGCCTGCAACAAGAACGTAGTGGAAGTGCGCGACGACGAAGTATGTGTCGTGATACTGATAGTCAGCGGGGATGACCGCGGTCATGACACCAGAGAAGCCTCCGATCGTAAACTGTATGACAAACCCCACGGCGAACAGCATTGGGGTTTCGAATGTCATGGCCCCACGCCACATCGTGGCAATCCAGTTGAAGACCTTGACGCCGGTTGGCACCGCGATAAGCATCGTGCCGTACATGAAAAAAAGCTGACCAGCCAGAGGCATTCCGGCGGTAAACATATGATGTGCCCAGACAACAAAGGAGAGAAAAGCGATGCTCGCCGTCGCGTAAACCATGGAGTCGTAGCCGAACAGAGACTTTCTGGAAAACGTGGGAATGATCTGAGAAATGATGCCGAAAGCAGGCAGTATCATGATGTACACCTCCGGATGGCCGAAGAACCAGAAGATGTGCTGATACATCACCGGATCACCACCACCGGATGCATTGAAAAAACTGGTACCGAAGTGAATATCGAACAGCATCATCGTCACGGCGCCGGCTAGAACGGGCATGACCGCGAGCAGCAGATAAGCGGTTATCAACCAGGTCCAGACGAACATGGGCATGCGCATGAGCGTCATACCCGGAGCTCGAAGATTGAGAATCGTCACGATGATGTTGATCGCCCCCATGATCGAAGAAGCGCCCATCAGATGAACGGCAAAAATGAAGAACGTGACCGATCCGGTGCTGTAGACAGTCGACAGTGGCGCGTAGGCTGTCCATCCGAAACTGGGCGCACCTCCCTCCAGGAGGAAAGTTGAGAGAAGGAGAAGCACCGCAAACGGTAGAATCCAGAAGGAGAGGTTGTTCATCCGCGGCAGCGCCATGTCGGGGGCACCGATCATCAGTGGCACCATCCAGTTAGCAAGCCCGACGAACGCCGGCATTATCGCGCCAAAAATCATGATGAGCCCATGATTCGTGGTCAATTGATTGAAGAATTGCGGATCTACGAACTGGAGACCCGGTTGAAAGAGTTCAGTACGAATGGCGAGCGCCATCAGACCGCCGATAAAGAGCATGCAGAGACTGAACCAGAGATAGAGTGAACCGATATCCTTGTGGTTCGTCGTGAATAGCCACCGCGCCAGTCCTCGATCCGGTGCGTCGCCGGCAGTCGTGTGTCCGTCGCAGGTTGAATCACTCATGTGATCGTCCCGTGATGAAACGGCGAGGTTCGGCCGGTTGGCTCAGGAAGTGCCGTCAACAGAGGGAGTTCGGTCGGAACTCCGGTTTCCGCGGTAGTGGTGCAAAACCGACCCGTGCAACCGTGCACGCGGATCAGCGCGGCGATTCCGTCTACTTCGAAGGTGTGGACGCTGCCGACATATCGGTTGCTGCGGCTGTTGCTGTGGTCGGGTGGACTCGTAAGGAAAACAGCGATTCGAATCTCGGGGAGAAGGTTGGCGTTGTGCGGGCCCAATAGCGTCGGCCCATCCTGCAAAGCCATCCCTTCGTTGGTTGTTGTGATCTTGGCGCTGTTGAGGAAACGTGCGCTGCAGTGAGCGGATCGCTGAGTACAGAGGCGCGGGAACAACCAGCGTCGAAGGATCGGGCGTCGGCCGTGTGCTGTCCGTAACCTCTGAAGTAGCGGCATCCATCAACTCCCGCGGCTGGCCCGGTGACGCGAGGGGCAAGGCCAGACCTGGCGGCAAATTACAGGAGATGAGACGAGGGATTAGCGTGCGTCCGATGCTCCAATGGCCGCCAGGCCTGGCAAAAGCCCTCTACAGCTCCCTCTACAGCTATAGAAGGGTGAAGCTGAGAGTATGGTTTAGAATAAAAGTGTTAAAGCGATAAAAAATGGGGTTTAAAAGCGGATATGTCGATAGCAACCCGTTGGTCGCAACAAAGGTTGGACGACACTGGCGCCTCAGCGCCTTTCGGGCTCTGGGTGGCTGTGCTTCCGTAGGTTCTCAGGCAGGCGCACGTGCTTTGGTATCGGATGCGTCGTATTCACTGACCGATATTATTTGATGTCTCTGTATAAGAGCGCTCGATAGGCTTTTCACTCGGCGACGGGCCAGCGGACACCAGTCTCTTTTCAAACGCCGGCACGTGGGTCCCTGCTGAAATGCTGGTGCATGTTGAGGCCGGATAGTTACGGCGATTGAAAAAGCAAAAGAGTGGGAACCTCCGACCCTGCGTCCGTATCTCTTCGAGGAGTCAATCAGAAGATACCTCAGATGTTCAGTTCAACGATTTTTCAGTCCGGTTTCCGCGAATCCCGCGGGAGCTTCCTTCGTGCCACAGCGGGCTCGACGTTGTCGGCTTCCGGCATTGCGTTGGGGTCAGGACTCGGCGCGTCCCCGGCCTGGGGCGCCGAGCGCGATGCCGAAGCACGAAGCCGTGGCAGCCTATCAGCTCGGGGCGGACAGCGGCCTTCTGCGTCCACCGGCAGCCAGGAGGACGGCGTTGGCGTTCCAGAGCCATCACTGTTGTTCGTGCTGCGGGTTGTGGAAGGAATGAGCGTTCGAGATACCGCGCAGATACTCGAGCTGAACGAGAAGACGGTAAAGACACGACTTTTCCGAGCAAAAAGACTCCTTCGAGGCTGGTTCAAAATCTACCTGCGGGACTCTGGCAGCCAGATCTTTGAGTTCGCGGGCCGGCGATTTGACGTCTTGACAGCGGAGGTGATGGGACGGATCGCCGCCATTCGATTCCACGGGTTCTCGGAGGCTCCGTGACAGAAGCATCGTTGCTCGCATTCGGATTTACCCTTTTTGTTGGCACAGCCCTTGCGTTTCACGTCATCCGAGATTCGTATGCTCCCTGGCTGCTGTCGGCCATACACGCATTGCTGGGCACGATTGGTCTGGTCCTGTTGATCCTCGACGTTCGCAGCGATCCCGGGCACGGAATCGCTTCCACCGGTCTCATCCTCATGCTGATCGCTGCACTTGGTGGCTTTTATCTCGCCTACTGCCACTTAAACGAGCAGATTCCATCCAAGGTTCGTGTGTTGAGGCACGCTTCGATCGGGGTTCTGGGATTCGTGTTGCTGGGATGGGTGGTTCTGTCCGAATAAGCCCATCCAGCGCAATAGCGGCCGGAAAGCGGAATGCTGCCGCTGCCGCCTGGACGATGCTCCCGTCTCTCCATGTCGGTACATTCACCTATGTACGGCTATGTGGCCGGGCTGTAGTGTCCCAAGAGCACGAGCGTACGCATCGGCGATTGAGGAGCGGGACATGGCACAACCCAGAATCATCAGACGCCTTCTCGACGACCACGCTCACTTCTATCGGATATTCGGGGTGCTCGAGAATCAGGTCGCGCTGCTCGCAGCCGATGGAGAAGGGCCGGACTTCAGACTGTTGGAAGATGTGATCGAATACATCATCGAGTATCCGGACGCGGTACATCACCCTCTGGAGGATCGCCTGCTCGCGGCCGTGGTGGAAAAAGGCGTAGATGGGCATATCGAGGAGCTGATTCTCGCGAACCGCCGTCAGCACAGCGAAATCAGCGAACGTACCAAGAAGCTCCATACCGATATTCAGCATGTGTTGATCGGTGCAGTCATTCCTTCAGAACAGCTCAAAACACACATCGACGAGTACATCGAGCTGCAGCGTCGACACCTGGTGGTCGAGGAGCGGGAGCTCTTTCCGCTCGCGGAACGGCTGCTGGAAGCAGATGACTGGAAGTTTCTGGAAGACGAATCGCTGCTGCGGCAAGATCCCCTTTTCGAACACACGCTGGAGCGATTCTCGGATCTGTACCGCTACATCGTAGATCAGGATCAGGCGACCGGGAAGTGAATCCCAATCTGCTTGCTGAGTCGGTGGTGCTGATGGATCACGATGGACGTGATTCAGCAGGTGGGTGATTCCTGAACGTACTGTATTTCAGCGACATCCACATCGAGATCCGGGATTCGACTTCCTGGACAGATACGCTGCCGCTCGGTCTTGGCCCGGATCTGACTCCGTTCTCAGGCACGGCGGATCTGGTCGTGCTCGCGGGTGACATCGGCAGGATACGTTCACGGCGTGAAGTCTCCACCCTGACTTACGCGCGACAGGTCGCAGACTATCTGAGCTGCGAGGTGGCTGTGGTACCGGGTAACCACGAGTACTATCGCGGGTCTTTCGATGAAGTTCGAGAGTTTCTCCTCGCGGAATCCGGCGCTGGTGTCACGGTCCTGGATCGTGGCGAGGCGCGTTATCCGTGCAGAAACACCGAACTGCGACTGCTCGGCGCGACCCTGTGGACCGACTACGCGGTGTTGGACAATGCGAAGCAGGGTATGGACGAAGCACTTCGAGTGCTGCCAGATCACCGCCTGATCAGCCGGGGCTCAGGTGCGTTTCAGCCGAGCGACGCGCTCGCAGAACACAACACCTCCCGTGCGTGGCTGATGCGACGCCTTGCCGAGCCACATGCGGGGCCGACGCTGATTGCCACGCATCACGTGCCCCATTCGTTGGCACGCAACCCGCTGCACGGGACTACATCCCTTTCGCCCGCGTTCTACAGCGATTGTGACGATCTGCTCGTGGCTGCGGCCCAATCCGGCGTGGTGGGTTGGATCTGCGGTCATCACCACTGGAGCCATGTAGTAGAGGTGCATGGCGTGCTTCTGGTGTCCGCACAGCCTGGCTATCCAGGTGAGCAGACCGGCTGGCAGGGACCCGGTCTTCTGGGTATCTGAACGGTTCCGCGGTACCTTTGACCCCGACGTGTCGACCGTCAGGCAGCCGCGTAGTGCGCCTTTAGTGCTTTCTTGTCGGGCTTGCCCACCGCCGTCAGGGGAATCCGGTCGATGAACCGTACCGACTTCGGAGCCTGCACCGAACCTTTGTGTTCCCTCACCAGCGCGATCAGCTCCTCGGCTTTCGCCGTTGCTCCGGGACGCAGCACGACGGCGGCGGTGACGGCTTCCCCCCATTTCTGGTCGGGCACCCCGAACACGGCTACCTGCGCGACCGCAGGGTGGGAGGCGATGACGTTTTCCACCTCGCTCGGAAACACGTTGAAGCCGCCCGTGACGATCATGTCTTTCTTGCGATCGACGATGCGCAGAAAGCCGTCCGGGTCTTTCACCGCCACGTCGCCGGTGTGCAGCCAGCCGCCGGCCAGGGCTTCACGGTTCTGCGCCTCGCGATTGAGGTAACCGTCCATTACCAGCGCACCCCGTACGCAGATTTCACCCGGCTCGCCATCGGGCACCTCACGGCACTCGTCGTCGAGCAGCGCAACGTCCACGTAAGGTACCGGCCGGCCACACGACGCCATGCGCAGGGGGTTGTCGGGATCGTGCTCGGAACGGCGCATGGTGCAGACGGTCATGGGTGCTTCCGCCTGACCGTAGAACTGGAAAAAGACTGGGCCGATGCGTTCGATGGCCTCTTTCAGGCGTGCCGGCGACATGAGCGAGGCACCGTAAAAAACCGTTTCCAGGCTCGACAGGTCGTAGTGGTCGAGCTGCGGGTGATCCAGCAGCGCGTAGATCATCGTCGGCACGAGCATGGTGCAGCTGATGCGATAGGTCTGAATGGCTTCCAGCACCGCGCCGGCATCGAATGACGGCAGGATCACCATGGAGCCGTGCTTGAGCAGCGCGGGTCCGAACAGTGTGCCCCCCGCGTGGCTGAGCGGCACCACGGCCAGAATTCGCGGCTCCACCGGCCACTCCCACTCCTGCAGCATGATCTGCTGCGCCATGGCCCCGGAGCGCGGGTTGCCGGGAATGGCCTTGGGCGTCCCGGTGGTGCCGCCTGAGTAGGAAAGCCGCGGAATGTAGTCCGCGGGAACCTCGGGTCGCTCGAGCGGTCCCGGGGTGAAGGTTGCCGCAAGCGTGTTCAGATCTTCGCCGATCCCCCCGTCGCCCAGGGAGAGCACAGTCCTGAGTCGGGTGCTGCGGGCCTTCAGCTCCGCTGCCCGGGCTTCGAACTTCTGCGGGTCGTAGATCAACGCCTCGACCTCGCTGTCTTCAATGGAATAGAGATGATCGTCCGCGGATCCCAGGGGGTGCATGGTGACCAGCCCGGCACCGGCGTAGCCGATGGCGTTGTGCAGAATCACCACCTCCACCGAGTTGCCGGCGAGCAGCGCCACCCGCCGGCCGCCTTTTACGCCGCGGCTGCGCAGCGCCTGAACATACCGGCTGATCGCTTCGAGCACCTGGCGGCCGGTCCAGGGCTCGCCCCCTGCCATCTGCAGGAGCGGTCGGTCGGCATCGCGACGCAGGGCGTTGACGATGGGGTTGACCAGGTGCTGAGACGGGTGCGGCGCAGTGAGGTCGGAGGTCATGGATCGTTCCTCGATGGCAGTGGGCGTCACGCGGCGGGGCGCTGCAGGCCGAGATGGGCCGACAGGATGGCGTGGTGCATCTCCGTGGCGCCCTCGGCGATCATCTTCGCGCGTGCATCACGCAGGTAGCGGTTCACCCCGGTGCTGTTCATCATGCCGCTGCCGCCCCACATCTGCAGGAGCTGGGAGCTGCACTCGAACGCTGTGTCGCAGATATAGGCCTTGCAGGCGCTGCCGAGAGGGCTCGTGACCTCACCCTGATCGAAGCGATGCGTGCTGGCGTAGAGCAGGCTGCGGCACGCTTCGATCTTGGCATAGATCGATCCGACCCGGTCCATCACCGGGGACAGCAGATACATCGGCTCACCATAAAGGTTGCGCTGCTTCAGATAGTCGAGGGTCAGATCGAACAATCCCTCCAGGCAGCCCAGCGACGAGGCGGCGTGGCCGATGAAGCTGGCCTGGTTGACCATGGCGATGTCGGCGTTCGCCGTGAGCAGATCGCCGAGAATGTCCTGCGGATCGATTTCCACCTCGTTGAAGGCGATGGGCCCGGTGTTGGTGCCGCGCCAGCCGAGCTTGTCCTCGTAGGGCTGCACCTCGAATCCGGGATCCTCCCGGTCGACCACCACGCAGCCGTATCCTTCCTGGCCGTCCCGTGACGTGCGGCAGAACACCAGATAGGTCTTCGCCATACCCTGGGTACAGAACAGCTTGTGGCCGTTGAGTCGGTAGGAATTACCTGCCCGGGTCAGCCGGGTCTGGTGTGCCAGGATGTTTCCGGCACCGGCGGGCTCGGTCTGAGAGTAGGCCATCACCCGCTCACCGGTCACAGAGGGCACGAGCAGCCGTTGCTTCTGCTCGTCGGTGCCCAGCAGGTTCACCACGCCCGGGCAGAGGATCATCTCCACCGACAGCAGCCCGGCGAATGCCGGGCTCGCCTTGGCGAGCTCTTCGATGATCACGCAAGCGGTCGTCAGCCCGGCATCGATGCCTCCATAGGCCTCCGGGACACACACGCCGAGAAACCCGAGCTCCGCGCAGCGGCCGGTCAACCACTCCGGGGCGCGCTCGTCGCGATCGATGACGTTGGCGACCGGCATCAGCTCGCTTCTGGCGAACTTCTCAGCGACGGCGCGCATCATTTCCTGTTCTTCCGAGAAAAAGTAGGACATCTTCTAATCTCCCTGTGGCGCCGTGGCTTCCGGCGAGAGTTGTTCGAGCAGATTTTTCAGGATGGCGGGGTAGGGATTACTGCCTGTCGCGCGACCGATGCCGATGGCCTGTGCCACGGCGCTCGATCCTTCGTCGTCGAAGTTGGGCAGCACATAGAGGTTCTGACGGCGGATGGCGTCATAAACCCGCTCAGCCAGGGCTTCGGCCGGCATGCCGCTGTCCACCGCCGAACGCATGAAGTGCTCGAGCGCGTTGAGCGTCGGGTTGCGCAGACGCGCCTCGAGCTCGCGCTGCAGTGGCGCCGGCCCGGTTTTCTCCGGAAACATGACCTGCGAGCGGACGACCCCCGGCATGACGATGGTGACACCGATGTTGCGGATTCCCTGCGAAGCCAGATCCAGGTAGAGCGCTTCGGTCAGCGCGAGCACGGCGTGCTTGGTCATCGAGTAGCTGGCGAAGCCCGGGTTGACGGTGATGCCCGCACCGGAGCTGATGGTCGTGACGTGGCAGGGATCACCCTGTTCGATCATCCGCGGAACGAAGGCCCGGATGCCGTTGATCACAGACCGCTGGTTGACGCCCATCACCCAGTCGTATTCCTCGGTGGAAACTTCCCAGGCAAGGCCCGAGGCGAACACACCGGCATTGTTGAAGAGCAGGTTGACCCTGCCGAAGCGCGCATAGGTGGCATCGGCCAGCGCCCGTACCTCGTCCGGCTTCGAGACGTCCACGCACATGGCCAGGGTTTCCCCGCCTGTCGAGAGCGTCTGCTCCGCGAGCGCGAGCGCGTCCGCACGAACGTCTGCGATGACCACCCTGGCACCGCGGGCCTGCGCGCCTCTCGCCAGGGCCAGACCGATGCCGCCAGCCCCGCCCGTGATCACCGCTACGGCATCCTGAAGGCTCTCCATGGCTCACACCCGCTCCAGAATGTGGATGGCGCACGCCGTGCCCATGCCGGGGCCGCCGCCGACCACGTGCGTGAGCCCGAGTCGTGCGCCCTGCACCTGGCGCTGCCCGGCTTCGCCGCGCAGATGTGTGGATACCTCGTAGAGATTGGCAATGCCCGTCGCACCAAGCGGGTGGCCTTTGGACAGGAGTCCTCCGGATACGTTGACCGGGATACGCCCGCCGAGCCGGGTATCACCGGAATCGATCAGCCTGCCGGCCTCGCCGTCGGCACACAGGCCCAGGTTCTCGTAGTGGACGATCTCGGCGGTGGCGAAACAGTCATGCAACTCGACCAGACCGAGGTCCTCCGGTCCCACCCCCGCCTGCTCGTAGGCCGCCTCTGCCGCCTGGCGGGTGGCCGAGCTGAAGTCGGGCATCGCCATCTGCCGGTCCTCGAACGGATTGCTGGACATCTCGGAAGCGCGCACGCGAACCGCCCGGCCGGCCAGGCCAAGCTGCCGCATCCTGCGTTCCGAAACCAGCACCGCCGCCGCGGCGCCATCCACGTTCACCGAGCACATCAGCTTCGTGTTGGGGTAGGCGATCATCTCGGCGTTCATCACCACCTCGAGGGGCGTTTCCATGCGGTACATGGATTTGGAATTCATGGTGGAGTGGAAGTGGTTTTTCACCGACACGCGGGCGAACTGCTCGAAGGTCGTCCCGTACTTGCGGCTGTGCTCCATGCCGATCTGGGCGAACATGGCAGGCATGGTGCCGGAGCCGACCAGCCCTTCCGTGGAGACGCCGCCAGTGCCACCGAGCAGCCCCTTGCCCATCTGTTCCACGCCGACGGCGAGCACTGTGTCGTAGACGCCAGCCCGCACCGCCATCCATCCATCGCGGAACGCCGTGGCGCCCGTGGCGCAGGCATTGGCGACGTTCGTGACAGCAATGCCCGTCTGGCCGATCTCCGCGAGCAGGCGCTGTCCTACCATGCCACTCGCCTGTCCGAGATTGCCGCAGTACAGCGCCTGCATGTCCCGGATGGCAAGCCCCGCGTCATCGAGCGCCATGAGCGCCGCTTCGGCTGCGAGTCCAGGCACGGTGCGGTCGGGATAACGGCCAAACCGGATCATGTCGATTCCGACGATGTAGACGTGGCTCACGAGCTCCTCCGGGGGTGGGCGGGGACGAAGAAGTAGGTCAGGTACGGGGTGCCGTCGGATCCTGACGGCACCGCCTCGCGAAAGACGATGCGCACCGGCAGATCGAAGGGAATCCGCGCCGGGTCGCTCCCGACCTCCAGCAGTGTGCCCTTGAGGTGCGCGCCATCGTCGAGGTCGACGATGGCATCGACGAACGGCGTCTGCACGCCGGGGAAGCTTCGGTGCACGACGGTGAACGCGTACAGCCGGCCCGTTTCCGCGAGCCGTACGGAGCTCATCCGGTCGCGGGCCGTACACTTCGCACAGACTTCCCGCCTGCCGACGAACAGGTGCCCACAGGCTTCACAACGCGAGCCGATCAGGTAGGGCCCGTCCTCACCGACCTCGAGAAAAGATACCAGCGGCTCGCGGCTCATCATCGTTCCCAATCAGATATGGCGGACCAGGTAGGCCGCTTCGTGAATGGCATTGGCGTAGGAGCGGGGTCGACGGGCGTCGCCGATGACCTGCAGGACCACGCCTGTCTGCCTGAGCTCGTCTGCTAGTGAGGTGCCCGCCCGGCGGCCCTGGCAGATGACGATGTTGTCCGCGGACACCGTGGTGCTGCCGCCATCGGACCCGGTAAAACATGCGCCGCCTTCGTGCAGGCCCGTCAGCACCAGTCCGAGCTCGATCTGCACACCCTTGAAGGCCATGAGCCCCATGATGGCCAGCGCCCGGGAACCGATGTAGTTGGCAGGCAGGTATCGCTGTCCGGCATCGAGCAGACGCACATCGTGTCCGCCGAGCTTGAGGTCGACGGCGAGCTCGGCACCTTCACCAGCACCCCACACGATCACGGATCTGCCCAACCTGGGTGGACCGGAGCGGCTCATGACCTGGTCGATGGTGAGCGCAAATCCGGCCGCCCGGGCCTGCTCGAGACCCACGACGTCCGGGACCACCGGCTCGGCACCCGTCGCGAGCACCACCACGTCGGGATGTTCTGCCAGCACCTCAGCGGCAGTTGCCGTCACCCCGAGCCGGACGTCGACGTTCCACTTCTCCATCATCCGCCTGTGGTAATTCGGCTGGTTGCGGAGCATCTCCATGTTAGGCAGGTTGGGGTAGTTGCCGGCCCAATCCATGGCGCCACCCAGCCGATCGGCCCGCTCGAACAGCACCACCTCGTGGCCGATCTGTTTTGCGGTGATCGCGTATTCCATACCGCCGGATCCGCCGCCGACGATCACCACCTTCTTCGGGCGGTTGGTCGGTACGATACGGTACTCGTCGTCGCGCCCGAAAGCGGGATTCTGGGCGGATCCCGCCCAGCCCTTCCCAAAGATGTTGCCCTGGAGGAGCGAGGCGCCGGTGTGGGTGGACAGACGGATCTCGTCTTCTTTTCCATTGAGCATCTTGTTGGGGAAATCCGGGTCGTCCAGCGACAGGCGGCAGACGGCGGCGAAATCGGCACCGGCATCGTCCACCATGGTCCGCAGGTGGTCGGGAGCGATGAGGTTCGCGGAGCCGATGAGGGGCAGGTCGATGTCCCTGGCGCGCAGATGCTCGCGCAGCGTGCGGATATTGTCCTTGTTGACCACCTTCGGGGTGTAGAAGGACGGACCGATGAACTCCGTGGAGTGTATGTCGGCGCGCCGGCTGGGCGCCTGCAGCATGGATCCGAACGTGCAGTCCAGCACTGCGATGCCCAGCGCATGGAGGCGAGGCGCATAGTGTTCGGCGAAGTACTCGATGTCGAATCCGCCTGCCAGGTTCTCGTCGCAGCACACCCGCGGAATGATCGGAAAGTCCTTGCCGCACAATGCCTGGGTCCGCTGGATGATCTCTTCGCACAGAAGAAAGTGATCCTGATATCTGTCGGAGCGGCCCTGGTTGGAAAGCAGCGACAGATTCGTGTGCGGCAGTGAGCCGTGACAGAAGTGGAACGAGACGAAATCGAAACCGGCTTCCCGTGCGCGCCGCGCGGCCTGTCCATAGGCTTCAACGATGTCCTCGTAGACCTCGGTGGGGATCACGTCGCTTTGCGGATTGCCGATCACGTACTTGTTGCTAGGGCCCCAGGCCACGGTTCCGGGGATCCACCCCCTGCCGGGCTCGAGCGGAATCGTGCTGCCGAGTCCGGGAATGAGACCGCCATAGAAGAGCTGTATTCCCGCCAGGCAGTCGTTCGACTGGATCTCGTAGACGGTGTCGCGAAACTCGATGACGTAGTCCTCATCGTAGAGGCCGAGCATGCGCTCGTTGATCAGGCCGTCGTGGCGCACGCAGGTGGCACCCACCACCACGGCGGAGTAGCCGCCCCTGGCCAGCGTTCCATAGGCGGCGGCGAGGCGGCGGGTCGCGTATCCCTGGGGATCAGAGAGGTTCAGCGTCGTCGGGGCGTGGACGATCCGGTTCTTGAACCTGAGACCCTGCACCTCGAACGGTTCGAAGATCTTGCTCATCAGCCCCCCCTGGGTTTCCGCGATCGCGGGAATGGTGTATCTAAGTCATATGACTTATATGTAACATCGGCCAATGAAGCGCAATACGCAGAAACCACGAGTCGACTCCCTGCCGCGACTGACGATCAAACGTGTCGCTCGCCGTCTGATCGCCGAGCGTGGTGTAGGTAACGTGACCGTTCGGAAGATCGCGCAAGCTGCCGGTCAGAAGAATATGGGGGCTGTGGCTTATTATTTCGGTACCAAGGATGCGCTGATCAGCGAGATCCTGATTGATGGTGCCAGCCGAATCGAAAAAAGACGCCAGAAATTTCTGAAGAAGTTCGAGGTCAGCGGCGGCCCACACAGCGTGGGCGAGGCGGTGGATGCAATCGTGCGGCCTTCAGCGGAGTTTTCAGATCTGGACGAAGAATACGGTGAGTACTTCAATCTGTTTCTCCTCCAGCTTTCACTCAACAATTCCGAATTAATCGATTCGACATTGGAGGGGCACTGGAACACCGCGTATCAGCGCTGTCTCGCGCACTTGCGCAGGCTGACTTGCAACCTGTCCCGTGCCGAGCAGAACAGGCGGTTCCTGTTTCTCGCCGCCTACGTCTCCTCGTTGTTGGCCACCCGCGAGCAGATGTTTCACGACCGGTCCCGTGATCATCCCACCTGGCGTTCTCCGAAAACTCTGGACGACATCGTCCATACCGCAGCAGCGATTGTGCTGGCCTGAGCGCGGAGCCGCGCATCGATTTCGCCTCCGACCCGTCATTCGGTTCACTTGTTGATCCGGATTAATCCGCGCGTCCACGTCTCCCATACAGTCGGATCACTAGATTCGAGCATTACTAGTTGCGCCAACGTCAAACGAGCGAAGGGGAACTGGAAATGGACGACAAGGCAAAGATCACGGCCATGGCTACCATGGCCGGCAACGAGATTCTGGCGGAGACCTTCCGGCGCGCGGGAACGAAAGCCGTATTCTTCGTGCCGACCTTTCTCTATCCGACCCTGGTCACGCTGGCCGACCACGGGGTGAAACGCGTGCTCTGCCATGCCGAAAAGGCGGCAGGCTACATGGCCGACGGTTACGCACAGGCCGCCAACAGCCCCGGCATCGTGATCACCCAGGGTGGGCCCGGCGCCACCAATCTGTTTGCGGGGCTGGCCGATGCCTGGCAGAGCCACACGCCGGTGATCGCACTCACGCCGGAGATACCGGACATGCGGTACCACGGCGACTCCTACCAGGAGGTATACGTGGACTTCGGAAGCGTCACCAAGTTCGACGCGGAAGTTCGGATGATGCACCGGCTGCCCGAGTTTCTCGGCAAGGCATACCGCAAGGCCACCTGCGGCGCGCCGAGACCCGTGCACCTGTACATCGCCGGTGAGCTGGAGGCGATGACGCTGGAGACGGATCTCGCCGACCTGGGCGACCGGTACTTCCGCTATCCGGCGTTCCGTCCCAGGGCCGACGACACGGATGTGCGCAAAGCGGTGGAGATGCTCAAGGCGGCGGAACGACCCTGCGTGGTGGCGGGGCGTGGGGCCATCGCCTCCGGTGCCTGGCAGGAGATCACCGAGCTGGCGGAACGGCTGAACATGCCGGTCACCACGTCGCTGGGCGGCAAGGGCAGCATCGACGAGAAGCACCCGCTGGCCATGGGCGTGCAGGGATCCTACCGACGCTCGTCGGCGAACGACGTGATCGACGGTGCGGACCTGCTGCTGTACATCGGCAGCCACATCGGTGGCGCAACCACGCTGCTGCACACCATCCCCAGCCGCGGCGTGCCGATCATTCACATCGACATCGAGCCCAGCCATCCCGGGATGAACTACGCCACGGAACTGCCGCTGATCGGCGATGCGCGGACGGTGGTTCAACAGCTCGTCGACGAGCTCGGTCAGGTCGATTCCTCGTCCCGCGAGCCCTGGGTGGCCACGTGCCGGGAAAAGCTCGCCGAGTGGTGGAAGTCTCAGGAGAAACACACCACTTCCGATGCCTCGCCGATCCGACCGGAGCGCCTGGGCGTCGAGCTGACGAAGGCGCTGCCGGAGAACGCGGTCGTGGTGGCGGACACCGGTTATGCGGCGGCGTGGAGCGGCGCGTTTCTCGACCTGCCCGCGGGCAAGAACTTCCTTGCCTGTGAAGGCAGCCTGGGCTGGGCATTCCCGGCGGGCATCGGCGCCAAGGCCGCGCAGCCGGATCGGCCGGTGGTGGTGTGGACCGGCGACGGTGGTTTCTGGATCCACTTCGCCGAGCTCGAGACGGCGGTGCGTAACGAGATCAATGTGGTGACGGTGATACTCAACAACCACGCCCTGGTTTTCGACACTCACCTGCTGCAGGCGTTCTGGTCCGCGGAGGACGACATCGACCTGCTCTCCGAGTTCAAGGAGGTCAATTTCGCCGAGCTCGCCTCTGGCATGGGCGCCTTCGGTATCCGGGTGACGGATCCCGCGCTGATCGGCGAGGCCGTCAACCAGGCCTTGGCAGCCAACAAGCCGGCGGTGGTGGAAGTGATCATCGACCACGCCGCGGTTGCGCCGGTGGCTTTCATGGCCGGTCAGGGCAGTCGCGGCGGCATGCTGAAGGATCCCGAGAAGATGAAGTAGGGAGACGCCACCATGAGCCTGCAAGACACGGTGGCCATCGTCACGGGTGCGGGTCAGGGCATCGGTCGGGATATAGCCGTTGCCCTGGCCCGGGAAGGCGCGCGCTGTGCGCTCGTTGCCCGCAGTGCCGCCCGGTTGAACGAAACGGAAGCGATCATTGCGGATGCGGGCGGCGAGGCCGTTGCCATACCCGCCGACGTGTCGGACGAAATTGCGGTGGAGGCGCTGTTCGAGGAGACCCTGGGACGTCTCGGGCCTCCCCGGGTGCTCGTCAACAACGCCGGCATCGCCGGACCTGTCGCTCCGCTGCAGCAGGTGCCGCTGGCCGGATGGCTGGAGACCCTCGCCATCAACCTCACCGGACCTTTTCTCACCTGCCGTGCTGCCGCCCGCGCCATGAGCACGCACGGAGGCGGCCGCATCATCAACATCGGCTCCATCAGCGGCAAGCGGCCGCTGGCCAATCGCGCCCCGTACTGCGCGAGCAAGATGGGTCTGCTCGGTCTCACCCGGTCGCTGGCTCAGGAGCTCGGCCCGGCGAACATCAACGTCAACTGCATCAGTCCCGGCCCGGTCAACACCGATCGGCTGGAACTGCTGGCGGAAAAGGCCGGTATTACCCTGGAGGTGCTGCTCGGCTCCCTGAGGGAGGGATCGCCACTGGGCCGGATCGCCGAAGGGAACGATATCGCCGCGCTGTGCGTGTACCTGGCGTCGGATGCGGCGAAGAACATCACCGGCCAGGACTTCACTGTGGATGGCGGTCTGTTCATGGACTGAGGGACAGCACCAGCAGGGAGACAGTGCATGAAGGGCAAGCGGATAGGCATATTCAGCATCCATCCGGAAGCGATGCGGGTCGCTGAAGAAGCGTTCAGGCAGAACTGGCCTGAAGCAGAACTGCACCACGTGCTCGACGACCGTCTGTTCCACTGGATCCGATCGGTGGGGGTCGTGCAGCCCGGAATGTCGGAGATCCTGAAGCATCATGCCCGCTATCTGGTGGACTCGGGAGCCGATGCTCTGCTCTTCACCTGCTCCGCGTTCCATGAGTGTCTCGGGGCGTTCGATGGAGATCTGAGAGTGCCGGTGCTCGGTCCCAACGGTGCGATGATCGAAGAGGCACTGAAGCTGGGGCCCCGCCTGGCGCTGCTGGCCACGGTGCCGGCCACCCTGTGCTCGCTGGCTCAGGAGATCCGGCAGTCTGCGCCCGAAGGCGGGTCGCACGCCACCCTCCACTCCTACTACGTTCCGGATGCGCTCGGGCGGCTGGATGCAGGCGACGTTCGTGAACACAACCGATTGGTCATCAAGGCGGCCAGACACATCGAGGATGTGGACGCGATTCTTCTCGGGCAGTTTACGCTGGCTCCAGTTCTGCGGGAGCTTCAGGCCTGTTTGAAGCTACCCACGCTTTCTGCACCGGATGCAGCCGTCGCAAAGCTGCGCCGAATGTTCGATCGCTGATTGGATCAAAGGCAGGTAGCCGAAACGCATGCGTTCGCCATTTCAGTACTCGCCTGCGCCGCAGAGCGGCAGCGACGTCAATCGGCTTTGACCCCGATCAACACGCAGTACCGGCGGCAGGGTTGATAGTTGAGGCTCGGGATCGACCCAAGGAGAGCGCCCCGATCAAAGCGGCGCACGCGATGAAAAGTACAAGACGGTCTTCGTCTGAAGTCCGTGGCCTGACCATCATTTTGGAGAGAAGTCTATGAGCCGGATTCTCTGTTTTCCTCTTGGCTGCGCTGCCTTGTTGCTGGTGTTGTCAGTCCCAGTATCGGCAGAAGAAGCTGCCCAGCGTTACATTGAAGAGATCGTCGTCACCGCCCAGAAGCGGGAATCTACGCTGCAGGATACTGCCGTCACGGTGTCCGCCTTTGATCAGGCCGCCCTCGATCGGGAGAACATCGATGGCGCGATGGATGTGCAGTTCAGCGTACCGAACCTACACTTCACCAAGGCCAACTTCGCCGACTCCAGCCTGTCGATCCGCGGTATCGGCCGCAGCGTGGTGGCGACCTCGGGGGATTCGGGGGTCGGTATTCACTTCAACGGCGCCTACCTGCAGCAGACGTCGATCTTCGAATCGGAGTTCTTCGACGTGGAGCGGGTGGAGGTGCTGCGTGGTCCTCAGGGGACGCTGTACGGCCGGAATACCACCGGCGGTGTGATGAACATCATTCCTGCCAAGCCGGAAGAGGAGTTCGGTCTGGCTCTCGACGGAGTCTACGGCAACTACGACAACGTGAAACTGCAGGGCATGATCAATGTGCCGGTCACGGACTGGTTCCAGGTACGGTTCGCCGGGATGATGCGTGACCGCGACGGCTTCACTGAGAACGAGTTCAATGGTGACAAAATCGATGACCGCGAACTATGGGCAACCCGTCTGGGCCTGCGCTTCCTGATGTCCGAGAACTCCGAGCTGAACCTGTTCTGGCAGCGCTTCGAGGAGGACGACAGCAGAATGCGTACGTCCAACCAGACATGCGCCAAGGACCCGCGACCCTGGCCGTACGGTCTTGGCTGCCTGCCGAGCGAGGACATCGAAAGCTTTGAGATCCTCAATGGCAACGGTCAACTCGGCGGCGTTCTGAGCTTCTTCACGCCGGGCCTCTACCCGCTGGGTACAGACGCTTTCGCCAACTCCATCAAGCCGAACAGTCTGCGTTCAGTGTACTCGGACTTCTCGCCCACATACGAGATGCAGGAAGACATCTATCAGGGTGAGTTCGTCTACTCTTTCGAGCGCTACACCTTCACGCTGAACGGCTCCTATCAGGAGGTTGAGTACTTCACCCAGACAGACTATGACTGGGCAGTGCCGAGTGAGCAGTTCACGGCCGGCAGTCTGGATACACCGTCCGATCCCACCGTCTCCGGGTATCCGTATCAGTATGTGTACGACACCTCCGCTTACAAAGGCGATACCTACACGCTGGAAGCCCGCATTCAGTCCGAGTTCGATTCGAACGTGAACTTTTTGCTCGGTGGGTTCTACATGGATCACACGACCGACAGTGGCATCTACGACGTGCACTTCAACACTGCCGCGGCACTGACTCCCCTGGAGGGGGTCGAGTTGGATGGCGGATTCGCGCCGCTGTCTTACTTCCGTTCCGACACGAAGGACTACAAGCTGGAGACCTGGGCGATCTTCGGTGAACTCTACTGGGACATCAACGACCGAACCCGGGTGACCGCGGGCTTGCGCTACTCGGACGAAGAGAAGTCGCTCAGTGATCGCCAGTCGCTGCTGAACAATCCGGTTCTGCCGTACAACGAAGGCATCTCCAACCGGAGTTTTCTGAATGGCACACTGGCGCCGTTTGCGGCCGCGGTAGGCATCGGTGACCCCCTGTTCCACGGCTTCGGCTCCACCGGCAACAATCCGGTTCCGCCGTATCGTGACTTCGGCGATAGCTGGAGCGAACCGACCGGCAAGCTAGGCATCGAGTACGATGCGGACATCCGCGGTTTCGACTCGGCCCTGCTCTTCGCCACCCTGGCCCGCAGCTACAAGTCCGGCGGTATCAACCCGCCGTCCTTCACGGGGGCCTTCGACGAGACTTTCGACCCCGAGTACATCAACTCTCTGGAACTGGGGGCGAAGACCACGTTTGCCGACGGCCGAGTCCAGCTCAACGGCACCTTCTTCTACTACGACTACGAAGGTCTGCAGACCACCAAGATCATCGATCGTACCTCCGTAAACGAGAACATCGACGCGGAGATCTTCGGTGTGGAGGCGGAAGTCATCTGGGTACCGACCGACAACCTGCGTTTCGACATGTTCTTTGCCTGGCTGGATACCTCCATCGGCGCGTCCGAGAGCGTCAACCCGGCGGATCCCACCAACGGTGATCCCGACTGGCTGACGCTGAAAAACACGGGCGCCGATGTGTTCATCGCACCGGTCTCGGGTACCTGGGATTCGAGCCAGTGTGGCGGATATCTTGACTGTGGTTCTGTTTTTGCGGGTTCACCCGTCGATGGTGCTGGAAACCCGCTGCCCGTACAGCCTGCCCTGGTGAACGTGCCGATCGGTATCCCTGTGCAGCTCAAAGGCAACGAGCTGCCCAACTCACCGGAGTTCTCCGTGAAGCTGGGTGCGGAATACTCGTTCCACTTCGGCGATGGCCTCGAGCTCGTGCCGCGTGTGGACTTCTACTGGCAGGACAGCTTCTACTACCGTACCTACAACACCCTCCAGGACAAGATCGATTCCTGGGAAGTGTGGAATGCCTCCGTGACCCTGTTCGGTAACGACGGCCGGTGGTACGTGGAAGGCTTTGCGAAAAACATCGCCGACGAAGACCACATTACCGGTGGCTATTTCACAGACGCCAGCTCTGCGAACTTCACCAATGTTTTCATCCTGGAGCCGAGAACTTACGGTCTTCAACTGGGTTTCCGGATGTGACCTCGGGATAGTTGATGACTCCGCGGTGTCCACCGGCGAAACGGCAGGGGTACCTCGGCACCCCTTGCCGGATACCGCGCAGGAAGCGTCATCATTCAGGTCTCGGGATCTGCGACTGGAAACACATCCAGGGTTCTTATCAGCGTGGTGAGAATGAGCAGGCAGGAGAGCACCCACAGGGCGGCGCTCAACACCAGGAGATCGCCGCCGAACAGGGAGAGCCCGGAGCTCCACCCGATCCGCGCCAGCGCCGATCCGCTCATCAGCAGCCCGGCAAGATGGGCCTCGGGGGCGAGATTGGCATCGCGGAAGCGGTAAAGCAGCCTTGTTCGGCCCATGACCGTCACGGTGAGCGTGCCGAGCGCCCCGATGGTCAGAGAGTGAATCCCGACAGGCAGGGGGCTCACAGCGAATCGCGTCGCCCCCAGCATTCCCATGCCGACGGCCAGCCAGCCATAGCCCAGCGCCAGCACCAGCAGGTCAGGTCGATCCGTGCAGTACCACAGGCGCCAGCGTATCAGTCTGACCGCAGTCAGCCCGGCAGCGCCGATGAGCGCGATTCCGGTCAGATCCACCGGCAGATGCGGCGTCAGCAGTACACCCGCCAGCGCGGCCAGCAGGCACAGGAGCACAGCCCCTTCGATGGTGGGCTGCACCCGGTTGTCCAGGCGTCTACCGCTGCGGGTAGCGTGTCCGCCTACGGCCGGAGCGAGAATCCTGCCACCCATGAAGAACATCAGCCCTGCGAGCAGAATGAGCGTCACCATCTGCACACTCCGGGTGAGGAGGTGAGGTGGGTGGGCCGCAGCCGAAACGATGCTCGCAACCGCTATCGCGGCGATGATCCAGACCACCGACCGGTTACGCCACTTCTTCGCGGAATGGGCGAATCGCGGAATGACCGTCACGCACAGGCCGAGTGCAAACAGCGCGGTCAGAACGACCGCAGCCCAGGAACCCGGCCAACTCAGGAAGGTCACTCTCGATCCGATCCACAGCAGCAGGAGTATCACCGCGATCCAACGCGGCTGCGGTCCCAGAAGGAATCCTGTGACTACGGCGAGGGCATAGCCGAACAGCATCTCGTGCGCGTGGCCCGCCGGTGTGCACAGCCCAGGTAAGCAGCCCATGTCGGAGGGGAGGCCGATAACCCAGGCAGACGCGGCGAATGCCCCGTACAGCGCAGCGGCCGGAAAAAACATCTCGTTCGCGAATGGAAGACGTCGTTTGCTGTCGATCATGTTTGCTGCGGCATCTGAACTCTCGGGTTTTACTTATTTACTTGAGGGATCTTCGTGACTGATTGTACGTTTGATGGCCGGACGGAGGTGCGTCGTGTCAGATGATCGCAGCTGCGACGGTGGTAGAGACAGTGCTGGGCTGACCCGACGCCGGTTTCTCGAATCCTCCGGTATCGCTGCGGGTGCCGGACTTGTTCCGCTGTTCCACTTGGAGTACGGCTCGGCTGAGTCGGCCGGTGATACTCCACAACCACTCCACGACTGGCAGGATCTCTACCGGCAACGCTGGAGCTGGGACTCCGTCTTCAAAGGTACCCACGGCTGGGTGAACTGCCGCAGCGCCTGCAACTGGGATCTCTACGTGAAAGACGGCGTGGTGGTGCGCGAGGAGCAGGCTGCCAATTACGCAGCGTCTGAACCCGGCGTGCCGGACTTCAACCCGCGCGGCTGCCAGAAGGGCGCCTGCTACACGGAGGTTATGTACGGCCCGACCCGGTTGACCGTGCCGCTGAAGCGCGTCGGCGAGCGCGGTGGCGGCCAGTGGCAGCGCATCACCTGGGATCAGGCGCTCGACGAGATTGCCAACAAGCTGGTGGACATCTCCACCCGATTCGGTGGCGAGACGATCATCCACGATCTGGGCCCGCATTTCGATCTTGGCGCCACCAACGCGGCGCGTAACCGGTTCTTCGGGATGATGGGCGCGGCGCTGCCGGACGACTGGGCGGAGATCGGCGATCTCAACATGGGCGCGACGCTCACCTTCGGCATGCCGCACATCGGCGGCTCGAGCGACGAGTGGTTTCTCTCCGATTACCTGGTGGTGTGGATGATGAACCCCTCCGTCACCCAGATACCGGATGCCCACTTCCTGTTCGAGGCGCGCTACAACGGAGCGGAGCTGGTGGTGATCGATCCGGTGTACAGCGCCACGGCGATTCACGCGGATCAGTGGATTCCGCTGGCGCCGGGCACGGATGCGGCGCTCGGCCTGGCAACGGCAAGACACATCTGGGACTCGGGCAGGATGGACGTGGACTACGTGCGCGAGCAGACCGACTTCACGGCGCTGGTGCGCATGGACACCGGGCGTTTCCTGCGGGGATCCGATCTCAGCAGGCGCGGTGACGGCGCCGTGCTGTACTGCTGGGACCCGCGCATCGAAGCGCCGGTGGTGCTACCCGGCTGCGAGGGTGATACGGAATCCCGGCTCGAGCTGGAAGCCGGCCTGGTGCCGCCCATCGAGGGACGATTCACGGTGCGCCTGAAGGAGGGGGCGGAGGTCACCGTGGCGACGGTGGGATCACTCGTCCGCGAGCAGCTCGAGCCCTGGACCTTCCAGCACACCGCCGAGGTGACCGGGCTGCACCCGGAGGCGATCGAGCGCTTTGCCGAAGGCTTCGCGCGGGCGAAGCGGCCCATGGTGCTGTCGAGCTGGGGGTCGAACCGGTACTTTCATTCCGATCACATGAACCGCGCCAAGATCCTCTGCCTGTCGTTGAAAGGCGCGGTGGGACGTCGCGGCAGCGGCTATCACTCAACCGGCTGGATCGGCATCGACGGGTTCGGAGAGGTGGCCGGAGACTCGGGTCAGGGGGCCTGGGCCCGGTTCAAATCGCTGGCCAGCCTGTTCGGCGACCGCTACGTGTTCGGCATGATCGTCGACCGGATTGCCGGCCGCAAATCCGAGGCTCAGGTGCAGCACGCTCTGGCTCGGCACATCACCAGCGGGCCGGATAGCTGTCTGACCAACTCCGCCAGCCAGAACTACTTCCATCAGGGCATCGCCGGGGACCTGGGACGCGAGATGGATCCTCTGTATCCGCGAACCATGGCCGCCTACACGCAGGAGTCGCTCGACAAGGACTGGATGCCGGTGCGGCCCGGCCCGGAGAATCCGCCCCGGGCGTGGATCACCGGTGGCAGCAACGTGCTCCGTCGTTCCAACCTGCCGCAGCGCATGCTCGAGCACCTCTGGCCGAAGCTGGAGCTGGTGGTGGACGTCAATCAGAAGGTCACGTTCACCGGGCTGCATGCGGACTACCTGCTGCCCGCGGCGGGTTACTACGAGAAGCCGGGCATCAAGTATTCCGTCGCCTATGTGCCCTATCTCCACTACTGCGACCGGGCGGTGCAGCCGGTCGGGGAGTCGAAGGACGAGTGGGAGATCTTCTCCCTGCTGGCGGCGAAGGTTCAGGAGATCGCCGTGCGCCGCGGCCTCGGCCCGCTGCCGGGGTGTGGCGACGGTCAGGTCGACCTCACCACCATCGCCGACCGCTTCTCCTTCGGCGGCGAGTACGGTCCGCAGGACGTGGAGAAGGTCAACACCCTGATCCTGGACCGGTCACCGTCTGCCGGCGGTGTCAGCGTCGACGCGCTCAAGCGGGACGGCATCGTCAAGTACGCCAACGTCGGCAACATGGGCATCCAGGAAAACCTCTTCAACTTCGAGTGGCGGGGGGAAGGTGTGCTCACGGCGCTCACGGACTTCACCGAGCGGAAGTGGAGCTGGCCGACACTCACCGGACGTCAGCAGTTCTACATCGACCACCCCTGGTTCATCGAAGCCGGCGAGTCGTTGCCCGGGCACTTTGCCAGCCCCGCCGCCGGGGGGGCGTACCCGTTCCAACTGATCTCCTGCCATGCCCGCTGGAGCATCCACAGCGTCTGGCGGGACACGCCCATGATGCTGCGCCTGCAGCGCGGCGAGCCGGTGATCTATCTCAATCCCGGGGACCTGGCCGCGCTCGGTGTGGCGGACGGGTCGTGGGTGAGCCTCGCGAACGACTACGGCGCCATGCGCATGCGGGCGAAGGTTTCCAGCATGGTCAGGCCGAAGGTCGCCTACTACTTCCACGCCTGGGAGCCGCACCAGTTTCCCGGGCACCGGAGCTACAAGACGCTGATTCCCGGACTCATGAAGCCGCTCCACTTTGCCGGCGGCGAAGGCCAGATCGGCTGGATGTTCGGTCACTTCGAGCCCGGCACCCACGTGCAGGACACCCGGGTGCAGATCTCACCCGCCGATTCGCCGGAGGCCGCATGACTGCCCTTCAACAGGGAGGCCGCCAGCTCGCCATGGTGCTGGACCTCAACAAGTGTCTCGGTTGTCACACCTGCACCGTCGCCTGCAAGAAGCTCTGGAACCGGGATGCGGGCACCGACTATGCCTACTGGAACAACGTGGAAACCCTGCCGGGCAAGGGCTACCCGAAGCACTGGCCCGATCACGGCGGCCGGGATCCGCAGGGCAGGGTGAAAAAGGGCATCCTCGATGGTCTGGATGACGGCTACGGGCGCGCCTGGTCGTTCAATCATGAGGACGTGATCGCGACCGACGGCAAGCGTAACCCGAGCTGGATAAAGCCCGCCGGTGATCCGACCTGGGGGCCGAACTGGGACGAGGACGAAGGAGCCGGCGAGTATCCGGCAGAGAACCACTACTTCTATCTGCCGCGACTGTGCAATCACTGCACGCATCCCGCCTGCCTCGATGCGTGCCCGCGGGCCGCCATCACCAAGCGCGCCGAGGACGGTATCGTCCTGGTGGATCAGGACCGCTGCCACGGTTACCGGTTCTGCGTCGAGGCGTGCCCCTACAAGAAGGTGTTCTTCGATCCGCAGAGACAGGTGTCCACCAAGTGCATCTTCTGCCTGCCACGCATCGAGCAGGGCGTGGCGCCGGCCTGCGCGCGGCAGTGCCCGGGCCGGCTGCGGTTCGTGGGCTATCTGGACGACGTCGAGGGTCCTATCTGGAAGCTGGTGCATGAGTGGCGCGTGGCGCTGCCGCTGCACCCGGAGTTCGGGCTCGCGCCGAACGTCTTCTACGTGCCGCCGCTCTCCCCGCCGAAGCTCGACAGCGCCGGACGGCCGACGGACGAGCCGCGGATACCGCTCGACTACCTGGTCGGCCTGTTCGGTGAGGGGACGGTGGGCGCCCTGGCAACGCTGGAACGGGAGCGGGGCAGACGCCGCAACGGTGAGCCCAGCGAGCTGATGGACCTGCTCATTGCCTATGACTGGCACCAGAGCTTCCGTCTGGAGCCGGTGCCGGTATGAAGCAGCGCATTCAGCTCATCGCCGCACCGCCGGCCCTGCAGCCGGGCGGCTACGTGAAGCAGGCCTATGCGGACCACGTTCAGCCGCACACAACGGATCTGGACGTGCGTGTTGATGCGCTCGGCACCGGCTGGGAGGTCTTTCTGTCCTGGCGCTGTGCCGAGCCGTCGCGCCACAGTGCGGGCGACGTGACGCGATTTGCAGACGGTGCCGGCATCATGGCGCCGGCGCATGCCGATGCGCCTCTGATGACCATGGGCAGCGGCGGTGCCGGTGTGGACGGCTGGTTGTGGCATGCGGATCGCGAGCAGGGCTGGCGATTTCGTGCGGCGGGGCTGGGCACGGTGGATCGGATCCCCATGCCCGTCGGAGCCCGGGTGGACGCCGGCTGGCAGGACGGCCGCTGGGGCGTGCGCTTCGAACTCCCGGAGTGGGCGTCGCTCGGCACCCATCGGCGGATCGGCTTCGCCATCTGGCAGGGCGCGGCAGCCGAGCGCGGCGGCCTGAAGTCGATCTCCCCCGGCTGGATCGAGCTGCCATGAGCTGGCCGCTCTGGGCGAGGCTGTGGAGCCCGCTGGCGGATTCCAGCTCCTTCCGCGAAGCCTGGCAGGCGCTCGGGATCGAAGGCGACGTGGATGCGCTCCAAGCCGGGTTCATCGGCACGTTCCACTACGGTGCACCGCTGCCCGAGGTGCCGCTGCTGCTGCACCACACATTGAATCTGCCGGGCGACAGTGCCCGGGAGGAATGGATGCGGGTCATGTCGTGGCTGAACCTGAAGTTCGGTGAGGTGCGGCTGCCACCGGACCATCTGGCGATTGCCTGCGACGTGCTGGCCGTGGTGGAGCAGCGCGGCGAGGCACTCATCCGCGAGGAACTGGTTCGTCGTTATCTGCAACCGTGGTGCCTGATCGCGTCGAAGCGGCTGACAGCAACCGGCAGTGCGCTTCTGGCCCTGCCCTCACGTTTCGCCGCAGAGCTGGCAGGCTGAGTCGGCGGCAAGGTGCGAGCCGGCGATGTGTCAGGCGTAGAGAAGCACCGCCGCGAAGTGACAGGCGCTGCCGAGCAGCACGAAGGCATGCCAGACGAAGTGCGCGTAGCGCAGCCGATCGTCCAGCACGAAAAACAGCACGCCCAGTGTGTAGGCGAACCCACCGCTCACCAGCAGCACGAGCCCCGGTGTGGGCAGCAGATTGAGCAGCGGTCCGGGCACCAGCAGCGCAAGCCACCCCATGGACAGGTAGGTGACAGAAGACATCACGGGATGGTGGCCACGGCCGAGAGATTTCACGAGGATGCCTGCGCCGGCCATCGCCCAGATCAGCGCGCACAGCGCCCAGCCCCAGGCTTCCCTGAAGATCCCGAGCGCGAAAGGCGTGTAGGTCCCTGCGATCAATACATAGATTGCCGAGTGATCCAGCCTGCGGAAAACCCGCTTCGCCGTACCGTGAGGCAGCGCGTGATAAAGCGTCGACGTGGTGTAGAGCAGCGTCAGCGCGACCCCGAAGACCACCACGCCAAGCAACGCACTCGCGGAAACCGTGCCGGTGGCAACATCGTGCACCACCAGAATGGGTATGGCGGCGATGGAAGCCAGTGCCCCGCAGCCGTGGCTGATGGCGTTGGCGATCTCCTCGCCGCGGCTCTGGGGTCGCCCGAGTGATCGGGTCACTCAGCTGCCCTGAAACGTGGAAGCGATGGCAGCGCCGTAGGCCATGGCCTTCTCGGGCGACAGGCCGTACCCCGGAGGCACGACGCACAGGGAATCGACGGTGCCCTCCAGCCGGGCAATGCGTTCTCGCACCTTGTCCGGCGCCCCGACGGCGACGAATGCCCGGACCATCTCGTCGGGAACCTGGTCCGCGACCCCGAGGTAGTCTCCGCGCTGAACCCCGGCCTGAAGCTTTCTGGCGACCGCACCGAACCCGTGGGCCTCGAAGAACGGCTCGTACTGACGGATCCCACCATAAAATGCCATGGTTGGCCGCGAGTCGGCGATCGCCTCCGCCTCGTTCGGATTGATGGCCGCCCATGGCCAGACGTTGACCTCGATATCCTCGCGCGTCCGACCGGCCTTCTCCAGGGCCGCGAGGAGAGCAGGATACATGTGCTCCAGCGTCCACTCGATGGACCACATGGGATGACCGATGACGCCATCTCCCACCTGGGCTGCGAGTCGGACCAGCGGCGCCCTGAGGGCGGCGATCCAGATCGGAATCCGCTCCCGTACTGGTGGAGCCGTGGGCTGGAGTTCCGTGAAGTCTGCCGAGAAGTACTCTCCCTCGAATGGTTCGAGACCACGGTGAGCGCCGGCCACGATGTGGCGCACCGCGGCGATGGTCTCACGCAGGAATGCCACCGGACGGTGCGGTGGGGCCCCGAACAGCCCCTGCGACCACGCGCTGACGCTCGTGCCGAGTCCGAGGACGAAGCGGCCGTTGGATACGCGGTCCATGTCGATGGCCGCCATGGCGGTCTCGAACGGGCTCCGAGCCGCGGCGATCGCGATGCCGCTGGCGATTTTAAGGCTGCTGGTTGCCGCCGCCGCCACCGCGAGTGGAATGAATGGCGGTCCATACACCTGAGGTGCGAACACGCCGGTGACACCCCGACTCTCTGCCTGCCGTGCCAGCTCGGCGATCGCCGGTGCCGGCAGCGGCTGTACGAAGCCCCAATGTTCCATCACGCCTACAGCTTGAACCAAGCGTTCTGACGTTGTTTTGATCAGGGTCAAGCACGGTATCTGGAGACTGCCGGAGCATGGTGCCATCGTTGCGGCATGTCGTGGAGCTGCAGAGATGGACACCACCATACCGGTGAAGATGCCGGGGACGATCGATCCACCGGACTTCGGCTCCGGAGGGTATCCGTCAGCGCTGGTGACTGTGACGAACGCCTGCAATCTGAGGTGCCGTCACTGTTTCGTCTACCGGGAGGGTACCCCCAATTCCCCGCGGGACAGGATGAACGATGCGGAGATGCTGCGACAACTCCGCGTGCTGCGTGACCGACACGGGATACGCTCGATGCTGTTCATGGGTGGCGAACCCATGATCCGCCGCGACTTCCTCCTCGAAGCCATGGAACTGTTCGAGCAGAGCTCGGTGGTCACCAACGGCACCTATGGCATTCCTTCGGTTCCGGGTCACCTGGTCACCGTGTCGCTGGACGGCCCGCAGCCGTACAACGATGCCCTGCGCGGGCAGGGGGTCTTCGCGAAGGTGCGTCGGAGCGTTTTCGAGCGGGACCCGGAAGACGGCACCGTGGTGATGCTGCAGATGACGGTGACCCGGGAAAACGAGGAGGGCATCGAGGCGTTCGTCGACACGGTGGCGGACTGGCCGGTGGACGGCATCGCCTTCACGTTCTACGTGCCATCGAAAGGGGAGCAGGGCCCGCTGGCCTGGCGCGACCTGCGGGAACGGGATGCGGCGGTGCGGAAGATCATCGAGCTGAAGCAGCGTTACCCGCAGATCCGCGCGAGCGCAGGTGCGCTCGAACTGATGCTGTCCCACCAGGCACTGAAATTTACCGGCCGGGGCGGCGAGCACTGCGGGCTGCGGCAGCGGCTGCTGCCGTTGTACGTCGGTGACGGTGGGCGGTTCGAGCGCACATTCTGCTGCTATGGCAACGACGTGGATTGCAGCCGTTGCGGTGCGTATGCGGTGTTCAACAGCGCCTACAAACAACAGGTAGAGTTGGAGCAAATATCATGAAACTGAGTCTCGAAAACACGTGTCCGACGCTCTGGAAGTTCGAGTACGAATCCACGGACCCGGAACTGGAGAATCTCTACGAGCTGGCGAAAACCAACCAGTGGAACGTTTCCACGGACATCGACTGGTCCCAGGAGATCCGCAACGATTCGGACATCCTGTCGCGCCAGGAGAACGCATTGGGGCGGTCCAAGTTCTTCAAGTCGCTGAGCCGGAAAACCCAGACCGAGCTCATGGCCAACCAGGCGGCGTTCACGCTGTCCCAGTTTCTCCACGGGGAGCAGGGTGCTCTGCTGTGCTGCGGCGAGCTCGTGGACAATGTCCCGGATGTGGAAGGCAAGCTTTATGCCGCCACCCAGGTCATGGATGAAGCAAGGCACGTCGAGGTCTTCCACAGATACCTGAAGAAGCTCGACAAGGCCTACCCCATCACGGAAGGGCTGAAAAACGTGCTCGACACGATCCTCACGGCGCAAACCTGGCAGCAGAAGTGCGTCGGGATGCAGATCATGGTGGAGAGCATCGCCATGGGCTCGTTCAAGAACATGCTGGTCACGGCCGAGGACAAGCTGCTCAGGGACATCGTCACGCTGACGGCCCGGGACGAAGCGCGACACGTGTCGTTCGGCATCCTCTCACTGCAGCACGAGATTCCGCGGATGCCGGAAGACGAGCGCCTGGCTCTGGAGGATTTTGCGCTGACCGCGCTCGACGTGCTCGTCGGGCGGCAGGGAGACGCACGTCTGCCGGGAGTGTCGGCGGGGTTCGATCAGCCGATCATCGATGCCGGGCTGGACCCGGTGGAGGTAACCCGCATCCTGGCCAAAGAATATGAAGAGGCCGGCGGACCGCCCAAGACCGAGGCACAGCCGCTGTTTGCGCACTATCTGATCCCGAACCTGAAACGGATCGGATTGATCACGCCGCGCATGAAACCAAAGTACGAAGCTGCAGGTTACCTGCGGGCGGCAGCCTGATCTGAACGTGCCGCAGATACGCCCGGGCGCTCAGCAGTGCCCGGGTTTTTTCTGCCCCAATCCGCGCGAACGGCGTCCAGCCAGACCGGTGCGGACACTCGCTTAGGATGCCTGTCGTGTCACGGCGCCACCTCAGCCGACCTGGCCAGTTCCGTGGCATTGCGCTTGACGAGCTCCAGGAGTGACTGGAGCGCCTTGCGTTCCTGGTGTGTCGTGCCTGTGAATATCTGCTCGAGAAATGCCACGGCAGTCCGGTTCATCTCCTTGACCAGCTTCGCGCCTTTTCGGGTGAGGAATACCGCGCGCATTCGCCGGTCGTCCGCCACCGACTGACGTTCGATGAGCGCTTTGTCCTGCATGCGATCGAGCAGGCTCGTGATAGCCATCCGGCTGCACTCGATGATGTTTGCCAGTTCGGTCTGCGAGATGCCCGGCGTGCGGCTTACATAGGCCATGACTCGCCACTGGGATCGGGTGAGGCCGAGGGGTTTCATGGACTGGTCGTAGGCGTCGTTGAGCTTCCGGCCGGCATCGGCGAGCAGAAAGGCCAGCTCCCTTTCGAATGCATACTCGGAAGCATCATCGCTCACTGGTCGAACGCGAAGTGGTTGGTGGGTTTGCCAGGGTCGACCCGGCCACGCCGGCCGATCGGGTCATCGCGGGTCAGCGCGTTCAGCAGTTCCCGATCATCGGGCGTCAGCGCAACGAAACGACGGCCTGAGTCGAGCTGGCCGAGCACCAGTCCCTGCGCCGGCTCCCCATCACGGCCGAACATTACCGTGTAGGTCTCTACGGTGCCCGGGCCCGACGGAACGGGGTCGAGCTGCGGATGCGCCATGGAGGAGATCTGTCTGCTGGCAGCGGTCGAATCCGGAGGCTCGAATGCAACCTCTGGTGAGGATGTCGAATAGATGCCGATCGCGTGTTTGGTCAGATACCAGCCGTTTGCGGTCACCAGCCCCCGCTGGCCCGGCGCTTGCCTGAGCCGGTCCATCATGGTCGCGATCGCATGCATGCTGTAATTGTTACCTGCACCGCCGAAATACGGCAAGCCGCCGGTTACGGTGAGCAGCCGCGGGTCGTGGTCGCGCATACCCAGGGCGTCCCGGGTGATCTCGAGCACCGCCGGGAAGCAGGAGTAGACGTCGAGGTGATCAACCTCATCCACGGAGGTTCTCGCCATCTCCAGGGCTGAAGCAAGTCCTCGCTCAATTGCGGGGGAGGAATGGAAGTTGATCCGCTCGGTCACGTTCCAGATATCGTTCATGTCCGCATAGCCGTGCAGATAAACCCAGCGTGAGCGGTCGATCCCGAGCGCACGTGCGCGAACATCGGAGGTGAGCAGCACCGACGCGGACTGATTCACCTGCATGACGGCGTTCATGTACTTGGTGTAGGGGAACCCCACGTAGCGGTTTTCGGCCGTCATCCGGGAGATTTCGCCGGCGCTGCGCTGTTTCGGGAACCAGGCATAGGGATTGTCGCGGGCAACCGTGGTGAAGGGGGCGAGCAGCTGCCCGAGCGAGCGCTGATGCTCCGCAACGGCGATGCCGTAGTGGCTTCGCAGGGCATTTTCGAACAGAGGATAGGTCAGGATGGGCGCCAGCATGCCGTGGGCGAGTTCCTGTGCGTTGCTGCCCGGGCGGTCGTCTCCGAGCGTCACCGGCGGCCTGGCGGTGGTTTCGGCTTCCCAGTGCAGCTCGACGCCGTTTTTTCGGGCCCTGGCCAGCGAGTCCAGCGCCTCGGCGCCGGACAGCAACACCATATCCACCTTGCCTCGCGCGATTTCCGCACAGAAGTGGTTGACGAGCATCTGCGGCGTGTTGCCCCCCGTGACGGTGTGATACTGCCGGCAGTGGCCGGCTCCGAGCCGTGCTGCCAGTTCTGCGGGCGGGTTGGTCAGAAGCGCCGGACCCACGCTGTTCACCACCACAAGCGCGTCCAGGTCCGCCAGTTTCGCCGGCTGGATTCCCGCGTCGACCGCACAGGCGTGGGCGGTCTGCTGCATCATCATCAGGGGACTGAGGGCGTGGTCCGGTTGGCCGGGCCGGTCTACGAGCTGCCCGGCGCCGACAAGCACCGGATGAATGGGTCGGGCCATGTTGTCTCCCTCTCCAGAGCATCGAACGGTCGATGACATATGTTAAGTGAATTAAAGTATACCTGTTTACAATAATTTCCAATTCCCTACAATGGAGATCCGCCGTTCCTTCGTGGGTACCCGAGGCGCATGTGATTTCGGAAAGCCGTATGAAAACTCCGTTGTGTTCGCTGCTGGGTATCGACTACCCCATCGTGCTGGCGGGTATGGGAGGGGCCAGCACGCCTGAGCTTGCTGCCGCGGTCTCCAATGCCGGCGGGCTGGGCGTTCTGGGTGCCGCGACCTGCGGGCCAGTCGAACTACGGGCGTGGATCCGTCGCACCCGGGAGTTGACGGATCGCCCGTTCGGCGTGGACACCCTGCTGCCGGCATCGGTGCGCCGCGGGCATCAGCTCGAGGTGTCAGGAGAGGCCGCACCCGACATGCAGGAACATCAGACTTTCGCCGCCTCGTTCATGGCGGAACAGCGACTGGAACCGGTCACGGAGGACGGTCAGCCCGAGCCCTCAGCCGACGGGAACCTCGTGATGTTCTCCGAGCCTTTCTTCAGCGCGCAGATGGCGGTGGTGGTCGAAGAGCGGGTGCCAGTCTATGCAGCCGGGCTGGGCAATCCGGGCCCGTGGATAGCGCAGCTGAAAGCCAATGGCACGAAGGTGATCTGCGTGGTCGGGGCGGTGCGTCACGCGCTGCAGGTTGCGGGCAGTGGGATTGATGCCATCGTTGCTCAAGGCCACGATGCCGGCGGACACAATTCACCGATAGGCACCATGTCGTTGATTCCTCAGGTTGTCGATGCCGTGGGGCGGATTCCCGTTCTGGCGGCAGGTGGCATCGGCGACGGGCGCGGTGTGGCGGCGGCACTGATGCTGGGCGCGGCAGGCGTCTGGATCGGCTCGGCATTTCTGGCCGCCGAGGAGGCAGGCATCCCACGCTATCAGAAGCAGGCTCTGGTGGACGCGAGCGAGGAATCCACAGTGGTGTCCCGTTCGATCACCGGCAAGCCGTGCCGGATGCTGCGCTCGAGTTGGACGACGGCATGGGAGAAGGGTGAACTCGAGCCGTTGCCTATGCCGTTGCAATCGATGATCTCTGATCCGGTGATGCGTGCCGCTGCTCATGCAGAGCGGGCCGACGTCTGTCCCGGCATCGCCGGCCAGGGCATCGGGATGATAAAGCGGGTAAGGCCGGCTGCAGAGATCTTCAGGGAGTTCGTTCACGGCGCCGAGTTGGCGCTCGGGAGGGTGGCATGAGGCGTAGATCTCGATCTGCGGGCATCGCGGTTGCGGTGCTGATGGTCTGGCTGGGTGTGTCGTCCGCCTGGTCCGGGACGTTGCAGGGCAGCGGTATGTCGGGAGACGCGGAGTCCCGGAACGAGGCCGTCGTGCGCGAGTTCATCGCGGCCTGGTCCCGGCTGGACCCGGACGAGCTGGTCTCCTACTTCACGAGCGACGGCACCTACCACAACATGCCCATGGCGCCGGTTACCGGTCGGGAAAACCTGCGGCAGTTCATTGCTGGCTTCCTCGTTTCCTGGGAGAAAACGGACTGGGAAGTCATCTCGCTGGTGGCCGACGGCGATCTGGTCATCGCTGAGCGTGTCGACCGTACCCTTGCCGGCGGCCGGTACGTGGAGCTGCCGTGCGTCGGGGTGTTCGAGATGGAGGACGGCAGGATCAGGATCTGGCGAGACTACTTCGACATGCAGACCTATGTGAATGCCATCACCCCGGTAGAGGAGTCGATTCCGCAATGAAAACCCATGCCGCCATTGCCTTTTCCGCCGATGCACCCCTGGAGATCCGCGAGGTGGAACTGGCCGAGCCTGGCGCCGGCGAGGTGCGCGTGAAGATGCAGGCCTGCGGCATCTGCCGCAGTGATCTCAGCGCGCTCGAAGGCAAGGAAACGGTTGAGTTTCCCGTGGTGCTCGGCCATGAAGGCGCCGGCATCGTCGACGCGGTGGGCTCCGGCGTCACCAGGCTGGGCGCAGGTGATCGGGTAGTGCTGTCCTGGACGCCGGCCTGCGGTGTCTGTGCCGGTTGCCGGCGGGGTGAGGTGCATCTGTGCGAGCGGGTGAGCATGACGATGGGCAGTCAGGGACCGATGAGCCTTGACGGCAGGAGTCTCGATCGGTTCATGGGGCTCGGCGCGTTCAGCGAGCACGTGGTGGTGCCCGAAGCGATGGCCATACCGGTGGCAAGCGCGCTTGGTCCCGAGCACACCTGTCTGATCGGCTGCGGGGTGAGCACCGGGTTCGGCGCGGCGGTCAATACCGCCGCCGTTCGCTGGGGCGAGCGGGTGGCAGTGTTCGGCTGCGGCGGGGTCGGTCTGGCGGCAATTCAGGGGGCGAAAGTGGCGGGAGCCGCGACCATCATCGCCATCGATCCGATTGCCGAACGTCGAGAGGCGGCGCAGCGGCTCGGCGCGACCCTGGCGCTCGCACCCGACGGTGCGGTGAAGAAGATCGTCCGTGAGACCGGGGGAGGGGTGGACGTTGCGATCGAGTGCGTCGGCAAGCCGGCGACCATGGTTGATGCCTTCAACGTCATCCGCTCCGGTGGCCGGTGTATCGTGGTCGGTCTGCCGGCGTTCACGGAGACACTCGAGCTGCCCGCGATCATGCTGCTGCGCGAGAAGTCCATCAAAGGCTCCATTTACGGCTCGGTCAGTCCCGCCACCGATTTTCAGAAGATTGCGACGCTGGGTGATAACGGCGTGCTGCAGCTCACCGCGCTGGTGGACAGCACCCGGCCGTTCTCCGAGATCAATGAAGGGTTTGCCGCGATGCGTGAAGGCAGACTGACCAGGGTCGTGCTGATTTTCCCCTGAATCACCGGCAACGCTGGTAAATAGAGCAGAAACAAAGAGATAGACCATAGTTCTTACACTGCTCTGTCATGGTCTACGCCCTGCAACTGCGCACTTCCGCGTATATCGGTGGGCAATCAAGCGAACTAGGCTCACGGCTGTTCAAGCTGGCACACGCAGGGGGCAAACATGGAATTCGCGATCTCAGAGGAAGGCCGGATCATCGAGGATCAGGTAGTCCGGTTTCTGAACGACAAGATCATCCCGGCGGAGAAGACGCTGGCCGCGGAAGCTCACGAGATCACCAGCGGCGAAGACGGCCCCACCATGAAGAAGCTCCGTGCCGACGCCAAGGCGCTGGGGCTGTGGAATCTCTACCTGCCGGACAAGGAGTGGGGCGCAGGTGTCTCCAATCACGACTACGCCGTGCTCTGCGAGCACATGGGCAGGTCTCCGGCGGCATCCCGCGTGTTCAACTGCAACGCACCGGATACGGGCAACGCGGAGATTCTCGCCGAGTTCGGAACCACCGAGCAGAAAGAAAGGTGGCTGAAGCCGCTGCTGGAAGGCGAGATCCGCTCCTGTTTCTCCATGACCGAGCCGGACGTCTCGGGTGCCGATCCAACCGGTCTGCGTACGCAGGCGGTGCGGGATGGAGACGACTGGGTCATCAACGGCCACAAGTGGTTCACCAGCGGCGCCATCGGCGCGAAGTTCGCCATCGCCATGGTGGTCACCAATCCGAAGGGCGCGCCGCACGAGCGGGCATCTCAGATCATCGTTCCCACGGATGCGCCGGGCTTCAACATCATCCGGCCGGTGTCCGTGATGGGACATACCGGCGGCGGCGGTCACTGCGAGATCCAGTACAACGATTGCCGGGTGCCGGCGGCCAACCTGCTGGGACCGGAGCACGGCGGCTTCATGATCGCCCAGGCGCGCCTCGGACCTGGGCGCATTCACCACTGCATGCGGGCCATCGGCACGGCCGAGCGCGCCTTCGAGATCATGTGCCGGCACGTCAACGAGCGCGAGGCGTTCGGTGGCCGGCTGGCGGAGAAGCAGTTCATCCAGGAGTTCATCGCCACCTCGCGCATGGAGATCGATCAGGCCCGGCTGCTCACCCAGTACGCCGCCTGGAAGATGGATACCGTGGGCAAGCAGAACGCCCGCCAGGAGCTCTCCATGACCAAGGTGGTGGTGCCGAACATGATGATGAACGTGCTCGACCGTGCCATTCAGGCTCTGGGCGCGCTGGGGGTTTCCGATGACACGCCGGTGGCGGCCATGTGGCGTAACGGCCGGGCGCTGCGTATTGCGGACGGTCCGGACGAGGTGCACAAGATGGTGATCGCCCGACGCGAGCTGCGACGCTTCGCCTGAGGTGCTGCCGCCCGTCGGCGTGCTGCTACCCGGCTGTCATCCGGTTGCGGTAGGCTGGGGCCGTCTGCCCATCCGGATTCCACATGACACTCAAGGTCGGTCTCATCGGCTGCGGCCACATCGCGAAATTCCACGCCCGTAACCTCCGGGATGCCATCGGCCGGCACGGTATCGACGCCACCTATCATGCAGCCTGCGATCGGGACCTTGCCCGCGCCCGGGCGTTTGCGGAGATCGGCGGCTGCGAGCTGGTGACTGCCCGCGCGGACGAGGTGATCGACGCCTGCGACGTGGTCTACATCTGCACGGAGACGGCCGAGCACCCGGCGCTGGTGGCGCAGGCTGCCGCTGCCGGCCGGCACGTGTTCTGCGAGAAACCGCTGGCGAAGAATCTAGCCGATGCCGAGCAGATGGCGACACAGGTTCGCACGGCGGGCATCGTCCATCAGGTGGGGCTCGTGCTGCACACGAGCCCCGTCTACCGGGTGCTCAGGGATCTCATGTCCGACGACCTGGGGGTGCTGCTGTCGGCGCACATGCGCGACGATCAGTTCTTCCCCGTCAGAGGCCACTACGGCTCCACCTGGCGGGCGGACCCCGAGCGGGCAGGGAGCGGCACGCTGCTCGAGCATTCCATTCACGATCTGGATCTCTTCCAGCGGCTCTTCGGCGACGTGGTGGGTGTGGACTGCCACACCCGGGAGACGTCCGGTCACCCGGGGATCGAGGACGTGGCCCACGTGCGCTTCCTGCACACCGGAGGCCACTCGACCACCCTCGCCAGCATCTGGCACGCCGTGGAGTCCCGCCAGTCCAGCCGCTCGCTGGAGATCTTCTTCGAGAAGGCGCGCTTCACCACGGAGAGCGACTACTTCGGCACCATCACCCTGGAGATCGAAGGCAGGGAGCCGGTCACCCTGTCGCACGACGAGGTGCTGAACCGGTTCATGGTGCTGGAGGGATTGAACCCGGTGGACGAAGACCTGCGCAGCCTGGCGGGACTCGGTGATCGGCGTTTTCTGGAATGCGCAGTCACCGGCCGGCAGGCGCTGCCGTCCTTCGAGCACGCGCTCGTGGCGCACCGCATCGTCGACGCCTGCTACCGCAGCGCAGCCGAGCGTGCTCCGGTCGCGGTCTGAGTGACGAAGAAGCATGACGTTGCCGATCTCTGGAGGACCCGGAAAACCCCAGGTGTTCGTGCTGCTGGCGATCATGGTTGCCCTGTTCCCGCCGTTTCTGCAGGCTGCGGGCGATACGCAGGTGCGCATCGCGCAGGGGGTGCTCGCCGGTACCGCGGCCGATGGCGTGCTGAGCTTCAAAGGCATTCCGTATGCCGCGCCCGTGGTCGGTGAGAACCGCTGGCGGCCGCCACAACCGGCTGCACCCTGGGAGGGCAACCGTGCGGCGGCAGCCTTCGGCCCGGCATGTCCGCAGCCGCAACGACGGGATCGCCGGACGGGCATCGGCAGGACCTCGGAAGACTGTCTGAGCCTCAACGTCTGGGCACCGGCAGGTGCGAAAGACGCGCCGGTCATGGTCTGGATTCACGGCGGTGCGTTCCGCATCGGGGCCTCGTCCCAGCGCGGGTACGACGGCGCGTCGTTCGCACGTCGCGGTGTGGTGCTCGTGACCGTCAACTACCGTCTGGGCCGTCTGGGTATCTTCGCCCATCCGGCGCTGGCGGAAAGTGGGAACTTCAGCCTCATGGATCAGGTCGCGGCACTCGAGTGGGTGCAGGCCAACGTCGCCGCGTTCGGTGGGAATCCCGGCAACGTGACGATCTTCGGCGAGAGCGCCGGCGGTGCCAGTGTCCTCCACCTGCTCACGGCCGACGGCACCGGCGGCCTCTTTCATCGGGCCATCCTGCAGAGCGGCGGCGGTCATCAGCTCAACGGCCACCTCAGCCGGCAGCGTCTCGGCAAGCCGTCTCTGCTCGATCAGGGAATCCGCTTCGCCGGCTCGCTCGATGCGGCGGGCCTGAGAGCGATGCCGCTGGGGAAGGTGATCGACGAAGGCACGCTGGGCGGCGGCGTCGGCAGCGTAGCGCCTGTGATCGACGGGCATCTGGTCACCCGGGATCCCGGGCTGAAGCTGGCCGCGGGTGCCTTCCAGCACGTGCCGGTGCTGGTCGGCGCGAACAGCTTCGAAGCGAGCGTGCTAGCCGCCTTCGGCACCACCCCGGAGCAGGCGGTGGCTGCGGCGAAGGTGGACCCGGACCGCTATGCCGCGCTCTACCCCGATGGCGATGCATCCGCGGCCTGGGGTGATGCGGCCTTCGTCGCCGGTGCCCGGCACGTGGCCAGAAGCGTGGCGAATCGCAACCTGCCCGCTTATCTGTATCACTTCGACTATGTGCCGGAAGTCAGACGCGGCAAGGTGCCTGGAGCAGCGCACGGCGCGGACGTCCTCTATGTCTTCGACGCGCTGGATGCGGTGCCCGTCGTCTCCCGGTTTCTCACCGACGAGGATCGGGCCTTCGCCGCGCGGGTGCAGTCCTACTGGGTCAACTTCGCGCGCAACGGGGATCCGAACGGGGAGGGGCTGCCTCACTGGCCGCGCTACGACGCGAGCACCGACGAGCTGCTCTTCCTCGGCGAAGAGATCGGCGTGCGCCGCCACTTCCGTGCGCCGCAGCTCGACTTCCATCAGGCCCGCTGGGAGCAGGCGGAACGGCTGGCCGGGGCGCCCTGACCGGAGGCAGGCCGCTGACGCTGCTCCCGTTCCCTCAGGCGCTCTGCTTTCTCCGCGCGAACGATGGAACGGGTACGGCCTTACCCCGATCCGCACGCTCCGGTGCATAGGGGTCGGTTTCATCGACCTCCGCGCGTCTGAACATGCTCCAGATCACCAGGACGGCGAAGACCGTCAGGACTGCGGTTTTCATCGTAGCAGGCACTCCAGGACTACGGATGCCTGAATACAGTACCTGCAACTGAGTTCACCCGCGTTCGGAGGATGTTACGAGGTGCGATTGAACTTGCTGCGGTTTGTAACGGAGATTCGATGATCGTTTCGTTTCAGCGGCCATCGCGGCCCAGCCGCTCGTCCACCATCCGGTGAAAGTGGGCCAGCGCCGGCTCGTTGCGCCCGAAGGTGATGTGCTCCTGCGCGCCAACGGCGAAGTCCTGCTGGATGTGCTCGCCGAGCGGGAAGTCCTCACCCTGCACGGTGGCCAGCAGCAGGTCCAGGTTGTTCTGCCAGTGCCGTGTTGCGGAATCGGAGGCGACCGGATCCGGCGCATAGAGTGTGACAAGCATGCGGGCGTGATCGGGACTGCTGCCCGGATAGACTTGAAAGACCTCCAGGTGATCGCCCTGGCTGATGAACACGGTGTTCGGAAACAGCACGTAGACCGTCGCCGAGTGGGTCACCAGGTCCCGTTGCTCGGGCGCCACGTCCGCCAGATCCTTGAGCGAATGGCGCGGAATGATCATCCGCAGGTGACGACCGAGGGCGTCGAAGGTGCCGAGATTGCCGTGCAGGTACGGGGCGATGGTTTTCCGGTGCAGCACCGGGATGTGGTAGCTCTCGAGGAACGTGTCCACAACGAGCTTCCAGTTCATGCGCACCTCGACCTCGCGCGTGGCGAAGCGGTGGTGGCGGTCGAGACGGTACGCGGTGAGGTCACGTTCGAGCGGCTCGAGCGCCGCGAAGTCGGTGCTCGCGGTGGGATCCGGGATCATCCAGATGGCGCCGTAGCGCTCAGTCACAGGCACCGGCGGCAGGCCGGTGCATCCGGCGTCGAATCCCTCCGCGAACGGAACAGCGAGCAGACGGCCATCCAGATCGTAACGCCAGGCATGGTACGGGCAGGAGAAGCCGCTTCGGACACTGCCGCGGCCGGAGGCCACCCGTGCGCCACGGTGCCGGCACACGTTCACGAACGCCGCGACGCTGCCGTCGGCCTGCCGGGCCACCAGGATGGGTACGCCGCTGAGATCGTCCGTCAGATAGTCGCCGGGCTCCGGCAGGTCGCCGGCGAGACCCATGAACAGCGGCTCCCGGCGGAACAGGGTGGCCTGCTCCTCGACCAGCGCCTGCGCCGACGTGTACTGGCTGACGGGCTGCCGATAGACCTCCGGCATCATGGCGGTGGTCCTGCCGGCCAGATAGTCGAGCAGGATGCCGGTCTGGCGGGTCTGTGTTTCCTGATCCATTGCGTCAGCCGAAGTTCGGCATCACCTTGTCGGCAAACAGATTCAGAGATTCCTTGAGCTGCTCCGGCGTGTGCAGGCCCTGGGGAATCAGCAGGTAGGCCTCGTCGATGGGCACGGCCTTCGATACGGCTTCGATGCGGCGGTTGAGGGTGTCCGGGGAGCCGACCAGCACTTCCGGCATGCCCTGGCCGAAGGGGGTGGCCCAGGTCTTCCAGAACCAGGCCATGTCCTCGAACAGGCGCTCGGCCTGTGCGTCCGTCTTCGCACAGATGGCGATGCCGCCCCAGCACGCCTGATCCCCGGGCTTCACGTCGTGACCGTGGGTCTTCGCTTCTTCCTCCCACTCGCGCCACAGCACCTCGAGAAACTCGGTGTTGCCGGAGAGCACGATGGGCCGGCCTTTATAGCGCGCCCAGAACTTGGCCGTTCTGAGGCTCGCCGAGAAACCGCCGTAGAGCGGGATCTCGTCCTGAAACGGACGTGGCGCGATGCCCACCGCGTTCACCCGCATGTCCGCATCGACCCCCTCGCCATAGTTCACGTACACCGGGTGCTCGTGCGGATTGGTGAATCCCGGTGGCGGGAACTGCCAGTACCTGCCCTGAAGTGTGAACGTGCGCTCCCTGAGCGCCGTGACCACCACGTCCACGAACTCGGCGAAGTACTCGCGGTTCACCGCATCCGCTTCGCTGTCCGCATTCCAGGGGCCGACGGCCGCCAGCTCCGGTCGCACCTTGTAGTTCTCCACCCAGCGCGCCTGGTAGCCGCGCACCAGGCCGACGCCGAAGCGTCCACCGAGCATATGGTCGAGCGTGGCGATCTTCTCCGCCGTCTGCAGCGGGTTGTTGGTGGTGGAGACGAAGCCACAGGTGAGCACCCGCATGCGCTTCATGTGCTGGCCGAGCCACATGGCCATGAGGCAGGGGTCATTGGAGATCTCGAAGCCCTCGAGCTGCAGATGGTGCTCCGGATGGCCGAAGGCGTGGTAGCCGCGCTCGTCGGCGAACGCGGCCAGGTCGCCGAGCTCGTGGATCATCCGCTGGTAAAGCTCGGGTTTCGTGCCGGCGAGGCCCGCCTCGAGCTCGGCGCGCCGGCCGACGGTGCAGTAGACGAACAGTCCGAACTTCATGCTTTCTTTTCCCCCGCACCCTGCACCCGATTTTCCCGTCCGGGCATTATGCAACCGCGGCCCCGATGCTTCATTATTCACGGCACGAACGGCGCTGGGAGAACGTCATGCGGCTGGGTGTGGTGCTCTACGAGGATTTCGAGCTGCTCGATGCCTACGGACCGCTCGAGATGTTCGGCTGCCTCGGCAAGGAGCTCGAGATCGTGGTGATCGCCGAGCGCAAAGGGCCGGTGCGGGCGTCAGCCGGGCCGGAAACGCTGGCGGCGTACGACTTCACGGACGCGCCGGCCCTGGACCTGCTGCTGCTGCCCGGCGGCGTCGGTACCCTGCCGGCGCTCGAGAACGCGGCGCTGCTCGGCTTTCTGAAGGCGCGCTGTCCGGACACGCAGATCACCATGAGCGTCTGTTCCGGCTCCGCCATTCTCGCAAAGGCCGGTCTGCTCGACGGCCTGCCGGCCACGTCGAACAAGATGTTCTTCTCGCTGGCGTCCACGCAGAGCGAGAAGGTGGACTGGCGGGAAGCGGCCCGCTGGGTGGATGCGGGCCGTTACGTGACCTCGTCCGGCGTTTCCGCCGGCACCGACATGGCGCTGGCCGTGATTGCGCGGCTCTTCGGCAGGGAGCGCGCGGAACGGATCGCCGCGTACACCGAATATCAGTGGCATCGGGACGCGGACAGCGACCCTTTTGCATCGCTGCTGAACCAGGCGGACCTGTCGCTCCTGCAGTGAGCCGGATCCCGGCGCGGGTCAGCCCTTCGAGAAGAGATCGTCGAGCTTCGCCCGGGCAGCGGCCTCGGGTGAGAGCGGCTCAGCAGCTGATGAATGATCGGCTGGTGTGTCGGCATCGTCTTCCGGCGCCGCGTCCGGCTCGCCGAACAGCGCCTGCAGCCTGTCCTGCGCGGCCGCGCTCCGTTCGGGACGCGAGCCGGAGAAGGCCCGGTTGCTCGGCCGGAACCAGTCGCAGAAATTGGCGTTCTCCTTGACCACCGGCGGATCCGCGCGGTCCTCGTCGCAGTGTCCTGTCACGGAAGGGCGATAGTGCCGGCACAGCCGGCAGCAGTGCAGCGCTTCGAAGCAGGCCGGGCACTGCTCGTGGCGACTGATGGGACGTGGCACCGCCTCGAGTGACGTCCCGCAGTTCCAGCAGACGAGCCCGTCTTTTGCCATGTTTCCTGCTCCTCTCTTTGCCGGACCGCCCGTCGCTCAACCCTGGTCGAAGTGGTCCGCGTCGAGATCGTCATCGATGCCGTCCCGGTTCGGGGCATCGCTCATCACCGTGGCGTTGCCGAGATCGCGTGCCCGGCGCACCACATTGTCGCCGAACCGGGCGCTGAGCTCATCCAGCGCCACCTCCAGGCGCCGCTCGCGGTCGCTGCCGAGCAGATCGAGCTGCGCGGCACCCGCGCGGCTCCGGAGATCGTGCGCGGTGAGCCCCACCAGCCGGAACGGCCCCGGGTGGTCGAAGCGGTCGAGCAGAGAGAGCCCGGCCCGGTAGAGCACGTCCGCCACATCCGAAGGCGCCTTGAGCGTGCACTGCCGGGAAAAGGATCTGAAGTCGGTGGTCTTCAATCGCACCCGGACACCGCCGGCCAGCAGGTCCTTCCGGCGCAGCCGCCGGGCCACCCGATCGGCGGAACGCTGCAGGTGACGGGCGATGTCGGCGCGCGCCACCACGTCCTCGTTCAGCGTGCGCTCTGAGCCCATGCTGCGGCTCCTGCGTCCACCTTCCACGGGCCGTGGGTCCCGGCCGTGGGCGAGCTCGTAGAAGTGGGCGCCGGCGCTGCCGAGTGAGGCCACCAGGGCGGCCGGGTCCGCCGCAGCGATGTCGCCGATGGTCTGGTAGCCGAGCGTCGCGAGCCGCGCCTGGGTTTTCGGACCGGCGCCCCAGAGGCGGGCGACGGGCAGGGCGGCGAGCCAGGACTCGGTCTCCTCTGGCTCGACCACGATCAACCCCCTGGGTTTCGAAACCCCGGACGCCACCTTCGCCACATACTTGCTGGCGGCGATGCCGACCGAGACGTGCAGGCCCGTCGCCTCCAGCACCGCGGCCTTGAGCTTCCCGCCCAGCACCGCCGGCGGCCCGAACAGGTGCTCGGCGCCGGACATGTCGAGAAACGCCTCATCCAGGGAAATGGCTTCAACATGAGGGGAGAAGTCCCTGAAAACGGACATGATTTTCTGGGAGATCCGGGTGTAGCGCTCGAACCGCGGCGGCACCACTACGGCGTGCGGACAGCGCCTCAGGGCCTCCGCCATGGGCATGGCGCTGCCGACATGGAAGGGTCTCGCTTCGTAGCTGGCGGTGAGCACCACCCCACGGCGGCTGTTCGGACCCACGAGCACGGGCTTGCCGACCAGGTCGCGGTTGTCGAGCTGCTCTACGGAGGCATAGAACGCGTCCATGTCGGCGTGCACCACCACCCGGGGCCAGCGGTTGGTGGTCATCTCCGGTACTCTGGAGCGCTCGAATCAGGAGGGGGCTTCGCCGCTCCGCCTGGCGCCGAAGAGCCGCAGCGACCAGCGCACCCCCGCTCGGGCGGCGGGTTTCGGCTGGAAGTCCTCACGGCGGTCGTGCAGGGCGCGGTACTCGCACTGGCAGAGACCGGGCGACGTGCAGTTCGCCAGCGGCAGCTTCGGTGCGTTGGTGGCCAGAAATCGTTTTCCATCGATGGCGGCGGCCGAGCGGCAGCAGACGGCCCCGTGATGAAGCGTTACGGCGCGATAGTCTCCGATATACATATCCCTTCCCCAACTGCATCTGTCGTTTGTTGCTGCCCGCGAAATTTGCGGAAAAACACAATGAATATCAGATGCTTCCCTGCTGCTTCTTAGAGACAACTTCGGGATAGGAGAACCGTACACCCATCCATGGGGATTGTGAATACCCTGTGGATAAGAATCCTGGGGAAATTTTCCCTATCGCCGACGGGGCCGGGAGGGCTGTTAGCCGTACAGGGCTTCGATGGGCTCGTGACGCGGCCCGTGCTCGTCGCAGACCGCGTAGTTGTGGTCCGCACCGCCGTAGAAGGCCACGCCGGCATGGTTGCCGGCCTTGTCGACAACGTAGAAGTTGACGTTGAAGTCGGGTCTGCCCTGCTCGTCGAGCAGCCTGGGGTCCACGGTGTAGCTTGCGATCCGTTTCAGCGCACCCATGCCGGCGTCTTTGGGCGACAGGCCCTGGCGGAGAAACTCCACCACGAGGAAGGAGGCCAGACTGTACAGATTCGCCTCGCCGCGTCCCGTGGAGCCGGCGGCGCCCACGTCGTTGTCCACGTAGAGACCGGCGCCGAGGATGGGGGAATCGCCCACCCGGCCGGGAATCTTCCAGGCGAGCCCGCTGGTGGTGGTCACCCCGCAGACGTCGCCGGCACCGTTCACGCCGCTGCAGTTGATGGTGCCGTAGTAGTGCTGCGGATCGATCCTGCCCTCGGCGACCATCTGGCGTCCGATCCGGTAGCCGGCTTCCGCCCGGGAAGCAGGGTCCGGATAGTGGTCTGCATCGGTGCGCCGCTTCCACTCGAGCCACAACGCCCGGGAGTGGGGCGTGTTCAGATCGTCCTCGATGGTGAAGCCCATGTTGCGTGCGAAGCGCTGGGCGCCCTCGTCCACCAGCAGGTGGTGGTCCGTGTTGTCGGCGACGGCTTTCGCCACGAGCGATGGGGTGCGCACCCCCTTCAGGCAGGCGACCCCGCCGGCCCGGCGCTTCGGACCGTGCATGCAGCACGAGTCCAGCGTCACCACGCCGTCCGCGTCCGGCAGCCCGCCGTAGCCGACGCTGGAATCCTCCGGATCCAGCTCGACGATGTTCACCCCAGCGATGAGCGCGTCGAGCACGTCCTCGCCCTGGGTAATCTTCTGGAACGCGAGCGCCACGCAGGACACTTCGCCGCCGTTGGTCGAGGTGAGGCCATTGCCCGAGGCGATCACCACGGGTCGGGTGGCGCGGCGGACGATGGCCGGTGCGGCAGCGCCCGCGGCGCCGGCGAGTGTGGTGGTAGCGGCAGCGCCGGCAAGTGCGGTGGCACCGAGAAACTGACGGCGGTTCAGCGTTGGCAAGGCGGGCTCCTTTGCGGGTTCGGGTGGTTGTGGGGGTTCAGGCCTCGCCGAGGGCTTTCAGCATGCGTTTCAGCGCGAAGTGCCGATAGCTTTCCAGCGTAAGCTGTTCAATTTCCTCCCAGTCTGCCTGGTCCTCCACGTCCAGATCGATCCAGCCGTTCTGGCCCGTGTAGGCCGGGATGCGGTAGCGGGAATCCTGGGTGAGCAGGGTCTGGGCGTCGGTGCCGACCCAGAAGGAGAGGGCCAGGCGGCCGGTGTAGTAATGGGTGCTGACGAACGTCTTCTTGCCCGCCTTCCACACCGGGTTGCCGAACTGGGTGGCCTGGCTCGTCTCCGGCAGACGCTCGCAGATCGCGTCGAGCCTGCCGAGCACCGCTCTGGCGCGCTTGCCGAGAAAGCGGTTGATTTCCTCCGGGCGGAAATTCCGGTCGGGCGGCCTGATGCGGACGCTGTCGCCGATGCCGGCGGCGAGCGCCGGCGGGGCGTTCTTCTCGTAGGCTTCCCGCGCCCGCGCGGCCACCGTTTCCCAGGACAGCCCCTTGTCGAGCTCGATGCCGAGCCAGCCCTTGGGGCCGGTGTAGGGCGGCACGAAGTAGTACTCGGGCTCCATCTCGGTGTAGAGCTGCTGCGCCCCCGGCGGCGAGTCGAGGTTCAGCGCGACGCGCCCGTCGCCGTGGTGATTGATGGTGTAGGTGGCGAACGTCTTCCCACGCACCTTGAAGGACGGTGAGCCGTGGGAGATCACTTCCTCCACCTCGGGGAAGCTGGAAAGCAGCTCACGGACCGCCTGGCTGATGTCCCTGGCCATGTGTACCCTCCCTCTCTGGTCGGTAGGGTATTCGTTCACAGAGAGCAGGAGAAGGCGTGGAGGGGAGTGCGGTCTCGGCCGAGTCGTTCGATCCGTGGTGTTCCGAGGCGCCGCTGATCGTCTACGTGGACGTGAAGAGCCCGTATGCCTTCATCGCCCGGGACCCCACCCGCGCCATGGCCCGCGAGCTCGGCATCGAGATCGACTGGCGGCCGCTGACGCTCGACATCCCGAGCTACCTCGGCTCGGCACGGCTCGACAAATCCGGCGCCGTGGCGGAGTCGAACCGCACACCCGAGCAGTGGGCGCGCGTCCGTTATGCCTACCGCGATGCGCGGCGCTACGCCGCCGAGCAGGGATACCCGCTCCGGGGCACGGAGAAGATCTGGGACACCTCCCTCGTGCATATCGCCTTCTGGTGGGCGCGCGCTCAGGATTTCGAGGTGGCGGACGCGTTCCTGGATGCCGTGTACCCACGGTTCTGGGTCAGGGACTTCGATGCGGAGGACCTGGAGACGGTCACGGCTGCGTTGAGCGCGGCCGGTGCACAGATCGGGGGGTTCGCGGACTACGCCGCCGGTGAGGGCCGGCTGGCCCACGACCGCATCCAGCAGGCCATCTTCGATGCGGGCATCTTCGGGGTGCCCGGCTACGTGCTCGAGGGCGAGTACTTCTTCGGCCGCGAGCACCTGCCGACGGTGCGCTGGATCCTCGAGGGCCGTCGCGGCCCGCCGCCGGACGTGGCGAATCCAGGGCCGGGCGCGGGAGGGAGCTGGACATGAGCGCCATCGATGCTGACGGCACGCTCGTCGTGCTCTTCGACTTCCGCGATCCCCACGGCTATCTGGCCCTTGCACCCACCATGGCGCTCATCGAGCGCACGGGCGTGCTCTGCCACTGGTACCCGTTTCTCGGCAGCCCGCTGAAGCAGCCCCGGCAGCCGCCCGCGGACGCGGATCGCGGCACCTGGCACCGCTGGCACCGGGCGGACTATCTGGCGAAGGATCTCGCCCGCTACGCGCAGGCGCGGGGTCTGCCGGCCCGGCACTTCACCGATGGTGGCCTGTACCGGCCCGATGACGGTGAGCTGGCGGCCATGGGCTTCAACTGGGCCTTCGGCGAGGGTCCGGGCGTGGTGCGCCGATACCTGCAGGCGGTATTCGAAGGCTACTGGGACGGCGATCTGGCGCTCGATCGGCTGGCCGACATCGAGCGTGTTCTGCGGCTTACCGGTGCGGACGCGGACGGCTTCGAGACCTACGCCGGCGAGGCGGGCATCCACGAGCTCGCCGCGCAGCGCGACGCGGCGGTGGCGGCCGGCGGTTTCACGCCGGGTTCGTTTCTGCTCGGCGGCGAGGCCTTTGTCGGCCGTCAGCACCTGCCCTACATCGAAGCGCGGCTGCGCCGCCTGGTGGTGTCGGCATGACCGGGATGGAGCGCATGAGCTGGGATCAGCCGTACAACGCCGCGCGCTCGCCGGTATGCGCAGCGAACGTGGTGGCCACCTCCCAGCCGCTGGCGGCCCAGGCCGGTCTCGACGCGATGCGGCGGGGCGGCAACGCGGTGGACGCGGCCCTGGCAGCGGCCATCACCCTCACCGTGGTGGAGCCGAACAACAACGGTCTCGGCAGCGATGCCTTCGCCATCCTCTGGGACGGCCGGGCGCTCGTGGGGCTGAATGCCTCCGGCAGGGCGCCGGCGCTGATGACGCGCGAGCGGTATGCCGGACGCACCACCATGCCGAACCGCGGCTGGGAGGCGGTGACGGTGCCCGGCGCGGTGAGCGCCTGGGTGGCGCTGTCCGACCGCTACGGGCGGCTGCCGTTCGCTGACCTCTTCGAAGCGGCCATCGGTTATGCGGAGGACGGTTTTCAGGTGGGCCCCAAAACCGCCTCGTACTGGAGGCTCGCCGAACAGACCTACGCGGACTTCCCGGACTTCGTCGAGCACTTTCTGCCGGCGCCGGGTGCCGGGGCGCGATTCCGGCGTCCGGACCTCGCCCGGTCGCTCGAGGCCATTGCCGCCTCTCACGGCGCGGACTTCTACGAAGGCTCGCTGGCCCGGCGCATGGCGGCGGCCTCGGAAGCGGCCGGTGGGCCGCTGCGCGCCGCGGACCTGGCCGTGCATCGCGCCGACTGGGTCACACCCATCGCCCAGCCCTACGGCCGGGTAGCCCTGCACGAGATACCGCCAAACGGCCAGGGTCTCGCCGCGCAGATCGCGCTCGCGATCCTGGCGCAGGAGGGGCCGGCGCGCTTCGACGAGACGGCCGGTGTGCACCGCCAGATCGAGGCCATGAAGATCGCCATTCACGCCGCGTTCCGCCACTTCGCCGATCCGGACGCCATGCGCATCACGCCGGAAGCGCTGCTGGCACCGGACGGCATCGCCAGGGCGGCCGCGTCCATCGGTGAGCGCGCCGGCCCGCTGCCGCCCGTGGCGCTGCCTGTCAGTCACGATACCGTGTACCTGTGCACCGCGGATGCTGAAGGAAGGATGGTGTCGTTTATCCAGTCCAACTATCAGGGCTTCGGCTCCGGGGTGGTGATACCCGGCACGGGCATCGCCCTGCAGAACCGCGGTTACGGCTTCTCGCTGGATCCGGATCACCCGAACTGTGTGGGGCCGGGCAAGCGGCCGTTTCACACCATCATCCCGGGCTTCGTCACCGAAGCAGGCGAGCCGCGCCTGGCCTTCGGGGTGATGGGCGGGCACATGCAGCACCAGGGCCACTTCCAGATGGTGCAGCGGCTCTTCGACCACGGCGAGAACCCGCAGGCCGCCAGCGACGCGCCGCGCTGGCACGTGTTCCCGGACTTCAGCGTCGGGCTGGAGCAGGGATTCCCGGCGTCGGTGGCCGAGGGACTCGAGGCCCGGGGACATGCGGTCCGCTACGTGGCGGAGGAGCACGTCTTCGGCGGCGCGCAGCTCATCCTCAGAACCGACGACGGCTACGTGGCCGGCTCGGATCACCGCAAGGAGGGTCAGGCGGTCGGCTTCTGAGGCCTTGGTCTTCGAGATTCAGCGGCCGGCAGCCTGCAGCTTTCCCGCCAGCGCCGCCATGTAGTCGGCAATCGCCTCCGGGTCCGGGCGGCTCCCCGGCTTCGCCGGCGCCATGCCGGGGATGGCCATGGAGCGGACGGTCCCGGCCCGGCTCAGCACGCTCTCGATGGCGGCATCGACGTCGGCGTCCGGGTTGCGCGCAAGCCAGTCCGTCCAGGCCGCGTCGAAGCGCGGCGAGGCCGGTTCCGTGGCGCACAGGAAGATGACGGTGTTGAGATCGTCGTGGTTGCGCGGGTCGAAGCGACCGGCGTCGGAATCGGCCGCCGCCGCTGTCAGGCAGGCGAGCAGGATCGGGAGTAGAAACCAGGCTCTGCGATTCATGGGGGTACTGTAATCCACCGTGCCGGCTCGAGCGGCGGCAGGGCATCCCTCGCCCGTCGAAGTGTGAACCGCGCAGCACAGCGTCTGTGCACTTGCGCCGCCGTTGATCCGATCCCGGGGCGCTGGCAGAGTGCCCGTTTTCACAGCTGAGGGAGAGGGGAGAGATGCAGACCTTCGAAGGCAGAATGGCGGTGGTCACGGGCGGCGGCACGGGCATGGGCCGGGAGCTGTGCGCAGCACTCGCGAAAGCCGGCGCGCACGTGGCGATGTGTGATGTCTCGGCCGAGAACATGGCGGAGACGAAGTCGCTGTGTGAGGCTGCAGCACCCGAAGGTACGCGAATCACCACGCATCGCTGCGACGTGTCCAGCGAGACCCAGGTGCTGGCGTTCCGGGATGCGGTTCTGGCCGAGCACGACACCGATCACGTCAATCTGGTCTTCAACAACGCCGGTATCGGTGGTGGCGGAGATTTCGTGGAGGGCTCGCGCGAGGAGTGGGAGCGGACGTTCGGCGTGTGCTGGTTCGGCGTCTACTACACCACCCGCGCCTTCATGCCGGCCCTTGTCGCCAGCGACGAGGGCTACCTGGTGAACACGTCCAGCGTCAACGGCTTCTGGGCCAGCATCGGCCCCATGACCCCGCATACGGCCTACAGCGCCGCCAAGTTCGCGGTGAAGGGATTCTCCGAGGCGCTGGTCACCAACCTCCGGGTGTCCGCACCGCACGTCAGGGTGGCGGTGGTGATGCCGGGCCACATCGGCACGTCCATCGCGCTGAACACCTCCCAGGTGCTCGGCAAGGGCACCGCCATGGACATGTCGGCAGAGGAAGTGGCCTTCATCCGCAAGCGCTGGACGCAGCTCGGCATGCCGGTGGACAACCTGCCGGACGACGACATCCGCCGCGCCATCCACCAGCGGGGGATCGAGTTCCGTGACAAGGCGCCCACCACCGCCGCGCAGGCTGCGGACATCATTCTGGACGGCGTGAAGAACGATCGCTGGCGGATTCTGGTCGGCGCGGACGCCCACCGCATCGACGAGCTGGTGCGGGCCTATCCGGAGGAAGCGTATGAATCGTCGTTCCTCGAGAAGCTGGCCCAGGACAACCACTTCGCGGGGCTGATGGGCGCCGGGGCGGCCGCCGGGGAGGAATGACGGGAGCGCCCACCCGCCGATGTCACATTTCGTACCCCCCGGACGTCTTACAGGTATCTGATCGCGTCGATCAGATCCTCCTCAAGGAGGTGTCCGGAAGGGAGATGTGACCATGCTCAAACAGATTCAGGCCGCCACCGGCCTCGTCTTCGCGGTGTTCCTGGCGCTGCACCTCGCCAACACCTGGCTCGCGAGCCTCGGCCCCGGTGCCTATGACGGGGTCCAGGGCACGCTGCGCGCGTTCTACCAGTTCGCCCCCTTCGAGGCGCTGCTGCTGGCAGCGCTGGCCGTGCACGCGATCTCCGGCGTGCTGCGAATCGTCATCGAGCCGAAGCGGAGTCTGTCGACGCGGGCCCGGCTGCACCGATACGCCGGGTTCTTCCTGATGATCGTCATCGGCGGCCACATTCTCGCGGTGCGGGGGGCATCCTGGTTCTACGACGTCTACCCGGGGTTCGAAGGTCTGGCGTTCTCCGTTGCCGCGGTGCCCGGATACTTCTATCCCTACTACTTCCTGCTGGCGGTCGCCGGCCTGTACCACGGCCTCAATGGTGCGGGCATCGCGGCCTCGCGACTCGGCCGCCCCATGGCGCTGGCCACCGGCACCCTCGGGCGTGTGACGGCTGCCGGCGCGGTGCTCACGGTGCTCGCCCTGGGCGGGTTCGGCGGCTGGTTCTACGACGTGGGTGACGTGCGCTCGTCCGGATTTGCCGTGCTCACCACCAGAATTGCCGGCGAGGTGCTCGGTGTCGACCTCGCGCCTTGAAGCGCTGGCCTACCGCATGCTCGGCTCCGTGGCGGACGCCGAGGACGTGCTGCAGGAAGCGCAACTTCGGCGCCTGAAGCTCGCCGCGCCGCCGGACAACGAAGAGGCCTGGCTCACCCGGGTGGTCACCAACCTGGCCCTCGACCGGCTCCGCGAACAGAAGCGCCGCCGCGAGACCTATACCGGACCGTGGCTGCCGGAGCCCCTGCCCACCGCCACAGAAGGCGACGAACCGGAAGGTGTTGCCGAGCTGGCGGAGCAGCTCGGCATGGGGCTGATGCTGATGCTCGAGCGGCTGAGCCCGGTGGAGCGGGCCGTGTTCGTGCTCCGGGAAGGCTTCGACCTCGGATTCGACGACATCGGCGCCATGCTGGACAGCACGCCGGCGAGCTGTCGCCAGCGCTACCGCCGGGCCAAGGCGCACCTGGCGGGCGAGGAAGACCGGGGCTACGCCGGGCCGCCGGAGGTGCAGCGGCGGCTGCTGGCATCGCTGCTCGACGCGGTAGCCGCCCGGGATCTGCCGGGGCTCGTCAGCCTCTTTACCGAGGACTGTGTCGCCTACGCAGATGGAGGTGGGGTGGTCAGTGCCGCCATCATTCCGGTGACGGCTCCGAAACGGATCGCGCAGGTGACCCTGCACGTGGTGGAAAAGCTCGCCGCGGAAGGCGAGATGGGCATTCACTGGACGACCCTCAATGGCAATCCCGGCCTGCTCATCAGCCAGAACGGCCGGCTCGTGGCCACCGTTGCGCTCGAGGCAGCCGGTGATCTCATCCGCCGGGTATACATCGTCCGCAACCCGGAGAAGCTTGCGCACCTGGCGCTGACCGAGCAGCGAGGCTAGCCGCGGGCAGGCACCAGGTTGGAAGCGAACTGCCGCGCCGAGGCTTCCCAGGTGTGCTCCAGCGCGCGGGCGCGGCAGACGGCGGGGTCGATGCCGATGGCGCCCATGATGGCGCGGCCCAGGTCCTCATCGAGCACGCCGGCGCCGCTGTCGGCCACCACGTCCTTCGGCCCCTGCACCGGATAGGCGGCCACCGGAATGCCGCAGGCCATGGCTTCCAGGTTCACCAGCCCCAGGGTGTCGGTGCGGGAGGGAAAGACGAACACATCCGCGGCGCAGTAGTGGGCCACCAGCTCCTCGCCGCGCTTGATGCCGAGAAAGTGGGCGTCCGGGTAACGGGCGGCCAGATCCTCGCGCTGGGGACCATCGCCGATGAGCACCTTGCTGCCCGGGGTGCCCGCCTCCAGGAAGTCTTCGATGCTCTTCTCCACCGCGATGCGGCCCACGTAGAGCTGAATGGGGCGGGGCAGGTCGAGCGGGGCGGGCGGCACCGGCCGGAAGAGCTTCGTGTCCACCCCGCGCACCCACTGCACCAGGTTCTCGAAGCCGTGCGTGGCAAGCATGTCGCGCATGCTCGGCGTGTTGTACATGGTCGCGGCGGCGGCGCTGTGGAACCAGCGCAGTCCGGCGAAGGTCCAGCGTGCGGGGATGCGGAAGCGCAGCTCGAGGTACTGCGGAAACAGGGTGTGGAAGGACGTGGTGAAGCGCAGCCCGCGGCGGCGCAGGCTCGCCCGGGCGCTGAGCCCGAGGGGTCCCTCGGTGGCGATGTGCACCGCATCCGGCACCACCTCGTCGATGATCCGGCCCACGGAGCGCGGGGTGGCGAGCGCCAGGCGGATCTCCGGGTAGGTCGGCGCCGGCACGCTCTTGAACCGGTCCGGGCCGATGACCACCGACTCGTGACCCAGCGCCTCGAAGTGCTCGAGCATGGTGGAGAGCGCGCGCACGACGCCGTTGAGCTGTGGATACCAGGCGTCAGTAACGAGCAGCAGGCGCATGTGGGTCGGGACGCATCGGGTGGAGAGGACGGGTCATGTGGAGGCGCATGGTAGCCTGCGCACTCAGGAACTCAAGCACGGCGCTCGATGGCGTCCCGGGCGGCCCGGTGCTCCAGCTCGTTGAAAGTGAAGCGGGTGAACAGCAGCCCGCCCGCGAAGTAACACACTGCCGGCAGCAGTCCGAACACGGCGCGGATGGCGTCCACGGTCTCCTCGCTCTGCACCTCGTTGGGCACGAAGTCGGCAAACTGCAGCACGAGGCCGGTGATCAGCGCGCACAGCGAAGCCGAGCACTTTCTGACAAGATTCCACACGGCCAGGTAGGCGCCTTCCTTGCGGTCGCCGGTGGTGAGCTCGTCATAGTCGACCACGTCCGCCTGGATGGCCGGCTGGACCACGGCGCCGCAGCCCGCCAGAAAGCCGCACAGGAAGGTGAGGATCCAGAACGTGACCCCGGCCTCCTCGAGCAGGAAGAAGCACACGAAGGGGATGGCGGAAAGCAGCAGTGCCCCAGTCCAGGCGCGCTGCTTGCCGGCGTGCCGGGCGAGCCACATCCAGAAGGGCGTGAACAGCACCTGTGGCAGGGCATAGGTCATCATCACCAGCACGAGCTTCGCCTCCATGGGAAAGACGTAGGTCACGAGGTAGGGCGTGAGCGTCATGATGCTGGCGATGCCGTAGGTCTCGATGGCGAAGACGACGAGCAGCAGCCTGGCGTGGCCGTTTCTGAATACGTCCGTCACCGAGCGCAGAACGCTCTCGTTGCCGCGCCCCTGATACTCGGCACGTTCCGGCAGCAGCCGGGTGGTGGCGACGATGGCGATGAAAACGACCACGGCGGCCACCAGCGACAGGTCGTAGGCGAAGGCCCGTTTGTCCTCGGCCATGGTCATGAGCTGCAGCGTCCCCATGCCGAGCAGGCTGCCGATGAAGCCGATCATGTGCGCATAACCGAAGAGCCGCGTCCGCTCGTGGTAGTGCGGCGTGAGCTCCATACCGAGCGCGCCGTGCGGAATCAGGTAGGCGGTGGCTGCGGTTTCATAGACGAGCAGCGCCACAGCCATCCAGATCACCAGCTCGACACCGGACAGCGCCTCGGGTGGTGCCCAGATCATCACCACGCCGATCGCCACCGGCAGCGCCGAAGCATAGAGCCACACCCGGCGGCGCCCGAAGCGCGACCGGGTCCGGTCGGAGAGATAGCCGACCAGCGGGTCGGTGAATCCGTCCCAGAGCCGGGCCGCGGCGAGGAGGATCCCCATGGTGGCCGGTGCAATGAGCAGCACGTCCGTGGCGTACTTCATGAAGTAGACGCCGAACATCACCCCCATGATGGAGAAGGCAACGCGCGAGCCCGTGTACGACCAGATCACGCGCAACGGCAGGCGGGACTCGGCGACCGGCTCCGAGGCGGGCTTCTGCGCGGCGGGCTCCTGAAGCGGGGCGGGTGTACTCATGGCGTGTCGATCATACGCGATTGGTCAGACCCGGGCGGAAGTGACAGAATGCGGCCTTTCCGTCTGTCAACGTCCTCGGGAGCATTCCAATGGCGCGCGTCAAGTTCGGTGCGTTTCTCGCACCCCATCACCCCATCGGGGAAAACCCTACCCTGCAGCTGAGGAGGGACCTCGACCTGATCGAGCAGCTCGACCGGCTGGGTTTCGACGAGTTCTGGTGCGGTGAGCACCACTCCACCGGCTGGGAGGTCATCGCGTCGCCGGAGCTGTTCCTGGCGGCGGCGGGGGAACGGACCCACCGGATCCGCCTCGGCACCGGTGTGGTGTCGCTGCCGTACCACCATCCGTTCAACGTCGCGCAGCGCATCGTCCAGCTCGATCACATGACAGGCGGCCGGGTGATCTTCGGCAGCGGCCCCGGTGCGCTGCCTTCCGACGCCTACACGCTCGGCATCGATCCCATGGTGCAGCGTGACCGTCAGGACGAGGCCATCGGTGTGATCCGTCGCCTGCTGCGCGGCGAGGATCGCTTCTCCCACGAATCCGACTGGTTCACCCTGAAGGACGCACGCCTGCAGCTGCTGCCGCTGCAGGAGGACCTGCCGTTCGCCGTCGCCTCCATGATCAGCCCGTCGGGCATGACCCTGGCGGGCAAACACGGCACCGGCGTGCTCTCCATCGGCTCCATGTCCACGGCCGGGCTCATGGCGCTGCCCACCCAGTGGAGCTTCGCCGAGGAGAGTGCGGCCAAGCACGGCAACGCGGTGCGCCGCGACGACTGGCGCGTGGTGCTGTCCTGGCACCTGGCGGAGACCAAGAAGCAGGCGCAGGAAGAGGCCAAGCACGGCCTGCTGCGCTGGCACAACGAATACACCGTGGGCACGCTGATGCGACCCGGGGCGGTGGCCTACGACAACGCCGATGCGGCCATCGAGGCGATGTCTGGCGGCGACAACGCCATGGCCATCATCGGCACGCCGGACGAGCTGGTGGATACGGTCAACCGGCTGCAGAAGCTCACCGGCGGCTTTGGCACCGTGATCGGCTTCGTCAACGACTGGGCGAATCCGGAAGCCACCCGCAGGAGCTGGGACCTGGTGGCCCGGTACGTGATTCCCGAGGTGAACGGGATGCTGGCGTCCTACCGGGAGTCCCAGGCTCACGTCATCGCCAACCGCGAGGTGTTCGAGCGTGCGGGCCAGGCGGTGATCTCCAAGATCATGGAGAACGAGCGGGCCGTGAAGGCCATGTCCGAGCAGGCGGACGCGGCGTCCGCGATCCCCGCGCACCATGCGCCGGAGCTCGGTCGCAAAGAATCGCGCGGCAGCTGAGGAGACAGACATGAGCATCAAGGCCATTATCGAGACGAGCCGGGGCACGATCCGCGTGAACCTGCTGCCGGAGAAAGCGCCGGTCACCGTGGCGAACTTCGTCAACCTGGCGGGCAGGGGGTTCTACGACGGGCTGAAGTTCCACCGCGTGATCGCCGACTTCATGATCCAGGGAGGCTGCCCGCTCGGCACCGGCACCGGCGGCCCGGGGTACAAGTTCGAGGACGAGTGCCATCCGTCGCTGAAGCACTCGAGCCCGGGCAAGCTGTCCATGGCCAACGCCGGGCCCGGCACGAACGGCTCCCAGTTCTTCATCACCCACGTGCCCACACCGTGGCTGGACGGCAAGCACACCATCTTCGGCGAGGTGGAGGGCGAAGCGGATCAGGCGGTGGTCAACGCCGTCCGCCAGGGTGACACCATCAGCTCCATCAGCATCGAGGGAGACACCGGAGAGCTGCTCGAGGCCCAGGCGGAGCGCATCGCGGCCTGGAACAAGGCGCTGGATCGCTGACAGGACGGCGGACGGCCGGCAGGGCGCCATGGCAGCGAACGTGGGCATCTACGTCTACGACGATGCCGAGGTGCTCGACTTTGCCGGACCTTTCGAGGTCTTCTCCACTGCTGCCCGGCTCGCACCCGCGGCCGGGCTGTCGGTGTTCCTGATCGGTGAATCCGGCAGGCCGGTGGTTGCCCGAAACGGTTTCCGGGTGCTGCCGCACCACGCGATCACCGATCATCCCGGCATCGACGTGCTGGTGGTGCCGGGCGGGGTGCATGGGGGCGAGCTCGGCAAGCCAGCCGTCATCGACTGGATTGCTCATCAGGCGGTGACCGCCGACTGGGTCACCTCGGTGTGCACCGGCGCGTTCCTGCTCGCCCGCGCCGGTCTCCTCGACGGCCGACGGGTCACCACCCATTGGGAGGACATACCCGACCTGCGCCACGACTGCCCGTCGCTCGATGTCATGGAGGACACGCGCTGGGTCGAGGATGGCAATCGGATCACCTCTGCCGGCATTGCGGCGGGCATCGACATGAGCCTGTATCTGGTATCCCGGATCACGGATCCTGCGCTGGCCCTGCGGACAGCCCGGCAGATGGAATATCCGTGGTCCGATGCACCCACCTGACCCCGGAGAGGGAGCACGCTGATGCGCACGATCACCTTCTGTCTGCTCTGCTGCTGGTTTGCCGGTTGCGGCAGGGAAACGGAAACGGCATCGCTACCGGCAGCGGACCCGGCTGCCGAGTCAGTCCGGCTCACGGAATGGCTGGACGAGCGTTACGCCGAAGAGCTGCACTTCTTTCCCTGGCGTAAGGCGCTCTACGGGATCAAGGATGCGGACTACGGCGAGGTGGGGGATTTCTCCGAGACCGCTCTGGATCGGGTGCTCGATTGGCGGCGGCAGACTGCGCTGGCCCTCGCCGAGCAGTTCGACTACGAGGCGCTGACGCCGGAGGCGCAGGAGTCCTACGATCTCTGGCTGTACCTCACGGACAAGGCCATCGCCGCCGATCGCTACCGGACGAACGTCTACCTGTTTCACCAGGGTTCTCCCGCCGCCCAGCGGATGCTGCCGCAGCTGCTCATCGCCTGGCACCAGGTGGACAATGAGGCCGACGTGGCAAGCTACGTCAGCCGGATCCGGGAAGCCTCGCGGGCGCTGCTGCAGTTCGTCGACCGGGCCCGTCTCTATGCGGACCGGGGCGTGCACCCGCCGTACTTCGCGTTCGACATCGTGACGAAGGAAACCCGCGCCATCGCCAGCGGCGCACCCTTCGACGACTCCGGTGCCGACAATCCCATCTGGGCCGACTTCGTGAGCGAGGTCGACCGGCTGCGCGAGGAGGGCGTGCTGGACGCGAACGCAGCCCGGGCCTACCTCGAGGAGGGCCGTGCGGCATTGCTCGACGACTGGGGGCCGGCGCACGCCGCGCTGCTCGACTGGCTCGAGGACGACCGGCCCAACGCCCCGGATCCCGCCGTGGGCGCCGCCAGCCTGCCGAACGGCGCCGCCTACTACCGGGAGCGTCTGAGCTACAACACGACAACCGATCTCTCGGCGGAGCAGGTGCACGAGATCGGGCTTGCCGAGGTGGCGCGCCTGCATCAGGCGTTCGCTGCCCTGCAGAAGCGGGTCGGGTTCGACGGCACCCGCGAATCGTTCTTCGCGTGGCTGCGCGACGACAAGGACGATCCCGCGCTCTATTTCCCGAACACGGACGAAGGCCGGCAGGGGTATCTCACCGAGTCCACGACGCTGCTCGCCAACATCGAAACGCAGTTGCCGGCCTACTTCGGGCTGCTGCCGAAGGCGGGTCTCGTGGTGAAGCGGGTGGAGCCTTATCGGGAGCAGCCGGGCGCGGCCCAGCACTACAACCTGAGCTCGCCGGATGGCTCCCGTCCGGGCGTGTACTACGCGCACCTCATCGACATGACGGCCATGCCGCGCTGGTCCCTCGAAGCCACCGCCTACCACGAGGGCCTGCCGGGTCACCACCTGCAGCTCGCCATTGCCAACGAGCTGGAAGGCGTGCCCGAGTTCCGTAAACGGGCGAGGATCACGGCCGCCACGGAAGGCTGGGCGCTGTACGCGGAGGGTCTCGCGAAGGAAATGCCGGGGACCTACGGGAATCCCCTCTCGGAGGTCGGCCGGCTGTTCAACGAGTTGTTCCGCGCCATTCGCCTGGTGGTGGACACGGGCCTGCACGCCATGGGCTGGTCCGAGCAACGGGCCGTGGACTACCTGCTCGCCAACTCCATGATCACGGAAGGTCAGGCCCGTGCGGAGGTGCGCCGCTACCTCACCGATCCGGGGCAGGCCACCGCCTATCTGATCGGCATGCTGAAATATCGGGAGCTGCGGGCGCGGGCCGAGTCGGCGATGGGGGGCGACTTCGACCTGCGCGCCTTTCACGATCTGGTGCTCGGCAGCGGGCCGCTGCCGCTCGGCATGCTCGAACGCAAGGTCGATCGCTGGCTGGCAGGTGGTCCGGCGGCGGCGCCGGACCACCGGTAGCACCGGCCTCAGGCGGCCCTGGAGGCGTCCTCCAGAGCCGGTCGAGGCGCTTCGCCGCTCGTGACCCGGATCTTGTGGGGCCGGAGCGCGTCGGGCAGCTCGCGCACCAGGTCGATGTGGAGCATGCCGGACTCCAACCGGGCGCCCCTCACGCGGACGTGCTCAGGCAGCTGAAAGGTCTTCTGAAAGCCCTGCACGTTGATTCCGCGGTAGAGGTACTGGTTGTGGTTCGGATCCACGGCCCGCTCTCCCTTGACCCAGACCGCGCCTTCGCGCGTTTCGACACTGATTTCCGGCTCGGTGAATCCCGGCACGGCCAGGCTGATCCGGAACTCGTCTTCCGCCAGGCGCAGGATGTTGTAGGCCGGGTAGCCGGAGCTGTCGAGATGCAGCGCGGTGTTGAACGGGTCCCAGGCCCGGTCGAAGCCGACGGCCGCGGTGCGGAACAGGGGGCTGATGTCAAACGTTGCCATAATAAAACAACCTCCATTCATAACGATTCTGACTAAAAAGTTGTGAACAAAAATTGCCTCACTCATGGAGACGCGCTGCTTCCGAAGAAGCACGGGGGTAATGGGGTCGCGCCGCGGACTTTCAAGCCCTGATGGGCACCGTTCGTCCCCCGACGGTCGACCGGCCCCGGCGTCGGTGGCACAATCGCGCGTTTTTACACGGCCCCCGATTCCCGGGAGGCGGCAGAGCAGGTGGAGATCATGGTGAACATCACGCTACCCGACGGTTCGGTCCGGTCCTACGAGGGCGCGGTCACCGGTACCACGGTGGCCACCGATATCTCCAAATCACTCGCCAAGGCGGCCCTGGCGGTGAAGGTCGACGGGGTGCTCAGGGACATCTATCTGCCCATCGAGCACGACGCGTCGGTCGAGATCGTCACGGCGAAGATGCCGGAGGGCGTGGACCTGCTGCGTCACGACGCGGCCCACATCCTGGCGGAAGCGGTGAAGGAGCTCTTCCCGGAGACCCAGGTCACCATCGGCCCCGTGATCGAGAACGGGTTCTACTACGATTTCTCCCGGGAGGAGCCGTTCACGCCCGACGACCTGGTGGTCATCGAGGCACGCATGCGCGAGATCGTGGCCCGCGACGAGCAGATCCGTCGTGAGGTCTGGGACCGGGAAGAGGCGGTGGCGTTCTTCAAGTCCCAGGGCGAGCACTACAAGGCAGAAATCATTGCCTCGATCCCGGACGGAGAGGAGGTGGGCCTGTACCGGCAGGGCGAGTTCATCGATCTCTGCCGCGGGCCGCACCTGCCCTCCACGGGCAAGCTCGGCAGCGCGTTCAAGCTCATGTCACTGGCCGGCGCCTACTGGCGCGGCAATTCCGACAACGAGATGCTGCGCCGGATCTACGGCACGGCCTGGGCGAACGACAAGGACCTCAAGGACTACCTGCACCGGCTCGAGGAGGCGGAGAAACGCGATCACCGGCGGCTCGGCCGGGAGCTCGACCTCTTCCATCTCCAGGAGGAGGGCCCGGGGGCGGTGTTCTGGCACCCGAAGGGCTGGACGCTCTTCCAGCGCATGATCGACTACATGCGTCGGAAGCAGATTCAGGCGGGTTACCAGGAGGTGAACACGCCGGAGATCCTGGCGCACAGCCTCTGGGAGAAATCCGGGCACGCGGAGAAGTTCGGCGAGAACATGTATCTCACCCAGACGCCGGACGAACGGCTCTACGCGATCAAGCCGATGAACTGCCCGGGGCACATCCAGGTGTTCAAGCAGGGCATCAAGAGCTATCGGGACCTGCCCCTCTATCTGGCAGAGTTCGGCAAGGTGCATCGCTACGAGCCCTCCGGCGCCCTGCACGGGCTCATGCGGGTGCGGGCGTTCACCCAGGACGATGCACACATCTTCTGCACCGAGGAGCAGATCACCGAGGAATGCGTCAAAGCATCCCAGCTCATTCATCAGATCTACCACGACTTCGGTTTCGACGGCGTGCGGGTGAAGTTCGCGGATCGTCCCGATGTCCGGGTGGGCTCCGACGAAGTCTGGGATCACGCCGAAGCGGCACTGAAACGGGCACTGGACGTGATGCAGGTGGAGTGGACGCTCAATAAGGGTGAGGGCGCCTTTTACGGACCCAAGCTCGAGTTCGCGCTCCGCGATGCTATCGGCAGGGAATGGCAGTGCGGCACGGTGCAGGTGGACCTGAACATGCCGGAACGGCTCGGAGCCACCTATGTGGACGCGGACGGTGAGCGGAAGACACCGGTGATGATCCACCGGGCGCTGTTCGGCTCCCTCGAGCGCTTCTGCGGCATCCTGATCGAGCACTATGCCGGTCACTTTCCGCTCTGGCTCGCGCCACTGCAGGTGGTGGTGGCGACGATCACCGACGAGGCCGACGACTACGCCCGAGAGGTGCAGACGGCGCTCACGGTTGCCGGTCTGCGCTCCGAGCTCGATCTCAGGAACGAGAAGATCTCCTACAAGATCCGGGAGCACAGCGTGACCAAGGTGCCGCTCATCCTGGTGGTGGGCAAGCGGGAAGCGGAGGAGCGCACCGTCGCGCTCCGGCGGCTCGGCGGCAAGGCCCAGGAGATGCTGACGCTCGAGGAAGCGATCACCACGCTGATGACCGAGGCGCGCTCACCGCTGGAAGCGGCTTGATCAATGAGCGTCCTGGCCGTGTCGGGACTTAATCGGGTTTAATCTATCCGCTGAGTCGTCTGTTGATCAGCGGGTAGGAAGCCGCCGGCGCCTGCCGTGTGTGGTCGGTTGCGCGCAGCAGCCAAAGCCATCTGCTACGCGGCGTCAATGCTCACGGTATGGCCGCACTTCAGTGCGAATCCGACAAGCGTATCCAGTCGGAATGACTCGAAATCCCCTTTCATCAAAATACTGACGCGCGGTTGTGAGATACCGAGCAGCTCCGCCACTTCCTTCTGTTTCAGGTTGTTTGATTTGATGTGCTCGGTGATCACATGGATCAGTTCAGAGCGGAGCTTGTAGATCTCACGCTTAACGGGGTCGTCCTCGAGAGCATCCCACACGCTGTTGAATTTCTTTGTGCTCATTTCATTTCCTTCAATGCGGACTCGATGGCGGCGATGTCTCGCCTGGAAGTCCGCTGCGTTTTCTTCTGGAAGGCGTGCAACACGTAGATCGCCTCGTCTCGATTAGCGACATACACAACACGCCACGCGACACCAATCCTGATTCTAATCTCGCGTACGCCAGGCCCGATGTCGGGCATTAGCCCCCTACCGCTCGTTGGGGTTCGCGGGTTGGCTGGTCGACGCGGCGTGATCTTCTCTGAACAGCTCCTCGAGCTCCCGTGCGGCAGCGATGGATGTCTGCCGGAAAGCGTCGTCATCGTGGTGCACGGCGAGCTGCTGAGCCAGCGTGCGCTCGTCGTGCTCACGGAATACCCGGATCGCGTCGGCCGCCTCGGCCGCGTTCATGCCCAGCGCTTTCAGCAGCTCACCGCCCATGATCAGGCTGGAGCCCAGCGTCTCGCGGATCACGAAGTCCACACCGACGTCGCGCAGCTGGAGCTCGTGGCGCCGGTTCCGAGCCCGCGCGAAGATCTTCACGCGCGGAAAGTTCGCGCGGACCGAGCGCGCCATGCGCACGGCGGCTTCCGCGTCGTCCACGGCGATGATCAGGATCTTCGCGTTGGCGATGTGCGCAGAACGCAGCAGCTCCAGGTTGGAGGGATCCCCGTAGTAGATGCGGTTGCCGAACTGGCGGACGAACTCCACCTGGGAGGAGCTGGCTTCGAGGGCCGTGAAGGGGATGTGACGCATGGAGAGGATCCGGCCGATGATCTGGCCGACGCGGCCGAACCCGGCAATCACCACCGGGTTTTCGGGTTCGTCGATCTCGTCGAACGGCAGTGGCTCCCGGTCTCTGTCGAGGAGCTGCTCGATGAGGGCGCCGAACGCAGGTGTGAGCATCATGGACGCGGTGATGACGAGCACGGCCAGATCGGCCGTGCGGCTGTCGATGACGGCGGCCAGCATGGCGGTGGTCAGCAGCACGAAGCCGAACTCGCCGCCCTGCGAGAGCACCGCAGACGCGCGCAGCGCCTCCGCGTGCTCGAGGCGCACCACGCGCGCGAGCGGGTAGAGCAGCGCCGTCTTCGCCAGCATGAGCAGCACGGTAAGGCCGAGCACGAGGAGCGGCTGATCGAGGAGCAGGCCCAGGTCGGCAGACATGCCCACGGCCATGAAGAAGAGTCCGAGCAGCATGCCCTTGAAGGGCGCCACGTCCGTTTCGAGCTGGTGGCGGTACTCCGAGTCGGCCACCATCATGCCGGCGATGAAGGCGCCGAGGCCCATGGACAGGCCGATGGACTGCATGGTCAGCGCCGCCCCCACCACCAGCGCCAGGGCCGCGGCGGTGAAGAGCTCGTGAATACCCGTGCCGGCCACGAACCGCAGCAGGGGGCGCAATGCCAGCCGGGCGCCGAAGAGGCCGGCCACCACCACGCCGATCAGCAGCACCTCCTCGCGGCTGCCGCTCGAGGCGGTGTTGGGGTTGATCAGATCCAGCACGGCGATGGCGGGAATCACGGCCACGTCCTGCATGAGCAGGGTGCCGAAGGCCGCGCGGCCGTGGGGCTGATTCAGCGTCTTCCGTTCTGCCAGAAGCTGCAGCACGAACGCGGTGCTCGACAGCGCCAGCGCAAACCCGAGCAGCAGGCTGGGCTGCCAGGCGTAGTTGAACGCCAGCGCGATGATCAGACCGAGACCGAGGGTGGTCACCCCGATCTGCAGGCTGCCGAGCCCGAACACGAGCCGGCGCATGACCCACAGACGCCGGGGTTGCAGCTCCAGGCCGATGATGAACAGCAGCAGCACCACGCCGAGCTCGGCAAAGTGCAGCACCTCGTCGGCTTCCTTCTCCCCGCCGACGAGCCCGAGCAGGCCGGGGCCGATGATGACGCCGGCGATCAGGTAGCCGAGCACCACGGACAGGCCCAGCCGGTGGCAGACGGGGACCACCAGAATGGCGGCCCCGAAGAACACCAGCGCGTCGAGCAGGAAGTTCACGGGCTCCCGGCCCTCGGGTCGCCGGACGGCCCGGCGATCAGGCTGCCTCCGCCGTCTTCAGCTCGTCCCGGAGTGAGCGCTTCAGGAACTTGCCGTTGGCATTGCGCGGCAGCGGCTCGCTGAGGAACCACAGGTAGCGGGGGACCTTGTGCGGCGAGATCCGCGCCTTGCAGTGGGCGCGCAGCGCATCCGCATCGAGACGCTCGCCTGGCTTCAGGTAGACGGCGGCGCCGACCTCCTCGCCGAGACGCTCGTCTGCGACGCCGAAGACGCTGCACTCCGCCACAGCCGGATGCTCGTAGATCGCGCTCTCCACCTCCGCGCAGTAGACGTTCTCGCCGCCGCGGATGACCATGTCTTTCGCGCGGTCGACGATGAACAGAAAACCGTCCTCGTCGAAGCGGGCGATGTCGCCCGTGTGCAGCCAGCCGTCGGTGATGGTCTCGGCGGTGGCATCCGGCCGGTTCAGGTAGCCGGCGATCACCGAGCCACCCTTCACCCAGAGCTCGCCGACGCCGCCCGTGGGCACGTCGTTGCCCTCGGCATCGACGATGCGGGCATCGAAGTTCGGCAGCACGGGGCCTGCGCTGGCGGGCTTGTCGACGAAGAAATCCGCACCGATGGAGGTGATCACGCCGCAGGTCTCGGTCATGCCGTAACCGGTGCCGGGCCGGGCCGTGGCGACGGTCTGGTCGATCTTGCCCACCAGGTCCGGTGGCACCTGAGCGCCGCCGCCGCCCACGGAGGCGAGGGAGGAGGTGTCGTACTTCGCGAAATCCGGGTGGTTCACCAGCTCCCGGGACATGGTGGGCACGCCGGTGAAGGAGGTGATCCGCTCCCGCTCGATGAGCTTCAGCGCCTCGCCCGCGTCCCACTTGTACATATGCACCAGCTTGCCGCCGTTCATGGTGGTGCCGTAGGCCACACAGTTGTTGGCGGTGACGTGGAAGAGCGGGGTGGTGAGGAGCCCCGCGGCCACCGGCGGGTTGTCCGGGTCCACGGCAGGGGCCCTGCCGAGGCGCTGGTTCAGGGTGGCCAGGCAGGTGCCCCAGAAGCCGAGGTTCATGGCGTTGTTCACGCAGCCGCGATGGGTGAGCTCGGCGCCCTTCGGATGACCCGTGGTTCCCGAGGTGTAGAAGATGCAGGCGACGCTGTCCGGGTCGATGTCGACCTCCGGCAGGGTGCCGCCGTGGCGGACCAGCTCGGACCACTCCGTGACACCGGCCGGGCAGCCGTCGGGAATACGCACGCCCACCAGCTTCATGGGCGGCATCTCGCCTGCGTGCTCGAGCGCCTGCTTCAGGCGTTCCACATCGGCGATGAAGACCTTCGGCTTCGCGTCGTTCATGCCGTAGACGAGCTCCGGCCCCACCCACCAGGCGTTCACACCCACCACCGTGGCGCCGATGCTGGTGATGGCCCAGTAGGAGAGCAGCCATTCCGGATAGTTGCGCATGGCGATGGCAACCCGGTCGCCGACGCCCACACCCTGGTCCTGAAGCCAGTTGGCGATGGCGGCGACCTGTTCGTGGGCCTGGGCGTAGGAGATCCGCTCGTCCTGGTAGATCAGATAGTCCTTCTCACCGTGGACGGCGCTGGCCAGCCAGAGATCGCGCACCGTCGGCGGCGCAGCGGCGTAGGTTTTGATCCGCTGGCCGCGCACCGTCACCTCGGTGATGGCGAACGGACTGCCTTCGCCGATGAGCTCGTTCCAGACTTCGCGAAGCTCCTGATACATAAGACTTTATTCCCCCGGGGTCAAAACAGCCCGCTACTGTAAGATAACTGCCTGCGCAGTGCGAGCGGGGCTGCGCGGCGCGCAACGCGCAGACTGGCGGAAAACGCGGGGCAACAACGAAGGGGGAAAGATGAGGTGGAAGGACGTCGCAGGTCCGCTGCTGGCCTCGGCAGTGACGGCGGCCGCAGGAGGGGTGCTCGCGGCATCCGCCGAACCGCCCGTGCCCGGCGAGGAAGGGCCGGCCCTGGCCGAGCGACTCGGCGTCGCCATTCCTCCGCCGGCGCCGGACCGTACGGAAGGGGAGGGTCCCTTCGCGCAGCTCGTGATCAGCCAGGTGATGCTGATCAACGGCGAGGGATCGCCACCCATGGGTCCGGTGAACGTCCGCATCGAGGGTGACCGGATCGCCGCGATCGATCCGGCCGCCGCGGTGACGCCGGCAGCGGGCGTTCGGGTAATCGACGGCAGCGGCATGTACGCCATGCCCGGCTTCGTCGATGCCCACGCCCACATCGGCACGGTGGGGCAGGGCCTCACCGGGCCGCTCACGCCCCCCGAGTACGTTTTCAAGCTCTGGCTGGCTCACGGGATCACCACCGTGCGCGAAACCGGCGCGGGCATGGGGCTCGACTGGACGCTGGCGCATCGGAACCGCAGCGCCGCCGGCACGATCACGGCCCCGCGGCTGATGGTGCACAGCATGTTTCCGGGCGGCAGGATCACCGATCCGGAGGACGCCCGGGCCTGGGTGCGGGCGGTGAAACGCAAAGGCGCGGACGGCGTGAAGCTGCGCGGCGGGCGCGCGCAGGCACTGGAAGCCGTGATGGCCGAGACGCAACGTCTCGGCATGCAGACCTCGCACCACCACGACCAGACGGCCGTCTACCAGGTGAACGCGCTGACCAGCGCGCGGCTGGGGCTCGACAGCATGGAGCACTGGTACGGCCTGCCGGAGGCGCTGTTCACGGACCGCACCATCCAGGACTACCCGCCGGACTACAACTACTCGGACGAGCAGTGGCGCTTCGGTGAGGCCGGCCGGCTCTGGCGCCAGGCGGCCGCGCCCGGGTCCGAACGCTGGAACACCGTGCGCGACGAGCTGATCGGCCTCGATTTCACCCTGGTGCCCACCTTCACCATCTACGAGGCCAACCGGGACGTGGCCCGGGCCCGCGATGCCGAGTGGCATGCCGACTACACCTGGCCGCCGCTCAGACGGTTCTTCGACCCGGATCCGCGGCTGCACGGCTCCTATCACTTCGACTGGACCACGGCGGACGAGGTGGCCTGGCGCGAGAATTTCCGTCTCTGGATGACCTTCGTGAACGACTACAAGAATCATGGCGGCCGCGTCGCCGCGGGCTCCGATGCGGGCTTCATCTACAAGCTGTTCGGCTTCGCCTACATTCGTGAGCTCGAGATGCTCCAGGAAGCAGGCTTTCACCCGCTGGAGGTGATCCAGGCGGCCACCCTGAACGGGGCGCGGCTCGTCGGCCTCGAGGACGAGATCGGCTCGCTGGTGCCCGGCAAGAAGGCCGATCTGGTGCTGGTGGGAGAAAATCCGGTCAAGAACTTCAAGGTGCTGTACGGCACCGGACACATGAAGCTCGATTCCTCGACGGGTAAGCTCAGCCGGGTGGGCGGTGTGGCGTACACGATCCGGGACGGTATCGTCTTCGATGCGAAAGCCCTGCTCGAGGACGTGCGCGACATGGTGTCGGCGCAGGCGGCGATCGAAGCGGCTTCGGCAGCCGGGCAATGACGTCAATCCGTTGCCGCGGAGCGTCGGATATCTTATAACGTGTTTTAAACAAAACCTGTCAGGGGAACCACATGGACTTCGAAATTCCAGAGGACATCGCCGCGCTGCTGAAGCGTCTGGACGACTTCATCGAGACCACCATCAAGCCGCTCGAGCAGCAGGACGACAACATCCGCTTCTTCGATCACCGGCGGGAAGACGCCCGCACGGACTGGGATCGCGGCGGCCTGCCCAACGAGGAGTGGGAGCAGCTGCTGTTCAAGGTCAAGCGCCTGGCCGACGAGGCCGGCTTCTACCGTTATCCCTTCCCGAAGGAATACGGTGGCATGGAAGGCACCAACCTCGGCATGGCCATCATCCGTGAGCATCTGGCGGTGAAGGGCCTGGGTCTGCACAACGACCTGCAGAACGAGCACTCCATCGTCGGCAACAACGTCGGCCTGCTGCTCATGCTCCAGTACGGCACCGAGGAGCAGAAGAAGGAATGGGTGGACGACCTGGCAGAGGGCCGCAAGGGCTTCGCCTTCGGCATCACCGAGCCCAACCACGGCTCCGACGCCACCTGGATGGAAACCCATGCCGAGCGCGACGGCGACGAGTGGGTGATCAACGGCGAGAAGACCTGGAACACGGGCATTCACAAGGCCCAGTACGACATGGTCATGGCCAGGACCAGCGGCAAGCCCGGCGACGGTGACGGCATCACCGCCTTCCTCACCCCCATGAAGGCCGAGGGCGTGAAGATCGAGGAGATGCTCTGGACCTTCAACATGCCGACGGACCACGGCCGGGTGTCGTTCACCAACGTCCGGGTTCCCCACGCCTCCATCTTCGGCGGCGAGGGCCGGGGTCTGCAGGTGGTGCAGCACTTCTTCAACGAGAACCGGATCCGCCAGGCGGCCTCCAGCCTCGGGGCGGGGCAGTTCTGCATCAACGAGGCGGTGAAGTACGCCATGGAGCGCAAGCCCTTCGGCAAGCCGCTCTCCGCCAACCAGGGCATCCAGTTCCCGCTGGTGGAGCTGCAGACCCAGTGCGAGATGCTCAGGGCGCTGATCCACAAGACGGCCTGGCAGATGGACAAATACGGCGCCTTCTCCGTCTCCGACAAGGTGTCGATGTGCAACTACTGGGCGAACCGCCTCTGCTGCCAGGCCGCCGATCAGGCGATGCAGGTGCACGGCGGGCTCGGCTACTCGCGCCACAAGCCGTTCGAGCACATCTACCGTCACCACCGCCGCTACCGGATCACGGAAGGTGCGGAGGAGATCCAGATGCGCCGGGTAGCGGGCTACATGTTCGGCTACATGAAGCAGCGCGCCCCCAAGGGCGTGAAAGAAGCGGGCTGAGATGGATACCGCCGAGTTCGAGCAGCGTCTCGGAGCGATCCTCGAGCGGGAGATTCCCGGCTGCACGGGGCTGGTGAGCGCCGAGCGGCTGTCCGGCGGCGCGAGCCAGGAGACCTATCGGATCACCATCGACACCAAGTCGGGGCAGAAGCTCGTCTGCATGCGGCGGGCGCCCGGCGGCGTGGTGGTGGCAACGGAAACCCGGGTGGCCCCGGGGCTCGCCACCGAAGCGAAGCTCATGGCCTGTGCCCGGGCGGTGGGCGTGCCGGAGCCGGAGGTCTACTACGTGCTCGAGGAGCCGGACGGGCTCGGTGCGGGCTTCATCATGGAGTGGCTGGAAGGGGAGGCCCTGGGTGCCCGGATCGCCCGGGCACCGGAGCTCGAAAACGTGCGGAAGAAGCTGGCCTACGAGTGCGGCCAGGTGCTGGCGCGCATTCACCAGATCGACCTGGACGCCACCGGCTTGCGCGACAAGCTCGAAACCGCGCCGCCGGAATACTTCGTCAACCAGACCTGGGAACGTTACAAGCTGCTCAACACCCCGCAGCCGATGATCGACTATGCCGGTCGCTGGCTGATGGACCACCTGCCCACGGACTACGAATCGACCCTGGTGCACAACGATTTCCGCAACGGCAACTTCATGGTGAACCAGGACGGCATCAATGCGGTGCTGGACTGGGAGATCGCCCACATCGGCGATCCCATGCGGGACCTCGGCTGGATCTGCACCAACTCCTGGCGTTTCGGACGGACCGAGCTGCCCGTGGGCGGATTCGGCGAGTATGCCGACCTGTTCGCGGGTTACGAGGCGGAGTCGGGGCGCAAGGTCGATCCGGAGCACGTGAAGTTCTGGGAGGTGTTCGGCTCGTTCTGGTGGGCGGTGGGATGCCTGGGTATGGCCGAGCACTACCGCAGCGGTCCGGACAAGACCGTGGAGCGGCCCGCCATCGGCCGGCGCTCCTCCGAGTGCCAGGTGGACTGCGTGAACCTGCTGATCCCCGGGCCGGTGACGCTGGTGGAGCCGGAGGAGCGCTCGGGCAACCTGGACATGCCGCGGGTGGACGAGCTGCTGATCAGCGTGCGCAACTTCCTGCGTGAGGACGTGATGAATGCCACCAGCGGCAGAACCCAGTTCCTTGCCCGGGTGGCGGGCAACAGCCTGGACATCGTCGACCGGGAGCTGTCACTGGGCACCCGGCACCGGGCCCGGGAGCTCGAGCGGCTGCAGGCGCTGCTCGGGCACGACGGGTCTCTGGGCGAGCTCCGCTGGGAACTGGTGAACGGCCTGAGAGACGGCAGCCGCGCGCTGGATGATCCGGCACTCATCGAGCACCTGCGGACCACCGTGGTCAATCAGATCGCCATCGATCAGCCGAAGTACTCGGGCTTCCGCACGGCGCTCGCCACCGCGGGGCTCTAGAGCCCGAAGTGGGACTCGATACCGGTCAGGGTGCTGGCCGTGGCCACAGAGGCCAGGATCAGGCCCATCACCTTGCTGATGACGCTCGCCCCGGAATCGCCGATCAGGCGATGAATCCGCACCGCCGCGAGCATCAGGAGCAGGGTCACCAGCAGCACGCTCAGCATCACGGCGATGGTCAGCACCTGCTGGGTGAGGCTGTAGCGGGCGTTTTCCGTGAGCATGACGGCCGCGAGCATGGCGCCGGGGCTGGCGATGGACGGCACGGACAGCGGGAACACGGCCAGCTCGTGGCCGCGCTGCACCATCTACACCTCCTCTTCGGGCTTGCTGTCCCCGAAGATCATGTCCAGGGCGAACAGAAACAGCACGATGCCCCCCGCGATCTGGAAGGCCGACAGCGGGATGCCCATCGCCGTGAGGATGAGCTCGCCGGCCACCACGAAGAAGATCAGGATCGCCGCCGAGGTCAGCGTCGCCCGGAGCGCCACCCGCCAGCGGTCATGCTCTGCGATGTGCCGGGTGACCGCGATGAACACCGGGACCGTGCCGATCGGGTCGATGACGGCGAAGAAGGTGATGAATACGGAGACGATGTCGATCACGGTGGGGGTCAGCGGGGGTCCATGCGGATGATCACGAAGTGCGGGGCGCTGTTCTCATCTTCCAGCCAGCGCGCCCAGCTCTCGTACTTGTCTGCCAGCGCCCGCACGCCTTCCCGGTACTCGTCGAGGTCGCGCACCCAGACGGCGCGCATCTCGTAGAGCCTGCCGCCGATCTTCAGGCGCACGTCCGGATTCTCGGCGATGACCGAGTTCCAGTACTTGGTGCCGGGAAACGGCAGCTCCTCGTCGTAGATGGACGGCACGTAGAGGCGGCCGTTCCTGGTGCCGATGACGGTGGTCACGGAGAACGGGATGCCGTACCAGGGCCGGGTCTCCACGAAGATCTCCGGATGGTCGGCGATGAAGGACAGATCATCCGGCAGTGCGGACACCTCGCCGGACAGCCAGAGTCCCGGGCGGCGGTCCTTCGGCTCGCATCCGGCGGAACCGGTCAGCAGCGCGCTGACCAGCAGGATCTGGAGCCAGGTCGGCATGGTGGGGAGTCCGGCAATATGATTCGGCCTTCCTAGCATCGGCGGCCGCCTTGTTGGGGGTGCCTGGCAGGTCGATAATTGGCCGGAGCCTGCAATCCGAGGGGGACACCATGCAGCAGCTGAGCGGTCAGGACGCGTCTTTCCTGTACTTCGAAACACCCACCTCGCCGATGCACATCGGCGGCATCATGATCTACGACCCTTCCACCGTGAAGGGGGGCAAGCAGGGATTCAAGGACATCCTCCGGGCCATCGAGTCCCGGCTGCATCTGGCGCGCAGTTTCCGGGAGAAGGTGGTCAACGTCCCCTTCAACCTGGACCACCCGTGGTGGGTGGAGGACAAGCACTTCGACCTGGAGTATCACGTCCGCCACATCCGCCTGCCGGAGCCGGGTGACTGGCGGCAGCTCTGCATCCAGGTGGCGCGCCTCCACTCCCGCCCGCTGGACCTCACCCGACCGCTCTGGGAGTTCACGGTGGTGGAAGGGCTCGACTCGATCCCGGGACTGCCCAAGGGCAGCTATGCCATCGTCTCCAAGGTCCATCACGCCTGTATCGACGGCATGTCGGGGGTGGATCTGATCGAAGCGATCCACGATCTGGAGCCGGCACCCGCGGAGGTGCCGAAGTCCCGGCCCTGGCACGGCGAGAACGACCCGAATCCGGCCGAGCTGCTGTTCCGTGCGCAGATCAACAACATGACGCAGCCGTTCCGTTTTGCCGAGGTGATGGCCAGGACCGTGCCTGCCCTGGGACGCCTCGGGCAGCTCTTCGCGGACCGGAAGATGGAGCCGCCTCGGGTGCAGCCGCCGCGGACCCGGTTCAACCACCAGGTCAGTGCGCACCGGGTCGTCGAGGGCCGCCGGTTCGAGCTCTCCGCCATCCGCGCGATCAAGAACGCCGTGCCGGGCGCGACCGTGAACGACGTGGTGCTGACGCTGGTGGGCGGTGCCCTGCGGCAGTATCTCGCCGAGAAGCAGGAGCTGCCGGACGAGTCGATGATCGCCATGGCGCCGATCTCGGTGCGCGGCGCGGAAGGCAAGAACGCCATGGGCAATCAGGTGGCGGCCATGACGGTAGCGCTCGGCACGGAGATTGCGGACCCGCTGGAGCGGCTGAAGTCGGTCCACGAGAGCGCCATGACCTCCAAGGCCATGACCAACGCCGTGGGCGCCAAGCTCATGACCGACTACTCGCAGTTCATTCCGTCGACCACCGCCGCGCTGGCGGCACGCCTGTACACCGAGTACGGGCTCGCCGAGCGCATGAGCGTGCCGTTCAACTGTGTGGTCACGAATGTTCCCGGGCCGCAGGTGCCGCTGTACTGCGCGGGTGCCCGACTCGTTGCGCAGTTCGGGCTCGGCCCGATCTTCGACGGCATGGGCCTCATCTTCCCGGTGTTCAGCTACTGCGGCTGGGTCATGATCTCGCTGACCAGCTGCCGGGAGATGCTGCCGGACCCCGGATTCTTCGGCGAGTGTCTGGATCAGAGCTTCGAGTCGCTCATGGACGCCACCGGGGTCGTCGTGCCGGAAGCCGCATCCGGCGCCTGAGGGGGCTAGGAGCTGCGCGTCGCGGCGAGCTGGTCCACCACCGGAAAGAAGCGCCGGCGCAGCCGGGTGAGCAGGCCGGGCGTGACCTCCTCCTCGATGTCGCCCAGCGAGAAGCGCAGCAGCAGGCTGCCAGGCGCGTGCTGAATCGCCGTCAGCCGGGATTCCCGGGACAACGGCGGGACCGGCAGATAGGTCCGGAAGATGGAGGAGACGTAGCCGGGAACACCGAAAAAGGACGCCCGCTTCGGCTTGAGTACGAACCAGCCGCCCACCACCTCGAGGCTGGTCTCGAACTCGGCCACGGGGAAGCCGGCGATCTCGGTGTGGACGATCAGGCCTTCCTCGCCGAGCTCGAGCCGGTAGGGCAGTTGAAAGCGTTTGATCCAGCGGTCGAGGGCCGCCTGTCCGAGGGTGATCTCCAGTGCCGGCTCGGTGAGCACGAGGCGTGCCGGGAATCCGTGCACGATCCGTGTTTCCTTTGCCACGCAGGCGATCTTCTCGAGCTCCAGCCACTCCGTGGCGATACCCTGAAACTCCACCCGGGAGTCCTCGAACCGGTCAGGAAACGGGATGCCGCTGGACCGCTCCCAGCGCATGGTGACGGGCATCTTGAGGTACGAGCTCAAGAGCTCGTCGATCAGATCGGAGCGGTTGTTCATCGGGCTAGTGTACTGCACAGTTTTGCGCGAAGCTCCGGGAGACGGTCAGGAATGATGAGCGGATGAACACCGGCACAGCACAGCGCAGCGACGGCACCGCCGGCTTGAGCCGGAGCCCGCCGGCTCAGAACCGGCGCGGACGGGTGCCGCTGGTGGTCGGGGTGACGGGTCATCGCGATCTGCTCCCGGCGGAGGAAGATCTGATCAGGGATCGCGTCCGTGCCTTCTTCCTGATGCTCATGGGCGAGTTTCCGGATCTGCCGCTGCTGGTGATGACGCCGCTGGCGGAAGGCGCTGATCGGATTGCGGCGGATGTGGCGCACGAGCTCGGGATCCCCACCGTGGTGCTGCTGCCCATGCCGGAGCGGCTGTATCAGAGTGACTTCGAGGGAGAGTCGCTGACCGAGTTCAGGAGCATGCTGAGCCTGGGCGAGTGTGTAGAGCTGCCGCTGCTGCCGGATGTCGACGAGGAGGACGTCCGCAGGCCGGGTCGTGCCAGGGACTATCAGTACGCCCAGCTCGGTGCCTACCTCGCGGCGCACAGCCACATCCTGCTGGCCATCTGGGACGGCAGACCGTCGAGCGCGCCGGGTGGAACGGGTCATGTCATCAAGTTTCATCAGCACGACGTGATCGACCTGATCGCCGAAGGCCAGCACCGCTCGCCCATCGATTTCACGGAAGACGAGAGCGATCTGGTTTACCACATCGCCTGTTCCCGTCGGGAAGCGGGAGCGCCGGCGGAAGGGCTCGAACCAGGGGCGGCCTGCTGGTTCACGCGCGACGAGATCAAGCCCAGAACCCTCTATCTCCCGGATCGGTACCGGCTGGTGTTCGAACGGATGTCGGAGTTTTCCCGCGATCTCGGCGCGCCGATGGATCCGGCCGTGTTCACGCCGCTGCTGCCGGCGGAGGATCTGGCCGCCTGTGGCGAGGGTGTGCAGGACATCGACCTCCTGTACCACCGGGCGGATGCCCTGTCGCAGAAGTACCAGCGCTATTTCCACCGTGAAATCCGCGGCACTCTGGCGCTCGGTCTCCTGGCCGGTGCGAGCTTCGTGAGTTATGCCGACTGGCCGGGCCTCGGGTTCATGATCTATCCGTACATCGCCTGCATCGCGCTGGTGCTGGTGCTCGCCTGGCTCGACGGCCGTTATGCCTGGCAGCGGAAGGCCCAGGACTACCGCGTGCTGGCCGAGGGACTGAGGGTGCAGTTCTTCTGGGCGGTTGCCGGGGTGAGGATGGAGAATCCGAGCCGCTTCAGTCACGACAGCTTCCTGAAGCGCCAGGACCTGGAGCTCGGCTGGATACGCAACGTGATGCGTTACGCCGGTTTTCATGCGGACTCCACGGACCCGGGCTCCACCGAAGCGCAGATCGAACTCTGCACCGAGCACTGGGTGAAGGACCAGCGGGACTACTATCGGCGGAAGGCCGCGGAACGGGCAACGCGGCATCGAATCACCACGTCGGTCGAGCTGATCTGCTTCGCAGGTCTGCTGGTGGCGGCGGGCACCCTGGCAGTGGCCAGGGGGCTCGAAGGTCTGGTGGCGCAGGACGTGCTCATCGCGTTCATGGGCCTGCTGCCGTTCGTCATCGCGGCCAGACAGAACTACGCGCATCGGCTGGCGGAGCGGGAGATGATGGTGCAGTACCAGCACCACATCCGGATCTTCTCGAATGCGGTCAACCTGATGGGCAGGGCTCCGACGCCGGCGGTGAAGCTCGACATTCTGAGAGCGGCGGGAGAGGCGGCGCTGGAGGAAAACGGTCAGTGGATCCTGCGGATGCGTGAGCGGCCGGTGGCCGCGACCCATCAGGTTCAGGGCTGACAGAAAAAAGGGGCGGTCGTGAGACGCGCCCCCTGTCGGCTGACAAAGAGCCGGTAAAAGTTTTCAGATCTTCCAGCCGATGTTGATCGCGTACACCCAGGGGTCCACCTTGGCGGTGACCACCTTGTCGCCGTTCACCTTCACATCGCTGTCGATGTCCATGTAGCGGATGTTGCCGTTGATGAACATCCGGTCCGTCAGGAAGACGTCCACGCCGACCACACCGGCCAGGCCCCAGGAGTCGTCGAGCTTCAGGCTGACGCTCGGATCGTCGAGCGGGCCTTTTTCCTGCTCGTCGAAGAAGATGGTCCAGTTCACGCCGGCGCCCACATAGGGCTGGAACTGCCCGTCGCTGTTGAACCGCCAGACGGCGCTCAAGGTCGGGGGCAGGTGCTTCACGGTGGCCAGCTTCACCTTGCCGTCGACGCCGTCGATCCTGCCGTAGATGTCGTGCTCGAAGGGCAGGGCGGCGAGGAGCTCGACGCCGAAGTTGTCGGTGATCATGTAGGTGCCGTCGAACGTCAGCATGGCGGCGTCGTCCACGTCGACCTGGATATCCGGCACCTCATCGCCGTCTCCCGGAATCGTCCCGTTGTCCGACTTCGGCACGATGTAGGAAACACCTGCCCGGATCAGCCAGTCTCCCGCCTCGGTGGCAAGTGCCGCGTTGGCCCAGAGTGTGGTTACAGCTGCCACGATGGCCGCCAGTTTGAATACTCGCATGTGGTCTATCCCTTGTGAGGCTACGGATTGCGTGCGTATCTCAACCGACCGGGCACGGCGGCGACATACGCAGATCCCGAAGCCGGGTTGATTCAGATCAAAACCGGGCGCTCCAGGTGATATGCTCGGTCCATGACCCAGACCTACACACCCCGGGGCATGATCGAGGCCCTGGTCGCCATCCCCACCGTCTCCCGCGATTCCAACCTGGTCTGCATCGATTTCATCCGTGAGTATCTTTCCGCCCACGGGATCGAGTCGCACCTGGTGCGCAACGAGGACGGCTCCAAGGCCAGCCTGTTCGCCACCGTAGGGCCCATGGTGGCGGACGGGGTGGTCCTGTCCGGGCACACGGACGTGGTGCCCATCGACGATCAGGACTGGCAGACGGATCCCTTCACGGTCACCGAGCGCGACGGCCGGCTCTTCGGCCGCGGCACGTGCGACATGAAGTCCTTCTATGCCATCGCGCTGGCGCTGGTGCCGGAAATGGGCAAGCTGAAACGCCCGATTCACTTCGCGCTCTCCTACGACGAGGAGGTGGGCTGTCTCGGCGCGCCGGCGCTGATCGACGCGCTGACCGCGGCGGTGCCGAAGCCGGAGGCGGTGATCGTCGGCGAGCCGACGTCCATGCGGGTGGTGAACGCACACAAGAGCATCTTCCACTTCGTGACCCGCATCACGGGCCACGAAGCCCACTCCAGTCAGCCGCATCGGGGCGTGTCTGCGGTGATGGTGGCAGGTCGGCTGATCAACTGGATACACGAACGTCAGCAGAAGAACGCCAGGGCGCCGTCGAATTCAGCCTTCGAGCCCCCCTACGCGAGCCTGCACTGCGGGATGATCCGCGGCGGCACCGCCACCAACATCATGGCCCATCACTGCGAGTTCGTGACCGACATCCGCGCGCTCCCCGGCGAGGATGCGCGCAGGTATTTCGATGAGTACCGGAAGTTCGCGAAGAACGTGGTGGAGCCCGAAATGCAGGCCATCGCGCCGGACACGGGCATCGAGTTCGAGATCAACGCCGAGGTGCCCGCGTTCCAGTCAGCACAGGACTGCCCGGCGGTCGCGCTCGCCAGACGCCTCACCGGGCAGAACGCGGTGGAAGCGGTGTCCTACGGCGCCGAGGCGGGCCAGTTCCAGAATGCCGGGCATTCGGTGGTCATGTGCGGGCCGGGCAGCATCGACCAGGCGCACCAGCCCAACGAGTTCATCACCCTGGATCAGGTCGAGGAAGGCACCGCCTTCATGCGCCGCCTGATCGACCACCTGTCGAGCTGACGGCTGATCATTCGGCGACGAACGTGACGTCGCCGTACCAAGCCGTGGCCGACTGGCCGCTGTTGTCCGTGTCCGTCATGATCGCCACCGCATCGATCTCGGCAATGCCGTCTCCGAAGAGCTGGCGGAAGTCGGCGACGAGGTTCCGTCTCTCCAGCACCCATCGCCCGGCATCCCGATCGCCCGACCGCAGCGCCATGACCCTGGCGTTGGACGTGAAGGCGTTGTCCCAGGTGCTGCCGATCGGCTGGTTGCTCGACCAGACGTAGACCAGGCTTCGGGTGCGCCAGAACGCGAGCCCGCCCGAGACGATCACGTACACCCTGGCCGCGTAGTCGTCGCCGCTGCGGCTGCGCTCGTCCACGCCTTCCGGCACGTCCTGCACCCGCCACCACCATTCCAGGTACGGTGTTCGCGTCAGGTCCACGGTCAGCCGCCGAACCAGCCCGGAGGCGGTGCCGTCGCTGGACGCTCGCAGCCCGAGTCGACCGTCGACGGTCTCGAAGGTGTATTCAGTTTCGCCCTGGAAGCGCTGTGCCTGCCACCCGCTGCGATCGCCTTCGGCAAAGCGCGCAACTTCGACGACCGCCTCGTCGCCCCGTGCAACGCCGGCGAGCAACGCGATCACGATGGCGACGGCTCGGATGACCATTCGTTGCAACGAGTCCTGCGACGTCTGCGGGGAGGGGCCGTATCCTGCCGTCAGGAACCCCGGGACTGCTGACTGCAGCGGGCCGGATGACCCGCAGCCGCCGCGTAAGCTTCCACCGCCGACCAGACGCGCATCAGGTTGCCGCCCAGGATTTTCGTCACGTCCCCTTCGCTGTAGCCCCGACCCAGGAGGCCGGTCACCAGGTTGGGGTAGCGGCTCACGTCCTCGAGGCCGATGGGCAGCGTCGGGCCGACACCGTCGTAGTCGGAGCCGATGCCCACGTGGTCGATGCCGGCCAGCGCCACCGCCCGGTCGATGTGATCGAGCACGTCGTCCACGGTGGCGAAGGGGTAGGGATTCTCTGCCTGGTACTGCGCCATGAACGATTTGAGCGCCGCCTCGTCGGCCGCGGCGTGCTCGTCCGACCGGAACTGCTCGATGGCCGCCTGGGTCGCCTTGCTGTAGTCGCGCGCCGTTCTGGTGAGAAAGCTCGAGCCGAAGTTGATCTGGACGACGCCGCCGTTGTCGCCGAGCGCGGCGACCATGTCGTCGCTCATGTTGCGCTCAAAGCCGGGCGTGAAGTGGCGCAGCGACGAGTGGCTGGCGATCACGGGCGTGGCGGTGAGTTCCAGCACCTGCCAGAAAGCTTCGTCCGAGACGTGGGACACGTCGACCATCACGCCCTGACGATTCATCTCCGGAATCAGCGTTCTGCCGAAGTCCGAGAGCCCCTGCCACTGCGCATTGTCGTCATAGGAGGAATCGGAGATGTGGTTGGACCTGGAATGGGCGAGGGTCACGTAACGGATGCCACGCTCGGCGAAGTAGGCCACGTTGGCCAGATCGCCGCCGATCGGGCCGCCATTTTCCATGCCCATGGCCATGGCGATCCGGCCGCCAGCTTCCAGCACCCCGACGTCCGCCGTGCAGGTGGCCACACCGAACTTGTCCGGTGCATCCGCAGCCACCGCTTCCACGGTGTCGATGAGACCTTCGGCGAAGGCCTTGGCCTCGCCGGCCGCATCCACATCGGCGGGGATATAGATGGACATGAACACCACGTCGAGCCCGCCTTTCCGGGCCCGGGGATAGTCGAAGTCGCCATCATCGGTTGCCTGGCTGACGTCGACCCAGTTCTCGTGAAGCCGATAGGGCACGTCGATGTGGGTATCGACGATCAGCGCCGAGTGGGCGAGGGCGGTGCCCGCATCGGTGGTGGTGTCGGCCGCTTCGGGCGCGGTCTCCCGATCGCAGGCTGTCAGGGCCAGCGTGCCTGCGAGCAGCAGAAAAAGAGGGGCGAACGTGGCGGGTCTGGTCATCTCGAGGCATCCGCGGGGGTGAAGGCCGGTATGGTCACATGCGGTCCGGTCCGGGGACAACCGCTTGGGGTAGAATGCGCCCTCCACAGAACAACGCCGATGTCAGAGTCATGAGCAGAACCGTCATCAAGCAGGAAGACCTGATCCGGAGCGTGGCGGACGCTCTGCAGTTCATCTCCTACTACCACCCGGTGGATTTCATTCGCGGCATGCGGGAAGCGTGGGAGAAGGAAGAGTCCCCGGCTGCCAAGGCGGCGCTCACCCAGGTGCTGGTCAACTCCCGGATGTGCGCCATCGGCAAGCGGCCCATCTGTCAGGATACGGGCATCGTCATCGCCTTCGTGGAGGTGGGGATGGACGTGCAGTGGGAGGCGGACATGAGCGTCGACGAGATGATCAACGAAGGGGTACGCCGCGCCTATGCGTTCGAAGACAACGTGCTGCGGGCCTCGGTGCTCGCCGATCCGGATGGCGCCCGCTCGAACACCCAGGACAACACGCCGGCCGTGATCCATTACAAGGTGGTGCCGGGCAACCGGGTGAGCGTGGAGGTGGCCGCCAAGGGTGGTGGCAGCGAGGCGAAGGCGAAGTTCGCCATGCTCAATCCCTCCGACTCCATCGTCGACTGGATCCTCTCCGTGGTGCCCACCATGGGGGCGGGCTGGTGCCCGCCGGGGCTGCTCGGCGTCGGCATCGGCGGCACCCCCGAGAAGGCCATGCTGCTCGCCAAGGAGTCGATGATGGACCCCATCGACATCCACGCCCTGCAGGCGCGCGGTCCGTCGAATCACACCGAAGCACTCCGGCTCGAGCTCTTCGAGAAGGTCAACGCGCTGGGCATTGGTGCCCAGGGCCTCGGCGGGCTCACCACGGTGCTGGACGTGAAGATCCGCGAGTATCCGACCCACGCGGCGAACAAGCCCGTGGCCGTGATTCCCAACTGCTCGGCGACGCGCCACGTGCACTTCTCGCTGGACGGCAGCGGGCCGGCCAGCTTCGAAGCGCCCGATCTTTCCGAATGGCCGGACATCGAGTTCGATCTGGGCGCGGACGTGAAGCGGGTCAACCTGGACAGCCTCACCCCGGCGGAGGTCGCCACCTGGCAGTCGGGCGACACGCTGCTGCTCTCGGGTAAGCTGCTCACCGGCCGGGACGCGGCGCACAAGAAGCTCGTCGACCTGATCGAGAAGGGTGAGCCGCTGCCCGTCGACTTCACCAACCGGGTCATCTACTACGTGGGCCCGGTGGATCCGGTGAAGGGTGAGGTCATCGGCCCGGCGGGTCCCACCACCGCCACCCGGATGGACAAGTTCACCCGCGCGATGCTGGAGAAGACCGGCCTGATCGGCATGGTGGGCAAGGCGGAACGCGGTGCCACGGCCATCGACGCCATCCGCGATACGAAGGCGGCCTATATGATCGCCGTGGGCGGTGCGGCCTACCTGGTGGCCAAGGCCATCACCAAGTCCACCGTGATCGCCTTTCCCGAGCTCGGCATGGAGGCCATCCACGAGTTCGAGGTGAAGGACATGCCGGTGACGGTGGCCGTGGATGCCACCGGCGCCTCGGTGCACCGGGAAGGTCCGAAGATCTGGTCGGCGAAGATCGCCGAACGGATCGACGCGGTGAGTGTCTGATCCCGCACCACGCTTCAGAGGAGACCCGGTCCATGATGAATCGCCGCGCCAGCCTGAGAACGCTGGGCCTGCTGGCCGCTGCCGCCGCCCTGCCGGTGCGGGCGCAGACGCTGCCTGCTGCCGCCGACACCTCGGAGCTGATCTACATCACCCCGATCAGAAGCGATGGCAGTGAGAGTCGCTGTCAGGCGGAAGTCTGGTTTGCCCGCGACGGGCTCAGCCTCTACGTGGTCACGGCACACGACGCCTGGCGGGCGGAGGCCGTGCGCAAGGGTCTCACGAGTGCGCGGATCTGGGTGGGCGACGAGGGCGTCTGGAGCCGCAGCGACGGTAAGTACCGGAACCTGCCCATGGTCGAAGGTGCCGCTTCCCTGGAGACGGACAGCCTCCGACATGCCGCGGTGCTGGCGCTGATGGGGAAGAAGTACACGCGGGAGTGGCCCACCTGGGGACCGCGCTTCCGCGACGGTCTGGCGGATGGCTCGCGGGTGATGCTGCGTTATCAGATCGCCTGAGAACGGTGGAGTTGCTCAGAGGAGTTCGATACCGAAGCGCCGCACCGCGAGCGCGAACAGCCCGAACGAAGCCGCGGTGATCAGAACGCAAGCGAGCAGCGTTGGCCAGAAGCCGAGCCGCGGCAGTAGCCACGGAAAGAGCAGAAACATCGGCAGCGTCGGGATCACGTACCAGAACGTGAACCACGCGTGGTTGGCGATCTTCTGGGGCGACTGGTTCTCCACGTAGAGCCAGATCAGCACCAGCACCGTGACCAGGGGCAGGGCGGCGACGAAGGCCCCGAGCCGGTCGCTGCGCTTCGCGAGCTCAGAGACGAGCACCACGATGCCGGCCGTAATCAGGTACTTGGTCAGAACCAGAGTCATTCCCTGCTCGAAACGGTCATTCCAGATACAGCGGTGAGAAGCTGAACACCCACGGCGTGTCGGTGTCCACGTCGATCCTAACGGCCCGTAGCTCAGGCGCGCCGTAGACCTGCACGCGGGTGACGTTGCCGTACTGCGGCATCTCCGCCTCGCCTCGCGAGACGAAGAACGGTCGGTCGACGACGAACTCGTGGAAGTCGCCGTTGATCAGCAGCACCGGCTTGCCGAACGTCTGGGCCAGGTCGCGGATCGCGAGTGCGATCCAGTAGAACGGCCCGTCGATACCGCCGCGCAGCTCGCGGTTCGCGAACTCGCCGCCGGCTGCGTCCCCGAACATGCCCGCATGCAGGGCGATCACCACCGCGGCCGCCTCGCCGGCGGTGGCCGCGGCGAAGGCGTCCTTGATCCAGGCGACGTTGGCCGCATTGCGGGCAATGGCCTCCTCGGCGCGCCGCGCGTCGTTGATCACGAAGCCGTTCTGGCTGCCAGGCACGTGCACGGTGGCGAATACCACACCGTCTTTCTCCCAGCGGGCGTTCTCCACCATGGTGTCGAAGTCGGAAACGTCCGCCTGGCGGGTCAACGGCATGGTCACCCCACCCAGGCTCTTCGGCTCGCTGAAGAAGACGGAACGGATCGTGTCGAGGCTCGCCAGGGTATCCGCATAGCCGGCACCGGCCATGCCGCCGTCGAGGCTCGTCACGGTGCCCAGCAGCTGCAGGTCGTCGGCCGTGGCCTGACCCGTGACGTAGCGGGAGTAGGCCGCGAGGACATTGCCGTGGCGGCAGTCCGTCCACTCGTTGTCCCCGGGGGTGTACACCACCGGGTGGGTGTACTTGTCGAACCAGCCGCGGATATCGCGGTGGTGTTCCTCGGTGCAGGTCATCACCCCCCAGGTATCACCCACGTGGATGGTGAAGGCGGGCCGCGAGGCGTTGATGGCGCCGATGAGGCGTTCGTAGACGGGGTAGTCGTGCGCCGGGTTGTAGGCGGTGTCGCCGAGGGCGACGAAGTGAAACTGTGCCGCCTGGGTGAATCCGGACAGCGAAGTGATAGCCAGCGTCACTGCGACGCGCGTCCTGCGACCCATGAACATGTTCCCCTCCCACCGGTCGAAGCCCTGCACCATAGCCCAGCGCTCGGTCGCGGTACAGGCCGCGACCCGGTTTTCAGAACGCGCGTGTGGAGGCCAGCGCGGCGCCCTCCGCGAGGGCCCGAAGCTTGGCCCAGACCACGTCCTCAGCCACGTCCCGGAATCCGGCCGCGGTGTCGAACCCGCAGTCCGTTCCCGCGATCACCCGGCTCGGGTCGCCGATGGCGTCGGCCACCCGCAGCAGCCGTTCCGCCACCACCTCCGGATGCTCCACGTAGTTGGTGGTGGTGTCGATGACACCGGCGACGACGAGCATGTCGTCCGGCAGGTTGTCCGGGGTCAGCAGGTGGTACTCGTGAGCGTGCCTCGGATTCGCCATGGAGAGCATGAGGGCGCCGACGTTTGCCCGGATCAGGCTCGGCAGGATGGTGGCCAGCGGCACGTCCGCATCGTGGGGGCCGTTATAGTTACCCCAGCAGACGTGCATGCGGACCGCCTCTTTGGGCACATCCGCGAGCGCCGCGTCGATCGTGGCCACGATCTTGTCCGCGAAGTGCAGAAACTCCGCGTCCGAGCGGTCCGCGAAATAGGTGTGGCGCTCCATGGCGAGATCGGGGCAGTCGAGCTGCAGCAGGTGGCCGGCGGCATGGATGGCGTCGTACTCCGTCTTCAACGCCACGCCCAGCGCGTCGATGTAGGCATCCAGATCGCCATAGAAGGTGTCTTCCATGGCCGCGGCGATGATGCCGGGAGACGGCGCCGTGACAAAGGTCTCGACGAAGGGGTCGCGGCCATCCTCGCGCTTCTTTTTCCCGAGCATGGTTGCGAAGTCCGCGAGCTCCGCGTCCAGCGGCGCACGGTTCACGTAGCGCACCTCTCCCCGGGCCTGCGGCGCGGCGGCCAGGCTGACCCCGCGCTGATAGTCCGGAATCTTCAGCCGGATCCAGCCGGGGTAGCGGACCATGTCCTGGAAAGCCGGTCGCCGGCTGGTGCCGCCGAACCCGGACATGCGGTGCTGCACGTAGGTGAAGAAGCTCTCCCGGGCCTGCTCGCCGTTGTTGCCGATGTCGATGCCGGCGGCGATCTGGCCGTCGATCACCGCTTCCGTTGATGCGGCGATTGCCGCCTCGAGTGCCTGGACGTCCACCGGCTCGCCGCGACTCTGCGCGACCTGCAGGGCTACAAGGGCTTCGCTGCGCGGCAGGCTGCCGGCGTGGGTGGTGAGAAACCGGCTGGTGCTGGTCTGCATGGCGGGCCCCGACGATGGCGGTGTCCGGATGTTAGCCCGAAAGACGCCCGGCGAGCTCGTGCAGCAGGGTACGGGTGTCCTCGAAGCCGAGGCAGGCGTCCGTGATGCTCACCCCGTAACGCAGGTGCCCGCCCATGTCCTGACGGCCGCCGCTCAAGTGACTCTCGATCATGATGCCGCGGATGCCGCCGTTGCCGCCCGTTCTCTGGGCGACCACGTCCTTTGCCACCAGCGGCTGCCGGGTTGGATCCCTGCCGCTGTTCGCGTGGCTGCAGTCCACCATCACGATCTCCGGCAGTCCTGCACCGGCGAGCAGCGCCTGAGCGGCGCGCAGCGAGTCGCGGTCGTAATTGGGGGCGCTGCCGCCGCGCAGCACCAGGTGGCAATCCGGATTGCCGGTAGTCTCCAGGATCGCAGGCGCGCCTTCTTTGGTGAGTGACGGGAAGAGGTGCTTGTGCGCGGCGGCGCGGATGGCGTCCACGGCCACCTGCACGTCGCCGTCGGTGCGGTTCTTCAGCCCCACGGGCATGGACAGCCCGGAGGCGAGCTCCCGGTGGATCTGGCTTTCCACCGTGCGGGCACCGATGGCGCCCCAGCTCACCAGATCCGTGTAGTACTGCCCGAACGTGGTGTCGAGAAACTCGGTGCCCGCCGGCAGGCCGGCGTCGTTCACCGCCAGCAGCACCTGACGGGCGAGCCTCAGCCCTCGATTGATCCGATAGCTGCCGTCGAGGTCCGGATCGTTGATGAGGCCCTTCCAGCCCACCACCGTGCGGGGCTTCTCGAAGTACACGCGCATCACGCAGAGGATCTGCCCGGATACCTCGGCGGCAACCCCCGCCAGGCGGCCGGCGTACTCCTCGGCCGCCGCCGTATCGTGAATGGAGCAGGGGCCCACCACCGCGAGCAGCCGCTGATCTTCGCCACGGAGGATGGCGCGCACGTCGTTTCGCGCCCGGGTGACGAGCTCGCTGGCGGCTTCCGTGAGCGGCAGCTCTTCCGTGAGGACGGCAGGGGAGATCAGGGGGTGGGTCTGGCTGATGCGGAGGTTGTCGGTCTGCATGGGCGCAGTGTATGGGCCGCGGTGTGAGGGTGCCAGGTGCGTGCCTTTTTAAGCGAGTGCGGCGGTTGCGTCGTGGGGGCTTGCCTCCGAGAACGAGGATCACTCCCGGACCGGAAGTCCGTTTTGTCTGCCCCATTTCCTGCCAGGCTCCTGAATCTCTGTCTGCTGCTCCTGTTGATGCTCACCGGATCGCGCCCTGCCGCGGCGGGGGAGGACGGTGCCACCACGGAAAAGCCCGGGTTGCCGTTGAAGCCGGAGCGCAGCGTCGAGTTCGAGACCGAGTCCGGCACCTGGCTGTCGCTCGACGTCTCGCCGGACGGCAATCGCATCGTCTTCGAGCTGCTGGGGGACCTCTACCTGCTGCCGTTGGAAGGTGGCGAGGCGAGCTCGCTGACATCCGGCATGGCGTTCGACAGCCAGCCCCGATTCTCGCCGGACGGCTCGCGGGTGGTGTTCGTCAGCGACCGCAGCGGATCGGAGAACCTCTGGACCGTCGCGGTCGAGGGGAAAGAAGGCGCCGGTGAGACCGGTGAGCCGGCAGTCGAGCAGCTCACCCGGGAGACCGGCGACGTGCAGTTCGCCTCGCCGGCTTACTCGCCGGATGGCAGCCACGTGATTGCGGCCCGGACCACCTGGGGACTCGGCGTGTTCGAGCTGTGGGCCTACCACCTGGACGGTGGCAAGGGTGTGCAGATCACCCAGGCGTCCGCCAACGGGGAGAAGGACCGGTCGCGGCGTCTGAACAGCCTGGGTGCGGTCTACTCGCCGGACGGACGCTACCTCTATTTCGCCCGCAAGACGGGAGGATTCGGTTACAACCTGTCGCTGCCGCTGTGGCAGGTCGTGCGTCGCGATCTGCGCACGGGTGACGAGGACACGCTCACCCAGGCCCAGGGCAGTGCCTTCCGTCCCGCGCTGTCCCCGGACGGCAACACGCTGGTCTACGGCACGCGCTACCGTCAGCAGACGGGTCTGCGACGGCACGATCTGCGCACCGGCGCGGATGCCTGGCTCGCCTGGTCGGTGACCTTCGACGAGCAGGAAAGCCGCTTCACGCGCGATCTCCTGCCGGGCTATGCCTTCACCCCGGACGGCAGCGCGGTGGTTTATCCGGCGGCGGGCGGTATCCGTCGCGTCAGCCTGGCGACCGGGGAGGTCAGCGCGATTCCGTTCAACGCCAAGGTATCGCAGGGCCTGGGTCCCCGGCTCTACTTCCCGTACCGGCTCGGCCTGGGCCCGGTGAAGGCCCGGATGCTCATGGGGCCGGCACTGGCGCCGGACGGCTCGAAGCTCGCGTTCTCGAGCTTTCTCGCGCTGCACGTGTTTGATCCGGCGACCGCTCAGGTGCGCATCCTCAGCCCCGAGGGGGATGCGGACTCCGGAGCCAGGGCGTTCGATCCGGCCTGGTCGCCGGACGGTCGGGAGATTGCCTACGTGAGCTGGTCGAGCCGCGGCGGGCACGTCTGGCGGATCCGTGCGGACGGCCGCGGCAGCCCGCGGCGGGTATCGGAGGTGGCCGGTTACTACACGGATCCGGCCTGGTCGCCGGACGGCCAGCGGATCCTCACGCTCAGTGCCGGGAGCTACGATCGTCTCTATCGGGAGTGGGACATGGGCTCGCCGACGGGCTCGGACCTGGTGTGGTTCCCGCGCGATGGCGGCGCCGCGAATCCGGTCGTGCCGGCACGCGGCTACGGCCAGCCGCACTTCGGGCCGGATCCGGACCGCATCTACCTCTACCAGGCGGGTGCGGGTCTCACCTCGCTCCGCTACGACGGCACGGACCGAAGGAACCATCTGGTGGTGAAGGGCCCCGGTGTCTTCATGGCGGAAGAAGACGTGCCCGCATCGGACATCCGTCTGTCCCCTGACGGCCGCTACGCGCTGGCGCTGCACGCCAACCAGCTCTATCTGGTGGGCCTGCTGAATCCGAACCTCGCGGATCTCACCTTTAGCCTCGCCAGTCCCACGTTACCGGTGAAGCGGCTCACGGACATCGGCGCCGATTCTTTCGGCTGGGCGGACGGAGGGCGCACGATCTTCTGGACCGTGGGCCACCATCTGTATCGCCGGGCGCTGGACTCCGTGCGCTTCGACGAGAACGAGGAACGTAGTGCGGCTGCCGAAGACTCGTCCGGGGACGAGGCGGGTTCTGACAAGGAAGCCGACGAAGACCGGATTGCGGAGGTGGATCCCTCCGTGGAGACCTTCAGCATCGACGTCTACCGACCGCGATACGAGCCGGAAGGCACGCTGGTGTTGCGCGGCGCCACCGTGCTCACCATGGAGGAGGGCGCCGAAGTCCGCGACGCCACTGCCGTGATCATCGTCGACGGTCGCATCGACCGCCTCGTTCCGGATGCGGATCTCGAGATCCCGGAGGGGGCGGAGGTCGTCGACCTGGATGGTGCGTACCTGTTGCCGGGCTTCATCGATACCCATGCGCACTTCCGGCCGCTCCGTAAGGTGCTGGACGATCAGAACTGGGCCTTTCTTGCCAACCTGGCCTACGGGGTCACCACGGGCCTCGACGTGCAGCCCACCACCACGGACATTCTCGCGTATCAGGACCTGATCGACGCGGGCCTGATGACCGGGCCCCGCGCGCTGTCCACCGGTCCCGGCATCTTCAGCAACAACGCGTTCCGTTCCGCGAGGCATGCGGAATCCGTGCTGCAGCGCTACCGGGAGCACTACGGCGTGCGCAACCTGAAGGCCTATCTGGCGGGAAACCGCCAGCAGCGCCAGTACGTGGTCGAGGCGGCCAGGCGCCTGAAGCTCATGCCGACCACGGAAGGGGGGCTGGACATGAAGCTGGACCTGACCCATGTTATCGACGGCTTCTCGGGCAACGAACACAACTTCCCGCTGCCGGAGCTCTACACCGATACCGTCGAGCTGATCGCCAGATCCGGCATTGCCTACACACCGACGCTGCTCGTCTCCTACGGCGGACCCTGGGCGGAGAGCTGGTTCTACACCCGACAGTCACCCTACCGCGATGCGAAGCTGCGCCGCTTCATGCCGGAAAACGTCATTGCCGCGCGCACGCAGCGCACCCAGTGGGCGCTGGAGGAGGAGTACGTGTTCCCGGAGCTCGCGGCGCAGGCCCTGAAGATCGCGCGTGCCGGCGGCCGGGTCGGCGTCGGTGCGCACGGCCAGCTTCAGGGGCTCGGTTACCACTGGGAGATGCAGGCCCTCGCAGCCGGCGGCTTCACGCCCATGGAGGTGCTGACCGCGGCGACGCGGCACGGCGCGGAGATGATCGGGATAGCCGGCGACCTCGGCACGATCACCGCAGGCAAGCTGGCAGACCTGGTGGTGCTCGATGCGGACCCGAGGGCGGACATCCGCAACACCACAGCGCTGCGTTACGTGATCAGCAACGGCGAGCTCTATGATGCGGAGACGCTGGACAAGCTGTGGCCCGTGCGCGTGCCGTTGCCGGAGCAGTGGTGGTGGCGCGAAGCTCCGCCCGCATCGGTGTCCGATACGCCGGTGGCAGAGTAGGGTCTGAACAGGGCGCTCAACACTCTGGGAGGTATTCCGATGAGATACGTCGTTTCAGCGATGCTCCTGGTCGTCGGCATCATTCACCTTCTGCCTCTGTCAGGCGTGCTGAGTAGTGATCGATTGTCAGTGCTCTACGGCATTGTCGTCGACGACCCGAACGTCGAGATTCTCATGCGCCACAGAGCGGTACTTTTCGGACTTCTTGGTGCGTTCATGTGTTTTGCGGCATTCCAGCCATCGATCCAGATCATGGCGCTCATCACTGGCGTGGTGAGCGTCGTTTCCTTTCTGTATCTGAGCTGGTCGGTCGGAGGTTACAACGCTCAGATTGCTCGTGTTTACGCCGCCGACGTCATCGCTCTTGGCTGTCTTCTCATCGGAGTAGCTTTCAAAGCGTATCTGCTGCGCGTCAGTTGATTCCCGCCCCATTCGGAAAACTGAATCAGCCCGTTTGCGAGGAGTGAACCTGGATCTGGTGTGACGCAGCCTCGGGTGTGCTCAGCGGGGCACCAGCTCGAAGATCCAGAGATCGTTCGAGGTCACAGCGGCGAGTGGCACGGGCTGCCCACCTACGTACTTCCGACCGAGCTCCGCCAGCACCGGGGTGAGGATGTCGCCCGAGCGGATGCGGACGAGCTGGCGCTCATAGAGCCGGCCGTCCACCCGCAGGATCGCGCGGCCATCCCGCTCGGCCTCCTTCGGCCACTGCTTCCAGAGCTTGCCGACCGTCGAGTTCATGTACCCGGAAGGAATGAAGATCCGGTTATCGTGCTCCACGATCCATGTGGTCCGTGAGCGCACCGGATCCAGAAGCTGGAACTCGACGGTGACGTAGTCCTTCAGGAACGACCAGTCCGGCTCCGCCCCGGTGTACTGCTCGCCGCTCGTGAACGGTCCGCCGGAGACCAGCTCGAGCGGCCCGTCGTGGAAGCGGGCCGCCACCAGCACACCGGCCGTCGCCAGTATCACCAGGACGACGAGACCGCCCAGCAGTTTCAGTACGAGTCTCATGTGATGCCTCTCCGCTGGCCGCTCGACATACCGGTTACTCGTCCTCGTCCACCTCGCCGACCCGCTCCTCGATTGCGTCGAGGAACAGATCCCGAAGCGACACCATGCCGATGGCTTTGCCTTCCTTTACCACGGGCAGGTGACGGATGTGGTGCTTTTTCGTCAGCGCAATGCAGTGCAGCACCGTGTCTTCGGGCTTCACCGTGATCACGTCGTTGGTCATCACCTCGGAGACCTTGGTGAGCTTGGAGGCATGGATGTCGAGGATCACCTTGCGGACGTAGTCCCGCTCCGAGAGGATCCCGACGAGATAACCTTCGATCTGCACGCAGAGCGCGCCGATGTCCTTCTCGTTCATCAGCGCCAGCGCATCGAAGACCGATTCCAGCGGTCCGATCCAGACCACGTCCCGCGGTTTCTTTGCCAGCAGGTCCGCTACCGTGTGCATGAATGTTCCCCCGATTTCCCCGCGCCAACAGTAAAGCCGAAACTGCGAACTTCGCAAACCCCCCGGCGGCGGTCGTCTAGAGCCGGTAGACGCGCGTCGCGGTACCGGAAAAGAGGGCGGTCTGCTCGGCCTCGCTGTACCGGGCGGTGATTTTCTTCATGGCATTCCAGTAGACGTGGTAGGACAGCGACCACTTGTCCACCGGAAAATTGCTTTCGAACATGCAGCGCTCCGGTCCGAAGGCGTCGATGGTATGCAGGTAGTAGTCCTGCTGCGCCGCCACCAGCTCGTCCGAGGTGGCCGGCGTCGCCCGGGTATTCCAGCCGAAGCCGTTGTCCGGCATGGCCAGGCCGCCGAGCTTCGCCACCACGTTCGGACACGCCGCAATGGCGGTGATGTCCCGCTTCCAGGCCTGGTAGATCTCCTCCCGCTTCCCGGCATACGGACCCACACCGAGCGGCGTGCCGAAGTGATCGAGTACCAGCGTGGTATTCGGCACCGCGCGTGCCAGCTCCGCGAATGCGCCGTTCTGATGGTGGTAGTGCCAGGTGTCGTAGGTGTATCCGCGCTCGCCGAGTCGGGCGACGCCGCGGCGGAAATCCGAGCGTCCGTAGAGCCCTTCCGGCGCCCGCCCGGGAATGAACAGCGCTTCCGGGTGCGGGTCTCGCGCCCCGGCGTGGCGGATGCCTCGAAACAGACCTTCACCTGCCACCTCGTGCGCGTCCAGCACCTCGTCGAGGTGGGCGCTGTCGGTGAGATCCGCATGGGCGACGATGCCGGAAATGGCGGCACGCCCACTGCTGCCGGCCCCGGGCTGTCTGGCGCTCGCCGCCGCGATGCCGGCCACGAACTCCGTTTCGCCGACACACTTCAGATGTTCGGGTCCAGTGCTGCGGTATTCCGCCCGGCACTCCACGAACACGGTTCTGACCACGTTGTGTCCCGACGTCGTGTCCGCCCAGAGATCATCGAGCACGTAGTCGAACCCCGGTCGCTGCCAGAGATGATGGTGGGGATCGACGATCTCGCGCTGCGGATCGATGATGGGTTCCACCACCTGTGCCAGCCATTCCGGCGAACCTGATTCCATGCCGTGCCTCCCCTGTCGGTACGTCGGCCGATGATACACAACCCGCGTGGCGCCATCGGCGAGCGTGCGCCCCGATGGCGCTGGCCCGCCCGGGTGCGCGACGCTAAAGTGTCCGGTTTCGAGACTCGAGGGTAGGGAGCGATGGTAAGCACCGATCTGTTCGATCTGACCGGCAGGGTGGTCCTGCTCACGGGCGCCTCCAAGGGCATGGGCAAGGCGATGGCGGAAGGACTCGCCGAGCACGGCGCGAAGGTGGTGATCTCGAGCCGCAAGCTCGATCAGTGTGAAGCGGTGGCGGCAGACATCAACACGCGCTGCGGGGCGGGCAGCGCGATCGCCGTGGCCTGCAACATCGGCTACAAGGAGCAGCTCCAGGCCCTGGTGGATGAAACCCGTAAACGGCTCGGCCCCATCGACGCCCTCGTGCACAACGCGGGGGTCAATCCGTTCTACGGTTCCATGTCGGAGATACCGGACGAAGCCTTCGACAAGATCATGGGGTCCAACGTCCGCTCGGTGCACTGGATCTGCCAGATGGTGGCCCCGGACATGCTCGCCCGGGGACGGGGCTCGATCATGGTCACCTCGAGCACGGGCGCCTTTCACGCCTCGGAAGTGCTCGGCACCTACAACATCTCGAAGCTGGCGGACATCGCCCTGGTGAGGAATCTGGCGGCCGAATGGGGCCCGAAGGGCGTGCGCGTCAACGCCATCTGTCCGGGCCTGATCCGAACCGACTTCGCCCGGGCGCTCTGGGACAACCCCGAAGCCGCGAAGCGTGCCAACGAGGCCATTCCGCTGCGCAGGCTGGGGGAGGCTGAGGACCTGAAGGGGCTGGCCGTGTTCCTCGCCTCGGATGCCAGCAGCTACATCACCGGTCAGGCGCTGACCGTGTGCGGTGGCGCCAACATGTGGGCCTGAGGTTGCGGGGCGCTCTCCGCTGACGGCATTATCCGGACAGGGTCAGGGGAGAAGGCGGGTGGAAGCAATCAGAGGACCGCTCTGGCGCGGCGTGAACTGGTCGAGCGATGCCGGGGCGGGCAGCATCCACGACGACGCCACTGCCGGCAAGCTCGGGTTCCGCGGCGGCACGGTGGCCGGCGACATTCACATGAATCAGTTCCCGCCCGTGCTGCTGAAGATCTTCGGCGACGAGTGGTTCAGGACGGGGAATCTGTCGCTCGACTTCAAGGCGGCGACCGTGGACCGGGAACCCGTGCAGGTCTGTGCCGAGGCGCTGGCGGCCGGGGCGAGCCAGACGCGGGTATGGATGGAGCGCGACGACGGCATGCTGGTGTGCACCGGCACGGCGGCGGTCGGCGACCACAGCCGCTCGGCCCTGCGTGCGAAGGATCTGAGGGCCTGTGATCCGGCGTCGCTGCGGATTCTCCGCGAGCTCCACGCCGGGATGCCGCTCGGCCACTTCGAGCTCGAGCTGGATCCCACGCTGCAGTTCGAACGCTACGACAAGGGGCTCATCAGCGACCCGCTCGAGGCCTACCGGACAGACACCGGCTGGGGTGCACCGGTGGCCGCGCCGTGCACCTTCGTTCAGTACTTCTGGGGACCGCCCACCAGAGACCTGCGCTCGCTGGTCGGCGAGGCCGTGGGGCTGTTTGGTGCCATCGAGATCGGCCACGTGGACGGGCCGCTGCTGCTGAACCGGCCCTACCTCATCGACAGCGAGGTGGTGTGCGTCGGCGAGAGCCCGCAGACCGAGTACTTCTGGTTCGACACCACCGCGAAACGGCCGGACGGCACGCTGGTGGCGACGTTCCGGATGATGCTCCGGTTCATGAAGGCATCCTCACCGCTGTATGGACCCGTGTGAGGCCGTGGCAGCCTCCGGATGGCGATGGGCGGCGTTCGAGTCGGCGGCGGTTGATCTCGCGGCGATCGGGCGGCAGCTGCTCTACCGGCACGACGGAGGCGAGGTGGGCATCCTGGCGACGGTGGATGCGCATGGCCATCCGCGGGTCGCGCCGGTGTGTCCGATCTTCGCGGGAGAGGGCGTCTACCTGTCCGTGGTCGCACACACACCGAAGGCCCGGGATCTGGCGCGCAACCCGAGCTATGCGCTGCACGCCCAGGTGGGCGCGGACGATCTCGAGTTTCAGATTCGTGGCGAGGCTCGAACCGTTGACGATCCCGGGGAGCGCATCGGGGTGATCGAGGCGATTCCGTTCCCGAGCTTCGACAGGAACGACCCGATCCTCGAGCTGCTCATCGAGAGGGCGCTGGTCGTGACCTGGGCGGAACGCTCCACGCGGCGACAGAAACGGATCTGGCAGGCTCCTGCCACAGAAAAGTAAGGAAACCAGAGCTTGAGCGAGTCCGTCACTTCCAACCCCGGCACTGCCAATCCCAATGTGCGTGCGGTGACTCCGAGTTACCGTCGATACGCGGTGGGGCTGCTGTTTCTCGTCTACGTGTTCAACTTCATCGACCGGCAGATCGTCACGATCCTGGCGGAGCCCATCAAGCGCGATCTCGGCATCGCGGACTGGCAGCTCGGTCTCATGACCGGCACCGCGTTCGCCATCTTCTACTGCACGCTCGGCATTCCGATTGCACGGCTCGCCGAGCGTCGCAACCGGCCCTGGATCATCGGTCTGTCGCTGGCGGCGTGGAGCGGCTTCACCGCGCTCTGCGGCCTGGCGCAGAACTTCTGGCAGCTGGTGCTGGCACGGATCGGTGTGGGCGTGGGGGAGGCCGGCTGCACACCGCCTGCGCATTCGCTCATCGCCGACTACACGCCGAAGGAACAGCGCGCGTCCGCCATGGCGTTCTACTCCATGGGCAATCCGGTGGGAGCGTTGATCGGTGTCGTCACCGGTGGCCTCATTGCGGATGCGTTCGGCTGGCGCGTGGCGTTCCTGATCGTCGGTCTGCCCGGCATCCTGCTCGCCATCGTCGTGGTTGCCACGCTCGTGGAGCCGAGGCTCCGTCGGGCGGCAGCCGCGGTGCGCGCCGCCGCCGAGGCCAATGCCGCGCAGAGCGATGCCTCCTCTTTCGGCGACGTGCTGCGCGTGCTCCGGCGGAAGAAGACCTTCTGGTACATGGCGTTCGCGGTCTCCATCGTCGCCTTCATCGGCTACGGGCACGCACCGTTCGGGGCGTCGTTCTTCCTGCGCGTGCACGGCGAGGAGATCGAGGCGCTGGCCGCCCAGTTCGGGCTCGGGCCGATCGGCTTCGTCGGGCTGTCGCTGGGGCTCATTCTCGGTATTGCAGCCGGCGCCGGCGTGTTCCTCGGCGGTATCATCGCCGACCGCTTCGGTGCGAAGGACCTGCGTGCCTACATGGGCATTCCGGGGATCGCCGTGCTGATATCCGTGCCGGTGTACACCATCGCGCTGCTGATGCCGAGCTTCATGCCCATCCTGCCGCTGCTCGCCGTCAACTCGATCCTCGTGTCGCTCTGGCAGGGGCCGGTGTATGCCACGGTGCAGAACGTGGCGCCGGTGCACATGCGGGCCACGGCGGCGTCCATCTTCCTGTTCATCGCCAACCTGATCGGCCTCGGGCTCGGCCCGCTGGCGGTGGGGCTGGCGAGCGACATCCTCGCCGGCCCGTTCGGCATGGGGTCCGCAGAAGGCGTGCGCTGGGCGCTGATCGGCTCCCAGTTCCTGGCGATCCCGGCGTTCATCTGCTTCTGGCTGGCGCGACGCACCATCCGCGAGGAGATGGAGGAGTGACGCAGTCCCGTCAGAACGCTGCGTAGCCGCCGTCGATGAGGAAGGTTTCGGCGGTGTGATAGGCACTCGCCGTGCTCATGACGTAGACGGCGATGGCCGCGAAGTCCTCCGGTTTTCCCCAGCGGCGGCTGGGTATGCGGCGCGAAACCGCGTCCATGAACTTGGGGTTCTCCTTGGCGCCGGCGGTCATGTCGGTCTCGATCCAGCCCGGCAGCAGGGTGTGGGCGGTGACGCCGTAGCGGGCGTACTCCACCGCCAGCGCCTTGATCATGGAGATCAGGCCGCCCTTGGTGGCGGCGTAGTGCTCGCCGCGCGCCTGACCGGAGATGGCCGCCAGGCTCGCGGTGGCCATGAGCCGGCCAAATGGGTCGCCACCCTCGGCCCGTGCCCGCATGTGCCGGGTGGCGGCCCGGAAGGTGTAGAACACACCGGACTGGTTGACGGCGATGATCCGGTCCCATTCCTCCCGGGTCATCTGATCGAAAGCGGTGCCCCGGCCGCCGATGCCGGCGTTGGCGAAGCAGCCGTCGACCCGGCCATGGGTGGCGAGCGCCGCCTGGAAGCAGGCGTCCACCGCCGCTTCGTCCGATACATCGCAGACCTGCGCGCTCACCCGGGGGCCGATACCGGAAAGACGCTCCAGCGCGCGGTCGTTCTTCTCCGGATTCGTTCCCCAGATGCACACCTCGGCGCCGGCTTCGGCGAGGCCAATCGCCATGCCGAGGCCGATGCCGCTGTTGCCGCCGGTGATGAGGGCGACGCGCCCCGTCAGGTCGAAAGGTTGGAAGGGCATCCGGTGTCCTCTGTCCGCGAAAAAAGAGCGATGCTAACCCGAATCGACCCGGCCGTGCCCGGGACAGGACTCAGAGGCTGAGTACGGTCACCGCGAACACGATGACCAGCGCCGTCGGCAGCAGCAGCACGGAGTAGAAGAGCATCAACACCGAGAACTTCAGGAAGGTTCTGATCCGTCCCTCGCCGAAGTACCGACGCAGCGCCAGGTAGTGATACACGGTAACCCACAGCATCAGCCCGGTGGAGACCTGGGCGACCAGGCTGTCGATCCAGCCGGTACCGGTGCCTGTCGGCAGCAGCAGCTGGGCACCGAAGATCACGAAGGTGAAGGTGTGCAGCTGTGTCGCGAACACCAGGTGCTCCACGTAGTAGCGCTGCGCACGGAAATAGAAGAGCTTCAGCAGCACCGCATAGACCGGCAGCATGACGAAGATACCGATGGCCATGTTGTCCATGAACTGCCGGGCGATGGATTCCGGCTCGTGCAGCGCATCGACGAGCCTGCCGATCAGGAAGGTTTCGACGCGGCTTCCGGCGGTGTCGTCGCCGACGGATCCGGCGACCTGCAGCAGCAGTATCCGGGCGGACGACGTTTCCGGGCGTGCCAGGATCTCTCTCGCCCGCTGTTGCCGGTCCGGTGGGAGCAGAGCGAGAAGACGGCTCGTGTCGGTCTCCTTCATACCTTCCGCTTCCACGCGTACGGCCTCGGCGTCCTCCGGCTCTGCGACATCCGTGGTCATCGACAGCAGGAAGAAGAAGGCGATGCTCACGAAGAGATACAGGCGGATGGGGCTCACATAGCTGGCACGGCGGTTGCGGGAGAACTCGAGCGCCAGCTCGCCCGGCTTGAAGATCAGGAGCTTCAGCGTGGTCCACAGCCGGGAATCCACCTCGAAGGTTTCCTTCAGCAGCTCGCGCAGCAGCGGTGGCAGCGAGCGCTGGTAGTCCCGGTCGTTCTGCCCGCACCGGGGACAAAACCGGCCGAGTCGCTCACTGCCGCAGTTTGGACATAACATGGCCACATTGTGCGTGCGGCCGGCGGCATCGGCTAGTCGAGAACGGGGAATGGCCCGTCGTCGAAAGTGCGGTCGTGATAGCCCTTGGCGCCGACCGCCCGGGCCAGGGGGCTCACGGGCAGCGTGCCCTCACGCAGACCGTCCAGGACGTGGTGAAAGTCCCAGGTCGGCGACCAGCCGAGATCCCGGCGCGCCGCGTCGTTCACATAAACCCGGTCGATCCGCTCCAGCATCCGCCAGCCCAGGCCTTCATAGGTCGCCGTGTAGCCGGGTATCCGACGCTCAACGACTGATGGCGCATCGGCATTCAGATCCGCCAGGTCTTCCTCTCGGATCGGCGTGGTCGCGCTGATGATGTAGCGTCCGAAGCCGAGATCCGGCGTCTTCTCCGCGGCGAGCAGGTGCGCACTCACCACGTCGGTCAGCTCCACGCGCCGGTACAGGTACTCGTTGGCCTTCAGGTTGGCGTCGGAGAAGGCGGCACGACGTGTGCGGTCGTCGTCCTCCTCCGGAAAGAACCGGGACGTGCGCAGGATCAGACAGCTCAGCCCGTGCTGACGATGGAACAGGTGGCAGAGCTCCTCGGCGGCCGTCTTGGTGACGCCATAGATGTTGCGGGGTAGGGGTGTCACCGACTCCGTCACCCAGGTGGCGGGCTCGCCGGGCGGTGGCCTGAGCGCGTCGCCGAAGACGCTGGTGGTGCTGGTGAACACGAACGCCGTGACGCCGGCGCGCAGCGATTCCTCCAGCAGCGTCAGCGTGCCCGAGACATTGGTGTCGATGAACGCCTGCCGGGAGTGGGTGGCCACGTGGGGCTTGTGCAGGGTGGCGGTGTGGAAGACGGTTTCCACCCCGTGCAGGCAGCGAGACACGACGTCGGGGTCGGTAATGGAGCCCACGACGTGGGTGAACGGCGAGGGCTTGATGTCCAGCCCGGTCACGGCGGTACCTCGCTCGATCAGGGTCCGGACCAGAGCTTCGCCCAGGTGTCCGGCGCTGCCGGTGACGAGTGTGGCCATGGTGGTTAGGCAACGTCCGAATGATGAAAGGGTTATTATGGCCGACTCTTTTGTCCCGGGACGCAGATCACTTGGAACTCATTCTGATCCGCCACGGTCTGCCGCGGCACGTGGAGAATCGCGACGGCGAGCCGGCCGATCCGCCGCTGTCGGAGATCGGCCGGGACCAGGCCGACCGCATGGCCACCTGGCTGCAGCACGAAGCCATCGATCATCTGTACTCGAGCCCCATGGCGAGGGCCCGGGAAACTGCCGTGCCCCTGGCCCGGGCTCAGGGGCTCGAGATCGAGGTGCGGGATGGCGTCGCCGAATACGACCGCCAGTCAGACATCTACGTGCCGGTGGAGAAGCTCAAGGAGATCGATTACGAGCGCTGGCTGCGGCTGATGAAAGGCGAAGTTGAGGTGGACTTCGGTGCCTTTGCCGAGACCGTGGTCGCCACACTCGAGGCCATCGTCGAGCGGCACCCGGGGCGGAAGGTGGCCGTCACCTGCCATGGCGGGGTGATCAACGTCTGGACGGCCCACGTGATCGGCTTTGCGCCTCGGCTGTTCTTCAACCCGGACTACACGAGCATCAACCGCTACCAGTGTGCCCGCAGCGGCGAGCGGTCGGTGATCACCCTGAACGAGGCCGTGCACCTCCGGGAGGTGCAGGGCTGACGATCAGATTGCGAGCGGTGCGATCTGGGCCACGCGCTGCGGGTCCCTGCGCCAGACGTCGGAGACGTCCACGTACAGCTCCACGTTGTTGCCGTCGGGGTCGTCGAAATACAGCGACTGGGTGACCTCGTGATCGATCGGGTCCGGCTGAACCCCGGCCTTCTCGAGATGCGCCTTGGCGTCGATCAGGTCGTCGATGGAGGTGCCGATGCAGAACGCCACGTGATGCAGCCCCGGCGCCTGGGCACCGGTGGGATCCTCGCCTGAAACCTTCAGGATGGCCAGGTCGTGATGATCGCCGAGGCTGAAGAACGTCATCTTCATGCCCTGCTCGTCGAACCGGGCACAGATCGGCAGGCCGAGGATGCCGTTGTAGAAGCGCTCCGAGCGCTCGAGATCGGTGACCTTCAGGACCACATGGCCCAGATGCTGGATTTTCATCGTTGCTCCCCCTCGAGAACGTTGCTGCAGACGATGCGTGTTTTCGGCGGTGGGTGCAAGGATCCGGCGGTACGGGTCAGGTATCGAACTGTCGTGGGCCTAGTCGTCCTCCCGGACCCAGGCGGCCGGCCGTTTTTCCCGGAACGCGGCCATGCCCTCGCCAGCCTCGGCCGACGCAAACAGGCGTGCGGACCAGGGCGCGGTGAGGGCAAAGGCCTGGTCTCTCGGCAGCGACATCACCTGGCGGACGAGCTTCTTACACTCGAGCACCGCATTCGGACCGCCGAGACGGATCATGTCGACTTCCGCCTGCACGGCCGATTCCAGCTCGCCCGCCGGTACCGCCCGGTGGACGAGGCCCATCTCCACGGCGCGGTGGCCGTCGAAGCGCTCGCCGGTCAGAAACAGCTTCATGCCGTGGTGCCTGCCGAGCTTCGGCAGGCAGACCACGCTGATGATGGCGGGAATGACCCCGATCCGGACCTCGGAGAAGCTGAACTGCGCGCTGTCCACGGCGATCGCAATGTCTGCTGCGGCCACCAGGCCGAGACCGCCGGCGAAGGCGGGACCGTTGACCGCGGCGATCACCGGTTTCGGGCTGTCCTGAATGGCAGCGAGCAGCTCCGGATACTCGATCGCGGCATCGCGGCCACGGGGCAGGCCGCGATCGTCCTTGAGGTCCGCACCCGAGCAGAAGCCGGGGCCGTTGCCGGTGATGACGACGCAGCGCACCGCGTCGTCGGCGTTGGCGGCGGCGAGGTGATCGTAGGTCTCGGTGATCAGCATCGCCGAGAGGGCGTTGCGCTTCTCCGGCCGGTTCAGCCGGATCCACGCAGCGCCCCTGCGGACCTCGTAGAGGGTCTGCTCCGTGGACGCCACGTCGATGCCTTACATGTACTTCCGCATCTCGGCGCGCCCCACCACCATGTGGTGCACCTCGTCCGGACCGTCCGCGATCCGCAGCGTCCGCTGACCCGTGTACATGCCGGCCAGCGGCGTCCACTGCGACACACCGCTGGCGCCGTGCATCTGGATGGCCTGGTCGATGATCTGGCAGACCCGCTCCGGCACCATGGCCTTCACCATGTGCACCCAGATCCGGGCTTCCCGGTTGCCGAGCACGTCCATGGCCTTGGCGGCCTTCAGCACCATGAGGCGCATGGCCTCGATCTCGATCCGCGCCCGGGAGACCACCTCGATGTTCTTGCCGAGCTGGATGAGGGGCTTACCGAAGGCTTCGCGGCTGCAGGCGCGCTTCATCATCAGGTCCAGGGCCCGTTCCGCCTGGCCGATGGAGCGCATGCAGTGATGGATCCGGCCCGGTCCCAGGCGCACCTGGGAAATCTCGAAGCCGCGACCCTCGCCGAGCAGGATGTTTTCCTTCGGCACCCGCACGTTGTTGAACTTGATGTGCATGTGGCCGTGCGGGGCGTCGTCGTGGCCGAACACCTCCATGCCTTCGAGGATCTCCACCCCGGGGGCGTCGATGGGCACCAGGATCTGTGACTGCTGGCGGTGCGGCGGCGCGTCCGGGCTGGTCTTGACCATGGTGATCATGATCTTGCAGCGGGGGTCGCCGGCGCCGGAAATGTAGAACTTCTCGCCGTTGATCACCCACTCGTCGCCTTCGAGCTTGGCGCTGGTGCTGATGTTCTTGGCATCCGATGAGGGCAGCCCCGGCTCGGTCATGGCGAAGGCGGAGCGGATCTCGCCGTTTAAGAGCGGCTTCAGCCACGTCTCCTTCTGCTCCGGGGTGCCGACACGCTCCAGCACCTCCATGTTGCCCGTGTCCGGAGCGGAGCAGTTCAGGGTTTCCGAGGCGAGCGGCGTCTTGCCGAGCTCGGCGGCGATGTAGGCGTAGTCCAGGTTCTTCAATCCCTCACCCGTTTCCGCGTCGGGCAGGAAGAAGTTCCAGAGTCCTGATTTCTTGGCCTTGGCCTTGGCGCCGTCGAGCAGCTCGAGCTGCTTCGGGTGCCAGCTCCAGCGGTCGGCCTTCTCCCGATCGAGCGCGTAGAACTCCTCCTGTATGGGCTCCACGTTCTCCCGGATGTGCTTCTTCACCGCCTCCAGCAGGGGGACGGCCTGCTCGGACATCGCCAGGTTGTTCAGATCACTCGTGTAGTCTTCGGCTTCCGCCATGGGTCAACTCCCTCCAGAACGTGGTCGAATAAAAGCGCACCAGAATAGACGCTTATGAGGAGTCAACTCAACAGACGGCAGGAGAAGCCGCCTGCCATAACGTCAGCGTATGGGAATCGGGGAGGGCGGGCCTTACCGGGCGGACAGCCTCAGTTCAGCACCTGGTAACCGCGGCCTCGCAGGCAGTTTTTCACCACCTGGCTCTTCTCGCTGACGCCGCTGGCGGCTCCGCCGGCGCCACCGAGCACGGCGCCGGTACCGGCATCACGGGCGACCGTGTGACCGTCGTGACCGTCCCAGATCACGCCGACGGCCGCACCGACGGCGGCACCCGCCACCGCCGCACCGACCGCCTTCTGGCCGACGGGTACCTCGCCCTGATACTGACTGCATTCCGCCAGGTCCTGGTCGTACTGCGCCCGATTGACGCCCTTCATGTCGACGATGGGCTTGCTGGTGCAGGCGGACGCCGCCAGCAGGATCAGGGCCAGGCCCAGGTCACGGCGGCTCAGCCGGGGCGGGCGGATGGTCGCGGCGCGGGGGGTAGGCATAGCGGGCTCTCAGTCCTCGATGGTGTTGCAGCGCGCTGCGTCCCCGTTCCGGGGCCCCTCTGCGCGCAGGTGCTGATGGAAGCAGATGCTGCCTGAACGGCGGCTGAATGGCGAGGCGGCAGCGGGCGTGGGTTCGCCCTCTTCGGACCAAACAAAGCCAGCAGGATCATAAGGTTAGTTTTGAGAAATAAGTTTTTACATCGGGCGACAACTCCCCTACAGCCAGCCGTGACCAGCCCCGTGAGAATGCATCTACCCCAGATAGCGAGCGTCAGACGTGACCCAGTTTTTTGCTTCCCGCACATTCACCCTCATCGTGCTCGGCGTCGGCAGCCTGTTCTCGGCCGGCTGCCAGTCGCTCGAGCTGTCCGGCGAGGAGATCACCTGGCAGACACTGCATGCCATCGATGTGGCGCAGACGCTGTCGGCCGCCGACGACCCCTGTTACGTGGAGGACGCCGTCGTCACCCGGGCGCTCATCGGCAGCCAGCCGAGCCAGGGCGAGGTGCTGCTCTGGGGTGCGGGAATGGCGGTTGGCCACGCCTGGGTCAGCAGTTTTCTCCAGAACCAGGATGCGCCGATGTGGCTGCGCAAGACGTGGAGCTACGCGACCATCACGGGCACTGGAATCGCCATCGCCAGCAATCACTCCGAAGGGGTACGGGTGTTCGGCGACAACAAGGCGGTGGAAGGCTGCTACGCGAGCTGAGGCGGCGTGAGCTTGCGCTCCAGCCGGGGATAGAGCGCGCCGAGCAGCACGCCGCGTGAGGCCATGAACACCATCATGGCAATCCACAGCGCCAGATTGCCCAGCGTATCCAGAAACAGCCAGATGGTGAGCAGGTAGAGCATCGCAGCGGCGAACATGCAGTTGCGCAGGGTCGCCGTCTGCGTGGTGCCGATGTAGACACCATCGAGCAGGAATGCCCAGACCGCCACCAGCGGCGCAGCCACCGCCCAGGGCAGCAGCGCACCGGCTGCTTCCCGCAGCTCCGGCAGCACCGTGATCCAGGCGACGAAGGTCTCGCCTCCGGCGGCGATCACCAGCGACAGCACCGCCGCCATGCCGGCGGACCAGATCAGGCTGTAGCGGGTGGCCGCACGGAATCCCGGACGGTCCCTGGCACCGAACGCGTACCCGCAGAGCGTCTCGGCGGTCTGGGCCGGACCGTCGAGCGCGAAGCCGAGCGTCATGAAGATCTGCATGACGATGGCGTTCGCCGCCAGGACCAGATCGCCGAGGCCCGCGCCGATGAGGGTGAAGACGAAGAACGGCAGCTGCACGAAGAACGAGCGCACCACCAGATTGCCGCTCATGCCGATGAGCCCCCTGAGCCGGTCGCGATCCCACAGACGCAGCCTGTCCAGGGGCGCGCTGCGGCCACCGAGCAGGCGGTAGAGCAGGCGTAGGCCGATCAGCGTCGCGAGCCACTCGCTCACCAGGGTTGCCACCGCAACACCGGTAACACCCCAGTTCAGGCCCAGCACCAGCAGCAGGTCCAGGACGATGTTGGTGACGTTCAGCAGGATGGAGAGCCCCAGCGCCAGACGCATCCGCTGCAGGGCGAACAGCGCCCCGAGCACCACCATGTACAGCATCTGCGCGGGCGCGCCCCAGATGCGGATGTGGAAATAGGTCGAAGCCAGGTCCTCGACCCGGCCGCTGGCCTGGAAGAGCTGGAATAGACCCTGTGCCAGGGGCCACTGCAGCAGCACCACGCCGCCGCCGATGCCGAGCGCGATCGTCGCTCCGCGGATGGCCACCGCGGTCAGCTCTGCCGGGTCGCGGGCGCCCAGCGCCTGGGCGGCAAGCCCGGTAGTGCCCATCCTCAGAAAGCCGAAGATCCAGTAGATGGCATTGAAGATCGCGGCACCGACGGCCACGGCGCCGACGTAGGCGGCGTCGGGCATGCGGCCCATCACCGCCGTGTCGACCAGACCCACCAGCGGCACCGTCACGTTGGCGGCGATGACGGGCCAGGACAGCGACCACACCCGCCGGTGCCAGGCGGCGGGCGAGTGGGGCAGGGTGAGGTCCGTCACCACAGGTGCGCTCCCGGGCGACACCCCGGTGCTGGCATCAGACCGGCTGCCTCATACCCTTCGGATGCAGCTTGTGCAGCTCGTCCGGATCGATCTGCCCCTGAGCCACCGGGTTCCAGGCGAAGAAGTCCTCGGCCATCTGGTACAGAGCCGGGACCAGGAACAGGGTGATGAACGTGGCGAAGAGCACGCCGAAGGCGAGCGAGATGGCCATCGGGATGAAGAACACGGTGGCCGGGCTCGGCGCGCTCATCAGCGGGATCAGGCCGACGAAGGTGGTCACCGAGGTGAGCATGATGGGCCGGAACCGGACCACGCCGGCGGACAGCACCGCTTCCGAAAGGCCGGTGCCTTCACGCCGCCGGCGATTGATGTAGTCCACGAGCACCAGCGAGGCGTTCACCACCACGCCGGACAGGGCGACGATGCCGAGCGCCGAGAAGAACATGAGCTGATAGCCCATGATCCAGTGGCCGACGATGGCGCCCACGGCGCCGAAGGGAATCACGCTCATGATCACCAGCGGCTGCAGGTAGGACCGCAGCGGGATGGCGAGCAGCGTGTAGATCACGATCAGCGACAGCAGCGCGGCCTGAAACAGCCCGGTGAACGACTTGGCCCGTTCTTCCTGCTCGCCGGCGAGCTTGATCGTCAGACCGGGATACTTGGCGCGGATCTTCGGCAGCACCTGCCGCTGGATGCTGCCATTCACCTCCTCCGGCGAGAGCTTGGTGCGGTCCAGATCGGCGATGACGTTGATCACGCGTCGGCCGTCCACACGCCGGATGGTGGAGTAGCCGCGGCCGAGCTCGAAGCGGGCGACGCTGTAGAAGGGGACCTCGGTGCCGGCCGGGGTACGGATGTACATGTCTTCCAGGTTGCCGATGGACGACCGCTCCAGTTCCGGGTAGCGGACCATCACCCGCACGTCGTCCTGTCCGCGCTGAATGCGCTGCGCCTCGTTGCCGTAGAAGGCGTTGCGCACCTGGCCTGCCAGATCGGAGAGCGTGAGGCCGAGCGTTCTCGCCTCCGGCAACAGCGACAGCTTGATTTCCTGCTTGCCGGCCCGGAACGAGTCGGTGATGTCGAACACACCCTCGTAGCGGGAGAGCTCTGCTCTGAGGTCGGCGGCTGCCGCACGGATGGTGTCCACGTCGCGTGCGGAGAGCTCGTAGTTGATGGGCTCACCGGCGGAGAACTCGTCGGCCGTGAACGAGAGCTTGACCGCGTCCGGAATGGCGCTGGCGCTTTCCCGCCACATCTGGGCCACGACCTTGGAGCTCAGATTGTTGCGTTCCTCGCGCGGCACCAGCTCGAGCACCACCTCGGCGAAGTGGCTGCGTCCAGGCCCCATGCGCGTGGGCGGGCCGTTGCCGCGGTCGGCCTGCTGGCCGACGCTGGTGAAGACGTTGCTGATCACCACGGCCGAGCCGGTCATTTCCTCGAGGTCGTCCTCGATCGAGCGGGCGGCCGCTTCGAGCTGTGCGGCGGCCCGTGCGGTCACCTCCACGGCCACGCCTTCCGGCATCTCCAGCGCCGCGTAGACCCGATCTCCCTCGATGGCCGGGAAGAAGGTGAACACCACCCGGCCGCTGGCGATCAGCGCCAGTGCGAGGATCAGCACGCCGAGCCCGACCGCGCCGGTGATGTAGCGGTTGTCCACGGCTTTTTTCAGCAGCGGCAGGTAGTAGTCGGTGGCGCAGCGCTCGAGCCAGGCGGCCAGGCGACCCTGGAACGTGTTCCACTTCCTGCTCCAGCCGGTGCTCGGCTCGGTGCGCTTGCGGTGGGCCAGGTGCGCCGGCAGGATCCACTGGGACTCGACGATGGAGAACAGGAGCGCAATCACCACCACCCAGCCCACCACGCTGAAAAAGCCGCCCATGCGGCCCGTGGCGAGCAGCAGCGGCAGGAACGCCGCCATGGTGGTCAGCACGCCGAAGATCACCGGCACGGAGACCTCCCAGGTGCCGTCGATGGCCGCCTGGATCGGTGGCTTGCCGAGCTGCTCGTGGCCGTAGACCCGCTCGCCGACGACGATGGCGTCGTCCACCAGGATGCCGAGCACCAGGATGAACGCCATCACGGTCATGGAGCTCATGGAGATGTCGGCATACGGGAACACGGCGATGGTGCCGAGCAGCGCAATGGGAATGCCGGCTGCTACCCACATGGCGAGCCGGAACTTCAGGAACAGTGCCAGCACGATCATCACCAGGAACAGGCCGGAGATGGCCATGCTGTTCAGCGTGTCGAGACGGGCCTGCAGCGACTGGGCCTCGTCCTGCCAGATGTGCAGCGCCATGCCCGGCGGCAGCGACTTCTCGTAGACGCTGATGTAGCGCTTGATGTCGGCAGCCATGTCGATGGCGTCTTCCTTGCCGACCCGCTGCACGGAGATGATCACGGCAGGGTCACCGTTGAAACGCGCGGTGAGGTCGCCCTCCTCGAAGGTGTCGCGGATGTCGGCGATCTCCGAGAGATACACCTTGGTGCCGTCGTTCCTGGTGAGCACCACGATGTTCTCGAATTCCTCGCCCCAGTACGCCTGGCCCTTCGCGCGCAGCAGGATGTCGCCGCCTTCGGTCTTCAGCGTGCCGCCCGGCATGTCCAGCGACGTGTTGCGGATCACCCGGGACACCTGATCCAGCGTCAGGCCGTAGCGGCGCAGGGTATCCTCGGAGACCTCGATGGAGATCTCGTAGGGCCGGATGAACTTGAGATCCACCGTGGAGATGCCGTCCATGGCGGCGATGTCGTCGCGGATCTCCTTGCCGATCTCCTTCAGCGTCCGCTCGTCCGCGTGTCCGGAGAGGGCGATCTGCAGCACGCCGCTGGTGATGATGATCTTCGAGACGATGGGCTTTTCCGTCTCCGTCGGGAAGGTGTTGATGCCGTCCACCTGACTCTTGATCTCGTTCATCACATCGATCTGGTTGGCGTCCTCGTAGAGCATCGCCATGACGGAGCACACGCCCTCGGAGGCGTTCGCCTGGATCTTCTCGATGCCGTCGGTGCCTTTCAGTGCCTCCTCGATGCGGATGCACACGCCCTGTTCCACCTCTTCGGGCGCCGCGCCGAGGTAGGGCACGGAGACGGTCACCATCCGGATGTCCATGTTCGGAAACTCTTCCTGATGGACGGTGAGCAGCGACATGATCCCGCCGACGATGAGCACGAACATCAGCAGGTTGGCGGCAACCGGGTTCTTCGTGAACCAGGAAATCGCAGTGTGCATGGTGGCGGTCCGTCAGCTCGTGAACTCGGAGGGCGTCACCGGAACCGGGGCGTCCTCACTGATGGGCTTGACGGCCATGCCGTCGATGGCGGTCTGCAGGGGTGAGATGCAGACCCGCTCGCCGGGCGCGAGGCCGCTCTGAATCAGCACCTCGTCGCGATACAGGCGCAGCGGGTCGATCTCGCGGAAGTGCAGGCGGTTGTCCGCATCCACCACAAGCACGCGGTTGCCGTTGCGCAGCGCGTTGCGGGGCATGACCACCACGTCGTCCACCAGCAGACCCTCGATTTCCGCGTTGACAAAGAGGCCGACGGACAGCGGAACTTCCTGTTCCTTGTTCGAGACCCGGGCGATCACGTGCACCATGCGACTGGTGGTGTCGATCTGCGCCTCGGTGCGGACGATCCTGCCCTGCCAGGTGAGGGTGCGGCCCGCGTAGTCTGCGGTCAGGGTCACGTTCGGCTGATCCTCGACATCGAGCTCGCCGCGATGTCCGAGCGGCAGGTTGAGGAAGGCGAGCTGCCGGTCTGCGATGGGCAGCCGGATCTCGGCCTGATCGCCGGCGTAGATGGTGGCGATGGGCTGGCCGCGGCTGACGAACTGGCCGATGTCTACGGATTCCTGGCGGACCAGGCCGGTGAACGGCGCCTTGATCTCCGTGCGGGTCAGGTCCCGGTTCGCCTGCTCGTAGGCGGCCCGGGCATCGCGCAGCGCGGCCTCAGCGACCCGATAGGCGCGTAGCTGGTTCTCTATTTGGGAGCGGCTGGCGAGCTGCCGGTCTTCCAGGCTCTTCAAGCGCTGATACTCGAACTTCGCGTGCTCGAATTCCGCTTCCGCGCGGGTCAGGGATGAGCGTGCCCGCTCCAGGGCGGATCGGTAGTCGTTGTCTTCCAGGCGCAGCAGGGCTTCGCCCAGCTCGAAGTAACCGCCGTTGACCAGCGCCGGCGAGATCCAGACCACGCGGCCGGAGACTTCCGGGATGAGCTCCGATTCGGTGTTCGGAATGACGGTACCCTGGGAGTGGACGGTGAGCTGGATCGCCTCCGGCACCACCTCGCGAACCCGGACCGCCGTCGGGATGGGCTCCACCGCCGTGGGCTCCAGCTCCGGGCTGGTGGCCAGCAGCGTCACGGCACCGAAGATCGAGACGACGACGATGACCGCGGGAATCAGGAATTTGCGCATCATGATGCGGAGGCCTCCAGGCGTGCGGGGGTTTCTGCGGCTTCATAGGCATCGAATGCCTTCTGGGTGCGCTCGCGGTGGAATTTCGACGACTCGGCGAAGCTCCTGCGCACCGCCTCCAGGTCGCGGGCGGCAAGGGCGGCGTCCATTTCCCGGGCCAGTGCCCGGTGGGTTTCCATGTCGGGAACGGCGTAGTCGCGCAGAAAGGCCATCTGCGGCCCGAACTGGTCGAGCAGGGACTTGGCGATGAGCTGCACGGGCAGGTTGCCGCTCGCTGCCATCACCCCCCGGAACATGTTTGTCTGCGCCTCGTAGAAGGCTTCCAGATCGAGCTGCGCCGACCAGATCGGCCGGATCAGCTCGCGCAGGCTGCGCAGCACCTGCTCGTCTTCGCGTTGCAGGGCGGCGATCACGGCGGTCTGCACCAGGGCATTGATCACCACCAGGATCTGATCCACCAGCTCGCGGCTGGGCTTGTCGCGCACCGAGAGCAGATGGCCGATCACGTCCAGGCTGGCCTCGTTCAGCGGCAGCACCCTGGCGCCGCCGGGCTGGATGTCGGCGATGCCGAGCTGCTCGAGCTTTTTCATGGCTTCCCGGACCGCGCCGCGGCTGGCGTCGAAACGGGCGGCCAGGTCCCGCTCCGAGGGTAGGCGTTCCCCCACGCGGTACTGGCCCGTGAGGATGTCGCGGGTGAGGAGGCGGGCGATTTCTTCGTGTTTGCTCATTCGGGAGTAGTGGACCCTGAGTCCGGGCAGACGCAGACCGGCATACCCGGACTGATGTTCATGCTCGGACCAATGTGGTCAGACCAATTTGGTCTGGGCATTGTAGGCATTCGGGCACCGAAGTCCAGCATTTCGTTACGCAAAGTAACGAAATGTGATCTCCGGCGCCTTTTGCCGGGGCGAGTGGTTGGCAGCGTGTAGCGACCTTTGCCGGTCTGCGGGCCCCGTCAGCCGCGGGTCAGGAAGCTCTCCTGTCAAGCATGTTGCCGTGACGGAGCAGGTCCACGACGCGGGCACGGCGATCCGTCGGCTTGTTGCGCCAGAAGGTCTGATCGAAGGCCTGACGCGGTAGGCGATGGATGATGCCCATGGCGGTGGGCAGCGGGTCGGTCAGCGTCAGCAGCAGGCCGGCCAGCGTCGGGTTCGTCTCGTCGTGCACCAGCACGTCGGCTTCCGTCACGCCGTTCTCACCGATGACAACGCTTTCGAGCTGAATCGTCGCCGGGTTGAGCCGCAGTCCTTTCTTGCCGTCCTTGCCGTAGGTGAGCGGCTGACCGTGGACCACGTGGATCTGGGTATCCGCAGCGTGCTTCTTGTTCACCACGTCATCGAACACGTCCTTGTTGTAGACGATGCAGTTCTGGAGGATTTCCACGAACGCGGCGCCCGTGTAGTCGTTGGCCGCCGCCAGGATCTCCGGCAGACCCTTCTGGTCGATGTCCACCCCGCGGGCGATGAACCCGGCACCGGCCCCGAGGGCCAGGCGTCCGGGATGCACCGGCGCGTCGAACGAGCCGTGGGGCGTGGACGGGCTCCGGGTGCCCGGCCGGGAGGTGGGCGAGTACTGGCCCTTGGTGAGCCCGTAGATCTCGTTGTTGAAGAGCAGGATGTTCAGGTCCACGTTGCGCCGGAGCGCGTGCAGCAGGTGGTTGCCGCCGATGGACAGGCCGTCGCCGTCGCCGGTGATCACCCACACGTCCGCTTCCGGCCGGGCGAGCTTCACACCGGTGGCGATGGCGGGGGCGCGGCCGTGGATGGTGTGGAAGCCGTAGGTCTCCACATAGTAGGGCAGCCGCGACGAGCAGCCGATGCCGGAGACGAAGACCGTGTTCGCCGGGTCCGCCCCCTGGGCGGCCAGCGTCCGCTGCACCGCCTTCAGGATCGAGTAGTCACCGCAGCCGGGGCACCAGCGGACCTCCTGGTCCGTCTCGAAGTCCTTGAACGTCAACTCACTCATTGGTGGCCTCGCGGATGTAGGGCTTTGCCAGGGAGCGGAACTTCGCCTTCAGGTCGCTGACCGTGAGCGGCTGGCCGGTGACCTTGTTGAGCTGCACCACCTCCACCAGCAGCCGGTCCCTGAGCAGGGTGGCGAGCTGGCCGTCGTTGAGCTCGGGCACCAGAATCCTCTCGAAGCCGGCGAGCAGCCTGCCGAGGTTCTTCGGCAGCGGGTTGATGTGGCGGATGTGCACGTGGCCGACGGCGATGCCTTCCGCCAGGCACTCGCGCACGGCCTGGCAGATGGTGCCGTAGGTGGATCCCCAGGCGACTACCGCGAGCCCCTTGTCCGTGCCCTGGTCGATCGTCTGCTCGGGAATGAAATCTGCGACGCTGCGGACCTTGTCCCGGCGCAGGTTGGTCATGGCCTGGTGGTTGGCGGGATCGTAGGAGATGTTGCCCGTGTGCAGGTCCTTCTCGATGCCCCCGACCCGGTGAATGAAGCCGGGGTGCCCCGGCGTCGCCCACACCCGGGCGTGAGTGCGCGGGTCCCGATCGAAGACATGACCGCGCGTACCGGGTGCCGGCTTGGTGTGCTCGATGGGCGCGTAGGCGTCGAAGTCCGGCAGCGGCCAGAGCTCCGAGGCGTTGGCGATGTAGCCGTCGGTGAGCAGGATCACGGGGGTCATGTGTCGCAGCGCGATGCGCACCGCCTCGATGGCCACCTCGAAGCAGTCCGCAGGCGAGCGTGCCGCCACCACCGGCAGCGGCGTGTCGCCGTTACGCCCATACACGGCCTGATAGAGGTCCGACTGCTCGGTCTTGGTGGGCATGCCGGTGGACGGTCCTGCCCGCTGGGAGTTGACGATCACCAGCGGCAGCTCCGTGGCCACGGCGAGCCCCATGGCTTCCGTCTTCAGCGCGATGCCGGGGCCGGAGCTCGAGGTCACGCCGAGCTTGCCGCCGTAGGAGGCGCCGATTGCGGCACAGATGGCCGCGATCTCGTCTTCCGCCTGGAACGTGGCCACCCCGGCATCTTCCAGCCCGGCCAGATGGTGCAGCACCGAGGAGGCGGGCGTGATCGGGTAGGAGCAGAACAACAGCTCCGTGTCGGCGAGCTCGCCGGCGGCCACGAGCCCCAGCGACAGCGCCTCGGCGCCCGTGAGCGTCCGGTACTCCACGTTCCTGAGGCTCGCCTCGGGCGTCGGGTGCTGGACGAGCGTGTGGGAAAGCTCCATGGTCTCGCCGTAGGCGTGACCCGCGTGCAGGGCCGCCAGGTTGGCGTCGCGCAGCTGCCCGTCGGCCGCGAAGCGGATGCCGATCCAGCGCTCCGTGTCCTCGCGCGGCTGGTCGAAGAGCCAGAGCATCAGGCCGAGTGCCCAGAAGTTCTTGCAGCGCAGCGAGTCCTTGTTGCCGAGGCCGAACGGCTTGACCGCTTCCGTGGTGAGGTCGCTGATGGCGATCGCGTGCACGGTGAAGGAATCCAGGCGGCCGTCCTCGAGCGGGTTGCTGTCCAGATCCGCCCGTTTCAGGCGCTGTGGGGTGTAGGCGTTCACGTCCGTGATGATGGTGGCGCCATCCTGCAGGTGCGGCAGGTTGACCACCAGTGCTGCGGGGTTGAAGGCGATGAGCACGTCCGGGGCATCGCCGGGGGTGGTGATGCGGTCGCCCCCGAACTGAATCTGGAATGCGGACACGCCGTAGCGCGTGCCGGTGGGCGCACGGATTTCGGCCGGAAAGTCGGGCAGGGTGGCGAGGTCGTGACCGCCGAGCGCCGTGGCAACGGTGAACTGCTGACCCTGGAGCTGGATGCCGTCACCGGAATCGCCGGCGAAGCGGACGACGTAGCTCGTTTTCCGCGGGATGCTGTCCGAAGGGGTGTTCAACGACATGTCAAGGAAACCGTCCTGCCTGCTGATGCTGCCTTCCGGGCACCGGTCGGTGCCGCGAAGAGCCGCGCATTGTACTGAATTCGCTATTCATTCGCTGTGACCGCCTGGGAATAACCATATGGAGAACGGCTGTGGTAGAGTGCCGCCCGGCCGCCGCGGGGTGGCTGAAAACAGTATTCTAAATCAAAGAGTTAGAGGATAAAGCGTGAAAGTCATTGCGAAAACTGACGAGTACACCATCTACCAGAAGCGCAACGAGCGCTACGCGGTGAAGAACGCGGCGCGCGCCTGGGTGAACGGCGACGCCAAGGTGGCCATCCTGCTCGAGCACAAGCTCATCGAGGCCCCGAAGGCGAAGGCCCCGGAGCCCGAACCGGCGGCAGATGAGGCACCGGCAGCCGATGCCGGCGCCGGTGAGGCGGCGGAGTCCGAGTCAGCCTGAGGCTGCTCATCCGCTATCCGCTTTCCCGGCCGCTGGGGGCTGGGAAAGCTCCCTGCTGACAGGCACTGTCAGCAGGGTCCGCTTGCTGGCTCAGGCCCTTGCCTGACGGGAACCCACAGAGTCCCTACAATACCTCGCTCCCCATTGTGCATCGAGGCATCGGCTGTGGTTCAGGCGGTTGCAGAATTCGAGGTCGTTTCCGATTACGAGCCGGCGGGCGACCAGCCGACGGCCATCGCCAAGCTGGTCGAGGGCCTCGAGTCCGGGCTCTCGCACCAGACCCTGCTCGGGGTCACCGGCTCCGGCAAGACCTTCACCATCGCCAACGTGATCGAGGCCGTGCAGCGGCCGACGATCGTGATGGCACCGAACAAGACCCTGGCCGCCCAGCTCTACGGGGAGTTCAAGGCGTTCTTTCCGCATAACGCGGTGGAGTACTTCGTCTCCTACTACGACTACTACCAGCCGGAAGCCTACGTGCCGTCCTCGGACACCTACATCGAGAAGGATGCCTCGATCAACGCTCATATCGAGCAGATGCGGCTGTCGGCGACCAAGGCGCTGCTCGAGCGACGCGACACGATCATCGTCGCCTCGGTGTCCGCGATCTACGGCCTCGGCGATCCCCAGTCCTACCTGCGCATGGTGCTGCACCTGGACCGGGGCGATAAGGTGGATCAGCGCTACGTGGTGCAGCGGCTGGCGGAGCTTCAGTACACACGCAACGACATGGTCTTCCAGCGCGGCACCTACCGGGTGCGCGGCGACGTGGTGGACATCTTCCCCGCCGAGTCGGAGAAGGAAGCCGTCCGGGTGGAGCTCTTCGACGACGAGATCGAGAACATCTCGATCTTCGACCCGCTCACCGGCGAGGTCGTCAACCGGGTGCCGCGCTACACCGTGTTTCCGAAGACCCACTACGTCACGCCCCGGGAGCGTATCCTGGCGGTGCTCGACGAGATCCGCGACGAGCTCATCGACCGGCTCAAATTTCTCAAGGACCACAACAAGCTGGTGGAAGCGCAGCGCCTCGAGCAGCGCACGCGCTTCGACCTGGAGATGATCAAGGAGCTCGGCTACTGCCAGGGCATCGAGAACTACTCGCGTTATCTCTCGGGGCGCGCGCCCGGCGAGCCGCCGCCGACGCTCTTCGACTACCTGCCGAAGGACGCGCTGATGATCATCGACGAGTCCCACGTCACCGTTCCCCAGGTGGGCGGCATGTACAAGGGCGACCGCTCACGCAAGGAGACGCTGGTGGAGTACGGCTTCCGGCTACCGTCGGCGCTGGACAACCGGCCGCTGCGCTTCGACGAGTGGGAACGCCTGAGCCCGCAGACGATCTTCGTCTCCGCAACGCCCGGCCCCTACGAGGCGCAGTTCGCCGGCCAGGTGGCGGAGCAGGTGGTGCGGCCGACGGGCCTGGTGGATCCGGAAGTGATCGTCCGCCCGGCATCCACCCAGGTGGACGATCTGCTCGGCGAGATCAACGCCACCGTCACCGCCGGCGATCGCGTCCTGGTGACCACGCTCACCAAGCGCATGGCCGAGGACCTCACCGAGTATCTGGACGAGCATGGCGTGCGCGTCCGCTACCTGCATTCGGACATCGACACCGTGGAGCGGATGGAGATCATCCGCGACCTCCGGATGGGGGAGTTCGACGTGCTGGTGGGCATCAACCTGCTCCGCGAAGGCCTGGACATGCCGGAGGTCTCCCTGGTGGCCATCCTGGATGCAGACAAGGAGGGTTTCCTGCGTGCCGAGCGATCTCTCATCCAGACCATCGGCCGCGCGGCACGCAACGTCAACGGCCGGGCCATCCTCTATGCGGACGTGATGACCGGATCCATGGAACGCGCGCTTGCGGAGACCGAACGCCGGCGCGACAAACAGATCGCGTTCAACGCGGCCCACGGCATCACGCCGCAGACCATCAGAAAGCGGGTCGCGGACGTGATGGAGGGCGCACGGGTCGCCGGTCCGGGTGCCGCCCGGGGACGCGGCAGGACGGGCAGCGGCGATCGGCGCGCAGCAGAGCTGGAAGTACCCACCGATCCGCGGGCGCTCGGTAAGTTCCTCGGCAAGCTCGAGGAGCAGATGCTCGAGCACGCCCGCAATCTGGAGTTCGAGGAAGCGGCGCGGTTACGCGACCAGATCCAGGAAATCCGCGAAGACGCGCTGGTCAATCCCGCCTGATCGGGTGACTGAAGCCGGCGTCGCTCAGCCGGCGTCCTCTCCCCAGAATTTCCACCAGGGCTTCTTCCCGGCCTTCTCGCCGGTCTGCTCGGCAGTGCGATACTGCTCCTGGATTTCCTTGCGTTCCTGCTGACGGGACTGCATCTCGGCGGAGGTTTCCTGACCCTTGCCCGGAGTCTGCTCACGCTCCCGCACTGTCTGCTCGGTCTGCTCACGAACCTGCTCGCCGGTGCCCGGGTTGCTCTTCTCAACCTGCTCGCGGGTCTTCGTCTCGGTGCGATCCATCGATTTGGCGGGCTGCTCGGTCCTGGGTTTGCCGGCACCCTGGCCGCCGCCCTGGTTGCCACCGCCGCCGGGTGCGGCCTGCACCTGGGCGCCGAGCACCAGCATCGAGAAGGCGGCTGCCATCAGTAAACGTTCGGACGTCATACGTCGACTCCTGTCTGATCGGATATGGCGGCGATGATGCCCCGGCAGCTGAGGCCGGACCATTCGGGCATTCACGTAGTCGCGGAAAGCGCGCGGTTCAGGCGGCGTTCAGCTGGGATCAGCGAGGCTGCTGCGCTCCTGCCCTGGGCCACCAGGGCCCCTCGCCGAACCCCACCAGCACCGTCACGCACAGACAGCACACACCGGCGATGCTCATCCACGTGGACCAGCCGAAGGTCTCCACCACGCGGGGCAGGCCCAGGTTCAGGAACAGGCCCGAGATGGGCGAGAGCGTGGCGGTGATGCCGAAGGCCCGGCCGACGCCGTGCGGACTGATGGCCTCTGCCGTCTCCGAGTAGATGGCGCACCAGGCGGGGTAGATGAAGCCCGCAAAGAAGCCGGTGAGCGACCAGATCAGCACCAGGGTGCTTTCCGGCGTGCCGATCGGCAGCGTTGCGCCGATCAGGAAGCAGATGCCGGTGGTGAGCCCGCCGAAGGCGGTCACGGTTTTGCGCACCATGAACCGGTCGGACAGCCAACCGGAAAGAAACACGCTCGCCGTGAACACGATCCAGAAGTAGGAGGTCACCGAGGCGGCGCGGGCGGGCTCGAGCTTGTAGTGCTGGGTGAGGTAGGTGGGCACGTAGCCGGAGACGGTCACGTAGGTGAGCGCCCAGAACACGATCACGAAGGAAAGCAGCCACAGCCGGGGGCTGCGGTAGATCACCCGGCCGTTGTCATAGGCGGCGGTGGCCGTGGCGTCAGGGTCGTCCGGGATGCCGTCATCGACGGTTTCCATCGCGCTCTGGTGGATCTGGCCGCGGATACGCACGCTCAGATCGCGGTAGAAGATGAAGATCGTCACCGCCGTGAAGGCGCCGAGGCCGGCGGCGATCCAGTACTGTGACCGCCAGCCCGGCCAGATGGGCAGCGTCTGCGCGGCGATGGCCGTGGACATGAGCGCGCCGATGGTGAAGGCGAGCGACACCCAGGCATAGACCATCGCCCGCCCCATCCTCGGCGTCAGATCCCGCGATGCCGCATGCACCGCCGGATTCATGCCGGCCATCATGAAGCTGCCCGCCGTCACCAGAAACGCGAGCGTGTAGAAGTTGGGAGCCAGCGCCCCGAGGATGGAGATCACCACGTAGGCGAAGATCGGCCAGATCATCAGCGGCCGGCGGCCGAAACGGTCGGCAGCCCGGCTCAGGAAGACGGCGCCGACGCTGTAGACGAGCCCGGCGAGTGCGGCCACGTAGCCCCACTGCACCAGGGTCTTGTCGAAGTCGGCCAGAATGTAGACGAGTACCGGGCCGTTCTTGAGCGCCTCGTACTGCTCCACGGCCCAGCCCAGCACGATGAGACCCAGGAGCCACCAGCGGAGTCGCCCCGTGGGAAAGAAGTCGATGCGTGGATGCTTGAGGTAAGACCAGAAGCCGGCGCCCGCGGCGGCTTCGCCGGAAACCGACGGGTTCTGCATCTCTCTCCCCGGGCAATGGTCCGGCGAGTATAGGGGCTATTCCCGGGCCCGTCGCCAGCCGGCAGCCCTGGCGTCCGCCTCCGTGCAGAACCAGCGTTCGCCCTTCGACGCCGTGATGGTCGTGCGGTCGTAGTAGCGCTGGCCGGGCAGATGATAGATGCGCCCGCTGGTCGAGATGTTGCCCTTTATGCGGCAGCCGCTGTCTTCGGGTGCGTTGCGCCGGTCGCGTTTCCAGTCCCAGGGTGGTGTGGGCTGCTCGTCCTGCCAGAGCCCGGCCTGCTTTGCCCGCGCTTCCTGTTCCGCGAATTCGTACTGGCCGCGGGCTTCGGGTGTCTGCTCGTGCGCATAGCGCCGGTACCACCAGGCGTGGCCGGTGGTGAGCATGGCGAGACCGGCATCCAGGGTCTGGCCGCAGCCGGGGCAGCTCTGTGGTTGCACCCAGAGGCGTCCTACCAGCCGTCCGAACGGATCGGCTCTCTCCGTTTCGAGACGCGCCGCGCGATCCAGGACGAGGCGGGACAGCTCGCGCCGGGCTTCGTCCGCGTAGGGTTGTCCGTGCTCCGGCGCGTCGATGGCGGCGAGCCGGACACGGTGGTCGACGCCGTCGGCGGTGAGGGTGACGGTGTCGCCGTCCCACACCCGGGTGACGGTGCCGCGGATCGTCTCTCCCGCAGCCGCTGCCGCGCTGAGGACACAGACGCAGAGCGCGGCGAAGGCGATGGCACGTGCAAGGCCTGGCATGATCCGCAGCACCATCAGTCGAGCGTCATCCGCCGCACGTCGCGCACGCACAGCGTCAGCGCCGTGGGCACGATCACCGTCAGCGCCGCGATGATCAGCGTGGCTCGAAAGCCCAGCGCCTCGAAGAGGTAGCCGCCGGCGACGATGCCGAGCGGCGCCAGCGAGATGGAGCCGAGATGATCGTAGGCGCTCACCCGCGAGAGCATCTCCGCGGGAACCTTCCGCTGCAGGGTGGTGTACCAGAGCACGGCGAAGAGCTGGCCGGCAACGCCGCCCACGAAAGCGGCGAGGGAGGCAAGCCACACCGGCGGCGGCAGCGCCAGCGCCAGATGCAGCAGCGCGAAGAAGAACACGCAGATCGTAGCGAAGCGCATGGGGTGACGCGGCATGATGCGCATGGCCAGCAGCCCGCCGGCGAGCGTGCCGATGCCGAACCCGGAGACGATGAAGCCCCAGTCGGTGGCGCCGCCCATCTGCTCACGCGCCACGGCCGGCCCCACCAGGCCCAACACGGCTTCATAAGCCGCCACCACCAGGGAGAACTGCACCACGATGGCCCACAGCCAGGTGTGGGCAGTGAACGCCCGCCAGCCGAGCACCAGGTCTTCGAGCATGGACGTGTTCTCCGAGCGCTTCTGCAGCTTTGGTTTCAGCGAGAACACCAGCACCGCGGAGAGTCCGAAGCTCAGCGCATCCACCACGAGCGTCGCACCCGCACCGATGGTCGCCACCAGAATGCCGCCGAGCGCCGCGCCGCCGGCCACCGCGCCGTTGCGTGCGGTGCCGAGCAGGGCATTGGTCGCCTGCAGGTCCTTCGGCTCCACGAGCTGGATGATGAACCCTGCCGCTGCCGGCTGGTGGAAGGCGACCGCCACGCCGTTGACGAGCATGAGCAGGGTCAGCAGCGGCACCGTGGCATGACCCGAGAGAAACAGCCAGCCCATGGTGAGCTGGCTGGCCATGGCGAGCAGATCGGAGAGGTAGAGGGTCTTGTGGCGCGAGTAGCGGTCCGCCACCGCGCCGCCGATGAGCAGCACGCCGATGGAGGCGAGCGTGGGCGCTGCGATCACGAACGAGGCATCCGCCGTGCTACCGGTGAGGTTCAGCACGCCGAAGGCCATGGCGATGGGCGCCATGGCGCTGCCGGTGTAGCTGATCAGATAGGCCACGAACATGCGGCCCACGTTGGGATGGCCGAGCAGCGCAAGGCCGTCGCGGAGGGTGCCGCTCATACGATGCTGGACCTGCCGGCTACGGGGGACAGGCCCGCATCATACGTGGTTCGGGCTCAGGAACCGCCGGGATTTTCGAACAGCGCCAGGTACTCGCCGTAGCCCTCGGCTTCGAGGCTCTCCTTCGGCACGAAACGCAGGGCGGCCGAGTTCATGCAGTAGCGCAGGCCGGTGGGCGCCGGGCCGTCTCTGAAGACGTGCCCCAGGTGAGAGTCGCCGATCCGGCTGCGGACCTCCGTGCGCGGAATGATCAGCTTGAAGTCCCGCCGGGTGACCACCGCGTCGTCCTCCAGCGGGCGGATGAAGCTCGGCCAGCCCGTCCCGGAGTCGTACTTGTCTGTCGACGAGAACAGCGGCTCGCCGGTCACGACGTCCACGTAGATGCCGTCGCGCTTCTCGTTCCAGTAGGGATTGTCGAACGCCGGCTCGGTGGCGTCTTTCTGCGTCACCCGGTACTGCAGCGGCGTGAGCGACCTGCGGAGCACCTCGTCTTCCGGCCTGGTGTAGTCCCGGTTTTGCGGCTGGATGTCCGTGGTGCTCACCTGGGGTGCCTCCGTCTGGTCGTTACCGAACCTGTCCGTAGTAGACATCGCCAGCGCGCCGACTGCCAGCAGGCTGGCGGCGAAGGGCGCGATCAGTCGTGTCAGCATTCTGTTCATGAGCAGTTCCTCGGCTGCTGGCGGATTAGAGTCCGCGGACTTTCAGGGGTTCAACGCGCCCATGGTCGCCGTGCGGGCGGGGAGCGGCTCGAGCAGCTGGTAGAAGCCGGTGAACACCATGTCCTCGTGGGCACTGGCCATGTGGCAGCCCGCGCAGGCGGCCACCGGCGCTTCCTTCGCCGTGGCCAGGTAGGGCGGCGCGTGATGGCCGAAATTGAAGAACCCCCAGCCGTTGGTGTCCGGAAAGCGCCGGCTGTCCTTCACCGAGACATCCATCCCGTTGGGGATGCCCGGGAAATACCCACGTCCGGAGACCTCGGTGCGGGAGCCGTCGGGGAAGGTGCCGGGCTGGGTGAGCTGCAGCTCCTTCACCATCATGGCGCCTTCCGGCCAGCGGCCGTTCCGGACGTAGTAGTCATAGGCGGCGGGCTCCACGTAGACGTTGTGGAATTCGGGAAAACCGGCCTCGCCGTTGTTGAGCCCGTGCGGGGTCAACGGCGAGCCGATGAACACCCACTGCCGGAAGCCGTCCGGAAGCTCGAGCTCTCCGGATGGGGTGAACTGCGGGCCGACCTCCACGTCCGGGTACTCGGGCGGTGAGGATGCGAGGCTGGTGGCGATTCCGGCGATGCCGCCGAGCAGGGTGATGCCGGTGAGTATCAGGGTCGTTCGGTAGCGCACGGGGCGTCTCCTGGGCGATGAATGGGAGCGCCATATTGACCGACACCTCGATACTTTAGGTATCATTCATGCCTATTAAATTACCCTGAAGTATCGAATATGCAGGATCGACTGGTCTGGCTGCTCGAACGTTTCGATCTCCGCGCCGAGGTATTCCATTCGGGGCGCATCCGCCAGTGCGTGTTTCACCGCGAGGACGAAGGGGTCGGCCATATGCACGTGCTGCGTGGCGGCTCGGTTCGTCTGACAGCACCGGGCTCGGCGGCGCGGCAGGTTTCCGAGCCCAGCGTCATCTTCTATCTGAACCCCACGACCCACGCACTCGACCCGGGACCCGACGGCGCCGATCTGGTGTGCGCGAACGTGGACTTCGGGGTGGGACGCGGCAACCCGATGCGGCTGGCCCTGCCCGAGGTCGCGGTGCTGCCGCTCGCCTTGGCGCCGGATCTGGACGCGACGCTGACCCTGCTCTTCAGGGAAGCGGCCGGTGACCACTGCGGCCGACAGGCCGTGCTCGATCGGCTGAGCGAGGTGGCGCTGATCCAGCTCTTCCGCGAGCTCATGGACAGGAAGCTCATGGAGGTGGGCCTGCTGGCGGGCCTGGCGGATGCGCGCCTCGCCAGGGCGATCAACGCCATGCACGCCAGACCCGATCAGGCCTGGACGCTGGATGCGCTCGCGGGCGAGGCGGGCATGTCGCGTGCCCGCTTTGCGGTGCGGTTCCGGGACATCGTGGGCATGACCCCAGGCAGCTATCTGGCCGAGTGGCGTCTCGGCCTCGCGCAGTCGCTGCTGCGTCGCGGCAGGCCCGTGAGCGTCGTGGCGAGCGAAGTGGGATACGCCAACGCCAGCGCGCTGTCCCGGGCGTTTACCGCGCAGAAGGGCATGTCGCCGAGGGCGTGGCTGAAGCAGATTCAGGGTGAGGTGGTGGGCCCGCCGTAGCGACACGGAGAATTTCTCTCTCGGTGCGGCCGGTTCTGTGGTATCAGTGCCGCCTCGAACTGGAAGGGGAACTATGTGGGCGTGCGGAAAGTCGCCGGCCGGGCCTTTCTGCGCGCATGCGGGTGGGCATTCGAAGGTCCCGTGCCCGAAGCCAGGCGCTACGTGCTGATCGCGGCACCCCACACCTCGAACTGGGACTTCGTGCTGATGATGGCCATGGCGTTCTCGCTGGACATCCGGCTGCGCTGGTTCGGCAAGGCTTCCCTGTTCCACTCCCCGCTCGGCTGGCTGTACCGGTTGCTCGGCGGGATACCGGCGCTGCAAAGTACGTCGACGAACCTGGTGGAGCAGAGTGCAGCGCGCTTTGCACAGGAGACGGACCTGATCCTGGCGGTTCCGGCGGAAGGGACCCGGGGAAGGGCGGAGCACTGGCGATCAGGCTTCTATCACATCGCCCGGCTGGCCGGCGTGCCCATCGTCCTTGGTTATCTCGACTACGCGCGCAAACGGGGTGGTCTCGGTCCTGCCGTTCGACCGAGCGGCGACGTGCGCGCAGATATGACGCGCATTCGGACATTCTATGCCGACAAAACCGGTCGTTATCCGGAGCGCTTCACCGAGCCGCGGCTCGCGGAAGAATCGGAGTGAGGTGCCGAACAGATAGGGGGAAGGTGGTAGGCACGGGCGGGTTCGGACTGGTCCGCACCCGGCGTCGACCGTAGGTCGGCGGTGATGAGTTCGAATCGGAGGGATTTGCCGAACAACTAAAGGGGAAGTGGTAGGCACGGGCGGGTTCGAACCGCCGACCTCTGCCATGTCAAGACAGCGCTCTAACCAACTGAGCTACGCGCCTGAAACCAGAAATCAGGACGCGCAGTTTACCCGCGATCGTCGTGCCGGAGAAGGGCAGGCTGGCAGACCTTTCCGGGCGGCCGGCATCGATTCCAGGGGTTGTCCGCCCGGCAACGAAGGATCACTCTAGAGGCCTGTCCGCCGGGGAGGGGGCCATGCCGACCTATCTCATGCTCAGCACGCTGACGGATGAAGGCCGCAGAACGCTGAAGGACAACCCGGAGCGCCTGGACGCCGTCAACGAGGAGATCCGCGCCATGGGCGCCCTGGTGCGGTCCCAGTATGCGGTGCTCGGCGGCTACGATTTCGTCAACGTCATCGAAGCGCCGAGCAATGAGGTGGTGGCCAACATCTCCCACGAGCTCGAGTCGCGGGGCACCATCCGGGTGACGGCGCTGCCGGCCATGGCGGTGAACGAGTTCGTGCTCATGATGTGCGCACGCAACACGGACGCCGATTCCGGCGGGTAAGGGCCGATGCCACACTACGTGATGCTGGCCCGGGATCACCCCCGCGGCATGCGCGCGGTGAACGAAGATCCGTATACCCTCATCGATCTCGAGGAGGCCGTGGAGCGCTGGGAGTGCCGGGTGCTCGAGGCATACCGGCTGCTGGGCGACTGGGACCAGTGCCTCATCATCGAGGCCCCGGACAACTTCACGGCCTACCGGTCCTCCCTGGCGCAGGAATTCAGCGCCACCGCAGAGACGGAGATCCTGCCGGCGGTGGATCTGAAGGTGTTTCAGCGGCTGCTCTCCCAGAGCTCGGAGACCGAAGGCCCGTTCCGCTGGCAGGTGCGCTGGTGGGCGCGGCTCGTGCGCCTGCTCATGTACGACTATGCGTTCGGCCGCTGGTCGCGAAAGTACTTCACGGAGCATCGGATCACCGGCAAGGTGCGGTTCCGGGAGATCCGGGGCCCGTGCATCATCGTCGCCAACCACGCCAGCCATTTCGACCAGTACTGCCTGCTGAAGGCCATCCCCTGGCGGATCCGCAGCAATCTCTTCTTCGGTGCGGCGGCGGACCGCTGGTTCATCAAGGGGCGCAAGGAGATCACGCTGCGGCCCTGGTATCAGGCGCTGGTGAACGGCGCCTATCCCATCCGCCGCGGTGGCGGCTCACGCACGCTCGACTACCCGAAGTGGCTGCTGGATCGGGGCGCCAACCTCATGCTGTTTCCGGAGGGCACGCGGGCCCGTGGCCGGCGGATGTCCCGCTTCAAGCACGGTGTTGCGATTCTGGCGCTCGAGAAGAACGTGCCGGTGGTGCCCGTCTATCTGGGCGGGCTGCGCGCCATCCGCCCGCCGGGCGTACGGGAAGCGACGCCAGGCCCGGTCTCGGCGGAGGTGCTCGAGCCGATCCGGTTCGAGGCGGGCACCACGGTGCCGGAGGCGACGGAACGCATCTATCGCGTGATGCGCGACGCGCAGGAACGGTGGCTGCGCGGCCACGGACTTGCGGACGAGGGCGTCGACGATCAGTTGAGCCAGGCGAACGCCGTTTCGAGGTAGGCGCTGCCGCCGCTCGGCTGCCACTCACCGTGGGCCATCACCACCTTCTCCGGTTCCGCGGCGAGCAGTCTGGCCAGGGCCTCCCGGGCGCTCTCCCGTTTCAGCCAGGACGCCCGCCACTCGAGCGGCGCATAACCCCAGGGTTCCGTGATCTTCCAGATCCGGGCCAGGCGCCGCGCCCACGGCTTCCAGTGCGCGCCGAGGAACTCGGCGGAGAAGTTCTCCGAGAGATCGGCGAGGATCGCCGTGCGGGAGGCCCGGTGCAGGAAGACCACCTCGTCCATGGCGAAGGAGCCGGTGAACCAGAACTGATCGATGTCCTGCTGCCAGTCGGCGGGTGGCAGGTTGGTCAGCGGGGCCTGGAAGACGAGATCCCGGCGCTTCCTGAGAGTGGATGCCGGACCCCAGAGTTTGGCCGCGGGATACACGGCCTGCCAGTCCTGCAGATACAGATGGTGGATCTTGTTCGGGCTGACCAGGTGGCCCACGTGTCCGAGCGCGTCTACCTCGGCACGCAGATTCGCGGACAGCCCGATGGGCGACCAGATCCAGAGCAGCCCGCTGCCGAGGCGGACCACCACCATGCGGGTGGGGTAGGGGAAGCCGTGGAAGTCGACGAGCCCGCCGTCGGCGAGCCAGATGTCGCGGTCGATGGCAACGAGGGCCGTCACGCGCCGGCGGTCTCCTTCATGCTCCGCTCCGGGCGAACACCCGGTCATGTTGAATCTCGCTTCCGCCCGGTGCAAGCTCGGCCGTTCGGGTAACGGGAGGAGAGGATTCATGATCCGACGGATTCGTGCGGCCCTGGTGTGCGCGGCGATGGTGGCTGGATGGCCGGCATTCGCGGAAGAGGGTCCGCTGACGCTGGACGAGCTCGCCACCGCCTTCGGCTGGGATTTCGAGTCGGCCGAGATCACGGTGCAGACGCTCGGCGAGGACTTCTACGTGCTCTTCGGGGTGGGCGGCAACATCGCCGTGAGCATCGGTGATGACGGCACGCTGATCGTGGACGACCAGTTTCCGCAGATGATGGACCGGATCGACGATGCCCTGGCGGCGCTCGGCTCGGACGGCATCGACTTCGCCATCAACACGCACTGGCATTTCGATCACGCGGACGGCAACCTGGCGCTGGGCCCGCGGGGCACGTGGCTGGTGTCACAAACCAACTCACGAGCCATGATGGCGGATCCGCACGTGGTCAACCTGGTGAGCGTGCAGTACCTGCAGGAACCGTATCCCCTGGAGGCGCGGCCGGTGATCACCTACGACGATCGCATGCGCTTCCACTTCAACGGTGAAACCGTGGATCTCATGCACTTCGGGCCGGCCCACACCACGGGCGACACGGCCGTGATCTTCCGCAACCGCAACGCCGTTCATCTGGGCGACGTGTTCAACAACTCCGGCTACCCGTTCATCGATGCGGACAACGGCGGCAGCATCGACGGCGTGATCGAGTTCTGCTCGAGCGTGCTCGAAGAGCTCGAAGAAGGCGCAACGGTGATTCCGGGGCATGGGCCGGTGACGGACGGCCAGGCGCTGGCCGACTACGTAGCGATGCTCACGGTGGTGCGGGATCGCATCAAGGCCATGATCGGCGAGGGCAAGAGCCTGGTGGAGGTGATCGCCGCCCGGCCGACGGCCGAGTTCGACGAACGCTACGGCGACCCGGCACTGCTGGTGAACCGGGCCTACGTGAGCCTCTCCCGATGATCCGCATCACCTACCTGCTGCGGCGCAAGCCCGAGCTCTCCAGCGAAGCGTTCCACGCCTACTGGCTGAACGAGCACGGGCCACTGGTGGCGAGCCATGCGCAGCACATCAACGCCCTGCGCTACGTGCAGGTGCACGCCGTGGACGATCCCGTGAACGACGCCATGGCCCAGGCCCGCGGCGGCATGGAGCCGCCCTACGACGGCGTGGCGGAGGTGTGGTTCGAAAACCGCGACCGGCTCATGGAGGTGCTGGCCACTCCGGCAGGACAGAGGGCCGCAGCCGCACTGGTGGAGGACGAGGCACGATTCATCGATCTGCCCAACTCTCCGCTGTGGGTCGGCTATGAATATCCGCAGGTGAACCCCACGCCGGAAAACCTGGTGGCGCGGGTGCGCAGCAACATCGTGAAGCTCTACTTCCCGCTGCGCTGCCCCGCGGACATGGACCCGGAGGCGGCGCAGTTCTACTGGCGCACGAACCACGGACCGATCATCCGCCGTCAGGCCCCGGCCTCCGGCATTCTGCGCTACCAGCAGGTGCACCGGGCGCTGGACGACGAGCTCAATGCCGCCCTCGCGGAACCTCGAGGCACGGTGGTGGAACCCTACCTCGGGCATGCGGAGGTGTGGTTCGATCACGCCGATCGGGGCACCTCGCCGGAACGCCGGGAGGCGGGACGGGTGGCGGTGGAGGACGAGAGCCACTTCATCGACTTCAAGCGCTCCGCCATGTGGATCGGCAAGGAGCACGTGTTCGTCGATCACCTCTAGCCGGAATCACAGCTCGTTGCGGTAGGCGCGCAGCCGCGCGGCGGCGTAGAGCAGCGCTGCGCCGATCAGCACCCCGAGCCACAGATCCGGATCGAGCAGCAGGGTGAGCTGGTCCGCCGCGGTATACGGTACGGGCATGATCCGTTCGTCGTCGGCGGTGAAGTTCGGCAGCGCGGCAGGCTCCGTGTGCCGGGCGATGAAGTCGGCGAGCAGACGGGTGCGGAAGATCACGTACTCCACGATGGCGACCGGGATGGGCAGCAGCAGCGCCCAGAGCAGCGGCTGGCGCCCTGCCGCCACGGAGACCAGCAGCAGGTAGCCGGCGATGGGCAGCACCCAGAGTCCCTGGATCAGGAAGCCGAGCACGAGGTGCGCCGCGCCACCCATCAGTCCGGCGTGCTGCCAGAGGAGCCAGGGATCGCCGAGCTCGCTGCTCGCGAGGTAGACGCTGAACACGGCCAGCAGGAAAACCTGCGCTGCCACTACGCAGACGATCACGACCGCCGGTGCGATCCAGGCCGCGAGCACCAGCTTGCTCAGCACCGTGACAAGGTCGGTCACGGGCAGGGACTTCCAGAACAGCACCGCGCGGTCCCGACGCTCGTCGTAGAGCGCACCGAGCAGCATGAAGGCGGCCGCGGCGAGATAGACCACGTAGAACGGCGCCGCCACCAGCGAGCGGAAGCTCCGCATGCGCAGCAGCCAGTCGCGCTCTGACCACTGGTTGATGAAGAAATAGTTCGGGGCGTTGCCTTCGGACTGTATGTAGACGTTCACCTCGCCGAAGCCCCAGAACAGCACGGCGAGCAGGCTCACGCCCACGAGCACGGCCAGCGTGCCGAGCGGAAACCAGAGAAACGGCGTTCTCGCCTCCAGCCACTCGCGCTTCAGGAGTGTCAGGAACGCGGTCATGGGCCGGGCGCTCTCTGGGTGCCTGGCCCTTGACCGGCCTCGACCACCGCGACGAAGAGCTCCGCCAGGTTGGGGGTGGTCACGACGCCGAATCTGCTGAGCGCGCTGCGATCGACCCCGTCGAAAACGAGCTCCACACCGTGCAGCGTGGTGAACGCCTTGAGCGGGTTGAGGGCGCGGGCGGCATCCAGGCAGTCCGGCTTCACCGCCACCTTGGCATAGCGGCGCTCGATGTCCGCCGTACCGATCTCGAGCACCTTCCTGCCGTGGTCGAGAAACACCACGTCGGTGAGCAGATGCTCGATCTCCCGGACCTCATGGGTGGTGATCAGTATGGAGCGGGATTCGCCGGCGAAGTCACCGATGAGCATCTCGTAAAAACGCTGCCGGTAAATCTGGTCCAGTCCGAGGGTGGGCTCGTCGAGCACGAGCAGCCGGGCGTCGATGGCCATGATCAGCGCCAGGTGAAGCTGCACGTGCATGCCCTTGGAGAGCGTTCTCACCCTGCTCGCGCGGCGGACGTCGGTGCCGGCAAGCGCCCGGTCGAGGCGCGCCCGGTCGAAGCTCGGGTGCAGGCCGGCGAAGCAGTCGACGAGGTCACGCACGGTCATCCAGCCGGGCAGGATGCCGGTGTCGGCGATGTAGGCGGTGTGGCGCATCACCGCTGCTCGGTGCGTGAAAGGGTCCAGACCCAGCACGGCGAGTTCCCCGGCCTCACGCCGGGTCAGGCCGAGCAGGGTCTTGATGGCGGTGGTCTTGCCGGCGCCGTTCGGTCCCATCAGGCCGAGGATGCGCCCCGGGGGCAGATCCAGATCGAAGCCGGTGAGCGCCTGCACGTCACCGTAGGTTTTCTGCAGGCCGCGTGCCCGGATGAGCGGTGGGACGCCGGGGGTGCCTGCAGACCCGTTCGTGGTCACGCCAGGACGCGCATCAGAACGCCGGAAACTCGTCCGGGTCGTAGGCGGCGCAGCCGTCCGGGCCGAACCGCTCGTACTCCGCGGCATCGAAGCCACCGCGCCGGAACGTGGTGACGTACAGCCGGCAGCGTTCCCGGGGATCCGTGATGGTGGTGTCCGCCGCCAGTTCCGCTTTCAGCGATGCCAGGGTGACCTCGTCTTCCGTCATGCGGATGCCGCCGTCCTGCGCGGTGTCGAGGATCATCGAGCGCATGCCGTCCGTGCCCCAGGCGAGCCAGGCCACCTCCTTGCCGTCCCGGCCGCGGCCCGGGTCGCCGGTGATCGCGAACTGGGTCCAGTAGGACATCATGCTCTCCGAGAGCGCATCCTTGCCTTCGCTCGCGGTGTAGAAGTCACCCAGCGCCGAGATGCCGTTCTCGAAGTCGCCGAAGACGAAGGGGATCTCCAGGGCGTGGGCGGCACCGAAGGCCTTGGAAAGGTCGTAGCCCATGATGGAGCCTTCCTCGTCCCAGTCGAAGCGGTAGGCGTAGACGTTGGGATTGCCGGCTGCCCTCATGTAGGTCGCCAGAGAGTCCACCCCGGATTCCTTCCACGCCCTGGAACCGTAGTAGACGTTGCGCAGATAACCTTCCTCGTCTTTCAGGCGCGGGAAGATCCACAGGAACGTGTCAAGGTTTTCCGGTGACATGGCCATGAACAGGGCGACCTCGTCCCGGTTGGTGCCGAGGATCACGGGCACCACGTTGTGGTTGTCCGGGTTCGAGAAGATCTCCTCGGTGGTCATGGCCGGCAGCACGTGGCCGTCGCCGAAGTTGTTCGGCGCGTTGATCATGCCGCCGAAGCCGCCGTCGGCGAACACCTGAAAGATCTCCTCGGGCGTCTTGGCGTAGAGGTACTCGCGGAGCTTCGCCGTGCCCATGTCCGTCTGGTAGGTCCTGGCGGCGGTGAGATCCGGCACCGTGCCGTCGCCCACCAGCAGGCGGTTGACGATCTCCCGGGCGCTCATGGCGTGGCCGCCCTCGTCCGCGAAGCTGCTCGCCTCGACCATGGGGGTGGCGGTGAAGCCGCCGCTCTGCACGATGGCCCGGTGGAAGAGTCCTTTCGCCAGCGGCGAGGCCATCATGGCCAGCGTGTCGAAGGCCCCCGCGGACTCGCCGAACACGGTGACGTTGTCCGGGTTGCCGCCGAACGCCGCGATGTTATCCCGGGTCCACTCGAGCGCCCGGATCGCATCCAGGGTGCCGTAGTTGCCCGAGTCGTCGAGCGGATTGCCGCGGGCGAGATCCGGGTGCGCGAACCAGCCGAACGGCCCCAGCCGGTAGTTGATGGTGACGAGCACCACGTTGCGCCGGGCCGCGAGCGTCGCGCCGTTGTAGGACCCGCCGTCGCCGATGCTGTTGCCGCCGCCGTGGATCCAGAACATCACGGGCAGATTCCGGGCGTTCACCGGCGCCCAGACGTTGAGATAGAGGCAGTCCTCGCTGCCGGCGATCGGGCTGTCCGGATCGCCCGCGCCGCCGGAGAGGGCGCTCTTCATCTGCGGGCAGATGTCGCTGGCGGCCAGGGCTTCCCTGACGCCGGCCCAGGGCAGCGGCGGCTCAGGCGCCCGCCAGCGGAGGTTGCCGTTCGGCGGCTCCGCGTAGGGAATGCCCATCCACGCCCGCGTACCGTAGCGGTCGATGAATCCCGCCACCTCGCCGGCGGTGGTGCGCCGCAGGGTGACGTCGTCCCGGACGACGGCGGCAGGCGCCTCGGGTTCGGCGGGAACCAGCAGGAAGTAGCCGATCACGGCGACGGAGATCAGGATCAGCGCGATGGCGAGGCGTTTCATTGTCCGGATGTCCTGGCGATTTCCGGCAGTATTGTAGTGTGAGCGGCCCGTGCGACAATGACCGCAGGCGGAAGAGAGAGGAGCAGCGCTCATGGCAGAGCATGATCTGGTGGTTCGCGGCGGCACGGTGCTCGACGGCACCGGCGGCGAACGGTTCACGGCAGACGTGGCGGTCTCGAACGGTCGCATCATGGAGGTCGGCAGGGTCGGCGGCAAGGGCCGGCGCGAGCTCGATGCGTCCGGTGCTCTCGTGACCCCCGGATTCGTGGACATCCACACCCACTACGACGGCCAGGCCACCTGGGCCAACCGAATGTCACCCTCGAGCCATCACGGCGTCACCACCGTGGTCATGGGCAACTGCGGGGTCGGCTTCGCCCCGGTGCGGCCGACGGACCACGAGCTGCTCGTGGAGCTCATGGAAGGGGTGGAGGACATCCCCGGGGTGGTGCTCCAGGAAGGCGTGCCCTGGGCGTGGGAGTCCTTCCCCGAGTATCTGGATTTCCTGGCATCACGGCACTACGACATGGACATCGGCGCCCAGCTCCCCCACGCCGCGCTGCGTGTGTACGTCATGGGGCAGCGGGGTGCGGACCGGGAACCGGCCACCCGGGAAGACGTGGCCGAGATGCGGCGGATCACCGCGGAGGCCATTCGCGCCGGCGCCATGGGCTTCTCCTCGTCGAGAACCCTCAACCATCGGAGCTCCAAGGGAGCGCCGACACCGTCGCTCACCGCCGAAGTCGACGAGCTGGTGGGCATCGCCAGCGGTCTCAGGGACGCGGGTCGGGGCGTGATCGAGATGATCTCGGATTTCGGCGATCTGGACGGCGAGTTCTCCATTCTCCGGGAAATGGTCAGCGCCAGCGGCCGGCCCATGTCCATCTCGCTGGCCCAGGGTCTGTCGCCCAACGGCTGGCGGAAGATTCTGGGCAGGATCGATGCCGCCAGCGCCGAGGGGCTGACCATGCGCGGTCAGGTGGCGCCACGGCCCATCGGCATCATCTTCGGGCTCACGGCGAGCCTGAATCCGTTCATGGGCCGACCGTCCTACATGGCCATCGCCCGGCTGCCGCTTGCCGAGCGGCTGGCAGCGCTCGAGGATCCCGAACGCCGCAGGCAGATTCTGGCCGAGCCCGTGAGCCCCGGCTTCGAAGGACTCTGGAAGCGGATGGATGGCGGCAGGAAGCTCTGGGAGCTGGGCGACCCGCCGGACTACGAGCCGTCGCCGGACGTGAGCCTCGCCGCCCGCGCGGAACGTGCCGGTCGCGATGTCTGGGACTTCACCTACGATCTGCTGCTCGAGGGCGACGGCCGCACGCTCTTGTACTCACCGTTCGCGAACTATGCGGACGGCAACCTGGACTGCTGCCACGACATGCTGCTCGCCGAGAACACCGTGCCGGGGCTTGGCGACGGCGGTGCGCACGTCGGCATCATCTCGGATGCCAGCTTCGTCACCACCCTGCTCACCCACTGGGGCAGGGACCGCTCACGGGGCGCGCGAATCCCGCTGGAGACGCTGGTCAAGCGCCAGGCGGCGGACACGGCACGCGCCGTGGGGCTTAACGATCGCGGCGTGCTGCGTCGGGGGATGAAGGCCGATCTGAACCTCATCGACTTCGACAACCTGCGCCTGCGCGCGCCGGAGATGGTCTATGACCTGCCGACGGGCGGCGCCCGGCTGGATCAGAAGGCGGACGGTTATCTGGCCACCGTCGTCAGCGGCGAGGTGACCTACGTCAACGGCCAAGCCACGGACGCATTGCCGGGCCGGCTGATTCGATGAACGGACCGCTGTCGCACCTCCGGGTGCTCGATCTGACCATCGCCCGGGCCGGGCCCACGGCCGTGCGCCTGCTGGCGGACTGGGGGGCGGAAGTGATCCGCATCGAGCCGCCGAGGAGCGACAAAGGCGGCGTGACCGGCGCCCGACGTGGCCCGGACGAGCAGAACCTGCATCGCAACAAGAAGAGCCTGACGCTGAATCTCAAGGATCCGGACGGGCTGCACATCTTCATGGATCTGGCCAGCCAGGCCGACATCGTTGTGGAGAACTTCAAGACGGACGTGAAGTACCGGCTCGGCGTGGACTACGAATCCGTGCGCAAGGCGAATCCCGCGATCATCTACGCCAGCATCTCCGGCTTCGGTCAGGACGGCCCGTACGGTGAGCGCGCCGGTGTCGACCAGATCGTGCAGGGTATGTCCGGGCTCATGTCCATCACCGGCGAGCCGGGCAGCGGGCCGTGGCGGGTGGGCATCGCCATCAGCGATACGTCCGCCGGCATGTTTCTCGGCCAGGGCATCCTCATGGCCCTGCTGCACCGGGAGCGCACGGGGGAAGGGCAGTGGGTGCATACCTCGCTGCTCGAAGCCATGATGAACAAGCTCGACTTCCAGGGCGCCCGCTACACGATGAACGGCGAGGTGCCCGAGCAGCAGGGCAACGATCATCCCACTCAGATCCCCATGGGCACGTTCCGGTCGAAGGACGGTCTCGTCAATCTCGCGGCCTCCAGTCCGCGGCTCTGGGAACGGCTGTGCGACGCGCTCGATGCGGCTGACCTGAAGACCAACGTCAACTACCTCAACGGCCGGGACAGGGCGGTGCACAAGGCAGAGCTGGTGCGGGACATCAACGCCGTGACCGACCGCTTCACCACCGCCGAGCTGGTGAAAAAGCTCAACGCCGCCGGTGTGCCCTGCGGACCGATCAACGACATCGGCCAGGCCTTCGAGGATCCTCAGGTGAAGCATCTGAAGATGACGAAGCCGGCGCCGCATCCGGAACTCGGGGAGCTCGGCCTGATCCGCTCGCCGATCAATCTCTCCGCCTTTCCGCAGCCCGAGGCGTTCGACCGGGCGGCCCCCGACCCAGGCGCGGATTCCGATGCCGTGCTTCGGGATGCCGGCTACTCGCCGGAGCGCATCGCCGAGTTCCGGGCGGCCGGAGTGATCTGACGCGGTGAGCCGTAACCAGGTGCGGCTGACGGCACGTCAGCGGGTTGGCTATGGGGTGGGGGATCTGGGTATCAACCTGTACTTCATCTCCACCGCCACCTACCTGCTCTACTTCTACACCGACGTGTTCGGCATCTCCGCGGCGGCGGCGGCCAGCGTGCTGCTCGTCGCCCGGGTGGTGGATGCCGTCACCGACCCGCTGATGGGCATGATCGCCGAGCGCACCCGGACGCGGTGGGGAAGGTTGCGGCCGTACCTGCTCTTCGGCGCCGTGCCGCTCGGCGTGACGGGCGTGCTCACGTTCACCACGCCGGACCTCGCGGAGTCCGGCAAGGTCGTCTGGGCCTACGCCACCTACATCGCCTTCGGCATCCTCTACACCGTGGTGGGCATTCCCTATTCGGCGCTCACCTCGTCCCTCACCAGCGATCATCACGAGCGGACCGTGCTCTCCACGATCCGCATGGCCTTCGCCTTCGGCGGCGGCTACGCCATCTCCGTGGGCATGCTGCCGCTGGTCGGCCTGTTCGGCGATCCGGCCCGCGGCTTCGCCATCGTCATGATCCTGTTCGGCCTCGTCGCCACGGCGCTCTTATGGCTCACGGTGGCGGCCACGGAGGAGCGGATCCAACCGCCGCCCACTCAACACCTGCGCATCGGCGACAGCCTGGCCGCCGTGTTCAGAAACCCGCCGCTGCTGGTAGTGATGGTGCTCTTCGCCGGGGGCATGCTGTCGTTCACCGTGCGCCAGACCGTGACCGTCTACTACCTGAAGTACAACGTCGGCCGGGAGGATCTGGTGGCGCTGTTCTTCGGCGTGACCATGCCGGTGATGTTTGTCGGTCTGCTGGCCGTGCCGCGGCTCGCCGCCTGGCTCGGTAAGGCCGGCGGCATCATGGCGGGTGCCGCGCTCACCCTGGTCGCGAGCCTCGGCCTGTACTTCACGCCCTACGACAACATCCCGGGCATCTTCTTCTTTTCCTGCCTGATGGCGCTCGGCGGCACACCGATCGCCGTGCTCGGCTGGGCCATGATCCCGGACACGGTGGACTATGCTCAGTGGAAGCTCGGGCTTCGGGCAGACGGCGCGGTGTTCTCGTTCGCGAGCTTTTTTCAGAAGCTGGCGAAGGCGTTGGGTGGAGCCGGGGTGGCGGGCGCGCTGGCGGTGGCTGGCTACGTGGCCAATACGGAGCAGAGCGCGGCCTCGCTCGCCACCATCCACAACCTCATGACCCTGGCGCCGGCGGGCATCATGCTGCTGATGATCGTGGCCGCAGCGTTTTATCGGCTGGATGCGCGCACCCACGCGGGCATCGTGGCGAGCCTGAATCCGGAGTCCTGAGGGCGTCAGTTCCGGGTGAGCACCGCGTTCAGCGAATGGCGGATGTCGTCGGCGTGGTCCTCGCGGATCCAGTCCAGACACAGCGCCTTGATCGCCATGGCCACCGCCACCGGCTCGTCGAACGTGAGGTGGTGGTACGTGCCGGGGATCTTGAAGATCGGCAGCCTGCCGCCTGTGATCTCGGCCATGTGATCCGCGAAGAAGGCGCCTTCGTCCTGGCTGTCCTCACCGAGGATCACGGCGGTCCGGCAGGGCAGGGCGGCGAACTTGTCACGCTGGTCGACGCCCATCTCCAGGTGGTCGAACAGGCCCGGGTCGAACTTCCAGGTCCAGCCGCCGTCCACCGCTCTGAGGCTCTTGCCGGCGATGTAGTCGAGAACGGCAGGATGCCGGACCGGCTGCTCGGGCACGTAGCGGAACCGGCCCAGCGCCGTCGCCCTGTCCTCGTAGACGCGCGTCTTCCGATTGGGCTTCACGCCCTCGCGCTCGGCGCGCAAGCCCCACTCCACGTACTGCTCCGGCGGGGCGACGGTGAAGTCGAGAAAAATGATGCCGCCCAGCTTCGCGCCGTGATGATGACCGGTTTCCAGCACCGTGAAGCCGCCGAAGCTGTGCCCGGCGATGAACGGCTTCCCGCCGAGGCCTGCCGCTTCGCAGACGGCCATGACCTCGTTGCCCAGCACCTCGCCGCTGTAACGTTCGCGCCAGCCGCTGTCACCGTTGCCGGAGGAGTCGAGCGCCGCCACCCGGAACTGATCTGCGAGGAAAGGAGCGACGAACCGCCACCACTCGAGATGGGCGTTGCTGCCATGCACCAGGGCGATGCCGGGCTTGCCCGCCTCGCCCCAGGTCTCGTAGTGGATGTTCACCCCGTCCACCACCACGTCGCCCGGCTCGGACGGGGTGGCCAGCGCGCGGTCGAACCAGAAAGGCGTTTCACTCATGGTTGGCAGCCGACAGGTCGCAAAGCGCGCGAGCATAGCACACGCCTGTCGGAGGCTGCGCTGCGGGAAACCTGAGCGCCGGTCAGGTGGACTTGAGCCGCCGCCGGTAGCGCTGGAACGGCTCTCCAGCGGCGAACTCGGGATGGTCCCTGGCCAGCTCGGCCAGCAGCCGCAGGCCGGTTTCGCCATTGCGCAGCAGCTCGATCTGAACCCTGGCGCGTCGAAACCGGGCATCGGGCAGGAGCGGGCTCTCCGGGTAGGCCGTGTCGAAGTCCTCGAGCAGCTCATCGACCAGCAGCGCATCCTCGCGGCCGGCAGCCCGGGTGAGCGCGAGCAGCGCGGTATCCGTGAGCGGCCGGAACCGGTCGTCCAGCACCAGGCACTCCTTCAGCAGCGTCCACGCCCTGCGCAGCTCGTCCCGCTCCACCAGCCGCTGCAGGTAGCGTACGGCATGCTCGAGGGTCACGCGATGATCGCCATGCTCGCGCAGACGCTCGTGGAGGAACGGATCCCGGTCGAGGGGATCCTCGGCGACGTAGGCTTCCAGCTTCGCGATGGCGGTGGCATAGCTGCCCGCGTTCATGTGGGTCTGCAGGTCGTGGAACAGCTTGTCCAGGATCCGGCGGTCTTCGGCTAGGGTCGCCGCAAGCGCCTGCTCCGGACTCTTCTTCGTGTGCAGGTTGAGCGCCTGCCGGCGGCTGTAGAGCAGCACACCGAGCAGCACATTGCCGTACAGAAACACAAAGGGGCTCGCCAGCAGGTTCAGAACTCCGGGCGCATGGAGCAGGCTGTAGTGCAGATAGCCGAGGCTGCCCGAGACGAGCACAACAGCCAGCAGGGTGGAGCTGCCGAGGCCGCTGACAAGACGGACGAGACGTTGCGGGGTGAGGCCACCCCAGAGCGACTCGTCCAGCAGCACGCCGATCCAGACGAACGGCAGAACGGCCGCCGGTAGAATCAGCCAGGCCTGCAGCACCGGACCGTTCAGGAACAGAATGACGAACACCACGAGGTGCACGGTGCACAGCTTGAGCGCGAGACCCTGCTGGAACGGGTTGAGCTCGGATTCCCGGTCGATGGCCTCGTCGAAGAGCCCGGTGGCGGCCTGGGTGAAGAGCTTCTCGGCATACAGCGACAAACCGCCGAACACCGCATACCAGACCGGCGCACCGAGCGTCACCACCATCACGCCCAACCAGAAGTTCAGGCCTGCCCAGGCCGTGAAGGCCGTGGCGACCAGCACGTAAGCCCCTGCGGCAAACAGAGCCGTGGTGCGGAACGGCCAGGCGAGGGCTTGCCAGTGCATCGGAGCGCTAGAGAATCCGCGCGAGCTCGTGGGACGCTTTGTCGAACTTTCGCCAGTCTTTCGGAAAGCGGGATCGGAGCTCAGCCGCACGCTCGGCCTCGATCGCGATCAGCCGGTCGAACGTCCGCCGCTCCCGCGCCGCGCTGGCGAGGGTGTCGCGATACTGGGCGAGCTCGGTTTGCGCCACACAGGCATCCTGATGATCACCGAGCCGACCCTGCAGCCGGCGCAGGGCTTTCGTCACCCCGGCAAGGGTTTCGCCGTATGGGCCTTCCAGGATTTCGAGCCCGTAACGCAGCTTCTTGATGCGGATCCGCAGCCGGTGGTAGGCCTCCGGTGGGGAACCGGGGCGGATCTTCCGGCCGGCCCTGCGAATGCGCTCGAGCCGCGTCGGCAGCTCGCGCCGCGCGAAGTCGCGGATCGTCGGCCCGCCGCCGATCAGCTCGTTGGCCTCACCCTGCAGGCCACGATAACGGTTCAGAAAGTGTGTGTAGCGGCGTCCGTCGAGTGCAGCCACCAGGCAGCGGCGGGCCTGCTGATGCGACGTCTTCAGATGGCGCTCGTAGGCATCGAGGGTGCTCTGTCGGGTTGATGGCAGCTGACTGCGGTACTGAGCGAGTCGTTCGAGCTGGACGTCCAGGTCGCGCACCTCGCCCAGCACATCGCACAGCCAGCCGGCTTCCGCTGCGAGCCGGCGGGCGCTCTCTTCCGGCAGCACGTCGCCGAAGGCCTTCAACGCCGCGCGCATCCGCCGGGTGGCCACCCGCATCTGGTGTACGCCTTCCGTGTGCAGACCTTCGTAAGCGAAGGGCTCGTAGTAGGCGAGCGCCTCGAGCTGCTCCTGCAGGTAGTCGGCGGCGAGCCGGGTCCAGGTGTCGTCCGGCGTCATCAGCTCCCGGCGCCTCTCGCCGATACCGGTGAGGGGCGAGGTGTTGAAATGGCCGCGATGAAACTTGCTGGTGCGTGCCCGGATCAGCCCGGGCTCGGCGCGCAGCACGCCGGCGAACTCCTCGAGGAAGGATTGCGGCCCCTGCTTGAGCTCGCCCTCGAACTCGATGTAGGCGAGCGGTGATGCGCCGCTGACGCGAACCTGGTCCATCACCATCTCGATCGAGGCGCGCGGGTAGTCACGGTGGGTGAGCACGTAGAGCTGGCGCTCGTTGTCCTGGCGGAAACAGGGAACGAGCTCCGCACTTGCCGGGACGTAGCGTCGCAGCAGCTCCAGCACCGGTCCGTCCTCGAGAGTGTCGAGCGACGGGGTCTCGTGGAGGGTCGTCTGCTCCACCTCGCGCCGCTCGAAGAAATCACCGTTGGCACTCGCGAGCTGCTTGCAGGTGATCAGCAGCGCCAGGCTCCGGTGCCGGCAGCGCAGCGACCAGCCGGCATGGCGCAGGCGCTCGTCCGCGGTGTCGAAGTAGACATCGTGGACGTGTCGGGTAGTCTTCGGGTGGATCTGGAAGCCGGCCCACACCAGGGCCTGCAGCACGCGCCGCAGGGCCTTGCCCGGCCTGCGGCCGGGCAGGAGCAGGTACTTGGTTTCCAGCTCTTGCATGGTGTTCCCCGGAGGGCCGGACAGTATATCGAGGAAGACATGGACATTCGCGCGGATCTCAGCAAACCAGCCCAGGTGCGGCGCTCGGAGTGGCAGTGGGTGGATTCCCCCCAGGCCGGCGTCCGTCGCGTGATGCTGGATCGCGTCGGCGACGAGGTGGCCGTGGCGACGAGCTTCGTCCGCTACGACCCGGCGTCCCGGTTCCCCGGGCACGACCATGCCCTGGGAGAGGAATTCGTGGTGCTGGAAGGTGAGTTCGGCGACGAGCACGGCCGCTACCCGCCGGGCAGTTACATCCGCAATCCGCCCGGCTCTCACCACGTGCCGTTCAGCGATCCGGGATGCCTGATCTGGGTGAAGCTCAGGCAGTTCCAGACCGACGACCTGGCGGAACTGCGCACCCGGCTCGACCTGCCGATCCCGGCGAGCGGCTGCAAACGACGCACGCTCCACCGGTTCGGGACGGAGGACGTGGCGGAGATCACCGCGGCGGCCGGTGCCCGGATCAAGTTGCCGGCGGCGGCGGTCTGCCAGGAAGTGCTGGTACTGGAAGGAGAGGTGAGGACCGACGCCGGCGAGGTGCTCGATCTGCACGCCTGGCTGAGACGTCCGGCAGGCAGCGGCATCGCGCTGCAGGCGGTCACACCCTGCCGTCTGCTCTGGAAGACCCGCCCTGCCGGATGAGTCCTGATAGAGTAGATCCGGATCCGATTCAGGGGAGAGACGATGGCAATCAGCGAGGAAGCGGCCTTCTGGCCGGCCGGGCAGCAGGCGGCGGCAATCCGTGAGGGCCGGTTCAAGAGCCGGGAGCTGCTCGAGCTCTTCGTCGACCGGATCGAGCGCGTCAACGGCGAGCTCAATGCGGTGGTCACCCTGGATCTGCCCACGGCGCGCGAAGCCGCCGACGGCGCGGACCGGATGCTGGCCGACGGCGATCTGGCCGGACCCCTGCACGGTGTGCCGATCACCATCAAGGACGCTCTGGAAACCGCCGGCATCCGCTCCACGGGTGGTGCTGTAGAGCTCACCGACAACGTCCCCGGCCGGGATGCCCCGGTGGTGGCGTCGCTCAAATCGGCGGGCGCCATCGTCTTCGGCAAGACCAACCTGCCGCGCTGGTCCGGCGACATACAGTCCTACAACGACCTCTTCGGCACCACGGTGAACCCCTGGAACCCGGAGCGGGTGCCCGGCGGCAGCTCGGGCGGCGCCGCCGCCGCGGTGGCCGCGGGTCTCACCGGCTTCGAGATCGGCACGGACATCGGCGGCTCGATCCGCTTTCCATCCGCCTTCTGCGGTGTGTTCGGGCACAAGCCGACCTGGGGGGTGGTGCCGGCGACCGGCTACCTCGACCACGAGGCGGGCGGCACCACGGAAGCGGATGTGAACGTGCTGGGCCCGATTGCCCGCTCCGCGGAAGACCTGGAGCTGCTGCTCGATCTGATCCTGCGCAAGCACGGACCCCTGGTGGCCTCGCTGCGCCCGGCGCCTGCGGACGTGAAGCAGCTCCGGGTGGCCGCCTGGCTGGACGACGACTTCTGCCCGGTGGACAACAAGGTGCTGGACGTGATGACGGCCGCCGTCGACCGGCTCGAAGCGGCCGGCGTGGCGGTGGACCGGAACGCGCGCCCGAACCTGGACCCGAACCACGCCGTCGGCATCGGCCTGTGGCTCGTGACCGCCGCCATGTCCCAGTCCATGCCGGCCGAGAACCTGCAGGGCATGGAGGGCGCCAATGCGCTCGCCGGGGCGAGCCACCGCCAGTGGCTCGACATGCATGCGGAGCGGGAGACGATCCGCGCCCTCTGGGCCGAGTTCTTCACCCGCTACGACGCCATCCTCATGCCCGTGAGCTTCGTGCCGCCGTTCCCGCACCTGCACGAGGGCAACTTCGGTACCCGGCGCCTGATGTGCAACGGTTCCGAGCGGGCCTATGCGGACCTGGTGCGCTGGACGATCCTCACCGGCATGGTCTACCTGCCGGCCAGCGTGCCGCCCATCGGCCGCGACACGGACGGTCTGCCCATCAGCTTCCAGGTGGTGGGCCCCGCCGGCGGCGACTACACCACGATCCGGCTGGCCGGGCTCGTCTCCGAGCTCTGTGGCGGCTACCAGCCGCCGCCGATCGGTTGACGCGGCAGAAGGTCAGTCCCGCCAGATCCGCTGCATCTGCAGGTAACTGAACGATGCCGACCAGGTGATGAGCGCCAGGCCCATGAGCGCCTCGGCACTCGCGATCATGCGGATGGGCCCTTCCGGCACCAGGTCGCCGAAGCCGACGGTGGTGTAGACCATCGCGGAGAAGTAGATGTAGTCGAAGGCGTCCCGGGGTGCGGGGAGGATCTGCCCGAGATTGATGTGCTCCACCGCCAGCCAGTAGGCGCCGCCGAAGAACCAGATCTCCAGTACGTGGGCGAGCAGCGCACCGAACACGCTCGCCAGTACCAGCCAGCGGTGGCGGCCCGGCACCAGCGCCATTCCTGCCAGGCGCCTGAGCGCCTCGTAGTGGATGATGACGCAGATGCCCACCAGAAAGGTGGCTACGATGCCCGCTTCGAGGATGCCTTCGCCCATGGCCCATGGTAGCGCGGGCGGTCAGATTGACAGGGTGGAGTTGCTGAGTAAGATACCCTCCCTTGGTTTGCCCCAGGGTGTTTAGCTCAGTTGGGAGAGCGACGGCCTTACAAGCCGTAGGTCGCAGGTTCGACCCCTGCAACACCCACCAGTTTCCTTCCAGGAAAAAACGGAGCGGTAGTTCAGCTGGTTAGAATACCGGCCTGTCACGCCGGGGGTCGCGGGTTCGAGTCCCGTCCGCTCCGCCATCTTTTCTAAATCGAATCAATTAGTTAGCAGACGGATTGGTGATGTTGCGCACACTTTGCGCACGCTTCTCACTTCATTCTCTCTAGCATCTCCAAGTCTCCTTCGCTGTTGATCCACTTGGCGTAGCTATCCAGAAAGACCTTGAGATTGTGGCCAAGTTGATGAGCTAGAAACGCTGGCTCCAAGCCTCTTGTAAGTCCGATAGAGGCATACGTGTGTCGCCATGGATAGTTGGGACTGCTGCTTCGCGGGACGTTCGTCTTCTTGTGAGCCTCGGTGAATACTTGGTTCAGGTGATACCCAGAGAGATAGGGTCTTTCGTACTGATTCAGGAAAACGAACTCTCGTTTGAACCGCGAAGGGAGGGCTCCAATGGTGGCAGCTACGAACGAAGGGATAAGTACTCGTCGGGTCTCATCTGTCTTGGTCGATACGATCTCTCTTCTCGTTCGGGACTTGCTGACCATGAACGATTTTCCGTCGTAGTCCTCCCACGTGAGTGCGAGTAGTTCGCCCGTTCGCATCCCCGAGAAGAACGCGAGCTGGTAGTACGCATGAACAGTCTGGCTGGCATTGGCCACCAGCCAGTTGAGCAACTTATCGCGATCTTCTGGCGTATAGGGGTCTGGCGTTGGTTTCGGATTCTGGCCTCTCCTTATCCGCAACCTCAGGGCAGGGTTGTCGGCGATGTAGCCTTCTTCCACCGCGAAGGAGAATACTTGCCTGAGAGCTGTTGCTGAATTCTTTCTGGTCTTTACGCTCGGCCACTCAATTTCACGATCCGCCTGTCTGATGCCGGGTGTGGACACGTCCTTGATGTCCAGCTTGTGAAAGTACGGTAGCCAGTAGTTGTTGAGCGAGTCCCGGTAGCTGTTCCGCGTCGATTGCTTGACCTCAGTAGCGTCTAGGTAGGCCTGCGCGACGCTGGTAAACGTGCGATGGGAGCGATCTTCTTGGTCCTCCCTATTGGGTGGCTGACCGTATCGTCGTTGTGCGATTTTTTCAGACCTGATGCGAACTGCCGCCTTCAAGTTCTTTTCCGTCGCAAGTAGTGGCAAGGTCTCGTAGATACGTTCGCCTTCAACCTGATAGATAATCTGCCATTTACCCCGCATCGCTCTTACGCCACGAGGTGCTGCGCTCTGATCTGTAGTCATAGCTGTTTTCGCGTCCTCCGATGATGTTTCACTCGACAGTAGTCGCTGCAATATATTTGCCTGACATTCTTCGGTACAGAAATGCGTCCGCACTCGCTGCACGTTCTGGGAGGATTAGAGTTAGCCGCATCTGTAGCGAGCTGAAGCCAGATTGCGCCCGCTAGGCCGCGGTACGTCACCTGAAGGACCATGTTCTGCACAGCCAGCGGTTCCGACGTCACGAACGTACTAATCCTGCTCTCTAAGCCGAGATTGATGATCCGTTCGAGCGCGTACTGCGCTATTTGACTGACCCTCGCGGACTTCATGCCGGGAAACAACGCTTGCCCTGACTCAGCCAGCGTGACCTGATCACCCTGCGGATCAACGTAGACAACCATGTCAGCAGATAGCCGGATCGTACTGGCGACCGGCCTGCCGCGGCCTGATTGGAATGCCCAGAGGTCCAGTGCTCGACGCATAGCGCGTATTTCGCGATGCCACGTTGTGATTGGTTCGGAACAATCTCCGGTGAATCGTAAGAAACCGTACTGCTGCAGAAATCTCGCTATCTGGTCAACTGATTCAGGATCGCTGCCCAATGGCAGGTTGCCGAATTCGACGTAGAGCGCCGCATGGGTGTTGAGTGGATCGTAGTGATCCAACGATTGCGGCTCCTCGATATAGATTGTGGCGCGCCGGCCATTCCCCTTGATCCTTAGTGAACCACCAACAGGTCTCGTCGCGATGCCTTCCATGCCGTTCCTGTGTTACGGAAATGATACGGAAAAACCTATTTTTCGTTCGATTAACGTATCGAAGAAAATGCTAACACTTGATAGCTTTCGTCACAACTTAGCGAAGTTGGAAGGTGATATGACGCGACACAACAAGGACGCTTCGGCCCTGTACGACGCGACGATTCCGGCAGTCAAGTGCCCCAAGTGGCTGAGAGCCTCCCTTGAGAAGCAAGCGCAGGCCCAAGAAAAACGGATTGCGGTGGTGATCCGCGAACACCTGATTCGAGCCTGTCGCGAGTTGGAAGATCATGGGTGATACCTCTGACTACTACTTGATGCAGTGGGTCACCAAAGTGAAAGCGGCGGAGGTCATCGGTTTGTCTATCAGGCAGATTGAGGGCCGCATACAGCGAGGCTTATGGGTTCGTGGTGCGCATTTCGCTGTAGTCGACGGAGTCACGATGGTGAACCTGTCTGCTATTGACGCCCTCCATGCCGATCGCGCGCAGCATCAGTTGTCGCCGGGTGTCTCTTCTCGTCAGCCAAGACGAGCAACGCCTCGACTGCAGTAGGCTGAGGAGCGTAAGGATGGGAATCTCTAGCCCTTCCGGGAGGCTGTGGACGGTACCCGGTCTTCTAGACAACCCGGTGAAACGGGAGTGGCTTGTTGAAGGTGTGATTCCGACGGGAGCGCTGATTACCCTTTTTGGTGAAACGGGTACTGGCAAGTCGTTTGTGGCGCTCGATCTCGCGCTATCAATCAGCACGGGAATTGACTGGTTCGGACGGAAGGTAGCCCATGCCCCCGCCATCTACATCTGTGCCGAGGGTTTCTCAGGATTCGGAACAAGAATTCGAGCATGGTTGCAGCACAAGGGCGTGCACCGAGACACTCCGCTACTTGGGGTCTGGGATACGCAGATCGACTTTGTCGAAGATGGAGTGGAATGCCTGCTTGCGGAAGTCAACAAGCCTCCCGCTCTGGTCGTGGTTGATACGTTGGATGCGTGCTTCGGAGAAGGCGATGAATCTCACATCGCGGACATGAGGCGATTTGTCGCCACCTGCCGTTTTCTTATCCAGCGCTTCGATTGTGCCGTACTGGTAGTGACACACCCCGGCCATGGGACCGGGACGAGGCACCGGGAGCGGGGCGCATCGAATCTCAAGGCGGCTGCTGATTTCCGGTACGAGTTGACCCGAACTAAGCAAGCGCTACGGTTGAGTCAGGTGAAGAACAAGGACGGGGCGCTAATGTCACCACTTGGCTTCCAGCTCGACCCTGTTTTGCTGGACTCCGGGTCCTCCGGCCGAGAGACGTCCTGTGTGCCCGTTCGGGGTCACCGATTGGAGTCGACGCGCACATTGGCAAGGAGCTTATCCGACGGGCCGCGTCGGGTCCTAGACGCGCTTAAAGAGCTATCTGCTCAACTCCCTGATGGCGATGGTGTGCACCTCGCGGATTGGAGGGAAGCATCTATTCAGCAGCTACAGCGTGCACGACCGAGTACGACGACAGCTAGCCACAGGAAAGCCTTCGACCGAGCCAAACGGACGCTGGTCGAGGAGGGGATTGTACAGGCCGTCGGCTCAGAACAGTTTCGTATCCTTCAGAGAGATCATTCCTGCCAAGACACGGACACCCCTTAAGGGGGTGTGTCCCGTTGTGTCCTTGGGTGTAGGCGGGACAAGACGAGACAATTTGGGACATTTGTCCACTAATGTCTCGCAAGAACGCGACTGGCGGCTACGGGCGCGTTGTTGCTGAGAAAACCCAGTGTCTATGGGTTCTCTGGCTGAAAAGACGGTTCTACCGCGTTACCGCATCATGGTGACGAAACATGGCTTACGCAGGAATATCGCACTCAAGAGGGTGGCTGGCGTGGCGCGGTCTCGAGTCCGTGTTAGAAGTCCATCAGCTTGGCAGGGCTTACCCCTAGCGCGCCGGCCAGTCGGCAAATATTGACCAGAGAGACATTTCGCTCCCCTCGTTCAACGCCTCCCACGTACGACCGATCCATCCCTGCCAGATCGGCCAGCTCCTCTTGGGATAGGCCCCTCTGCGCGCGTATTTCGCGCACGCGAGCGCCGAAGGCGTGGCAGGGGTTGGGCATAGAGCTGTGCTTGAGTTCTCAGATCGGGCCCCCACAACTTCGTTCTGTGATGACAATAGGTCCACGGACTATAAGTATCATTTAGGGTGCAATCGGACGTTTGGTCAGCAAGCCTTTGTAAGTCAAAGAGCTAGAGCGAACTGGCAGGGCGGACAGGCAGGAATGGAGGTGCTCGGCCGATGACTGATTCGATAACGGCGCGATGGGCGGACGCGATTCTAGCCCGATGCTTGAGGTGCGAATTTACCCGTCGTCACGATTTGGTGTGCACCATCATGGGTGAAGACCTTGCTCGCGACTGGCAAGCGGCATGGTTGCAGGCATTCCTTGTAGCCAACTCAGTGTTGCTAAACGTGTTGGGCGAAGAACGCTTCGGTAGGATCAAAGAAGCCACCTCAGCGAAGCTGATTTCCCACTACGTCCATGGTGGAGGAGGCGGGGATACGCCGACGCCACCCGACAGGCTGGTTTCGTTTCTGACCGCTCCGATCCCTAGAGAAGCCTCGTGGCCGGAGAGCCGAGGGGTCGACCCTGCCATGGCTCAGGCGATGCTGGCGGCGACTCTGAGGCTCCTTGGGAGGCTCGTGTCGGAACCGGATGCTTGGGGCATGGGCGGGCCACAAACAGCGCCTGAGGGGCGACCTGAGCGTCTTGAAGACGAATTGAGGGACAGGGCTGTCTCTACCTTGGGCAGGGCAGTCAGCGCTCGGCAGGAGGCATACGACGATCTATTACATTGGTTCTGGCGGGTGGAGGTCCGGGAACCCCTTGATGCCGACTCGTTGGCAGAGGGGTGGCAGGTATGGGCCCGGGCGGCTCCCACTATGCCACCCGGTACCAGCAGGCTGAATGACATCGGGTATGCACTACTGGAGCATCTGGTAAAGCATGAATTGGACAATGGGGTCTTTGAACGGATGAGACCGACAGCTCTGGCACTAGTTCACCGAGAGCTGAAGCGGTTGCGTATCTCGATGTCAATGATGGGAGACTCATTCCCCGAATTGGTTTGCTCAGCCCGATGGGCGGAACTCACCCGTCTCCAGCGTAGGTGGTCCCGGCGGTTCGGTGAGCACCTAGAGGAGATTCCGGTATGACGTACGCGAAGGACCGGGGCCACACACCGCTCGAACTCAACCTGAGGGAGTTCGACCGATTGCTTTCAGCGCGCGTTGAAATGAAGCGTAGGGAAATGGAAAGAATGCGTAAGGAGGGAAGAGGGCGGACCGAGTTCGCGGAAATCGTCGATAACCAGCTCTACCAACTCGAATGGGTGCAGAAGGAGTTGGATCGACTGGTAGGGCCCTGGCTGTAGGGGTCTGACGTCGCTAGTTGGAGGCCATTCGAATGCAAGAAAACAACCTAGTTGTCTTGTAGGGATAGCGCTAGAAACTGCGTCCTGTCGAAATCTCGGCGGAGCTATTTCTCTCGAAAAATTCCCCAGTCAATCCTCATGGTCGGCCCTTTGCGACGTGATTCCGGTCCTGAACCACACACGGCATGTAGTGTATTGCTAGTCTGCGATGGCTGTCTGGTGGTCCTTGGATAGGAAACTTTATGCAATGAGAAAACCGCGTATCCCAATGTCCCCAACTCAACTGCCCCAGCAACGGGTGACGACAGTGATACGTATGCCAGACCGGCCGACGGAGTTCCACAGCTGTCCAGCATTCGACAGCGAGCAGCATTGCGAATTGCAGCAGCAATGCATCCCAGACTCTGCTGACTATCTTTGCTCCTTGGAGTGGGCGTGGGGGCCAACAAACGATTTGTTGGTTGGATACTACCTATCCGATGACAACGAAAGGAACCTGTGGCTGTTGTGGACCCATGCATATAACGAAGACTCTTTGGACTGGGTGTCGCTGCTTCAGCGATTTGCTCCAAGACTCGACCTTTCTGAGAGGGATGCAGCGATCCTGCTGCTGCATGACTGTCTACTGTCGGAACGACGGCGATCTGGTCTCGAAAAGTATCATTGGGTTGCTAAAGAAGGGTTGCTGAACTCGTCAGAAGTAGAGTGTGTAGCACGAGAAATATGGGGCTCCTCGGACGGTGACAATAGCTTTCATGGTCTGACGAATGAGCAGTGGGAAGATGGCCTCAAGAATTGGTAGTGGGATCGGAGGAATCTTCGGTTGGGTCATGTGGGCGACGTTCGGGCTGGTTGTATGGCCTTGGATTGCGTGGAGTGGTCTGGCCTCCTACCTTGACCGCCGTTACTCAGCAGGAGGCAAGTTCGAAAACGACCTTATTGGGTTTGGCTACATATTGACGGTGCTCTGGTGGGCTGGCGCTATGGCTGTGCTCAGTCGCTGAAGATGTTCTCAGTACCAACGAAAGATGGATGGTCGGTGAAAGTGATTCGTCTGGAGCTTCGGCCGACATACGCCGACCTGTGGGAGGGGAAAGTCATGGCTGAAGAGTGGATGAGTCGAATCCGACAGAGGCACCAACAGTACTATCGTAGGTCGCCGATGATCCTAGTCCCCGACCTCCTGTCTGAAGACCCCCTCGACTCTGAGGTGCGCTGGCTTCCAAAAGTAATGTACTCGGCTCGATTAGAGGCAGATCGACCGGTCGGGAACAACGGAAGCTATTCTCAACTCGATGTAATCTTTTTCTGTTCGGATGTATCAGCCTCGATTTTAACTGTCGTGGCAGAGCAAGTCGGAAAGGTCGAGTGGAAAGCAGTGGCTGAGGATGTTGAGCCTTAAAAAGTCACATCTACGGACCAGCTATCTGACTTGGCTTTTCGCCACGATTCTCTCTGGAACGTGTTTGGCAGAGGCGCCAATGTCCTTTGTCTATTCCGGATCGGGAGGAAACTGCAGCGCGTGCGTATGGGTCGCCGCTGAAGGAGAGATCACTGAACAGACGCCTGATCTGTTTAGGCACTATGTAGAGACAGGAGGTTTCTATGGGACGGTCGCTCTTCATTCCCCTGGGGGAAACCTAAAAGCCGGGCTCGAGTTGGGTCTGCTGTTTCGCGAGTTGGGGGTAACAACGATTGTTGCTAAAACAGAAAAGGATAAGGAGCCGCCCTATCTAGCCGGACAGATGGTGGCTGGTGTGTGCGCCTCTGCGTGTGCATATGCGTTTATGGGCGGGGTGCAAAGGCATGTAGGTGGCGATGACTGGTGGAGCGTTCCGGAGGGTCGTGTCGGGATACATCAGTTTTCGATGGAATCGACGGTTCTCGCGCCTCTCGAATCTACGCAGTCTCAAGTTGGGTTATTGCTTGCTTACACGTTGTCGATGGGGATCAATTCAGAGGTCTTGGTTGCTGCGTCTGTGACTCCACCGACAGATATGCATTGGGTCAGTAGACAAGACGCTATCGATGTCCGGCTGGACAACAGTACCCACTACTTTTCTGGATGGACGCCAAAGACTTACGGACGAGGACTGATGCTCCGTGGATTCTGGAACAGGGGCGGTTCGGAAAAGGCGGAAGTCCAGCTGTCCTGTAGAGACGCTTCGACGTTGCGGATTCGTATCTCAGACAGATTTCACCGATTTGAAGCGCCGACGCTCGGAACTTCATCCATGACTATCGACGGGAGAGAGCACGAGATTCCCAGAGATTCTATCGTTGAATATCAGTTGACTGGGGGTGATGAACTGTCCATCGCATTCGATTTCCAGATACAACGGCAAAAACTCGCAGGGCAGGAGTTCGAGTTTGATCCAGATTTCTCCCGTGCCGATGGACCAATACTAGAGGTGACTGCGCGTTTTCCAACCGAGGATTGGTTCGATCTTCTACTGACGAATTGTCCTATTGAATAGTAACGCCGTACTTTTTCTCATTGCTGGTCTGGGCATGGCCAGTACGCCGTGAAGGCATCAATCGCTACGTACGCCGGATTTGACCCGGATATGTCGATCGTAGCTGCATGCGAAAGGAATGCACCTCGTAGCTGTTCCAAGTCGATGTTCGGTGGAAAGCAGACCCAATCCTTAAAGTACGGAAGCCCTCCGTCGACGATATCCGCCACCGCCATTAGATAGCCGTAGCAGCCCGGTAGGGATTGTTCCGTCTGCACCAGCTGCGCATTCTGATCTGCGATATCTTCGATGGGCTTTTCGCACCGTGCAACAATCGTTCTTGTCGATTGGAAGTACTCGGCATGAGCGACCGATGACACTAAGAGAAGTAGAACGGCTAATCGATTCATTGTTTTTTTTCGATTCCAGTTTTCTATCAGTTGGCCGACGCGCGTCGAATGGAAAAAAGAGGTGTTTGCCACTAGCGGATGTATGTCGCTATTAGGGCTACGCTACCGTTCTTTCGATCTTCTGTTGAAGTTTTTTCGGTAGGGCCGGATAAACAATTGCGAAAGCGATCCAGAGCAGCAGTATTAGAGTAGAGATTGATATCGCGACAGCAAACAATCCAACCAAGATCATCCACAGAGTTAGTTCGCCCAAAGGCGTAGTGAGCAGCGCATGGATAGACTCGATGAGCCACGCACAGAAGACAAGAATCACGTTCAGAGGCTGTTCCATCTTCGGGAAACTACCATGTAAAGTTGTTCCCGAAGCGACCTAGTTCACGCTTTTGCCGGGAAAGACCATCTGCATGGGCAGGCCGTGAGAGTCGCGTTCGGGGTGAACAGGAAAGGTTGAGCATCCTCTGGTCTGGCACTTCAGTGCGCAGACGGCGGCGATCATGGCGTCGTACACGTCATCGTCGGCGACCTCTCTTTTCAAGAACTGTTTTCGAAACTGATTGAAAACATCTCCCGTATGAGAGAAGTGGCGTCTTAAAAGTTCACTGCGCTCGCGCTTACCGGCTGCGGACTTTTTACCCTTCGACATCGGGACCCAGTTGTTTAGGTTGCAAAACAAAAGTTCGGGGTGCACTTCGCTGAGCACACTTCGGGCGGATACGCAGTCGTTGAGAAACCTGTCTACTTCCGCAATCTTGGGAAGGATTCCCCATGCTTGCCGAGACAACTTTTTGCCCGCGAGCTTGAAATTGTTGGCGGATGCTTCCTCATAGCTATTGAACGCGAGAGAACTACGAAGAGGTGGGGTGAACACGGTTGAGTGCCTTCGGCCGAGACACCGTCGTGCTTCTATTTCGCAATGACGTTGGTCTGAACCAAAGTCCCGTAGACCGATAGGCACGTCGATAAATATGGCCGACGCACCACGGAAACGACGCCATACCTCTCCTATGTCCGGCATGACATCAATTGACCAACTACCGTTGTCGGCGAGTTCAACGCAGCACCATCCGACTTTACAGCCATCTATGCCGACGACATGCATGCTTACCTCTTCAATGTTCTGCCAGACAGCCTCACCGTGCCGTCCGTCAGGGATGGGTTTGAGGCGGTTTTATCCAGCGATCTTTTTCCAGATGTTCTTGAAGCGGGTAGGGCTCAACTCGGTGTATCTCACGGTGTGTTGAATACTGGCATGGCCTAGGAACGCCTGAAGCGATCGGGTGTCCATTCCCCGGTTCGCGAGAGCGTGACCGCACGCATGGCGTAGCATGTGGGGGTTGATCGGGAAGCCGATCTTGGACTTTTTACCCCAACGTGATAGCTGCTTCCTGAAACCCGCCGCGCTCACCGGTCCGCCCCGCTCAGAGACGAAGATGAAAGGACTCTCAGAGGCTCTCTGGATCGCCCGGAGAGACCGAATCTCATCGCCCTCCAAGTAGTGAGTCGAGTCTTTGGAGCCCTTCAGCCTACGGACGTGGATTGTCCCAGCCTTGAAGTCGATGTCCGTCCAGCGGAGGTCGACCAGCTCCGAGACTCGCAGTCCATGCCGGAAGGCCATTAACACCATGAGGTGATCCCGCTGACCCTGCCGGCCGTTTTTAGCTGCCTTGAGGAGCAGATCGACCTCGGACTCTGTCAGGTGGGAGCGCGTCCTGACTGCGTCGTTAGCCTTACGGTTGGGAACTGTCCCACTTACGTTTGCTGGCAGGGTTGGCCGACTCTGCTTCAGGGGCAAGACTTTCGTGGAGGAGGGCATCGCTACTGTCCCATTAATGGATCATTTGTGGGACAGTAGACCTTCCAGCCATTTATGGCAACTCAGTTGGTTCTCTACTGGGTCTCCGACCGACTCCTGAGTGCCTCATAGAGTCCGGCGTTGTTCAACAGGATGTCCTTGAGACCCTTCTGAATGGCGACGGACTCTAGGGCTTGCGTGCTCATCTCGGTGTGAGCGTCGAGCGCTTCGATGATTGCGTTGATAAGTTCCTGATTTAGGTCTGGCGAGTTCGAGAACTGCTCCTTGGTGTTGCTGCCGGCCTGCTTGATCAGCGTCTCGGACTCCAACAGCTTGCCCATGAGCACGTTGTTCACATAGATGAGCTTGTCGTTGTCTGTGAGATCACCTTGAAACAGATCGTTGACCTTCTCGATGATTTCCCGGAGATAGGCCTTCTCAGGCTCTCTCACCTCGCCACTACCGGCTTCCGTGATGGGCTTGAGCTCTGGATACTGATCATCCAGCAGCGTCATTTTCTGCCTGCCTCTATTTCGTAAGGAATGATGGGTCAGGACGACTTGCGAGAGATCAACGCCTTGTCTCTCCCGGCCAAACTTCAACAGCCTGATCAGGTACTTGAAGAAGATGAACCGTTTTTCAAACTCCGAGTTCCCATAGTCGAAAATCTGAGACAGAAACGTGTAGACACGAAGATAGGTGGATACGTCGGTACGGAACAACAGTAGGGCATTCATCTGATCCCTAGCGGTTTTCTCCGCAGCTTCGTCATCATTGGCCTCTGCCTCCTGAAGCGCTTGCTTGGCGGCAGCGAACCGCTTCAGAAGCCGATCAGCAACGGGTCCGATGGCGGCATCCAGCTGCCGTTGTTTTGCATTCGGGTCCAACTCGACGGCCACCACCCGCTCGATCTCGAACTCATCGTAGAACCCATATTCGTCGAGTTTTGTGCGCAAAATGAGAATGATTTGGGGGTCGGTGACATCTTCCAGCGTTGCCGTGGTGTAGTAAGTCTTGAATGCGTCTAGCACTTCCCCCGGGTCATTCGCGAAGTCCAGCACATAGGTGGTGTCCTTGCCCGGATGGGCTCTGTTCAGACGTGAGAGCGTCTGTACGGCCTGTATGCCTGCCAACCGCTTGTCCACGTACATGGCGCACAGCAGGGGTTGGTCGAAGCCTGTCTGGAACTTGTTGGCGACCAGCAGCACCTGATACTCAGGGCCCTTGAATGCTTCCCGGATATCTCGCCCCTTCAAGGTTGGATTGAGTTCAGGGCTTGTCTCCTTAAACGGGTCCGGTCCAGATTCCTTGTCGTTGACCTCCCCTGAAAAGGCTACTAGCGATCTGATCTCATACCCTTTCTCTTTGATGTACTTCGCCATCGCTAGTTGCCAGCGGACGGCTTCCAGCCGGCTGGCGGTGACCACCATCGCCTTTGCCTTGCCCTCGAGGAGGGATGAGACCATTTCCCGATAGTGCTCGATGACAATCTGCACCTTCTGGGAGATGTTGTAGGGATGGAGGCGAACCCAGCGCATGAGGCCTTTCATGGCCTCGCTACGCTCAACCTCCTTTTCGTCCCATTCCTTGCCCTCGTTCGCTAGTTTGAAGGCCAGCTTGTAGGAAATGTAGTTTCGGAGAACGTCCAGAATGAAGCCTTCCTCGATGGCTTGACGCATCGAGTAGACATGGAAAGCTTCAGGGAGATTGTCCTTCCCTTTGGGCTTGGTCGGGTCCGGCGGACGTCCGAAGGTTTCCATCGTCTTCACCTTCGGAGTGGCGGTGAACGCTACATACGTGATCCCGGCATCGTTGGCTCTGCCGGCCATCTGCGCAGCAAGCAAGTCTTCGGTGCTGATTTCACCGCCATCTTCTAGCTCCTGCTGTTCCTCGGCGGACAGCACTTGCTTCAGTTTCGCGGCCGCTTGTCCGGTCTGCGAGCTATGTGCTTCATCAGCGATGACCGCGAAGCGCTTGCCTTGCGTGGCAGTGAGCTCACGCACCGCTTCAAGCGCGAACGGGAAGGTCTGGATGGTGCAGACCACAATCTTCTTAGCGTCTGATAGTGCTTCAGCCAGCTCGGCGCTCTTACTGCCGGTGGCGCCCTTGATCGTGGCGACAACGCCGCTGGTGCGTTCGAAGGAGAAAATGGCTTCTTGAAGCTGGCCGTCAATGACATTCCTGTCGGATACCACTAAGACCGAGTCGAAGACCTTCTTGTCCTCGGAGTCGTGCAGATCACTCAGGAAGTGGGCACTCCACGCAATAGAGTTCGTCTTGCCGCTGCCGGCCGAATGCTGAACGAGATACTTGTGGCCCGGGCCTTCCTTCAATACGGTGTCGAGGAGTTTCCGGGTAACGTCTAGCTGGTGATAACGGGGGAAGATGATCGCCTTGATCTTCTTCTTCTCGTCACGCTCGGCAATGAGATAGCGCCCGAGAATGTCCAGCCAGCTATCCCGCTGCCAGACCTGCTCCCAGAGGTAAGCGGTCTTGGGTCCATGAGGGTTCAAGGGATTGCCGGCGGCACCGTTGTCCCCCCGATTGAACGGAAGAAAGACGGTGCTCGGTCCGGCGAGTTTAGTGGTCATCCTGACTTCACTGCTGCTAACGGCGAAGTGAACAAGAGCACCGCTGGGAAAAGTCAGGAGTGGCTCCGGCGATTGCCCTTTTTGGTTCGGAATCCGATCAAACCGATACTGATCGACGGCATCATCAATGCTCTGGGTGAAATCTGTCTTCAGTTCTATCGTGGCTACCGGGATGCCATTCAGGAACAGCACCAGATCGATGCTGTTCTCATCGTGCTGCGAGTATCGAACTTGGCGGACCACGCGGAGGCGGTTAGCCGCGTACCGTTGGGTGATATCCGGGTTCATGGACATGGCAGGCTTGAACTGGGCCATCCGAAGCTTGCTGCGCAGCCCGAGGACATCGAACCCCTGCCGGAGTATCTGTAACGTACCGCTCTGGTCTAGAGACGCCCTGAGGCGTTCCAGAAGCGTCAGTGAAGCCATGGCTCCATGATTCTTTGTAAGGATATCCCAAGCCTCGGGCTGGGTGGTTTGGACCCAAGCGAGTACATCTGGGAGATAGAGGGCTAGATTGCGGTCGTAGGATTGGGCAGCGTCACTTTGATGAAACCATCCGTTGGCAGCTAGATGCTCGCATATCTCGTCCTCGAACCTGATCTCCTTGTGGAGGTTCACACTGCCCCCTGAAGTAGATGATCTCGAACGTCGATTTTGCCGGTGACGGCGGCGGAGATCAGTACGGACCGACGCTCCTGCAACAACTCTATCCCCCGTACGGCCTCCGAGATGAGACTATCAATCTTCATGGTCGCTTCCCGCACTGAAGCCACAATTGCTGTATGTTCTTCTAAGCTCGGAAACGGGACAACGAAATCTACGGCGTGCGAGATATTGAACTGCTTCTGCGCGGCTCCGTATTGCACGACCTCGATCTGATTCCGAACGACGAAACTGTTCATAACGTAGCAGAGCCAATAGGAGTCGAAGCGACCTTTTCGGATCAACATAACGGAAGCACAGTTGCCGCCTTCGCACTCTTCGGGGACGACCGCCGTCACTCCGGGCGCCCCAACGCGGACGGTAAGTACGTCGCCGGTGTCCAATCTGGACTTGAATTGTTGATTACTATCATTAGGAGTGATGCGCCGAGAACTTGTCCAATCAATACGCTCTTCTCTTATATCCCCCCCATAGATAAAAGGCGGATCATTCTGATCTTCAGAGACATACTTGCTTGGTTCAACCACTATTCCAACAGATATGGACGGCGACACGTGCTTCAGCCGTTTCATTGCCCAATGTTCAGGAATTTCTCCAATCCAACCGATCCCAGAAGGCTTCATCGGCGCATCAGGGTCCAGACCTTTGGTGACCGCATGGTTGATGACTGCTTGCCGCTTTTCCTTCAGTAGCTCGATTAGGCGTTGTTGCTCGGCGATTAGGGCGTCGATTTTGGAGGTTTCAGTGTCTAGAAAGGAGGCGATGGCCTTTTGCTCTTCTTCGGGAGGGTACGGAGCCAACTCATTCAGGTACTGGGACTGGTCTAAATTCTGGATACCCGACGTCTGCTTGATCGATCTCTGGTTAAGTCGTACTGCATAGGCTGCTGCATGGCAGTACCTCCAGAAAGACGGGTTCATCCCGTCAACAAGTTCCATCCTTGCAACGAAATTGGAACAGACTGCAGGCTGATCTTTGTCATACAGGACGACGAATCCAACCGGCTGCAGATCCCCACCGCCTGACTTTTCAAGCAAGAGATTGCCGCTCGATAGCAAACGACCAAGACGCTCGCGTTCCCCAACGTTCCGTATCGTCGGCACCTCTCCAACAACACAACGCTGGCGATCAAAGTCAGCAACTCTCACGCACTGGATATCGAACTCCGTACCTTCCGGCTCGTCACCCCATGTCCCGTTTTTGCAGGTAGATACCGAATTCTTGAACCGTTCGACCTTCCAGTGGGTCGGCACGGAACCGATCCATTCGACCCCGCTGTCTTTGAGTTCAACGTAGGTTCGGAAGCTCAATGCTTGAGCTCCGCGATCATCTGCACAATCCGGTCCGTCACGACCTTGAGATCAGCATCGATCTCGTCTAGCTCCCGCGGAGGCTTGAAAACATAGAAGTGTCGATTGAAGGGTATCTCATACCCGATTTTTGTCTTGTCATAGTCAATCCAAGCTTCTGGAACGTGAGGCAATACCTCACGCTGGAAGTACTCATCTATGTCCTCGTCGAGTGGGACATCCTCGGTATCCCGCAAGGCCGTATCTGGCTTTGGCTGGCCCTTTTTCTTCCCTCTGGTCTCTTTAATGAGGTTTCCTTCATCGTCCCTCATGGGCCTCTCGACAGTAATCGTCTGGTAGCCAAAGTCGCTGATACCAAAGACTTTACTGACAGGCATTCCATCGATGGATACTTCCTTCGCTTGCCCAAACAACCGAGTGACTCCAGCTATGTGCTCATCACTAAGCTGTTTACGTTTACTGCCGAGGCTCTTGCGCATCTTCTCCCACATGCTGCTGGCATCAATCAGCTGCACTTGGCCCCTCCGATGCTCGGCCTTGCGATTGGTGACGATCCAGATGTATGTGCTGATCCCGGTGTTGTAGAACATGTCTGTCGGCAGGCCGATTATGGCTTCGAGCAGGTCGTTCTCGAGCACGTAGCGCCGTATCTCACTCTCACCGCTGCCGGCATTGCCAGTGAAGAGAGGGGAACCATTCAGAACGATGCCGAATCGGCTGCCCCCATCATTTGCGGGCCGCATCTTGGATATCAGGTGCATCAGAAATAGCAACGAGCCATCGCTCACTCTAGGCAAGCCGGGACCAAATCGACCGTTGAAGCCTTGCTGCTCATGCTCTTTATCGATCACCGACTTGATCTTCTTCCACTCCACTCCGAATGGAGGGTTGGAGAGCATGTAGTCGAAGTGCTTTCCGGGAAGGCCGTCATTGGATAGGGTGTTGCCGTGGATGATGTTGCTGATGTCCTGACCTTTGATGAGCATATCGGCCTTGCAGATTGCATAGGACTCTGCGTTTAGCTCCTGCCCGTACATCACCAGTCTGGCATCCGGGTTCAAGCCGCTAAGGTGATCCTCAGCCACAGACAGCATGCCTCCAGTCCCCGCGGCTGGGTCATAGAGTGATCTGACGATTCCCGGTTTTGTCAGCGCTTCATCGTCCTCGATGAACAACAGGTTGACCATGAGTCGGATGACTTCTCTGGGCGTAAAGTGCTCTCCTGCAGTTTCGTTGGAGAGCTCGGCGAACCTACGGATCAATTCCTCGAAGACATGCCCCATCTGTTCGTTGGAGATCACATCAGGGTGGAGGTCGATGTTGGCGAATTTCTCCGTCACCAAGTACAAGAGGTTGGTTCTTGCGAGGCGGTCTATCTGCGTATGGAAATCGAAGCACTCGAAAATATCCCTGACCGCTGGGGAGAAACCCTGAATGTAGGAGAAGGTGTTCTCGGCGATGTTGTCCTGATCGCCCATCAATTTTTTTAGGTCTAGGGGAGAGGTGTTGTAGAAAAGCTGACCGGATTTCTTGAGGAGAAAAGGTTCTGGGTTCAAACCCGCAGACTTCCGCTTCTCTAGCTCTGCTAGCACATCAGCCTTCGTTGACTCCAGCACACAGTCCAAGCGCCGTAGGACAGTAAAGGGTAGGATCACCCTACCGTACTCGGATTGCTTGTAGTCGCCTCTCAGAAGGTCAGCAACGCTCCAGATAAACGCTGACAGATTCTGTTGCCCCATAACATTCCCGAACTGTTAGATATCACGCTTTCCGGAGACCAAGTTTATCGGAAACGAATGGGTCATCAGAAGGCGCGGGATTTGGCGTAAGTGGGGAGGACCCGGCGATGAGGCGTTGCCGGGATGCCCGCGGCAGCCCACCGCGATGGACCCTTCAGCAGTCTGCATCGGTCTCGGCAGGTGGCGCAGTAATACAAAAATAGAAACCGTTCGAATGTGATGTAGGATATCCGCCACGTAGCCTGTGGGAGGGGGGCTTGTCGTGCTATTCGATAGCGCTATTCATGCGCTTTTTGCTATCCCCCTGCGAGTATCGATCTAGTGGAACCGAAATCGTGAGACGTAGGGGCCCGGTAGACATCCGCGTCAGCTTGTCCCGAAGGATGGAGATCGGAATCTGTGGGAGCGATTTGGATTGAGGAGTTGTTGTGCCGGAATTTCAACTGTTCCGTATAAAGTTCTACAAGCCAAGGCAGGATGATTGGGTCGATGGAACAATCGAACCGAGAGCTATGGTCGAGCAGGCGATCATGGCTAAGCCTAGTTCAGAATTGCGCTCCGGTTATGTGTGGCACATCGGGAATACGGCCAAGGTTGGCGATGAGGGATTGTACTTCGCTCTTGGGAGAACAACTCCGAGTGTCGTCGAAATGTGGGACGAGGAGTTGGGTCGATTTGACGATACCGAGTTTGAGAGCTCCCCCTATACGCATGTGTTTGTTGATCTGACCTTTCAAGTTTGTGCTATCGCGAGAAAGACTCGACTCAGTCCTACGATTGACGGGATCGCCCGCAACCTACAACGACTTCTCAATTCTGGCGGCACAGCGATATCGCGTGGCCTGTTCGAGGTTAGTGAGATAAAGAATCCAGATTCGTTTATCGCGTCTCTCCGTAATGCTCACGCGATCCTGAAGCTTGCTGTGAGTTTCGAGCGACCCAATCCTTGGGATGTAAACCAAGACTTTCAAAAGCCGCTTGAGGATGCGCTAGAAAAGGTTAACGGGACGAAGGGTAGGGCGGAACTGGCAGGTGAGGATTTGGACGAGGAATCAGTGGAGGAGATTGCTCGATCCGCTGCTGCTACCGGGAACAATGCTACTGCTCGAATCATAGAGACTCCCGATTCTAAGCCTCTTACACGCAGTATGGATAAGGATTCGGTGTCATTTTCGGAGGAGGAAGTGGACGGCCAAACTGCATGGAGGAGAATCCTGAACCGTATAAGAGAGCTATACCTAGCAGTACGTGATACGCCAGAGGGCGATGTTGGATGAACTATTGGTCTTGGCTCCTGTACAACAAAGCTGGGAAGAGCGGGATACGGCGCTTTGTAGATGGCTGGCTCGTGCTACATCTGACGGTCGGATTCACTCTGGCATGGCTGGTACCAGTTGAGTTGCAGATAGCTGCGAATAGTGTGTTGCTACCGCTCGCCGGGATATTCATCGGTCTCTGCTTCGCGTGGGGTGGAAACGCGAATGCGCTGTTGCAGACAGAAGAAATCCAGAGGGTCTCGGAAGAACATCCGGGTGGGCTGCGGGAATACGTTTTCGTCTATCAGACTGCAATCCTTGTGGTCCTAACTACACTCTGTCTTTGGGGGCTTGCAGGTTTGGGATTTCTCAGGGAGTACATACCACCAAATTCAGCTTTATCGCTTTCAGCTAGGACATTCGTTTTTTTTCTCTCTAGCCTCACCATCCGCGAGTGCTGGCACGTTGTCCTTGGCGCTCAGAGCATGCTGCTCGTCAAATCCGAAATTCGTACGGCGGAACGCAAAAACAGTTGATCCACAGATCCGGCTGTGATTGATCGCCAACAGCAAAGAATGTGCACACTGAATGAATAGGACCACGTACCATGAGGAAAAGATGGCGTGGCTGTTTTTATCTCGAGAGTAGGGTAGAGACGTGAATGAACGAGCTTGTCGGTGGGTATTTCCTTTTGCTGGGAGAAACGTCTCCAGCGCGATGAACCTGAACTTGCTATGGAGGTGCGGCAAGGTCTACATCATGGATAACCACCGAGCGGCTATGTGGTGTTGGCTACAGGAGATTGGCAATCGATCTGATCTGCGGATTGTTCATGTGGACGAGCACTACGATACCGCTGGCTCGAATGTTGACCAGTGGAACTTAGATACAACGAACGTTGGCAAACTCGATCTGAATGAGTATCTGTCGATCGGTTACAAGGACCCTGCAATCAGCGTTCCTGCGATTCGATGGGATAATTATCTTTCGAATTTTCTTGAAATCTATGAGGACCGCATCGTTGACCTCTGGTGTGCGACGCATCGAGTCGGAACGAAGCCGAAAGGCTTCATAGAGGAGATTGAGGCCAGAGACCTGCCTCAGATGCTCGAAAATGCGATTGAAGGTGAAAATCCAGTAATACTGAATCTGGATTTGGACTTTTTTTTCTTTCGCTTCGACGATGGTTATCGACCACTGTACTCGGACAATTTTGTTGCCGAGGTTTTCGATCTAGTTAGTCGTGCCCTCAACAGCGATAACGTATGCGTGGTTACTGTAGCTCTTAGCCCCGAATGTTGTGGCGGATGGGAGCCAGCAGCAGAGCTAGCCGAACGGCTGTGTCGAACGGTGGGGCTCCAGTTTTCTGTGCCTAATTAGATGGTTGTAGATAGGGCTTTCCTTCGACTTCAGCGTCTACTCATCGGCCATGTAGTCAGCATTTGTTTGCGCACACTTTTGCGCACACCAGTTGTGTGCGTCTGCGTACGAGAAGGTATGTAACCGTGATAAATCAAAGAGTTAAACACCTGCGCGTACACCTGCGTGCTCTGGAGGCGGGTTCGAGTCCCGTCCGCTCCGCCATTTCCACCCGGTGCTGCCCGGACATATGGGTAACTTTCTCCGGACTTTTATTCCTCAGTAACTGCCAAGCCCGGTCTCCACAGTTGCACGACACTTCAATACCGTCGTGAACACGCATACCATCTGGGCGGTCACTCCTGTCGGGGAAGGGGGTGCCGCCCATTCTAGTCACCACTGCTTTCGATCCCACGTCGGTGTGGTTCGGACCGCTGCAGTGGTCGACGCGTACAGGGAGCAGACAGCAAGGAGGCGTAAGCATGGTTGATCTGACGCTCTACTACGCAACCAACCGCGGCCACACGGGAAAGAACCGCTGGCGTCCTACCGGATATGGCAATGACGTCAGCGAGGACGGAACGGAGAATCTTCGATTTGGCCAGGTCGTGCTGCAGGCTGATGAAGATGACATCTCAAAAGCGCTGCGTCGGAAGACTAACCTCGGGATTGGTGATGGGCTGAAGCTGGCCGAGTACCTCGAGAAAAAGCGCAGAACGGCGACAATCGAAGCGTTCGAGGAGGTACTGGACAAGGAGACCTCAGACTCGCGTCAACCCGAAGCCGTGTTCGGGTCACAGCGGCTGTTTTCGGAGCTCAAGGACGACATGCAGCTTGGATGCGACGTGCTTGTCTACATCCACGGATTCAGTGTGGGCTGGTGGTCAGCCGTGGCGTCTGCAATGAGTCTCGAGCTCATGCTCAACCGCAACATCCCTACGGATGGCAAGCGGGTCAAGGTGGTGCTGTTCACGTGGCCGTCCGACGGCAAGAAGATTCCGTTCTGGTCGTACTTCTCGGACCGGAACGACGCAGAAGCTTCGGGCGCGTCCATCGGTCGAGGGTTCCTCAAGCTGCGGGACTATCTCGTGGAGATCTGGCGTGAAGCTCGAAAGAGCGATCAGGAGTTGTGCCGTCAGTCCATTCACCTGCTCTGCCATTCCATGGGTAACTACGTGCTGCAGAATGCTTTGAAGCGGACTGAGGAATTCTCCGTCGGCGGTAAGCCCCCGCGATTGTTCGATCAGGTATTTCTCTGCGCGCCGGACGTAGCAGATGACGTTTTCGAACCCGGAAAAGGCCTTCGGCGGTTACCGGAGATGGCGGGGCAGGTGAGCATCTACCACAACGCGGGTGATCTATCGATGCCAATCTCGGATCACACCAAGGGAAACACTGATCGTCTTGGATTGCGAGGGGCGAACCGTCCGGCCGAGCTGGATGGGCGAGTCCATCAGATTGACTGCACGCCGATCGTGACCGGACTGGTGGAGCACAGCTACTACTTGCAGGGCCGCGTCACCGACGACATCCGCCACAGCGTGGATGGTATCGATCAGGATGACGACTCGCGGTTCAGGGAGCCGGTGCGACATGGCTGGCCCAATGTCTGGAGGATGAAGTAGAGACTTCGATCGCGCAGTTCCGAAATATCCGATCGAAGTCCCAAACATTCCTTTCTACTCCGCGTACCATCGCCGCAAATTCGAAGAGGTGAGCACCGTGTCGAACATGCATGAGCACGCACCAATTGGGGGCGGCAGCCTCCTGAAGCAGGCGCTGTTTGAAGGCGCCATGACGGCAGTGGTGATGCAGAACACGGCCTTGAAGGTCTGGGTGACCCTGACTCAGAGCGGGGTCAGGCGATTGACAGGTTCCGCGACTCCGCTCCAAAACCGCGGTGTCCGGTCACCTGAAACCCTGGTTTCCAGGGCTGCGCCGACTCAGAACAGATCAGAACCCCAGGACACGGCGGGCCGCGCGCGGTTCGAGCTGTTTACGGACACCGATGGCAGCAGGCGTTTCCGGCTGCTGTCCGCGAGCGGCGAGGCCATTCTCACCAGCCGCGGCTACGCCGACGCGAAGGGCGCGCGCGGCGGAATGCAGTCGCTGAGCCGGTCCATGGTTCTGGAAGACCGCTATCAGCGGAGAAGCGACGACTCCAATGGCTTCTGCTTCGAGATCCGCGCCGGCAATAACCGGGTGCTCTGGACGTCAGCGACTTACGACACGGAAGCAGAGCTCGAGGCGGACCTCGAGCGGCTCGTGCGAACGGCGCGTGAGGCTGCCCGGGCGCCTGATATCCCACTGCTCGTAGAGTAGACTCGCTCCCTGCGCTTCCATGCGCGCAGACGGGGAGCAACCTTTTTGAGCAAGCACTGGCCCGAGCACGGCACCATCACCGGTCCGATCGTCATGATCGGCTTCGGCTCCATCGGCCGCGGCGTGCTGCCGCTCATCGAGCGCCACTTCTCCTACGATAACCGGCGACTCTGCGTGATCGATCCCGAGCCGGAGCACCGGACCTTTCTCAAGCAGCGTCGCGTGCGCCTCATCGAGCAGGCACTCACCCGCGACAACTACCGTGCGCTGCTCGGTGGCCTCTTCGCGGGCGAGAAGGGGCAGGGCTTCGTGGTGAACGTGTCCGTGGACACGGACAGCCTGGACGTGATGAAGCTCTGTCGCGAGCTCGGCGTGCTCTACATCGACACGGTGGTGGAGCCCTGGCCGGGATTCTATTTCAACACTGATCAGCCGCTGGCGGCGCGCACCAACTACGCGCTGCGGGAGAGGGTGCGCGCCGAAAAGGCGGCCAATCCGGGCGGCACCACGGCCATCTCCTGCTGTGGCGCGAACCCGGGCATGGTGAGCTGGTTCGTGAAGGAAGCGCTGCTCAACCTTGCGCGCGATCTCGATGGCACGGAGGCGAATCCGCAGACCCGTGCGGACTGGGCAACGCTGATGCGCGATCTCGGGGTGAAGGGCGTGCACATCGCCGAGCGCGACACCCAGTACGTGCACACGCCAAAGCCCATCGGCACGTTCGTGAACACCTGGTCGGTGGAGGGGTTCCTGGCGGAGAGCTTCCAGCCCGCGGAGCTCGGCTGGGGCACCCACGAGAAGTGGCTGCCGGAGAACGGCCGGCGTCACGACTCCGGCTGCCGCGCCGCCATCTATCTGGATATCCCGGGCGGGCTCACCCGGGTGCACAGCTGGTGCCCCACGCCGGGTGCCCAGTACGGGTTTCTGGTGACGCACAACGAGTCGATCTCGATTGCCGACTATTTCACGCTCGGCGATCCGGCCGACCCGGATTTCCGTCCCACCTGCCACTACGCATATCACCCGTGCAATGACGCGGTGCTCTCGTTGCACGAGACCTTCGGTAGCGGCGTGGTGCAGTCGACCCACAAGATCATCGATGAGACGGAGGTGATCGGTGGTATCGACGAACTCGGCGTGCTGCTCTACGGGCATGCGAAGAACGCCTACTGGTACGGCTCGCGCCTGTCGATGGCGGAAACGCGGGAGCTGGCGCCTTACCAGAATGCCACCGGGCTTCAGGTGACCTCGGCGGTTCTTGCCGGCATGGTCTGGGCGCTGGAGAACCCGAAGGCCGGTATCGTCGAGGCGGAAGAGATGGACCACGCACGGTGCCTCGCCATCCAGAAGCCCTATCTCGGCCCGGTGGAAGGGCACTACACGGACTGGCATCCTCTCGCCAACCGCTGGAGCAAGTTCGACGAGGAGGTCGACGAGTCCGATCCCTGGCAGTTCATCAACGTGCTGGCGTCTTAGAGAGGAGGAAGCCGATGTTCGAAGTCATTGCCGGCAACTGGCTGGCCATTCTGTTTGCTACGGTGGCCGCGTTCGCGCTCGGTGGCGTCTGGTACGGACCGCTGTTCGGAAACGCGTGGCTCGCCGCGCTCGGCAAGTCGACGGACGAGCTCGAGCCATCGCCCACACCCTTCGTGGTCAGCTTCTTCACCGCGCTGCTCACCTGCGTGGTGATGGCCTGGCTCATGATCGCGCTGGAAATCGGCACGGCTGCGGGCGGCGCGGTGTTCGGGCTTGTTACCGGCGTCGGCTTCATTGCCACGGCGATGGCGTCCGACACGGCCTTCTGCCGGTGGGGCATGCGCCTGTTCCTGATCCAGTCCGGCTATCGGGTCGCCTACTCGATTCTGATGGGCGTGATCATCGGCGCCATGGTCTGAGCGCAAGGCGTTACACGCCGAGCGTGTCCCGCAGCCCGTAGTACAGCGCCCCCATGGCCGTGTACGGCACCCGGAACAGCCGTCCACCCGGGAACGGCAGGTGCTTCAGCCGCGCGAAGGCGTCGAATCGCTCCGCCTGACCCTGCAGCGCTTCGGCCACCAGGCGGCCGGCGAGGTGGGTCGTGGTCACGCCGTGGCCGCTGTAGCCCTGGGTGTAGTAGATGCTCGGGGTCAGCCGCCCGAACTGCGGCATGCGGCTCAATGTCAGCAGAAAATCTCCACCCCAGGTGTAGTCGAAGCGCACGCCCTCGAGCTGGGGAAAGGTCTTCTCCAGATGGCCGCGGATGAAGCGCTCGATGGAGGCCGGATCGCCGCCGCCGTAGGTGACACCGCCGCCGTAGAGCAGGCGGTTGTCCGCGGTCATACGGTAGTAGTCGAGCTTGTAGTTGCAGTCTTCCACGCAGTGCCCGTGTGGGAGGAGCGCCTGGCTGACGGCTTCCGGGAGCGGCTCGGTGACGGCGATCTGGGTGCCGCAGGGCATGGACTTGGCCGCGAGCTCCGGGATCAGCCCCGCCATGTAGGCGTTGCCGGCGAGCAGCACGTAGCGGGCGGTGACCTGCCCGCTGGCGGTACGGACCACCGATGGCTCGCCCCGGTCCAGGCTGGTCACTTGCGAGTCTTCGAACACGCGTCCACCCAGGGATTCGAAGGCGGCGAGCTGCCCGAGCAGCAGGTTCAGGGGGTGGACGTGGCCGCCGCTGTGGTCGAGCAGCCCGCCCACATAGCGCTCGGACTGGATGTGAGCGCGGATGGCGTTGGCGTCGAGCAGCTCGAGCTGCTGGTGGCCGAACCGTTCCCAGAGAGCCTTCTGCTCGGTGAGCTCCCTGAGCTGCTTGTGGTTGAACGCGGCGAAGATGCCGCCCGGTTTGTGGTCGCAGCGGATGTCGTAGCGGGCGATCCGCTCCCGGATGATGTTGCCGCCTTCGAAGGCCATTTGACCCAGCGCCTGGCCCGTTTTCTTGCCGTAGCGCCGTTCGATGACGTCGATGTCGCGGCTGTAACTGTTCACGAGCTGGCCGCCGTTGCGGCCCGACGCGCCGAAGCCCACCCGGGCCGCTTCCAGCAGCACAACGGTGAAGCCGGCCTCCGCCAGGTGCAGCGCCGCAGACACCCCGCTGAAGCCGGCGCCGACGATGCAGACGTCCGCTGCCAGGTGTTCCTCGAGTATTGGCCTTTCCACGGTGTCGTTGCGGGTGGCGGCATAGTAGGAGTCGACGTGGGCGGTGCGCGTGGTCACTTTCGGGTGCTCCGGGGTTGCGGCGCGCATGCTGCATCGGCGCGAACGTCCCGGCAAGCGGGTTTCACGCCGAGTTATCCGAGAACACTGGTGTTCGTCATCGGCAATCCGCTCGCCTCATGGGTACCATGGTGCGCAAGCTGTAGCTGCAGGATCGTCCACCGATGTCGTCATCTTCGCCCTTGCGTGTTGCGCTGGTTGGAATCGGCAAGATCGCCCGCGATCAGCACGTGCCCGTGCTGGCAGCACATCCCGAGATGGCGCTGGTGGCCACCGTCAGCCGCAATGCTGAGATTGAAGGCATCCCTGGATTCAGAAGCCTGGCGGAGGCGTTCGAAACAGTACCGGAGATCGACGCCGTCGTGCTCTGCACGCCACCGCGCGTTCACTACCATCAGGCCCGGGAGGCGCTGATCGCCGGACGCCACGTCTTCCTCGAGAAACCGCCGGTCGCCTCGCTGGCCGAGATGGACGCGTTGCAGCGGCTTGCCGCGGATTCGGGCCTGACACTGTTCGCGAGTTGGCACTCACGCTGCGCAGCGGCGGTTGAGCCTGCCCGACGCTGGCTGCAGGGACGGGAGGTCAAGTCGGTGGACATTCTCTGGAAGGAAGATGTGCGGCGCTGGCATCCCGGTCAGGACTGGATCTTCGAGCCTGGCGGCATGGGCGTGTTCGATCCGGGCGTCAACGCGCTTTCGATCGTGACCTGTATCCTGCCGCGGCCGTTCGCGCTGACGCACGCCATCCTGGAGGTACCGGACAACCGCGCGGCACCCATCGCCGCGTCACTGGCATTCGAGGACGAGGCCGGCGTGCCGATCAGGGCGGAGCTGGATTTCCGGCAGGCGGACGAGGAGATTTGGGAAATCGTCGTCGGCACGACGTCCGGTAGTCTGGTGCTGGTCAAGGGCGGGGCAGGGATCGTCGTGGACGGTGTCGAACAGGCATTGGTGCCCGCCAGCGAGTATCAAGGTCTGTACGATCGATTCGTCGAGCTGGTTCACGAAGGCTCGAGCGATGCTGATGTCACACCGCTGATTCACGTCGCTGACGCCTTCCTGCTGGGAGAGCGACGAGCCGTGCCGGCATTTGAGTGGTAGCTGGATCCCGAGCCACCGTTTTTCGGTAGACTCTGCGCTCCTTCGATCGTCCCTTGGGGGGCTCTTGAACCGTAAACCCGTTACCCGATGGCTGCTCGTCAGCCTGCTGTCCATGACGCTGACCGGCTGCGGTCGCGAGGCGCCGCCGGCGGAGCCGCAGGCGGAAGCGTCGTCTCAGGCGGATACCGTGGGCCAGGATGAACGCATGGCGTTCGTCACCTCGCTCTTCAGCGGCGTGGAGCAGTACGACAATTTCAACCGGCTGGCGGATGTGTTCCCTCACCACGTCATGAAGGCCAGCACGTCGCCTTACGTGTTCCCGGTGGGCGCAGCGATGCCGCTCCCCGCCACGTACCGGTTCCAGGGTGAAGAGCAAGACACCCAGCGCTTTCTGGAGGAAACCGACACCGCAGCCCTATACGTGCTGCACGATGGTGCGAAGGTCTACGAGCACTACTGGCTGACGGGTGGTCCGGACGTGCACTGGATGTCCATGTCCGTCGGCAAGAGCTTCGTCTCGGCGCTCGTCGGCATCGCTCTGGACGAGGGGCTCATCAGGAGCATCGAGGATCCGGTCACGGACTACGTGCCCAAGCTGGCAGGGTCCGCGTACGACGCTGTCCGGATCAAGGATCTGCTGCAGATGTCGTCCGGCGCGCGCTGGGACGAGGACTACAGCGATCCGGAATCGGACATCATGCGCTTCATCCACACCTTCGGCTCCGGCGATTCCCTGGATGCGTTCACGGCCAGCCTGGTCCGGGCGCGGGAGCCGGGCACCTACAACTACTACAACTCCATGGACACCCAGGCGCTCGGCATGCTGCTGGTGGCGGCCACGGGCGAGAGCCTCGCCTCCTATGCCGGTAAGAAGCTCTGGGAACCGCTCGGCATGGAGCGCGACGGCTACTGGATCACGGACGACGCTGGCATGGAGATGGCGGCCGGCGGCCTGCAGGTGGTCGCCCGGGACTATGCCAAGCTCGGCCAGCTCTATCTCGATGGTGGCCGCTGGGGTAGTCAGCAGGTGGTTTCCGAGTCCTGGGTTCACGATTCGGTCACTCCGGACGGGCCGCACGTGCAGCCGGGCCTCGATCCTTCATACCCCTTCGGCTACGGATATCAGTGGTGGATCCCGCCAGGGGCGGAGGGCGAGTTCTCGGCGATCGGGGTCTACAACCAGTTCATTTACGTGAACCCGGCGAAGCGGGTGGTGATCGTGAAGCTGTCCGCCAACAGCGGCTATGGCCTCACGGACGACGACTCGTCCTGGCGGGAGCTGGAATCGCTCGAGCTGTTCCGCGCCATCGCCGCCAGCCTGGTGCCGGGGTGAAGCCCGACGAAGCCATCTGCGGTGACTATCTGCACCGCTATTACCTGGTGCCCAAGAACCGGTTTCTGAACGTCTACCTGCATCGTTTTCAGGAGCCGGATCCTGGCAGGGACCTGCACGACCATCCCTGGTGGTCACTGTCCATCGTGCTGAAGGGTGGCTACGAAGAGGCATACTCGGAAGGCGGCGAGGTGCGGACCCGCACGCTCGGCGGCTTCTCGAGAGTCCGGCTGCGCCGGCCGACCACCCGGCACACCATCACCCGGGTCACGCCAGGCGGCTGCTGGACGGTCTTCATCACCGGGCGGAAGGTCCGGGAGTGGGGCTTCCACACCCGCGAGGGCTGGGTGCACAACCGGGCATACCCGGAACCATCGTCCGTTAGCGATCGAGCCCGAACAGGGGCCTGAGCCGCACACCCAGGGTATTGCCCGCGAAGGCGGCGACGAACCACAGCCAGCCGTGCAGGCTCGCGGACGCCAGGCCACTGAAGTAGGCGCCGATGTTGCAGCCGTAAGCGATCCGGGCACCGTAACCGAGGAGCACGCCGCCCATGATGGCGGCCGCCAGCGACCGGGCCGGGATCTTCCACACCGGCGCAAAGCGGCCGGCAAGACCGGCGGCGGCCAGGGCGCCGAGCAGAATGCCGAAATTCATCACCGAGGTGATGTCCGCGAGCACGCTGCCTTCGAGGGATGCCGCAGGTCCCGGGCGCTGCCAGTAGGGCCAGGACGCCACGTCGATGCCGAGGCCCGCAGCGGCCTTCGATCCCCACAGGGCGAAGCCGGACGTCACCCCCCACGGCCGTCCGGCCAGCGACAGGGTGGCGATGTTGACGGCCGCCAGACCCAGCGCCCCGGCGACCAGCGGCCAGGGGCCCTGCAGCCAGCGGCCCATACCCGGCTGCACGCGGGTGACTTCCAGACCGCCGTGGCGACGCCGCTCCAGCGCGCCGGCGCCGAACCACACGAGGCCGAACAGGCCGAGGCTGATGCCGAGCGCGCCTGGCGCGCCGAAATGCTCCAGCAGCGAGAACGGCGCGAGCTGAGGCGCGTCCTGCCAGGCCGGCCAGTGCCAGGCGCCGAGCACCGAGCCGGCGATGAAGGCCAGCAGCGTCACGATCATGCGCACGCTGCCGCCCCCGACGGTGAACAGGGTGCCGGACGCACAACCACCGCCGAGCTGCATGCCGATGCCGAACAGGAACGCACCGGCAATGATGGCGGTGCTGAGCGGCGCCACCGAGCCGCGAAGCGGCGTGCCCCACAGCTCGCCGCCGGCGAGCAGGGGCAGAAACACGGCCACCGTGACGGCCATCATCACCATCTGCGCGCGCAGACCCGCGCTCCTACGCTCGGTGATCATCACCCGCCAGGCGGCGGTGAAGCCGAATGCGGCGTGGTAGAGGACGAGACCGGCGCCGAGGCCGACGAGAAACAGGGCCGCGAGCCGCCAGCCGTGATCGCTGCCGATGCCAGCGATCAGCAGGGCGCTGACCAGCATCGCCGCGGTGATCACCCGGGTGTTGAGCACCACCGCGGGCGCAGTGCCGTTCAAACCGGCGGTCACATCACTGCTCATGGATTGCTGTCTCGCTGTCGGGCTCGAAGGAAGCGGTCGGTCATTATAAGGGCGCTACCGTCTGTCGAGTCGCGGCGCGTTGTCGGGAAAGCACCTCCTCCGCTAGAGTGCGTGCCTTTTCTCGGAGGGAACCATGAAGCAGTCGTGCGCCGAGTTTCTGGCGCTGACCCATCCCGTGGACACGCAGCGCTGGCAGCTCGCGCTGACCGCCCGGGTCAGCGGCGGGCGGGGTTCGCTGTTCGGCGGCGCAGGCCTCGCGGCCGGGATCGTTGCCCTGGAACACGCCACCAACAAGCCCGTGGTGTGGGCGACGGGGCAGTACCTGTCACTCACGCGGCTCGATGAGCGGCTCGACCTGGAGGTGATCCTGCCGGCCATCGGCCGCAACGTGGTGCAGGGCAGGGTGGTGGGCCATGTGGGCGATCGGGAGGTAATCACCGTCATCGGCGCGGCGGGCTCGCGGCCGTCTGCCGCGGAGGGTTGCTGGGAACGGTTCCCGGCGCCGCCACCACCCGGTGAATGTCAGCTGGTGCCGCACGGCCATGGCGGCGAAAGCCTCCACGAGCACATCGAGCTGCGGCTGGCGCGCGGCTGCTTCGGCTTCTCCGGCTTCGGCACACCGAGCGCGGACGGCCGCTCGCTGCTCTGGGCGCGCATGGTGGACGTGGACCACGACGCGGCGGCGCTCGCCATCATCGCCGACTACATGCCCTCCGTGGTGGGTAACGCGCTCGGCCGCATCATGCACTGCACGAGCCTCGACAACACGATCCGCTTCGGTCGCCTGGAACCCACCGCCTGGGTGCTCTGCGACAACCGCATGGAGTATGCGGGTAACGGGTTCGGTCACGGCACCGTGCACCTGTGGAGCGAGTCGGGGACGCTGCTCGCCACGGCGAGCCAGTCCATGATCGTTCGTGATCCCGGTCCCGGTTGAGGATCAGGCCGCCGCCGCACTCAGATGTTCCGTGCGGGCCCGGCCCGTGCTAGCGTCGCCTTCTCAGTAACGGGAGGTATCGATGAGCGAGACACACAAGGGCGCCTGCTTCTGCGGCGCCGTTCAGATCGAGGTGACCGGCGAGCCCAACGTGATGGGGTTCTGCCACTGCACGGACTGCGCGGGGTGGGCCGGCGCGCCGGTGAACGCCTTCAGCCTGTGGTCGCCGGACAAGGTGAAGGTCACGGCGGGCGAAGACAAGCTCGGCAACTACGCCAAGACGCCGGGCAGCCAGCGGAAGTTCTGCAAGGTGTGCGGTGGCCACGTGTTCACGGATCATCCGGCCATGGGCATGATCGACGTCTATCTCAACATCGTCCCGACGAAGGCGCACAAGGGGACGCTGCACGTCTTCTACGGCGAGAGAACCATGTCGGTGCCGGACGGCTTGCCGAAATACCGGGACATGCCGAAGGAGTTCGGCGGCTCCGGGGAGATGCTCGCCGAGTAGCGTTGCCGATTCCCCGGGAGCGCCTAGCCCCGGGGAAACGTCGGATCCGACTCGATCAGGTCGACATTGCGCAGCCACAACCCGCCACCCCGATGGGGCAGCGGCGAGTAGGAGCGGTGGCCGAGCAGCCGCTGCACGCGCGCTGATTGCCCGGCCAGATCGGCATCGGTGTAGTCGAGCGGGCTCGACTCCTCGGGGGTCAGCCAGCCGACGAGAAAGCTGAGGTGCACGGCAAGCCGCCAGCGGTCGTCGGACCGGTTGGCACCGCCGCCGTGCACCACCTTCCCGGAATACACCAGGGCGTCACCCGGCCCCATCTCCGCGGGTACCGTCGCCTCGGGCGAGCCGCGATCGCTGAGGTCGGCCCAGCAGTGGCTGCCCGGGATGACCCGGGTGGCGCCGATTTCCTCGGTGATCTCGTCCAGGGCGATCATGGCGCTCACCGTCACGTCGGGGCAGTCCGGCCACAGCGCGCCGCAGAGCTGCGGCCAGTTCTCGCAGTCGCGATGCAGTCCCTGAGCCGGTGAATTCGGGCCGATGAGCATGGCCTGGCCTGTATTGACCCAGTACGAGCCGCAGACCGGCAACAGCACGGCATCAGCGATGGCCGCGTACACCGGATTGTCGAGCAGCGCGAAGAACGCCGGCGATACCCTGCCGAGGCTCGAGAAGCGGATGGTGTTGGCGCCGACGAAGGCCTTGCCGTGCTCTCCTAGGCCCTGGGTGGCGGCACCGGGTTGGAAGTCGTGCGCGGCGCGAAGCACGTCTTCGCGCAGCGTGTCGATCACGTCGCGCGAAAAGAGCTGCTCCACGATCAGGCCACCATCCGAGTGGTAGGCGGCAAGCAGCTCCGTGAGCGGCGCCCCGGCGGCGATGCGCTGCAGCGGTGCCGTCACAGACCGATCATCTCGCCGACCCCGCCATAGAAGGCGGCGCGTGCAGCCGGGCTCAGGTGGCCGATCTGACGCTCACAGACGGCGAGCGCATCGCCGGTTCCCTCGACGTGGGGATAGTCGCTCGAGAAGCACAGCAGCTCCGGCGGCACCAGGTCGATGGTCGGGTGCAGCGGCTGGGAAACGACCAGCGGCGTGACCCGGACCTGCCGGCGCAGGTACTCGGTGGGGGCGAGCGGCAGCCGGTAGGCGGAGCCGGCGAAATCCGGGCGGAACTCGCCGTCGTCGAGGACGCCGGGTGCTGCCCGTCCCACGGCGTGGTCGAGGATCCCGTAGAGGTGCGGCAGCCAGGAGATGCCGACTTCCTCCACCACCAGGGTGAGCTTCGGATGCCGCTCGAACACGCCGTCGAAGACCATGGCCGAGATCAGGAGCTGCGGCGCGATCTGCGGGTTCACGACCATGTTCAGCAGGCTGTAGGTCGTCAGGTCCCCGGCACCGTTGTTCGCCCAGCCGCTGTTGATCCGTTCACGCCCGAAGCCCACGTGCGCGAAGGCGGCCATCTCCAGATCCACGGCCGCGGACCAGAGCGCGTCGAAATCCGGGTGGGTGAGCGATTTCGCGATAGCCGGAGCCCCGGCGGACGCGAAGCGGGGATTGCCGACCGGTGATTCCGGAATCGCAAAGGCGCGGCTGCCGCGCTCGCGCATGCGCGTCATCTCCTCGATGGAGCCGGCCACGTCCGAGAGATCGATCTGGGTGACCGGGATGAGCCGGTCGGTGTGGCCGGCGACCTGCTCGGTCGCCCACCGGTTCCAGCAGCGACGGATCCGAGGCAGGAGATCGAAGCGGCGGGCGCGGGCGGCCTGGACGACCGGACCGACGAGGAACGTGGGGTTGAGGAACTGCACGTCGATGCCGCGCTCGTCGCAGAACGCGAGGCGGGCTTCGGGCCCGCAGAAGGGATCGCCAGCGCTGCCCGACTGACTATCGGGTTGACGCTCGTCCGTCATCTCCAGGTGCTGGATGAAGCCGGGCAGGATGGTGTCGTAGTCGCCGGTGGGCTGCTGACCTTCGCCCAGCGCCCGGAGCTCCGGGTTGGAGATGCCGAACACGGAGTTGGCGATCTCCATGAAGCGGGCAGGCGGGCCGAGCTCGTTCGCCAGTGCCGGGTCCGTCGCTTCGATCCAGTCGAGCGGCTCGTGCAGGTGGGCGTCGACGTCGATCACGCGCATGGCTGTTCTCTCCGTGGTGTCGGGTTCGCTGCTTACCCCGGGTTTCGAGTGGCCGCTGCCGGCTGGCCGATGCCGCGCCGGGCGTCGATGGACATGCCACCGTCCACGACGATGGACTGACCGGTGACGAAGCTCGACTCGTCTGAAGCGAGCCACAACGCGGCGTTGGCGATGTCGAGCGGTTCGCCAGCCCGCGGAATCGGCTGGGCGGGCGCGAGCATGGCGCGAACCGCATCCGGGTCCACCGCAGACTCCGCCAGCGGGCTGTCGTAGATCAGCGGTGTGATGATGCCGCCGGGCAGGATGCAGTTCACGCGGATGGACTGCGGCCCGAGCTCCACGGCTGCGACCCGGGTCAGCTCAGCGACGCCGGCCTTGGCGGCGCCATAGGCGCCGAGTCCCGGAAAGCCGATGATGGCGGCGATGGAAGCAGTGGAGATGATCGAGCCGCCGCCGCGCTTCGCGATGTGCGGCGCGGCCAGCTTGATGCCGCGCCAGACCGCCTTCAGGTCCACGTCCACCACCCGGTCCCACACCTCGTCCGGGCAGTCGACCACCGAGCCTTCCGCGCCGCCGATGCCGGCGTTGTTGAACATGATGTCGAGACCACCGTAGCGCGACACCGCCTCGTCGATGACGGCCGCCAGGGCGTCCGGGTCGGTGACGTCCGCGGGGACGAATGACGCACCATTGCCCAGCCGCCTGGCGATGGCATGGCCGTCGTTGGGTCCACCGGACTTACGCCGGGCATGGTGCATGCGGGCCTTCCCGGCGCCGATCCGGGCCGCCAGCGCCTCGTGGGATTCCGGCACCAGATCGCAGAACACCACCGCCGCGCCTTCCTCGACAAAGCGCTCCACGGTGGCAAGCCCCATGCCCGACGCGCCGCCGGTGACGACGGCGACCTTACCTTCCAGTCTGCCGCTCATGGTGCTCAGAGATCCTCGAAGCGTTGGTATTCCTTGGAGAGCTTGCGCTCGTGGCTTTCGATCTGCCGTGTCAGCGCTTCGAAGACGCCACGGAGGTCTGCCGACCGCGAGGTGCCGGCGAGCTCCCGGAACAGGGTGACCAGGTGCTGGTTGAGCCCCTGCAGCCAGCGAGTCAATGTCAGCGTTGTCAGCGGCGCCTCGGGCCCGCCCAGCTCCGAGGGGAGCTCCACGGCGTACTGCGCGTAGGTATTCAGCAGCCGCTCGTCCGCATCCTCGACGTAACGCTCGAGGGCGCCGAGCAGGCTGCGCTGCTCCGCTTCGTAGCTCGTCAGCAGCATCTCCACCCGCTCGCTGAGGTCGGGGGTGCGAAGATCGTCCAGCATGGCGGCCACGTGCTTCAGGTAGTCGATGCTGTGCTCGAAGATGTCGTTGACCTGACTGAAGGTCACGCGCTGGTGCTGCTTCATGTCGACTCTGCCTTTCCTGGGTTCGCTCGTCGCTTGCTTCAGGCGGTCCGCGCCGCCGCGAGGGACGGATCGCCGCCCCGGACCAGCCTGCCCGGCAGGGCACCGGTCGGCTCGCCCCGGGTGAGAATCTCCTGACCCCGTTTGATGATGTGCTCGTAGCCGTCCACGCGCTGCACCAGCCGCTTGCCGCCGGTGGGCAGGTCGAAAACCGCTTCCGGACGGTGCAGCGCCAGATGCTCGAAGTCGATGACGTTCAGGTCGGCCAGGTATCCCGGCTGCAGCAGTCCCCGGTCATAGAGTCCGTAGGCCTCGGCCGTGTCGCGGGACAGCTTGCGCACCAGGAACTCGAGATCCATCCGTTCGCCCTTGGTGCGGTCGCGACCCCAGTGCGTGAGGATGAAGGTGGGCATCCCCGCATCCGCGATCACGCCGCAGTGGGCGCCGCCGTCGGAAAGCCCGAACAGCACGTTGGGATGCTCCATGGAGGCGCGGAAGAAGTCGAAGTTGTAGGTCTGGTAGCCGCCGAGAGGCTGGTAGAAGAGCTGCCGGCCGCCGTCTTCCTGGAGCAGGTCGTACATCAGCTCGAAGGGATCGCGATCCAGCGCCTCGGCCCGACCGGCGATGCTGTCCTCCCGATCGGGCTCGTAGTTGGGATGCTCGCCCAGCGGGAAGATCAGCCAGAGCAGCTGCGTGAGGCTGCCACCGAACGCCATGCGTCCGAACCGGCTCTGCTCGGAGAGCACGCGTGCCTTGAAGGCCGGGTCCGCCATGGCGGCGAGCTTGTCCTCGAGCGGCGCGTCGTTCAGCGCCGCGAAGCTCGGGTGACCCATGAAGACGTGGAAATTCGACTGCAGGCCGTGCAGCACGCCGGTCGGTCGCCCGGCGATCTGCGGGCGCACCTCGATCCCCTCCTGGCGGGCGGCCTCGGCAATCCGATACATCTTGTTGCCCTCGAAGGCTGCCGCGGAGGTGGCGACCAGGGTGACCGGGCGGCCGGTCTCGCGGGCGAAAGCCTGCACCCAGGCCCACTCGTCGTCGTCGCCCAGGTGGTCCGAGACCAGCTCGAAGACGCCGTGATTCAGGCCGCTCATGGACAGTCCCAGGGCCAGCATCTCGTCGCTGCCGGCGAACGTGCCCGGCACGTGCACCCCGTGCTTGTCCTTGTGCAGCCAGGTTCGGGAGCTGGAGAAGCCGAGCGCGCCGGCCTGGATGCCCTCGCGGACCAGCGCCTGCATCTCGGCGAGCTCCTCGTTCGTCGGCACGTCGTCCTGGGTGTTGCAGCGCGCGCCCATGACGTAGGCGCGAACGGCTCCGTGGGGTACCTGGGTGCCGATGTCGATGGCGCGCGGCTGCTTCTCCAGCGCGTCCAGATACTCGGGGAACGACTCCCACTGCCAGTCGATACCTTCGGCAAGGGCAGAGCCGGGGATGTCCTCCACGCCTTCCATGAGCTCGATCAGGTACTGCTCCTGACCGGGCCGGACGGGCGCGAATCCCACGCCGCAGTTGCCCATCACCACGGTGGTCACGCCGTGCCAGCTCGAGGGCGCCAGCAGCGGGTCCCAGGTGGCCTGGCCGTCATAGTGGGTGTGCACATCCACCCAGCCCGGCGTCACCAGACAACCGGTGGCGTCGATTTCCCGCCGGCCTTTCTCCGTCACCTGGCCCACCCGGCTGATGCGCTCGCCGTCGATGGCGATGTCCGCCTGAAAGCGTGCGTTGCCGGAGCCGTCGATGATCGTGCCGTTACGGATGATCAGATCGTGCATGCGTGTCTCCCCGCCTGGTTCTTTCGTCCGATATCGAAAGCTAGCGTGGGAAAAGCCGGGCTGTCCAGCCCTGCGGCTGGCGGAATGCGGGTGGCGCTAGAGCGTCCGGGGCAGGTAGTCGGCGATCCGGGCGGGGGTCTCCCGGGTGAGCTCCTTGTGGATGCTGCAGGCGACCCGGTCTTCCAGCGCGTCGCTGAAGTGCTCGCGCAGATAGCCGAGCATTCGCGGTGGGGCGATGACCACCAGCTTCTCGAGCAGATTGCCCGTCCGCGCCTGTTCCAGCCGCTCGACGATGCGCCCGGCGAACGCCTTCACGGCGTGCTCGTGCGGGGTCTCGTGCTTCTCCATGGCGTGCCGGCCGCCGCCCACCGAGTCGAACGCGCGGCCGCCGCGATTGGCGTTGAGGGACTGATCCTTCAGACGGTCTTCCGGCGCCACCAGATCGTCCAGTTCTTCCAGGTGCTGCTGGTCGTCCAGCCGGAAGAACCGCGCCCGCACGCTGTCTGCCACCACTACCCAGATGTCACCCATCCCGTTTTCCTCTCGGCACGCTGAGATAACGAGCTTGCACGGGATGCGCGTTCCCGTCTTTAGGTAAAAACGCCTAGGCGGGCGGATCAGTCGAAGAGCTTCTTCGAGCTCGCAAACAGCAGGTAGAACACCAGCCCCACCACGTACACGGCGGCGGCGGTCTGGAAGACCATCACCCAGGAGCCGGTGACGTCGAGGATCAGGCCGCTGACGTACACCCCGACGATGCCGGGAATGGTTGCGGCGGTGTTGGAGAGCCCCATGACCACTCCGGCGCCCCGCGGAGCGATGTCGAGGTGGTTCACCCCGAAGCCGCCGGCGGTGGCGCCACCGATCAGACTGCCCAGCGACATCATGGCGATGGCGAGCGGCACGCTCTCAACGTAGCCCACCAGCGCCAGGATCACGGCGGAGCCGCCGAAGCCGATGGTCTGCATGATCTTCCGCACCCGGGTGACGTCCATGCCGCTTCTGATCATGCGGTCGGCCATCCAGCCGCCACCGTTCAGCGCCAGGAACGAGAACAGCGACGGGATCATGGTGAAGATGCCCACAGAGGCGAAGTCCACCCCGAGGCCGCGGTTGATGTAGGTGGGCATCCAGGCGAGCAGAACGTAGCTGCCCCAGTTGGCGCAGAAGTGGCAGACGATGATGGCCCACACGGCGGGTGTTCTGAGCAGCACCAGCATGCGGGGTGGTGGCGTGTGGGGCACTTCCACATCGCTGCCCCGGATCAGCGCGAGCTCCGCCGCATCGATCTGCGGGTGTCGCTCGGGTGTCGGGGTGGCGGTCCGCTGCCAGGCGAACCACCAGACGAAGCCGATCAGGCCGAAGACGTAGAACGACGCTTCCCAGCCGAAGTGCGTGACGATCCAAGGGGTGGCCAGCAGCGCGAAGACGCTGCCGAGCGGGATCATCGAGAAGAGGATGCCGATGGCGCGTGAGCGCTCCGTGGTCGGCACCCAGCGGCCGAACATCGCGTAGATGGACGGGAAGGTCACGCCTTCACCCATGCCCATCAGCACCCGGGTCACCAGCAGGGCAAGCATGCCGCCCGCCGCCGCGACGGGCGTGAGCAGGGTGAACAGGGACCAGAACACGACCCCCATGCCGAGCACCACCTTGCCGCCGTAGCGTTCGGCCAGCCAGCCGCCGGCCACCTGGGTGAGCAGGTAGCCGGCAAAGAACGAGGAGAGGACCCGGCCCTGCTCCTCCGGGTTCCAGCCGAAGTCGGCGGCCATGGGGATGATGGCGACGGAGATCACCACCCTGTCCATGTAGCAGATGAACACCGCGATGGCCGCGAGCAGCACCACCGAGTAGCGGACGGGCCAGCCGCGCGCGCCTGCTTCAGTCGTCGAAGCCAATCTCTCCCTCCCGCGATCCCCTGTGTCGCCCGTGGAGTATAGCCGGGCTGGAAATCGGGAGTACGATGAGGGCCGATGCGCAGAGGAGCACGCGGTGACCAGCCAACTCGAGAAATGCCTGTCCTTTGAAGCGCTGCACGGCTCGGCAGGTGCCTTCGTCATTCCCAATCCCTTCGACCTCGGTTCCGCGCGGGTGCTTGAGCACCTCGGGTTCAAGGCGCTGGCCACCTCGAGCGCGGGCTTCGCGCAGACGCTCGGCCGCGGCGATGGCCAGGTGACGCTGGAGGAGAAGCTCGCTCATTGCGGGCAGCTCGCGGCGGGAACCGGCATCCCCGTGAACGTGGATTTCGAGGACGGCTTCGCCGACGACCCTGCCACGGTCGCGAAGCACGTGCTGCGTCTTGCCGAGACCGGCGTCGCCGGCTGCTCCGTTGAGGATTTTTCACGCACGGGTAAGACCGTGTTCGGGTTCGAGCTCGCCGTGGAGCGGGTGCAGGCAGCGGCCGAGGCCGTGGCTTCGCTGGATGTGCCGTTCCAGCTCACCGCCCGGGCGGAAGGGTTGCTCCGCCGGTCGGGTGACCTGGATGACGTGATCGGACGTCTGCAGGCCTTCGAGAAGGCGGGCGCCCACGTGCTCTACCCGCCGGGACTCACGAGCCTGGATCAGATCCGCCGGGTGCGCGCCGAGGTGAACCGGCCGCTCAACGTGCTGGCGCCGTTCCTGTCGAAATCCAATGTGGCGGAGCTCGCGGACGCCGGTGCAACCCGGATCAGCGTCGGCTCTGCCCTGGCGTCACTGGCCATGGGGTCGGTCATCGACGCCGGGCGGGAGATGCTGGAATCTGGTACTTTCCACTGGTCGGCAAGGATGCCGCAGGATCTGGCTGCGCTGCTGGGCCCATGAGGGCCTTCTGCTGCTCGGACATGGATGTGGGGGGAGTTGTTTGCGTTTCTTTCCTGCCAGCTGCATGTGCAGCCGAAAGGGTAACCGGGAACGTTCAACTAGGGACGAGGTGCAGCCATGTTCAATCACGGATCAAAGCGTTCGAGCCTCCCTGCAGTCATTGGAGCACTGTTCTGCCTGCTGCTGAGCATTGCCAGCAGCGCAACCGCCGACGACAGTCGTAAAAACAAGGGTCTTCATCCCCAACTGCTGGCCAGCGGTCTGCTTGGGGCCAGTGGCGCCACCATCGGTCCGGACGGCGCTCTTTACGCGGTGGAAGGCGCGGTGGGGAAGGTCACCCGTATCGATCTCAGGAACGGCAGGAAACACACGATTGCCACAGGCCTGCCGGCGACGATCCCGGAGGTAGGGCTCGGCGGTGCCATGGACGTGGAGTTCATCGGCAGGACCGCCTACGTGCTGACCACACTCGTCGGCCAGTTCGGTGGGCCCGCGGACGGCATCTATCGGGTGAACAGCAAGTATGACGTGGAGCTGATTGCGGATCTGGGCACGTTCTCGCGTGACAATCCACCCGCTACGCCTTTCGATCTGAGTGACGGGGTGCAGTTCGCCATGCAGCCCCTGCACGATGGCTTTCTGGTGACCGACGGACACCACAACCGGGTGCTGCACGCGACCCTCGACGGCCACATCTCGGTATTGAAGCAGTTCGACAACATCGTGCCGACCGGCCTGGCAGGCTCGTTCGGCACGGCGTACATCGGACAGCTCGGTGCGGTACCGAATCCGCCGGAGGAAGGGAAGGTGCTGGCCATCGGGCTCGTCAATCCGGACGTGGACCTGCCGGCCGTGGCCAGCGGTGTGAGCATGATCGTCGATGTGGAGGTCGGGCCGGATGGTGCGCTCTATGCGCTCTCTCAGGGCGATCTGGGATCGGAGATTCCGGGCGCGCCGGCCGCACCGGATACCGGGCGGCTGCTCAAGGTGAAGCAGAACGGGACGTTCAAGGTTCTGGCCGACGGGGTGAACTGGCCAACCTCGCTGAACTTTTCTCCCTGCGGCGACGCGCTCGTCGTTACGCTGAGCGGAGACGTGCTGCGCTACCGCAATGTGGCGAAGCCGGCCTGCCGCGGTTGCGGGAAACCGGACTAGCCATAGCGAGACGGGCACTCTTCGGGGTGCCCGTCAGTCCGTGTGCCGGATCGGCGGGCTGGACTGCGGCTGAGTGATCAGCGCCCCGCCGGCAGGATCAGCACCTCGGTGTCGATCTCGTCGAGCACCTTTCTCGCGGTGCTGCCGATGTCCTTCGGCGAGTCCGGCCGGGCGACCCGTGCAATGACCAGCAGATCGCTCTCCTGCCGGGAAGCGGTCTCGGCGATCACCTTTTCCGGAGCGCCGATTGCGGCGGTCACCTGTGAGCGCTGCAGACCACACCGATCGGCAAAGCGCTGACGGTCCGGATGGCTGCCCGTGTATGCGGACACCACGTGCAGCTCGGCGCCCACGTCCGCGGTGATCCGTCTCGCCGTCGCCAGAATGTCATCGTTGGCCTTCTCGTACGCCTCCTCGTCCGGACGATACTTCACGGCCACCAGCACCTTGCGGATGCCGTAGGGACGTCCGGATCTCACCAGCAGGATGGGTGATTCGCACTCACGGATCAGCGTCCAGTCCGACGTTTCGCGGATCGCACGCACGAGGCGGGAGTGCTGAGTCATGCTCTTCACCACCAGCGAGCTCCCGCATCGCTCCGCGGCGACCACCAGCGCCTTGCGCCAGTCGTCGTGCCACTCCACTTCGGTCTCGACTTCCAGGCCGTCTGCCCTGGGCGAGGCTACCAGCCGATCCAGCCAGCCCTGGACGCGTTTTTCCGTCAGCGTGCGGGCGTGAGCCGAGTCACCGGCAATCGCCATGGGCACGCTTTCCGAATTGATACAGCAGTAAACGTGCAGTACCGCGCCTGTTGTCTGGCGGCTGCCGAAAGCCCGGACGATCTGTTCGCCCCACTCGAGTGCGGCCTGCTCCATGCTGGTGGGGTCGAGCACCACGAAAACCCGGTTTTTTTCTGCCATCTGCGAACTCTGCGGAAAATTTCTCCCTGCCAGGGTAGCGATCCGCGATCGAGATGGTATGGAGACTTCCCCTGATAGACCTTCGGCTGTTAGCTCAAAGCGGTTCTGAGATCCAGCGTGAACGGATGCTCCGGATGCGGCGTTTCCGGCACGATGCGCATTTCTCCCTGGCTGCCGCCGTGGTCGAGGAAGCGGGCGAGCCGCCGGGCCTCGGCCTCACGGGCGTTCATCGGGAAGGTGTCGTAGTTGCGTCCGCCCGGGTGGGAGACGTGGTAGGTGCACCCGGCCACGGAACGCCGGTTGGCCGTGTCGACGATGTCGAACACGAGCGGCGTGTGCACGTCGATGGTGGGGTGCAGGCTCGAGGGCGGCGCCCAGGCTTTGTAGCGCACACCGGCGACGAAGCTGCCGCGGATGCCGGTGGGCTTCAGTGGCAGCTTGCGGCCGTTGCAGGTCACCAGGTAGCGGTCGCCGGGTACACCGTGCACGCTCACCTGCAGCCGCTCGACAGACGAGTCCACGTAGCGCGCGGTGCCCTGAGCCCCGGACTCCTCGCCGAGCACGTGCCAGGGTTCCAGCGCGGTGTGCAGATCGAGCTGCATCTCCTGGGCATTGATGGAGCCCACGTGCGGAAACCGGAACTCGAGAAAGGGGGCGAACCATTCCACCTCGAACGGGTATCCGGAGTCCCGCAGATCGCGGATCACCTCGCGGAAGTCCTCCCAGACGAAGTGACGCAGCATGAAGCGGTCGTGCAGCTCCGTGCCCCAGCGGATGAGGGGCGCCTTGTACGGCGTCTTCCAGAACCGGGCCACCAGGCAGCGCAGCAGCAGCATCTGCACCAGGCTCATGCGGGCGTGGGGCGGCATCTCGAAGGCGCGGAACTCGACGAGCCCCTTGCGGCCGGCCGGACCCGAAGGCGAGTAGAGCTTGTCTATGCAGAACTCGGCCCGGTGGGTGTTGCCGGTGAGGTCGACGAGGAAATTTCTGAGCAGCCGGTCGACGATCCAGGGCCGGTCGTTCTCACCCTCCGGCAGCAGCGAGAGGGCGATCTCGAGTTCGTAGAGGTTGTCGTCCCTGGCCTCGTCGACCCGCGGCGCCTGGCTCGTGGGGCCGATGAAGAGCCCCGAGAACAGGTAGGAGAGGCTCGGGTGCCGCTGCCAGTAGGACAACAGGCTCCTGAGCAGATCCGGCCGGCGCAGGAAGGGGCTGTCGGCAGGGGTCGCGGCGCCGAGCGTCACGTGGTTGCCGCCGCCGGTGCCGGAGTGACGACCGTCGAGCATGAACTTCTCGGTGCCGAGCCTGCAGACGCGGGCCGCCTCGTAGAGCGTTTCCGTGTTCTGCTGCAGGTCCGACCAGGCGTCCGCCGGATGGATGTTCACCTCGATCACGCCCGGGTCTGGGGTCACCTGGATGATCTTCAGGCGCGGATCCCGGGGTGGCTCGTAGCCCTCCAGCACCACGGGCAGCTCCAGATCGCGGGCCACCTTCGCCACCTGGTTCACCAGATCGAGATAGACCTCGAGCTGCTCCTGCGGCGGCAGGAACACGTGCAGCCGTCCGTTGCGCGCTTCCACGCACAGCGCCGTGTGCACGATCTCGATGGTCCGCCCGGTGGGCATGGCGGTGGCCTGGCGCTTCCGCTTCTTCTTTTTCGCCGTCGCCGCATCGGCGGGCGGCAGGTCGTCCTGGGGTTCGAAGGGATCACGCTCGGGCTCGAACTCCGTGGGATCCGGCGCTTCCCAGGGCAGTGACGCCAGCGGCAGCCGGTAGCCCACCGGTGAGTCTCCCGGCAGCAGGAACATGTAGCCGTCCCGGAACGGCCAGGGGCTCGATACCCACTCGCCGTCACCCCGGGTGAGCTCGCGCCACTTGATCGGCAGCGCGTAGCCGGTGGGCGCGTCGAGCCCCTGGACGAACCGCTCGCGCAGGCGCTTGCGCTCCATGGGGTCACGGAGCTTGCTGTCCTCCGGCGTCACGTTCTCCGGCAGCGTGCTCTCCTTCCAGAGGTGGTAGAGCGTATCCTCGTACCCGGGCACGACGTAGTCCTCGGCCACCTCCAGGGCCTTCGCCAGCGCCGCAACGAATCGGCCGGCGTCTCCCGTATCGAATCCGTGGGCGTGCTGGTTGCTGTCGATCCACTCGTCCGCGGCGACGATGGCCTCGCCATCGGTGCGCCAGAACAGCGACAGGGCCCAGCGGGGCAGGGGCTCGCCCGGATACCACTTGCCCTGGCCGAAATGCACGACACCCTTCGGCGCGAACCGTGTCTTCAGCTCGAGCAGCAGATCGGTGGCGAGCGCGAGCTTCTTCTCGGACATGGCGGTGTGATTCCACTCCTCGCCTTCCATGTCGTCGATGGACACGAAGGTGGGCTCGCCGCCCATGGTGAGGCGGACGTCCTCCCGTTCGAGCTCGGCTTCGATGCGCTCTCCGAGGGCGACGATGGAGCTCCACTGCGCGTCGCCGTAGGGCTTGGTGACCCTGGGATCCTCGCGGATGCGTTCCACCCGGTTCTCGAACTCGAAGCTCACCTCGGCCACGTCCGTACTGCCCGTGACCGGTGCGGCACCGGCAGGGTCCGGTGTGCAGGCGAGCGGAATGTGACCCTCGCCGGCGAGCAGGCCGGAGGTGGGGTCGAAGCCGATCCAGCCGGCGCCCGGCAGGTAAACCTCCGCCCAGGCATGCAGGTCGGTGAAGTCCGCCTCCGGCCCGGCCGGGCCGTCCAGGGGCTTCACGTCCTCCACGAGCTGCACCAGGTAGCCGCTGACGAACCGGGCCGCGAGGCCCAGGTGGCGGCAGATCTGCACCATCAGCCAGGCGCTGTCGCGGCAGGAGCCGGAGGCCCTCGACAGGGTTTCCTCGCAGCTCTGGACGCCGGGTTCCATGCGCACCAGGTAACCCACATCCTGCTGCAGGCGCTGATTCAGACCGACGAGAAAGCTCACGATGTGCTGCCCGTCGGTGCGGTCCACCCTGGCGAGCCAGTCCTTGAGGAGCGGGCCGTTCTCCCGAATTTCCAGATAGGGTGTCAGATCGCGGGTGAGCTGCTCGCCGTAGGCGAACGGAAAGCGCTCGGCATGCTCTTCCAGAAAGAAGTCGAACGGGTTGATGGCCACCAGGTCGGCGATCAGCTCCACGCTGATGGAGAAGGTCCGGGTCTTCTCCGGGAAGACGTAGCGGGCCAGGTAATTGCCGAAGGGATCCTGCTGCCAGTTCACGAAGTGCTCGGCCGGTTCCACCTTGATGGAGTAGGACGGGATCGGCGTGCGGGAGTGCGGCGCCGGGCGCAACCGGATGGTGTGCGGGTAGAGCTTTACGGCCCGGTCGTAGGTGTAGCGGGTGTGGTGCTTCAGCGCGACCCGGATCGTCATCGGCCCTTCCCGTCGCCGGCGTCGGCGCCTTCCTTCGCGTCCCACACCGTGCTCCAGGCGATGGGCGGCAACCGGTGGAAGGCATCCCTGAGGTTCTGGTCCCAGGCCTTGTTGAGCTGCTTCAGGTAGTCGCTGTCGGCGCGGAACACGGAATGGCGGGTGAGGTTGAAGCTGTCCCGCTCGTAGACCAGGAGCTCGATGGGCGGGCCTACGGTGAGATTGCTCTTCATGGTGGAGTCCATGGAGACGAGCCCGCACAGCGCGGCCGTCTCCAGGGTGGAGCGCGGCCGGATGATGCGATCGAGGATCGGCTTGCCGTACTTGCTCTCGCCGATCTGCAGGTAGGGGGTTTCCGACGAGGTGGTGATGTGGTTGCCCTGGGGATAGACGAGAAAGGTGGCCGGCGCCTCGTCCGGGATCTGGCCGCCGATGATGAAGCTCGCCTCGAAGGTCAGCTCGTTGCCGTGCTTGCCCTGCTGAAACCGGCTCACCTCGCCCACGTAGTCCGCCGCATCCGCCATGTCGGTGACGGTGGTGAGGTTGCGCGGTTTCGACTGCTTCAGGTCCCGCTCCAGCTGCGCGACCACACCCTGAGTCGTCGCCAGGTTGCCTGCCGAGAGGAGCACGAAGTGACGCCCGCTGGCGGAGAACCGGTGCATCTTGCTGTAGGTGCTGACCCGGTCCACGCCCGCGTTCGTCCGCGAGTCCGAGATGAACACCAGACCGGAATCGACGGCGATGGAAAGGCAGTAGGTCATTGCGCGCTCGTGAGGGTAGGAAAACTCAGAGCAGAACAACATACGTGAGTGGCCCCAGCGCGTCGAGGGTCGGGCCCGGGAGGTCAGGCAGGCGGGCTGAGCCGGTCCATTTCCGCCTTAAAGCTCGACCGGGCCTGGGTGAGCCCGAGCGCCCGCCAGACGGGGATGAGTCGGCGCAAGCGATCCTTGAACGCCTCCTCGTAGTACTCGTCGTCCACGAAGCCCTGCTGATACTGCTGGTAGATGTTGTCCCAGTGGGTCTGCTGGGCGATCTGCCACTGTCGGAAGCGCCCGCGCTCCTCCGCCGTGAGGGTCTGGAGGGCGTCGATGTTCTCCGGGTAACCGGCGGAGGTGAGCTTGACGATGATCGCCCCGATGGGCCCGTTGGCGGCTTCGACCATCATCATCGACAGCCCGTCGGCTCGCTGCTGATAGGCCTGTGCCAGGGCCAGCCGCCGGCCTTCCTCCATGGCCAGGGTATTCTGCCGGATCTGCACCGCCAGATAGCCGAGGGTGACGATGACGCCCAGCGCGCCGAGCACCTCACCCACCGCACCGACAGCTTCCCACAGATGTTCTCCGCCCACGATCGCTCTCCCGATGCCCGCGTGGCGAGACTCTATCCGAAGCCGATCCTCGAACACAAACTCCTTTGAAATCAGTCACATCCAATGATTTTCCGGCGTGTGCTGGCATCTCGGCCGGACACAGGCTAAGTTTCCGCGTTTGGGTTTGAAGTCGAGGACGTCTGTCGTGAGTGAAGCCGTGAAAGAAGCCAGGGAATTCCGTGCCGAGGTGGCCGACTGGCTGAAAGAGAACTGCCCGCCGGGCGCCCGGGGTGTGGGACAGATCGCCACCGGATCCACCAAGATCACCCTGGAGCCGGACGTGGCGTTGTGGCTCGAGCGGATGGCCGAAAAGGGCTGGACGGTGCCCACCTGGCCGACGGAATACGGTGGCGGCGGCCTGTCGCCTCAGCTCGCGAAGATCCTCTACGAGGAGATGGCCCGAATCAAAGCCCGCTCGCCGCTGATGGGCATGGGCACCTCGATGATCGGGCCGACCCTGCTCGAATTCGGCACGGAAGATCAGAAGCAGCGGCACATCCCGAAGATCGCCCGCGGCGAGGTGCAGTGGTGCCAGGGTTACTCCGAGCCGAATGCCGGCTCGGATCTGGCGGCGCTGAAGACCCGGGCCGAAGACAACGGTGATCACTTTCTCATCAACGGTCAGAAGATCTGGACCTCCGGCGCCGCCACGGCCGACTGGATGTTCATCCTGGTGCGCACCGATCCGGACGCGCCGAAGCACGACGGCATCAGCTTCATGCTGCTCACCATGGATCAGCCCGGCGTCACCACCCGGCCGATCCGGCTGATCTCCGGCTCGTCGCCGTTCTGTGAGACGTTCCTGGACAACGCCATCGCGAAAAAAGAAGACCTGGTCGGCGAGCTCAACCGGGGCTGGACCATCGGCAAGCGGCTGCTGCAGTTCGAGCGCTCCGGCATCGGCGGTCTCACCGGCGGTGCCCGCGCGGCAGACCCGTCCGTGGGTCTGGTGAAGGTCGCGAAGCAGTACGTGGGTGAGGAGAACGGCCTGATCTCGGACACCGCACTCAGGAGCGCGGTGCTGAAGCTCAACATGCGCCGGCGGGCGCTGAACCTGACGGCGCAGCGGGTCAACGAGGAGACCCGCTCGGGCACGCCGGGCGAAGCCACGTCCATCTTCAAGCTGGTGGGTGCGACGCTGCAGCGCGACACGGCGGATCTGAAGCGGGATCTCATGGGCTTCCGTGGGCTCGGGGCACACGAGGAAGTTGGGTTCACCGCCGACGAGCTCAAGGCCACGGAGGAGTTCCTGCACCTCAGGACCACCACCATCTACGGTGGCAGCAGCGAGATCCAGGCCAACATCATCGCCAAGCGCGTGCTCGGCCTTCCGGACTGAGCTCACGCCATGGCGGAACCGGTGATCCGTGCGCTGAGCATGTCTCTGGCTGGTCCTGCCGACCAGCCGGTGCTGGACGAGCTCGCGCTGCTCGCGGAGCTCGTCGATCTGGACGGCGCCCGGGTGCTCGAGCTCGGCTGCGGCGCCGCCCAGAAGACCTTCGAGATCGTGCGCGCCAGCGGTGTGGCGGAAGTCGTGGCAGCGGAGGTGGATGCGATCCAGCACGAAAAGAATCTGGCGGCCGACGCGCCGGCGAACGTCCGCTTCGCCCGCTTCGGTGCCGAGGCCATCCACGCCGCGGACGCGAGCTTCGATCTGGTGCTGATGTTCAAGTCGCTGCACCACGTGCCGCTCGCGGCGATGGACACGGCGCTCGCCGAGATCCGCCGGGTGCTGAAGCCGGGTGGCGTTGCCTGGATCTCCGAGCCGGTGTTTGCCGGTGCGTTCAACGAGGTGATGCGCATCTTCCACGACGAGGAGCAGGTGCGTGCCCGCGCCTTCGAAGCGGTCCGCCGGGCGGTGGAGCAGGGTCTCTTCGAGCTGGTCGATGAGCGGTTCTTCCTCACCCCGATCCGATTCGACAGCCTCGATCAGTTCGAGCGGCGCATGCTGGGGGTGACCCACACCGAGCACCGGCTGGACGCGGCGACGCTCGCCCGGGTGCGGGAAACGTTCCTCTCCTGCGAGCGGGACGGTGCGTTCCGTTTCGAGGTGCCGAATCGCGTGGACGTGCTGCGCGCCAGTCTCTGACCGGAAAGGCTAAGCCGTCAGGCGGTCACGATCTCCGCGCCTTCTGCCCCGACGATCACCGTGTGCTCGAACTGGGCCACCAGGGCGCCCGGCGCCACGGACAGGGTCCAGCCGTCCCGGCCTTCCTCGACCCAGGTATGGCCAGTGGTGAAGAACGGCTCGATGGTGAGCACGAGGCCTTCGGTCAGCGTGCGCTGCTCGGCCGGATTGGCCAGCGGCACGTAGGAGGGTTCCTCATGGAGCGAGCGACCCACGCCGTGGCTGCCGAGATTCCTGACGATGCCGTAGCCGTGATGGTCCGCCACGCGCTGCACGGTGCTGCCGATCACGTTCAGGGATTCACCGGATCGGGCACTGGCCGCGGCCTCGAGCACCGCCCGGCGCACGGCGTCGCAGATCCGCTGCTGCGCGCGCCTGCCCCGGCCCACCACGAAGGATTCCCCCATGTCGGCGACGTAGCCGTCGAGCTCCACGGAGACATCGATGTTCACCATGTCGCCGTCGCGCAGACGGCGCCTGCCGGGAATGCCGTGGGCGGCTTCCTCGTTGACGCTGATGCAGGTGTGCCCCGGAAAGTCGTAGAAATGGCGGGGCGCCGATCGGGCGCCGGCGGCGGCAAAGAGCTTTCCGGCCATGGCGTCCAGGTCCGCGGTGCGCACACCGGGCCTGGCCGCGGCCTTCATCCGCTCGAATATCGAGCGCACGAGAGCGCCCGCGGCGCGGAGACCGGCAAGCTCTTCGACTGACCTGGCAACCATGCCGGCAGCATAGAGGAAAGCGCACGTCGCGTCTGTGGCCGCTGCCGCCCTGGATCGCCCGGAGTCCGTCTGCGTAAGATGGCCCGTTCCTTGTTTTCTGCAGGTGGTATGGCGCGATGACGGCTGCCCTGGGTGGGTTGAGGGTGATGGATGTGAGCGGTACGGTGGCCACCGGCTACTGCGCGAAGCTCTTTGCCGATTACGGTGCTGAAGTCCTCAACCTCGAGCCCGATGAGGGGTTTCCCACCCGCTCGCTCGCGCCGTTTCTGCCGGGTGCGGAAGCGCCGGAGGCCAGCGCCCTGCACGCCTATCTCAGCACCGGCAAGCGCAGCGTGCGCACCGGCAGCCTGTCTCCCGGCAGGTGCGAGTCGCTGATCGCGACGGCGGACCTGCTGCTCGACGACGGTGCCAGCGTGTTGCCCCTCGATGCCTGCCGCGGCGTGCGCTGCAGCGTCAGCTGGTACGGCCTCGAAGGCCCATACGCCGGGTTCGCCGGCACGGATGCCCAGTGCTACGCGCTGAACGGCATGCTGCGTCTCATCGGTCGGGTGGAAGGCCCGCCCGTGATGCCGACGGGATACCAGGCGCAGATCGTCGGCGGCACCACCGCGTTCGTGGCGAGCCTCGGCCACGTGCTCGCCGGCGAGCTCGGCAACCGGCCATCCCCGGTGCATCTCGACACCAGCATCCTCGAGTCGACGATGTGCTTCACCGACGTGGGTGCCATCACGGCCCACAACACGGGACTGCAGGCGGACCGGATGGGCGTGAACCGCCTGCCGCCCACTTATCCCATGGGGGTGTTTCCGTGTCTCGACGGCTGGATCGGGCTCTCCGTGCTGACGCCGAAGCAGTGGCGCGCCTTCTGCGCGCTGCTCGACATGGAGGAGTTCGCCGAGGTGCCGCTCTTCCAGTCCGCCATCGCCCGCAATCAGGCGGCGGACGTGCTGGAGCCCGTCTTCTCGGAGAAGCTTCTTGGGCGCTCGGCGGAGGAGCTGTTCTATCGGGGGCAGCAGGCGGGGATCCCGCTCGCGCGCGTGCCCACCATGGAGGAGCTCTTCGGCGTGGATCAGTACGTATCCCGACAGGCGTTCGCGGAGGCGATGGTCGGGGACCGCTCGCTGACCGTGCCCACCGTTCCTTTCCGGCTGTTTGCCACGCCGCCGCACTTCGGGGGTCGGGTGGCCGCACTGGGTGAGCACGATGCGGAGTACGGCGCATGACGCTGCCGCTTTCCGGGATCCGCATCGTCGATCTGACCATGGGCTGGGCCGGTCCGCTCGCCACCCGCAATCTGGCCGACATGGGCGCGGACGTGATCAAGGTGGAGAGCTGCGAGCGTTTCGACTGGTGGCGGAGCTGGGAGGCGACGCCGGAGTGGATCGCCGACGACGGCGCCGAGAAGTCCAATCAGTTCAACATGGTGAACCGCAACAAGCGGGCCGTGACGCTCGATCTCGAGCACCCTGAGGGGCGTCGCCTGCTGCTCGAGCTGGTGGCCACCGCCAACGCGGTGGTGGAGAACTACTCCGGCGGGGTACTGCCGAAGCTCGGTCTCGGCTACGAGGTGTTCCGCTCGGTGCGCAGCGACATCGTGCTGCTGTCCATGCCGGCGTTCGGTTCCACAGGCCCCTGGCGCCTGTTCCGGGCCTACGGCAGCACCGTCGAGCAGTCCTCCGGGCTGCCGCATCTGCATGGTCATGCGGAAGACCCGCCGACCATGCTGCACGTGGCCTATGGCGATGCGGTGGGTGGCCTCAACGGTGCCGCAGCGCTGCTGACGGCGCTGCGCCACCAGCGACGGACGGGGGAAGGCCAGTTCGTGGATCTCTCCCAGGCGGAAAGCCTGTTTCCGCTGGCCGCGCACGGGATCCTCGAGTACGCGGCCAGCGGAACGCCGCCGCCAAGGCTCGCGAATCGCTCCCGCGAGTTTGCCCCGTGCGGGGTCTATCCCTGCCTGGTCGCGGAGGGCGAGCCGGACCGCTGGCTGGTGATCGAGGTTCGCACGGAGTCCCAGTGGCAGGCACTGATCGGCCTGATACCGGATCTTCGCGGCTTCGGCGATCTGCCGGACCGTCTGTCCCGGGCGGATGCCATCGATGCGGTGATCGGCGAGTGGACGCGGCAGCGGCCGGCACGGTCGTCGATGCTGCTGCTGCAGGAGAACGGCATTCCTGCCGCGGCCACCAACGCCATGAGCGACCTGATCGGCGAGCCGCAGCTCGAAGCCCGCGGCTACTGGCAGTGGCTGGATCGGGCCGTGGTCGGTCGCCAGCCCAACCCGTCGCCGCCGTACCGGAGCGGTCAGGCGCCGATGACGATCCGTCAGCCGGCGCCGACCATGGGCCAGCACAACCGGGAGGTGCTCGGCGGCATACTGGGCCTTTCGGACGATGCGCTCGCGGTGCTGGAATCGCAGGGCGTCATCGGCACGAAACCCAGGATGCCGTCCCGCTGACAGGGCGGCCCGGCTCGGTCGGCGCGGCAGGCAGCCTCACCACTTCGGATAGATGACCACGTCGATACGGCGGTTGCGCTTGCGGCCCTCCGGCGTCTCGTTGTTGGCCACCGGCCGGCTCTCGCCGTAGCCGAGCGCCGTGAGGTTGGCGGGCGAAACGGGCGTGTGGTCGAGCAGGTACTGCTGCACCGACTCGGCGCGCTTCTGCGAGAGCACCAGGTTGGTGGTGTCCGAGCCGAACGCATCGGTGTGACCCTCGACGACGATGTTGCTCTCCGGAAACTCGTTGATGGCGCGTTCCAGGCTGCCGAGCAGCACCGTGTGCTCGGGCTTCAGAACGGCGCTGCCGGTGTCGAAGTTGAGCCCCACCATCCGCAGGATCACCGCGTCGCCCTGACGCAGCACCATCGCCTCGTTCTCGGTGAACAGTGCTTCCACCTTGGCGATCTTCTCCTGCTGGCGTTCCTGCCGGGCAACCAGCTTCGACAGCCGCTCCATCGACGCGGTCTCCTGGATCAGGGTCTGCAGCTGAAACTCGCGCTCCTCGAGCTTCGCGTTGAGCGCCGTGTTGTCGGCCTGCAGCTTCTGGATGTCGGTGCGGATGCGCTCGATGGCATCCTGCTGGCCTTCGTCGTAGTACACGGCCAGGTCGAAGAGGTCGGCGAGCGTGGTGATCGACGCTTCCCAGTCGAGCAGAATGCTCTCCAGCGTTGCGTCGCCGGAGCGGATGGCGCGCTCGAGACCGGCCACGTAGATGGCGTGCAGCGCCTGATGCTTTGCGGCGCTGGCCAGGCTTCTCGGCTCGTCCGTGTCGTAGCGGTTGGTCTCCAGTGCCTGGGTGGCTTCCTCGAGCAGGCGGGTGGCACGTTCGTAGGACTCGGGCGCATACCTCGGGGCCCGGACGTCGCGGGCCTTTTCGAGCAGGGTGCGGGTCTCGTCCAGGTAGTTCACCTTGATGGCCGTGAGCTCGGCGGCGCGAAACTCGAGCTCCGCTTCGCTGCCTTCCTTCTGCGCGCGCTCGAGACTGCCTTTCTCCAGGCGCACGGCGGCATCCCGGAAGCTCACCTCGGCCTCCCGCCACTGGTCCGCGGCGTAATTCTCCGCATTGGCGCTGATCGCGTCGTCCCGCGCACGGATGGCCGTCTCGAAGGTGGTGGCGGCCAACCCCGCCTGCTCGGCGGCTTCCTGGAATGCCTTGGCGGCCCGGTCGAGGTCGCGGCGGATCGATTCGATGTTGCCGCCCCGGGATAGCGTCGATTCTGCGGCGCGGTAGTATTCCGCCCCGGTGGCGTAGTTGGTGGGGGAGAGCAGGTTGGCCTTGGCCGCGTTGGCCCTGTTGAGGGCGGCATTAGCTGTTTCGAACAGCGAGGAGCGGAGCTCGGCGATCACCTCCGACTGTTGAGCCAGCGCCTGTGGCAGCGGGACAATTGCTGCTGCCAGAGTGGCTGCCGTCAGGACGGCGAAGAGGCAGGCGGTACGTGCCATGGCGTCGTGTCCACAAGCATAGGGCCCGCGAGCGTATCATTTTCCGCCGGGCCGGGCCTCGGACGTCGTGGGTTCTACTTAACCGACCGGCCCGCCAACCGGCTTAAAATCAAATGAGACAGCCAGGGAAACGCAGCATGATCGATCTCAATCCGGAGTCCGTCAGACAGATCATCGACATCGCCCGGGAGTTCCAGACGGATGCCTCCATGGACGAGGACTCGACGCCCGTCAACTTCGAGGACGACGAGGCGTTCGAGCGTCTGACCGAATGGCGGGGAGACGACCGCTTCATCGAGCTGAAAAACGCGATCGAGGATCTGGAGCCAGACCAGCAGCGCACGCTGGTGGCCCTGATGTGGCTCGGGCGGGGCGACTACGACATCGACGAGTGGGCAGAGGTGCTGAAGGCGGCCGCCGAGGCGGAAGGCGTGGCCACGTCGGACTATCTCATCGCGAGCCCGCTGCTTGCCGACTACCTCGAGGAAGGTCTGGCGCTGCACGGCTACGAGCTGGAGTGATGCGCGCATGACGGGCACCGCGCCGCCGGATCCTGCGGACTTCTTCAAACGGTTCGACCACAATCCCTTCCACCGCTACCTCGGGCTCACCCTCGAGGAAACGCGGCCGGACTATGCCAGGCTGCGCCTGACCCTGTCCGAGCAGACGCCCACGGGTGTGGGCGGCAGCGTCAACGGCGGCGTCATCGCCACCATGGTGGACATGGCCGCCATTCCGGCGGTGTTCACCGGCCTCAGGGAAGGCAGCCAGCCCGCCGGCACGGCGGATCTGCAGGTGACCTACCTGCGCCAGGCGCATGGCGCCTGGGTGGACGCGGAAGCCACGGTGATCAAGCGGGGGCGGCAGCTCTGCACGGTGGAGGTCAGCATCGTCAACGACTCGGGGGAGCTCTGCGCCCGCGGTCGGGTGCTCTACGCCCTGCGCTCCGTCTGAGGCGCCGGTTCTTCCGGCGCGCCGGCGCCTCTACAATCGACCGTTCCACTCACCTATGCCTGCTGGACATCCATGACAGACCTGTTCGAACCGCTGACCTTCCGCCGCGGCCCGGCCATGAAGAACCGCTTCATGCTGGCGCCGCTCACCAACTCCCAGAGTCATGACGACGGCGTGCTCTCCGAGGCGGAACAACGCTGGCTGACCTTTCGCGCCGAAGGCGGCTTCGGGCTGACCATGACGTGCGCCGCGCACGTGCAGGCCGTCGGCCGCGGGTTCCCGGGCCAGCTCGGGATCTTCGGCGACGAGCACGTGCCGCGGCTGGCGGAGCTCGCCGGCGTCATCCGCGCGGCCGGCAGCCGCTCCGCCGTACAGCTCCATCATGCGGGCATGCGCTCACCGGCCGCCCTCATCGGCACCACACCCGTGTGTCCTTCCGTCAACGAGGAGTTCGGCGCCCGGGCGCTCGGCACCGACGAGGTGGCGGCGCTCGTCGAGGATTTCGTGCGCGCTGCGGAGCGGGCGGATGCGGCGGGCTTCGACGGGGTGGAGCTGCACGGTGCGCACGGTTACATCCTCTGCCAGTTCCTGAGCCCGGAGATCAACCGCCGGGACGACGAGTACGGCGGCAGCCTGGAGAACCGGGCGCGGCCGCTCCTGGACGTGATCAAGGGCATCCGTGCCCGCTGCCGGGCGGATTTTCAGCTCGGCGTGCGCCTGTCGCCGGAGCGGTTCGGGGTCAACACCCTCGAGATACGGGATCTTGCCCAGATGCTCATGCGCTCGGGGGACGTGGAATATCTGGACATGTCCCTCTGGGACGTGGACAAGGCGCCGCTCGACGACTCGCTGCCGAACGCGACGCTGATGTCCGTGTTCACCGAGCTCGACCGCGGCGACACCCGGCTCGGCGCAGCGGGCAAGGTGCACTCGGCCGCCGCTGCGCGCCGGTGCCTGGACTCGGGGTGCGATTTCGTGCTGCTCGGCCGTGCCGCCATACTCCACCACGATTTTCCGCTCAGGGTCGCGCAGGATCCGGACTTCGAGATCACGTCGCTGCCGGTGACGGAGGACTACCTCAGAAACGAAGGGCTCGGTGACGCGTTCATCGGTTACATGAAGAACTGGAAGGGGTTCGTCGCCGACGCGGGCTGAAGACGTTCTGCGAACAGAACCATCGATAGGGGAGGCAGAGATGGAACCGGTACTGAAGCTGGATACGGACGGGCACACCGCGGTGCTCACGCTCAATCGCCCGGAGAAGCTGAACGCGCTGTCGTCGGAGCTGCGCGAGGCGCTTGCCGCGACGCTGGACGAGGTGCGCGGGAAGGACGAGATCCGGGTGCTGATCATCACCGGCGCCGGGCCGCGGCTTCTGCTCCGGTGCGGACCTGACAGGTCCGCGGACGGAACCGGAGCAGCCGGCACAGAACGAGCTGCTCGATGAGCTCGGCTGGGTGGGCCGTCAGGCGCTCGGCGTCTACCGGCTGGACAAGCCGGTGATCGCCGCCGTCAACGGCGTGGCGGCAGGCGCGGGCATGAGCCTGGCGCTGGCCTGCGATCTCCGGGTGGGCTCGGAGAAGGCGCGCTTCAAGTCGGTATTCATCGAGCGCAACCTGTCGCCGGACTCGGGGCTCAGCTTCTTCCTGCCGCGAGTCGTCGGCCAGTCACGGGCGGCCGATCTGATCTACACGAGCCGGACCGTGGATGCCGAGGAAGCCTACCGCATCGGGCTGCTGGACCGGCTGGTGGCCCATGACGCGCTGCTGGAATCCGCACTCGCGCTGGCCGGCGAGATGAGTCAGTGGCCGCCGCTGGCATTGCGCTCGTCGAAACGCGTGCTGCAGCACAACCTGGAAGTAGATCTGGAAGCCGCCCTGCGCTACGAGATGACGGGGCTGTCCTATGCCCGCAAGGCGAAGAACGATGCCGTGGAGTCCCTGGCCGCGTTCCGGGAGAAGCGCAAGCCCGACTATACGGGCACCTGAAACGCTGATCGGCCTCGCGGCGGTCAGGCGAGCATCACCTTCGCGGTGGCCACGTCCTCGTGATAGGCCTCCATCTCCGCGGACTCCAGGTCCGTGTCCAGGCCGATGTTGCGGAACGCCGGGACATCCGACCAGGCCACCGCCGCGTGGGGATGATCGGCCGATATGGTCTGCAGGTGCGACACCATCACCAGGTCCACGAAGTCCGCCTCCGCGACGTTGCGGTCGAAGTCTGTGTAGTGACCGGGGACCATGGCCAGGTCGTCCGGGAAGTCCCAGCTCTCCAGGATCCTGGTGCCGAGCCGGCCGTGGAGGTTCTCGATGATCTGCTCGAGCGCGAAGCTGTCGCGGATCAGGCGGGGGTTGTCCTCCGCGAAGCTCAGGATCGGCAGGACGCCGATGGTGTGAATCAGGCCGGCGAGGGTTGCCTGATCGGGCCGCAGACGGGTGTAGCTCTTGGCCAGCACGCCGCAGATGGCGGCCACCTCGCAGGCGTGGGACCACACCTGGCGGAGCTTTCTGTCCACCAGGTCTGAGGTGGCCTGAAACATGTGCTCGATGGCAAGCCCGGCCGCCAGATTGGCCGCGTACTCGATGCCGATCCGGCTGATGGCATGCTGCAGGTCGTCGATCTCCCGGATACCGCGGAAGATCGGGGAGTTGGCGATGCGCATGAAGCGGGCGGTGAGCGCCGGATCCTCCGAGACCACGCCGGCCAGCGCCTTCGGTGAGATATCGTCCTTCTGGGCCGTATCGCGGATCTTGAGCGCCACCTCGGGCAGGGTAGGCAGGGCCAGCTCGTCTTTCGCGATCGCCGATTCCAGCTCGGCCTGAATGAGTTCGATGGGGTTGGCCATCGCGCGGTCGGCTCCATCCGGGGTTTGGAGCGGCGAGTATAGATAGGGGGTCGCCCGACCAGCGCTTAACTGGGTCTCAAATCCCGCGCCTTGCAGCCTGTTGCGGCGGCGCTGGTGCTGCCTCATCCAGCCTGCGGGAACGGCGAAAAATACATAGTGTGTAGTATTGCTACATAAAAAACGTTGAGGTAGGATGCCCGCCATCCAGACCCGACCCGCAGCGAGACCAGTCATGAGCGAGCAGGCCCCAATTCTGATCCCGAAATCGGACCCGGCCCCATTCGGGGCGGACCCCGACACCATGCCCCTGGAGGCCATCGACGTCTCCAATCCGGATCTCTTCGTCAACGACACCTGGCATGGCTATTTCGCCCGGCTGCGGCGGGACGACCCGGTGCACTACCAGCCGAAGAGCCCGTTCGGACCGTTCTGGTCGGTAACGCGCTTCGAGGACATCCAGTACGTGGACAAGCACCACGAGATCTTCTCTTCCGAGCCCACCATCCTCATCGGGGACAATCCCGAGGACTTCAATCCCGAGAGCTTCATCACCCGGGACCCGCCCGTGCACGACGTGCAGCGCAAGGCCGTGCAGGGCGTGGTGGCGCCGCGCAACCTGGCGGAGCTCGAGCCCATCATCCGGCAGCGGGTGCAGACGATCCTCGACGGCCTGCCCGTCGGCGAATCCTTCAACTGGGTGGATAGGGTGTCCATCGAGCTCACCACGCAGATGCTGGCGACTCTGTTCGACTTTCCTTTCGAGGACCGGCGGCTGCTCACCCACTGGTCCGACGTGGCGCTGGCGAGGCCGGAGCTGACGGGCGGTGACGGGATCACGGAGGAGCAGCGACGCGTGGAGATGGGTGAGTGCCTCGCCTACTTCACCCGCCTGTGGAAGGAGCGGGAAAACCAGCCGCCGAAGTTCGACCTGATCTCCATGCTCATCCATGGCGAGGGCACGAAAAACATGGTGAACGAGCCCATGGTGTTTCTCGGCAACCTGCTGCTGCTCATCATCGGCGGCAACGACACCACACGGAACTCCATCTCCGGCGGGATCGTGGCGCTCAACCGGAATCCCGCGGAGTATCAGAAGCTGCGCGACAATCCAGCGCTGATTCCGAATATGGTCTCCGAGATCATCCGCTGGCAGACGCCGCTCGCGCATATGCGTCGCACGGCGAAGGTGGACACGGAGCTCGGTGGCAAGCAGATCCGGGCTGGTGACAAGGTCGTCATGTGGTACGTCTCCGGCAATCGGGATGAATCCGTCATCGACCGACCCGACGAGTTCCTGATCGATCGGCCGAATGCGCGACACCACCTGTCGTTCGGCTTCGGTGTGCACCGCTGCATGGGTAACCGTCTGGCGGAGATGCAGCTCAGAATCGTCTGGGAAGAGATTCTCGCCCGGTTCCACACCGTGGAACTGCTCGGCGAGCCGGTCCGGGTACGCTCCAACTTCGTGAAGGGTTACTCCGAGCTGCCCGTGCGGGTGCACCCGCTCAACTGACGTTCGGTACAAACGTAATGGAGGCAGTGGCACCGCTGAAGATGAAGGATCTGGAGGCGCTCACCGACGTCAGTCGCGAGGCCATCCATTTCTATCTGCGCGAGGGCCTCCTTCCGGAGCCCAGCCGGCCGAAACGCAACGTCGCCCACTACTCCCAGGAGCATGTGGTGCGCATCCGGCTGATCAAGCGGCTGCAGGAGGAACGGTTTCTGCCGCTCGGTGAGATCAAGAAGATCCTCGACCGGGCGGAGGCGCCGCTCGCGCCGTCGACCGGTGGCCTCGCCGCGTTCGAGCTGACGTTGCTCAGCCTGCTGAACGGTGACGTGCCCGAGCCGGATCAGCCCGTGGAGGTGGTCGCAGCGCGTGCGGAAATCTCCACCGAGGCGCTCGAGCAACTGGCGGACCAGGGGGTGATTCGAATCCGCGCCGAGGGAGATGCGCGGCTCCTGGACTTCCGGGATGCGGGGATCGTCATTCAGTGGGGCCGGCTGCTGGCCCTGGGTTACGGCGAGCGGCCCGGGTACGACGCGGCCTATCTCGGCCGGCTGGCGGAGACGGTGCGCACGCTGGCGAGCATGGAGGTGGATCTGTTCCTCGAGAGCTTCGATCAGGAGCTGAACGAAGAGAGCGCGGCGCTGGCCACCCGGGGCATCGAGATCTCCAACGAGATCATTGCGCGCCTGCGTATCCAGGCGCTGCTGCGTCAACTCGCCGAGGCCGTCAGCGGCCGCTGATTCCGATCAGTCGTAGCCCGGCGGCGGTACGAAGCCGCCGATTTCCTCGCTGATGAGCCTGGCGAACTCGATGGTCCGGTAGTCCCGGTACGGCGCGCTCACGGCCTGTACGCCGATGGGCAGCCCGTCGCGGGACGGTCCGGTGGGGAAGACGGTGCTCGGCAGATAGGCGTTCACGATCATGCCGGCCCAGAAGAGCTGCTTCCAATACGGCTGCTCCTCGTTGTCGACGGTGATGGTCCGTTCCTCGAACGGCCGATGATCGTGCGGGAACGCGGTGGTCGCCATCTGCGGGCAGAGCAGGATGTCCCAGTCCTCGAAGAACGCGCTCCAGGCCATGCGCAGCCGCTCCCGCTCCAGGTTGCTTCGAATCCAGTTCCGGTGCGGCAGCACGGTCGCCCGGGTCTGCAGCGCGTTGAAGGAATCGTCCTCCGGATCCAGCGCCGCGGCGGCGGCCGCCGCTTCCTCGATGGCCTCGTCCGGCAGGTTGGCCGTCATCACCGACCAGAGCAGCGTCTGGTAGTTGCGATGCGCGGCCATCACGTCGAAGGCCGGCCGTGCCGAGTCGGACACAGTGGCCCCGAGCTTAGACAGGGTTTCGCCCACCATCACCACCCGGTCCGCCACCTCCGTGGCGACGGGCGCCATCTCGTCCGTCGGCCAGATGGCCACGCGCAGGTCGGCGAGCCGTTTGAAGTCGGCAGGCGGCAGGTCGAGCTTCCAGCCCAGCGCGTCGCGCGCCACGGGTCCCGCCATGATGCCGAGCGCGACCCGGAGATCGTCCGCCCCTCTCGCCAGAGGGCCGCAGACGGCCAGATCCGCATCCGGCACGTTGGCGATCAGCTCGTGACCCGACAGCGGAATGATTCCGTAGGTGGGCTTGTGACCGTAGACGCCGCAGTAGTGGGCCGGGTTGCGGATGGACCCGCCGATGTCGGAGCCGGCTTCCAGGCCCGTGAGACCTGCCGCCAGCGCGGCCGCGCTGCCGCCGGAGGAGCCGCCCGGTGTCCGCTCCACGTTCCAGGGGTTGCCCGTGGTGCCGTAGATGGGGTTGTAGCTCTGGAAGTCCGCGAGCTGGTTGGGCACGTTGGTCTTGCCGAGAAAGTGCGCGCCCGCATTACGGAAGCGCTTCACCGAAAGCCCGTCCGCGTCGGAGACGTTCTCGCGGAAGTCCTCGATGCCCCAGGTGGACGGCGTGCCGGCAATGACGTAGGACTCCTTGATCGTCATGGGCACGCCGTGCAGCGGGCCCAGATCGCGACCCTCGGCCAGGGCCCTGTCCGCTGCCGCCGCGCGCTCCAGCGCCTCGTCGAAGATGCGGACCACCACGGCGTTGATCGTCTTGTCGTGGCGCTCGATCCGGTCGATGTAGTGGCGGGTCAGCTCCGTGGAGCTGATCTCGCCGGCCCTGATCTTTGCGGCCAGCTCCAGAGCGGTGAGGTAGGCGATGTCCGTCATGTGTCCGGTTCCTTCAGTTGGCGGTTTCCGCGTCGATGGCCGCCTGCACGGCCGGCCGCGCGAGCATCTGCTCGTGGTGCGCGTGAATGCGCGGGTAGCTGGCGGCATCCAGCCCGTGCGCCGGCAGCCACTGGGTGAGGGTGAAGAGATAGGGATCGGCAACGCTGTAGGGGTCTCCCAGCACCCAGGGTCCGGCAACCATGTCCGTGTCCATGAGCCGGAAGCAGGCGTCCATCACTTCCGGCGCCTTGCGTTTCATCTCGGCAATGGCTGCCGGATCGTCGGCCCAGCGCTCGCCGCGACGGCTGTGGGCATGGGCCACGTGCACGGTGGCGCAGAGGTAGGCGTTGAACGACTGCATGCGGGCGAATTCGAACGGGTCGGTGAGCGGGGCGAGCCGGGCGTCGGGAAAGGTCTGGGCGATCCAGGCCAGAATGGCCGGGGTCTCGGTGAGCAGGCCGCGGTCGGTCTGCAGGACCGGCACGCGACCCTTCGGATTGATGGTCCGGTAGGCTGCCGAGCGCTGCTCGGCACGGGCGAAATCCACCGGCACGAGATCGAAATCGGCACCGGCTTCGCGCAGCGCGATGTGCGAGGCCCGGGAGCAGCTCCCGGGCACGTGGTAGAGCTTCATCCTCACCCCCGTCTTCCCTGGGGCTGAGCTTACGCGGTGCGCCCCGGCTGGGCCAGACGCGAGTTCAGCGTGAGAAGCCGAGCATCCAGCGGTAGATGTCCGACTGGGCTTTGCCGTCCGTGTCTCCGTGCGGCGCCGGATCCAGCCCGTCGTCAACACGCGCGTCGTAGACGCGCGACCACTGCCCGTGGCCGGCATCGGCAAGCACCGTGAGCCGGGGTGCCGGCGTCAGCGGTGGCGCGCAGGCATTCAGCGCCTCCACGGGCCGACGGCCGCTCGCCAGGCGGATCAGGGGATCCCGCTCGCCGTGAAAGGCCCAGATACCCATGTCCCGGAAGACGTCACAGGTGCCGTTCAGATCCCCGGCCCAGGCGCTCACCGGGACGACGGCGGCAAACTCACCGGCGAAGTTTCTCGCCAGCCACCAGACGCTGCGTCCGCCCATGGAGATGCCGGTCAGATACACGCGGCGGGTGTCCACGCGATAGGTGGAGCGGACGTGGTCGAGTACCTGACGCACCTCGTGGCCGCGCCACCAGGGTTGCACCCCGGCGCTCTGCGGCCCGACCACGATCAGCGGCAGGGACCGATCCCAGTGCCCGTCGCGCATGGTGCGGAACGGCCCATGGTCCGCCACCTTCTCGAGCGACGCGGCTGAGCCGTTGCCCTTCTGAACGATGCCGTGAAGGAAGAAGAGCAGCGGGTAGTCCGCTGTCGAGGTGTCGTAGCCGTCCGGCAGGTGCAGCAGGTAGCCGGGCATATCGGCACCGGTCACTGCCCGGTAGAGCGCCCCTGCTGGCGGGGCCGGACTCTCCGGCCCCGCTTCCGGCCCCGTGTCCGGGTGCGCACCGGCCGCTGCCAGCAGCAGCATCAGGGCGAGCGCCCGGCTCATTCAGTCACTTGCCGATGACGTCCGCGGCGAGCCTCTCGATGCCTTCCACGGGGTTCGGTCCGAGCGCCATCACCGGCACCACCACCCGGGACACGCCCACGGCTTGCAGCGCGGCGAGGAAGTCCCGGCCGCCCTGTCCGGGCCACATGCAGGTGATCTCGATTTCCCGCGGATCGCGGTCGACGGCGTCGCAGGCGGCGGCGAGCTTGTCGAGGGCGGGTTTGAGGTCCTTCGGATCACCCATGGGGGCAAACCAGCCGTTGGCGTGCTTCGCCGTCCGCTCGAAGATCCTGCCCGCGGCGCCGCCGGTGATCACCGGCAGGTGCGGCTTCTGCACCGGCAGGGGATAGCTCTTGAAGCCGGACCAGGAGATGAAGTCGCTCTGATGCTCCACCACGTCGCCCGACCACACTTTCTTCATGGCCACCACGTAGTCGTCGAAGCGTGCGCCGCGACGCTCGAAGGGCACACCCAGGGCTTCGAACTCTTCCTGCAGCCAGCCGATGCCGACCCCGAGCATGAAGCGTCCGCCGGACACGAAGTCGAGGCTGGCGGCCTGCTTGGCCATGTACAGCGGATTCACCTGGGAGAGGATGTTGACGCCGGTGCCGAGGCGCAGGGTGCTGGTGGCGCCGGCGACGGCGGCGAGGGCCACGAGCGGATCCACCATCACCGTTTCCGGCACCGCGCCCATCTTGCCGCTGGCGTTGTAGGGATACTTCGACTGGTAGTCCACGGGCACGATCACGTGCTCGAACGTCCAGACGGATTCGTAGCCGCAGCGCTCGGCGAGCTGCGCGAGCCCCACCATCTGCGCGGCGCTCTCGACGCCGATGTTCACGGGAATGAGACCGATCTTCATGTCCTCTCCAGGTCTGTCAGGGAGGCGGCATTCTCCCCCGCAGGATCGGGGGGAGCAAACGGCGGCCGTCAGGCGTCGTGCCCATGCTCGGTCACCCGACCGGCGAGCCAGAACATGGCGACGAACAGCACCACGTAGGTGGCCGCTGCGGTGGCGTAGGGCAGGGCGGGCGAGAGCTGGTAGAGCACGCCGCCGGCGAGCGGGCCGATGGTGAAGCCGAGCGGGCCGCAGGAACCGGCGACCCCGGCCACCGATCCCTGCTCCTCCGGCGGCACGGCGAGCGAGGCGCCGGCCATGAAGCCCGGGCCCGCGAGTCCCATGCCGAGGCCGAGCACACCCATGGAGGCGGTCAGCCAGAGCTGGGATTCGGCGAGGCTCAGGATCACGAAAGCGAGGATGAGCAGGGGCATGGCCAGCCTGAGCAGGGTGAACGGCCGGATGCTGAAGCGCTGCACGATCACGCCCTGGGCGAGCAGCGAGCAGCCGGCGGAAAGCATCATGGCCAGCCCCACCTTCTGCGCGGTGGCGGCGGCCGTGAGCCCGAGCGCATCCTGAAAGCGGAAACCCATGGTCTGCTGGACGATGCCCATGCCGGTGAACATGAGCACCCCGACGATGACGAAGGGCAGGATGCGCGGGTCGGTGTACTTCAGCCGCGGCGGTCGTCCGGGAGGCCGGTGGCGGGGCGGCTCGGGCAGGAACCGCCAGACGAAGATCGCGTTCAGGAATGCCACGGCGGCCATCACCCACAGCGGCGTCAGCAGCGACACCACCGCCAGGCCGCTGACCGCCGGCCCGAGTATGGAGCCGAGATTGTTGGCGGCTCCCGCGGCACCCATGCCCTTGGTGCGGGTGGCCGCATCGGTGATGTCGGCCATGTAGGCATTGGCGGCCGGCATGGATGCGGCCATCACGGTAGCGTGGAGCATGCGGGCGACCACCAGCGCCAGAAACAGCGCCGTGCCCGTGAGCAGTCCTGTCAGACCGGTGAGCAGCACGCTGGTGAAGAGGGTGGTGCCCAGGGCCACGCCCAGGAGCCCGATCAGCATCACCTTCTTGCGTCCCCACTGATCGCTCAGCCGGCCCCAGATGGGGCTCGCCAGGAACACGATGAGCCCGGAGGCGGAGATGATGCTGGTGATCTGAATCTCGGACAGGCCGATTTCCCGGCCGAGCGGCGCCAGCACCGGAAACAGCACGGTGAAGCCCATGCCGACGCTGACGAGGGAAACCAGCAGCGTCCGGCGCGCGTAAGTGACGGAGAAGGTGGTCACGGGTGTCCGGGACTCAAAACGCCGCAGTGTACCTCACCCCGTTGCTCTATGATGTCCGGCCCGCTCTTCAGGACTGAAACGATGACCGATTCCCAGGCGCAGGCGCGTATCGTCGAGCTGGAGACCCGCCAGGCCTTCCAGGACGACGCGCTGGCAAGCCTCAATGAGGCACTGGTGAGCCAGCAGCAGCGCATCACCTATCTGGAGCAGATGCTCAAGCTCGTCGTCGAACGTCTCCGGGCCCCGGAGCTGGACCTGGACCTGCCGGCGGTGGAACCGCCACCGCCGCACTACTGAGTGGCCGTGATTTCCGGGGTGGTGCTCTGCGGTGGTGGCGGCAGCCGGTTCGGCGGGGCCGACAAGCCCCTGCTCGAGCTCGCGGGCCGGCCGCTGGTGGCGCACGTGCTCGACCGGCTCATCCCGCAGGTGGACGAGGTGATCGTCAGCGCCAACCGACATCTCGATCGCTACGGGGCGCTGGGCGTGCCGGTGGTTGCGGACGATCTGCCGGGACAGGGTCCGCTGGCGGGTATCGCGGCGGCGGCCCGGATCTGCCGGGGAGCGCTGCTCTTCGTCTGCCCGGGTGATGCACCGGCATTGGCGGACGATCTGGTAGCGAAGCTCGCGGCGCGGCTCCGGGAGGGTAGGGCGGTGGTGGACGCCGTGGTCCCGCACGACGGGATCCGCGATCAGGTGCTGTTTCTGCTGGTGCGCCGCGAGGCGCTCGCTTCCATCGAGCCTTATCTGGCGGCGGGGCAGCGCAGCGTCCACGGCTGGCTCGAGACGCGCACCACGCTGCGCCTGCCTCTGGCGGACGCGGCGCCGTTCCTCAACGTCAATACGCCGGAGGATCTCGCCGCCCTGGAAGCCCGCGTACGGTCGAGGGAGGCTTGAGCGGCGCCCGGGCTTGCGCCATGATGCGGCGGCTTGCCCATCTTCAGGAGGGTCCATTCATGACGGCGTTTTCATTCGCAACCGGCGGAACCCACTGACCGGACCCGGACCCGAGGGACGCGCTCCGCGATCCCACCCGCACTGACGGCACCACCGGCCCGTCAGGGCATTCCCGCCAACATTCTTCATTGACGTTCGCTTCGAGGCGCTGCGTGCGCGCTTGCCAGCGCGCGCCGGGGACAGAGGAAGGTATGGCAGACGACGGCACCATCGATCTGATGGGCGGTGGCTTCACCCGCGGCATGCTGGCCGAGATGGAGCAGAAGATGCTGCTGGAGGTGTTCTCCGCGCACATCGAATCGGTGACGGGGAAGATCAACGACGGCAAGGAGGCGACGGTCTATCAGTGCCGGGCGAAGCCCGGGCGTGGCGTGGACTGGTATGCGGCCAAGGTGTATCGGGCCCGGCGGTTCAGGGGTTTTGCGAACAACGCCGAGTACACGGATACCGGCCGCCTGCGCGACCGGCGTATGGCCAAGGCCATCAGGAAGGGGACGCGAACCGGGCGGCAGGCGTCGCAGCGGCTCTGGGTGGACCAGGAGTGGGCGGCGATGACGGCTCTCCACGAGGCCGGAGCCTCGGTGCCGGTGCCTGTGAATCACGGTCCGGACGCGGTGCTGATGGAGTTCGTCGGCACCGACGGCGAGCCGGCGCCCATGCTCACCCGTGTCCGCCTGGATCCCGAGGCGGCACGGCAGGCCTACGAATCCTTGAAGCGCGACGTGGCCTTGCTGCTCGACTGCGGGCTCGTACACGGCGACCTTTCGGCCTACAACGTGCTCTATCAGGCCGGGCGTCCGCGGCTCATCGACCTGCCTCAGGCGGTGTCCCTCGACGGCGCCCTGGACGCGTGGGCGCTGTTTCATCGCGACGTGGAGAATCTGGGCGACTACTTCCGCCGTCAGGGGCTCGACGTGGACGTCACGGGGGATGCGCTGACGCTCTGGTCGAGGCACGCGTTCTGATGTGAGCTACCATGGTGCGCATGGGGAAGACGTTGCTCGACAAGGTCTGGGACGCCCACGTGATGGCAGAGCTCGGCGGCGGCTACCAGCTTCTGCACGTGGACCGTCACCTGCTGCACGACCTCGGCGGAGCGCCGGCGCTCCGGGCGCTGGCCCGCCGCGGTCTGCCGGTGCGCAACCCCGAGCTCTGTTTCGCCACGCCCGATCACTGTGTGGCCACGGCGCCCGGCCGGACGGAGGCCACGGCCGAATCCGGCAGCCGGCTGATTCCCGCGCTCCGCGCGTCCTGCGCGGAAAACGGCATCCGCCTGTTCGACCTGGACAGCGCCGAGCAGGGCATCGTCCACGTCATCGGCCCGGAGCTCGGGCTCACCCTGCCGGGGCTGAGCCTCGTCTGCGGCGACAGCCACACCTGTACCCATGGCGCGCTCGGGGCGCTGGCCTGGGGCATCGGCACCAGCGAGGTGGTGCACGTGCTGGCCACCCAGGCCATCGTCGAGCGCAAGCCTGCCCGGCTGCAGGTGGTGTTCGACGGTCGCCTGCCGGAGCGGGTCCATGCCAAGGACCTGATCCTGCACCTGATCGCCACGGAAGGGGTGGAGCTCGGCGTGGGTCACGCGGTGGAGTATGCGGGTGAGACCGTCCGTGCCATGGGTATCGAGGCCCGGATGACGCTGTGCAATCTGTCCATCGAGCTCGGCGCGAAGATCGGTATGGTGGCGCCGGACGAGGTGACGTTCGAGTACCTGTCAGGCCGTCGCTACGCCCCCACCGGCGCCGCCTGGGAAGCGGCCCTCGAGCACTGGCGATCATTGCCGGGAGACTACGATGCGCTCTTCGATCGGACGGTTCACGTGCGCTCGGATCGCCTCGCACCGCAGGTCACCTGGGGTACCAGCCCCATGCACGGCGGGCCGGTGGACCGTCCCGTGCCCGATCCCTCGGACACCGCCGATCCGGCCGGGGTCGGGAACGCTCTCGATTACATGGGGCTGACCCCGGGCGCGCCCCTCATCGGGGTGCCCGTGGACTACGTGTTCATCGGCTCCTGCACCAACAGCCGGCTGTCCGATCTCCTTGCCGCCGCGGACATCGTTCGTGGTCACAAGGTGGCCAACGGCGTGGAGGCGTGGGTGGTGCCGGGCAGCGCGGCGGTCAAGCGCGAGGCGGAGGCGCTGGGTCTGGACCGGGTGTTCACCGCCGCAGGATTCGAATGGCGGGAGCCGGGCTGCTCGCGCTGCGTGGCGAGCAACGGTGAGTACGTGGCCCCGGGTAAACGGTGCATCTCCACGTCCAACCGCAACTTCGTCGGCCGTCAGGGCCCGCGGGCGCGGACCCACTTGGCGAGCCCGGTCACCGCCGCGGCATCCGCCATCGCCGGTGCCATCGTGGACGTGAGGAGCTACCCATGACCGGATTCGAAACGCCGCGCTTCGCGGCCCCGCGTTTCGCGGCCTTGTGCTGCCGTCCGCTGCCCCTGCTGGCGGCCAACGTGGACACCGACATCATCACGCCCATGAAGCGGCTCACCGGACGCAACGCCAGACCGCTGGCGGATTACGCCTTCGAGGCGTGGCGCTACGATACCGGCGATGCGGACACCGGCCAGCCGATCGCGAGCTTTCCGCTGAACCAGCCCGGTTACGCGGGCGCCAGCATCGCGCTCACGGGCGAGAACTTCGGCTGCGGCAGCTCCCGGCAGAGCGCGCCTCAGGTGCTGCACGACCTTGGCCTGCGCTGCCTCATCGGCACGAGCTTCGGGGACATCTTCTTCAACAACTGCTTCCAGCTCGGCATGCTGCCCGTGGTGGTGGCGCCGGAGGAGCTGGCCGGGCTGGTGGAATGGGAGGGCGAGGTGACGGTGGATCTGGCTGCGCAGACGATCGACTGGGCAAGCGGGTCGATCCGCTTCGACGTGAACCCGCTGAAAAAGCGCTGCCTGCTGGAAGGCCTCGATGACATCGCGCTCACCCTCTCCCGGGAGGCAGACATCGCTGCCTTCCAGCGGGCCGATCGCCAGCGCCGCCCCTGGGTCTACGAGCTGTGAGCGGACCGACAGACGGGCCGGTGCGGAAGCGTGTGGCCGTGATCGAGGGGGATGATGCTTCACCGGAGGCCGTCCAGCCGACCATCGCCCTGCTCGATGCCATGGGTCTGCCCATCGACTGGGACTACCCGGTGGTGGGTGAGCCGGCGGTGGCGGGTTACGGCTCGCCCTTCCCGGCAGAGAGCCGGGCCCTGATCGATGCCGCAGACACCACCTTCTTCGGCGCGACGAGCGGCTCGAGCAGCGCCGCGCTCTTCTACCTGCGCTGGGGCAGGGAAACCTATGCCAACGTCCGTCCGGCACGCTACCTCAGCGGGGCCCGTTCGCCGCTCGCGGATCCGGAAGGCATCGACCTGGTCATCGTCCGGGAAAATCTGGAAGACCTCTACGTGCGGGCGGAAGGGGAGCTGTCCACCCTCGCGGATCCCGCACCTCGCGGCGTCACGATCCGCCGCTCGGTCAAGGACCTGGCGCCGGGTCGCTATGCCATCAAGGCCATCACCCAGGCGGGCAGCGAGCGGGTGATCCGCTTTGCGTTCGAGCTGGCCAGAGCCCGTCGCGGGCAGCTCACGGTGACGGCCAAATACAACATGCTGCCGCAGTCGGACGGTCTGTTTCGGGACGTGGCCCTGTCGCTGGCCCAGGAATATCCGGACGTGGACCTGGAGACCTTCATCGTCGACGACTTCGCCTGCCGGCTGGTCCGCGAACCCCGGCGGTTCGATGTGGTGGTGATGCCCAATCTCTACGGCGACATCCTTTCGGATGCCGCGGCCGGGCTGGTGGGCGGCCTCGGGTTGGCGCCGAGCGGCTGCTACGGCGACAGCTACGCCTACTTCGAGACCGCGCACGGCACGGCGCCTGACATCGCCGGCACCCACACCATCAACCCCACCGCCAACCTGTTGACCGCGGCGATGATGCTCGACCATCTCGAGCTCCGCGCTGCGGCGGACCGCCTGCGTGCCGCAATCGAGCAGGTCTATCGGGACGGCAGGGTGCTGACGCCGGATCAGGGCGGCACGGCCGGCACCGAAGCCTTCTGTGCGGAGGTTGCGCGTCACCTCCAGTGTGTATGATGCCCCAGGCATCGACGTTCAGAGGAGAGGAGCCCATCATGCGTCAGCTTCCGTTTCTGGCCCTGCTGGTCGTGCTGGCCGGCTGTGACTTCATCGGCGGCGCCGATACCCTGGTGCGTGGCAGCCACAACTTCATCGCCAAGGACGATGCGGCGGAACTGGTTGCCCGCGACCTGGCCGCGCTGGAGGCAGTGCCGGCAGTGACGGACGAGGAGCTGCTGGCGATCTACGACACCATCCGCAGCCGGGCCATGGCCGGCGAGCTCGACGCGGTTCGCGTGCTGGCGCGGCTGGCGGCGCTGCAGCGGACCGACGAGGAAGAGGCGGCGGACAGCAACGAGTGACCGTTCCGCCTGCGGGCGGCGCAGACGTGGCGCGCCGACGGCTGCCAGCCTACTGGGGACGCAATCCCTGGTGGATTCCCCCGCACCTGCTCGGCAGGATTCCGGGCGAGGTGGGCGCCGCGGAGCTCAAGGTTCTGGGCTTCGTCACCTTTGCGCTGCTCTTCGAGCACTTCGACACCTCGCTGCTCGGCAATGCGCTCAAGTACATCCGCGAAGACCTCGGCATCCCGGAGTCGGACCTCGGCTATTTTCAGATGCTCATCCGCCTGGGCGCGCTGCCGGCGTTCCTGCTCATTCCGTTCGTCGACCGGCTCGGCCGGCGGCGGCTGTTCCTGTGGTCCATGGTGGGGCTGAGCCTCGGCACGGTGGCCACCGCGTTCAGCCAGAACGCGGTTCAGTTCGTGGCCTGCCAGATGATTACCCGCACCTTCGTGCTCACCGCGTCCGCCATCGCCGTGGTGATCGTCGCCGAGGAGCTGCCCGCCTCGGCGCGGGGCTGGGGCATCGGCATGCTGGCCGCCGTCAGCGCCATCGGCCACGGCCTGGGTGCGGTGATGTTCAGCCTCATCGAGGTGCTGCCCTACGGCTGGCGGGCGCTCTACGCCATGGGCGCGCTGCCGCTGCTGCTGCTGCCCGTGTTCCGGCGGCAGATCAAGGAAACGGCCAGGTTTCAGGCACACCTGGCGGCCGGCCTCGATTCGGCAGCCGCCTGGTGGAGCCCCCTGTCCGCGTTCGCCAGCGACCGGCCGCGCAGGGCCCTCGGCATGGCGGCGCTGGCCGCCACGGCTTCGCTGGGTCATGTGGTGGTGCTGAGCTTCACCGGCTATTTCGTGCTCGAGTATCACGGCTGGGAGGCCTATCAGCTGTCGCTGATGGTGCTCGCCGCGGGGGCGGTCGGTGTGGCCGGCAACGTGGTGGCGGGTCGGCTCGCGGATCGGATCGGGCGGCGTCTGGTGGGCTTCGTCTTTCTGGCCGTGTTTCCCGTCGGCTCGTGGCTCTTCTACAACGGGCCCGGCTGGTCGCTGACGGTGCTGTGGGCCGTGCTGGTCTTCACCATGATGGGCGGCAACGTGATCATCCGGGCGTTGTCCTCGGAACTCTTTCCCACCTCACACCGGGGCACCTCGACAGGGGTTCTGGTGCTCATGGAGACCCTGGGCGCGGCTGCGGGCCTGTTTCTGCTGGGGACGCTGCAGCAGGGTGCGGGCCAGCTCAACGTGCTGATCCCGTCCATCTCGGTGGTCACGGTGCTCGCGGGTCTGCTGCTCTTCCTGTTTCCGGAGACGCGCCTGCGTGAGCTGGAGGCTCTGAGCGGGTCGGAGGGCTCAGCGCGCTGAGCTTCTGCCGGAAAAGTCCGCTTCGTGGATGCCGCACTCCCGCTTCAGGCCGAAGAAGCGGGTGGCCTCCTCCTCCGTGACCTCGGAAAGCGGCCGGGTGGTGTGCACATCGCCGATGGACACGTAGCCCTGGTGCCAGAGCGGGTGGTAGGGCAGGTCGTGTGCCTTGAGGTAGCGGTGGATGTCACGGTCCGTCCAGTCGGCAATGGGGCAGACCTTGAAGTGCGTGCCGGTGTACTGCACGAACGGTGTGCCCCGACGGGTTTCGGCCTGGCTGCGGCGGAGCCCGGAGAACCAGGTCCCCACGTCGAGCTCGTCCAGCGCCCGGGCGAGCGGCTCCACCTTGTTGTCGTAGTTGTAGCTGTCGAGGCCATCCACGCCCTGCAGCCAGCGCTCGCCGAAGCGGGCCTCCTGCCAGGCGGGGCTCATCCGCGCCCGATAGACCTGAAGGTTCAGATCGAGCCGGTTGGTCAGCTCGTCGATGAAGGCGTAGGTTTCCGGGAACAGATAACCCGTGTCCAGCAGGATCACCGGGATGTCCGGCAACGCCCGGGTCAGCAGGTGCAGGCTGACGGCCGCCTGCGCACCGAACGAGGAGGTGAGCACGTGGGTGCCGGGCAGGTGGTCGAGCGCACAGCGCACCCGGCCGGCGGCGTCCAGGTCCGCCAGGCGCTTGTTCCAGTTCGCCAGATGCTCGGCGTCCGTGAAGGCCGCATCCGGTAGGGCGCTGCAGGTCATGAGGGTCGGCTCTTTCTGTCCAGACCCGCAACTTACTGGGCTCCCGGGAGGGAGAGAAGGAACGAATGGCTATGTTCTGAGAAGGCACCGTTATATTCCGGCGCCCAGGCCCGCGGTCAGGGCGCTCACGCCCGCAGTCAGGGCGCCTGGACCTTCCGGTTCCAGTCCGCCAGGTTCTTTAGCGGCACCTGAACGTAGCTGGAGACGCGGATGAGGAATACCAGCATCCGGTTCAGCAGCGTCCCGATCCGGTCCATCGGCCGGTCGAAGTCCACGAACAGCACCACCCGCCGCTCCGGCGTATCGTTTCTCACCTCGTGCTCGTAGGTGTCGTCGAACACCAGGCAGCGGCCTTCCTCCCAGGTGCAGATCCGGTCGTCCACCCGGATCCAGCAGTTGGCCCGGTCCGCCGGCACGATCAGCCCCAGGTGCAGGCGGATCACGGCCCGGGTGGGGCCGTGGTGCGGCGGGATGTGGTAACCCGGGGCGAGAATCGAGAACCAGGCGTTCTGCAGGCCTGGCACCCGGTCGATGAGCGCCGAGGTGTGCGGGCAGAGCGCCCGGTTTTCCTCGATCCGGTTGCCGTAGGCGTGGAAGGTGAACACCTTCCAGTTGTCGCCCGTCGAGATCCGCGCCTGGTCCGGCGAGATCTGGTGGAAGGTGGGGATGCGCTCGGGGTGCTCGAGCAGGGTGACCAGCTCGGCGCGGATGTCCGGATAGGCGGCTTCCACCTCGCTCACCCAGGGAAACTCGGCGTTGTCCAGCACCGGGCCGGTGCCGACCAGGGAGTGGCGGGACTGAAAGGCGGCGACGCCGCGCATCAGCTTCACGCCGAGCTTCTTGATGGCGGGGTAGATCTGCAAGTCCGGGGGCCGTGGTCGACTCTCGCCGCGCATCATAGCCGCTCGCTCCGGGTGAGGGCAGGCTCGTGGTCGAGCCGATATACTGCGCGCCGTTTACTGCCCGAGAACCTACTGCCCGAGAACCGACCGCACCGGGATGGTCGGCATCCGGGAATAAGGAATGCCGTGTGACCAGATCTCTCCATTTCACCGCCAGGACCGACCACCGGATGCGCACGCGCTGCGCGCTGACCACGCTGCTCTGGATGGTGTTGCTGACCGCCACCCAGACCACAAGAGCAGAATCCGACGAGCGCTGGTACCTGTCGTTCGGGTTCGGCGCCAATTACGGGGAGCGGGCCGAGCTCGAGGGCCCGGACGTCAAGGTCGACTACGACCTGGGACTGCCACGCTACAGCGGCGGTGTGGCCAGGCGCTTCGGCGAGCGCTGGTGGCTGGAGCTCGAGATGTCGCAGCGCAAGACCAAGGCCGAGTTCTTCTATCCCGCTTCCGGCGGCCCGAGCGGCGATCCGGGTTCCAACGACCGTTACACCAGCGCCAGCCTCATGGCGAGCGTGATCCGCGAGTTTCGGCTCGGTCCGTGGCTCGAGCCCTACGTGGGGTTCGGTCTGGGGCCGACCTGGCTCAAGTATCAGCTCGGCGAGGTGCAGCCGGGCAGCCCGGACGAGACCTATCTGATCGACGATGAAGCGACGGCGCTGGCCGTGCAGGCGATGGCCGGTTTCCGGTTCCCGCTGACCCGATCGCTGGATCTGGGTCTCGAGTACGAGTACTGGCGCACGCCGGACGTGAGTCTCGAGGACGTGAACGGCAACGACGTGGATCTGGACCAGACCATTCACTCCGGCTGGCTCACCCTCTACTGGTACCCGGGCGCGCAGCGCAGCGCAGGCTTCGGAGCATCCAGGGTGACCGGCGATGCGGGTCGCGGCTTCTACCTCAGCGGCAACCTGGGCACGGGCTGGGCACGGGACTCGGAGACCGGGCCGGTCACCTTCGACGCCTTTGCTCCGGGCGGGCTGCTCACCCTCGCCGCCGGGCACACGCTGGGCAAGCGCTGGCGGCTGGAGGCGGAATATGCCTACCGCAGCAACGAGGCACAGCTCATCGACTACGGCTTCGGCATCGGCGAGCGGCGGGTGGACGGCGATCTCACCTCGTCGAGCCTGGGTATCAACCTCTGGTACGACCTGCTGCCGGGCGCCGCGGTGCGGCCGTCCCTCGGTATCGGTGGTGGCGCGACCCGCATCGACTACGACATGGACTTCACGGACGGCACAACCTTCGTCGACGACGAGGTCAGCACCGCCTTCGTGCAGGTGGCCGCGGGCTTCGATATCGAGCTCAGCCGCCGGCTGACGGTGCACACGGGCTGGCGCGTCTGGCTCACGGACAGTCACGACGTGGACCTCGCAGACGGCCAGACCGTCACCGCCGATCACTGGGTCCACTCGGCGGAGCTGGGGCTGCGTTATCAGCTCGGGCAGTGAAGGGCCGTCAGCGTCGGGTTGCCAGTGCCAGGGTATTGCCGCCCGGATCCCGGAAGAACGCCATCCACTCCTCGGTACCCGGGTTGTCGAAGAGCCCCTGCTCGTCACGATGAATCCGGTGCGGCGGCCCGTCGAAAACCACCCCTCTGCTCGTGAGCTCGGCATGGGCACCTTCGATGTCGTCTACCCAGAAGTAGAGGATTGCGGGGGCATTGCCCGGTTCGAACAGCAACCGGGTGCCGGCGAAGTCGAAGAACAGCAGCCCGGGAGGATCGAACTCGCCGACGAACCTGGCGCCGAGCACGTCCCGGTAGAACGCCCGGGTTTCCGCCAGGTCGCCCGCCCTGGCGCCGATCTGATGCAGCCTCGTCAGTCGCATGGTGACCACCTTCCGACTTTGTTAGCATTGCTAACGTAATCCTCAGGGGCATGCCATGTCAACGAGCGCGAGTCTCACCACCCTCAATTCCGCCATGACGCAGCTCATGCGCGCCATCCGCCGGGTGGACGAGGCCCAGGGCATCGGCCGTGCCAGGCTCTCGGCGCTGGCCGTTCTGCACTTCGGCGGGCGCTGCACGTCATCCGAGCTGGCTGCGCAGGAGATGGTCAGCCGCGCGACGATGCACCACATTCTGAAAGGGCTCGAAGCAGACGGCCTGGTACAGCGGCGGCCGGATCGGGACGACGGTCGCCGGCAGCTCGTCTGCCTCACCCGGCAGGGTCGCGCCGCCATCAGGAAGGCGCACCGGGCCCGGATCTCCTGGCTCGAGCAGCTTGCCGCGGGCATGGATGCGGCCGACCTGGAGAAGGCGGCCCTGGCTCTGGACACGCTGCGCAACCGGTCATTCGGCCCGGTGGCGCCCGGACTGGTGCGTCGCTAGCATCCCCCTTCGACAGAGGAGACATGCATGAACACCCTGGCGGACGAGCCGCTTCCGGAGGACGAGGTCGGCCTGCTGGAAGGCATCATGACGACCCGGGCCGTTCGGCGCTATGCGGACGAGCCCATACCAGATGCTGCGCTGCGGGCGATGCTGTTCGCCGCGACCCGAGCACCGAGCGGCTCCAACCGGCAGCCGTTCCGCTTCATCGTGCTGACCGACGGGCCCAAGGCCCGGGAAGCGAAGCGCCTCATCGGCTCCGTCGCGCGGGCGTTGTGGTCGTCGAAGCGGAAAGCGGACGGGTACGACGAGGGCAGCGGTGTGCAGAGCGATTCACCCAAGGCGCGCATGGCCCGCACCATGGCGCACTACGTGGACAACTTCGAGCAGGTGCCGGCCCTGGTGCTGCCCTGTCTGGTCCGCTACCGGGCGCCCAGCACGTTCGAAGGCGCCTCCATCTATCCGGCGGTGCAGAACCTGCTGCTGGCGGCGAGGGCGCTGGGCTACGGCGGTGTGATCACCGGCTTTCACGGTGGGGTGAACGACGAGCTGATCTCGCTGCTGGAGATCCCGGAGAACACCATCATTGCGGCCACGGTGACGCTGGGACGGCCGGTGGGCCGGCACGGGCCCGTCCGCCGGCGGCCTCTGTCCGAGCTGGTGTTCGAGGAGTCCTGGGGCAGCGTGCCCGACTGGGCCGTGGACCCGCCGGGCACCCGTCACACCAGCGCAGGTCCGCCGCCGAGCCGGCGGTAGTTCCGCCGCAGAGCCGGCGGTAGGTCCGCCGCCGGCGCGTCCTACTCGAACTCGAGAATCGGCTGGTCAACTTCCAGGCTGTCGCCTTCGGCCACGAGGATCTTGGCGATCTTCACGTTTTCGACGGCGCGGAGGCTGTTTTCCATCTTCATGGCCTCGACGGCGGCCAGCTCCTCGCCGGCCTTCACCTCGTCACCTTCCGTCACGGTCAGCCGGACCAGCAATCCGGGCATGGGCGAGAGCAGGAACTTGGAGAGGTCCGGCGGCGGGCGCTCGATCATGTGCCGGGTCAGCTCCGCGGCCGCCGGCGCCAGCACCAGCGTGTCGATGACCGCGCCCCGATGGTAGAGGCGGAAGCCGGCACCGTGGCGGTCGATCTGCACGATCACGGCGTCACCGTTGATCTCCGTCTCGACCACGGGATTGCCGAGCGTCCAGTCGGTGGTGACCCGGTAGACCGCGTCCGCGTGGCGTACCTCGAAACCGTGCGCCACGGTCTGCACGTTGACAGCGTAGTGCTCGCCGTTGGCGATCACCACCCAGTCATCGCGATCCGTGAGCTCGAAGCGGCGGGTCTGGCCGCTGATCTCCGACGCCCGCGCGTTACCGATGCGGTGCGTCACCGCGGCGATGGCCACGGGAATCAGGGGATCCGCCTGGGGGACGTCGGCGGCATGGAAGCCGTCCGGATACTCCTCGGCGATGAAGTTGGTGGTCAGCCGCCCCTCGCGGAAACGGGGGTGCGCGATGAGCGCGTTCAGGAAGCTGATGTTGTGGTTCACGCCGCGGATGTAGTACGCGTCGAGCGCATCGCCCATCCGCTCGATGGCCTGTGCCCGGTTCTCGCCGTAGGTGATCAGCTTGGCGATCATCGGATCGTAGAACATCGAGACTTCGCTGCCTTCCTCGATGCCGGAATCGACACGCACGGTGGCGGTTTCCCGCGGCGGCCGGTAGTGCACCAGGCGGCCGATGGAGGGCAGGAAATTGCGGAAGGGATCCTCGGCGTAGACGCGGGCTTCCATGGCCCAGCCGCTGAGCGTCACGTCGTCCTGGGTCAGCGACAGGGGCTCGTCGTTGGCCACCCGGATCATGTGCTCGACCAGATCCTGGCCGGTGACAAGCTCGGTCACGGGATGCTCGACCTGCAGCCGCGTGTTCATTTCCAGGAAGTAGAAGTTCCGGTTGGCATCGACGATGAACTCCACCGTGCCGGCGGACGCGTAGTCCACGGCCTTCGCCAGCGCCACCGCCTGCTCGCCCATGGCGCGCCGGGTCTTCTCGTCGAGGAACGGGGAGGGCGCTTCCTCGATCACCTTCTGGTGACGCCGCTGAATGGAACACTCCCGCTCACCCAGGTAGATGACGTTGCCGTGCTTGTCTGCCAGCACCTGGATCTCGATGTGCCGGGGCTCCTCGACGAACTTCTCCGCGAAGATCCGGTCGTCGCCGAAGCTCGAGCGGGCCTCCGCCCGGGTGCTGTTGAAGCCTTCACGGCACTCGGCGTCGTTCCACACCACCCGCATGCCCTTGCCACCACCACCGGCGCTGGCCTTCAGCATCACGGGATAGCCGATCTCCTTGGCGATCTGCACCGCGTGGTCCGCATCCGCAATGACGTCGGTATAGCCCGGAATCGTGTTCACACCGGCTTCGGCCGCGAGCTGCTTGGAGGCGATCTTGTCGCCCATGCTGGTGATGGCTCTGATGCCGGGGCCGATGAAGGCGACGCCGGCCTTTTCCAGCGCCTTCGCGAACTCGGCGTTCTCCGAGAGAAAGCCGTAGCCTGGGTGAACGGCCTCGGCGCCGGTCTGCTTGATGGCGGCGAGCACCCGGTCTATGCGCAGGTAGCTGTCCGTGCTTGCCGCGCCGCCGACGTGCATGGCCTCGTCCGCCATGCGCACGTGCAGCGCGTTGGCGTCCGCATCGGAATAGATGGCAACGGTGCTGATGCCCATCCGTCGGGCCGTCTTGATGACCCGGCAGGCGATTTCACCCCGGTTCGCGATCAGGATTTTCTTGAACATGCTGTTGGAACCTAAAGCGGAATGTTGCCGTGCTTGCGCCACGGATTTTCCAGCTGCTTGTCACGCAGCATGGCGAAGGAGCGGCAGACCCTCTGCCGGGTCTCCCGGGGCATGAACACATCGTCGATGTACCCGCGGCTCGCGGCGATGAACGGGTTGGCGAAGCGGTCCTCGTACTCCTGGGTTCTGGCCTGAATCACCTGGGTGTCGCCGATGTCGCGGCGGAAGATGATCTCCACCGCGCCCTTGGCGCCCATCACGGCGATCTCCGCGCTCGGCCAGGCGAAGTTGACGTCGCCGCGCAGGTGCTTGGACGCCATCACGTCGTAGGCGCCGCCATAGGCCTTGCGGGTGATGAGCGTCACCTTGGGCACCGTGCACTCGGCGTAGGCGTAGAGCAGCTTGGCGCCGTTCTTGATGATGCCGCCGTACTCCTGGACCGTGCCCGGCATGAACCCGGGGACATCCACGAGGGTGAGAATCGGGATATTGAAGGCATCGCAGAAGCGGACAAAGCGGGCGCCTTTCTTCGAGGCGTCGATGTCGAGGGTGCCGCCGAGCCACATGGGCTGGTTGGCCACCACGCCGACGGTGGAGCCCTGCAGGCGGATGAAGCCGATGACGATGTTGGCGGCATAGCTCGGCTGCAGCTCGAAGAAATCGCCCTCGTCGGCGATCTTCACGATCGCCTCCTTGATGTCGTAGGGCTTGGAAGCGTCTCTGGGCACCAGGGTGTCGAGCGACGTGTCCTGCCGGGTGGCCGGATCGTCGGTGGGCCAGCGCGGCGGCTTCTCGCGATTGTTCTGCGGCAGAAAATCCATGAAGCGGCGGGTCTGGAGGATGGCCTGCACGTCGTTCTCGATGGCCAGATCGGCCACCCCCGACTTCTTGGTGTGGATGCTGGCGCCGCCGAGCTCTTCCGGCGTGACGATCTCGTGGGTGACCGTCTTCACCACGTCCGGACCGGTGACGAACATGTAGGAGGAGTGCTCGACCATGAAGATGAAATCGGTGATGGCGGGGGAATACACCGCGCCGCCGGCGCAGGGGCCCATGATCAGGCTGATCTGCGGAATGACGCCGGAGGCCAGCACATTGCGCTGGAAGATCTCCGCGTAGCCGCCGAGCGAGGCCACGCCTTCCTGGATCCTGGCGCCGCCCGAGTCGTTCAGGCCGATGACGGGTGCCCCCACCTTCATGGCCTGATCCATGATCTTGCAGATCTTTTCGGCGTTGGCCTCGGACAGCGCGCCGCCGAAGACCGTGAAGTCCTGGCTGAAGACGAACACCAGCCGGCCGTTGATGGTGCCGTAGCCGGTGACGACGCCGTCGGAGGGAATCTTCTGCTCCTGCATGCCGAAGTCAGTGCAGCGATGCTCGACGAACTTGTCCCACTCCTCGAAGGAGTTCTCGTCGAGCAGCAGCGCGATCCGTTCCCGGGCCGTGAGCTTGCCCTTCAGATGCTGCTGTTGAATCCGGTGTTCCCCACCTCCCAGCTCGGCGGCCAGGCTGGTTGCCTCCAGCCTGTCGATGATTTCCCGCTTCATAGGCGTCAGGTTGTCTCGTGAATTGTCGGAAGGGAAGGGAGGATACGCGGTGGGGTCTTGAGCGGCAACGCTGGTAGAATCCGCAGCCGCGAAGTACCGACCCATCGGAGCGTCCATGCCTGTTACCGCCCGAGCCCGACCGCTCACCCCGTCCTGGCAAGCCGCGCTGGCCCTGTGCCTGCTGCTCGCCGGCGGTTGCTCAGGAGAAGGCGAGGCCGAGCCGGCGGCTGCCGGTACCAACGTCGATCTCTCGCTCATGAGTCCGGGCGTGGCGCCCGGGGACGACTTCTATCGCTATGCCAACGGCGCCTGGCTCGACAGCTACGAGCTGCCGCCGGACAAGACAGCGTTCGGCAACTTCTACGAGCTTCGTGACAAGGCCCAGGATCGCGTGCAGGCGCTGATCGAGTCCCTGGCGGCTGCCTCACCCGCGGCCGGTTCCACGGAGCAGAAGATCGGCGACTACTACGCGAGCTTCATGGACACGGCGACTCGGGACCGGCTCGGGCTCGAGCCCATCCGCGGTGAGCTCGAGGCCATCGCCGCCATCGGCGATGCCGCCGCGCTGGCAGCCGCCTTCGGGCGGGCCGAGCTCGACAACTCGATTTCGCCCATCGGCTTCGGTCTGGAGATCGACCGCAAGGATCCCGGCCGCTTCATCGCCAGTCTCTACCACGCCGGTCTGGGTCTGCCGGAGCGCGATTACTACCTGGAGGACGGCGAGCGGTTCGCCGACATCCGCACGGCCTATCAGGCGCACGTCGCAGAGCTGCTCACCCTGGCCGGCATGCTCGAGGCCGCAGCGCTGGCCCCGGACGTGGTTGCGCTGGAGACGGCCATCGCCGGCGAGCACTGGGCGAGGGCGGATCGGCGCAATCGGGATCTGACCTACAATCTCACTTCCTTCCAGGAACTCGTTGAAAAATATCCAGATTTTGACTGGAAGTCCTACTTCGACGGCGTCGGCGCCACCCCGCAGCTCGTCAACGTCAACCATCCCAGCGCGCTGCCGGGTCTGATCCGCCTCATCAACGAGACGCCACTGCCCGTCTGGCAGGCCTATCTCGGCTATCACCTGCTCTCCAACAACGCGCCGTATCTGGCCACTTCCATCGACGATGCCAATTTCGCCTTCTACGGACCGGTGCTGTTCGGGCAGACCGAGCAGCGCGAGCGCTGGCGGCGGGCGGTCAGCCTGGTGGGCGCGGCCGACGGGCTCGGCGATGCGATCGGGCAGGTGTACGTCGAACGGTACTTTCCGCCCCGGTCGCGGGCGCTGATGCTGGAGCTCGTCGAAAACCTGCAGCTCGCGCTGGCCGAGCGGATCCGGGCGCTGTCCTGGATGGGCGAGGCCACCAAGGCCGAGGCGCTGGACAAGCTCGCCGGCTTTCTGCCGAAGATCGGTTATCCCGACGAGTGGCGGGATTTCTCGGACGTCACCATCGCGCGGGGTGACCTGATGGGCAACGTCCGCCGGCTGCGCGGTTACTTCCATGCGGACATGCTGGACCGGCTTACACGCCCCACGGACCGCCACGAGTGGTTCCTGCCGCCGCAGACGGTCAATGCCTTCTACACGCCGCAGTTCAATGCCATCACCTTCCCCGCGGGCATTCTCGAGCCGCCGTTCTTCGACCCGGAAGCGGATCCGGCCGTCAATTACGGCGCCATCGGCGCCGTGATCGGCCACGAGATGGGCCACGGCTTCGACGATCAGGGATCCAAGTCCGATGCCCAGGGCATTCAGCGCAACTGGTGGTCGGACGCGGACCGCGCCCGGTTCGAAGCGCGGGCGGCGGAGCTGGTCAGCCAGTATTCGGCCTACGAACCCGTGCCCGGCGTGTTCGTGGACGGCGAGTTCACCCTCGGCGAGAACATCGGCGACCTCGGCGGTATCAACATCGCCTACCACGCCTACCGGCTGAGCCTCAAGGGCAGGGAAGCACCCGTGATCGACGGTCTCACGGGCGACCAGCGGTTCTTCATCGCCTACGCGCAGCTCTGGCGATCCATGATGCGGGAAGAGGCCGTGCTCACGCAGATCAAATCGGACCCTCACTCTCCCGCCCCTTACCGGGCGAACGGCGTGGTGCGCAACGTGGATGCCTGGTACGACGCCTTCGGCGTGGGCAGGGAGCACGTGCTCTACCTGTCGCCGGAAGACCGGGTGAGCATCTGGTAGGAGCCATCGGGGCGAGCGGTGGCGCGGCGGTGCGGGCCGTGCAACGCGAACAGACAGGAGAAGATCCTATGGCGCATGAAAAGGCGCACGACAAGGCGCACGACTCGATCACGAAGGCGGCGGGGCTGACCGCGGCGGAGCTCGCGGCGGGAGACCTCACGGTCTGCTCACCCATCGACGGTGCGATGCTCGGCAGGGTGGCCGTGCACACGGAAGCGGACGTGAAGGACACGGTGGCGAGGTCCCAGGCCGCGTTCCAGCAGTGGCGGCGGGTGCCGGCCCCGAGACGGGGGGAACTGGTCCGGCTGCTGGGGCAGGCGCTCAGGGCGCACAAACCGGCGCTGGCGGCGCTGGTGAGTGCCGAGTGCGGCAAGATCCTCCAGGAAGGGCTCGGCGAGGTGCAGGAGATGATCGACATCTGCGACTTCGCGGTGGGACTCTCCCGGCAGCTCTACGGGCTCACCCTGCCCTCCGAGCGCCCGGGCCACGCCATGCGCGAGCTCTGGCACCCCATGGGGCCCTGCGGCGTGATCACGGCGTTCAACTTTCCGGTGGCGGTGTGGTCCTGGAACGCGGCACTGGCCTTCGTCTGCGGCGACCCGGTGATCTGGAAGCCGTCTGAGAAGACGCCGCTCACCGCGCTCGCCGTGCAGAAGATCATGAGCGCCGTGGTGGCCGACTTTCCCGAAGCCCCGGAGCATCTGAATCAGCTGCTGATCGGCGATGCGGCGGTGGGCGCGGCGCTCACCCGGCACCCGGACGTGCCCATCATCTCGGCCACCGGCTCCACCGCCATGGGCCGCAGGGTCGGTCCGGTGGTGGCGGAGCGGTTCGGCCGCACCATTCTCGAGCTCGGCGGTAACAACGCCATGATCGTGGCACCGTCCGCGGAGCTGGACCTGGCGCTCCGGGCCATCGTCTTCTCCGCCGTCGGCACCGCCGGTCAGCGCTGCACGTCGCTGCGCCGCATCATCGTCCATGACAAGGTCTACGACACGCTGCTCGCCCGGCTCAAAACCGTCTACGCCGGACTCAGGGTCGGCAGCCCGCTCGAAGAGGGCGTGCTGGTGGGTCCGCTCATCGACGGGCAGGCGTTCACCGCCATGCAGAGCGCGCTGGCCAGGGCCAGCGAAGCGGGCGGCGCGGTAACGGGCGGCGAACGGCTGCTCGAGGATGTCTATCCCGAAGGTTTTTACGTGCGGCCGGCCATCGTCGAGATGCCGGCGCAGACGGACGTGGTGCTCACCGAGACCTTTGCGCCGATTCTCTATGTGCTCAGGTACTCGTCCTTCGAGGAAGCGCTGGCGCTGCACAACGCGGTTCCTCAGGGACTGTCGTCCTGCGTGTTCACCACGGACGTGCGGGAAGCGGAGACCTTCGTGAGCGCGGTGGGCTCCGATTGCGGCATCGCCAACGTCAACATCGGACCATCCGGTGCCGAGATCGGCGGCGCCTTCGGCGGCGAGAAGGAAACGGGCGGCGGCCGGGAGTCCGGCTCCGATGCCTGGAAGGCGTACATGCGTCGGCAGACGGTGACCGTGAACTACTCGGACGAGCTGCCGCTCGCCCAGGGCATCAACTTCGAGGTGTGAGCGTCATGGCGTCGCGCAAAGGTCGAAAACGGATTCAGAAGATTGCGGTGCTCGGGCTCGGCGGCGTGGGCGAGCTGGCTGCCCGGCTGCTGACGGCCTCGGACTTCGAGGTGACGGGCGTGGACCTGACGGCGCCGGAGGGATCGCTGCCGTTCAGGGTCGTGGCCGCCTCCGCCGCGGACATGGCGGTCCTGGAGCCGATACTCGAGGCGCAGGATGCGGTGCTCTCCTGCCTGCCCTACCACCTCAACAAGGACGTGGCCCGTCTCGCCTGCGGGCTCGGCATCTGCTATTTCGACCTGACCGAGGACGTGCCCACCAAGGAGCTGATCCTCGAGCTGGCGGAGCAGGGGAACGCGCTCATGGCCCCTCAATGCGGCCTGGCCCCGGGGTTCGTCGGCATCGTCGGTGCCCACCTCGCCGAGCAGTTCGAGGAGATCCGCTCCATCAAGCTGCGCGTCGGCGCGCTGCCGCAGCACCCGACCGGGCTCCTGGCGTACTCCTTCAACTGGTCGCCGGAAGGGGTGGTCAACGAGTACCTCAACGACTGCGAGGTGATCGAGGGCGGTGAGCACAAGTGGGTGTCGCCCATGGAGTGGGTGGAGACCGTGCACGTCAACGGCGTGCGCCTCGAGGCGTTCACCACCTCCGGCGGCCTCGGCACCATGTGCGACACCTATGCGGACCGGGTGGAGAATCTGGACTACAAGACCATGCGCTACCCCGGGCACTGCTCGCTCATGAATTTCTTCTTCCACGAGCTGCTGATGCGGGAAGACCGCTCGCTCGCCGGGCGGATACTGAAGAACGCCAAGCCACCGGTGGACGAGGACGTGGTGCACGTTCATGTCTCCGCCGAGGGCAAGCAGCAGGGACGACTGAGTCGCCGCGAGTTCGTCCGTTCCTACTTCCCGGTGGAGATCGACGGCCGGATGTGGCGGGCCATCGCCTGGACCACCGCGTCGTCGGTGTGTGCCGTCATCGAGATGGTGGCGGCGGGCACCCTGCCGGCGCGCGGTTTTCTGCGCCAGGAGGCCATACCGCTGGAGGCGTTCTTCGCCACCACCAACGGTGCGCGTTATGCGACGCACGGCCGGCGCCGCGAGCTCGGAGAACCGGCGTGATCGGCATCGTCGTCCGCACGCTGATCACCGGGCTCGGCATCTGGCTCGCCACCGTGATCGTCCCGGGGGTCAGCGCGGACGGTAAGGCTTCGCTCATCTGGGCCGCGATCGCGCTGGGGCTGATCAACGCCTTCGTCCGGCCGGTGCTGGTGCTGCTGACGCTGCCGATCACCGTCCTCACCCTGGGGCTGTTCCTGCTGCTGCTCAACGCGGCGATGCTCAACCTGGCGGGTTGGTTCGTGGATGGCTTCCACGTGGTGGGATTCTGGAGCGCGGTGTTCGGCGCCATCGTCGTCAGCCTGGTGAGCGGTGCCTGTGCGCAGTTCATCGGCCCGAAAGGGCGCTACGAGGTGATGATCATCCGTCGGTGAGGCGCCGCCGCGGAAGCGGCGGCGGGCCCGGTGTAGAATCGAGCGACTTTTCGTCTGACCCGGGGGAGGGATTCATGTTTCCGATTGTCCGTAGCGTAAACGTCCGCAGCGCGCGGTTCGCCGCCGTCTGGCTCGCCGCCTGCCTGATCACACCGGCTGCGGTCGCGGAGAACTACGCGCCGAATCCCTACCGCACCGTCAGCGGCTGGGGAAAGCTGCCGGAGGGCAGGACCTGGGGATCGACCAGCGCCATCTACCCGACCCGGGACGGCAGGCACATCTGGGTCGCGGAGCGCTGCGGCGCCAACGTCTGTGTCGGCAGCGACGCCGATCCGGTGCTGCTGTTCGATCTGGACGGCAATCTGGTCCGGAGCTTCGGAGCAGGACTCATCGCCTGGCCGCACGGCATCTACGTGGATGCGGACGACAACGTCTGGATTGCGGATGCCAACGGCTACGCGCCGATTCCCGAGGGCTGGGGGCACGTGATCTACAAGTTCAGCCCCGAGGGTGAGCTGCTGATGACGCTCGGTGAGAAAGGCGTCGGCGGTGACGGCACCACCACTTTCCGCAAGCCGTGCGACGTGCTGGTGGCGCCGGACGGCTCCATCTTCGTGGCCGACGGCCATGGCTCAGGGCCCGGCGAGCCCGTGAACAACCGGATCGTGAAGCTGGATGCCGAGGGCAACTACCTGATGGAGTTCGGCGTGCCGGGCAGCGACAACGGCGAGCTCAACGAGCCGCACGGGCTGGCCATGGACTCCCAGGGTCGGCTGTTCGTGGCGGACCGGGCCAACTCCCGCATCCAGATCTTCGATCAGGCAGGTAACCACCTCGACACCTGGTACCAGTTCGGACGGCCGAGCGGCCTGTACATCGACGCGAGCGACACCCTCTACGCGGCCGACTCCGAATCAAACGCCGGCCGCAACGCGGGCTACCTGCGAGGCATCCGAATCGGCTCGGCGAAGACGGGCTTCGTGACCGCCTTCATTCCGGATCCCGAGCCGGATCAGGACAACTCCGGCACCAGCGGCGCCGAGGGGGTGACGGTGGATGCCGAGGGCAGCGTCTACGGCGCCGAGGTGGGGCCGAAGGGCGTGAAGAAGTATGTCAGGCAGTGACAGGAGAACGAACATGAGCGAAGTGCTGATCGAGGACCGGGGCCACGTCCGCCGGATCACCCTGAACCGTCCGGAGGCGATGAACGCCATCACGGGGCAGATGCTCGGCGAGCTCAACGAGGCCTTCAAGGCGGCGGACGACGATCCGGACGTGCGGGTGGTGGTGCTCACCGGCGCCGGGCGGGCATTCTGCGCCGGCCTGGATCTCAAGCAGGCCGCGGCGGGCGAGGGCATCGGCGGCGCCGGGCTCGCCACGGCGGGCGCGAGGCACTACTCCACGCGGGAGATCTGCACCGTGACCCTGCAGCGCATGGACAAGCCGGTCATCGCCGCCATCAACGGTGCGGCGGCAGGCTACGGTCTCGATCTGGCGCTCGGCTGCGACATGCGGCTCATGTCGGATGCGGCGGTGCTCATGCCCGGATTCGCGCGCATGGGCGTGGTGCCGGAGAGCGGCGGCACCTGGTACCTGCCGCGGCTTCTGGGCTGGGCGAAGGCCTGCGAGGTCTCCATGCTCGGCGATCCGCTCTCCGCGCAGGCGGCCGCGGACTATGGCCTCGTCAACAGGGCGGTGCCCGCCGCGGAGCTGGCTGCCGTGACGGATACCTGGGCGGAGAAGATCGCGGCCAACGCACCGCTCGCCATCAGCGAGATGAAGCGTCTGTTCCGGCACGGCCAGACCCAGGATTTCGAGAGCCACTCCCACCACGTGCTCATGAGCGTGCTGAACCTGTTCCGTTCCGAAGATTTCCGGGAAGGGGTGCAGTCCTTCGTGGAGAAGCGGCCGCCGGAATTCAACGGTCGCTGACCGACGCCACGCCGCCTCCCGCGGCGCGGCCGATCCGCGTCAGCCTTGCGGTGCCGAACAGCATGGCGACGGCGACACCAGCCAGGACGTAGAGCCCGGGGTTGAAGCCGTGTGTCAGGTCGTAGAGCACCCCGAGGCCCAGTGGCCCGAGCACACCGCCAATCTCCGCAGCCGAAAAGAACAGCCCGCTCGCGGTACCGGCCTGGCCCGGCCGCATCCCCGGCAGCTCCATGAGCGTCAGGATCAGCACCGTCATCAGCGTCGAACGCACCAGTCCCTGAACCAGCAGGGCCGTGGTGGTCGCCACCGTTCCCTCCAGGGTCAGCAGCAGGCTGGAGACCGCCGCCGCCAGGCAGAGCACACCGAGGATCCGGAAGCGCCGCTCTTGGGTGGCCAGCGCCGGGATGGTCAGCGAGCCGGCGATGCCGACCAGCATCGGCAGGGCGGCCCAGAATCCCGCCTCGGTCTGCGACATGCCGCCGTGGCGCAGCATCTCCGGCAGCCAGTTGTTCATCCCGTGGTTGATGAGGAAAACGCCAACGCTCATGGCGAGTACCAGCGGCACGCCGGGAATGGTAAGCAGGCCGCGGATGGCGAGCAGAAAACCGGAGGAGCCGGCTGCTCGCGGTTGGGTCGCCTCAGCGGATGCGGCGATCGGGGAGGCATCCGGAGAGAAGCCGGAAATGCCGAATCCGAACCGGGTGACGATGGCATACCAGGCCACGGCCGCGACGACGGCGACGATGCCCCAGAGCGTCATGACGTTCCGCCAGTCGCCGTCCAGAGCGGGCAGCAGGACGGGGTGGGTGAGGGTGAGCGCCAGAATGCCGCCGAGGGTGGGTCCGGTCATGTAGATCCCCATCGCCAGGCCGCGCTGACTGCCCTGGAAGATCTCGGTGACCACCTTCGGCGCGCCGGAGGAGACGATCGGACCGCCGATGCCGAAGACCATCACGGCGGCGAGGAGCTGCCAGTAGTCCTGGGCAGCGGCGCGGCCGAACGCGGACAGGGCAATGCAGAGCACGCCGAGCGTCAGCGCCCGACGGCCGCCGAGCCGGTCCAGCAGCATCCCGGCGGGAATGGCGGCACCGATGTAGACGAACTGCCAGGCACCCATGATGCTGCCGAGCGCCGCGTGGGAGAGCCCGAGCTCCGCCTGGATCGGCACCACCAGCGGTGCGATGGACGCAGCAAGGGCGCCGAAGGCGAAGTAGCAGAGCCAGAGACCGGTGAGCAGCAGCCAGCGCACGTGGGAAACCGCGTTGGAAAAGCGCGCGACTATAGCGGGCCCCGGGAGGCAGCGCGAAGCGCTGACCCACCGCCGACCGTTTTATGTCAATTTATCAGCCGGTTTATGCGCTCGGCGGTCCGATTTGCGTCCAGTTGTGCCCATGGCAGGCGGGCCCGGCCCCTGTCCCGGGCGGATGCAGGGTCGACCCGTTCAGACAGGGTTCAGCGCAGGCCTTGTTTTATGGTGCCTGTGGCCCTCACGACCCTTTGACGGCCCGGCATCTTGAATGTGGTACGGAAGATGCACTTCTTGCCTGGATAAGCGGTGAATGGACGAGAGGGTCGGATGAGGAGCCCTGACACGCGAGGTCGATGCACCATGTACACGCACGAGCAGCTCCGCGACGAGAACGAGACCTACGCCGGAACCGGCGGGGTCAGCCACAACAACTGCCGGGCCCGGTTCGTTCCCGCGTTCAGGGACTCGCTGAGCGGCCGCGTCGAGCCGGCACGGATGGCAGACGGGGCACAGGCACCGATGCATCTCTTCTGCTGCCTGCCCGAGGAATGGGTGGCCGAGCGGGACGCCAGCGGCGAGATCGTCGCCCTCATCGACTCGGTGAGGGCCGGCTTTCTCCGGGACGGTGTGTTCTACACCCGGGAAGAGGCTGCCCGGCTGGTCTGAGACGAGCCGGGAAGGCGCTCAGAGCCAGTTGCCGGAAGAGGGCTCCGCGTCGAGCTGGCTGAGAGCCCGCTTCAACGCCAGATAAAACGCTTCAGGTGGGGTATCGTCGGATTCCATCACTTCCTCGAAATCCGCTTCCATGTCATCCAGTTCGCTCGGCGAAGTCATCCTTGCTCCTTCTCTGCCTCGGTGTCGGACGGCTCAAATCTAGAGCGGGTGTCCGGAAGGAACCGAGACACAGTTCGCTTTTCCAATACGAAGCCGGAGCAGACGTTTTCCTGCTTTGAAACTGTCGGCCAGACGCTATCATCCGCCTCCCTCGAGACCGACCAGGAGTCCGTTGAAAAATGAATCTGACGATCCATTTTTCACCCGCCGCCCCGCCCGGGCCGGCGGCGCCCTGTGCCGATTGACGTGCGACCCACCGCCCTACTGACGGCGCTGCTGCTGCTGTCCGCTCACGCGGCGGCCGACGTTCGCCTCGAAGGGGTGAAGGGGGAACTGGCGGACAACATCCGCGCGCATCTGCGTCTCGACGAGGAGCCCTGCGATCAGGAACCCGTGCGGGTGCGCTACCGCTTCGAGCAGTCCGAGCAGGTCATACGCCGGGCGTTGAAGCCGTTCGGCTACTACGAGCCCGGCATCGAAGCGACGCTGGATTTTCCCGCGAACGGGTGCTGGCGGGCGGAGTTCCGGATCGATCCGGGCCCACCGGTCATGATCTCGGACGTGGACCTGGAGGTGCTCGGCGAAGGGGTGTCGCTGCCGGTGTTTCAGCGACTGATGGAAGGGACCAGCATTCAGCCGGGCACGCAGCTCGACCACGGCCGTTACGAGGATCTCAAGGACGGTCTGCTGGTGGCGGCGCGGGAGTACGGTTTCTTCGATGCGCGACTGGTCGAGAACGAGATCGCCGTGAACGTGTCCGCGCGGACGGCCGATGTGAGGCTGATCATGGATACCGGGGACCGTTACCGGTTCGGTGATCTCGACGTCTCCGGCGGCGGGCTGGATGCGTTGCTGGTGAAGCGCTACATCGACTTTCAATCCGGTGGGCCGTTCGAGCAGAGACGGCTGCGCAAGCTGCAGAACGACCTGGTGCGCAGTGATTACTTCACCTCGGTGGACGTGCGCACGATCCCCCAGGAAGACAGGACGGTGGACGTGGTGCTGCTGCTCGAGGAGGGGCGCAGATACCGCTACGGTGTCGGGGTCGGTTACGGCACGGATACCGGGCTCATCGTCCGCGGTGACTGGGTGCAGCGGCGCGTCAACTCCAGGGGACACCGGCTCGAGCTCGACACGGAGCTGTCCAAGGTCCGGCAGAACCTGACCGGTGACTACCGTATTCCCGGCAGGCGGCCTCAGTATGACTGGTACTCGTTCTACGGCGGCATCAACCGCGAGGACACGGATGCCATCGAGCGGATTGCCTGGAAGACGGGTATCCGGGAAAACCGCTTTCACACCATCCACTGGAACTCCACCCCGTTCGTGGAGTTCGTCGTCGAACGCTACCTGCAGGACGGCGAGTGGCTGGAGCAGACCTCGCTGGTCCCGGGTTGGGGCATCCAGTACCTGAACGCCAACGAACCGTCGCGGCCCACGCGCGGCATCCGGCTGAAGGCGGAAGTCGCCGGCGCGGCGGAGAAGGTGCTCTCCAGTGCCTCCTTCGTCCGCCTCCTGTTCACGGGGAAGAGCATCCTGCCGCTCGGCAAGCGGGGCCGGATCATTACCCGCGGCGAGGCGGGCTGGATGGAGACCAACGACTTCGACGACGTGCCCCCGACCTGGCGTTTCTTTGCGGGCGGTGACCGCAGCGTTCGCGGCTACGACTACCAGTCCCTGGGCCCCCTGGATGACGAGGGCAAGGCCATCGGTGGGCGGATGCTGCTCACCGCCAGCGTCGAAGGCGACTGGCGGGTCAGGGAGCGGTGGTCGGCGGCCGTGTTCGCGGACGCCGGCAACGTCGGGGAGGAGAACCTCCTCGACAACCTGCCCTGGAGCATCGGTGCCGGCGTGCGCTGGTACTCGCCGGTGGGTCCCATCCGGCTGGACTTCGCGTTTCCGCAGGAGGGGGGCAACGACTTCCGCATTCACATCTCCATGGGTCCGGACCTGTGATACTGCGCAGCCTTCTCGCAGCGTTCCTGCTGCTGATCCTGCTCGTCGCGGTTCTCGCGGCCGGAGTGCTCGGCAGCCAGGCAGGCAGCGCCTTCATCGTCCGCTGGCTGGAGCAGCAGCTCGAGCCTCGCCTCGCGGTCACCGCTCTGGAGGGCAGCCTGCTCACGAGCCTCTGCGCAGAGCGCGTCAGCTACGAGCAGCCGGGTGTGCGTGTGCGGGTGGAAGACGTCTGCGTTGCGCCGAATCTCTGGTCGTCCATCGATTTCCTGCATGTGAGCCTGCAGTCGCTGGAGGCAGGGTCGGTGCTCGTCGAGACGACCGCGGTGGAGGACGCCCCTGCGGACGCCGGCCCGCTGCTGCTGCCGCTGGCCATCGGCGTGGAGAGCCTCCGGGTCGGGACCCTCTCGGTGAACGGCGTTCGGATCGACGATCTGGACGGCGCGGTCGATCTGCGCAACTCGGATCTGGCCATTGCCAGCAGCTTCTCCTACGCAGGTACGCGCGTCGCGCTGCGCACGCGGGGACCGTGGGATGCCCTGCGCGCAGAGGCGAGCGCGCTCGGCGTGCGCGCGGAGGCCGTCGCCAACGTCCAGGCGGACGGTCTGCCGTTCCGGCTGTCGGCAGAGGCGGCCGCGTTCGACCTGGCACCCTATATCGGCCGTCAGGTCTCCCTGGCGGACGTGCGTCTGTCCGGATCCGGCAGCCTCCAGGGCTACCGGTTCGACGTGGAGGGCGGCGTGAGCGACCCGGCAGCGAACGGCCACGTCCGCGGATCGGGTCGTGGTGACTGGACCGGCATGAACATCACCGCGCTGCGCCTCGCGGACGTGACGCTCGTCGACGTGCCCCTGTCCGTGGAGGAGCTGACCGGCAGGGCGCGGCTCGACTGGGCTGAGCGGTTTTCGCTCGCCGCGGATGGTGTGCAGGCCCGGGGCGTGCTGACGCAGCGTCCACTTCGCGCGGAGGTGCCGGCGCTGAAGATCAGTGGCGAAGGGGTGGATTTCGAGCGCGCGACCCTGCAGGTCTTCGAGGGCGCCATGGCCGGCACCCTGCGCGTGGACGGTCATGTAGGCGGGGAGGGCACGGTTGACCTGCGCGTGCAGGCGGAGCAGCTGCCGCTCGGCGTGCTGGATCCGGAGCTCGCCGGTCTGGGAAAGGTGCGGCTCGCGGTGACGGGCGACGCGCTGCGGCCGTCGCTGTCCGGCTCCGTGGACCTTGCCGACCTGCGCTGGCGCGGCCAGGTGGTCGAACGCCTCTCGGCCGGGATCGATGGATTTCCCGACAACGCCCGGCTGACGGTTTCGGCCCGCCACACCGACGCGGATGTGGAGGGCCGCCTGGCCTATCTGCGGGATCCGGAGGGTACGGTGCTCCTCGAGCTGCGTATGCTCGAGGTCCGGCTGACGAAGCTGCCCGCGGCGGCGCGGCTGCTCGAGCCCTCGACGGTGACCGTCCGTGGCAGCGCCGTGTCCGTGCCCGAGACCTGCGTGCAGCTCTTCCCGACCGGCGAACAGATGGAAACGAGACTCGAGGCGGCCCGGCTGTGCTTCGCCGCCGACTATCCGCACGGCGGGCTGACCCTCGGTCTCGAGCCCTGGACCCTGCCGGAGCTGCCCCTGCCGGCCGGCGGGGTGACCCTTCGCGGCTCGGCCACCGCCAGCGCGAGTCTCTCCGCCTTCGACCCGCTCACCGGCCAGGCGAGCATCCAGCTCGTGGACCTGGTAGCGGATCACGAGGGTGGTGACCGGCTCGTGCTGGGTCGCGTGGATGCCGCGGTCACGGCACAGGACGGGGCGCTGCGTGCGGAGCTGCGGACCCCGCCCGGTGCGGAGCAGGAGCTGCTGCTCGACGGCTCGGTGTCTGCGGCGCTGACCACGCCCGTGGGCGATTCGGTCCTGTCCGGGGCGCTCGAGCTGTCGCTGGACGGCATCTGGGCCGCCAGGAGCCTGCTGCCCATGGACGTGACCTACGAGCTGGAGGACATGCAGGGGGTGATGGGTGTCCGGGCCGACGTCGGGGGCACGGTGTCGGCCCCACTGGTGAACGGGGTGCTCAGCCTGAACGATGTGGGAGCGCTGGTGCTGGCACTGAATGCCCGGTTCAGCAACTTCGGCGCCGAGGCGCGGCTGGTGGACTCCCGCACCATCGCCTTCGAGAGCCGGGGTGCGGTGGGATCCGGTGCGCTGGCGGTGAATGGCGAGCTCGTCGGTCTCGACACGCCGGCGCCGCGGCTCGCCACCCGCTTCCGCCTGGACAGGGCGGAGGTGGTGAACCTGCCGGACTACACCGCGGTGGTCAGCGGTGAGGTCAACCTGGGCATGGGCAGCGACGATCTCGCGCTCACCGGCGATCTCACCCTGAACCAGGCCGATATCACCATCGCCGATCTGCCGGACACGGCGGTGAGCCCCTCGGCGGACGAGGTGCTGGTGGGAAGCGATGCGGCCACACCGACTCAGCAGATCCGCACCACGAACGTGAATCTGACCCTGGGGAAGGACGTCCGTCTGGAGGCCTTCGGACTGACAGGCCGGCTCACCGGCAGCCTCCGTCTGGAAGAGGCTCCCCGCCGCCTGCAATCCGTGACCGGAACCATTGCGCTGCGCGACGCCGAGTTCGAAGCCTACGGGCAGGTGCTCACGGTGGAACGGGGCCGGTTGACGTTCACCGGTCCGGTCGACAACCCCACCGTGGACGTGCAGGCCAGCAAGGTGGTCACCTACGAGGAACGCGACTACAAGATCAGCCTGCTGATCTCGGGCACCGCGAAGGAGCTGGTGACGACCATCGTTTCGCAGCCGGCGCTGGCGCAGGACGACGCCCTGGCGTTGCTGCTGACAGGCAGGACCATCTCCCAGATCTCGACGCAGGAGCGGTCGAACGTCAGCGGTGCCGCGCTCTCGATGGGCCTGCTGAATGCCATCGGGGTGACGCAGAACATTGCCACCCGGCTGAATCTGGAAGAGATCATCGTCGAGCAGGACGATGCGGGGAACATGGAATTCGGTGCGGCCGTCCGCCTGAACCGGGACGTGTATCTACGCTACACCTACGGCGTCTTCTCGAGGCTCGGCGGTGTGCTGCTCCGCTACCGCCTCAGCAACCGGGTGAGCGTGCAGGCCAAGACCGGCGACTCCCACTCCATCGAGATCCGCTACGGCGTCGATTGAGATCGGGACGGCGTGCTCACGGACAGGGCAGCCGTCCCGGTCGTGCGCGAAGGCGTCAGGTGACGAGCAGCACGACGCCGATGAGCAGGAAGGAAACGCCGATCAGGACCGCGACGTTGATGCCGATCTTGCGCAGCACCTGGGCGTCGGTGGGTTCGATGTAGGTGGTCATAGATTCCCCGTTCAGACAGATGGTCCGAGCAGACGCTAGCGTCGTTCCGACACGCCGGTTTTGATCCGGATCAACTTCGGTGCGCAAAACCCGGCGCTGGCCCGTGAAGGGGAATGAGGATAGGCTCGCGGCTGGTCCGAATCGCGGTGAGAGGGGTAAGCATGCGCGCAGGAGGTTCGATCAGCACCAGGATCCGCTCGTGGCGGCGCGCCGGCGTGACGGCCGTGCTGGCGACGGTGCTCGGTGCCTGTGCCCAGGAATCCACACCTGCCGCCGATCTGAAGGCGGTACTCAATGCCGATCAGATGATGGACTGGGTGCTCGACCCCAATGCCGACGTGATCTGGGGCGCTGCCGGCACCATCACCACGGCGGAAGGGGTGGAGGATCTGGCGCCCACCACCCAGGAAGGCTGGGACGCGGTGCGCAATGCGGCCGCCATGCTGGCGGAGACCGGCAACCTGCTGAAGATGCCCGGCCACTCCCGCGGCGAGGACTGGAATGAGATCGCCGACGGTCTCACCGCCACGGCGCTGCTGCTCATCGATGCCGCGGAGCAGAAGGACGACGAGCAGGTCTTCGACTACGGGGGGCAGCTCTACAACGTCTGCGTCGCCTGCCACCAGCGCTACATGATGCCGGAGCCGGAGTAGCGGATTGCCGGTCAGGATTCCGATGCCCTGTGCCTGGGCGGTGCTGCTGCTGCTCCTGCCGATGGCGGCGGGCGCGCACAACGTCTCCGAATCGAACGCGAGCTTCATCGAGGCGCTGAACGGTCCGGCGGTGATGCCGTTCCTCTATCTCGGGGCGAAGCACATGTTCACCGGCTACGATCATCTGCTCTTTCTCGTGGGGGTGGTCTTCTTTCTGCGCCGGCCACGGGACGTGGTGATCTACGTGTCGCTGTTCACGCTGGGGCACAGCATCACGCTGCTCACCGGCGTGCTCGCCGGATGGAACGTCAATGCCTATCTGGTCGACGCGGTGATCGGGCTGTCCGTGGTCTACAAGGCCTTCGAGAACATGGGCGGCTTCGACGGGCTGGGCAGGCTGCGCATCGATCCGCGTGCAGCGGTGTTCGCGTTCGGTCTCTTTCACGGTCTGGGGCTCGCGACGAAGCTCACCGATCTCTCGCTCACCCCTGAGGGCCTGGTGACCAACATGCTGAGCTTCAACGTGGGCGTGGAAGTGGGCCAGGTGGCGGCGCTGGCGGTGGTGCTGCTGGTGCTGCTGCGCTGGCGGCAGGGAGAAGGCTTTCAGCGCCAGGCGTTCGTGGCCAACACCGTGCTCATGACCTTCGGTTTCCTGCTCGCGGGCTACCAGCTCACCGGCTATCTGGTGACGTCGTGAGCAGCCGGACGGGCGGCCTCCTCAGAGCCACCCTGCTGGCAGCAGCAGTGGCCGCCGTGCTGCTGGTGACGGTCGTGCTGCCGGCGGAGTACGGCATCGATCCGCTCGGCACGGGCGAGCGTCTCGGCCTGACCGGTCTGTCCCGCGCAGGACCTTCCGCGGTGAGCAGCGCTGCGAGTGCGTTCAGGAGCGAGCGCATCCGCTTCGAGCTCGCGCCGTTCGAATCCGTGGAATACAAATATCGCCTCGAGCGCGACGGCGGCATGGTGTTCGCCTGGACAGCGAGCGGCGAGGTGCTGTTCGACCTGCACGCGGAGCCGGATGGCGCGGAACCCGGCTATGCCGAGAGCTTCGAGCAGGGGCGTGACGGGGCGGACAACGGAACCTACGTGGCCCCTTTTCCGGGCATTCATGGCTGGTTCTGGGAAAACCGGGGCATGGAAACGGTCGAGCTCGAGCTCCGGACGTCCGGGTTCTTCGAGCACGCCATCGAGTTCCGCGACGGCGATCAGAGCCAAAGGCGCGTCGCCCCCGCGGGCGGCCTGGACCGTTGAGATCGCGCCGGGTGGGTTAGAATGCCCGAAGCATAGGAGGGGATGGTTTTGTCACTGCTGAGCTTTGCCGAATGGCTGGATGCGCAGGCGTGGAGCACGGCGCTTCACGAGTCGCTGTACATGTACCCGTGGATCGAGAGCACCCACGTCCTGACGCTGATGCTGTTCGCGGGCACGCTGATCGCCGTCGACCTGCGGCTGCTCGGGGTTGCGTTCAGGGACGTTCCGGTCTCCGAGATGACCAGCCGGATGCTGCCGTGGACCGTGGCCGGCTTCGTCATCATGGTGATCACCGGGGTGCTGCTCTTCTACGCCATTCCGGTGCGCACCTATCAGAGCCTCTGGTTCCGCATCAAGGTGGTGCTGCTCGTCGTGGCCGGCCTCAATGCCTGGTACATGCACCGGAAGATCATGGCGAACCGCACGGAGTGGGATACGGCACCGAAGCCGCCCAGGGGTGCACGACTTTCCGCAGCCGTGTCCCTCACGGCCTGGGCGGGCGTCATCATCACCGGGCGTTTCATCGCCTACAACTGGTTCGACTGTGATCGTCCGCAACCGGACTGGGTGATCTTCCTGGCCGGCTGTGTGGTCGAGGACGTGTAGGGGTGCGACGATGACCGGATACGAACTCTTCGACGCCATGGAGCAGACCTGGATCGGTCAGACGATCAAGGAGTCGCTCTGGTACTTTCCCGCCATCGAGGCCGTGCACCTGCTCGGGCTCGCCATGCTCGGCGGCGCCATCCTGGTCGTTGACCTGCGCATGCTGGGCGTCGGGCTCACCGGGCAGTCCATTGCCGGGATCGCCCGCTCGGCACAGCGCTGGCTGCTGACCGCCATCGTCGTGCTGCTCGCCACCGGCATTCCGCTGTTTCTCTCCGAGGCGGTGAAGTGTTACTACAACACCTCCTTCTGGGTGAAGATGACGGCGCTCGCGATCGGGCTGGTCTTCACCTTCACCGTCAGGAACCGGGTGGCACTGGCGGGCACGGCCAGCACGGCCGTCTACCGCTCGGTGGCCGCGTTCTCCCTGACGGTCTGGTTCGTGGTCGCCGCAGCGGGGCGCTGGATCGGCTTCTCCTGAAATCGGCGTTAGAATGGCCGGGCGTGAAGCAGGGGAGAGCCGTCATGCCCGAGTCCGGAACCAGCCGCCGTCATTTTTTCCGCTATGCCGCCGCTCTGGGGCTCGGGGCGCGAACGCTCATGAGCTCGGGCAGTCTGAAAGCCGCCGTCTCGGATGCCCGGGCGGTGGGTGCGCCCTGGCCGGAAATGCAGTACCGGACGCTCGGCCGCACCGGATTCGAAGCGAGCCGCCTGATCTTCGGCTGCGGCGCGTCGCTCATGCGCACGAACAAGGACACGCTGCTGAACGCCGCCCTCGATGCGGGCATCAACGTCTTCGACGTCGGCACCACCCACTACTACGACATGGCCGAGCGGAATCTCAAAGGCTTCCTCGCGGCGCATCGTGACGAGATCTTCCTGATCTCCAAGGCGAGCCCCGCCCATGCGGACGGCTCGCTGGCCAAGGAGCCCGGCGAGCCCGTGACGGTGGACGAAGCGAAGCGCTCGGCAAAAGCCTGGCTCGAGCTGCTGGACCTCAGCCTCACCGAGCTCGGCACCGATCACGTGGATGCCTATTACCAGATGGCGGCGAACAACGTGGCGCTGGTGGGCAGCGAGGAGATGTTCCGGGCATTCGAGTCGGCGAAGGCCGCCGGCAAGGTCCGCTTCTACGGTCTGTCGACGCACCAGAATGCGGAAGCGGTGCTGAACACGGCCATCGAGACGGGTTTCTTCGACCTGGCCATGATCGCCATCACGCCCGGCGGCTGGTACGACTGGCAGGGCAAGAACATCCTGGCGGGATCGCCGCCGATGACCACCGTCCGGCCGCTGCTGGATCGGGCGCGAGCGGCCGGCATCGGCCTGGTCGGCATGAAAGCCGTGCGCTACTTCTCCAGCGGCTTCTTCGGCACCAGCGACCAGAAGGCCTTCGACGGCTACTACCCCGAGGCGCTGCTGGCGTCCGAGCTCTCGGCCTTCCAGAAGAGCTACGCCTACGTGCTCGAGAACGGGCTCGACTGCGTGAACGCCGACATCCAGAACTTCCACCAGCTCAGGGAGAACCAGCTGGCGGCGGCCACCTCGGGGGCGTATTTCGACGCGCCCGAGCGCACGGCAGCCGCGTGAGGCTCAGTTCACCTCGGTGGCGAAGAAGACGAGCAGGGTCATGTCCTCTTCGATCTCGAAGAAGGAGTGGGTTTCGGTGGCCTTGACGAAGAGCACGTTGCCGGCGGACACCCGCTTCTCCTCGTCGCCCACCTGCATGCGCGCCCTGCCTTCCAGCACGAAGTAGACCTCGTCCTCGTCGTGGTGGGACTGCATGTCCTTGGATCCGGCGGGCAGATGGTAGACGCCGCAGGTGAGCGATGGCACGTTCAGGAATTCCTTGTACTGCACCCGGTCGCCCGCCAGCGTCCTGCGGATGGCGTCGATGTCGAAGACCTGCCAGCTGTTGCTCATCTGCCGCTCTCTTAACCCCGACCCTGGCCGCGAATGATAGAGGTCATTCGGGTATTCTCAAAGGCGGGTTGCAGGAAGAGGTGGAGCGTGGGGTTCGATCTGAAGACCGAGTGGGCGAGACGACCCTGGTGGCTGAACGTGATCGGGCTGTTCTGCCTGTACATGACCGTCATCTACAGCCCGTTCGACGTCGTCTTCAAGCCGCTCGCCGAGGACGAGGACGTCTGGCTCGGCTACCTGTTCACGGGCTGGGCAGCCAAGATCGGTGGTGTGGTGCACTGGATCGTCTACGCGGCGCTGGCCTGGGGTATCTGGAAGCTCGAGCCCTGGGCGTGGTGGCTCGGCAGCCTGTATGCCACCCAGGTGGCGCTGGCCATGCTGCTCTGGCCGGTGCTGAACGAGGCCGGCGGCTGGGCCACGGGTGCCGTGGCCGGTGTGCTCTTCTCGATTCCGGCCGTTGCCTTCTGGCGGGCGCGGGCCGTCTTCGGGGCGGCCACATGACGGAACGGCTCTACGAGCGCGATGCCTACCTGAAGGAGACCGACGCCTGCGTGACCGCGGTCTCCGAAAATGGCATCGAGCTCGACCGCACCGTGTTCTATGCCCGCGGTGGTGGTCAGCCCGGCGACAGCGGCCGGCTGCTGACCGAGGCCGGCCTGGAGATTCCCATTATCGACACCGTCAAGGGTGAAGGCGCTGCCGTCCTGCATCTGCCGACGCCGGGCGCCGCCCTCGGCGCCCTGAAGGCCGGGGATCGGGTGACCGCCAGCATCGACTGGGACCGGCGTCACCGTCACATGCGCATGCACACGGCCCTGCACCTGCTCTGTGCGGTGGTGGGCGCCCCCGTCACCGGCGGCAACCTCAGCGCCGACAAGGGGCGACTCGACTTCGATCTGCCGGAGTCCGGAATCGACAGGGACGCGCTGACGCGGGCGCTCAACGAGCTCATCGCTGCCGATACGGAAACGGCACTGGAATGGATCTCCGACGACGCGCTCGCCGCGCAGCCGGAACTGGTGAAGACCCTGTCCGTTCAGCCGCCGACCGGCACCGGCGCCGTGCGCCTGCTGCGCATCCCGGGCGTGGATCTGCAGCCCTGCGGCGGTACCCACGTGGCGCGAACGGGCGAGATCGGCGCGGTGCGGGTGACGAAGATCGAGAAGAAGAGCCGGCTCAACCGGCGCATCAGCATCGAGCTCGACGGCTGACCGGGCACCACCGGTCTGTCTACTCCGAGTCCTCCAGCGCGTAGGCGATCAGATGGTCGCCCGCTGGCGCGTCGCTGGTCCAGTGGCCGCCCGCCGCCACCACGACGAACTGCCTGCCGCCGGAGGTGTAGCTCATGGGTACGGCGTTGGCCGTGGTGGGCAGCGCATCCTTCCAGAGCTCCTCGCCGGTCTCGATGTCGAAGACCCTGAGGTAGGCGTCGCTCGCGGCGCCGATGAACACGAGCCCGGATCGGGTGATCATCGCCCCGCCCATCTCGATGCCCCACTTCAGCTTCGAGAACGGCCACGGCGCCATGCCTTCGGCGGTGGCGAACGGGACCCGCCAGAGCCGGTCGCCCGTCTTCAGATCGATGGCGTCGAGCGTCGCCCAGGGCGGTGCGGTGCAGGGGATGCCGAGCGGTGAGGTGAGGGGTTTCAGCACCACGCAGTACGGCGAGCCTGCCTGCTGCCAGGCCTCGGGCGGGCAGTCTGCACGGGCCACGGGCTGGATGACCATGGGGATGTGCTTGGTGCTGGTCACCATGATCTGCCGCTGTGGGTCCACCGTGGGCGCGCCCCAGTTCTGACCGCCGAGCGGCGACGGGTAGACCACCGTGCCCCGGGCGGAGAGGGGGGTGTAGATGGGCCCGGTGGTGAGCGCTTCCATCTGTGCCCGGCAGCGGCCCTCGTCCCAGAAGGTGAGGCCCCACGCGTCGTCCGGGCTGACGCCGAGCTGGTGCAGCGGGTCCGGCTTCACCGGGAAGGGCTGAGTCGGCGAGAGATACTCGCCCGGCACGGCGCCCGTCTGCGGCACCGGCCGCTCCTCCACGGGAAAGATCGGCTCGCCCGTGCGCCGGTCGAGGACGAACGTCATGCCCATCTTGGTGACCTGCACCAGCGCCTGCCGGGTGCGGCCCTCGACGGTGAGATCCACCAGCACGGGCTGGGCGGGCACGTCGTAGTCCCAGATGTCGTGGTGCACGGTCTGGAAGTGCCAGACCACCTTGCCGGTTTTCGCATCGAGCGCCACCACCGAGCTCGAGTAGTGGTCCAGATGCCCGTCCCGGTCGCCGCCGTAATAATCCGGGGAGGAGTTACCGGTGGGCACATAGACGAGACCCAGTTCCTCGTCGACGGAGATCACCGACCAGACGTTGGTGGTACCGGAGACGTAGTTGCCGTCCGCGTCGAGCGACGCGTGCCCGGGCGCCACCGGATTCCAGCCCCAGAGGAACTCGCCGGTGACCACGTCGTAGGCTCGCACCACGCCGGCCGGTACGTCGTTGCGCTGGCTGTCGGCGATCATGGCGCCGGTGACCAGCGTGTTGCCGATGATGGCGGGTGGGCTGGTGACGCTGTACTCGACGTCCTTGTGACGGCTGAGCCCGGCCTTGAGATCCACGTCGCCGCCGCCCGCGAAGTCCGCGCAGCGCTTGCCGGTGTCCGCATCCAGCACCACGATGCGCGCATCCAGGGTACCCATGACGATGCGACGATCGCAGGGGGCACCGGTGGGCTCGGGATTGTGCCAGCTGCTGACGGCGCGGCAGTTGGTCAGCCCTTCCCGGGACATGTCCACCCCTGGATCGAACGACCACTTCTCGGCACCGGTCTGCGGATCCAGGGCGAAGACGCGGTTGAACGGGGTGCAGTAGAAGAGGGTGTCGTCCACCATGATCGGGGTGACCATGAAGGTGGTCGGGCGCTGGGCCATGCCTTCCTCGAACTCGAGCCCGGCGTCTACCGTGCCGGTGCGGAAGTCGCCTGAGCGGTGCTCCCAGGCAGGCTTCAGGCGGTTGAGGTTGGCGGCCGTGATCTGATCGGCCTCGCTGTAGCGGCCGCCGCCGGGCCGGCTGCCGTAGTGGGGCCAGTCGGCGTCCCGTTCGTGGACAGTCACGTCCCCGGATGCGTCCGCGCCAGCGGATGGGTCCACCCCAACGGCGGCGGTGACGGTCGGCGAGGCGACAAGGATCCCGGCGCTGAGCAGCACGGTGGCGAGGTCCCGATAGGTCATGGTGAGGCAGTCTCCGGCATGAGGGCTGGGGAGAGCGGCGGGCGGCGGCCCCAGTCCGTTTCGTTGTAGTTGTCGGCGAGGTAGGCGACGAGAGGTGTCTCTACCTCCGGTGGCAGCGGCCAGAGGTTCTGGGTGCGCTGCATCCAGCGGATGGCATCGATCCAGAAGCCGGCATCGCCGCGCTGGGCGGTAACGAGCCGGTAGGAGTGACAGGCACCGCAGTGCGCGCGAACCAGCTCCCAGCCCGGCGCCATCACCAGCCCGGTGGCGGGATCGGTTTCCGGATCATCTGCGAGCGCGGTCCGGGCGCAGGCGAGCACCGCGAGCAGCACGAGCCACCTCACGAGATGGCCTGCACGGCGATCCGGTGCGTCGCATTGTTGAGATAGCCCTTCGGATTCCAGCCGGGCACCAGCATGGGCTGGCTGATGCCCGCGTCGTCCGTCGCTCTCGCCCACACCTCGTAGTAGCCGTCGAGCGGCGCGGTGACGGACGTCTCCCAGAGTTGCCAGGCCAGCCGGTTGGCGGGCGGTGCGAGCCGGGCGCCTTGCCAGGTCTGGCCGAAGTCGATGGAGGTCTCGACGCGGGTCACGCTCCGGTCACCCGCCCAGGCCTTGCCGCGCACCACGAACGGCGAACCGGCCCTGACCCGCACCCCGGAGCGGGGAAAGGTGACGAGCGACTTCACGGGCATGCTCTCGATGATGCACATGTCCCCGTCGGCCACCGCGGCGCCGGGTGCAACGGGCTTGCAGGGCATGCGGTAGGAGTCCCCCGTCATCTTGGCGCCGTCGTGCACGCGGTCGCGGATCAGCAGCTCCGTGAGCCACTTGCCCGAGACGGAGCCCGGCCAGCCACCGCAGACCAGTCGCAGCGGGGCGCCGTGCAGCGGCGGGATGTCCTCGCCGTTCTGGGCGAAGGCGATCAGCGATTCCGCCTCCAGGGCCTTGGCCATGGGCACGCCGCGGGAGATCACGTCCTTGCCGGAATCGCCGGAGAGGTGCCGGTCGGCGCTGCGGAAAGCGAGATAGACCGCCCCCGGCGCAATGCCGCAGGTCTCGAGCACGTCCTTCACACGCACGCCGGTCCACTCGGGATTGCCGACCGCGCCGGTGGTCCACTGGTTGCCGGGCACCCGGGGCCGGAACTCCGCACGGCCGTTGCCGCCGCACTCGAGCTGGAGCTGGTAGGTGTGGTGCTCGAAGGACCGCTTCAGCTCGGCGATGGAGAAGGTTCTGCTGCCCAGGCAGGCTTCGCCGCCGACGCTGAGCTGCCAGGATGCGGCGTCCATCGACTCCGGGAGCAGGCCGTTGTTGCGCACGAAGAGACGACCGGCGGGCGTGATCGGGTCGTCGAGCAGGTGGGCGGGTGTCTCCGCGTTGAGCGGCCGGTCGTTGAGCACCCGCAGCTCACCGTCCCGGGCGTCGAGCGGTTCGCTCTGGCCGGCGATGGCGAGCGGCAGATAGCCGGCGGGCAGGTAGCGGCCGTAGCGGATCAGGCTGCCGAGCCGGGCCTGCATTGCGACGAGGCCGGATCCCATGAGGAACCGGCGTCGTGACCAGATCAGCGCGTCGGCGCGCTCGGGATCCTCGTACAGCTCGTGCAGTCCCCGTTCGCGGCGCATCTCTCCCTCCGACTCCCCGTGGCTCGAGGTGACATGATGCGCCATCCGTCCCGGATGCTGAAGGCCGCGCCGGGCGTCGTGAGCCCTGTGATAGCATCCGGGCCTCGCGGACACGGGAGGGAGCGATGCGCGAGAGAGCCGGGTGGATCTGGATGGTGCTGATCGCGGTGCTGCTGGGGGCATGCAGCGGAGAGGGCCAGGCTCCCGAGCCGCTCAGCGTTCGCGTGCTTGCTACGGGCGCCAACATCTCCGGCGCCAACGGCATGCACTTCGCACCCGATGGACGCCTGTTCGTCGCTTCCGTGATCGGCTCCGAGCTGGTGGTGCTGAATCCCGATACCGGAGAGGTGATCGAGCGGCTTGCCGACGGCGTGAACGGGCCTGACGACGTGGCCTTCAACGATGCCGGAGACTTCTACTGGACGTCGATCCTCACCGGCGAGGTGGCGGGCAGAACGGCCTCGGGTGAGCAGATTTCCGCCGCCAGGCTCACGCCCGGCGTCAACCCGCTCACCTTTTCGGACGACGGCCGGCTCTTCGTCGCGCAGTGCTTCTTCGACGACAAGCTCTTCGAGGTGGATCCGACCGGTGTCATCCCGCCGCGGCTCATCGCGGACGACCTCGGCCCCGGCTGCGGCCTGAACGGCATGGACTGGGGACCGGACGGCCGGCTCTACGGCCCGCGCTGGTTCGAGGGTCAGGTGGTGAGCTTCGACGTGGACGAAGGCGACATGCGCATCGAGGCCACCGGCTTTCAGGTGCCGGCGGCGGTGAAGTTCGATTCCCACGGGGTGCTGCACGTGCTGGACACCCTGGCCGGTGCCGTCATCCGGGTGGAAGGTCAGAAGCAGACCGTGGTGGCGACCCTGGAACCGGGGCTGGACAACCTGGCGTTCGACGCGAACGATCGGCTCTTCGTGTCGAGCTTCGTCGACGGCAGCGTCCGGCGGCTGGAGGCCGACGGCGCGCAGACGGTGCTGCAGCCCGGCGGCATGGCGCACCCGGGTGCCATGGCCGCTGCGCAGACGCCGGACGGTGTGGTGATCTTCGTGGCCGACCTGCACGCGCTCAGGGCTTTCGACGCGGCCACCGGCGAGAGCCTCTGGACCGAGCGCAACGTGCTCGGCGTCGGCGAGCTCGGCTCGGTGCTCGCCGTTGCGGTGGACGGGGATGCGCTGCTGCTCGGCGCCTTCACCGACAACAACGTGCGGATCTGGGATCCGAGCCGCAAACGGGCTCGGGCCCGGATCGACGGCATGCAGCTCCCCGTCAGTGCCGTCCGCTACGGCGACGTGATCGCGGTAGCCGAGCACGGCTCCGGTCAGGTGCGGGCGCTGAACGCGGCGCTGCCCACGGTGTTCGCCACCGGGCTCGCCGCCCCCACGGATCTGCTCACGGACGGCGACCGGCTGTGGGTGAGCGATCGGGCTGCGGGTCGGGTGCTGCAGATCGGCGCCGGCGGCAGGCGGATCGAGCCCGTGGTCGTCGCCGAGGGCCTCGAGGCGCCGGAAGGCCTTGCGCTGTGGCGGGAGCGCCTGCTCGTCCGGGAAGGGGAATCCGGAAAGGTCTACCTGCTCGGCGCGTCGGGCCCGGAGCTGCTGGTCACCCTCGGTGCCGGCTCGCCGCCGGCCTCGGAGGCGCAGCCGCCGGCCATGGTGCTCAACGACATCGTGGTGGTGGGCGACGTGCTCTACGGCACCAACGAGCTCGACCGGCAGCTCGTGGCCGTGGATCTGTCGAGCCGGGTGAACTGAGCGGCGCTCACACCCACCTCAGGTAGACATAACCCAGGGTGGCCAGGGTCAGCAGGCCCACGGCCAGCCGGTTCCAGCGCACCAGCGCCGCGCCGGGCCGCACGTCCAGCGGGACGTTGTCGCCCCGGATCACCCGCTCGTTCGCCCAGGCGATGACGGGCGCGGCCAGGAACCCGGTGAAGGTGACCACGTCGATGAACGCGGCGAAGGCGCCGAGCAGGAAGTAGAGCAGGGCGCCCGCCGCGAGCACCACCACGAGCATGGCCGGCAGGTACCAGGCCGCGGCCCGATCCTCGCCGTGAGCGCCGCTGAGCTCCGCGGCAAACTCGCCGAGCATGCGCGGAAAGCCGTCGACGATGGCGAGCAGCGTGGAGTACATCACGGCCAGCGCCGCCAGCGACACCAGCACCGTCGACCAGCCGCCGATGGCCCGGGTGTAGAGACCGACGAAGGTGGTGACGAACGCCCCCGAAGCCCCGGGCATCCGCTCGCCGCTGCCGTGCAGCACCACCGCCCCGATGACGAGAAAGCAGAGCGCGAGCACGACGCTGGCCAGATAGCCCAGATTGAAGTCGAAGCGGGCGGCAGTGACCGAGCGCTCACCACCCCGGGTCTTCGCGAGTATCCAGGCGGCGAGCATCATCGCGGCGGTGTTGCCGATGGGCATCCAGCCGGAGACGGCGATGGCGAACGACCAGTTCTCAGTAGTGAGCGGAAAGGCGGGCAGGAGATCGTCGGCGCTGGCGAGTGCCGGCAGGCAGGCCAGCGTGGTGATCAGGGTAAGCCCGCTGAACAGCAGCACGAGGATGCCGGTCAGCGACTCCAGCAGCCGGTAGCGGCCGACGGCCACGATGAGCGCGGTGGCGACAAGCAGGCCAACGGCCGCCGGGACGTCGCCGATCTGCACACCGGTGATCCACTTCAGAATGGATGCGCTCACCAGGCTCACACCCGCCGTGGCGGCGACCGCCTCGATGGCGGAGGTCACGAACATGATCAGCACCAGCGACCGACCCTGGCGACCGTAGCCTCTGATCAGGTTCTCGCCGGTGGCGGCGGCGTACTCGGCCGCGAAGCGGAACAGGGGATATTTCAGGGCGCACACGGCGAGAATGAGCAGCCCCAGCGTCAGCCCGAAATCGGCGCCGGCACGGGTGGACTGGACGACGTGCGACGTGCCCACCGCGGCGGCCGCGAAGACGAGCCCCGGGCCCAGCCGGTCGCGCAGCCGTCCGCTGGCGGCGGCGCGCTGTGCTGTGGATTCCGGTCTGGACATGGTCCGCTATCCCCGTTGGGTCGGCCGCGCATTTTCGGTGCTCCGGGATGCGGCTACAATCACCGGTTTCCATTCACGCAGACGACGGAGATACCAGAACCATGGAAGACGTGTACATCATCGAGGCCGCGCGCAGCCCCATCGGCCGGCGCGGCAAAGGGCTGGCGGGGCTGATGCCTGCGGACCTGCTCGGCAAGGTCCAGGTGGCCGCCCTGGAGCGCAGCGGCATCCCGGCGGAAAAGATCGGTCAGGTGATCGGTGGCTGTGTGTCCCAGGTGGGTGAGCAGTCGTTCAACATCGCGCGCATCGCCTGGCTGTCCATGGGCCTGCCGGAGGAGATCGCGGCGACCACGGTGGATTCCCAGTGCGGTTCCAGCCAGCAGGCGACCTCCCTGGGTGCCGCCATGGTGGCCTCCGGCATGGAAGACATCGTCATGGCCTGCGGGGTCGAGATGATGACCCGCGTGCCGCTCGGCTCGAACATGAAGGACGGGGTGCCCATGGGCGAGTCCTACATGTCGCACTACCAGCCGACCAGCCAGTTCATGGGTGCAGCCATGATCGCCGAGGAGTACCAGATCACCCGGGCGGACACGGACGCCTTCGGCCTGAAGAGCCAGCAGAACGCCAAGCGGGCCTGGGCGGAAGGACGGTTCGACCGGGAGGTGGTGCCCATCGAGGCGCCGGTGCTGGACGAAAAGGGTCAGCCCACCGGTAAGACCCGCATCATCGATCGCGACGAAGGGCTGCGGGACACCACGATGGAAGCGCTGGCAGGCCTCGATCCCGTGCCGGGGCAGCAGATTCACACGGCGGGCACGAGCTCTCAGGTCTCCGACGGCGCTGCGGTGGTGATCCTCGCCAACCGGAAGGCGGTGGACGCGCTCGGGCTCAAGCCCCGTGCCCGGATCGTCGCGACCACGCTGGTCGGCGTGGATCCGGTGACCATGCTCAAGGGCCCGATTCCCGCCTCCCAGAAGGTGCTGGCGCAGACCGGTCTCAGCGTCGATGACATCGACGTCTTCGAGGTCAACGAGGCCTTCGCCTCGGTGGTGCTCGCCTGGGAGAAGGCGCTGCATCCGGACCCGGAGCGGGTCAATCCCAACGGCGGTGCCATCGCCCTGGGTCATCCCACCGGCTCCACCGGCGCCCGCCTGATCACCACGGCGCTCCACGAGCTCGAGCGCAGCGGCGGCCGCTACGGCCTCGTCGCCATGTGCTGCGGTGGTGGCCTGGGCACCGGCACCATCATCGAGCGGCTGGACGGCTGACGGCCGCGGGAGCGCAAGGGTGAGCCTCAAGATCGGCATGCATGCCGGCCCGCAGGATCTGTCGATCGACGAGCTGAAGCGGCTCTGGCGGACGGGGGACGAGAATGGCTTCCACTGGATCTCCGTGTGGGACCATTTCTACGCCAACCCCCTGAAGGATCGGAACAACCCCTGCTTCGAGGGGGTGGCGGCCATGGCCGCCCTGGCGTCGCTGACGAAGAACGTGCGGGTCGGCTGCCTGGTGTTCTGTGCGCTGTTCCGCTCCCCGGGCATGCTGGCCAAGGCGGCGGTGACGGTGGACCACCTCTCGGGCGGGCGCGCGGACATCGGCATCGGCGCCGGCTGGTTCGAGGAGGAGTTCCGGGAGTTCGGCTACGGGTTTCCGCCTCTGGGCAGGCGCCTCGATCAGCTGGAGGAGGCGCTCGCCATCATCCGCTCGCTGCTGCACGACGAGGAGACCACCTTCAAGGGAACTTATTACGAGGTCGAGGGTGCCGTGTGCAGTCCGAAGCCGGTCAATCCGGACATGCGGCTGTGGGTCGGCGGGCGCGGCAAGGACCGCACGCCGGTCATCGCCGCACGTTACGCGGACGGCTTCAACATGCCTTACCTGCCGCCGGCCGGGGTGGGTGATCGTCTGGCGCGGCTCGCCCGGGCCTGTGAAGCTCAGGGTCGCGATCCGGCGGCACTGGAGACCTCCGTGAACGTCGGCTTCTATCCGGGTGACAGGACACCGGACGTGAACCCGGAAGGCTGCCTCAGCGGTGGGTCCGCGCAGATGGTGGATCGCATCGGTGAGTACATGGAGACCGGCGTCGGTGGGCTCAACATCGCGTTGCGCCCGCCCGTGGACTGGGACGGTCTGCACGCCTTCATCGAGGAAGTGCTGCCCCACTTCCGGTCCTAGATCGCGCCGCTTCGGCGGCAGGGAGGCTGTGATGGAGCTTCGCGACATCGACGGGCAGACGGAGGACACCTTCTATCGCTGTCTGCACGACGAGCAACCTGCGGACCCGCGGGTGATGGCCATGCGTCGGGCCTGGCGGGCGGAATATCAGCCGAAGGGTCATCGGGCGAAGGTGCTCATCGACGATGCGGGAGAGGTCGTGGGTCTCACCAACTACATCCCCGTCGAGCACTCGCCCTACGAGGGCGAGAACCTGATGGCCATCCTCTGCATGTGGATTCACGGCTACGACCACCTGGTCGGCAATCAGCAGGCGAAAGGCTATGGCCGCTTCATGCTGGGCGAGATCGAGGCGGATGCCCGCCGCTCGGGCTGTGACGGCATGGTGGTGTGGGGCAAGGACTACGACGCCTGGAACCCGGTGTCTTTCTACGAGCACATGGGTTATCGGCGGGTCGCCCAGGAAGGCCTGGACGTGCTGGCCTGGAAGCCGTTCAACGATCGGGCGGTGCGCCCCCGCTTTCTCGAGAAGAACGCCCGCTGGAACGGCGAGGCGGACGATGGGCGGGTCGAGCTGATCAGCTTTTCCAATGGCTGGTGCGGCGGCGGCTGCCAGCAGTGCGTGATGGCCCGGGATGCGGCCGCCGGTCTCGAGGATCGCGTGAACCTGATCGAGGTCTACGCGCACCGGAAGGCCGACATGCGGCGGCGGGGCGAGAGCATCGATGTGCTCTATGTGGATGGGGAAGCCTTCCGTCCGGACGGCCCGCCCTCCTCAACCGAAACCCTGCGGCAGCATCTGCTGGCGCGATACGAGCGGCGGTCCGGGTGAGGTGATCATCGACGCCGGCCTCGTGAGGCGCCTTGTTGAGAGTCAGTTTCCCGCGTGGGCGGATCTGGAGATCACTCCGGTCGCGAACGGCGGCTGGGACAACCGCACCTTTCACCTGGGCCCGTCCATGAGCGTACGGCTGCCCAGCGCCGCCCACTACGCGCCGCAGGTGGAAAAGGAACAGACCTGGCTGCCGGAGCTCGCCCCGGCGCTGCCGCTGCCCATTCCGGCGCCGCTGGCCCGCGGTGCGCCGGGTGAGGGTTATCCCTGGTCCTGGTCCGTCTGCCGCTGGCTGCCGGGTGAGGTGGCCGCCCACGGACGCGTCCGGGACCTGGACGTGTTCGCTCGGGATCTCGCGACCTTTCTGCTCGGCCTGCAGGCGATCGATGCCGCGGGTGGTCCGCCCGCCGGTGCGCACAGCTTCTTCCGGGGCGGAGACCTCGCGGTCTATGACGCCGAAACCCGGCGCAGCGCAGCGGCGCTGGCCGGCACCCTGGACGAGGCCGCCGTGCTTGAGGTCTGGGCAGCCGCGCTCGGCAGCCGCTGGTCCGGTTCGCCGGTGTGGGTGCACGGGGATGTGGCGCCGGGCAACCTGCTGGTGGAGGATGGACGCCTCTGTGCCGTCATCGACTTCGGCTGCTGCGCGGTGGGGGACCCTGCCTGCGATCTGGCCATCGCCTGGACGTTTCTCGACGAGCCCGCCCGACGCACGTTCCGTGAGACGCTGGGGGTGGACGAGGCCACCTGGCAGCGGGGGCGCGGCTGGACGCTGTGGAAGGCGATGCTCGAGATCCGCCGCCTCACCAGGTCCGATCCCGCTGCCGCTGACCGCTGGCGGGCGACGCTCGCCGACGTCCTGTCCGGCCGCTGAGGGCCGTCAGATGGCCGCGAGCTGCCGGATCCGCTCCGGGTTCCGGCTCGTCGAGAGCAGGCGGACACCGATGCACAGCGCGACGATGCCGAGTCCCGCCGTCATGCCGATCCAGTAACCCCGCGCACCGAGCGGCTCGGTGCCGAACCAGCCGAAGCAGAGCGCGGCACCCAGCGGGAGTGCCAGCAGCCAGTAGCCGACCAGCGTGTAGATCATGGGCGCCCGGGTGTCCTTGTAGCCGCGCAGCGCACCGCCGAGCGTCGCCTGGGAATCGTCGAAGATCTGATAGAAGGCGATGACCAGCATGAGCGACGCGGCCAGCTCCAGCACGGCAGGATCCGTGGTGTACAGACCGGCGATCTGGTAGCGGCCCAGGACGAGCAGCAGCGAGACGACCACCGCGTAGCCGAGCGACAGAAAGAAGGCGACGCGCGCGACGTAGGCGGCGCGATCGTTCTCCGACGCACCGACGTAGTAGCCCACCCGTATGCTGGCAGCAGAACCCAGCGACATGGGAATCACGTAGGTGGCCCAGTTGACGTTGCCGGCGATGCTGTTGGCGGCGAGGGGCACGACGCCGAGCGAGGCCACCGACAGGCCGATGGCCGAGAAGACCGCCACCTCGAGAAACACCGTCAGCCCGATGGGTACGCCGATCCTCAAGATTCGCTTGAGCTCGTTCCAGCGCGGTGGGTCGAACCGTGCCGTGACTCGGGCCGCGCGGAAGAAACGCATCCGGACCACGGTGATCATGAGCACGAGCTCCACCCACCAGACGGCCGTCGTTGCCCACCCGCAGCCTACACCGCCCAGCTCCGGGGCGCCGAAGTGGCCATAGATGAGCACGTAGTTGAACGCTGCATTCACCGGCAGCGCGAGCACGGCGATCACCATGGGCGGCAGCGCCTTGCCGAGGCCCTCGCACGCGTAGCGGAGCACCACGTACACCTGCACCGCCGGCAGCCCCCAGGCGATGGCGTCGAGATAGCCTTCCGCGATCTCTGCGGTGACGGGATCGACACCGATGAGGGCAAACAGGTATCCGGCGTTGGACAGCACCACGATGCAGAAGACGGCGGCGGCGAGCGACAGCCAGAGGCCCTGGCGGATGCGCTCGCCGGTCTCTGTGGTCCGCCCGGCGCCGCGAAGCTGGGCGACGATGGGGGTGACGGCCATGGTGAAGCCGCTGGTCAGCATGAACACGGGCCACAGGAGCGCGCCGCCCAGCGCCACGCCGGCCAGGTGGGTCGAGTCGTAGCGTCCGGCCATGGCCGTGTCGATGAAACCCATGGCCATGATGCAGAGCTGGGTCGTCGCCATGGGCGCACCCAGCATGAACAGCGCCCTGATCTCCCGGGCGGGTGGCGAGCGATCCGTTGCCGCGCTTCGGCGGTTGTTCGAGGCGCCGGTGCCGCTCAAACGATCTGCTCGTCCCTGAGCTTCTGGATCTCGGCGGTGGTGTAGCCGAGCTCGGTCAGGATCTCGTCCGTGTGCTCGCCGTGGGCGGGGGGCGGTCGGTCGGTGTGGGGGCCGTCCCGGTCGGTCCCGTAGCCCGCGCGCACCAGACGCACCGTGTCGCTGCCGGCACCGGGCCTGGGGAAGCGGATGAACGTTTCCCGGTGCTCGAACTGCGGATCGGCCAGCACCTCCGGATAGGCGCGGATCGCAGCGGCGGGCACGTTGGCGGCAGCGAAGCGCTCGAGCCAGTGAGCCGTGGATTCCCGGGCGAGGGCGTGGGCCACCAGATCGCGGGTGTCGTCGTAGTGAGCCATGCGTGCGGGTACGCTGGCGAACCGGGGATCCTCCGTCGCTTCGTCCCGGCCGATGGCCCGGAACAGCGCCCGCACCTGGGGCTCCTTGAGCGCCAGCACGTTGATCCAGCCGTCCGCGGTCTGAAAGCTGTTCGCCGTCGGCTGACCCGTGGGCGAGCGGTTGCCGATGAGCTCCGGTACCCTGCCGTCGACGAGGAAGTTGCTCACCTGCGCGGTCTGCAGAACGATGGCCGTGTCCATCATCGCCACGTCCAGCCGCTGACCCTCGCCGGTGACCTGCCGGCGGTAGAGGGCGGCGGCGATGGCGAAGGCGGTGTTGAGCGCCGTGCCCATGTCGACCGGCATGTAACCGGTGCGGGTAGGCCCGGATTCGGGAAAGCCGGTGATCGCCATCATCCCCGAATCCGCCTGGATCGCGCCGTCGTAAGCGGGCACGCCGGCCTTCGGACCGCGCTGTCCGTAACCGGATACGGAGCAGTAGATCAGATCGGTGCGGATCGCTTTCAGGGCCTCATAGCCGAAGCCGAGCTTGTCCATGACCCCGGCCCGGAAATTCTCCACCACCACATCCGCGGTTTCGACAAGCCGACGCACGACCTCTGCGGCAGCGGGAGATTTGAGATCCAGCGTCAGGCTCCGCTTGCCCAGGTTGCAGCTCATGAAGGAGGGGGACATGCCGGCGCCGGCTTCGTCCACCAGCAGCCCGCGCGTCTGGTCGCCGCTCACACGTTCCTCGATCTTGATGACATCCGCGCCGAGCAGGGCAAGCTGCTGGGTGGCGAACGGGCCGGCGAGCACCTGCGTGAAGTCGACGATGCGTATTCCGCTGAAGGCTTGCGGCATGAACGGGCTGAATGCTGGCGGGAACCTGTGATGTTACCTCAAATTTCCGGTGCCGACGCCAGCCCATTTCCGCTGTAAACCGCTTGCATTCGGCGGTGGTCGAACTACTATCGTTCGCGTGTCGGGCTGAACAGAAAGGAGGTGATCGTGACTTTATCCCAGGTAGGAGAAATGATCGCTTAACTTCGAGATCATTTCTCGAACCTTCATTGTTTCGGTCACAGATCCATCCGGCGCTCGATGAGCCGCCACGGTTCACCAGAGAGCCATCACAGGGTGTCTGGCCCGGCCAATGAAAAACAACGCGGATCCCAGGTTCCGCCGACGGTGCCACACCGGCGGGGGGGCGGAAGGATCCGCGTTTCTCTTTTCTGAGCCGCTAATAAAAAGAGCCGCGAAAAAGAGCCGGAAGAAACAGTAACTAAGGCTCAGCCGCCAGGGCCAGCGGCGCTGCGGTCCGCCGCAGGCGGTAGAGCCCGATGCTGAACAGCGGGATCAGGTACACGAACAGAAATCCCCAGGCGATGGAGCCGTAGCCCCGGGCGATCAGATCCACGATCCCCACGTCCGACAGCACGCCGGCGATGATAAGCGCCGCGCCTGCGATGGTGGCGTGCTGGTAGCGTTTGAGCGTCGTCCCACGCCGTTCGGACCACCAGCCGTCCACGCGCTCGATGAATCCCTGAATGTTGCCGGCCCCGGTTTCGATGAAGGTGCCGAACAGCACGACGAGGTAACACGCGTAGAGAATCGGCATGGCGAGCTGATCGAACATGCGGTAGACGGGCAGCTCGGCGTCGAGAATGCCCGGATAGGCGCCCACGAAGCTCAGGTGAAAAAGCATCCCCGGTACCATGGCGATCAGCCCGCCGAGGATGCCCGAGGCGCAGGCCTGGCGCTCCGTTTCGATGTCGCGCGCAGCATAAAGAATGATGGGGACGGCCGAGACGTTGTAGAGGGCGTACTGCAGCGCGCTCACCATCCAGCCCGAATCCACCGTGACCGTGAGCTTGCCGGCCACGTCGCCCGGCGTCAGACCCGCCACCACGGCGACGAAGTAGCTGATGAACACGGCATAGAGCAGCACGCTCCAGGAAGCGAGGACGCGGGTGATCAGGTCGCGGCCGAAGAAGGTGAGCATGACCACCACCACGAGCATGACGAAAGCGCCCGCCCGCTCGGGCAGACCGAACTGATCCTCCAGAATCCTGCCCGCCGCGGATCCCATGATGGCCAGCACCAGCACGAACAGCCCGACGAGCAGGATCTCGAAGAGGAACCAGCCGCGCCCGAGCAGCAGCTTGAAGAACGACCGGTAGTCGTAGGCCTGATAGCGGGCGCAGAGCATCAGGCTGACGGCGAAGATGGCGGAGATGAGCGCGGTGGCGATGAGCTGGCCGACGAAACCGTTGCCGATACCGTGCCTCGTGAAAAACTCCACCAGCTCCCGGCCGGTGCCGTAACCACCGCCGATCATCACGGACTGCAGGATGGCGCCGGGCAGCAGGTAGATCTTCAGCAGTCTCAGCATACGATCACAAGTCGTCGGGAACAGGCGCAGTGTACTCGAGGTGCGCCGTTTGCGCGGGAGGATCAATCGAGGGACACTCGCTGCGGATTCCGTGCCCAGGGGAGAGGAGAGACGATGCACACTTTCGCAGACCCGCTCGCGGCCGCCGTCCGGCTGGCGCCGGACAGGATCGGGGTGGTGGATGGTGACGCACGCTTCACCTTCGTCGAGCTCCACGACCGCTGCGCCCGGCTCGGCGGCGCGCTGTCCGGGCTCGGTCTGCGGCGGGGCGACCGGGTGGCGATACTGGCGGCCAATGGCCACCGTTACCTCGAAACCTACGTCGGCGTGCCTGCGGCGGGTTTCGTGGTGGTGCCGCTGAACACCCGGCACGCGACGCCCGAGCTGCGTTATGCGCTGGAAGATTCCGGTGCGCGGGTGCTGGTCACGGATCGGGATCCGGGCGAGCTCGCGGCGGTGGTGGAGCACGTGGTGAGCCTGCCGGACGACTACGAGGTCCTGCTGGGTGAAGCTTCCCCGGCGCTGCTCGGCAGCGGTCTCGCGGAAACGGATCTCGCCGGACTCTTCTACACCGGCGGCACCACCGGCAAATCCAAGGGGGTGATGCTCAGCCACCGCAACCTGATCGCCAATACCTATCACTACCTGGTGGCGGCACCGCAGCGTGCAGAGGACGTGATGCTGGTCATGGCGCCCATGTTCCACGCGGCGGGCTCCAACGGCATTCTCGCGAACCTCTGGACCACCGGCACCCAGGTGATGCTCCCGGTCTTCGATCCGGGCGCGGCGCTCGATCTCGTGGAACGTCACGGTGTCACCGAGACGCTCGGGGTGCCCACCATGGTGGCGGCGCTTGCCGAGGAGCAGCTCGTGCGCCCGCGACGCACGGACAGCCTGCGCCTGATCTCCCATGGCGGCTCACCCATCACCACCGAGGTGCTGCGCAGGGCGCATGCCGCTTTTCCCACGGCGGAGCTGATGGAGCTGTACGGCGCTACGGAGCTCTCACCGCTGTGCACCGTGCTCGTCGGCGAGGAGCGGATGCTCGACGATCCGCGCGTCCGCTCCTGCGGCCGACCGGTGGTGGGCGACGAGGTACGGATACTCAACATCGACGGCGAGCCGGTGGAACCCGGCTCGGTGGGCGAGGTGGTGATCCGCGGGCCGAACGTGATGCAGGGCTACTGGAACAAACCCGAGCAGACCGCGGCCGTGCTGAAGGACGGCGGCTACTGGACGGGCGATCTGGGCTACCTCGATGCGCAAGGTTATCTCTACCTGGTGGACCGCAGCAAGGACATGATCGTCTCCGGTGGCGAGAACGTGTACTGCACCGAGGTGGAGGAGGTGCTCTACCAGCATCCGGCGGTGCTCGAGGCCGCCGTGTTCGGCGTGCCGGACGACAAGTGGGGCGAAGCGGTCTGGGCAGCGGTGGTGCCGAGGCCGGACCATGCGGACGTGGATCCGAAAGAGATCATCGACTTCTGCCACGCCCAGATCGCCGGCTACAAGGTGCCGAAGGGTATCGACATCCGCGCGGAGGCACTGCCGAAGTCCGGGCCCGGCAAGGTGCTGAAGCGCGAGCTGCGGGCGCCGTACTGGCAGGGCAGGGATCGGGCCGTCAACTGATCGTGCCGGCACGGGAAACCTACGACCCCGGTGCGCTCTCTGGCTTTCTGGCGGCGCTGTTCAGGGCCCAGGGCCTGCCGGAGGAGATGGCCGCGGTGGTCGCCCGGGGATTCCTCGAGGCGGACCTGCTCGGCTATCCCACCCACGGTGTCAATCGGGTGCCGGCCAATCTCCGCTGGCTGCGGGATGGCGAGACGGATCCCACCGGCGAGCCGGAGGTGCGCTCGGATCGGGTGGCACTCGCCAACTGGGACGCCCACCGGCTGCCGGGCCACTGGGCCATGCATCGCGCCGTCCACCGTGCCATTCGCGGCGCGCGCCTGGCGGGCACCTTCACGCTCACCATGCGCCGCTGCCAGCACGTGGCCTGCGTGGCGGCGACGCTGGTGCCGGTGGTGGAGTCCGGACTCGTCGCGCTGGCGATGGTCAGCTCACCGGACGAGGCCTTCGTCAGCCCGTTCGGCAGTAGCGAGCGGCGCTTCTCCAACAACCCGCTGGCCTTCACGGCGCCGGCGACCGGTGGCCCGATACTGTTCGACGTGAGCATGGCGATCACGGCGGGCGGGCAGGTGGCGAGGGCTGCGCGGCTCGGGCGGCCGCTCCCGGAGCCGACCCTGGCGCTGCCGGATGGCAGCGTCTCCTCGGATCCTGCAGCGCTCGAGCGCGGCGCCGCCATTCTGCCCATGGGTGGCCGGGGTCACGGTCACAAGGGGTTTGCCCTGACCCTGATGACCGAGGTGCTGACGCAGGCGCTGGCCGGCTACGGCCGGGCGCGGAGCAGCGGCGACAGCGAGCAGAACAGCGTCTTTCTCATGGTGCTGGATCCGGCGGCATTCACCGACCGGGCGGACTATGATCGGGAGATCGACCACCTGATCGCCCGGGTGGAAGGCAGCCGGCCGGACGATCCGGCCCGGCCGGTGCGCCTTCCTGGACGCCGGGCCTGGCTGCAGCGCGCCCGGCAGCTCGAGCAGGGTGTGTCCCTGGATCCGGGCATTCTGGCGGAGCTGGTGCCGTTCGCCGAGGCGGCCGGGGTGGCGTTGCCGGCGCAGACGGCAGTGAGGTGACCCATGCAGACTGACAAGCAGACAAACGCCACCGGGCCGGGCCTCCTGCTCGCCCACCTCAAGGTCATCGACGCCGCCTCGTTCCTGGCCGGTCCGGGTGCGGCCACGGTGCTGGGCGACTTCGGTGCGGACGTGATCAAGGTGGAGCCGCTGGCGGGGGACGGCTATCGCACCCTGTCGAAACCCTGGCGCACGGACTACAACTGGCAGCTCACGTCGCGCAACAAGCGCAGCATCGCGCTGGATCTGAACACCGCGGCAGGCCGGGGCGTGATGGACCGCCTGGTGGACGGCGCGGACGTGCTGGTGGTGAACTTCTTCGACGACCAGCTCGAGCGCTACGGTCTCGCCTACGAACGCCTGCGCGCGCGCAACCCGCGGCTCGTCTACGCGCGGATCTCGGGTTACGGCAGCGAAGGGCCGGAAGCGAATCGCCGGGGTTTCGACTCCACCGCCTGGTGGGCGCGCTCCGGTCTCATGGATCTGGTGCGGGACCCGGGTCAGCCGCCGCTGATGGGGGCGCCGGGATTCGGCGATCATGCCACGGCCATGTCGCTGTTCGGCGCCATCCTGCTCGGTCTCTACCGTCGCGAGCTCACCGGGGAGGGGGCGGCGGTGGAAACCTCGCTGCTCGCCAACGGCCTGTGGGCGAACGGTATGCAGCTCCAGGGCGCCGTTGCCGGGTTCGACCTCGGTGCGCTGCGCCAGGAGAAAGGGCTCAGGAACCCGCTCACCTCGGTGTACGGCACCACGGACGGCCGGCACGTGCTGCTGGCGCTGGTCAACGCCGGGCGCGAGTGGCCGGCGCTGTGCGGCGCCCTCGATCGTCCCGACTGGCCCGGCCGCTATCCGGATATGCGCGCGCTGATGAAGGACCGGGACTTCCTGAAGACGGAGATCGCTGGGATCATCGGCGCGCTGCCGCTCGCCGAGGTCCGCCGGCGGCTCGACGCTGCGGACGTCACCTACAGTGTGGTGCAGAACCTCACCGAGGCGCTCGAGGATCCCCAGGCCCGAGCCGCGGGGTACATCCAGACAACGGGCATCAGCGATCCGGACTATGGCCTCACGGTGGCCTCACCGGTGTCGGTGGGCGGGGTCGCCAAGGTGCCGCCGGGCAGGGCCCCTGACGTTGGCGAGCACACCCGCACGGTGCTGGCGGAGGCGGTATTCTCGGCGGCGGACATCGACGCGCTGCTGGCGGCCGGCGCGGTGGCGGAACCGGCGGACGACTGAATCAGGCGGCGGCCGCGGCGGCGGCCAGCACCTCGCGGAAACGCTGCAGCTCCGGGTCGCCGGGGCGCAGCGTCATTAGCCGGTCGAGGTAGCCGAGCGCCGCGGTGAACCTGCCCTGGTCCCGGAGCATGGTCACCACGGCGATGAGCAGCTGCTCTTCCTCCGGCCAGCGCTGCAGAGCTTCCTCGAGCACCGCCACCGCCTGCAGTCCTTCCCCGGCATCGTTCAGCGCCACCGCCCAGGTGTAGACGAGCTGACGGCGGTCTGGCGCCAGCGTTGCAGCGGTCTCGAGCCGTGCCAGGCTCTCCCCGGTCCGGCCCTGACGCGCCAGCCAGAGGCCGTAGGCATAGTTCACGTCCGCGTCCTCCGCGGCCACGGCCAGCGCCTGCTCGAGAAGAGCACCTGCCTCCGGGTCCCGGCCCGTGGCGCGGTACAGGTCCGCCAGATTGGTCAGCCCCGGCACCCACGAGGGCTGCAGGTGCAGCGCCTCGGTGAGCGCCGCTTCCGCCTTCGCCGGCTCGCCCATGGCCACATAGGCGCCGGCCAGGTTGGTGAGCGTTTCCGGAAAGTCCAGATTCAGCGCCTGCTCCGCGATCCAGGTCTCGAGGTAGGGGGCGAGCCGCACCGGATAGGCCGGATCCGCGCCGAGCGTCGGCAGCAGCGCGGACACGGCCTGCTGGCGCACGGCCCGCAGCGGGTCGTCGAGCAGCGGGGCCAGCAGCCGCCAGCGTGACTCCGCGGACAGAGACGCGGCGGCCCGCGGTGCGGCGAGGCGCAGCAGCGGTTCCGCGGTTCTGGCCTGGCGGATGGTCTGCAGCGTGTGGCCGCGCTGATAGGCGCCGAGCTTCGCCAGAGCCGACGCCCGAACCATGATGGGCTGATCGGGATCCGTGGCCAGACGGGCGAGCGCCTCGTCCACGCCCGGCGTCCCCGCGTCCGCAGCGGCAAACACGGCCGCGAAGTGATCGGGTCGGTCCGGACCGAAGTGCTCGCGGATCACGGCGGCCGCCCAGGCCGGGCTGCGGTCCTGATGGCAGCCGGTGCAGGGTTCCGGCACGCCGAGGCGCTCCGCCAGATCGGGTCGCGGCAGGCGGAAGCTGTGGTCGCGCCGGTCGTCCACACCCATGTAGGTCCGGCTCGGCATGTGGCAGCTCACGCAGCGGGCGCCGTCCGAGCCCTCGGGATGAAAGTGATGCTCCGGCGTGTCGTAGCGTCCCGCCGCCTGCGCGGCGAAGGCCTGTCCGGGTCCGCTGTCCGGCGTGCTCTGGTGGCAGGCGGTGCAGGTCTCGTTGCCCGGGCGGCTGAGCGTCGTCCCGTGGGCATCGTGGCAGTCGCTGCACGTCACGCCCGCCCGGTGCATGCGGCTCTGCAGAAACGAGCCGTAGACGTACACCTCGTCGTCGATCTGCCCGTCCACGTGGTAGAGGCCGGGCGTGATGAGCTCCGGCAGGTAGTGATCGAGGTAGGCGTCACCCGGACGGAATCCTTCCGCGAGCTGTGACCGCCGCGAGTGGCAGGGTGCGCAGACCTCGATCTCCGCGGCCTGACCGCTGAGCGTGGCCAGGTGGCTGGCTGCGGGGTTTGCCGCGTGCAGCGAGCCGGGACCGTGGCAGGCCTCGCAGCCCACGTCCTCCACGGCCCAGGTGGTGTGGTAGCGCCGGGATTCGGGATCGTAGCCCTTCACCACCGCGGTGGAGTGGCAGTCCGCGCACTGGCTGTTCCAGCGGTTGGCCCGGCCGGACCAGTGCATGGGGTCGTCCGCGGCGAAGTCGCCGTCGTAGAGCGCGTACCATCGCTGCCCGCCGTCGGCCGCCGCCCGGCTGTCCCAGGCGACGGGAAACGTCTGCAGCGCGCCGTTCCCGGCAGGGACCACGTACTGCTGCAGGGGATGGACTCCGAACGTGTAACGCACGGGCAGATCCTCTGCATCTGCGCCGGGCCGGATGTGAAAAGCGGCGTCGGTCTGCCGGAAGGCGACGTCGCCGAACTGTCCGGGAAAGGCGCCGAGCACCGACGCCGGGCTGGCCATCTGCAGGGCCAGATCGTGATGGGAACCCCGCCACGCTGCGTAGGCCGCTTCGTGACAGGTGGCGCAGGCCTCGCTGCCCACGTAATCGGCGTCCGCCGCGCGCGGTTCGGCGGCAGCCGATCCCGCGTCGACTTGCGCGGCCGCATCGGTGGTGGGTGGGTTCCCGTCGCAGCCGCCGAGCAGCACGAGGGCGACCAGGACCAGCGGTCCGAGGCGGTGATCGGGCGTCATGGGCGGCGAGGATAGCAGTCCGGGTGGCGTTTTGCGCAGCACGCCGGGATGCGACAATCCGGGCTGGCTGGTGTATTGCAACACCGCGGATGGAGATGCGGATACGACATGGGGAATCTGGAAGAGGAGTTCGCGACGCTGGCCGCCGACGTCAGGGCGCTGGTGGGACTGCTTCAGGAAGCGGAGGAGACGTTCTGGTCGAACACCCTCTCACGGGGTCTGCGTCAGATCGAATCCAACAAGCTCGCCGGGGCCACCTACATCCTGGGCTGCTACGGCGGGGTGGATACGTTCTCCGATCTGGTCATCGGCCGGCAATGGTCCCGATCGGATCCGCTCAGATACCGCAATCTCAACGCCCGGCTCGGCCACCTGCGCACCCGGACCTTCGAGTCCGCGAATGCCATCGCCGCCAGAAGAAGCTGGTAGAGCCTCCTAGGAGGCGGCCTGCGGTTCCAGACGCACGAAGTAACGCGGCGGAAAGCCGGTCAGGAAGCGCACCAGGAAGGGCAGCGGCTGCACCTCGTTGTCGAGCTTGTCATGCTCGGCGGCCGTCACCTCCACCGCGACGTAGTCCCCTGTGGTGCCGTTGCGCGTGATGCTTACTTCCGGATTGGCCCTGACGGCGCGATACCAGGCGCGGGGCCAGTGGTTGGCGGCCACGTAGAGCTTACCCTCGCTGTCGATGGCGGAGAGCACGCGATCGTTCTGCCTGCCTTCGGCATCGGTGGTGGTGATCACCAGGGTGGAGGTGTCCGCTGGCTGGAAGTAGCCGATCAGCGATTCGAACAGAACGACGATGCCGACGTAGACGACGGCCAGGGTGATGAGAATCTTCAGGATCTTCACGGTGTCTCTCTCCCGTTGGCCGGTGCCGGTCTAGCCGGCTGCGGCGCTGTTTTCCTCGGCCACCACCGGGTTGCGCAGCGTGCCGATCGCCTCGGAGGTGATGGTGATGACGTCGCCGCTGCCGGCGCTGACGTCGGTGAGATACTTCAGCACGGCAATCACGTCGCCGGTCGCAAGCTCAGAGGTTCTGGCGAGTCGCCTCGCGACCTCGCGCAGGTCGGCGAGATGCACGTCCGCCGTCTGTCCGTCCACGTCCACCGACAGGGTGAAGGCATCGGTGCTGCCCAGCTCGTCTGCAGTGACCAGCCACGGCCCGACGGCAAGCGCTGCCGGCGAGAGGTAGGAGACGAGCGTCATGCCGGCCACCCGGCGCTCGCCCGAGCCTTCGTCTGCACCCAGCACCAGCGCGACCCCCGCGGCGAGTGGTTTCGCGTCGCCGGCGGGAATGAGCAGCGTCTGGTCCGCGCCGCGCAGGAATTTGGGATTGATGGTGACGGGCTCGTCCCGCGCCTCGTCGAACACGCAGAGCACGTGCGCCGGATCGGTGACCGGGGGCAACCGGGTCACCTTGTCGAGCCGGTGATCGGGGGACACCTCGGCCGCGGTATCCAGTGCCCGCACCAGCGCGTCTCCTTCGAGCAGCGCGCGCAGCGAGCCGAATTCGGGCAGATGCTTTCGGAAGTCGACGATGCGGCCTTCGACGATAGCGCCGTAGGAAGCCTCGTCCTCCCGCTTGAAGCTGAGCAATCGCACGTGTCTGCCTCTCGGTCCGTCTTGTTTGCGCGGGCCTGTCGCGTCGTGATGCGTGTATACGCCGACGTCTGCTGGCTGTCTCTTCCCCGTATGCCGACGGTTTGACCCGATTTCGGCGCGTGGTGAGAATTAACCACCCGCCCTGGCAAGTCAACGTGTTGCAACGCAGGCGAATTCCATGCAGGCGGGGAACAGGTCAGGACCACTTTCCATGCACACATCACTGCGCCGTCTCCTGCTGATTGCGGCACTGGGTTCTTCATCCGCGGCGCTTGCGGAAACGGCAGCGGGTCCGTTCGTCCACCCGGACCGCGTGCAGATCGAGGATTACTTTCCGCCGGTGGACCCGGAGCTCGGTTACGACCAGAACGTGCCGAGACCCGAGTCCGTGCTCGGCCACACCATCGGCAGCCGCTACGCGCGGCCCGACACGGTGATCGCCTGGTTCGAGGCGCTGGCGGCAGCATCGCCGAAGGTGAAGATCGTGGACATGGGCCGTACCCACGAAGGGCAGCGGCAGATCACCGTGCTGATCTCGTCGATCCGCAACCTCGAGCGCCTCGACGAGCTGCAGCGCGCGTGGCTCGCCGGCGAGCGGGATGCGCCGCTGTTCGCCTGGCACGGCTACGGGGTGCACGGCGACGAGGCGGGTGGTGTTCAGGCGGCGGTCGCGGTGGCCTGGTACCTGGCGTCGAGCCCGGAGGACGATGTGCTGAAGCTGCTGCGCAACGTCGTGGTGATGATCGACCCCATGCAGAATCCGGACGGCTACGGCCGCTATGCCACGTGGGCCAACCAGACGCTCGGTCACGCACCGTCCGCCGATCCGGCGAGCCTCGAGCGGCGGCCGCCGTGGCCCGGCGGGCGGACCAATCACTATCTGCTGGACCTGGACAGGGACTGGCTGCTGATGCAGCAGCCGGAAACCATGAACCGGGTGCGGCTGCTGCAGGCCTACCGGCCCGTAGTCATGGTCGATCACCACGACGGCAGCTCCGACCAGGCTCTCGTGCTGCAGCCGGGAGACGGCGAGCGCTGGCACCCGCTGATCGCCGAGTCCAACCGTGCCCTCACGGAACGCCTGGCGGCGTTTCAGGCGCGGGCCCTCGATCGTGCCGATCGTCCCTATTACGCCAGGCCGGAGAGTGAGGGCTTCTATCCCGGCAAGGGTGCCATCTGGGCCGATCTGCAGGGCAGCGTGGGGATGCGGTTCGAGCAGGCCGCCGGCATGGGGCTCGTGGAAGAGACGCCGGTGGGACGCCTCACCCTGCCGATGACCGTGCACGCCCACGTGCTGGCGACCCTGGCGACGCTCGACGGCGTCGTCGAGCTGGACAAGGAGCTGCGCGCCTATCGGGAGGACTACGCGGAGCGCAAGCAGGTGCCCCGCGGTCTGCCGCTGGCCTGGATATTCGATGACGGCGGCGATCCGAGCCGCGCCGCGGCGCTGGTCCAGGTGCTGAAGGACCAGAGACTGTCCGTGTTCGGCATCGCCGAGCCCGTGCGCACGGAGGGCGGCGAGTTCCTGCCGGGTCGCGCCTGGGTCGTGCCCGTGCTGGGCGCCCAGGCGCCGCTGGCCCATACCCTGTTCGCCGACGCGCCGAGCACGGTTGACGCGGCGCACTACGAGATCTCCGCCTGGTCGCTGCCGCACGCATTCGGCGTCCGGGCGGCAGCGCTGACCCGGGTGCCGGGCAAGCTCGCGGCAGACAGCCACGTGAATCGCAACTACGGGGTGAGCGGCAGAACCAGCGCCGTGGCCTGGGTGCTGCCCTGGGACGACTACTACGCGCCGGCGGTGCTCGCCAGGCTGCAGGCCGCGGGGGTCAAGGCGCGTCTGTCGACGGTGCCGTTCGAGTCGGTCAGCGCCGGCCAGGCCGTCAGCTTCAAGCCCGGCGCGGTGGTCATCCACCGAGCCGACGTGCCGGAGGCGACCGAGTGGTCGCGGGATCTGTTGACCCGCATCGTGGCCGGTGACGCGCCGCTGGTGGGACTCGACAGCAGCCTTTCCGAGACCGGGCCGGACGTGGGCAGCCCGACGCTGCTGCCGCTCTCCGCGGCGTCGGTCGCCCTGCTCGCGGGGACGGGGACCAATGCGCAGGAGGTGGGAAGTATCTGGCATGCCCTCGACCGGCGTCTCGGCATTCCGGTCACCCTGCTCGCGGCGGACGTCATCGACGCGGACGTGCTGGGCCGGCATACCCACCTGTTCGTGGCGGACGGCGACTACGCCGGACTGCCGGAGACGGCGGTGCTCGAGATCGGCCGCTGGGTGGAAGCGGGCGGCGTGCTCATCGTCTCCGGGCGGGCGGTCACCTGGACACAGGCGCAGTACTGGCTGCCCGATCCGGGCAGCCCGGGGAGCGCCGTCGAGCGTTATCCCTACGCGGAGATGGCGAGCCGGGACAGCGCCCAGCGGGTCGGTGGTGCCATCGTCGACGTGACGCTGGACCGGACCCACCCGCTCACCTTCGGCATCGCCTCGGACCACATCGGGCTCATGAAGCGGGGCCGCGTGGCGCTTAAAGCGCCGTTCGGCAACCCGTTCACGGTGGTGGGCGCCTACGGCGCGAAGCCGCTGCTCTCCGGCTATTTGCCCGAGGACTACACCCGCCACATCGTCGACTCACCGGCGATCCTCGCGGTGCCGCGTGGTGCGGGGGTGATCATCGCCTTTGCGGACATGCCCGCGTTCCGCTCGGCGTGGTGGGTGGGCGAGCGGCTGCTGTCCAACGCCGTCAGCTTCGGCTCGGTAATCCGTCCGCCGGCCGGGCGTTACGGCGGCAGCGACGCAGCACCCTGATCCGCTTACAGGCGATTCAGGGCGCGCCGGTGAGCTCCTCGAGCAGGCGCGAGATCGTGCGCGGCGAGCCCGTGTTTCTGGCCAGCAGCCGGTAGAACGCCGGGACGATGAACAGGGTCAGCAGCGTCGCCAGCGTCACACCGGAGAAGATGACGATGCCCAGCATGTTGCGTCCGGCGGAACCCGCGCCGCTCGCGACGATGAGCGGAATGGAGCCCACCACCGTGGCGATGGTCGTCATGAGCACGGGTCGCAGGCGAATGGCCGCGGCCTCGGTGATGGCCGACTCGAAGTCCCGACCCGCATCGCGGAGCTGGTTGATGAACTCGACGATCAGCACGCCGTTCTTGGCGGCGATGCCGATCAGCATGACGATGCCGATCTGACTGTAGATGTTCAGGGTCGAGCCGGTCAGGTGCAGGCCGAGCAGCGCGCCGGCCAGCGCCATGGGCACGGTGAGCAGGATCACGAACGGGTGAATGAAGCTCTCGAACTGCGCGGCCAGCACGAGGAAGACGATCAGCATGGCGATGGCGAAGGTGAAGGCGAGGCTGCCGGACGCCTCCTTGTACTCGAGCGACTCTCCCTTGTAGTCGATCTGCGCGAACTCCGGCAGCTCCTCGGCGACCACGGTCTCCAGAAAGGTCAGCGCATCGCCGAGCGAGTGACCTTCCGCCAGGTCGGCGGAGAGCGTGATGGCACGCAGGCGGTTGTAGCGGTTGAGGGACGAAGGGCCTGCGGTTTCCTCCAGGTAGATCAGGTTCGACAGCGGCACGAGCCGGCCGTCGACAGAGGAGCGCACGTAGATGTTCTGCAGGTCGCTCGCCGAGGCGCGCTGATCCTCACGGGCCTGCACGATGACGTCGTACTCCTCGCCATCCTGGACGAACGTGGTGACACGCTGCTCGCTCATCATGGCCCCCAGGGTGCGGCCGATGTCCTCCACCGAGACGCCGAGCGCTGCTGCCCGGTTCTTGTCCACCCGCACCACCACCTGCGGCTGTGTCTCCTTGTAGTCGCTGTCCATACGCGCGAGTCCGGGATGGCTCTCGGCCCGTTCCATGACGATGTCGCGCCACTGGGCGAGCGTCTCGAAGTTGGGGCCGCCGAGCACGAACTGAACCGGCTGGTCGCCGCCGCCCCGGGACAGTCCCGAGCGGACGAAAGCGAAGGCCCGCACACCGGGCACGTTGCGCCAGTCCGCCATGGCCCGGTCCACGGCATCCTGCGTGCTGAGGCTGCGCTCGTCCCAGGGCGCCATGCTGATCATGAACATGCCGGAATTCGGCGAGGAGCTCCCGAAGGCCGGCACGCGGGAGACGATGCGCTGAATCTGGCCCTCGGCGCGCATCGCCTGCAGCGGCACCTCGAGGCGGTCCATCTGCTCGATCATGCGTCCGATGCCTGTGCCTTCGGCGGCGCTGACCCGGGCGAAGAACGCGCCCTGATCCTCCTCCGGCGCGTACTCCTGAGGCAGGTTGTTCAGGAGCCAGGCGGTGCCGATGATCACGCCCACGGTGACGAGCACGGCCAGCCAGCTCTGCCGCAGGAAGGCGGACAGGGCGCGCTGGTAGCCCGATTCCAGGCGTTCGAAGACGGCGTGCACGAAGGCGGTGAAGGGATTGACCGTGTCCTTCTGGCGCAGCAGCTTCGAGCACATCACCGGTGTCAGCGACAGGGCGAGCACGCTGGAGAAGATCACGGCGGCGCTGATGGTGACGGCCAGCTCCGAGAACAGCACCCCCATGTTGTCCTCGAGAAAGATGATGGGGGTGAACACGGCCACCAGCACGGCCGTGGTGGCGATCACCGCGAAGGCGACCTGCCGGGCGCCCCGGTAGGCGGCCAGCAGCGGATCCTCGCCTTTCTCGATGCGCCGGTAGATGTTCTCCAGCACGACGATGGCGTCGTCCACCACCAGACCGATGCAGAGCACCAGGGCCAGCAGCGTGATCAGATTCACCGAGTAGCCGAATGCCGCCAGGGCGATGAACGCGGAGACCAGACAGACGGGAATCGTCACCGCGGGAATGATCATGGTGCGCAGCGTGCCGAGGAACGCCAGAATCACCACGCTGACCAGAGCGGTGGTGATGCCGATGGTCTGGTAGACGGAGTCGATGGCCTCGCGGATGAACAGGGAGTCGTCCTGGCTCGGAATCAGCTCCATGTGCTCCGGCAGGTTCGCCTGCACCTCGGTGATCTCCGCCTTGACGGCCTCCAGCATCTCCAGCGTGTTTGCCGTGGACTGCTTGGAGATGCGGATGCCCACCGTCGTCTGCTGGTTCGAACGGAAGGTCTCCCGGGTGTTGCTCGGCGCCAGCTCCACCTTCGCCACCTCGGACAACCGGATCAGGTGACCGTCTGCACCTCGGGTGACGACCAGCGCTTCGAAGTCCGCCGGTGTCTGATAGCTGCGTTCGAGGCGGACGCGGAACTCCACCTCGTCGCTCTCCAGCCGGCCCGCCGGCAGCTCCAGGTTTTCACGGCGCAGCGCCGTTTCGATGTCGGAGACCGTGAGTCCCCTGGCGGCGAGGGCGAGACGGTCGATCCAGATGCGCATGGAGGGTCTGGCGCCGCCGCTCGCCTCGACGCTGGACACACCGGGAATCACGGCGAAGCGGTCGACGATGTAGCGCTCCACGTAGTCGTGCAGCTCCATGAGCGACAAGGCGGAGCTGGAGACGTTCATGTACATCACCGGTCGCGCGTCCGAGTCCGCCTTGGCGACGATGGGCGGCTCCACGTCCCTGGGCAGCCGGCCGAGCACCCTCGACACCCGGTCGCGCACGTCGTTGGCCGCCTGGTCGATGTCCCGGTCCAGCTCGAACTCGATGTTCACCCGCGAGGCTTCGTCCATGCTGGCGGAGCGGATGTTCTTGATACCCTCGATACCGCTGATCTGATCCTCGATGACCTGGGTGATCCGGGTCTCGATGACGTCCGCGGAGGCTCCGACGTAGACGGTGCTCACCGAGACGATGGGCGAGTTGATGTCCGGATACTCTCTGAGCGGCAGGTAGTTGAAGGACAGGGCGCCGAAGGCGACCAGCATGAGGCTGATCACCGTGGCGAAGACGGGGCGCTTGACCGAGACGTCCGACAGCCACATGTCAGCCGTTCCCGCCGGGGTCGGGCCGACCGCGGGCGGTGGCCGGCAGCTCGGTGGTCACCGGCGACCCGTCGCGGATCTTGATCGTGCCCTCGGTGATCACCAGCTCCCCCTCGACGAGGCCGCCGGTGATCTCGATGCGGCCGTCGCGGCGCACGCCCGTCCGTACCTGACGCATCTCGGCGCGGTCGCCCTGGAGGGTGAACACGAAGACCTGGGAGGCACGCTGCAGGATGGCGGGCTCCGGCACCATGAGCACGTCACGCTTCGCCGTGGTCAGGTGCACCGTGAGCAGCATCCCGGGTTTCAGCAGGCCCTCCGGATTGTCGATGTGGGCCCGGACCGTGGCGGAGCGCGTCACCTCGTCCACCCGTGAGCCGATGGTGCGCACCTTCGCCGGGAAGCGGTGGTCGGGGTAGGCGGAGCTCTGCGCGACGAGCTCGAGCCCTTCGCGGACCAGATGCAGGTACACCTCGGGAACGGAGAAGTCGAGCTTGATGACGGCAATGTCGTCGAGCGTGGTGATGCGGCTGCCCGGCGTGACCAGGGTGCCTTCGCTCACCTCACGGAATCCGAGCAGGCCGGCAAAAGGTGCGCGGATGAGGCGGTCCTCGAGACGGGCCAGGATGGACTGGTAACGGGCCTGTGCGGCGTCGAGGCGCGCCCGCGCCTCGTCCCGCTGCGACAGCGGAATGCTGTTGTCGGCTGCGAGCTTCTCGAGACGCTCGGCCTGGTTGCCCGCATCCACGACGTTCGCCTTCGCCTCGTCGAGCAGGGCCGACTGCTCGGTGTTGGTCAGCTCCACCAGCACCGCGCCCGCCTCGACGATGTCGCCGTCGTCGAAGTTCACGCGGCTCACGGTATCCGTCACCTTGGCGGCGATGATCACCGACTCGTTGGCCCGGGCGGTGCCGATGGCCTCCACCTCGTCGCGGACCTCCCGCAGCGAGGCGGGCTCGACCCGGACGAAGGTCGGCGCCCGGTTGAAGCCGCCGCCCGGGCTGCCCGCGGGACCCCCGGCCGGGTCGGAGCAGCCGGCGAGCAGCATCGCCAGCAGGACGACGGGATGCAGGGAAGGTGGCAACGGTCGGCCTCCCGATGGGGTCGGACAAGGGTAGCGCTTTTCGACCACGCCGGGGCCGGCTGGTTCACCGGCACCGACGCCCTTACACTCCCTCCGGCACCCCGACCACCTTCCGGATCGAGCCAGACCGTAGACCATGTCCGAGAACTTCTTTTTTCTGCTCGCGGATGCGTTCGCCAGGCATCCCGACCGACCCGCGCTGATCCTCGAGGACGGCAGCGAGCTGTCCTACTCGGTGCTCGACGGCATGAGCGCCCGCTTTGCCGCGCTGCTCGGCACGCTCGGCGTCGGAGCTGGCGACCGGGTGCTGGTGCAGACCGACAAGTCCGCGGAGGCGGTAGGCCTCTATCTGGGCTGCCTGCGGCACGGCGCAGTTTACGTACCCATCAACACCGCCTACACGGCAGAGGAGGTGGGCTATTTCCTCACCGATGCCGAGCCGGGACTGTTCGTCTGCCGGGTGGCGGACGAGGCGGCCTATTCGACGCTGGTAGAGAACCGCTGCCCCGGCACCCGGGTCAGGAGCCTGGGTGCTGCGGGGGACGGTTCGCTGCTCACCGATCTGGCCGACCTCGGCGAGGTCGGCCGGATTCCCACCGCACCCCGCGCCGCCGGAGACATCGCCGCCATTCTCTACACTTCCGGCACCACCGGCCGGTCCAAGGGCGCCATGCTCAGCCACGGCAACCTGGCGGTGAGCGCCGTGGTGCTGGTCGACTACTGGGGCTGGCAGAACGACGACGTGCTGCTGCACGCGCTGCCCATCTTTCACGTCCACGGTCTGTTCGTGGCCCTGCACTGTGCGCTGCTCACGGCCACACCGATGATCTTTCTGCGTGCCTTCGATCCCGGCGCGGTGCTGCGGGCGCTGCCGCGGGCGACGGTGATGATGGGCGTGCCGACCTTCTACACGCGCCTGCTCGCCAGCAACGATCTGGACCGGGCACGCTGCGCCGCCATGCGCCTGTTCATCAGCGGTTCGGCGCCGCTCACCGCGCAGACGTTCGAAGCCTGGGAGGCGCGCACGGGGCACCGGATCCTCGAGCGCTACGGTATGAGCGAGACCATGATGAACACCAGCAATCCGCTCGCGGGCGAACGAATCGCCGGTACGGTCGGATTCCCGCTGCCCGGCGTCCGCCTCAGGATCGCCGACGAGGCCGGCGTGCCCGTGGCGCCGGGAGAGGTGGGCGTCATCGAGGTGAAGGGTCCCAACGTCTTCAGCGGCTACTGGCGCATGCCCGAGAAGACGGCGCAGGAATTCCGGGAGGATGGCTTCTTCATTACCGGGGATCAGGCGGTGATGGATACGGAGGGGCGGGTGAGCATCGTCGGCCGCGAGAAGGACATGGTCATCACCGGCGGCTACAACGTCTACCCGAAAGAGCTCGAAGCGCTGATCGACGAGATGCCCCAGGTGGTGGAGAGCGCGGTGATCGGCGTGCCGCATCCGGATTTCGGCGAAGGGGTGGTGGCCGTGGTGGTCCCGGTGGGGGCGGCGGTGACCGCTGCCGACGTGGATGCGGCGCTCGCCGGCCGGCTCGCCCGCTTCAAGCAGCCGAAGGCGGTGGTCAACGTCGAGGCGCTGCCGCGCAACGCCATGGGCAAGGTGCAGAAGAGCCAGCTTCGCGCCGATCACGGTGGGCTGTTCAGCGGGGCGCCATCCGCATGACGCTGCTCACCGTCGCGGTTCTGGCGCAGGTGCTGGTGCTGCTCGGTCTTGCCTTGGTGGTGCTGTCGCTGGCCCGGCAGGTGGGCATCCTCCACGAGCGCCTCTCGCCGGCAGGCATGAACCGATCACAGGCGGGGATCGAGCCCGGTCAGACGGTGCCCGACCTGCCGCTCACGTCGCTGGCCGGGACGCCGGTGACGATCACCGGCACAGCGTCGGCGCTGCTGTTCGTGTCGGCGGATTGCCCCATCTGCCGGAGCGTGCTGCCGGCATTCGTGGAGGCGATGGACGTGGGAGCGTACCGGGGACTGTGCGTGGCCGACGGCCTGCCGGCCGCTGATGGTCGAATCCCCGACTACGAGGCTTACGCCTCGGAGCGGGGCCTCGATCCCGAGTGTTTCCTCGTGTCCCGGGCGCTGGGGCTCGCCCTCGGCGTGCGCCAGCTGCCGACGCTCGTCCGCCTGGACGCGGAAGGCCGGCTGATCGGTCGCGACACCGTCAGCGGACCTCGTGAGCTCGCCCGGCTGCTGGCCGGTGGCACCGCTCAGCTCGCGACGCCGAACGGCGAGAAGAGCACGTAGATCCCCACCATCGCGGCCAGCAGCAGCACGCTCACGGCATGCCGATGGCGCCAGGGCGTCATGTCCACCGCGTGCGCATCCGGTGGCACCAGGGGGTCTCCCGGATGCCGCCGGGCGCTGATCGCCATGATGCCGATCTCCACCGCGAACAGGATGGCGTAGAGGTGGATGAAGTGCACGCCGCTGTCCCAGACGAAGGTCAGCAGCCCGTAGGCCACCAGGTGAAAGCCCATGGCGGCCAGCGCGCCGGCTGGCGGCACGCGGTGACGGGTGCGGCTGGTGACCACGGCCATGACCACGATGGCGATGATGGGGATGTTGTAGAAGCCGGTGAAGCGGCGGATGAGCTGCCAGAGCCCTTCCGGCGCGTACTGCAGCAGCGGTGCGATGAGGAAGGAGAAGAGCGCCAGCACGGTGCCCACGAGCCGTGCCACCCGGATCAGCTCCCGGTCGTCCGCTGCCGGCCGGAACGGCTGGTAGAGGTCCACCGCAAACAGCGTCGAGGCGCTGTTCAGCAGCGAGTTGAACGAGCTCAGCACCGCACCGAGCAGCACGGCCAGGAAGAACCCGTCCAGGCCGGGAGGCAGCACGTCCCGGGCAAGCCGCGGATACGCGTCGTCCATGCTCGTGAGACCCGCGCCGTACAGGTGGAAGGCGATGACGCCGGGAATCATCATCAGAAACGGCACGGTGATCTTGAAAAAACCGGAGATCAGCACGCCCTTCTGACCTTCCGCGAGGCTGGATGCGCCCAGCGTGCGCTGGATGACGTACTGATTGGTGCCCCAGTAGAAGAGGTTGGCGAGGATCATGCCCGTGAACAGGGTGCCGAACGGGGTGGGGTCGGTGGTGCTGCCGATGGCATTGAGCTTGTCGGTGTGCCTCGTCCCGAGTAAGGCCGCACCGTTCAGGACGCTGCCGCCGCCGAGCTTCGCTAGCCCGAGCACCGGCACCAGCACGCCGATGACAAGCAGGCCGACGCCGTTCAGCGTGTCCGACACCGCCACTGCCTTCAGCCCGCCGAAGATGGCGTAGGCCGCACCGATGAGGCCGATGACCCAGAGCGTGACGATGAGGGCCGTGGGTCGATCCACACCGAGCAGAGCGGGCACGTCGAAGAGCTGCAGCACCGCCAGCGAACCGGAATAGAGGATGGACGGGATGGTGATCAGCCCGTAACCGAGCAGGAAGAGCACGGCGGTGGCCCGGCGGACCCGGGCATCGAACCGGGTTTCCAGATACTGGGGCAGGGTGGTGAAGCCGCCCGTCAGGTAGCGGGGCAGCAGCACCAGCGCCATGAGGACGATGGCCACCGCTGCGGTGACTTCCCAGGCCATGCTCGATAGATTGAACGCGTATGCCGACCCGTTCAGGCCCACGAGCTGCTCGGCGGAGAGATTGGTGAGCAGCAGCGAACCGGCGATGAACGTGCCGGAAAGACCGTGCCCGGCCAGAAAGTACCCGGCCCGGGTGCGCGTCTGGCCCCGGGTACGGTGCCAGGAGTAGAGCGCGACCAGGGACATGAAGAAGCAGCAGGACAGGATGGCCGTCATGGGCGGGGAGATTAACCGGCCGGCAAGGCGAATGCCCGCAGGGCGGGTGCCTGCAAGGCGGGTGCCCTCAGGGTGGTTTTTTCCGGGACGGCGATGGGGGAGCGCGATCGTTCTGGCCCTGCTGCCGCTGGCCGCGGCGATGGCGAACTTCACCGGCGCTACCTACCGGGTGTCGCCGAGTGAGGATCTCAGCCAGGTGACGGTGGAGGTCCGGCTGCCGCCCGGGCGGGCGCTGCCGCTCATGGCGCCGGAGGGTCGGCTCGCCGCTATCGACTCGCTCAGCCGCTGCGATGCGGGTCCGGTGGCCACCCGCGACAACAGGATCCTGCCTGGCTCCGACGGGGACTGCGTCCGCTATACCTACCCGCTCACCGGCCTGACCGGACGGCGCAGCCCGCCCGTCGCCCCCGGTGCGGTCCTCAGCAGGCCCGGAGACTGGCTGTGGACGCCGGAGGGTCCGTCCGGACTGCCGGTCCGCATCGAGATCGCCCTTCCTGGAGACATGCGCGCCTCGGTGCCGTGGAAGCCGGTCGCGCCGGGGGTGTTCGAGCTGCCGCCGTCACCCGGCAGCGCCTCCGCGGCGGCCGTGTTCGGCACCTTCCGGTCGCTGGAGGTGCCGGTGGGCGGCACGCGGCTGCGGGTCGCCGCGGTGGACGGCCCGGATCTCAGGATCGACCCGGACGTCGTTCGCGAGTGGCTGGCCACCGCGGCTGCGGACGTCGCCGGCGTCGGCGGCACCTTTCCGAGTCCCGAGGTGCAGGTCATCGTCCAGCCGGTGCGCAGCCGCGGGAACTCGCCGGTGCCGTTCGGCTACGTGATCCGCGACGGCGGCGAGGCGGTCCGGTTCTTCGTCGACCCGGCCGGATCGCTGCCGGCGCTCAAGGCAGACTGGACCGCCACCCACGAGTTCAGCCACCTGCTGCTGCCCTACGTGCGCAGCACCGAGAAGTGGGTGTCGGAGGGATTTGCGAGTTACTACCAGAACGTCCTGCTGGCCAGGCGCGGGGTTTACAGCGAGCAGGAGGTCTGGAGCCGTTTCCATCGCGCCTTCGTCCGCGCTGCGGGCGTCGAGCAGCCGCCGGCCCTCGACGAGCTGCACCGGCGCGACTTCCGCGAGGTACGGATGCTGCTCTACTGGAGCGGTGCGGCGCTGGCGCTGCGCGCAGACACCCGCCTGCGCAATACTGCGACCGGTGCGTCGCTCGACACGGTGCTGGGCCGGCTCGCCGACTGCTGCCTGCCGTCGGCGCGCGTGTGGCGAGCAGACGAGCTCTTCGCCAAGCTCGACGAGCTGGCGGGCGCGGCCGTCTTCACGCCGCTGTTCGAGGCGCAGATGCGCGTCCGGGGATTGCCCGATCTCGACGGCCTCTATGCGGACCTCGGCATCGAGCCGGTGAGCGACGAGCGCGTGCGGCTGACGGGCTCGGGGCGACTGGTGGCGGTCCGGGACGCTATCATGGCCCCGAAGGACTGACGGGAGCAGGGCGTGGCAGCGTTCACCACCGGCGACGGTGCATCGATTCACTACGAGGTTCACGGCGACGGGTTTCCGGTGCTGCTGATCGCGCCGGGGGGCATGCGTTCGGCCATCTCCTTCTGGGAGAACACGCCCTGGAATCCCATCGACGACCTCGAGGATCGGTTCACGGTAGTGGCCATGGACCAGCGCAACGCCGGCGCCTCCACCGGCCCCGTGCGCGCCACGGACGGCTGGCAGACGTACGCGGCGGACCAGCTCGCGCTGATGGACCATCTCGGGCTCGAGCGTTTTCACGTGGCGGGCATGTGCATCGGCGGTCCCTATGCCCTCGGTCTCATCCAGGCGGCGGCGTCCCGGGTGGCGTCCGCCGTGCTCTTTCAGACCATCGGCAGGGAGAACAACCGCGAGGTCTTCTACCAGATGTTCGACAACTGGGCGGACGCGCTGAAGCCGAAGCGTCCCGACGTCGGCGAGGGGGACTGGGCGAGCTTCCGCGGCAACCTGTACGACGGCGACAAGGTGTTCTTCAACGTGGACGTGGACTTCGTCGAGTCCTGCACGACCCCGCTGCTCGTGCTCTGCGGCAACGACGTGTATCACCCGGCGAGCGCCTCCCTGACCATCGCCGAGCTGGCGCCGGATGCCACCTTCATCGAGTCGTGGAAGGAAGGTGCCGCCCGGGAAGAGGCGCGGGCCGCGGTGCGGCGGTTTCTCATCGACAACACACCCTGACGGCAGACGGAACGATCGGCATGAGCAATACCAGGACGGCCTTCGTGGGCCTGGGGGTCATGGGTTTTCCCATGGCGGGACATCTGGCGGCGGCCGGCCACGACGTGTGCGCCTACAACCGCACGGCCAGCCGGGCCCGGGCCTGGCTCGAGCGCTACGCGGACGCGCCGGGCGCTACCGCCGTCGCTTCCACGCCGCGCGAGGCGGCAGCCGACGCCGACCTGGTCTTTCTCTGCGTCGGCAACGACGACGACGTCCGCGCCGTGGTGTACGGCGAGCGCGGGGTGCTGGCGGGCATGGCGGCAGGCTCGGTGCTGGTGGACCACACCACCGCCTCCGCCGAGCTCGCCCGGGAGCTCGAGGCTGCCTGCGCCGAGCGGGGTGTGGGCTTTCTCGATGCGCCGGTATCCGGCGGTCAGGCCGGCGCCGAGAACGGCCAGCTCACCATCATGGTGGGCGGGGCGCCGGACAGCTTCCGGACGGCGGAGCCGGTGATGGCGTGTTATGCCAAGTCGGTCCGCCGGCTGGGGGATGCGGGTGCCGGCCAGCTCACCAAAATGGTCAACCAGATCTGCATCGCCGGTGTGCTGCAGGGCCTTGCGGAAGGTCTGCACTTCGCGGAGCAGGCGGGGCTCGACATCGGCGACGTGGTCGAGGTCATTTCCAAGGGCGCAGCCCAGTCCTGGCAGATGGAGAACCGCTACAAGACCATGGCCGCGGGAGAGTTCGAGTTCGGCTTCGCCGTCAACTGGATGCGCAAGGATCTGGAAATCGCCCTGCGTACGGGCCGGGGGCTGAACGCGCGGCTGCCGCTCACCGCCCTGGTGGACCAGTTCTATGCCGACGTGCAGAGCTACGGCGGCGGGCGCTGGGACACGTCGAGCCTGATCCAGCGCCTCAGGAAGTCCTAAGGAGTCTGGGCGGTAGAAATTCACGGGCTGCGGCGGCCCCACTTCGGCCCGAACTCGAATTGGTGCTCGCCTCGCACCGTACCTTTCTACCGCCCAGACTCCTAGCCCGGCTCAGGACGCCGCGTCGAGCGCGTCCAGGTACTTCTCCGCATCGAGCGCCGCCATGCAGCCGAAGCCGGCCGAGGTGATGGCCTGCCGGTAGACGTGGTCCGCCACGTCGCCGGCCGCGAACACGCCGGGCACGCTGGTGGCCGTGGCGTTGCCTTCGGTGCCGCTCACGACGTTGATGTAGCCGCCGGTCATCTCGAGCTGGCCCGCGAAGATCTCCGTGTTGGGTCTGTGGCCGATGGCGATGAACACGCCAGGCAGGTCGAGCTGCTGCTCGTTGCCGGCCTTGTCGGTGATGCGGATGCCGGTGACGCCGCTGTCGTCACCCAGCACCTCCTTGAGCGTGTGGTTCCACACCGGCTCGATGTTGTCCCGGGCGAACAGCCGGTCCTGGAGGATCTTCTCGGCGCGAAGCGCGTCACGCCGGTGCACGAGATAGACCTTCGAGCAGAGGTTGGAGAGGTAGAGCGCTTCCTCCACCGCCGTATTGCCGCCGCCCACCACGGCCACTTCCTTGCCCCGGTAGAAGAAGCCGTCGCAGGTGGCGCACGCGGACACACCGCGTCCCTTGAAGGCTTCCTCGGAAGGCAGGCCCAGATACATGGCGGAGGCGCCGGTGGCGATGATGAGCGCGTCGCAGGTGTAGGTGGCGCTGTCGCCGGTGAGCGTGAACGGGCGGCTCTCGAGATCCACGGCGTTCACGTAGTCGTTGCTGATGATGGCGTCGAAGCGCGCCACGTGCTCTGCCATCTGCATCATGAGCTCCGGCCCCTGCAGCTCGGCATGGCCACCGGGCCAGTTCTCCACCTCCGTGGTGGTGGTGAGCTGCCCGCCCACCTCGACGCCGGTGAGGAGCAGAGGCCGCAGGTTGGCGCGGGCGGCATAGAGCGCGGCCGTGTAGCCGGCCGGTCCGGAGCCGATGATGATCAGTCGATGGTGTTGCTGGGTCACGGTACTCGGGGGTGCGGAGTCGAAAGCGGCGTATCTTAGCAGCGGCTCAGACGATCAGCACCTTGGCGCCGCGCACCGGTTCCCGTTTCAGAGCGACCAGGGCCCGGTTGGCCTCCGCCAGCGGATAGGTCTGGACTTCCGGGCGGATCGGGATCCGCGCCGCCAGCGGCACGAACGCCCCGATGTCGGCCGCGGTGATGTTGGCCACGCTCCTGATCTCGCGTTCCATCCACAGATGGTCGTGATAGCTGAGGGCGAGCAACGCCGACTTGTCCGTATCCTCCTTGCGGATGGCGTTGATCACCAGACGGCCGCCGGGAGCCAGGTTGGCGAGCGCCTCCACCACGGGCGTCCAGGCCGGGGTGGTGTCGATGATGGCGTCGAGCGGCCAGGGGCAGCGATCCTCGGTGTGGCCCACCCAATCTGCGCCCAGCGAGGCGGCGAACGTTCGCGAGCCTTCGTCCCGGGCGAACACGGCCACCGGCGAGTCGGGATAGAGGTGACGGGCGAGCTGGAGGACGATGTGGGCGGAGCCGCCGAACCCCGTGAGGCCGAGACGCCGGCCGTTGTCGAGCCCGGTGAGGCGCAGCGCGCGGTAGCCGATGGCGCCGGCGCAGAGCAGCGGGGCAGCCTGCGCGTCCGGCACGGATTCGGGTATCGGGACCGCGTACGCCGCGGGCACCGTCATGTACTGGGCGTAGCCGCCGTCCACGTCGCGACCCGTGGCGACGAAGCCGCTGGCCAGGTTCTCGTGCGCACCGCCGGTGGAATGATGGATCCAGCCCACGCCCACCCGATCGCCCGTCCGGTAGCGGCTCACCCCCGCGCCGAGCTCGGCCACGGTTCCCACCACCTCGTGGCCCGGGATGACTGGCAGCCTGGGCGGTGGTGTTCTGCCTTCGATCTCGTCGAGCTCGGTGTGGCAGACACCGCAGGCGTGCACCCGGATCAGCACCTCGTCCGGCCCGGGCTCGGGGGTGGGGACCTCCACGGCGACCAGGGGCTCGTCCTCGTCGACGAGCGAGACGATCCTCTGCATCTGCATGGCGCGCATGGGTCTCTCCCGGGTGTTTTGCCGCATTAAACCATCGACACGCCTCAGGGCGCGTCATCCGCCGTGTGGCAGGCATCGCACTGCCGGGTCGGCCCGGCGTCCTCGCCTTCGGCCTGGCGTTCCACATGGCATCCCCAGCAGAGCTCGTGAAACTGGGTTTCGATGAGCGCGTTCACGGCGGGGTCGCTCTTGTGGCAGTCGAAGCACAGTCCCGATCCGGTGTGATCGACGTAGTTGTGGTGGCAGAGCACGCAGTTGACGGTGGTGTGGTCCGCGTGCGCGAACGTGACGGGCAGCATGGGCCGGGTCCGGCGCAGCTCGGTCTGACCGAGGCTGACGAGCCAGCCCAGGGATACCAGGATCGAACCGGCGAGCAGCGCCTTCAGCAGTCTGCGCATGCGAGCAGCTTGATGGCGCCGTAGGCCACCGAGAGCGCCAGCATCGTCACGCCCAGCACGATGGCGCCGGAATCCGCGGCCGCGATGTGGGCCGGCGCGGGCGACATGGGTACGGCGCTGCGGCGTCGGCGTCGCCAGTAGGCGAGAACAGGCAGGCCAACGAGACAGGCGCCCGCCAGCACCTGCTGCCAGCGGCTGGTGAGGTTGAACCCCGCGGCCAGCACGTGCCAGGCCGTGGCGGCGAGCACCGCTAGGAACAGCGCGCGGTGCCAGCGGCGGAAGGCGGCAAAACCGGCAAAGCTTCGTCTGCGGGGACCCGGCAGGGACGTCACCGTCATGGCGACGAGGCCGATCCAGGCGCCGAGGCCGGCCAGCATGTAAGCCGGTGCGGCGGGCTTGAAGTACTCGAGCACCGTGCGGTCGGTGATCAGGTAGCCGAGGGCATGGCCGGTGGCGAGAGCGGCCGCGAGGAAGGCCAGATTCCGATGCAGACGCAGACGGGGATTGCCGGCGGGCGATTCCGAGTCCCAGCCGAGAAAGGCGATGATGGTCGCTGCGCAGAAGCCGACCGCCGCCAGGGTGTCCCACCAGAAACCGGCCGCCGGCAGGGCGCCGGCCGCGAGCGCGATGGCGAGAATCACTCCCGCGAAGGCGGTCAGCGCGGCCACGACGTCAGCCGCCGGTCAGCGGGTAGTCACAGGCCGGTCAGTAGGTGTACTCCGGTGTCGGTCCCAGATCCCAGAGCACGATGGTGGCGCCGAGCAGCGCCACGAAGGCCACCAGCGCGACGGCGAAGACGGCGCTGGCGTACAGGAACGAGCGTTCCGGGGGCACTTCCATCACCGGCCCGATGCCGAGGAAGAGCAGGTAGATGCAGTAGCAGGCGACCAGCGTGCCCACCAGGATGTCCAGCCACAGCACCGGGTAGAGTCCCAGAATGCCGGCGAGGAAGAACGGGCTCGCGGTGTAGCTGATGACGGCGACCCCCTTGGCCAGCCCGCCCTGGGTGCCGTAGGAGCCGGCCATCCAGCTCACCATGTAGCCGAGGAAGATCACGCCGAACACCATGGCCAGATAGAACAGCACACACATGGGCAGGGCGCTGGCGGGGGTCAGCTTGACGGGATCGCCCATGATCACCCAGCCCTGCGTGGTCACCCCGTAATACCAGCACGCGGCCGGGATCAACGCGAAGAGGACGGTATGCAGCAGCAGGGTCTGCACGAGGGAAGATTTGGCTTCGGCGATCCGGTGCCATCCCTGCCTGGGGCTGAACACCACCAGAAAACCGTTTACCAGACTGTTCATGATTGATCTCCCGAATCTTCCTCAAAAATGTCGAAGCCGTGTTTGTCGAGTTGTTCGAACTGGTTGTTGTTGACTGCCCAGATGAAGAGCGCCGCGCCAATTCCGAGCAGCACGATCGAGATGGGGATGAGCACGACGAGCACCTCCATCGTCAGGCCTCCATCTCCGCGGCGCGCTCGTTCTGCCCCTCCGAGAGCAGGCGGGTGGCGTTCAGCATCACGAGGGTCGAGCTCGACGCCATGCCGAGCGCGGCGAGCCACGGCGGCATCAGCCCCAGCGCGGCGATCGGAATCGCCGTCAGGTTGTAGAGCGCTGCCCAGATCAGGTTCTGGTGGGTGATCCGTCGCGTCGCCAGGGCCACCCGGAAGAGCTCGGTGAGCGGCGCCAGCCGGCGGCTCAGCAGCAGCACGTCGGCCTTGGACTTGACCATGTCGCTCGCTTCCACCACCGCGGCGGAGAGGTCGGCACCGGCGAGCACCGGCACGTCGTTGATGCCGTCACCGAGCATGAGCACGGTTCTGCCGGAGGCCTGATCGGCGCGAATGGCTGCGAGCTTGGCCTCCGGCGACTGCCGGGGCAGGTAACCGATGCCGAGCCGGTCGGCCGTTTCCGCGCAGCGCTCGACGCTGTCGCCGGACAGCATCAGCGGCTCGACCCCCAGGCGCCTGAGGGCCTGCACCGCCTCTGCCGCGTCCGGCCGGATGCGGTTGGTCAGATCGAACCGGGCCAGCGGCGCGCCGTCCAGGCTCAGGAACACGGCACGGTCGTCGGCACCGGCCCGGTCGGCGCCGAGCGCGAAGGCGGCGCTGCCGATCCGCACCGTTCGTCCGGAGATCAGACCCCGGACGCCACCGCCGGTGACGGTGTCCACCGCCGTCAGCACGAACCCGCGATCCGGGCCGGTCGCGCTGAATGCCCGGGCGTAGGGATGGCTGGAGTGGCGCTGCAGCGCGCCGGCGATGTCCAGGCAGTCCGCTTCCGACCAGCTCGGCTCGAAGGTGGTGACGGCCGCGATCTCGGGACGGTCCTCGGTGAGGGTCCCCGTCTTGTCGATGTAGACCCGGTCCACGCGCACGGCCCGCTCCAGCGCCTCGCTGCTGGTCAGCACGACGCCCAGCTGCCGGAGCCGCGTCATGGCCGCGGTCAGTGCCGCCGGGGTGGCGAGCGACAGGGCGCAGGGGCAGCTCACCACCAGCACGGTGAGCGCCGCGATCAGGGCCCGGTCGGGTGCCACGAACTGCCAGGCGACGAAGACGACGGCTGCCAGACCCAGCACGGTGGGAATGAATATCCCGGCGATCCGGTCCGTCAGCCGGGTGATGGGAGCCTGGCGCGCCGCCGCCTGGTCCGCGAGCTCGGCGATGTCGGCGATCCGCGACTGATCGAAGGCCCGCGTCGCCTGCAGCCGGAATCCCGCACCGCGATTCAGGGTCCCGGCGAACACCTCGTCGCCGCGGGACTTCTCCACCCGGTCGGTCTCCCCGGTGAGCAGCGCCTCGTCGAGACGCGCTGCCTCGGAGAGGAGCCGCCCGTCCACCGGCACCTGAGCACCTTCCGCCACCCAGACGACGTCCGCCGGGGCGAGGCTGGCCGCCGGAACCTCCCGCGGTTCCCCGTCCCGTTCCACGGTCGCGGTACGGGGCAGGGCGGACAGCAGGGCGCCCGTCAGGTCGAACCGGTGCTGCAGCCGGTTGTCGATGTAGCGCGCGCCGAGCAGCAGGAACGTGAACATCACCACGGAGTCGTAGTACACCTCGCCGCTGCCGTTGAGCGTGTGGTAGAGACTCGTGCCGAACGCGACGGCGATGGCGAGCGCCACGGGAACGTCCATGCTGAGCGCGGCACCCGGGCGCAGGCTGCCGAGCGCGCTGGTGAAAAAGGGCATGGCCGAGTAGCAGACCACCGGGATGGTGAACACCAGGCTCGTGTACTGGAGGAGCCGCTCGTAGGCAGGCTCCATGCCGTCGAAGTGGCCGGCGTAGAGCGCGATGGCGGCCATCATCACCTGCATCATCGCCAGACCGGCGATGCCGAGGCGTTTCAGGAGCGAGCGCTGCCGCGCGTCGTGGTCGTCCAGTCCTGCCAGCGTCGGCGTGAAGCCGGCAGACTCGATGGTGTTGAGAATGTCGAGCGGGGTCAGCGTCTCGCCGTGCTCCACCAGCACCTGGCGCCGGACCGGGTTGATGTGGGTGGTCCGGACGTCCTCGAGCCCGGCGAGCGCGCGCCGGATCTTGCTCGCGCAGGCGGCGCAGTGCATGTCGCTGACGCTGATGGTGCTAAGACGCATGCCTCACCGGCGCTCTTCCGCGGCCGCGGAGTCGTCCTGCGGCTCTTCCGCCTGCTGCCAGCTGGTCTTGGTCAGCGGTGCCTGCAGCAGGGGAATCTCCTGATCGGGTCCCTGCAGGGCCAGATACAGGGATACCGCGCCCATCAGCACGGCCGCGAGCGGAATGGCGATGATCAGGATGAGCGGCAGACGTTTCATCGCGACGGGCCGAAGAAGCTGGTCTGCTCGGAGTTGCAGTGTTCCCCATCCACGTCGCAGAGGGTCACCGTCACCGGTACCGACGGCAGAGAGACCGCCTCCCGTGCCACCATCAGCGTCAGGGGCACGTTCAGCACCTCGCCCGGCAGGCTCGAGAGCGCCCGGTCCAGGGCCTCGCGGCTGGCGATGCTGACGGGCAGGTCGGAGGAGACGTCGATGCGGTAGTGCTGCGCCGACTGGGTCTTGTTGAGGACCTTCAGGACGTACTGGTTGAGCACCTGGCCGTCCGAGCTGGTCCGGAACAGCTCGCCCCGTTCGCGCAGCACGTCCACCTCGAAGGCGTTCCGGGAAAAGATCCCGATGCTGAAGGCGGTGATCATCACCAGCAGAACGACCGCATAACCCACCGCCCGCGGCCGCAACCAGTGGGTCCTGCCACCGGCAAGCTCGTGCTCCGTGGTGTAGCGGATCAGCCCGCGCGGGTAGCTCATCTTGTCCATCACCTGGTTGCAGGCGTCGATGCAGTGCGCGCAGCCGATGCATTCGTACTGCAGGCCGTTGCGGATGTCGATGCCGACCGGGCATACCTGCACGCAGAGCTGGCAGTCGATGCAGTCGCCCAGCGCCGCTTCCTCGGCGCCCCGCTTGCGCGAGCCGCGCGGCTCACCGCGGGCCGCATCGTAGGAGACGATCAGCGTGTCCTTGTCGAACATGGCCGACTGGAAGCGCGCGTAGGGACACATGTAGATGCAGACCTGCTCCCGCATCCAGCCGGCGTTGACGTAGGTGGCCGCCGTGAAGAACAGGCTCCAGAACACCGCCCAGCCGCCGGCGTCGAGGCTCGCGAGGTCCGGCACCAGCTCGCGGATCGGCGTGAAGTAGCCGACGAAGGTGACGCCGGTGAGTGCCGCTACGCCGAGCCACATGCCGTGCTTGAGCGTGCGCTTCCTGATCTTCTCGAAGCTCCACGGCGCGCTGTCCAGGCGGATGCGCGCATGCCGAGGACCTTCGGTGACCTGCTCGATCCACATGAAGATGGCCGTCCAGACCGTCTGCGGGCAGGTGTAGCCGCACCAGATCCGGCCGACCACCGTGGTGAACGTAAAGAGGCCGAAGGCGGCGATGATCAGCATCCAGCCGAGCAGCCAGAAGTCCTGCGGGAAGAAGGTCAGGCCGAAGATGTGAAACGCCCGGGCGGGCAGGTCGAAGAGCACGGACTGGCGGCCCTCCCAGTTGATCCAGGGGAGCACGAAGTAGCCAGTGAGCAGCGGCCAGCCGGTGAAGAAGCGCAGCCGCTGGAAGAAACCGCCGACGAAGCGGGTGAAGATCTTCTCCCGCCTCTGGTACAGATCCTTCGGCCCGAAGCCCTCGAGCCGGACCGGTTCCTCTTCCGTGACGTTCGGGCCGTTCATCCTGTCTCCGTCAAATCCGCTTCGCGCCCCGAATCCGTCACTTCGAGAGGTTGACCACGTAGCCCGCCAGGATGTGTGCCTTCTCCTCGCCGAGCACGTCCGCGAAGTTGGGCATGTTGCCGTTGCGGCCGTTCCTGATGGTGAAGGCGATCTGGTCGGCGCTGCCGCCGTACAGCCAGATATCGTTGGCGAGGTTGGGCGCGCCGAGCAGCGCGTTGCCGGCGCCGTCCATCCCGTGGCAGGCCACGCAGAGCATGTTGTACTGCGTCTCGCCCCGACCGGCGGCCGCGGCGTCGTGGTCCCGTCCGGCCAGCGACAGCACGTACTGGGTTACGTCCGCTACGCCGGACTCGCCGAGCGCGGCCCCCCAGGGCGGCATGATGGCAACGCGGCCACCCAGCACGGCCTGCTTGACGTTGTCGAACCCTTCACCCCAGATCCACTCGTCGTCCGTGAGGTTCGGAAAGCCGAACGCGCCCTGGGCATTGACGCCGTGGCAGGTGGAGCAGTTGTTGAGAAAGAGCCGACGCCCGACCTGCTGGGCCACCCGATCTTCGGCGAGTTCTTCGGGGCTCATGGAGGCGAGCTGGTTGTAGATGGGCGCAAACCGCGCTTCGTGGCGTTCCTCTGCCTCGTTCAGCTCCCCTTCGGACGTCCAGCCAGCGATACCTTCGATGTTGCCCAGCCCCGGATACCACACAAGATAACCCACGGCGTAGATGATGCTGATCACGAACATGCCCACCCACCACATGGGCAGCGGGTTATCCAGTTCCTGAATACCGTCGTAGTCATGTCCGGTGGTTTCGTCGCCGGAAGTTTTGCGATTACCGATCAGCAGCGCCAGGAACGCCACCAGGCTGCCGATCGTACCGATGATGACAAACCAGCTCCAACCGCTACTCATGGATACGTTCCTCCGTGTTGTCGTCGGTGTCTTCCAGCGGTATGCGACCCAGAGCCTCGAGCCTGCCTTTCCGGGAAGGCCAGTAGACCCAGACCACAAGCGCGGTGAATCCGACGACCACCGAAATCAGGGAAAACAGCGTGGCGCTCATGGACCTTCTCCATAGCGCCGCATGTCCAGTCCCAGATTCTGCAGATAGGCGATGAGGGCATCCGCTTCCGTTGTGCCTGCAACTGCCTGCGTGGCACCGGCGATGTCGTCATCGGTGTAAGGCACACCCAGCGTGCGCAGCACCTTCATCTTCGCCGGTGTATCCACGCCGTCCAGGGTGTTTTCAAACAGCCACGGATAGGCCGGCATGTTCGACACCGGGACCACGCTCCTCGGATCCATCAGGTGCGCCACGTGCCAGGCATCACTGTAACGCCCGCCCACCCGAGCCAGATCCGGCCCGGTCCGCTTACTGCCCCAGAGGAAGGGGTGTTCATAAGCATCCTCGCCGGCCACGGAGTAATGGCCGTACCTGGCGGTTTCCGACTGCAGAGCCCGGACCATCTGAGTGTGACAGACAGCGCATCCTTCGCGGATGTAGATGTCCCGCCCTTCGAGCTGAACGGCGGACAGCGGTTTGAGGGTGTCGATGGGCTTGGACAGCGTGCCCTCAAACAGCAGCGGAAAGATCTGCACCATACCACCGAAGCTCACGCAGACCAGAATGAAGGCGATCAGCAGCCCGACGTTCTTTTCCAGTGTTTCGTGCTTCATGCCTTGGCTCCGTGTGGGGCGACCAGGGGTGTGGCGGGGGAAGGCGCCTCCTCGCGCTTCTCGCCGCGCACCGTCTTGTAGACGTTGAACGCCATGATGAGCATGCCGAGCAGGAAGATGGCGCCGCCCAGGAAACGCACGTAGTAGCCGGGGTAGCTGGCTTCAACCGCTTCCGCGAAGCTGTAGGTGAGGGTGCCGTCGACCGACGTGGCCCGCCACATGAGCCCCTGCAGGAGACCGTTCACCCACATCGAGGCGATGTAGAGCACGGTACCGAGTGTGGCCAGCCAGAAGTGCAGGTTGATCAGCTTCACGGAGTACATCTGCCCCTGATCCCGCCCGTAGAGCAGCGGGATCAGGTGGTACATGGCGCCGATGGACACCATGGCCACCCACCCCAGCGCACCCGAGTGCACGTGGCCGATGGTCCAGTCCGTGTTGTGCGAGAGCGCGTTGATCGTCTTGATGGACATCATCGGTCCTTCGAACGTGCTCATGCCGTAGAAGGACAGGGAGACGATGAGGAACTTGAGGATCGGATCCGTCCGGAGTTTGTCCCAGGCACCGGACAGGGTCATGATGCCGTTGATCATGCCGCCCCAGGACGGGGCCAGCAGCACCAGCGACATCACCATGCCGAGGCTCTGGGCCCAGTCCGGCAGGGAGGTGTAGTGCAGGTGGTGAGGACCGGCCCACACGTAGATCGCGATCAGCGCCCAGAAATGCACGATGGACAGCCGGTAGGAGTAGATCGGCCGTCCCGCCTGCTTCGGCACGAAGTAGTACATGATCCCGAGGAAACCGGCGGTCAGGAAGAAGCCCACGGCGTTGTGGCCGTACCACCACTGCACCATGGCATCCATGGCGCCGGAGTAGATCGAGTAGCTCTTGGTGAGGCTGACCGGCAGCGCCAGGCTGTTGAAGATGTGCAGCACGGCCACGCCGATGATCAGCGCGCCGTAGAACCAGTTCGCCACGTAGATGTGGTCCACCTTGCGCTTGGCGATGGTGCCGAAGAAAACCACGCCGAACAGCACCCAGACGATGGCGATGAGGATGTCGATGGGCCACTCGAGCTCCGCATACTCCTTCGTGGTGGTGAGTCCGAGCGGCAGCGTGATGGCCGCCAGCAGGATCACCAGGTTCCAGCCGAAGAACACGGTCTTCGCCAGGCCGTTGGAGATGAGGGCCGTGCGGCAGGTCCGCTGCACCACGTAGAACGCGGTCCCCATCAGCGCGCTGCCGCCGAAGGCGAAGATCACCGCGTTGGTGTGCAGCGGCCGCAGCCGGCCGTAGGTGAGCCAGGGGATGTCGAAGTTCAGCACCGGCCAGGCCAGCTGAGCGGCGATCAGCACGCCGACGGCCATGCCGACGATGCCCCAGACCACGGTCATCACGGCGAACCAGCGCACTACCTGCAGGTTGTAGGGGGTTTCCTCCGTCACTTCTCTTCCTTAACGTTCATTGAGCGTTGTTGGGCAGCCGAACGGCGGTTCGTCGTTCCGGCCCTGCCGATCCTGCCGATCATAGCCACACGGTAGCGGGAATGCGCCAGTCTCTCTCAGTGGGTTCCGTTGCCTATGTACGAAATCAGGTTACGGTAGACCAGCGGCTTCTGAAAAACCTGCTGAATGCCCGCGTTCTGCGCCGAACGTACGATGCTGGGATTGCGCCGGCTGACCAGCAGAACGAACGGTGCCGGCATCCGTGCTGCGCGCATCCGGCAGTAGAGCTCGATGCCGCTGCCGTCCGGGAGGTCCGCTTCGCAGACCACCCATTCCCGTGTCATCGCACCTGAGCGATCGGCGGCGTCCGCCAGGCGCTCCAGGAACGCGCCGCCGGTGGCGTAGCTCGCCACCTCGAAGCCATTGAGGCCGAGGAGGGTGGTGAGGCTGTCCCGAACCGCGGGATCGCCGTCCACCACATGCACCACTGACGTTGGTTCGCCATTCATAGGCGCACCCTAAGTCCGGCGGGGAGGTCGGGAAATACGCGGATTCCCGTAACGGCGGGAGTTCAGGCCCGGTTCTGATCGAGGAGGATCTTCATTTTGACCAGATCCGCGAGATTCCTGGCCGCCATTTTCTGCATGACCTGGGACCGGTGGATTTCCACGGTGCGCTCGCTGATCGAAAGATCGATGGCCACCACCTTGTTGGCCTGACCCTCGGCGACCCGATCGAAGACTTCCTGCTCCCGGGGCGTGAGGCTTTCCGCCCGGGCGCGAACGGCCTCCAGGTCCGCCCGATGCTCGCGGTTCTCCGCATCGGAGCTGAGCGCTTCCTGGATGCGGTCGAGGAGCTCCTGATCCCGGAACGGTTTTCTGATGAAGTCCACGGCACCCTTCTTCATCGCCTGGACGGCCATGGGGATGTCGCCGTGACCGGTGATGAAGATGATGGGTAGCGGGTCCTGGTCGCCGAGCAGACGGTCCTGGAGCTCCAGGCCGTTCATCCCGGGCATGCGGATGTCCAGCACCAGGCAGCCGGTCCGGCCGCGCTGGTATCCGGATAGGAAGGCCTGAGCGTTCTCGAAGGTCTCGTAGGGGATGTCCACGGTGTCGAGCAGGAGCGCGATGGCGTCCCGGACGGGCTCGTCGTCGTCGACGACGAAAATGGTGGGCGGAGAGTTACTCATGGTCCAGCGGCAGCCTGAAATAGAAGCACGCACCCGGACCGTCGTTGTTGTGAAAGCGGAGCTCGCCCCCGTGCTCCGAGATGATCGAACGGCAGATCGACAGGCCCATGCCCATGCCTTCCTTCTTGGTGGTATGGAAAGGTGTAAATACCAGCTCGACTTGGTTGTCGGCAACCCCCGGCCCCTGGTCGCTCACCGACAGCTCGACCCAGCCGTCGACCAGGCGTGTCGCGATACGGATGGTATGGCCGTTCCTGCAGCCGATCTCGTTCATGGCGTCGATGCCGTTGCGGATCAGGTTGAGGACGACCTGCTGGATCTGGATGGGGTCGGCGAACAGTCTCGGCAACCCTTCGGCGAGCTCGAGGTTGAGGTCGATGGCGTGCATCCGGGCATCGCTGCCGGCGAGCTTGAGAAGATCGGTCACCAGCTCGTTGATGCCGATGAGCTCCTTGGTGGTCTCCTGGGTCCGTGCGAAACGCTGGATCCGCTCGATGACGGCGCCGGCCCTGAGTGACTGCACGTTGAGCTTCTCCAGGGCGTCGCGGACCTTGTCGCGGCTGCCCTCCCGCTCGAGCAGCTTCAGGCTCGCCTGCGCGTACATGGAAATCGCCGTCAGCGGCTGGTTGATCTCGTGGGCAATGCTGGCCGTCATCTCCCCCATGGTGGACAGCCTGCCGACATGGGCGAGCTTCTCCCGCTGGCTGGCCAGCGCCTCCCGGGTGGCGTGCTGCTCGGTGAGGTTGCGGAGAATGCCGGCGAAGCGGCGCCGGCCGTCCAGACGGATGTCGGAGACGGCCAGGTAGAGGGGGATGTCCTCGCCGCTCGCCGTGCGCCCGATCACCTCGCGGCCGATGCCGATGATGGAGGCCTCGCCGGTTACCAGATAGCGGGCGAGGTAGCCATCGTGACGCGCCCGATCGCCGGGGTTCATCAGCCTGTTCACGCTGTGGCCGATCAGCGCCTCCCGCGGGTAGCCGAACAGCCGGCAGGCCGCGGGGTTGACGGTTTCGATGATGCCCGACTCGTCGATGATGATGATGCCGTCCACCGCCGCGTCGAGGATCGCCCGGGTCTCGGCGAGCGCGACGGTCTGCTCGGTGACGTCCACCAGGGATCCCATCATCTCGCGAGCGCCGTCCACCACCGTTGGCTGCAGGATGAGCTGGTAGAAACGGGTTTCGCCGCTGGCCAGGCGGGCGTTGGAGGACAGGGTCACCGGGTGCAGGCTCTCGACGCACCGCTGCCAGAGGGAGGCGGCCTGTGCGGCGTCAACGTCACAGAACGGCGAGTACCAGACGCTGCCGAGGGCCAGCCGGATGGTGTGGCGCCAGGTCGCGTTCACCCAGGTCAGCACACCGTCCGCAGCGCAGCGGAACAGCGGCGCTGGCAGCTCGTCGAGCGCCGGATACTCGATGTGGCTCAGTGGTGTTCTCCCGCTTCGGGAAACCGGTCCACGAGCCGCATGTAGGTGATGCCCGGGGTCAGCGCCAGCCGCCAGGCAAGCTCCGTGGCTTCATCGCACTCGGGGTCGAACTCGCGGACCGTGCTCACCAGCGCGTCCAGCCAGAGGTCGTAGAAGGCGGCATCGATACCGATGTTGTGGTGCAGCAGGGCAATGCGCGTCAGCTCCGCGGTGGGTTCGTGGCTCAGGTAGAAGGCTACCAGATGGAAGAACGACTTTCGCAGCATGGCCACCTGGCGGTTCATGTCCGTGCCGCGGAACGCGTCCGCCACGCCGGGGTCGGTGAGGAAGTGCCGGTAGAAAGCCTGGAAGAACGGGTTGGCCTGCTCGCCGAGGCCGACGCCCTCACCGAAGACCCGGGTATAGCTGGTATCGAAGCGCGTGTTTTCGCTCATCGGCCACCTCCCATCGTCGAAGTGACCCGTACGGCGGGCTTCCCTCAGGCGGCCCGCCAGTCCCGCCCGACGGTGCCGAGGAAATCCGACCACATCTTCGACAGCGGTACGCACTCCCGCTCGATGAGGGTGCCGAGCTCGTGCATGCCGCTGGCAATGTGGCTGGATCGGGCGTCGATCAGGGCGTTGAGGGGGCCAGGATCGCCTGGACGGCCGAGTGCGGCGAGCCAGAACCGGCCGTAATCCTCCGCCAGCCAGCGCCCCTGCTGCAGCCAGAGGTTTCCGAGGCGCTCGGCGGTGTCGAACAGGCTGCCGGCCGCCTGGGTCAGCTCCTTGCCGGCGACGATCTCGGCACCCAGGAGCTCTTCGCCGAGGGTTTTCGCGTCCAGGGTCATGCGTCCTCTCCATTCAGGCGGATGGTCATCACGTTCATCGGGGCGTTGTGGAGCACGGCGTTGGCCGTTGAGCCGAGCAGGCGACCGATGCCTTTTCGCGCGTGGCTGCCGATGATGATGGTGTCGGCCCCGACCTCGCGGGCCAGCTCGTGGATGGTGTCCGCCGCGCGGCCGAGCCGGACCAGCCGGTGGTCTCCGGCAATGCTGCTGCCGTGACAGATCTCGTCGAGACGTTTGCGGGTGGCACGCACCGCGTCCTCTTCCATCGCGTGGGTGATGCTGCCGGTAAACGTGGGGTCGATGCTGTACTGAACGTACTGCGGTTCCACCACGTGGGCGACCCAGACCTCGCCGGGGCGGAGCGCAAGGGCACGCTCGAGCACGCTCCTGGCGGGCTCCAGCTCCAGGTCGACGGCTACCAGCACCTTGTCGAACATCCTTGAATATCCACCACCGCTGAATCTATGGTGACAGAGTGTACCAGCCCTGGACCTAGGGGGTTCCCGAAGGACTGCTCGGGACCGAGCCTAAGGGGTTTCCGAAGGGCCGCTCGGGGTAGTCCCGATGGTCCGCTGACCGGAGTTGGATACGCTCTCGAATCTGAACGAAAAGGAGAGGAAATCATGGCTTACACGCACGTGCTGGTGGCAGTCGATCTGTCGGATGAAGCCAAGGCGGTGCTGAAGGAAGCGAAGCAGATCGCGGACGACCACGGTGCGAAGCTGTCGCTGATCTCCGTCGTCAAGCCCCTGACGCAGGTCTATGGCGGGCTGGACATGGCGGCTTACACCCAGGCGAGCGTCAACTTCGAGCGCGAAGCGCAGACCCAGGCAATCGAACAGCTGAAGAAGCTGGGCGCGGGATTCGGCATCGACCCCAAGAACGTGCACGCGGTCATCGGCGCGCCGGCGCCGCAGATCGTGGACTCGGCGAAGGACGTCGGCGCCGATCTCATCGTCGTGGGATCGCACGGCAAGCATGGTCTCGGGCTCCTGCTCGGTTCCACGGCAAACGGCGTGCTGCATCATGCGCAGTGCGATGTGCTCACGGTACGGATCAAGGACTGACAGAGCGGACGCATGAGCACGAAGCTGAGAAAGATCCTGATCGCGCTGGATGCCACGGACGAGGCGGAAGAGGTGCTCGAGGGTGCGACGTCACTCGATCCCAGGGGGTCGGTGGAGTTCCGCGTGATCACCGTCATCCCGCCGCTCATGAGCGGCGTGAGCGGGCTGGACGGCGCGGTGTTTGCCGCGTCCTGGCCGCTCAGGGACATGGAGGAGACCATCGCCCAGGAAACGGCGAAGAGCATCCGCGAACGCGTGGCGGCGTACGGCATCCTGCCGGAGCACGTGACGATCCGGGTGGGACGGCCGGCGCTGGAGATCAAGGCGGAAGCCGAGCGCATCGGGGCGGACCTGATCGTGATCGGCTCCCACGGCCGCCACGGCCTGACCGGGCTGATGCTCGGATCCACGGCGAACGGGGTGCTGCACGGCAGCCCCTGCGACGTCCTCACCGTCCGGGTCCGGGAGGCGGAGGGTGCCTGAACGGACGACTGGACCGCTCCTGCTCGCGACGCTGACCCTCGCCCTGGCGGCGTGCGCGAGCACTCCCCGCGGTATGGAAGTGCGCACCGTGGCCACCTGCCACGGCGAGGCGGCACCGTTTTCCACCTTCACCCTGTCCTTCGAGGACGTGCCTGGATTCATCGAAACGCCCATTGCCACGGCGGCCGAGGGGGCGCTGCTGGCCATCGGTCTGGACGCGGCGGCGACGCCGGCCCAGGCGGACCTGAACGTGGTCAGCAGCTTCTCCGCCGAGGATCGGAACCCGCCGCCGCAACCGGCGGATCCCATGGGCGAGCCGGTGCAGACGGCGACCGTGAACCGGTTTGTGGCGCACCTCAAGGTGGACGTGGTGGACCAGCGCACCGGCAGCGTGATCTGGACCGGGTCCATGCACCGCGACCACGCTGTCTCCGGCGGCGAGACATTTCACAACGACCGGGCCGTGCTGCTCATTCGCGACGCCTTTGACGAGATGTTTGTTGGCCTGACCCGGCCTTGCGGGTAACGTGAGGGCATGAACGACGTGCTGAAGCGACTGCTGAAGCGACTGGTGGCGGCGGGGGGGCTGGCGGCAGTCGCGGCGTGGGTGGTCCCGGCGGTCGGTGAGTCTGCGCCGGAGGCGGGCGGCGGCCCGGGAGAGTCGCCGTCGGTCAGCGAGCCCGCCGCAGCCGACTTGCCGGCCACCGATCCGGATGCCGCCCGTCAGCGCCGCGGAAGGACGGTCTGGGTAGTGGATCTCGACGGTGCGCTGGGTCCCGCCACTTCCGACCTCATCATCCGCTCCATCGACGAAGCCGCCGAGGCGGATGCCCAGGCGCTGGTGATCCGGATGGACACGCCGGGCGGTCTGGACAAGTCCATGCGGGAGCTGGTCCAGGCGATCCTCGCGGCCCCCCTGCCGGTGATCACCTTCGTGTCACCGAACGGCGCCCGTGCCGCCAGCGCCGGCACGTACATTGCCTATGCCAGCCACATCGCCGCCATGGCACCGGCCACCAACATCGGCTCGTCCACCCCGGTGAGCATCGCGCCGACCCCGCCGGTACCGGCACCGGCGCGGCAACCGGACGGGGAGGACGGCGACGCCGTGCCTGCACCCCAGGACGCCATGACGAGGAAGGTGGTGAACGACGCGGTGGCCTACCTGCAGGGGCTCGCCGAGCTCCGCGGACGGAACATCGAGTGGGCACAGGAGACGGTGCGGCACGGCGCCAACATCCGCGCCTCCGAGGCGCTCGAAGCCAACGTGATCGATCTGCTGGCGGACGACCTGACGGCGCTGCTCGAGGCGGTTGACGGCTGGGAGGTGTCTCTGGCGTCCGGGGTCGTCACCCTGCGCACCCAAGGCGCGGGGGTGCACCGGGTGGAGGTGGACTGGAAGCACGAGCTGCTGACGCTGATCACCGATCCCACCATCGCCTACGGCCTGCTCATCTTCGGCATCTACGGGCTCATCCTCGAGTTCTACAACCCGGGGATGATCTTCCCGTCCGTGATCGGCATCGTCTGCCTGCTGCTCGGCGCCTACGGGCTGCAGATGCTGCCCGTGAACTATGCGGGTCTCGCCCTCATCGTGGTCGGTATCGGCATGATGATCGCCGAGGTGTTCACGCCGACCATGGGTGCGCTCGGCGTCGCCGGTCTGGTGGCGTTCGTCATGGGCTCGCTCATGCTGATGGACACGGAAGCGCCGGAGTTCGGCCTGCCGCTGGCGGTGATCGCGGCCTTCGCGGCGAGCACCGCCGCGATTACCCTGTTTGCGGTGGGTGCGGCGGTCAGAGCACGGGCTTCCCGGGTTCGAACGGGGCGCGAAGCCATGCTCGGGGCAGAGGTGGAAGTGCTGGAGGGGTTTCCCGGAGCGGGCAGGGTGCACGCCTTCGGCGAGACTTGGCAGGCCCGCTCGGAGCAGGCGCTTGCCGCCGGCAGCCGGGCCACGGTCACGGACGTGGACGGCCTTGTTCTGGTGGTCGATGCCGCGCAGGGCGGGTCTGAACAGCCGAACGGCAGATAGAGGAGGAGTCGGAGCATGGAAATCTTCAGCGTCATCGTCTTTACGGTGCTGGGCGGCCTGCTGCTGTCCGCGTTCCGCGTGCTCAGGGAGTACGAGCGGGGCGTGGTCTTCATGCTCGGCCGGTTCTACAAGGTGAAAGGGCCCGGACTGATCCTCATCATCCCCATCGTCCAGCAGATGGTGCGGGTGGATCTCAGGACCATGGTGCTGGACGTGCCGACCCAGGACCTCATCACCCGCGACAACGTGTCCGTGAAGGTCAACGCCGTGCTGTACTTCCGGGTGGTGGACCCGGAGCGGAGCATCATCAATGTCGAGAACTACATGGAGGCAACGGGCCAGCTCGCGCAGACGACCTTGCGTTCGGTACTCGGCCAGCACGAACTGGACGAGCTGCTCGCGGAACGGGAAAAGCTGAACAACGATATCCAGGCCATCCTCGACAAGCAGACGGATCAGTGGGGCATCAAGGTGGCCAACGTGGAGATCAAGCACGTGGATATCGACGAGAGCATGATCCGCGCCATCGCCAGACAGGCCGAAGCGGAACGGGAACGGCGGGCCAAGGTCATCCACGCGGAAGGGGAGCAGCAGGCTGCGGAGAAGCTGGTGGAGGCCGCCACCGCACTGGCGACCCAGCCCGAGGCGATTCAGCTGCGTTACCTGCAGACGCTGACGGAGATCGCCGGCGAGAAGAGCTCGACCATCGTCTTTCCGCTGCCGGTCTCGCTCATGGACACCGTGCGCCGGATCGCGGAGTCCGGCACCGGTGGTGGGCGGGACTGACGCTCAGCGAGTGCCGGCTCAGGGCGCCGGCTCGCGGACGGTGACCAGGTCGCCTTTCAGTGCGCCGATGATGGCTTCCGAGGTGTTGCCGAGCAGAAGCTGAGACAGACCACGCCGGGCGGCGGTGCCGAGCACCGTCAGCACGGCCCCCATCTCGTTGGCGAGATCGGGAATCGCATCCCGGGCGCTGCCTTCCAGCAGGTGAACCTTGCGCACCTTTGCTTCGAGCTCCCGGATCAGCTCGTCGATGTGGGCCGTCCGGGCCTCACGCATGTCCTGCTTGATCCCCTCGTAGTCCATGGCCACCTGCAGCTCCGTCACCGACTGACCGAGGCTCGGATAGGCGCAGACCACGTCCAGCTCGCAGCCGAGGATGAGCGAGAGCTCTATCGCGGTGGCGAGTATGGTGCGGTTGAGCGCCTGGTGGGACTCGTCACCCGCGTCCAGGGCGGCGAGCACCGTGTGCACGTCCTGCCAGGGCTCCTTGGAGATCAGCACGGGGCAGGGCGCCTCGCGGGTGAGTGTGAAGTCCAGCGGCGCGTGCAGACGATCGAGGATCGTGTGATGGCGGGCGATGGGTTTGATGAGGAAGTCGACACCGGTAAGCGCCTCGCAGATGCCGGCCGCCGGATTCTTGTGCCAGATCACACGGGTTTCCAGATCGGCCACCCTGTCCCGATAGGGCTCGACGAGACGTTTCAGCGCGTTGCGTTCCGCGGCCTTGAGATTCTCGATCAGGTTGGCGCGATCGGCTGCCGGCAGCACCCTGGCGGGCTCCTCGGCGATGGTGTCGTAGATCACCTCCACGACCTGAATGCCGGCGCCGCTGTAGTGCTCGATCATGGCCGCCTTCTGCAGAGCAACGTCCATGCCGTCCAGCGTGTCGCTCGCCACCATGACCCTGTTCAGGATGGGTTTCCTGTGCGTACTCATGCCGTCCTCACCTGCCAAGCCAACCAGCGCGACTCACGGGTCATGTTAGCGGATTCGCGCGGGCGCGTGTGCGGCACAGGCTGCTAGGTAGATTCCGCAACGCGCGGGTAGCGGTTTTGGGCTACGCTTGGGTTTTGAGTCCCGAACGCTCGAGGGGGTGCTTATGCCTGCCGGTCAAGGCCAACGTGGCCATGCCATCGCCAATCTGCTGGTCGTCGTCGACGACGCTCTGTCCATTCCCTACCTGATGGAAAAGGCGGAGCGTCTGGCAGACGGGCAGACCCGCGTGCACGTCGTGCACGTGATCTATGAAGGGGTCGCCGAGATCAGCACGTCGGCGATCGAGGACTCGGCCAGGCTCAAAACCTTCATCCTGCAGTCCGCCGAGGCGCAGCTCGAAGACCAGCTCGAGAAGGTGCGTGGCCGCTTCCGGCACCTCGAGTCGGCGACCCTGTGGAATGCCCGCACCTGGGAAGGCGCGCTGCATGCCGCGAAGGATGCCGCCGCCGATCTGATCCTGCGGGCCAGCGGCGAGCAGGGGAGTCTGGGCGAGCGGGTGGCCAGCGTCGTGCGCACGCCCGACGAGTGGAACCTGCTGCGCCACGCCGAGGTGCCGGTGATGCTCGCCAGGGCGGCGTCCTGGCCCGAGGAACCCGTCGTGCTCGGCGCGCTCGACGTCTTCGACGACAGCCACGAGAGCCTCAATCGGAATGTGCTCCTGCAGGCAGCCGGCCTCGCGAAGCGGATCGGGGGCGAGCTGGACGTGGTCTATGCCTACCCGCTCTTCGAGCCCTGGGTCGGTGAGCTCGGCGCGATCAAGAGCTACGCCGAGATCAAGGCGGCCGTGGAGGAGGACGCCAGGCTGCGCATGGACGAGCTGGCCAGAGCGACGGGCGTTTCCTACCGGCACCTGCTGCTCGAGGAAGGGCAGACGGCGCCGGTGCTCGCCCGGATCGCGGAGGAATGCGAAGCGGCCCTGCTGGTGGTGGGCACGCACGCACGCGAGGGCGTGCGGGGGGTTTTGCTCGGCAACACGTCGGAACGTATCCTCCACGCCGTCGACTGCGACGTGGTCACGGTGCACGCCGCACCGTAAGCGTAGATCGAACAACGTCAGTCCACGAACGACAGTCCACAAACGTAAGGAGGATCCGTGAAGGCGCCGAGTTCCATTCTGGTCATTCTCGACAAGCCCAAGCACGAGCAGACGGCGCTGGACGAGGCCTGCCGGCTGATGGCGGCCCGACCGGCCACCCATCTCCGGCTGGTCTCCTTCGTGTGGCTGGCCATGGCGGAACAGAAGGAGGTCTTCGACGCCCATCAGCGCCGGGCGCTGAAGAAGGAGATCATCCGCACCCGCGAGTCCTGGCTCAGGAACCTGGTGCTGGACAGAAAGCTCGCCGGCGCATCGATCAGCATCGAGGTGGTGTGGACGAGCGACATTGCCGCCTGGGTGGTGGCGGAGTGCGGTGCTTCGGATCTGGTGCTGAAATCCGTGCACAAGACCAAGACCCTGCTGCACACGCCGCTCGACTGGGCGCTCATCCGGTCCTGTCCGGCTCCCCTGCTGCTGGTCGGCTCGCGTCCTGCCCGGCGGCGCCAGAAGACAGCCGCCAACGACGTGATCGCGACGGTCGATCTGCGCAATACCGACCGTACTCATCAGATGCTGAACCTGAAGGTGCTGGATGCCGCTGCCCGCTTCGCGGACATCCGGGGCGGCAAGCTGCACTGCGTGGCCGTGATCGAGTTCTCCGAGGTGCTGAGCGACCTGGAGATGATCGATTCCCGCAAGGTGCGCCGTGAGGCGATGGCGGCCACTCAGGACTTCCTCAACGCGATGCTCGCGCCCTACCACATCCCGAAGAATCGGGTGCACCGGCCAGCCGGCAAAGTCGGCCACATGGTGGCGGCCAGCGCCAGGAAGACCGGAGCGGGTCTGGTGGTGGTGGGCAGCGCCGCGCGGCGTGGGATCGGGGCCCGGATGCTGGGCAACTCGGCGGAGAAGATTCTGGAGCGCTCACCCGTGGACCTGCTCGTGGTCCATCCCTGACCGGCACCGGGGACACGCCCCGGTGCTTCGTTACTCGACGATCTGCATCGTTTCCAGGAAGCGGGCAATGGCCGCGATCTTCTCGTCCACCCTGGCCTGGGCGTCTTCACCGAGCCCCTCGCTCCTGGTGAACTCCGCCCCCCAGACGGGCATGCCGACCGGACCGTGCGCCGCGCGGACCTCACGGCCGTCGATGATGTCCGTCACGAAGTCGGTGGGAAAGGTGCCGCCATTGCGCTCGCTGAGGTAGCGCAGGTCGAGCATCACCGTCGACAGGTCGGGCGTGACGACGCCGTCGCCTTCGCCGTACACCCCGTGGCAGTTGGAGCAGTTCATGGCGTAGAGCTCGGCGCCGTCGTAGGGGTCGGCCAGCGCGGTGCCCGCCCAGAGCGTCAGCAACAGGAGCATGACGGGCCGTATTTTTGCGGTTGCTGTCATGGGGTCAGCTCCGCTGATCCGCGTCCTCAGCGCAGTCGATGCAGAGCACGCTGTAGGGAAGGGCGCGCAGGCGCTCCTCGCCGATGGGCTCGCCACACGATTCGCAGTCGGGATAGGTGCCCTCATCGATGCGGGCGAGGGCACGATCGATCTTCCGGAGCTCCTGGGTAAGCTCCTGGTCGAGCGCGACCAGCGTCTCGCCGTTCTCCAGCTCCACGGCCTGCTCGGCGAAGTCCTGCGGCAGCGGGTCCTCGCGGTGGCGGGTGTGCCGGGAAACCCGGGCCTGGCGGGCCAGCAGCTCCTTCCTGCGGGTGGACAGTTCGTTGCGGGCGGCGTCGATGTCGGGCATGTCTGGTTCACCTCGTGCTGCTGTTGGATTAATCCCCGTCGCCAGCCGGCGTGTCTCTAGGGGTTTCCCGAAGACGACTGCCGGTCTTCCACGAATTGAGCGGCCCTGCTCGAAACCTCTACATTCGGATCACTGTCCGTACGTCCGGGCTCGCTCGAACGATCGGCTTTCATGATACTAGATCGGACCCTGACTGCTTAAGGCACAAGCGACGTGGCGTATTCCAACATTCTCATTGCGGTCGATCTGTCGGAACAATCCAGTGAAGTCCTGGATGCGGCGAAAGCGGTTGCGAGCCGGACCAATGCCAGACTGCATCTGGTCACGGTCGTAAAACCGCTGAGCCAGGTATACGGCGGGCTCGACATGGCACCCATAGCCTCCGGAACCATTTCCTTCGAGCAGGAAGCGGTGGTGCAGGCACGCCGGCAGCTCGAGACGCTGGCGGAGGCCTACGGTATCGATCCGGCCGATGTTCACGTGGAGCTGGGCGCGCCGGGACTGACCATCCGCGAGCTCGCCGCCAGCACGAAGGCGGATCTCATCGTGATCGGCAGCCATGGCCGCCACGGATTCAGCCTCCTGCTGGGTTCGACGGCCAACGCGGTACTTCACGACGCGGGCTGCAACGTCCTGGCGGTGCGGCTGCAGTACGACTGATCGGGGGCGCATTGGTCTCTACCGGGCTTCCACCGATACTCATCGAGCGGCTGGGCGGAGATCACGCGAAGATTGCCGGCGTGGTTCGCGCGCTGGAAGCGCTGGTCGACACGCTGGAGGCACAGCCCGACTGGGCCCAGCTGGCCGATCTGCTCTCCTTTCTGGAATACTTCGCGGACCGGGTGCACCATCCGCTCGAAGACAGGCTGTTCGATCTGGTGGTCAACAAGGGTCTGACACCGACGGAGCGGCACCTGGTGTTCCGCAATCTGGGCCAGCACCGGGAAATCAAGGCGCTGACAGAAGCCCTTACCCGGCAGGTACGGGAAGCGCAGGCAGGGCGGCCGGTGGATCCCGGGGATTTCCGGGAGTCCCTGGCAGAATACGTGGCGCTGCAGCGGCGACACATGCGCTTCGAGGAATCGCACCTCTTCCCCCTGCTGGAAGGGGCGCTGGACAACAGAGACTGGAACGTGCTCACCGGAATCCTTCAGGAGGCACCGTTCGCACAGGGTGACGAGGAGTCGAGATGAGCAAGTACGCACACGCCAAGACCGCCATCGAGCAGGCCGTCGCAGCAGGCACCGGTGAAGGCCTCAGCCGGGAGGAAATGCTGCTGGCGCTGATCGTGTCCACCGTCGATGCCTATCGGACGGAGGCGGGCCGGAAGGCGGTTCGCGACGCGCTGCTCTACGAGCTCGGCGAGGTGGACGGCAACATCGACACCCAGTTCCTGCGCTCCCGCTGAGCGGCAGTTCAGATCGCTCTGGAGAAGCCCGTGGTCCGGGTGGGCAGATAGCGATCGAACACCATCGCCACGTTGCGGATCAGGTAGCGCCCTTCCTCCGTCACCCGCAGCCTGCCGTCGGCCAGCCGCACCAGACCGTCCGCTGAGAGCTGCGCGAGTCGCGGCCAGGCGTCGGGAAAGGCGGCGCGGAGGCTCACGGACCACTCGGCTTCGAAGGCGCCGATGTCCAGCTCGAAGTGGCACATCAGGCGGCCGATCAGGTCCCGGACCATCTCGTCGTCCCGGCTGAGCCGGAGCCCCCGCTCGAGGGCGGGCTCACCGGCATCGATGGCCTGGTAGTAGCTCTCGAGCGTCTTCGCGTTCTGACAGTAGAGGTTGCCGACGCTGCTGATGGCACTGATCCCGAGCCCGATCAGCTCGCAGTGCCCGTGGGTGGTGTATCCCTGAAAGTTCCGATGCAGACCGCCGTGCTGCTGAGCCGTCACCAGCTCGTCCCCGGGTCTGGCGAAGTGATCCATGCCGATGTGCACGTAGCCCGCATCGGTGAGCGTTTCCACCGCGAGGCCCAGCAGGGCGAGCTTGGTTTCCGCGTCGGGCAGATCTTCCGTGCGGATCTGCCGCTGGGTCTTGAACCTTGCCGGGAGGTGGGCATAGCTGTACAGGGAGATCCGGTCCGGCGACAGGCCCACGATGCGGGCCAGCGTCCGGCCGAAACGAGAGACGTTCTGCAGCGGCAGGCCGTAGATCAGGTCGACGGACAGGGAGCGGACGCCGTTGTCCCGCGCCGCCTCGATGATCGCTGCCGTATCGGTCTCGCTCTGCAGCCGGTTCACGGCAAGCTGCACGTCCGGATCGAAATCCTGAATACCGAGGCTCATCCGGTTGATGCCGAGCGATGTCAGGAAGGCGATCCGCCCCGGATCCACCGTGCGCGGGTCGATCTCGATGGAGAAATCCCGCCGATCGCCGCTTGCCAGGTTGAACGTGCGACGCAGCCGGGTGAACAGGCCACTCAGCTGCTCGTCCGTCAGGTAGGTGGGCGTGCCACCGCCGAAATGGAGCTGCTCCACGGTGTGCGCTGGCGGCAGGTGGGACTCCAGCATGCCGATCTCGTGGTGCAGCCGATCCAGATAGGCGATGGCGTGCTTCCGGTTGTTGGTAACGATCTTGTTGCACGCGCAGTAGTAGCAGATGGTGGCGCAGAACGGCACGTGCAGGTACAGAGAAAGCGCGCTCTCCGGGGGCAGATCGTCCAGCGCCCGGAGCAGGGCATGCCGGTCCAGATCCTCGGAAAACAGATTGGCCGTCGGGTAAGACGTATAGCGCGGCCCATTCACGTCGTAGGCGCGAATGAGCTCCGGATGGAAGTGGCTGTTCATCAGATCTCCACGATCGGCTGGCCGTCAGGCGGCGAGGTGATAAGCCGCGGTGCAGAGCTCATCGGGACGCAGGATGCGTATGGCGCTCTTGTCCGTCTCGATGACGCCGGCTTTGCGCCATCTGGACAGCACGCGGGAGACGCACTCCAGGGTGAGCCCCAGGTGGTTTGCCAGGTCCGTGCGGCTCATGGGCACGGCCAGGCAGGTGGGATCGAATCCCCGGCGTTCCGTCCGCTCCATGAGGAGCTTGAGGAAGCCCGCGATGCGGGCGTCCGCCCGCGACTGGCTCATGTTGATGCGCAGCGCCTTGCTGTTCCGGTCGTGCTCGGCGATCAGCCGCAGAATGGACTGATGCGCACCCAGCGCCCAGATCCGGGGCAGGCTCTCCAGCATCACGGCACAGGCGGTAGCGCTGCCGAGCGCCACGGCCGACTCCTCGAACTGGCCGGACGCGGCACCTTCCAGGCCCAGGATCTCGCCCGGATAATAGAAGCCGGTGACGTACTCCTCGCCGTCGGCGGTGTCGTTGATCGTCTTGTACACGCCGGAGCGGACCACATACCAGGCGCTTGCCGCATCGCCGGCGCGGTACAGGTAGTCGCCCCGATCCATGGGCGCGCTGGTCGCCACCGTCCCGCCGAGCGCGCCGAGGGCGCCGGCGTCGAGGTCCCGGGCCATACACAACGCACGGGTAGGGCAGACTGCACAGCCGTCGCGATGTTGGGGTTTGTGATTCATCCGTTGACCATGCCCGCGGCCTGCACAAGGCGGAATACGGACATCCACCTAGCGTCAGTACTGGCGTGCAGGCATCAGTACCCGCATACCCTCCATCGCCTCCGTCGCCGTGATCTGGCAGGAGAGGCGGCTGGAGTCGTTGACGTCGAACGCGAACTCCAGCATTCCCTGTTCGAGCTCGTCCGGGACGCCGCACAACGCCCGGGCCTGGTCGGGGATGTAGACGTGACAGGTGCCGCACGCGCACAGCCCACCGCAGTCGCCCTCGATGCCCGGCACGAGCTGATTCACGGCCCCCTGCATGAGGCTCGTGCCGACCGGCACGTCCACCTCGTGCTCCGTGCCGTTGTGCTCCACGTAGATGATCCTCGGCACTAGTCGGCCTCGGATTCGAGCAGCGTGTGCGCTTCCGCCACCACGGCGAAGGTGCGCTCACCTTCCCGGACCGGCGTCAGCGAGAAGTCCAGGGTCTGTTCCCGCCCGTCCGGATGGGCTATGCGGGTCGTGATCCGGTAGGGCTCGCCTGCCAGACAGCGATCCAGCGCCGTCCGCAGGCCTGCGGCGGTGGCGTCGGCATCGGTGGAGAAGAACGGCAGGCCGGCGAAGTAACGGCCCGTCGGATCCACGTCGTCGGGCAGGAGTCTGCGGGCGGCCGCGTTCATCTCCAGCACCTGGCCCGTGGGGTCGATCAGGGCCATGGCCTGCACCGCGTGGTCGAAGATGGTCTGCAGGGAGGCGCGGGTACGCGCGAGCTCCCGCTCCGCGGCTTTCCGCGGCCGCAGATCCCTGAGATGCGCGCTGAAGAAAACGTCCCGGTCCAGGGTGACCTTGGTGATGGAGGCCTCCAGCGGCAGTTCCTCACCGGAGCGGGTGAGCCCGACGATCTCCGCCCGCTCGCCCATCAGCCGCGCGGGTCTCGACTCCTCCGCAAACGCCGCGATCTGCGCCGGATGAGCGGCCTGGAAGCGTGCCGGCAGCAGTTCGTTCAGCGGCCGGCCGTTGAGCTCGCCGCTCGCGTAGCCGAACAGCCGCTCGGCGCTCGGATTGGCATAGCTGATGGTCAGATCCGGCGATACGGTGACGATGGCGTCGGCGGAAATGGCGAGCACCCTGGCCGCCAGTCGGTGGGCTGCGCGGCTCTGCTGCTGGCGATGCTGTTCCCGGCTGATGTCCTGAAGCATCACCACGTAGTAGGCATCGCCCCCTTCCTGGTGTCTGCCGACCCGCACCCGGACCGGCAGCTCCCGCCCGGAGGCGGTCCGGCAGTGCAGATGCACGTAGTCCGCTTCCGGCGCGCCCGGCGTTTCCGCCCAGCGCCTGAGCCAGACCAGCGGGTTCAGGCGGCTGCGCTCCCGTTCCGGCAGGAAGTCGGTGATAGCGGCCCCGGCCGTTTCCGGGGAAACCTCCAGCAGAGCCGCCGCGGCATCATTGACGAAAACGAGCGTGCCACCGGGTTCGATCACCAGCATCGGCTCCGGAAATCCCCTCAGAATCCGGGTCGCTTCGCCCGGCAGCACGCTCACCCCTGATCCTTTCGCGTTGGCCGGCGCGTCAGTAGGCGGCCTGCTGAGCGTTGAGCACGTTCAGGTCCGACCGGGCATCCTCCATCGCCTCGAGCACCGACAGGTCGGCGTTGACCGGCACGCCGATCCCTTCGAACAGCGCCTTGGTCCGCGGCGTCACCAGCCCGGCCCTCACCAGGGCCGGCATCATCAGGTCGTTCAGGGAGTGGATCTGGCCCGGCGGCAGATCCCGGTTGATGCCGAGCTCGGCGGCTTCCTTCATGCCGGCCATGAAGTCGTCCGGCTCGATGCCGCTCACCTCCAGCACCTTGAGGAAGCCCGCGTCCATGCCGGCAGCCTGACCCTGCACGAGGATCTGCACCGCATCAAAGGCGAACTGGGCCAGGTCCTCCCGGTCGTCCTTGTGCAGGGCGGCGACCGTCGGCGTCAGGTAGACGTGGCCGAAGGAGACGTGCCGGGACTCGTCGCGCATCACGTTGAAGGTGATGGACTTGAGCAGCGGCTCTTCCGTCTGCTTGTACATGTTGTTGAACGCGCCCAGCGCCAGCCCCTCGATGATCATGTTCATGCCGATCATCACCTTGCAGAAATTGTTGGTCTGCAGGGTTGTGTCGATGAGCGTCTTCAGCCACGGCACCATGGGGTAGTGAATGGCGATCTTGTTCACGTAGCGGTCGTACGCCTCCACGTGGCGTGCCTCGTCGATGGTCTGAGTGGCCGCGTAGTACTTGGCTTTCATATCCGGCACGCCGTGTGCCACCGTCGCCGCCGTCAGCAGCGCGCCCTGCTCACCGTGCAGGAACTGGGAGAGGAGCTGCGCGGTGGAGTGGGCGGAGAACGTCTGCTGCTGGGTGCTGGAAAGCTTCCCGAAGAACGGCATCCGGGCGTACTGGCTGTGCTCGGGCGCGATGATGGGGTTGGAAGGATCGATGAGGGTGTCCCACGCGAGCTCCGCCGCGTTCCACTGGTTTTCCTTGGCACGGTTGTACAGATCGTCGAGCTTGGCGACGCTGCCCTGATAGTCGAAATTCCAGGAGACCTGCATGAGCGTCTCGTAGGTTTCGGAGTGAACGGTATGGGGCTGAGATTCCCTGACGACGGCGGCCATGAGCTGTGCTCCGTACTGAGATGAGTGCCCTCAGACTGACATGGCCACCAACGCGGGCATTGATCCCGATCAAATTCCCCGCGTCGCCGGAACTCACCGGAAAAAGACCCCTGGCTGACCGTTGGAAGGGGCGAAGTGAATCTCGTGCATCGAAGGAATAGGTCTATATTTCAGATAGTTATGTGAAATATCTGATCAACTCGAAAGCTGACCACAGCTTGTCCACAAGGTGTTACCCAGCTTAGCCACAGCATATCCACATGGGCTTGCAGCCTTTTCACTGGTCACCACGATTCATCGGCGTAGGATGAATCTCAAGGTTGGCGAGGCGAAGGACACTGGAGACAGCGCCACTTCAAACCGACAAGCCGAAAGACCCTCGCCGGGGTCGGGGTCAGCGTCAGGCGGCGCTGGCTCAAGGGAAAAACCCACCCGGGGCACCGTTGGCCGACGGCTTCCCGGGACAGGCGGACGGCGCAGCGATGCTGACCCGTCGGTGGAACCAACGCTCAGCGCCGTAAGGGTGATGAGGTGCGGCAACACCGGGCTCCCCACCCGAACGGGTCCCGAAAGGGTCCCGTCAGGAAAAGGAGCCGGCTTCTCAAGGAAGCCGCGGTGCCTGAAGCCGGGCGGATTCCGACCCTCGAGACGGATCGATCATCCGGACCGGGGCGACGTGGCAAGGCGTCGTTAAATAACGACTCTTGAGTCATCGGCCGGGACTACGCCAATCGCCCGCGAGGCGGTTCGGTAGAGAAACGGCCACTGGGTCTGGACCGGAAGGGAGGCACCGCTCCAAGTGAGCGGACCGAGCCGAAGGCCTCAGAATCCCCCAGATCGGAACTCCTGGTGAGATCCGGTTGGAGAACCCCGCCTCATGGCGGGGTTTTCTTTTCTGGGCGACGGTACAATGCCCCGCTTTTCCGGATCCGGGGTGATTTCATGGCAGTGTCAGACGACGATGAAGCGGTGCGCGAGCGGGACGACGTTCGCTGCGAAGCCGCCCTGCAGACACTGCAGGATGTGCTGTGGCGATTCAACGAGACCAACGAGGGCACGCTCACCGTCTACGACGTGCTCGGGTTTCTCGTCGAGGACCTGGTCAAGGAAGGATTCTGCGCCGCGTGCGTATCGGAAACGATGGCTCAGGCGCTGGAGCGGACCGGGGTGGACCTGAAGCGCCACCGGGAAGACGAAGGCCTCATCCGGGGACCGGACGACGTCTTCCACTGACCGTCAGAGCACGGATCCGCTCGGGAAGGACGGATCCCGCTTCTCCCGCAGGGCGTCGAGGCCTTCCCTGGCTTCCGGGCCTGTAAAGCCGAGAATCTCCAGCGCGGTGGACGTGTCGAAGGTGGGGCCGGCCAGCCGCAGCCAGTTGTTCAGCGAGTACTTGGTCCAGCGGATGGCGCTCTGGGCGCCGTCCCGCAGTCGCGTGGCGATATCCAGCGCGCGCTCCTGAAGCTCCCCGTCGTCCACGCACAGCGACACCAGGCCGATGCGTTCGGCCTCTTCTCCCGACAGCCGGTCACAGGTGAGCAGGTAGTACTTGGCCTTGGCCATGCCGCAGAGCATGGGCCAGATGATGGCGGCGTGATCACCGGCGGCGACACCGAGTCGCGTGTGCCCGTCCGTCAGGCTCACCGAGCGCGCAACGATGGAGATGTCGGCCAGCAGGCCGGCGACCAGACCCGCACCCACGGCCGGACCGTTGATGGCGGAGATCACGGGCTTGCCGCAGTTGATGAGGTTGTAGACCAGATCCCGGGCCTCCTTCCAGGTGCGTGCCCGCGCCTCGAAATCGCGGGTGATCTCGTCGATCATCTCGAAGTCTCCGCCGGCGGAGAATGCCCGTCCGGCGCCCGTGAGGATCACCACGTCGATGTCCGGATCCTCGTCCACCTCGCGCCAGACGTAGGTGATCTCCCGATGACCGATGGTGTCGAGCGCGTTGTAGCGTTCCGGGCGGTTGAACGTGATGCGCAGCACCCTCGGCGCTGGCTCGTCGAACGCCAGACGCTGATAGCCCGAGTAGCGTTCGCTCATGAGAACAACGCCGCGAAGATGAGCACACAGCCGGCGATGCCTGCGGCCCAGGCCAGTGGCCGGACCCAGGGGACGCCCGTCAGGTAGAGCAGGGCGTGAACCACCCGGCTGTAGAAGAAGAGCTGGGCGCCGAGCACCGTCCACTCCGTGCTCACGCCTGTTGCGTCGGCAACCAGAACCAGCGGTGCGAACAGCAGCAGGCCCTCGCGGTGGTTGTCCACGATCCGCTTCGTTCTGGCCTGAAACACCCCGGGCTCGCCGAGATGATCGCGGGACCCGGCCATGGCCGACAGTCCCTGGGCCAGCACTCCGGCCAGGGCCTGAACGAGTATGAGCAGGAACAGCAGGGCCACGCTGTAGACGAGCATGGTGAGCTCGATTGTCATGTCGACCTCCTCCTTCAGAGGCGCCTACTGTAGCAGAGCCTCGGGTCGAAACGGTTCCGGCTCAGTTGAACTCGGGGTAGTCGGGCCACCACATGGCGTCACGGGCCGCCTCGAGCAGATCCGCCGGACGCTCCGCCCGGGCCACGCCGTCCTCGAATGCCTGCCAGGAGACGGCGGCGGCGCAGGCCGCCGTGGTCTCGCGCAGACGATCGATGGAGGGGTAGAGCAGACCCCGCTCGAGCTCCGCATCGGTGACCTGCCTGGCAAGCGTCCGCGCGGCTGCCGTGATCATCGAGTCCGTCACGATACTGGCCTGGGCCAGAAGGGTGCCGAGCCCGATGGCGGGAAAGATGAAGACGTTGTTGCCCTGGCCGATCTCGATGCTGCGACCGTCCCAGCGGACGGGGGCAAACGGGCTGCCGGTGGCAACCAGCGCCCGGCCCTCCGTCCAGGCGATCAGGTCGGCGGGAACGGCCTCGCTGTTACTGGTGGGATTGGACATGGGCATGATGACGGGTGTCTGGCAGTGCTCGGCCATGGCTCTCACCAGCGCCTGGTGGAAGGCGTTCGCCTGCCCGGACGTGCCGATGAGCACCGTCGGCCGGAATGCCCGAACCGTCGCCTCCAGGCTGCGGTCGTCGGTGATGCCGACGGCGAGTGCCGCCGCCGCCGGCCAGGCCAGATCCCGCTTGTAGGCGTCGGCGAAGGTCTGCTCGTCCACCAGCAGGCCGCGGCTGTCGAGCAGCGCCACGTACTCGTGCATCTGCCCGGCCGGCACTCCCTGCTCGGCCAGCGCGTCCTTGATCTGCCGGGCGATGCCGAGACCGGCGGCACCGGCGCCGTGGATCACGATCCGCTGACCGGTAATGGGCTCGCCCTTGATCCTGAGCGCGCTGAACAGCCCCGCCAGGGCAACGGCCCCGGTGCCCTGGATGTCGTCGTTGAAGGACAGGTGCGTCTGCCGATAGCGCTCGAGGATCTTGAGCGCATTGTCCTTGCGGAAGTCCTCCCACTGGATGACGGCTTCCGGGAACACCCCGGTGAAGGCGTCGACAAACTCCTCGACGAGCTCGTCGTAGGCGGCACCCTTGAGGCGTTCCCGCCCCCAGCCGAGATAGAGCTCGTTCTGCAGCAGTGCGCGGTTGTTGGTGCCGACGTCGAGACTCACCGGCAGCGTCTCTG